>NZ_LR594671.1:2785000-4177500 GCF_901827185.1 Variovorax sp. PBL-E5 | reverse complement strand
AAGTGAATAAGAGCATGTGGTGGATGCCTTGGCGATGATAGGCGACGAAGGACGTGATAGCCTGCGATAAGCTTCGGGGAGCTGGCAAATTAGCTTTGATCCGGAGATTTCCGAATGGGGAAACCCACCGAAAGGTATCGCATGATGAATACATAGTCATGCGAGGCGAACCGGGTGAACTGAAACATCTCAGTAGCTCGAGGAAAAGACATCAACCGAGATTCCGAAAGTAGTGGCGAGCGAAATCGGAAGAGCCTGTTAGTGATAGCACAAGACTTAACGGAACAGCTTGGAAAGGCTGGCCATAGCGGGTGATAGCCCCGTACGTGAAAAGACCTGTGTGGTACTGAGCTGACGAAAAGTAGGGCGGGACACGAGAAATCCTGTCTGAATATGGGGGGACCATCCTCCAAGGCTAAATACTCATCATCGACCGATAGTGAACTAGTACCGTGAGGGAAAGGCGAAAAGAACCCCGGGAGGGGAGTGAAATAGATCCTGAAACCGCATGCTTACAAAAAGTAGGAGCCCGCAAGGGTGACTGCGTACCTTTTGTATAATGGGTCAGCGACTTACATTCAGTGGCAAGGTTAACCGAATAGGGAAGCCGTAGAGAAATCGAGTCCGAATAGGGCGATAGTCGCTGGGTGTAGACCCGAAACCAAGTGATCTATCCATGGCCAGGATGAAGGTGCCGTAACAGGTACTGGAGGTCCGAACCGACTAGTGTTGCAAAACTAGCGGATGAGCTGTGGATAGGGGTGAAAGGCTAAACAAACTTGGAAATAGCTGGTTCTCTCCGAAAACTATTTAGGTAGTGCCTCAAGTATTACCGTCGGGGGTAGAGCACTGTTTTGGCTAGGGGGTCATGGCGACTTACCAAACCAAGGCAAACTCCGAATACCGACGAGTACAGCTTGGGAGACAGAGCACCGGGTGCTAACGTCCGGACTCAAGAGGGAAACAACCCAGACCGCCAGCTAAGGTCCCTAAAATTGGCTAAGTGGGAAACGAAGTGGGAAGGCTAAAACAGTCAGGATGTTGGCTTAGAAGCAGCCATCATTTAAAGAAAGCGTAATAGCTCACTGATCGAGTCGTCCTGCGCGGAAGATGTAACGGGGCTAAGCCAGTTACCGAAGCTGCGGATTTGCAATTTATTGCAAGTGGTAGGAGAGCGTTCTGTAAGCCTGTGAAGGTGCGTCGTAAGGCGTGCTGGAGGTATCAGAAGTGCGAATGCTGACATGAGTAGCGTTAAAGGGGGTGAAAAGCCCCCTCGCCGTAAGCGCAAGGTTTTCTACGCAACGTTCATCGGCGTAGAGTGAGTCGGCCCCTAAGGCGAGGCAGAGATGCGTAGCTGATGGGAAACAGGTCAATATTCCTGTACCGATGTGTAGTGCGATGTGGGGACGGATCTTAATAGGTCATCCGGGTGTTGGATATCCCGGTTTAGGCAGAAGTAGGCGATGGGTAGGCAAATCCGCCCGTCATATACCGAGGCTGCCGATCGAGCAAGCTTGCTTGTGAAGTGACTGAACGAGGTTCCAGGAAAAGCCACTAAGCTTCAGCTACACACGACCGTACCGCAAACCGACACTGGTGCGCGAGATGAGTATTCTAAGGCGCTTGAGAGAACTCAGGAGAAGGAACTCGGCAAATTGACACCGTAACTTCGGAAGAAGGTGTGCCCTATTAGTGTGAAGTGAACAACGGAGCATGAATGGGTTGCAAAAAATCGGTGGCTGCGACTGTTTATTAAAAACACAGCACTCTGCAAACACGAAAGTGGACGTATAGGGTGTGACGCCTGCCCGGTGCTGGAAGATTAAATGATGGGGTGCAAGCTCTTGATTGAAGTCCCAGTAAACGGCGGCCGTAACTATAACGGTCCTAAGGTAGCGAAATTCCTTGTCGGGTAAGTTCCGACCTGCACGAATGGCGTAACGATGGCCACACTGTCTCCTCCTGAGACTCAGCGAAGTTGAAATGTTTGTGATGATGCAATCTCCCCGCGGAAAGACGGAAAGACCCCATGAACCTTTACTGTAGCTTTGTATTGGACTTTGAACAGATCTGTGTAGGATAGGTGGGAGGCTTTGAAGCAGGGTCGCTAGATCTTGTGGAGCCAACGTTGAAATACCACCCTGGTGTGTTTGAGGTTCTAACCTAGGTCCATTATCTGGATCGGGGACAGTGCATGGTAGGCAGTTTGACTGGGGCGGTCTCCTCCCAAAGCGTAACGGAGGAGTTCGAAGGTACGCTAGTTACGGTCGGACATCGTGACGATAGTGCAATGGCATAAGCGTGCTTAACTGCGAGACTGACAAGTCGAGCAGATGCGAAAGCAGGACATAGTGATCCGGTGGTTCTGTATGGAAGGGCCATCGCTCAACGGATAAAAGGTACTCTGGGGATAACAGGCTGATACCGCCCAAGAGTTCATATCGACGGCGGTGTTTGGCACCTCGATGTCGGCTCATCTCATCCTGGGGCTGTAGCCGGTCCCAAGGGTATGGCTGTTCGCCATTTAAAGAGGTACGTGAGCTGGGTTTAAAACGTCGTGAGACAGTTTGGTCCCTATCTTCCGTGGGCGCTGCAGATTTGAGGAAGCCTGCTCCTAGTACGAGAGGACCGGAGTGGACACACCTCTGGTGTATCGGTTGTCACGCCAGTGGCATTGCCGAGTAGCTAAGTGTGGAAGAGATAACCGCTGAAAGCATCTAAGCGGGAAACTCGTTTCAAGATGAGATCTGCCGGGGCCTCGAGCCCCCTGAAGAGTCGTTCAAGACCAGGACGTTGATAGGTCGGGTGTGGAAGCGCAGTAATGCGTTAAGCTAACCGATACTAATTGCTCGTGCGGCTTGACCCTATAACTTTGATCTCCGATCAAGGTGTTATGCCAAGTTGACGCATTCAAAATACCAAAAGCTGATTCCAAACTCTATGAATTCGTTGTCTTGATCTACCCTCAAGACAGCAACCAGTTATGCCTGATGACCATAGCGAGGTGGTCCCACTCCTTCCCATCCCGAACAGGACAGTGAAACGCCTCAGCGCCGATGATAGTGCGGGTTCCCGTGTGAAAGTAGGTCATCGTCAGGCTCTTACAGCCCCCTGAACCGCCCAACCAATCCCTTGGTTGGGCGTTCTTGTTTGTACGCTAGCAGTTTCGAATGTGCTCGCGATCTGAGTGGCGCATGCGACTTCGTTGAACCTCCCGCCGCGGTACTGACGGAAATTCTAGCAATCACCTGCCTTCGGCCGGGCGCATCCGGCACCCGAACGCGAGCGCGTCAGAAGAGCGATGCCGTCCTCGCTGCCGGCTCTTCGGCACGGAGCGCCCGCTGGCCGCTCATTACCGAGGCAGTGCCTGCGCGAGCATCGGCACTGTCAGCCTTCACCAGTGCGCCGACCCGTACGCCCAACAGACGCAGCGAGCGCGCGAGCGGCACGCGTTTGAGGCACTGGCCGGCCGTATGGCGGATCTCCTTTCCATCGGCCGTGAAGCGATCGATGGTCTGATCGCGCGTTGCGATCTTGAAGTCGTCGTAGCGCAGCTTGATGCCGATGGTCTTGCCGACATAGCCCTTGCGCTGGAGGTCTTCGGCGAGTTTCTCGCACAGGTGCGTGAAGATCGCGCCGAGCTCCGCGCGGTCACGTGTCGCATGCAGATCGCGATCGAATGTCGTCTCGCGGCTCATCGAGATCGGTTCGCTCTCTGTCACCACGGGACGGTCATCACGGCCCCACGCCACCTCGTGCATCCAGGCGCCCGTGGCCTTGCCGAAGGTCGCGATCAGCCAGTCGCGCTCCCTGGACGCCAGTTCGCCGATGGTCCGGATCTCGTGGCGCTGAAGCTTCTCGTCGGCCTTGGGGCCGATGCCATTCACCTTGCGGCATGGCAGCGGCCAGATCCGTGTCTGCAGGTCGCTCTCGAACACGATCGAGATGCCGTTGGGCTTGTCGAACTCGCTCGCCAGCTTGGCCAGCAGCTTGTTGGGCGCCACGCCGATCGAGCAACTCAATCCCGTGGCCTCGAAGATCGATTTCTGGATCAACCGTGCCAGCACACGCCCGCCCTCGCGCTGGCCGCCTGGAACCTCGGTGAAATCGATGTAGACCTCGTCGACACCGCGATCCTCCATTACCGGCGCGATCTCCGTGATGATCTGTTTGAACTGCCGCGAATAGCGCCGGTATTCATCGAAGTCCACCGGTAGAACGAGTGCCTGCGGACACAACTTGGCAGCCTTCATCATTCCCATCGCAGAGCCGACGCCGAACTGCCGGGCCGGGTAGGTCGCCGTGGTGATCACGCCGCGTCCGACATAGTCCTTGAGCAGCGGAAAAGTCTCGACCGGAATGTCGGCCAGCGTCCCGCCCTCGGGCAGGTTGCGCAGCGCTTCATCGACCCTGCGGCGGCTGCCCCCGATCACGACCGGCAAGCCCTTGAGCTGCGGGTAGCGCAGCAACTCCACCGACGCATAGAAGGCGTCCATGTCGAGATGCGCGATGCGGCGAATCGGTGCGGTCGTCACATCCGCCATTGTCGTCGGAGCCTCCGATCTTCGCTTCGACGGGCGCCGTTCGACTCGCGCGGCCATGTCGCCTGAACATGATCCAGGTCAGGGTTGCGCGGAGCGGGCTGCCGGTGCCATCATGCGGCGGATGCAAACCGTCGCTTCCATGCTCTGGCGCCGGCTCGGAACGCCGGGCCATGACGTCTGTCGCCTCGAGCGTGCCGGCGAACACTGGCAGATCGACGGCGCCGCCGTGTTCCGCGGCGAAGACGGCCGCGCCGCGCAGCTGCACTACCGGGTGCGCTGCGACCGGGCCTGGCACACGCAATGGGGCACCGTGCGCGGCTGGCTTGGCGGCGAGGCGATCGACCTCTCCATCGTGCACGACGCCCATGGCGGATGGAAGCTCAACGACACGCCCGTGCCGGAACTCGGCCACTGCGTGGATCTCGACATGGGCTTCACCCCGGCCACCAACCTGCTGCAGCTGCGCCGCCTGCACCTTGCGCCCGGCGAGGCTTCCGACGCGCCGGTCGCATGGATCGATCTGGACAACGGCAGCCTGGCCGAGCTGCACCAGCGCTACGAGCGGCGCAGCGAAAGCGGCTACTGGTACACCGCGCCGCGCTTCGACTACGCGGCGATGCTCGAGGTCACGGGCGACGGTTTCGTGCGCAGCTATCCGAAGCTCTGGGAAGCCGAGACCTGATCCGGTCGCCGCAGCGCGAGCCCGCAAGCCACGGGCCCTTGCCCGCCTCAATGATCGTGATGCAGGTAGCTCGCCTGCCGAGGCAGCCGCAAGCTCACCAGGAAGGCAATCACCATCATGCCGGTGACGTACCAGTAGAACGCCGATTCGTGGCCCATCGACTTCAGGCCCAGCGCCACGTACTCGGCCGAGCCACCGAAGATCGCATTCGCCACCGCATAGGCGAGCCCGACGCCGAGCGCGCGCACTTCGGCCGGAAACATTTCGGCTTTCACGATGCCGCTGATCGAGGTGTAGAAGCTCACGATCGCCAGCGCCACGACGATCAGAGCGCACGCGACCACCGGGCTCTTCACGCCTTGCAGCACGGTCAGGATCGGCACCGTCGCGATCGCGCCCAGCGCGCCGAACAGCATCATGTTGGTACGCCGTCCGATGCGGTCCGACAGCGCGCCGAACAGCGGCTGCATGCACATGTAGACGAACAGCGCGAAGGTCATCACATAGCTGGCGGTCTTGATCGGAATGCCGACCGTGTTCACCAGGTACTTCTGCATGTAGGTCGTGAAGGTGTAGAAGATCAGCGAGCCGCCCGCCGTGTAGCCCAGCACCGTGAAGAACGCTGCCTTGTGATGGCGAAACAGGCCGGCCAGGCTGCCGGCCTCCTTGTTGGCGCGCGCCTCGGCGCTCTGGGTTTCGTGCAGCGTGCGGCGCAGGAAGAGCGCCACCACGGCCGCGACCGCGCCGACCACGAAGGGAATGCGCCAGCCCCAGGCCTTGAGCTCGGCCTCGCTGAGCAACTGCTCGAGCACCACGATGACCAGCACCGCGAGCAATTGGCCGCCGATCAGCGTGACGTACTGGAACGATGAGAAGAAGCCGCGCTGCCCGCGCAGCGCGATCTCGCTCATGTAGGTGGCCGTGGTGCCGTATTCGCCGCCCACCGAAAGCCCCTGGACCAGCCGCGCGACGAGCAGCAGGAACGGCGCCAGCGCGCCGACGGCCGCATAGGTCGGCAGGCATGCGATCGCGAGCGAGCCGGCGCACATCATCGTGACCGAGATCAGCATCGAGATGCGGCGCCCGTAGCGATCGGCGATGCGACCGAACAGCCAGCCGCCGATCGGCCGCATCAGGAAGCCGGCCGCGAACACGCCGGCCGTGTTGAGCAACTGCGCCGTCGGATCGGACTTGGGAAAGAAGGAGGGCGCGAAATAGAGCGCGCTGAAGGCGTAGACGTAGAAGTCGAACCACTCGACCAGGTTGCCCGAAGACGCCGCCATGATCGCGAAGATGCGGTGCCGTTTCTCCTCGGCGGTATAGGCTCGATGGACAGGCATGGAGCCGGCCGGAACCGAACCGGCGGCGGGCGTGATGGTGCTCATGCGATCGCCTCTCTACATGTTGTGGTGGCGACGGCATCGTGCGCCACCGGCGGCGCACGCGCTGTCAGTCAGCGCCGCATATCCTTCTCCATCAGAAGGTGCCCGGCAGCAGAATGCTCGAATCGACCTCGTCGATCTGCGTGCGACCGCAAAAGGCCATCGTGAGGTCGAGCTCGCGCTGGATGATCTGCAGCGCGCGCGTCACGCCGGCCTCGCCGTAGGCACCCAGGCCATAGAGAAAACTGCGGCCGATCATCGTGCCGCGGGCACCCAGCGCACGTGCCTTCAGCACATCCTGGCCGCTGCGCACGCCACTGTCCATCCAGACCTCGATCTCGGTGCCGACCGCTTCGGCAATGGCCGGCAGCGCCTCGATCGACGAGGGTGCGCCATCGAGCTGGCGGCCGCCGTGGTTCGAGACGATCAGCGCATCGGCGCCGCTGGCCGCCGCGAGGCGCGCGTCTTCGACATCGAGGATGCCCTTCAGGATCAGCTTGCCGCCCCACAGTTTCTTGATCCATTCCACGTCGGCCCAGTTCAGCGTGGGGTCGAACTGCTCGGCCGTCCACGAGGACAGCGAGGACAGGTCCTTCACGCCCTTCGCGTGGCCCGCGATGTTGCCGAAGGTGCGGCGCTTGGTGCCCAGCATCCCCATGCACCACCGCGGCTTGGTGGCGAGGTCGATGAGGTTCCTGAGCGTAGGCTTGGGCGGCGCGGTGAGGCCGTTCTTGATGTCCTTGTGCCGCTGGCCGAGGATCTGCAGGTCGAGCGTGAGCTGCAGCGCCGACACGTTGGCCGCGCGCGCTCGCTCGATCAGGCGCTCGATGAAGTCGCGGTCCTTCATGACATAGAGCTGGAACCAGAACGGATGGCGGTCGGTGTTCTCGGCGATGTCCTCCAGCGAGCAGATGCTCATGGTCGACAGCGTGAACGGAATGCCGAAGGCCTTGGCCGCACGCGCGCCGAGGATCTCGCCGTCGGCATGCTGCATGCCGGTCAGGCCCGTCGGCGCGATCGCCACCGGCATCGTGACCTCCTCGCCGACCATGGTGCTGCGGGTCGAGCGCCCGTCCATGTTCACGGCCACGCGCTGGCGCAGCTTGATCTTCTGGAAGTCGCTTTCGTTGGCACGGTAGGTGCCCTCGGTCCAGGCGCCGGAATCGGCATAGTCGTAGAACATCCGCGGTACGCGCCGCTGGGCGACCACGCGCAGGTCTTCGATGCAAGTCATTTTCGAGAGGTCGGGCACTCGGGGATCTCCTGGGTCGTTCGCTGATTGCGCAAGCCCGCATTATCCGCAGCGTGAACAACAAAAGTTCACAAGCGCAGAATTCGCCTTTCATCCACGCGAAGAGGAAGAATGCAATGAGGTTCCTGGTTGTAGGCGCCGGTGCGCTGGGCGGGTATTTCGGTGGGCGGCTGCTGGAGGCCGGCGAAGACCTGAGCTTTCTCTTGCGGCCGCGGCGTGCGGCGCAGATCGCGCAGACCGGCCTCGTGGTCCGCAGTCTGTTCGGCGATCTCCACATTCCGTCGCCGCCCCACGTGCTCGCGAACGGCATCGGCGCGCCCTTCGACGTGGTCATCGTCGGCTGCAAGGCCTATGACCTGGCGGACACGATGGCCTCCTTCGCGCCCGCCGTCGGGCCGCAGACCGCCATCCTGCCGCTGCTCAACGGCATGCGGCATCTGGACGAACTGGCACAGCGCTTCGGCCGCGAGCGTGTGCTCGGCGGCCTGTGTCTGATCTCGGCCGTGCTCGACCCGCAGGGCACGGTGCTTCATCTGAACGACACGCATGGCCTGACCTACGGCGAACTCGACGGCTCGCGCTCCGCCCGCGTGCAGGCGCTGGAGGCGGCCTTCTCGAAAGCCAAATTCGAGGCGCGCGCCTCCGGCGAGATGCTGCAGGAGATGTGGGAGAAGTGGATCTTCATCGCCTCGGTGGCCGGCATCACCTGCCTGATGCGCGCGACCATCGGCGACATCGAGCAGGGCGGCGGCGCCGGCATCGCGAGCGGCCTGCTCGACGAATGCGCGGCGATCGCGGCCCACAACGGCTTTGCACCGCGTGCCGCGATGATCGCGCGCGCACGCGGCATGCTGACCGCGGCCGGCTCGCCGATCACGGCGTCGATGTTCAAGGACATCCAGCGCGGCGCGCAGATCGAGGGCGAGCACATCATCGGCGACCTGCTGCGGCGAGCGCCGAACGACGGCCGCGATGCGCACCTGCTGCGTGTCGTCCATGCGCATCTCAAGGCCTACGAAGCAGGGCGAGCGCGGACCGCCGAAGCGGCAGCTTGAGTCGCGACCATCGCGCGGCGCACGCCTACTGCGCCGAGATGTGCTGCTCGTGAATCACCTTGCCCCAGCGCGCCGATTCCTGCGCGAGACTGGTGGCGAGCGCGGCCGCTGGCAGGAAGTCCGGCACCGCGCCCTGCACCGCGGCAGCCTGCGCCATGTCGGGCGCGGTCATCACGCTGCGGACCGCCTCGCCGAGCCGGTCCACGATCGCGGCCGGCGTGCCGGCCGGTGCCAGCAGGAACAGGCGCGGCGCCACGTCGATGCCGGGCACGGCCGTCGACAGGGCCGCGACGCTTTCCGCGCCGGGCAGCCTGTCGTTGCTCATGATGGCCAGCGCGCGCAGGTTGCCGGCCCTGGCCTGCGCCATGCCGGCGGTTGCGCTCACCACGCCGAGCGGCACCTGTCCGCTGATCACGTCGGGCACGATCTGCGCCGCGCCGCGGTACGGGATGTGAAGCGCGAAAGTGCCGGTCTGGCCCTTCATCATCTCGAAGCCCAAATGCTGCACCGTGCCGACGCCGGAGGTCGCGAACGCGTAGACGCCCGGCCTGGCCTGCAGCGCGGCCACCAGCTCGCGCGGCGTCTTCGCCGGGAAATCGTTGTTGGCGACGATCAGCAGCGGTGACTTGAACACGCCCGCGATCGGCGTGAAGCTCTTGATCGGATCGAAGGCCAGCTTCGGCTGCATGTACTTCGCGATCAAGGTCGAGCTGTCGCCCAGCAGCAGCGTGTAGCCGTCGGGCGCTGCCTTGGCCACCACATCGCCTGCGATCACGCCGGCCGCGCCGGCCCGGTTCTCCACCACCACCTGCTGGCCCAGCAGCGCCGACAGGCGCGGTGCGAGCAGGCGCGCCACCGCGTCGACCCCGCCGCCGGCGGAGTAGCCGACCAAGAGGCGGATCGGCCGCTCGGGATAGGTCTGTGCGTGGGCCAGCGTGGCGCCTGCGGCGAGCAGGGCAGCGCCGAATGCCAGCGCGGTGCGCCGTGAGGTGAATGCGTTCATTTGTCTTGTCTCCGGAAATCGTTCGAGGGTCGCTGCGCGCATCAGGCCTTGCCGACGCCGTGCGAGCCGGGCCGCTTCGCGAGTTCCGCCACGCGCTCGCGGTTGGGCGCGAAGCCGAGCCCCGGCAGTTCGGGCAGCGCGAGCACGCCGTTCGACGGCACCGGCAGATCGTCGAACACCAGCTTGCAGCAATCGACCGCCACCGAGTGGTACTCGACCAGCGAGCCGTTGGCCAGGCCCGCATGCAGGTGCATGTTGTGATGCGGCCAGGCGCCGCCGTTGGCGAAGCGGGTGTTGAAGGCCGCGGCCATGCCGGCGATGCGCATGCATTGCGTGAAGCCGCCGGTGATGCAGGCGTTGGGCTGCACCACGTCGACCGCCTGCGCCACCAGCATGTCGCGAAAGCGGCTGGCCAGGCCTTCGTTCTGTCCGGCGGCCAGCGGGATCGAGGTCTTCTGGCGCAGCTTCACGAGATTGGGGATGTCGTTCTGCGACACCGGCTCCTCGAAGAAGCTGATGCCGAAGTCCTCGATGCGCCGCGCCAGCGAAAGCGCGTGGAAGTAGTCGAGGCTGCAGTTGGCATCGATGTAGATCTCCACCTCGGGCCCGACCGCCTCGCGCACCGCGCGCACGCGCTGCATGTCCTCGGCGATCAGCGCATCGAGCGGGCGCGGCTCGTCGCGCCGCTGCAGGCCATGGTGGCCGACCGTCATCTTCAGGCGCGTGAAGCCGCGCTCGACCCAGCTGCGCGCCGCGGCGGCGAGCTCGTCGCGGTCGAAGAAGGCGAAGCCGAAGGTCGCGTACACCGGCACCTCGGCGCGCGCGCCGCCGAACAGGCGCCAGCACGGCTGGCCCAGCGCCTTGCCCTTCAGGTCCCACAGCGCGAGGTCGATGGCCGCCATCGCATGGCTCGCATAGCCGGACTGCCCGCGCGGCGCGAGCAGCCAGTAGAGCCGTTCCCAGACCTGCTCGTGCCGCATCGGGTCCATGCCGACCAGCGCGTGCGCCGCGATCTCGTTGACCACCGAGGCGATCACCTCCTCTTCGGTGATGGCGGTCATGCCGGTGCCGACCAGGCCGTCGTCGGTCTCGATGTCGACCAGGCACAGCGACAGGGAGGTGGTCTTGCTGCGACCCGACACCTCGACCGATATCGGCAGGTGCAGCGGCGTGGCGGTGACGCGGGCGATCTTCATGCGAATGTCTCCAGGTTCGCGCGCAGTCTAGGGAGCACCCGTGGCCGCCCACAAGCACGCGCGCCGAACGCCGCTTTCGCCAATGGCGAAATCAAGGGTTTGCCCGCAGTGGATGCTCAGCGCGTGAGCAACTCGACCAGCGTGCGCGTGGCCGGCGCCGGCGGTGTCCCGCTGCGCAGCGCGATGCGGTGCGTGCGCGCGGCCCAGGCATCGCTCAGGCGCACCGCGCGCAACGGCAAGCTCGCCAGCTGCGGCGCCACCGCTTCCAGCGGCAGCACCGCCACGCCCAGGTTGCCGGCCACCATGCGGCAGACCGTGTCGAAGCTGCGCATCTGCATGCGGATCTTCAGCAGCTTGCCGAAGACCGAGGCCGAGGCCACCAGCCGGCTCGACAGCGCGGTGCCGTTCGAGAGCGCGATGAAGTTCTCGTCCAGCGCATCCTCGAAGGCGATGGTGCTCGCACCGGCCAGCGCGTGGACGGCGGGCACCACCAGCACCAGCGTGTCGGTGAAGCAGTCGCGCAGCGTGATGCCGTGCGGCGCATGCGCCATGTCCACGATGCCGAGGTCGGCGCGGCCGTCGAGCAGCAGCATCGGGATGTCGAGGCTGCCGTGCTCTTCGACGTCGATGCGGATCAGCGGATGCTCGCGCGCCATCTGCTCGAGCCGGGTGGGCAGCAGTTCCAGCATTGCCGAGGTGTTGGCGACCAGCCGCACGTGGCCCTGCAGGCCCTTGGCATAGTCGTGCAGATCGACCGAGAGACGGTCGGAATCGGCGAGCAGTTCGCGCCCGCGCCGCACCAGCATCTGGCCGGCCGGCGTGAGGCGGACGCCGCGCGAGGAGCGCTCGAACACGCGCAGGCCGAGCGCGTCTTCGAGCGCCGTCACGCGCGCGCTGGCCGCGGCCACGGCGAGCTGCAGCCGATCGCTCGCCGCGCTGAGCGAGCCGAGCTCGGCCGCCGCGACGATCACGCGCAGCGTCGTGAGATCAAGCGGCGCGTTCAAGAGCCCGTTCGGCTGCGAAGAGCTGTCCGTGCCCGGGCGACGAGGCATCGAGTCCGGCGGCCCTCATCAGGTCCCAGAAGCCGGCCGGCGAGCTCGACGTGACCGGTAGCCCGAGCCTGTCTTCGAGCGGTACGTGCAGGTCCAGCGTCAGCAGCCCGCCGCAGGAAATCAGCAGGCCCTGCGCCGAAGGGTCGGCCGCGACCGTGCGTTCGGCCAGCGCCATCAGCGTTTCGGCTGGCACCTGGCCCACGGCATCGACGTCGGTGATCGACAGGCCCTCGATGTGCGTGACCGTGATGCCGCGGCTCGCGAGATAGGCGACCAGCCGGTGGTTGAGCGTGTCAATGTACGCCGTGGCGACCGCCACGCGCTCGATGCCCAGCCAGTGCAGGCTGGCGATGATCGCATGGCTCATCGTCGTGCAGGGCAGGCCGGTGGCCTCGTGCATGCGGTCGCGCAATGCATCGGTGAAGTCGGCGCCGCGGTAGAAACTCAGCGAGGTGCCCATCAGCGAGATGGCCTGCGCGCCGGCATCGCGCAGTTCCACCCCGCACTGCAGGATGCGGTCGACCACGGTGTCGAATCCCTCGGGCGAGATGGCCGGCAAGGCCAGGCCGCGGGCGATGAAGCGGACATCGCGGCCCGCGTAGAGCGCCCGCCCGTCGATGGGGACGCGTCCGGCCGCAGGGGGCACGATCAGGCCGAGGGTGGGGGTCTTCATGGTCCGTGTCGGCGCAAGCCTTGGTTCTTCCAGCGCGGGATTGTGCGGCAATCCGCAGCGCGCGTCAGCGTTTGGTGCTTTTCACGACGCCGGCGCCGCGCACTTCGAGCCGCACCCGATCGGCCACCTGGCCGTCGGCATCGAGCAGTTCCACGACATGCCGGCCCGGCCAGGGCAGCCACTGCGCGCTGGCGCCGCGTGCGAAGGGCCGGCCGTCCATGCGCCACCGGAGGCCGCGTCCCTCGGCCTCGAAACGCACGCGCTGGTGCTCGGGGGGAATGTCGGGGTCGAGCGCGATGATGGTGCCGTCCGAGGGTGCGGTGATGCGCGCCGCCGAGTCGGCCGCGGAGGCCGCGGGCGGGAGCGTGAACAGGGCCTGCTGGGTGCCAGCGACGAACCATTCGCTGCGCGCCGCCTCGAGCTCGTTGCCGAAGCGCACGTGCGTCTGCACCAGGCCTGCGGGCGGCGCCGGCGCGCGGCTCGGCAGATCGCGGTGCAGGAATCCCATCACCTCGGCCCACACCGGCGCGGCGCCGCTGGTGCCGCTCACGTCCCACATCGGCGCGCCGCTCGCATTGCCGACCCACACACCGACGGTGTAGCGCTGGGACCAGCCGACGGCCCAGTTGTCGCGCATGTCCTTGCTGGTGCCGGTCTTCACCGCCGTCCAGAAGCGGGTGCCGAGCACGCTGTCGAAGCCGAAGGTCCGCGCGCGTGCATTGCCGTCGCTGAGGATGTCGCCAATGATGAAGCTCGCGCGCTCATCGAGCGCGCGCCGTTCGCTCCCTCTCCCGCTGGCGGAAGAGGACCGGGGTGGGGGTGGCGATACCGGCAGGAACCGCGTCTCCCCATACCGCCCCCCGTTCGCCAACGTCCGGTACGCATTGGTCAGCCCCAGCAGCGACACTTCCGCGCTGCCGAGCGCCAGGCTGTAGCCGTAGTAGTCCCCGCTCTGCGGCAGCGCCAGCCCCGCGGCACGCAGCTGCCGTGCGAAGGCTTCGGGCGACACCATCACCAGCGTGCGCACCGCCGGTACGTTCAGCGAGGCGGCCAGTGCCGTGCGCACCGACACATAGCCCTTGAACTGGTGGTCGTAGTTCTGCGGAATGTAGAGCCCGCCGGCCGTGTTGATCTGCGCCGACGAGTCGTCGAGCAGCGAGGCCGCCGTGAGCCGACGCTCGGCGATCGCCTGCGCGTACAGCAGCGGCTTGAGCGTCGAGCCCGGCTGCCGCTGCGCGAGCACGCCATCGACCTCGGCCGCGCGGCTGAGCGCGCCCGAGGAGCCGACCCAGGCGAGCACCTCGCCGCTCGCGTTGTCGAGCACCACCAGCGCGCCGTCCTCGACATGGCGTCCGCGCAGCTCGCGCAGATGCCGCTGCAGCGTGCCGAGTGCGAAGCGCTGCAGCGGCGCGCGCAGAGTGGTGCGGATCCCGGCTTGCTCGCTCTCCCTTTGGGAGAGGGCTGGGGTGAGGGCCGCAGCCTCCTGATTGCGCGCAACTTCCCTCAACACATGCCGCGCCAGATGCGGCGCGATCCCCTCGCTCGCATCGAAGTCGCGCCGCTGCAGCGCGGCGCTCGCGAACATGTCGAGCGCTTCGCAGTCCGTCTTCTGCGGCGCTTCCATCGCGCGCATCACCTCGCAGGCGCGCTGTGCCACGCGCGCCGCACTGGCGTTGGGTGCCCGCACCAGCGCCGCCGCCACCGCGGCCTCGCGCACGTCGAGTCCGTGCGGCGCCTTGCCGAACAGCGTGCGCGAGAGCGCGTCGATGCCGACGATCTCGCCGCGGAACGGCACGATGTTGAGGTAGGCCTCGAGGATCTGGTCCTTGCGCCAGTTCAGCTCCAGCCTTTGCGCCGCCATCGTCTGGCCCAGCTTCTGCGCCAGATTGCGTCCGCCGCTGCCACGCCGCAGGTCGTCGTCGAGCAGGCCGGCGAGTTGCATGGTGATGGTCGAGGCGCCGCGCGTGCGCGTGGCCCACAGATTGCCCCAGGCCGCCGCGGACACGGCGCGCCAGTCGACGCCACTGTGTTCGTAGAAGCGCTTGTCCTCGCTCAACACCATCGCCGTGCGCAGGGCCGGCGAGATGTCGGCCAGCGCCACCCATTGGCCGCGCCGCGCGCTGGCGTCGGTGCGCATGCGCTGCAACAGCGCGCCATCGCGGTCCAGCACCCGCGTGTCCGAAGGATGGAAGTCGCGCCGCACCTCATCGAAGCTGGCGAGCGCCCAGGCGGAGCGCGCCAGCGTGCCGGCCAGCGCGATGACCAGGAGAAGAGGGCGGATGGAGCGAAGGCGCGGCACCTCGCTAGCTTGCCACAGCCCGGTCGTCCGGGCGCCGCAAGACGAGAACGAGGCCTACCCGCAGACGGGCGTCCGTCCCGGCCTTCCCTGCGCGGCGGCGGGGCACTTTGGGGTCTTTCAGGAAACAGGAGATCTCATGAAAACACTCGCCGCATTGCTCATCGCGTCCGCCACGCTCGCCGGTTGTATCGCCGTGCCCTACGACAACGGCCGCCCGCCGCCGCGGGCCTATGGCGACCGCGATCGCGACGGCGTTCCGAACCGCTCCGACCGCGATCGCGACAACGATGGCGTGCCCAATCGCTACGACCGCGCGCCCAACAATCCGAATCGCAATTGAAGCGCCTCAGCCCGGGCGCTTGGCCAGCAGCGCCCAGACGCCGGCCGCGGACAGCAGCGAGCCGCCGGCCAGGTGGAAGCGCTTCTGCGCGCGCGGCGACGCGAGCAGCTTGCGTGCCGAGCCGGCAAACACCGCATAGAGCGTCGCATTGATCGTCGCCATCGCGACGAAGGTCAGCGCCAGTACCCAGAGCTGGTGCGTGACTTCGCTGTGCGGGTCGATGAACTGCGGCAGGAAGGCGACGAAGAACACGATGCCCTTGGGATTGAGGGCCGTCACCAGGTAGGTGTTGGCGAACAGCCGCCAGCGCGAGCGGGGTGCGGCGGGCGCGGCCAGTTCGGCCGTCGAGACGCCGGCACGCAGCAGCTTGATGCCGAGGTACAGCAGGTACAGGCCGCCGATCCACTTGATGACCATGAACCAGAACGCCGAGCTGGCCAGCAGCGCGCCCAGGCCGAGCAGCGACACCACCAGCGCGGTCGAATCGCCGAGCGCGACGGCCGCGACCAGCGGCACGTTGGCGCGCCGGCCGTGCGCCATGGAATAGCTGATGACCGTCAGGATGGTCGGGCCGGGGATGATCAGCAGCACGGCCGAGGCGGCGACGAAAGCGAGCCAGAGTTCAACAGGCATGGGAGGCACTCCTTGGGATGACGGAGATTACAACGCGGCGGCGGGCCGCATCGTCGTTGCGCTCAGGCCTCCATCACGAGCTGCGTCTGCGTGACGACCGCGCACAGCTTGCCTTCGGCCGTCCGGATGCTGGTCTGCCACACCATCGTCGTGCGGCCGCGGTGCAGCGCGATCGATTCGCCCGTCACCGTGGTGTCGATGCGCGCGCCGCCGATGAACTTGGTGCTGGAGTCGGTGGTGGTGGTGCGTTTGCCCGCGGCCAGATTGATGATCGTGCCGACCGCACCGAGCGTGTCGGCGAAAGCCATGTAGGCGCCGCCGTGCAGGATGCCGCCGGCGGTGCAGAGCGCGGCGCGCACCGGCATTTCGGCCAGCACGCGTTCGGGTTCGAGCGCCAGCAGGCGCACGCCCATGAGTCCGGGGAACAAGGGTTCGAGAGCCCGTTGCATTTCTTCGATCGAGGGCATGGCGTCAGTCCGGCGAGATGACTTTGTACGGGGCGGCGAAACGCGCAGCCGACCGGGCCTTCGCCCGCACCGCCTCGATCTCGCGGTCGCGCGGATCGGCGGTGGTGACCAGCGATTCGATCAGCGTGCGCGCGCTGGCGGCCACCTCGGCCACCGCGCGATCGAAGGCCGCCTGGTTGGCCTTGGAGGGCGCCGTGAAGCCGCTGAGCTTGCGAACGAACTGCAGCGAGGCGGCGCGCACCTCGTCGTCGGTGGCGGGCGGCTCGAAATTGAAGAGGGTCTTGATATTTCTACACATCGTCGCTCCATGGAGGGCCGCCGTCGGCCCGACGGCAGCGCGAGGTTTCATCTATTTTGCGATGCCGCGCGGACCTCGGTTCGGCTCGGACGCGCCCTTCGCCAGGCGCCGGTGGTACCAGGCCGCGGCCTCGCCGCGCGAGGCCAGGTCCAGGCGATCGAGAATGCGCGCCACGTGGCGCTTGACGGTGTGCGGGCTGAGGTCCAGTGCGCGCGCGATCAGCTTGTTGCTGTCGCCCGCGGCGATGTGCGTCAGCACCTCGAACTCGCGCGCGCTCAGCGGGGTGTCGAGCGACGCCGCCGGCGGGGTCGCCTCGGCGGGATGCGCACCGACCTGCAGCGCCTGCGAGCGCTGCGCCCAATGCTGCAGCTCGGCGAGTCCTTCGCGCGGCACTTCGCCGGGCCATGGGAAACGGGCCAGCTCGGCGAGGGCGGCCGGTCCGCAGAACAGCACGCCGAGCACCTCACCGGAACTCCGGATCTTCCCCACCAGCGGCTCGACCGCGCGCCATGCGGCCGTCGCCGAACCGGTGCGCATCTCGGCGATGGCCAGAAAGACGCGCACCAGCGCGTCGAAGCCGAAGCGATCGCGATCGCTGGAGGTCTTGACGCATTCGCGCAGGAGCGCGAGCGCATCTTCATCGCGCTGGTCGTGCAAAGCGAGCCTGGCCTCGAACAGAGCCGGGAAAATGCCCCAGTAGGAGAAGCTCAGATTGGGGTGCTGAGTCAATCCCGCGAGAGCGCCCGCGACCATTTCCATGTTGCACAGCGTGATGCCGGTGACGCCCAGCGTGCCGTATTCGAGCGTGGTCAACCGCCGGAAGAATTCTGTCGACTTGCCTCGTGAATCCTGCAGGACTGTGCGATCGCCGGTCACCATGCCTGCGACGCCCAGCAGGCTCCACGAGCCGAAACGCGACTGCGCCGGCCGGCCGGCCCATTGCTCGTCCAGCTGCAATTGCCGTATCCGCTCCTGGGCTTCGTCCACGCGTCCTTGCCAGAAGAAGAGATACGCTTCGGCGCTTCGGGCCTGCAATTGCAGCGGGAAATACCCGTCCCCCGCCGCGGCCAGCGCACCCGAGACCAGACGCATGGCCAGCGCGCGCGCCCCCGGTATCCCGAAGTGGAAGTGCACCCAAGGGAAGAAGCTGAACCAGAGTGCGGGCGGGGCGCCGCTTTCCAGCAGTTCGGTCAAGCGCGCCAGGTGCTGGTGGACTGCACTCTGCGGCCCGTTGAGGACCGCCCTCCAGTGCAGGTGGCTGGCCTTCGCCAGTTCCGTTTCGAGGTCCGGGTCGGCGTCCTCGTGGTCCAGCGCTGCGGCGATGGCCTCGGATGTCGCGACATGGGGTCGCAACGTGGCGTTGGCATGCGCTTGGTGCGCGAGCGCACGCCGCATGCGCCGCAGGTCGCCTTCGCGCTCGAAACCCGCGGCCGCCTCGCCCATGTGCTTCGTGCTCGCGATATCGATTTCGCTCCAGGCCACCACGCCGCGCACATAGGCCAGACGCGGTGAGCGCGCGCGCGCGTCGGCCGGAAAGCGCTCCATCAGGCCGGCGATCCGGCCGCTGTCGCCCTGTGCCAACAGGATCGGCGCCACCTCGCAGAGCAGTTCCTCGGCCTCGCGCCAGGCGCCGGCACGCAGCAGCATGTCGGTCTTGCGCATCGGATCCGGTTCGTCTTGTGCAGCGCGCAGCAGCAGTTCCGGAATCTCTTCGGCATGTTCACGGCGCAGGCGATCGTCGAGGAAATCGCGGAACAGATCATGCATGCGCAGCGTCAGCTCTTCGCCATCGAGCACCGAGACGAACATGCCGCGTTGCTCGATCTCCTCGAGCATGCGGGCCGAATTCGCGTTGCCGCTGACCCTCGCGCAGCGCGTGGCCGTGAGTTCCGGGAGCACCGAGCAGCGCATGAGGAAGTCGCGCCATGATTCGGACATGCTCCCGAACACTTCGCTGGCCAGATAGTCGAACTGATGCCTCTGGCTCAGGCGCCGGCCGGCCGTCGGCGTGCCGGCGCGGCTCAGGACATCCAGCGTGAGGCACAACCCGGCCACCCATCCCTGCGTGCGCTCGAGCAGGCTCTCGGCCGACTGGTCGTCATGGTGCTGGCCGGCGGCGTTGCAGAGGCTGCGAATCTCCTGCAGGCTGAAGCTCAGATCCGAGGCCCCGAACTCGGCCAGTTCGTGATGCACCCGAAGACGCGCCAGCGACAACGGCGGAGCGATCCGCGAGGCGATCGCGAAACTCCAGTTCGTCGGCGCGCGTTCGATCAGCAGTTGCAGGAACTCGAACACCCTGGGGTCGGCGACCAGGTGCATGTCGTCGAAGGCGATGACGCCGTGATCGACCTGCATGGCGGCGAATGCGTTCGTCAATTCGGCGACGACCGCGTGCAGTTCCCGCGCTTTGGACACCTGCTCGACGAGGCTCTGGGTCGCGACGCGCCACGGCGGGTCGTGCGCTTCGAGCGCCTCCGTCAGGCAGGCCAGCAGTCGCGGCAAGTCGTCCTGCTCGTCCGCCGTGATCCAAGCGGTCGCGCAGCCGGGCGGCAGGTTCAGCAGCTGGCGCGACAGTGCCACCGTCTTGCCGTAGCCCGCCGCTGCGATCAACAGCACCAGGCGACGGCTCAGCAGCGCCGCGCCGAGGCGTTCCTCAAGGCCACTGCGCTCGACCAGGCCGGCACGAAAGCGCGGCGGCTGGACCTTGGTCTGGGCGAAGGAAATGGAGGTCTCGTTTGGCATGCATGGGCATTCGACGAACTGGCGCTTGCGCTGAAAACATCGCGCGGGAAATATCCTACGCTGGATTCGCCGGCACACCCCATCGCGTGCCGGCGCCAAGTTCAGGAACGCTTGCGCGCCGTGACTTCGATCTCGATCTTCATGCGCGGATCCGCGAGGCCGGCGGAAATCATCATCGCGGCCGGCCGCACCTCGCCGAAGTAGCGGCGCAGCACCGGCCAGCAGGACGCGAACGCGGCCCCGTCGGGCAGCACGTAGGTCACGCGCACCACGTCCGCCAGGCTGGCGTCGGCCTGCCGCAAAGCGGACTCGATGTTCTTCAGGCACTGCTCGGCCTGCGCGACGACGTCGTCGGCAATCGACATGGTCGCGTAGTCGAAGCCGGTGGTGCCGGAGACGAAGACCCAGTCGCCGTCGACGACGGCGCGCGAATAGCCGATCTCGGCTTCGAAGGTCGAGCCGGAGCTGATGAATCTGCGGGTCATGGGATTTCCTTCATCGTGATGCGGCGCGTGCCGCTGGTCTATTTCACCGCCTCCACCTTGATACGCTCGTTCGGCGCCTCGCCGAACATCTCCGGCGCATACAGCGCCTCGACGCGGCTCGGCGGCAGCGCGAAGTCGCCGACGTTGTTGAGGCGCACCGTGTACTCCATCTTCACCACGCCCTTGGGCAGGTACTCGTAGTAGCTGCGGAAGGCCTCGAAGCTGCGCTCCTCGAAGGCGGCCCAGCCGGCGCCCGTCTTCTTCTCGCCCTGGGTCGCGATCTGCGAGTCGCGACCGAGGCCGCCGCCGAGGATGGTCGCGCCGCCGGGGATCGGGTCGGTCACCGCGACCCAGGTCATGTCGGCGCTGGCATTGATCTCCAGCGTCACGCGCAGCACGTCGCCGCGCGTGTAGATGCCCTTCACGGCCTGCTCGACCGGCGTGACGGTCTTCTTGATCGCATAGCCCGCCGCGAACGGCGCCTTGAGCTGCACCGCGGCGATCGACTGCAGCGTGAGCCAGGGCTTTCCGCTGCCGCTTTGCGTCACCAGCAGCGTGTCGTGCGCCGCGCCCGCGGGCCACGGAAGGAACATGCTGTTGTTGCGCAGGTTGCCGGGCGAGGCCGGTGCACCGAAGAAGGTGGTCTGGTTCGGTGCGCCACCCGCGTCGCCGGTCTTGATGCGCTCGACCTTGCGCCAGTCGACCTGCGCCTTGGCCGCGCCGAGGGTCGCTGCGGTGATGCCGGCGACCGGCGCGCTCTCGAATTGCTTGGAGAACTTCTCCAGCGCGAGCCCGCCCCACAGGTTGGCGGTGGTGGTGTGCCAGGCGCCGTTCTGCTGGCGGCCGATGAAGCCGTTGACCAGCTTGGCCGTATCGTCCTTCCAGGCCGGGTCGTCCATCACCGCGAGCAGCAGGCGCGCGGTGTTGACGTCGCCGTTGACCATCAGCCACCACCAGTAGTCGTCCTGCTCGGTGCTGAAGATCAGCTTGGTGCCCTGGTAGCTCAGGCGCGCCTTCAGCACGTTGTTCGCCTCGTCCATGCGCTGCTGGCGCTGCGGCACGTCCGTCACGCGCTTGAGGATGTTGAGCCAGTCGATCACCGCACTGGTCGGCCATTGGTTGGGCGCGATGGTGATGCTGCCGGTCATGCGGCCTTGCGCCTTGCCATAGCGCGACAGCGCTTCGAGCGCGGCGAGCTTGCGCACATCGAGGTCCTTGCGCGGGCTCCAGAAGTCGCGCTGAATCTTGCCCTCGACGAAGGCGATCAGGCCCTCGGTCATCGGCGTCACCACGTCGTCGGGCAGCGCGAAGGCGGGGTCGAGCGCCGCGGCTTCGTTGGTGGCCGCGAGCACGTAGGCGGTCAGCGTGTCGCTGCCGCGGTTGGCCTCGCCGTCGCGCGGCGGGAAGTAGCTGGCCAGGCCGTCGCCGTCGAGGTAGCTCGGCAACTGCGCGACCACCTGCTGCCAGGCCTTGCCGTCGCGCAGCCCGACTGACTTGCTGGTCTTCTGCTCCAGGCAGATGTAGGGATAGTTGGCGAACCAGTCGCGCACGCCGGTCAGCCCTTCGGCCAGCCGCGGCTGCAGCGAGAGCTTGAGGCCGCCGCGCCCGGGCAGTGCATCGGCGGGCGGCGCGACGTCGAGCGTGAACGGCCCGTCGAGCTGCACCAGCGTGGCCTGCTGCACGGTCAGCGGCACGGCCGGCACGATGCGCTGGCGCACCTTCAGCGCATCGCGCGCGCCGCCGAGCGTGTCGTGGGCCTCGATCTCCCACAGGATGGCTTCGGCGCGCGTCTGCGCGAGCTGCGCGGGCGCGGTCACCGTCCATGCGAGCTCGCGCGCTTCGCCGGCCGGGATGTCGACCGTTTGCGGCGCCAGCGTGAGCAGCGTCGCGCGCGGCGCGGCCTCGACCTTCATCGGCTTCTGCGTCGTGTTGCGCAGCGTGATCTGGGCGCGGAACTGGTCGTCCTCGCGCACCAGCGGCGGCAGGCCGCTGACGATCTGCAGGTCCTGCGTGGCCTGGATCGAGGTCTGGCCGGTGCCGAAGAGGCCGGTGCCTGCATCGGCCACGGCGACGATCCTGAAAGTGGTCAGCGCGTCGTTGAGCGGCACGGTCACGGTGGCCTGGCCGTTCGCATCGAGCACCACTGCGGGGTTCCACAGCAGCAGGGTGTCGAGCAACTCGCGCGTCTGGGCCTTGCCCCCGCCGCCGCCCGCCGGCACGGCCTTGCGGCCGTAGTGGCGACGGCCGACGATCTCCATCTGCGCGGTCGAGGTGCTCACGCCCCAGCTGCGCCGCTGCAGCATCGCATCGAGCAGGTTCCAGCTGTCGTTGGGCATCAGCTCCAGCAGCGCCTGGTCGACCGCGGCCAGCGCCACTTCGGCGCCTGCGGCCGGCTTGCCGCCGGGCAGCCTGGCCGAGATGGTGATCTGCGCCTTGCCGCGCACCGGATAGCTGGGCTTGTCGCTCGTCACCTTGACGTCGATCAGGTGCGCCTGCGTGCCGACGCGGATCTCGGCGAGGCCGAGCCGGAAGGCCGGTTTGCTGAGATCGACCAGCGCGGTCGGCGCGACGTACTCCTTGCCCTCGTACCAGAAGGCGGTCCACCATTCGCGCGGCGCCTTGTAGCCCCAGGTGAAGAAGCTGTACCACGGCACCTCGCGCAGCCGCCCGCGCAGCGCGAGCACGCTCACGTAGGCGTTCGGCCCCCACTCGGGCTTCACCTGCAGCGTGACGGTCGGGTCCTTGCCGTCGAGCTGCACCACGTGGGTTTCGATCACGCCCTCGCGCTCGACCGACACCAGCGCGGTCGAGAAGCGGAACGGGCTGCGCACCTGGAACTTGGCGGTCTCGCCGGGCTGGTAGTTCTTCTTCTCGGGCAGCACGTCGATGCGGTCATGGTCCTCGCCGCCGAACCAGAGTTCGCCCTGCTTCGTCACGTAGACTGAACTCGCGGCGCGGCTGTCGCGGCCGTCCTTGTCCGTGGCGCTGGCGATCAGTTCGACCTCGCCCGCCTCCTTGAGTTCGGCCTCGCACAGCAGCAGGCCGCGCGCGTCGCTCTTGCCACTGCAGATGGTGCCGATGTCCTTGACGTCGGTCTTGTTGTCGTAGGTGTAGAAGCCGCCCACCATGCGCTTGCGGCTGGTGGTGGTGATGCGGGCGACGGCGCGCACGTTGAGCGTCACGCCTTCCTGCGGCTTGCCCGACAGGTCGAGCGCCAGCGCCTGGAACCTGAGCTTCTGGCTGGTGGAGACCCAGCCTTCGGTCTTCACGCCCGCGATCACCGAGGCCGGCCACAGCGTCTGCACGCTGCTCAGCGTCTGCACCTCGCCGTTCGGGTCGGCGTAGGTGGCTTCGAGCAGCAGCTCGCGCGGCGTCGCCTTGGCGAGCGGGATCTTGTCGATGCTGAGCTTGCCGGCGCCGTTGCGGTCGAGCGTGAGCGGCAGCTTGTCGGCGATGACGCGCGCGTCATCGCCGACGGCGGGCGCATCGCCGGTGTCGGTGGCGACGGTGCCATCCTTGGTCGGCGGCGAGAAGCTGAAGGCATCGAAGTCGGCGAAGGCGAGGCTCTTGCCGCGCACCATCGCCGAGACACGCACCGGCAGGTTGGCCGCGCCGCCGCCGGCCACGTAGTTGACCTGCACATCGGCCGGCAGTGTCGTGGCGGCCACCAGCGGCTTCTTGTCGCTCGGCGTGATGCGGCCTTCGAGCACGGGCAGCCGGAACTCCTCCACGCGGAACTCGCCGGTGGCGTAGCTGCGCTGTCCGCCTTCGCCGGCATCGGCGTCAGCGCCGTTCTTGCCGTTGCGCAGCTCGACCTGGTAGACGCCGAGCTTGGCAGCCGGCGGGATCGCGAAAGTGTTCTCGCCGCTCTCGCCGCCGGTCGCGGTCTTGCGCCACTTGATCGGCTGGGTGTATTGCTGGCCGCTGCCGACGTGCGTGATGACCAGCGTCTCGGGCAACGTGTCGGGCAGGCCGAAGCCGGTGCGGGTCTGGGTGCGGATCAGGTGCTTCATCGACACTGTCTCGCCGGCGCGCAGCAGCGTGCGGTCGAAGATGGTGTGCGCGATGCGGTCGGGCTCGGGCTGCAGGCTGGTCGGCACGTTGAAGCGCCAGGGCTCGATGCCGCGCTGCCAGTCGCTCCAGGTGAAGGCCAGGTCGTTCACGCCCTCGGCGTCCTTGGCGCGGGCGCTCACGAAGTAGGCGCCGCCACCGCTGTCGTCGGCATCTTCGTCGGCTGCACCAGGGCAGCCCGGCGCATTGGGCGAGATGCCGGCGAGCTCGACCAGCCCGCGCGCATCGGTCGTGCCGGTGGCCACCTGCTTGCCGTCGCAGCTCGACACGCGCACGGCGGCATTGGCGACCACCTGGCCCTTGTCCAGCGTCGTGACCCAGGCCACCGCGTTCTCGCGACCGAGCTTGAAATGCACTGCGAGGTTGGTCGCGAGCGCGGTGGTGCGCACGTACATCGTGCGGCCGCTGCCATAACGATCATCGAGCAGCGCATCGCCGAGTTTCTGCGACGCGATCTCGAGCACGTGGAAGCCGGGCGTGAGCGGGATGCCGATCACCTCGAAGGGGCGCGGGTCGCCGCTCTCGGACTTGGGCATGTCCAGCGTCCTGACGCCGCCCTGGCCGCCGAGCAGCGACACCATGCGGGTCTGGATGTCGTCGGCATCGTCCTTGTCGATCACCTTCGGCAGCGCGGCCTTGACGTCGCGCGCCGCCTCCTTGCGCGAGATCGTGGTGTTGCTGTCGTAGCGGCGCACCTTGCGGAACCACGCGATGATCTCGGCGTCGGTCTTCGGATTCATGTCGCTGACTTTGCCCGGCGTCAGCGCCTGCACCTGCAGCGCGGTCTCGACACGCCGCACCGTGACCGGCATCAGCGCCACGCCGCCGGGTTCGGCCAGGCGCTCGACCACGCCGAAGGGCGAGGCCGCGAACTTGGCCAGCGGCGGCATCGCGCCGGTGGCGACCTTCATCGGGAAGCTGTCGGGTGCGGCCAGCGCGCGGCCCGATGCGTCCTGGAACTTCGGCGGCAGCTCGATGCTGAACTGCCCTTGTTCCGCGAAGGGCGGCGGGAAGCTCACCGAATCGACCACTGCGTCGTCGTCGGGCGGCGCGTTGCCGTCGTCGTCGAATTTGGGTTTGAAGAGCTTGTCGCCGCCCTTGAGTGTGATCGCCGCGGCCAGCTTGCGCGACACCGGCGCGTTGAACCGCAGCACCAGCGGCTTGAGCGGCAGGCAGGCGGACTGCGCGTTCTCGCGCTCGCAGGTGAAGGACACGGCGAAGGGCTCGCGCACCTCGAACTTGAGCCGCCGCTCGATGGTGTTGGGCACGCCCGAGGGCGTGGCCACGCCCTTGCCGTAGACCAGCTGCACGCGGCTGGCCGGCGTCAGCGTGCGGTTGCATTGCAGCGTGACGAAGCGCAGCGGCGCCTTCTCGGCCTGCTTGTCCAGGCCCAGGGACTTGAGCAATGCCGCGCGCTGCTCGCCCTCGATGAGCCGCACAGGAATGCGCTCGCCGATGCCCTCGGCCGCGCACCACACGTTGTCGCGCACGCTGTCGAGCGTGGCCGGACCATTGAGCTGCAGCATGAAGAGCTGCTGCTCGTCGATCTTGCCGTAGCTCGGCTGCCAGCTGCGGATGAAGGGGCCGCCGGTGCTGAACTGGTAGCGCTCGGGGCCGCTCAGGTCGGAGCCCGAGGCCGACTTGAAGGCGGCGACCCGCGTGACGGTGCAGCGCACGCCGGGCGGCAGGTCATCCTCGAAGTCGAAGACCCATTGCCGGTCGGCGGTCCAGCGGCCGTTGCCCTTGCCGGCCTGTGCGTCGCTGCAGCTCACGGCCAGCGGTGCCGGCGCCTTCGGGTCGCCGAAGCTGACGGCGGCCTGGTCGAACTTGGCGACCACCTGCCGCACGCGGGCGACTTCGCCCTGCGGCGTGAGGCTGGTGATCTGCAGCGCATGGGCGCCGAGGGCGGCCAGGGTCAGCACGGCAGTGGCCAGCGCACGCATCGTCGTTCTTGTTTTCAACAGTCTTCTCCTTCGGGCTCGCAGCGTAGCGCAACTCGACGCCAAGGCCCCTGATGCGCAGGATCGCTCCACTATGATCGATCGGTATGAAACTCCTGTTCAGCCATCCCGCGGGCAACCAGAACGTCCGCGCGATGCTCGACGCCCTGGACAGGGCGGACATGCTGGCCCGGTTCGCGACCACGCTCGCCGCCTCGCCGCACGGCCTGGCGGCGAAGCTGCTGCCGGGCGGGCTTCGCCGGGAGCTCCAGCGGCGGCAGTTCGACCTGCCGCCGGAAAAGATCCTGCAGCATCCGTGGCGCGAAGTCGCGCGCGCGGTCTGCGGCAAGGCCGGCTGGAACCACTGGCTGCGGCACGAGGAAGGCTTCGCCTCGATCGACGGCGTGATCCGCGACTTCGATCGCTTCGTCGCGAAGTCGCTGCCCGGGCTGCACCGCCGGCATCGGCTGGGCGCCGTCTATACCTACGAGGACGCCGCGCTCGACACCTTCCGGGCGGCCAAGGCACTGGGCCTGAAGCGCGTCTACGACCTGCCGATCTCCTATTGGGAAACGGGCCGCCGGCTGATGCAGGAGGAAATGCAGCGCGTGCCCGAATGGGCCGAGACGCTGGGCGGCGGCATCGCCGACTCGCAGGCCAAGCTGGACCGCAAGACGCAGGAGCTGGAACTGGCCGACCTGGTGGTGGTGCCCAGCCGCTTCGTGGCCGATTCGCTGCCGGCCTGGGCGTCGCAGAAGGCGTGGGTTCTGTCGCCCTTCGGTTCGCCGGTGTCGCGCGGCGGCGCAGCGCGGCCGCCGGACGATCCCGCGCGGGCGCTGCGGGTGCTGTTCGTCGGCTCGATGGGCCAGCGCAAAGGGCTGGCCGACCTGTTCGCGGCCATGCGCCTGCTCAAGGGCGAGAACATCGAGCTGATCGTCATGGGTGCGCCGCAGACCGACCTGGCCTTCTACCGGCGCCAGTACGACGGCTTCACGCACGAAGGAGGCCGGCCGCATGCCGAGGTGCTGGCGCTCATGCGCAGCTGCGATGTCTTCTGCCTGCCTTCGCTCTATGAAGGCCGCGCGCTGGTGATGCAGGAGGCCATGAGCCAAGGGCTGCCGGTGGTCATCACGCCCAACACGGGCGGCGACGATCTGGTGATCGACGGCCGCACCGGCTTCCTGGTGCCGATCCGCGCGCCCGAGGCCATCGCCGAAAAGCTGGCCTGGTTCAATCAGAACCGGCAGGCGCTGCCGGCGATGCGGGAGGCCGCCGTGCAGCACGCCGCCACCTACACCTGGAAGCACTACGGCGATGTCGTGGTCGATGCCATTCGTCAACTCGCCTGACCGCCGAACCGCATCACTGTCCGACGCGCAGGGGTCGATGAAGCGCTACTGGGAAATCGATGCATTGCGCGGGCTCATGCTCGTGCTGATGACGCTCACCCATCTGCCCAGCCGCCTGACCGATCCGATGGGGCAGCCCATCGGCTTCGTCTCGGCGGCCGAAGGCTTCGTGCTGCTGTCGGCCTTCATGGCCGGGCTGGTCTACAGCCGGCGCGCCTATCGCGAAGGCGTCGACGCGATGCGCCGCGCCTTCTGGCGGCGGGCACTCAAGATCTACCTGTGCCAGGCGGCGACGCTGCTGTTCCTGTTCACGATCATCACGGCGGTCGGACTGCACATCGACCAGCCGGCGGTGAAGAATCTGCTGTCGTACTACCTCGCGCAACCGCACAAGGCCTTCGTCTACTCGCTGCTGCTGGTCTACGAGCCGGCGCTGCTCGACATCCTGCCGATGTACATCTTCTTCATGCTGATGAGCCCGTGGGTGCTGGCCTTCGCGCTGCGCCATGGCTGGACCGGCGTGATGGTGGCGAGCGCGACGCTGTGGGGACTGGCGCAGTTCGGCCTGAGCGAGTGGCTCTACGAACTCGCCGCGCGCTGGCTGGGCCTGCCGGTGCCGTTCCACGAGATGGGCGCGTTCAATGCCTTCGCGTGGCAGTTCCTTTGGTTCGTCGGGCTGTGGATGGGCGCGAGCCGCAACGCGCCCGACGCACGGCCGTTCCGGTTCCCGCGCTGGCTGCTGGCGCTGGCCATGGCCGTGGCCGTCTACGGCATCTGCTGGCGCCATCACGGCATCAATGGCCAGGCACCGTTCGGCGGCGACGTGCAGCGCAACCTGCTGTTCGACAAGTGGCAGCTCGGTCCGCTGCGCATCGTCAACCTGGTGGCACTCGGTATCCTGGTGGTCCGCTTCGGGCCGGGCTTCGTGCAGCGCATCCCGCGCCTGCGCTGGCTCGAAGCGATGGGCTCGGCGTCGCTGCCGGTGTTCTGCGCGCACCTGGTGGCGGTGCTGTCGGTGCTGGCCTTCTACGGCGACAGCCAGACGGTGCGGCCCTGGTGGGGCGACGTGCTGCTGCTGGGCGCGGTGTTCACGTGGCTCTATGGCGTCGCGCGGGCCACGCTCTGGTGGGAAGGGCGGAGCAGGGCCTGAGGGCCACTACCGTGCCGCGGCATCGGCCTGCATCGCGGGCGGCGGCAGATGCGGCCCGATGACCGATTGCCAGAGCCGGTAGCCGTCGTCGTTGAGGTGCAGCATGTCGCTGCGAAAGAGCTCGGGCCGCAGCCGGCCGTCGGCGTCGAGCATCGGCGTGAAGACGTCGATGTACTCGCTGTTGGGCAGGCGGCTCAGGTAGGCCTCGATGATGTGGTTGGTCTCGCGGATCTGCGGCATCAGCTTCTCGCGCGAAGGGCTGGGCTTGACCGAGATGAAGGCGATGCGCGTGTCCGGCAGTTCCGTGCGCACGGTGTTGGCGAAACTGGCGAAGCTTTCGAGCACCTGCATCGGCGTGCGGCCTTCGGCGAGGTCGTTGTCGCCGGCGTACACCAGCACCTCGCGCGGCTGGTAGCGCACCACGAGCTCGTGCGCGAACAGGCTGCAGTCGGCCATGGTGGAGCCGCCGAAGCCACGGTTGATGACCACCGGCTGCCGGCTGAAGTCCTGCGCCACGTGGGTCCAGAACCGGATGGTGGAGCTGCCGACGAACAGCACGCCGTTCCTGCCGGGCGGGCTCTTCTGGTCGGCGCGCGCGAAGGCGGCGAGCTCGCCCTGCCAGCGGGTCTGGGCTGCGAGGTACGCGGGCGAGGGAGGCGCGTCGGTCGCGGTCTGCGCCTGCGACGCGAACGCCCCCAGCAGCGTCAGCGCCAGCGCGGCCAGACGGATCGCGGTCTTCATCGTCAGAGCGTCTTCTCGATCAGCGGGCCCTTGAAGAGCACCGGCCCGGTCGGACCGCGTTCGCTGGGCACGCCGCCGCGCGGCTCGAGGCTCACCGCCAGCGCCGGCACGGCACGCACGTCGGCTTCCGTGGCCTTGAGTTTGAGGGCCTGTTCATGGCTCAACACGCCGAGCGAGCGCGGCGCGCCGCCGGGCGGCAGCGCCCAGAGCTGCAACGACTTGTCGCTGCCTTCCTGGTAGCTGCCGACGCGCTGCAGCACCAGCTGGCGGTTCTTGGGGTCGAAGGTCACGAGCATCGAGGCGGCGGCCTTGTCGTCCGACAGCACGGCCACGTACTGCACGGCCGGCGCATGGCGCAGCTGCTCGCTCAGGTTGACGCCGACCACCACGGCCGCGACGGTCGCGAGCGCGCCCGCCGCTGCCGCGCCGCGCCAGAGCGCAAGGCTGCGCAGCCAGCCGCCCTCAGCGCGCTGCGGCGCCGGCGTTTCGCGCTGGCGCGAGAGCGCCTGCTGCTGTTGCTCGGCCTCGATCAGGTTGCGGATGCGCACCCAGACGGCGGCATCGGGCACCACGGTCGGCTGCATCTCGGTCATGCTGGCGAGCCGGCCCTGCCACACCAGCGCGGCCGCGCGCACGGGCGCCTGCTCGCGGGCGATGGATTCGAAGCGGCGCCGCGCGCCGCCGCGCAGCGTGCCGAGCGCATGGCTGGCGGCCAGCAGTTCGAGCAGTCGGGGATGGGCGGACAGGTTCATGCGGTCCTCACGCGAATCGCTGCATGCAGGTGCGCAGCTTCTCCAGGCCGCGCCGGATCCAGGTCTTGACGGTGCCCAGCGGCAGCTTGAGCTGCTGCGCCAGTTCGCTGTGGCTGAGGTCGCGCAGATAGGCCAGGCTCACGACCTCGCGCTGACGTCCCTCGAGCTGGCTCAGGCACTGGTGCAGCGCCCAGGCCTGTTCGCTCGCATCGGCGCTGTCCATCGGATTGGTCGCATCCGATTCGAAAGTCTCGGCCATCACGTCGTCGAATTCCTGCGTGAGCTGCGCCCGGTCGGCCGTGCGCCGACGCAGCAGGTCGAGCGATCGGCTGCGCACGATCAGGCCCAGCCAGGCCAGCGGCGGGCTGAGCGAGGCGCGGTAGTCGCCGGCCACGCGCCAGATGGTCAGGAAGGATTCCTGCAGCACGTCCTCGGCCCACTCGCGCTGCCGCACGACGCGCATGGCGAGGCCGAAGAGCTTGGGGGAAGTGCGGTCGTAGAGCAGGCGAAGGGCCGCTTCGTCTCGATGGCCAACGCGATCGATCAGCGCCATCAGTTCGGCGTCGGGACTGGGTGCACTCATGCGTGGATTGTCGGACATCGATCGGCATGTTAGCGGTACGGTCCCGGCACCCCGTCGGATTCAAGGCTGGGGTCCTGAATCCGAAGGCCGCGTCTCTGCGTAAGCCTGTATGAGGCCGCAATTCGAAAGCGCCGAGTGGATACCCGGCGGTTCGCGGTGCGCTGCGGCCGGCGTTCAGACGCTGTTGCGCCCGATGCCCTGGTAGACAACGCCCGCTTCCTTCATGGTGGCGGGCTCATAGAGATTGCGCCCGTCGAAAATCACGGGCGACTTCATCAGCGACTTGAGGCGCTCGAGGTTCGGGCTGCGGTAGGCCTTCCACTCGGTGACGATGATCAGCGCATCGGCACCGGCGAGCGCTTCCATCGGATCCTTGCCGGCGACGAAGCTGATGCGGTCGAGCAGCGCCGGTGCATCGGCGAAGTCGAGTTGCAGCACGCGCTTCGTCTCCTCGACCGCGATCGGGTCGTGCGCCACCACGCGGGCGCCCGCACGCACCAGCACGTCGAGCACCACGCGGCTGGGCGCCTCGCGCATGTCGTCGGTGTTCGGCTTGAAGGCCAGGCCCCAGAGCGCGAAGGTGCGGCCGGTGAGATCGTTGCCGAAGCGTGTCAGCACCTTGTTGGTGAGCACGCGTTTCTGCTCGTCGTTGACCGCTTCGACCGACTCGAGCACGCGCAGCGCCTGCCCGTGGTCGCGCGCGGTGCGCGTCAATGCCTGGATGTCCTTCGGAAAGCAGCTGCCGCCGTAGCCCGTGCCGGCATAGAGAAAGCTGTAGCCAATGCGCGGATCGGAGCCGATGCCCTGGCGCACCGCCTCGATGTCGGCGCCGACGCGGTCGGCGAGGTTGGCCAGCTCGTTCATGAAGCTGATGCGGGTGGCCAGCATCGCGTTGGCCGCGTACTTCGCGAACTCGGCGGACTTCACGTCCATCACGCGCGTGCGCTCGTGGTTGCGGTTGAAGGGCGCGTAGAGCCTGCGCATCGCGGCCAGCGCCTCGCGGCCGGGCTCGTCGTCGGTGTAGCCGATGACGATGCGGTCCGGGCGCATGAAGTCCTCGACCGCCGCACCTTCCTTGAGGAATTCGGGATTGCTCACGACCGAGAAGCGCAGGTCGGAACGCCCGCGCTTGTCGAGCTCTTCCTGGATCGCTGCGGTGACGCGTTCGGCGGTGCCCACCGGCACGGTCGACTTGTCGACCACGACCTTGAAGCTTTCCATGGTCCGGCCGATGCTGCGCGCCGCGGCGAGCACGTATTTCAGGTCGGCGCTGCCGTCCTCGTCGGGCGGCGTGCCGACGGCGATGAACTGGATGTCGCCGTGGGCGACGGCGGCTTCGACGTCGGTGGAGAAGGTCAGCCGTTTGGCCGCCGCGTTCGATTCGACGACGTCCTCGAGGCCGGGCTCGTAGATCGGGATGCCGCCCTCGTTGAGGGTCGCGATCTTGCGCGCGTCGAGGTCGAGGCAGAACACGTTGTTGCCGATGTCCGCCAGGCATGCGCCGGTGACAAGCCCGACATAGCCGGTGCCGATGATGGTGATGTTCATGGGAGCGTCAGGCGGTCTTGGGTTCCGACAGGATCTGGTCGAAGTAGGCGATGGTCTTCTTGAGCCCTTCGTCGAGCTGGGTGCGCGGGGCCCAGCCGCCGAGCTCCTTCTGCGCCATCGAGATGTCGGGGCGCCGCTGCTTGGGGTCGTCCGCCGGCAGCGGCATGCGCACCAGCTTGCTCTTGGAGCCGGTGATCTCGATCACCTTGTTGGCCAGCTCCAGCATCGAGAACTCGCCGGGATTGCCGATGTTGATCGGGCCCGGCACCTCGTCGCCGGTGGCCATCATGCGCAGCATGGCCTCGACCAGGTCGTCGACGTAGCAGAAGCTGCGCGTCTGCTGGCCGTCGCCGTAGATGGTGATGTCCTGGCCCTTGAGCGCCTGCACGATGAAGTTCGACACCACGCGGCCGTCGTTCAGGTGCATGCGCGGTCCGAAGGTGTTGAAGATGCGAACCACCTTGATGCGCAGCTTGTGCTGGCGGTGGTAGTCGAAGAACAGCGTCTCGGCGCAGCGCTTGCCCTCGTCGTAGCAGCTGCGGATGCCGATCGGATTGACGCGGCCCCAGTAGGCCTCGACCTGCGGATGGATCTCGGGATCGCCGTAGACCTCGCTGGTGGAGGCCTGAAGGATCTTGGCCCGCACCCGCTTGGCCAGGCCGAGCATGTTGATGGCGCCGTGCACGCTGGTCTTGGTGGTCTGCACCGGGTCGTGCTGGTAGTGGACCGGCGAAGCCGGGCAGGCGAGGTTGAAGATCTCGTCCACTTCCACGTAGAGCGGAAAAGTCACGTCGTGACGCATCAGCTCGAAGCGCGGATGGTCGAGCAGGTGCTCGACGTTGTGCTTGGTGCCGGTGAAGAAGTTGTCGACGCACAGGACGTCGTGCCCCTGCTCGATCAGCCGGTCGCACAGATGGCTGCCGAGGAAACCGGCGCCGCCGGTGACGAGCATTCGCTTGGATGCGTTGTATTGCCGCATGGGTGTGGTCACTCCGTAAAAAGTCAGTGAGGGCGCTGCGCGTTCGCGCTGCGCTGTTCGTACATCTTCGCGTCGATCAGCATGCGAAACCACAATGCCTGAAAAAACGCGAAATAGAAGCCTTCCTTGCCGTCCAGAAAGCCAAGCCGAAAGAAGTAGCGGTAGACGAAATAGCTGAGCGCGCGCAGGCCGATCGGCAGCTTGTAGTAGACCTCCTTGATGAAGCGCGTGCGCTCGCGGGCATCGCCCGTGAGGCGCGGCTTCAGGACGTCGTCCGGCAAGGCGCTGGGCCCGAGCTTCTCCTTGGCTTCGGCATCGCTCCAGCGATTGTGGCTCGCGATCCAGTCGCTGAGCTGCGCCGAATTCTTGTCATGCATGAAGCCGTCGATGCGGCCCGGCCTTGCAGGGCTGATGAAGTGCTGGTCGTAGAGCCTCGCTTCGCAGCGCCCCTGGCCCGATCGGAAGAGCCTCAGATGCCAGGGATTGACGCCACTGTGGCGCAGCATCTTGCCCATGAAATAGTCGCGCCGGCGCAGGATGTAGGCGTCGAAGCGCGGCGTGCCGGCCAGCAGGGCCCCGATCTCCTCGACCGCCTGGGCGTCCAGCACCTCGTCGGCGTCCAGGTGCAACTGCCAGGGGTAGGACTTCTCGACCTGCGCGATCGCCCAGTTGCGCTGGTCGCTGTAGTTGACGAAGGGCCGCTGCACGACAGTGCAGCCCAGTTCTTCGAGGATGGCGGGCGTGCCGTCCAGGGAGTGCGAATCGACCGCGAACACGTGCGGGCTGACCTTCTTCGCTGCGCCCACGGTCTCCCGGATGATCGACGCGGAATTGAAAGTGAGAAGGACGACGACGCAGCTGGGATGTTCCATGGCATTCGGAGCGGATGGCAGACGCCGTGGGACGGTACGTTCACCGTCGCGTGGTCTGCCAATGAATGCCAAACTTTAGCACTACATTCTTACATTTGGGAACAAACTTCGGGGGTAAACCCGGATGCATCAGTCCAATCGTGCACGATGTCGCAGGATTTGTTGCCGAACCTGCGCCGGCGCGGTGCCGCCGAGGATGTTGCGGGCATTGAGCGAGCCGCGCAGGCTCAGCACGTCGTAGACATCTTTCTCGATCTTCGGATGGAAGGTCTGCAGCACGGCCAGCGGCAATTCCGACAAGTCCACCTGGTGGGAAATGGCGGCCTTCACGGCATGGGCCACCGTTTCGTGCGCGTCGCGAAAGGGCAGGCCCTTCTTGACCAGATAGTCGGCCAGGTCGGTCGCGGTGGCATAGCCGCGCAGCGCGGCTTTTTCCATGGTCTCGGGCTTGACGGTGATGCCGCCGACCATCTCGGCAAAGATGCGCAGCGTGTCCTTGAGCGTGTCGACGGTGTCGAACAACGGCTCCTTGTCTTCCTGGTTGTCCTTGTTGTAGGCCAGCGGCTGGCCTTTCATGAGTGTGATCAGCGCCATCAGGTGGCCGACCACGCGGCCGGTCTTGCCGCGCGCGAGTTCGGGTACGTCCGGGTTCTTCTTCTGCGGCATGATCGAGCTGCCCGTGCAGAAGCGGTCGGCGATGTCGATGAAGCCGAAGGCCTGGCTCATCCACAGGACCAACTCCTCGCTGAGCCGGCTGATGTGCACCATGGCCAGCGAGGCGGCGGCGGTGAATTCGATCGCGAAGTCGCGGTCGCTGACGGCGTCGAGGCTGTTCTGGCACACCTCGTCCATGCCGAGCGTGCGGGCGACCGCCTCGCGGTCGAGCGGGTAGCTGGTGCCGGCCAGCGCGGCGGCGCCGAGCGGCAGACGGTTCACGCGCTTGCGCACGTCGGCCATGCGCTCGGCATCGCGCGCGAACATTTCGACGTAGGCCAGCATGTGGTGGCCGAAGCTCACGGGCTGCGCCACCTGCAGATGGGTGAAGCCCGGCAGGATCACCTGGACGTTCTTCTCGGCGATCTCGATCAGCGCCTTCTGCAGGTCGGTCAGCAGACCGCCGATGAGGTCGATCTCGCCGCGCAACCACAGGCGCACGTCGGTGGCGACCTGGTCGTTGCGGCTGCGGCCGGTGTGCAGCCGCTTGCCGGCATCGCCGATCAGCTGCGTGAGGCGCGCCTCGATGTTCAGGTGCACGTCTTCCAGGTCGAGCTTCCAGTCGAAGCGGCCGGCTTCGATCTCTTCGCGAATCTGCGTCATCCCGCGTTCGATCGCGGCGTGGTCCTGCGTGCCGATGATGCCCTGGGCTGCCAGCATGCCTGCATGCGCCAGAGAACCCTCGATGTCAGCCTGCCACAGCCGCTTGTCGAAGAAGACGCTGGCGGTGTAGCGCTTGACCAGGTCGCTCATCGGCTCGGAGAACAGGGCGGACCAGGCTTCGGATTTCTTGTCGAGTTGGTTTTGGGTCATGGAAGACGGCCTGGGAGGCAATAATGGGTTTGTCACCCGATGTTTCTGTGATGCGCAACCCATCGATTTTATCGGCCACCTCCGCAGCGCCGGCCGGTGTTCGCCCGCGGGTGCTCGCGCGCCAGCCGGCGGCATCGTTCGATGCATGCCAGATCGGCGTGGTGCTGCGGGCCGTGCTCTTCGTCGAGGCGGTGGCGGCGGTCGCCGCCTTGTTTCTTGCGCCGACGCTGGCCGAGTGGCTGTCGCTGACGGCCGTCGTGACGGGCGGCGCCCTGCCTGCGACACTGCTCTGGCTGCTCGCGGCCTGCGGTCTGAAGAAGCCGCTCGGCCGCCTGCCGAGCCAGGCCCAGTACGGTGCTGGCGTGCTGCTCGGCGCGCTGGCCGGGCTCTACGGCTGCGGGCTGCTGCGGCTGACCGGCGTGCTCGGCACCGCGCCGTGGCTTGCGAGCGCGCTGGCCGGCGCGTTGTTCGCCGGCGTGGCCGTCACGGCGCTGGTGCTGCGCGCCCGTGGCCGAACGCCCGCGGCCACCACCGCGCGGCTCGAAGAACTGCAGTCGCGCATCCGCCCGCATTTTCTTTTCAACACGCTCAACAGCGCCATCGCACTGGTGCGCGAGGAGCCGGCCAAGGCCGAAGCCATGCTGGAAGACCTCAGCGAGCTGTTCCGCCAGGCGCTGGCCGATCCGGGCGAATCGGTCACCCTGGCCGACGAGATCGGGTTGGCCGAGCGCTACCTGGCCATCGAGCAGGTGCGTTTCGGCGAGCGGCTGCGCATTCGCTGGGACCTCGACGCCGCGGCCAGCGACGCGCGCCTGCCGCCGCTGCTGCTGCAGCCGCTGGTCGAGAACGCGGTCAAGCATGGCGTGGAGCCGAGCCCCGACGGCGCCCGGGTCCGCATCCGCACCCAGCGCCGTGGCGGCATGGTGGTGATCGAGGTCGTCAACAGCCTGCCGCCGCTGCGCTGGGCCGATGCGCCGCTGCCGCGCGGCCACGGCATCGCGCTGGCCAACGTGCGCGACCGGCTGCGCCTGCTGCACGACGTGCAGGCGCAGTTCAGCGCCGGCATGGACCAGAAGAACTACCGCGTGCGGATCGCCATCCCCGCCTCCTCATGACTTCACTTCGAACCCTGATCGTCGACGATGAAGCGCTGGCACGGTCGCGCCTGCGCAACCTGCTGGCCGATTGCCGATCGCCGGCGGCCGAAGTGGTGTCGGAGGCCGCGCATGGCAAGGCTGCGCTGCAGCAACTGAACGGCACGCAGATCGACCTCGTGCTGCTCGACATCCACATGCCGGGCATCGACGGCATCGAACTCGCGCGCAGCCTGCGCAGCCGGCCGGAGGCGCCGGCCATCGTGTTCGTCACCGCGCACGCGGTCCATGCCGTCACGGCCTTCGAGCTGGAGGCCGTCGACTACCTGACCAAGCCGGTGCGGGCCGAACGTCTGCAGCAGGCGCTGCAGAAGGCGGAACGCCACCTGAAGGAACGGCGCGCGCCGTCGACGGAAGCGACGCAGGAAGCGCTGGTCATCCAGGACCGCGGCCGCACCGAGCGCGTGCCGCTGGCCGAGGTGCTCTACCTCAAGTCCGAATACAAGTACCTCACCGTGCGGACCGCGTCGCGCAGCCACATCCTCGACGGTTCGCTGGCCGAGATCGAGGATCGCTATCCGGCGCGCTTCGTGCGCGTGCATCGCAATGCGCTGGTCGCGCGCGAGGCGATCCGCGCGCTCGAGAAGTACGACGACGGCGAGGACGCCGAAGGCTGGGCCCTGCGGCTCGAGGGCATTCCCGAGCCGGTGGCGGTGTCGCGCCGCCAGCTGAGCGCGGTGCGCGAAGTGCTCAAGGATCCGCGATGAACGCGCAGGACGAGGACCCGGCCGAACCCGCGGTCCCGCAGCGCGAGCCCGATCGCGTGCTGCTGCACATGCCGGTCGACGTGCGCAGCGCATCGCTGGTGGTGCTCGCCGTGCTGGCCGCGGTGTTCGTGCTGCAGTGGGCGCAGGCGGTCTTCATTCCCCTGATGGTGAGTCTGATGCTGACCTATGCGCTCGCGCCGCTGGTCGACCGGCTGGAGCGCTGGAAGATCTCGCGCTGGATCGGCGCGGCAGCGGTCCTGATCGCGATCGGCGGCGGGGTGGGCTGGACCGGCTATTCGCTCTACGGGAACGCCACCGCGCTGGTCGATTCGCTGCCCCTCGCGGCGCAGAAGCTGCGGCTCGCGGTACGCAGCGGCAACCGGCCCGCCGATCCCAGCGCGATCGACACGGTGCAGAAGGCGGCGGCGCAACTCGAGCAGGCCGCGCAGGAAAATTCGGAGAAGGTCGCCGCGCGCAAGGGCGTCGCGCGGGTGATCATCGAGCGGCCGGCCTTCAATGTGCGCGACTACCTGTGGACCGGCACGGTGGGGCTGCTGAACGCGGCCGGGCAGCTCACGCTGATCGCCTTCCTCACCTACTTCTCGCTGGGCTCCGGCGACACTTTCCGCCGCAAGCTGGTCAAGATCACCGGGCCCAGCCTGCAGAAGAAAAAGATCACGGTGCATGTGCTCGACGACATCACCGGCCACATCGAGCGCTACCTGCTGGTGCAGATCTTCTCGAGCGCGCTGATCGGCGTCGCGACCGGACTGGCCTTCTGGGCGATCGGGCTGGAGAACGCGGCCGTGTGGGGCATCGTGGCGGCGGTGACCAATCTCATCCCGTACATCGGTTCCGTCATCGTGATGGCGGCGGCCGGGCTGGTCGCCTTCCTGCAGTTCAACAGCATCCAGATGGCCCTGCTGGTGGGCGGCACGTCGCTGGTGATCCACACGCTGGTCGGCAACCTGCTGGTGCCCTATCTCACCAGCCGTTCCAGCCGCATGAATCCCGTCGCGGTGTTCGTCGGCGTGATCTTCTGGGGCTGGCTGTGGGGCATCTGGGGGCTGCTGCTGGGCATTCCGATCATGATGGTCGTGAAAGCCATCTGCGACCGCGTCGAAGACTTGCAGCCCATCGGAGAGCTGCTCGGGGATTGATCCTCAGCCCACCTGCAGCACGGCCTTGTCCGGCAGCGTGCGCCACACCACCCATTCGCCGATCCCGGCATGGTGCGTCGGCGGCGTCACTGCGACGCCATGGCGGATCACCAGTTCGCGACCGCCCAGCTTCAGCGTGATCTCGAAGCCCGGCCAATGCGCCGGCACGCGCGGCGTCAGCGAGAGCCGCTCGCCGCGCACCGTCAGGCCCAGCAGGGTCTCGATGGCGGCGCGATGCATCCAGGCGGCCGAGCCGGTGTACCAGCTCCAGCCGCCGCGCCCGACATACGGTGCGGCGCCATACACGTCGCCCGCCATCACGTAGGGCTCGATCTCGTAGGCCGGCCCACGCACCGCATCGCGCGCGCGATGCGCGGGGCTCAGGCCTTCGAAGCTCTGCCACGCGCCCTCGATGTCGCCATGCAGCGCCTGCGCCATCAGGCCCCACACCGCGGCATGCGAATACTGGCCGCCGTTCTCGCGCACGCCCGGCGGGTAGGCCTGGATGTAGCCCGGGTTGTTGGACGAGTGGGCCAGCGGCGGATGCAGCAGGCGCAACAGGCCGGCGGGCTCGTCGTGCAGCTGCTGCTTCATCGAGGCCAGCGCCGGCGTCGTGTGCGCGTCGTCCGAAGCGCCCGAAAGCACCGACCAGGCCTGCGCGATCAGGTCGATGCGGCACTCGTCGTTGGCCGACGAGCCGAGCGGCGCGCCGTTGTCGAAGAAGGCGCGGCGGAACCACGCACCGTCCCAGCCGGCAGCGTGCAGCGCCGCGATCCAGCCCTTGCGCGCCGACTGCCAGCGCTGGGCGCGTTCGCGCTCGCCGCGCACTTCGGCGATCGGGGCGAAGCGCTCGACCACGCTGCACAGGAACCACGCGAGCCAGACCGATTCGCCGCGGCCTTCGTTGCCGACGCGGTTCATGCCGTCGTTCCAGTCGCCGGTGCCCATCAGCGGCAGGCCGTGCGCACCTGTCGCGAGGCTGCGATCGATGGCGCGCGCGCCATGTTCGTACACGGTGGCGGTGCGGCCGCTGATCTGCGGCGCGTAGTAGGCGTCCTCGGCGCCGGCGGGAATCGCGGGGCCTTCGATGAAAGGCACGACCTCGTCGAGCACCGACCGGTCGCCGCTCACCTCGACGTAGTGCGACGACGCGTAGGGCAGCCACAGCAGGTCGTCGGAGAAATGCGTGCGCACGCCGTTGCCGCCGGGCATGTGCCACCAGTGCTGCACATCGCCTTCGGGAAACTGGCGCGCCGCATTGACGAGGATCTGCTCGCGCAGCCGTGCCGGGTCAGTGAGCGCGAAGGCCATCGCGTCCTGCAATTGATCGCGAAAGCCGAAGGCGCCGCCGGCCTGGTAGAAGCCGGCCTTGGACCAGAGCCTGCAGGCCAGCGTCTGGTAGACGAGCCAGCGGTTCACCAGCGCATCGAAGAGCGCATCGGGCGTGCGCACCTGCAGGCGGCCGAGCAGCTCGTCCCAGAAGCCGCGCACCTGCGCCAGCGCCTGCGGCACGTCGCGCTGCTGCCAGCGGCGCGCCAGCTGCATCGCGGCTTCGGCATCGTCCGCATGGCCCAGCATGAAGGCGAAGCTGGCGCTCTCGCCGGGCGCGAGCGCGAGTTCGCCGGCCACGGCGGCGCAGGCATCGAGGCCGCTGCCGGCGCGCTGCAGCAGCAGCTCGGGCAATTCGACCGCGCCGCGGCCGGAGAAAAATTCGCTGCGGTCGCAGGTCCATTGCGTCGCGCCCTTCAGGCCCGCGAGCATCACGAAGGCCGTGCTGCCGCCGAAGCCGGCGCTCGACTCGCGCTGCTGGCCGAACGCCGCCGGCAGGTCTTCGGGCTTCCACGTGTGCACGGTGCGGCGTTCGCCGCGGGCCGCGCCGAGCTGCCATTCGACCATCGCCAGCGCTCGCAGGCGGCGCTGGCTGGTACCTTCGTTGCGCACGTTCACCTGCACCAGCTTCACGCGATCGTCGCGGTCGGCGAAGAAGGTGGTCTCCAGCATCATGGAGCCATGCAGGCATTCGAAGACCGTGTAGCCCTGGCCATGGCGCACGCGGTGCCTGTCCACGCCGCTGCTGCTGCCGCGGCCGGCCGGCGTCAGCGGCAGCAGCTCGCGCGAGTCGAGGTCCTGCAGCAGGTAGTGCTCGAAGGCCGGGTCCTGCACCGGATCGTTGGACCATGGCGTCAACTGGTGCAGGCGGCTGTTTGCCGCCCAGGTGTAGCCGGTGCCGGATTCGGAAATCTGGAAGCCGAAGGACGCGTTGGCGGCGATCACGTTGATCCATGGCCTGGCGGTGCGGCGGCTCAGGTCCACCTCGAAACGGAACTCGCCGCTGTCGGCATCGAAGTCGCCCTGCGGTGCCGTCACCGGCCCGGCCACCTGCGCCGCGGACGGCAGCACCGAGAGCGCGACGCGCGGCCCGATCTCGTCATCCGTCGGACCGGTGGCGGCGTCCCGCAGCGCCGCCACCTGCACTTCGAGCGCCCGCCCGTCCGCGGTGAAGACCGCGCGGGCCAGGCTCGACAGCGCTGCCTTCTCCGAGGGCGCGACTTCCTGGTCGCGCAGCAGATAGAAGCCGGCCGCATCGTTGCGCGGGAAACTGTTCTGGGTCTGGTTCGCCACCCGGTCGCGCAGGGCTTCGATCTCGCGCTGCAGCGGCATCAGGTAGGAGTTGGGCTCGCCGTTGAGCACCACCAGGTCACAGGCCACGCCGCCGAAACCCCACCACGGCTGCGCGCGCAGCAGGGTGTCGACCAGGCCCTTGCCGGCCAGCGAATGGATGTAGACCAGCACGATCGGCTTGTCGCCCGAAATGCCGAAGCGCCAGATCTGCCGCAGGTCGATCAGGCCGCGGTCCTTCATCACGCGCGGCGTGGTGTAGGTGAGGATGGTGGTCAGGTCCTGCAGCGCCAGGTTCTTGGCGGGGTCGATGCTGAGGTCGCGCAGGCGCACCTGTGCCAGCGTGGCCGCCATGCGCATCGCGCGCTCGACGTGCATCGGCTGCAGGTAGCGGTCGATGCAGGGCATCAGGTCGTCGATGTTGTCGTCGGCCGCGGTCGCGAAGGTCACGCGCGCGGTGGCGCCGGGCGCGATCGTGAGGCGCACCCGCAGCGAGGCGATCGGATCGAGCCCGGTCACCGGCGCGCCGTCGGCGGCCATCGGCTGCGCATCGAGCGCCGGCGCGGCGAGCGAGCGGTTGCGTCCGACGAAGGCGCGCCGGTCGACCATGCAGTCGATGGAGAGCACTTGCGCATCGGCCGAGGCCACGAAATGCGCCGCGGCCACCACCGGATCGCCATGCAGCCGGGGCTTGCGCCACATCAGCAGCGCGCGCCAGCCCGGCTCCCAGCGCGACTCGATGAACATGTTGGCGAAGGCCGGATGCGACTCGTCGGCCTTCGGGTTCGACAGCACGGGCTCGAAGTACGAGATGAGCTCCAGCGTGCGCGTCTCGCTGCCGCTGTTGTGCAGCGCGACGGTGCGCAGTTCGGTGTCGTCTTCCGGGCTGATGAGCACGGTGGTGCGCGCCTGCAGCTCGGGTCCGCTGGCGTCGAACTGCACCTGGTCGGCCAGGAAGCGGGCCCGGTAGCGCCAGCCCTCGCCCGGCGCGGGCAGCGCGGTCAGCGAGGTGAGCGCGCCGCTCTGCACGTCGCGCACGTAGAGGAAGGTGCCGTAGCCGTCGCGCAGCGGATCGTCGCGCCAGCGGCTGACGTTGAAGGCGCGCCAGCGGCTCACGCCCGCACCGTTGGCGCGCAGCGCGACGGTGTAGCTGCCGTTCGACAGCAAGTGCGTGGGCTGGAAGGCCGGCGCCATCGGGTCGACCACGCGCGGCTGGAACACGGGCGCCGTCTCGCCGGTGGCCGGCTCGGGCGGCGTGCGCGGATCGGCACTGCCGATGATCTGGCGCGGCGTGCGCTCGTGCAGCAGCGCGTCGTGCGCCTGCACCAATGGCGAGCTGCCGAACCAGCGGCGCGGCGCGTCGTCGCAGACCGCGTTGCACAGCGCCACCAGCGACATGCCGTGGTGATGCGCCATCACGTTGCGCACCACGGTGAAGGGCTGGCCCTCCGGCTGGCGCGAGACGGTGAAATCGATCGCGTCGAAGAAGCCGAAGTCGCCGCGCGCGCCGAGCGATTCGAGCAGCTTCAGGTTGATCACCGCATCGTCGGGCGCCAGCAGCGTCGCCATCGCGGTGGCGTAGGGCGCGACCACGCGGTCGGTCGGCGGCGTGCGGCGCAGGGCCAGCCGCGGCACGCCGAAGGGCGAGTACTGGTAGGCGAGCGAATGGTCGCGTGCGAAATAGGCCGACTCGGAGACGCCCCAAGGCAGATCCTGCACGGTGGCGAAGGTCTGCTGCTCGATGATCGCGGCCAGGTTCGCGACCTGCAGCAAACCGCCTTCGGGCTCGGCCATCACCAGTGCCGGCATCAGGTACTCGAACATCGAACCCGACCAGGACTTGAGCCCCGGCTTCACGCCCACGGACAGGAAGGGCCGCCCCAGCGCCATCCAGTGGCGCAGCGGCACGTCGCCCTTGGCGATCGCAAGGAAGCTCAGCAGGCGCGATTCCGAAGCGAGCAGGTCGTAGTAGCTCGCGTCGAGCACGTTGTCCTCGACCTGCAGGCCGATGTGGAAGAGGTGGCGCTTGGCGTCGTAGAGGCCGCGGAAATCCATGCCGGCGCACAAGGCCTCGCAGCGCCGCGCGAGGGTTTCGAACGCCGTGCCCGGCGGGCTTTCGGCATCGAAGTCGCGGCAGGCCTGCGCCACCGCGACCAGGTGGCCGGCCAGGTTGCCGCTGTCGACGCTGGACACATAGGCCGGCGGCAGCATCTTGAGCGACTGCGTGTCGTACCAGTTGAAGAGATGGCCCTGGTGCTTGTCGAGGCGGTCGACGGTGTCGAGCGTGGCCGTGAGCCGCGCGGCGAGCGCGTGCGTGTCGATCCATCCGAACTCGCGCGCGCAGCAGCACGCCAGCAGGTACATCCCGATGTTGGTGGGCGAGGTGCGGTGCGCGACCGTGGGCTCGGGCTCGAGCTGCAGGTTGTCGGGCGGCAGGTGGTTGTCCTCCGGGCCGACGACATGCTCGAAGAAATGCCAGGTATCGCGCGCGATCTGCTCGAGATAGACGCGATGCGCGGGGTCGAGCGCGCCCTCGGCCGCGGCCGGCACGCGGCTGCTCCACCAGGCGACGAAGGGCGACAGCGCCCAGAGCAGGAAGAGAAGGGCACCGACCCAGGGATGCGGGCTCAACGCCGCGGCCAGCGCCAGCAGCACGCAGAGGCTGCTCGTGAGCGCGCCGCGGCGGATGAAGGGCGCCAGCTCGTACCGGGCCTGCGCCTGCGCTTCGGCCGCAGTCGTCCATTCCAGCAGATGCCGGCGGCTCACCGCCAGCCGCCATGTGGCGCGCGCCGTGGCGTCGAGCAACTGCCGCGTCTGTGCGGCAAGCCGCACGAAACGCCATGCGGCGCCGGCGAGCGCACGCAGCAGCTCGGTCGAGCCGACATCGAAGAAGTGGCGCAGTTCGATCGAGCGCCGGGTCGGCACCAGTCCCGCGAGCGCACCGAGCAGCGGCCCCAGCACGAGCGCCGCGGCGACGGACGCGAAGGCCCAGGGCAGCGGAAACGAATCCGTGAAGACCACCCAGGCCAGCAGCACGGTCGATGCCGGCACCACCATGGCGCGGCGCAGGTTGTCGCCCATCTTCCAGAGGCCCAGCGCATCGATGCCGTAGCGCCGCGCGCGCAGCATCAACGGCAGCAGTTGCCAGTCGCCGCGTGTCCATCGGTGCACGCGCGACGCGGCGACGCCGGCATGGTGAGGATGGTCCTCGATCAGCACCAGATCGCTCACCACGGCGCAGCGCGCGACCGTGCCTTCGAGCAGATCGTGGCTGAGCACCGCGCCCTCGGGCAGGCGGCGGCCGAGCGTCGCGTGGACGGCCTCCACGTTGAGCAGGCCCTTGCCGGTGAAGGAGCCGGTGCCGAACACGTCCTGGTAGATGTCGGACGCGCTGCTGCTGTAGGGGTCGAATCCGCACTGGCCCGCGAACAGCCAGTGGAAGAACGAGCGTTCGTTGCGTTGCGGAAAGGGGGTGGCGATGCGCGGCTGAAAGATGCCGAAGCCCGCGACCACGCGGCGGCTGGCGGCGTCGATCTGCGGTGCATTCAGCGGGTGGGCTGCCACGGCGACGAGCTCGCGCAGCGCGCCCGGCGGCAGGCCGGTATCGCCGTCGAGCGTCATCACGTAAGGGATGCGCGCAGCCAGGCGCAAGCCCGGCGCCATCGGAAGAAATCCGCTCGCGTCACCCGCGGCCAGCAGGCGCAGCAGCATTTCGATCTTGCCGCGCTTGCGTTCCCATCCCATCCATCGCTGCTCGGTCTCGGACCAGCTCCGCGGACGGTGCAGCAGCACGAAGCGCGGGGTTGCGGCATCGGGCGCCGGATAGGTCTGGTTGAGCACGGCGATGCGTTGCAGCGCATCGTCGAGCAAGGCGGCGTCGCCGGGCATCGATGCGAGCCGCGCATCGGCCCAGTCGGTCAGCAGCGCGAACTGTGCATGGTCTTCGCGGTTGGCCAGCCAGTGCAGCTCGAGGCGGTGCACGAGCCCGGCATTGGCCTCGACCGAACTCAGGAACGAGGGAATGACGACCAGGACGCGATGGGCTTGCGGAATGCCGGCCGCGAACTCGAGCCGAGGCAGCCGCCGCACGCGCACCGACTCGGCGACGATGCGGTGCACCAGCGCCATCACCGCTTCGGACAGCGGCCAGGCGAGCAGGAACAGCGCGACCACCGCAGTCCATCGCGCATCGGGCCAGCCGTTGCGGTCGAGGCCGTGCACGGCGGCCACCAGCAGCAGCGCGGTGCTGGCGACGATGACGAAGGCATAGAGCGGCAGGCGCCAGTCGCGCGCGGCGCTGGCACGGGGCAGCGCGGCCGCCTTCGCGCCGCGTCGCGGATTCAGCGCCGTGGCCAGCGCCGGACGTCCCTGCCCGAAGAGGTAGTAGCCCGCGGTGCGTTCGGCGCGCGACCAGCGGGTTTCGTCGTCTTCCTCGGCCGGTGCGAGACTGGCCGCGTCGAGCGCCAGACGCACCACGGCCTGCGCGACCTCGCGTTCCGGCTGGCGGCTGGTGCGCGCGATCTGTTCCATCGCGTGCGTGATCTGCTGGCGCGTGAGTTCGCTTTCGCGGCTGAAGCTCGGCAGTTCGCGCAGCACGCGCAGCGAGCGGCTGACCGGCTCGATCAGGTCGGCCCATTCGACCTGCCCGACCATGCGCAGGGTCGTGATGATGTTGCCGACGGTGAGGTTGGCCGCGGCCTGCGCGGTCTGCGCATCGCCGATCAATGCGGGGCCGTTCGGGCAGTGCTGCTCGGTCCACTTCACCAGGGGCGCGACCTTTTCGTCGTGCTCGACGGGCACGCGCTGCCACAGCTGCGTGAGGTAGCTTTCCTGCATGCCGCGGCTCTGGAGCGCGCGGTAGAGCACGTCGAGGTCCTGCGTCGACAGCGTTTCGGCCGCGTCCCAGACCGCATGCGCGACCTCGCGCGCCACCTTGCTCTCGGCAATGCTTTCGGCCACGCGCCGCAGGTTCTCGAGCAGCACGACGCGCAAGGTCGTCGGCAGCGCCCACAGCTCGCCGAGCGTGAGTTCGTCGATGTCCTGGTAGGCATTGAGGAAGGCGGTGAACAGCTCCTTGTTCAGCACGCTGTCCGTGTGCGCGACGTAGGCCCACGCGATGCCGTAGACGCGCGGCAGCCCTGCCAGCGGTGGCGCGGCGAGCTTGGGCAGTCGCGCGTAATAGCTGCGCGGCACGCCTTCGCGGATCTGCTGCAGTTGCGCTTCGACGAGGTGGAAGTTGTCGAGCAGCCACTCGGCTGCCGGCGCGACGTAGCGGCCGCTGCGGGAGGTGAGCGCGATGTAGTCGAAGGCCTGGCGCAGCGACTCGAGGTTCTTGTCGACGCGCGGAAAGAAGGGCGTGGCGTCGCCGCGCGAGGCCTCGCTCTGAATGGCCTGGGCACGCGCCAGGCTGTGGCCATGCTGTTCGAAGCGCTGGGCGCCGAACAGCTCGGCCCGGATGGGAGGCTCGACCGGCTCGTGGGGGCCGAGGAGAAGCTTGCGCGCGTACTGTGTGAGCGAATCGAGCCGGTCGACGACCGCCGCGGCGCTCAAGCGATTGCGAACAGTCCGATGCCGAGCACCACGGCCACGCAGGCCATGGTCACGATGCGGCCGGCGGCGACCGAGCGCACCCGTTGCAGATGGCTCCTGACGGAAAACCACCGGCCCTGTGCGCTGGCGCAATGTCGCATGTGGGAGGCAAGCGCTTCGAAATCGCCGGTGACGAAGTCGATGTGGGAACGGGCAAGCGATTGCGGGGAAGACATGGCGGGATTCCTGTGAACGACCTTTGAAGCCGCCGCGCGATTGCGAGAGCTGAGAACGTGGAGGACAGGGTACTCCCTATCCGGCCGACCCCCCCGTCGCCTTCGCCGGCTGTTCACGTAGGAGAGCGCGCACAACGTGCGCGCCGCGCGTCAACCGGTGTTGCGCAGCCCGGCCGCGACGCCGTTGATGGACATGTGGATGCCGCGCTGCAGCCGATCCTCGTCCTGTCCGGCACGGTAGCGCCGCATCAGCTCGACCTGCAGATGGTGCAGCGGATCGATGTACGGGAAGCGGTAGCGGATCGAGCGCTGCATGTCGGCGTTGCCTTCCAGGCGCTGCTTGGCGCCCGTGATCAGCGTCAGCGCATCGGAGGTGCGATGCCATTCGGCCTCGATCATCGCGAACACCTTCTGGCGCAGCTTGCGGTCGGCCACCAGTTCCGCGTAGCGCGAGGCCAGCGCGAGGTCGCTCTTGGCGAGCACCATGTCCATGTTCGACAGCAGCGTGCGGAAGAAGGGCCACTGCGCATACATGCGCTGCAGCAGGGCCTGGCGTTCCTTGCGCGCCGCGGCGCTGCCGTCCGTGGCCAGGAAGCTTTCGATCGCGGACCCGAAGCCGTACCAGCCGGGCAGCGTGAGACGGCACTGCCCCCAGCTGAAACTCCAGGGGACGGCACGCAGGTCGTCGATGCTCCGGCTCGGGTTGCGCGAGGCAGGCCGCGAACCGATGTTGAGTTCGGCGATCTCGCGGATCGGCGTCGCGCTGAAGAAGTAGTCGCCGAAGCCGGGCGTCTCGTAGACCAGCGCGCGGTAGGCCGCCATGCTGGCGGCAGAGAGTTCGGCCGCGGCCGCGGTGAAGGTGGCCGGCGCGGCCTTGGTCGCCGGCAGCAGCGTGGCTTCGAGCGTGGCGGCGACCAGCGTCTCGAGATTGCGCCGGCCGATCTCGCGGTTGGCGTATTTGGAGCCGATGACTTCGCCCTGCTCGGTGAGGCGGATCTGTCCGCGCACCGTGCCAGGCGGCTGCGCGAGAATGGCCTGGTAGCTCGGGCCGCCGCCGCGACCGACGGTGCCGCCGCGGCCGTGGAACATGCGCAGCCGGATCGGCACGCCGGATTGCGCGTTGAGCTCATCGAACATCGCCACCAGCGCCAGGCCGGCGCGGTAGAGTTCCCAGTTGCTGGTGAAGATGCCGCCGTCCTTGTTGCTGTCGCTGTAGCCGAGCATCACGTCCTGCTCCGCACCCGAGCGCTGCAGCAGCGCATGGATGCCGGGCAGCGCATAGAAGGCCCGCATGATCGGCGCCGCGTTGCGCAGATCCTCGATGGTCTCGAAGAGCGGCACCACGATCAGGTCGGCCGTGGCGTTGTGCTCGAGCGTGCCGCGCAGGAGGCCGACTTCCTTCTGCAGCAGCAGCGCTTCCAGCAGGTCGCTGACGGTTTCGGTGTGGCTGATGATGTAGTGGCGGATGGCCGCCGCGCCGTAGCGCGCACGGGCGGTGCGCGCGGCAGCGAAGATCGCGAGTTCGCTCTGCGCCAGCGGCGAGTAGCCGGCATCCGGCACGCGCAGCGGCCGCGCGTCGTCGAGCAGGCGCAGCAGCAGCGTCTGCTTGGCGTCCTCGGCCAGCGCCGCGTAATCAGGTTCGATGCGGGCGGTGGCGAGCAGTTCGGCCACCACGGCCTCGTGCTTGTCCGAGCTCTGCCGCAGGTCGACGGTGGCGAGGTGGAAGCCGAAGACCTCGACCGCGCGGATCAGCGGGCCGAGGCGCGGCGTGACCAGCACCGCGCCGTGCTTGTCGGCGAGCGACTCCTCGATGGTGAGCAGGTCGGCGAGGAATTCTTCGGCATGGACATAGGGGTTCTGCGGTGCGACGGCGTGGCGCGCGGCCTCGCCGCCGGTGAGCTCGCGCAGCGTGGCCGCCAAGCGCGCGTAGATGCCGGTCAGCGCGCGGCGGTAGGGCTCGTCGACGCGGTGCTCGTTCTTGTCCGGCGAGCGCTCGGCCAGCGCCTGCATCTCGACCGAGACGTCGATCAGCGTGGCCGACAGCGACAGCTCGCCGCCGAGGTAATGGACCTCGGTCAGGTAGTGGCGCAGCACCAGTTCGGCCTGGCGGCGCAGCGCGTAGTTGAGCGTGTCGGCGGTCACGTTCGGGTTGCCGTCGCGATCGCCACCGATCCATTGGCCCATGCACAGGAAGGAGGCGACGGAAGGCGTCGTGCCGTTCTGGCCGAGCGCTTTTTCGAGGTCGGCATAGACGCGCGGAATCTCGCGCAGGAAGGTGGCTTCGTAATAGCTCAGCGCATTCTCGATTTCGTCGGCGACGGTGAGCTTGGAAAAGCGCAAGAGCCGCGTCTGCCAGAGTTGCGTGACGCGCGTGCGCATCTGCGTTTCGTTGTCCGCGTATTCCAGTGGCGTCAACGCATCCTTGCCGCCGGCGAAGGCCTGCCGGCGCCACTGGATCTCGTCGCGCGCCGCGAGCAGCTGCGCGATCGCGCGCTCGGCATCGAGGATGCTCTTGCGCTGGACCTCGGTCGGGTGCGCGGTGAGCACCGGCGACACGTAGCTGTGCGCGAGCGACTCGACCACGGCCTCCTGCGTGATGCCCGCCTTGCGGATGCGCGCGAGCGCGGTCTGCAGGCTGCCCTCCGCGCTCTCGCCGCTGCGTTCGGCCTCGGTGCGGCGACGGATCTGGTGGCGGTCCTCGGCCAGGTTGGCCAGGTGGCTGAAGTAGGTGAAGGCGCGGATCACGCGCACCGTCTCGGCGGCGCTCAGGCCCTTGAGCAGCGTCTTGAGCGCGCGATCGGCGGCGTGGTCGGCGTCGCGGCGGAAGGCAACGGAGAGGGTGCGGATCTTCTCGACCAGCGCGTAGGTGTCCTCGCCTTCCTGTTCGCGGATCACGTCGCCGAGGATGCGGCCGAGCAGGCGGATGTCGTCGATCAGCGGCTGGTCTTCGCTGTGCCGCCGCTTCGACACGGCGGGTGCGGGGCTCGTCTTCTTCTTCATTCGAAACTTCTCCTCGTCGGGGTGAGCGGTGGCATCGTTGCTGCGCCGCAGCATGCTAGCATCCCTCCGCTTCTCTTCATCATTGGAAAACGGCTGTGAGCAACATCGTGATCGCCACGCGCGAAAGCCGCCTGGCCATGTGGCAGGCCGAGCATGTCAAGGCGCTGCTGCAGCAACAGGGCCACGGGGTCCGTCTGCTCGGCATGACCACGCAGGGCGATCAGATCCTCGACCGTTCGCTCAGCAAGGTCGGCGGCAAGGGCCTGTTCGTCAAGGAACTCGAACTCGCGCTCGAGCAGGGACACGCCGACATCGCGGTCCATTCGCTCAAGGACGTGCCGATGGACCTGCCCGAGGGCTTCGCGCTGGCCTGCGTGCTGGAACGCGAGGATCCGCGCGATGCGCTTGTCTCGCCGCGCTACGCATCGCTCGACGAATTGCCGCAAGGCGCCGTGGTGGGCACGTCGAGTCTGCGCCGCGTGGTGCTGCTGCGCGCGCTGCGGCCGGATCTGCGCATCGAACCCTTGCGCGGCAATCTCGACACGCGGCTGCGCAAGCTCGACGAGGGACATTACGACGCGATCGTGCTGGCCGTCGCAGGGCTCAAGCGGCTTGGTCTCGAAAGCCGCATCCGCATGGCCTTCGAGCCGGATGTGATGTTGCCCGCGGCAGGGCAGGGCGCGCTCGGCATCGAGGTGCGTGCGGATCGCCATGACCTGATCGCGTCGCTGCAGCCGCTCTCGCACCGGGCCGATGGATTGGCCACCGCGGCCGAGCGCGCCGTCAGCCGCGCCATGGGCGGCAGTTGCTCGATGCCGCTGGCGGCGCATGCGCGCTGGGAGCCCGACGGCCGCCTGCGCATCGACGCGGCCTGGGGCGATCCCGAAGGCGCGACGCCGCTGGTGCGGGCGCACTCGGTGGCGGCCGCAGCCGATCTCGCAGAGGCCGGCGCGCTCGGCGAGGATGCTGCGAGGATGCTGCGCGCTGCCGGCGCGCACTGAGATGCCGACGTCGAGAGTGATCGTCACCCGCCCCGCGCGCGAAGCGGCGCGGTGGGTCGACGATCTGTGCACGGCGGGGGTGGACGCGATCGCGTTGCCCTTGATCGTGATCGACGCGCTCGATGATCCAGCGCCGCTTCGCTCGGCGTGGCAGTGTCTGTCCGACTACGACGCGCTGATGTTCGTCAGCGCTGCCGCGGCCGAGTATTTCTTTCGCGATACGTATGCCGAAGCTGCCGCCGCGCTGCGCATGCGTTTCTGGGCGACCGGATCGGGCACGACGCGCGCGTTGCAGCTCGCGGGTGTGCCGGCCTCCGCCATCGACGCGCCGCCCGCCGATGCGGCGCAGTTCGATTCCGAAGCCTTGTGGGCGTGCGTGCGCTCGCAGGTTCGTGCCGGCGTGCGCGTGCTGGTCGTGCGGGGCGGCGATGCATCCGGACAGGCCGAGGGACGCGACTGGCTGGCGCGCCAGATCGCGGCGGCCGGTGGCACTTGCGACGCCGTGGCTGCGTACCGTCGGCTGACCCCGACCTTCGGAGACGTTGAGAAGAAGCTGATCGGCGAGAGCATGGACGGCCATTCGATCTGGTTGTTCAGCAGCTCGCAGGCGATCGCCAACCTGTGCCGCGCAGTGCCCGATATCGACTGGACGTCGGCACGCGCCGTCGCCACCCATCCGCGCATCGGCGAGGCCGCGCGGGATGCGGGCTTCGGTTCCGTGCAGGTGTCGCGGCCATCGCTGACATCGCTGGTCGCGTCGATAGAATCCTTCGAATGAGCGACGCCTCCGTGTTGAACGACGATCTTCAGGGCCCCGCGGTGCGTGCGCCGGTGCCGGCCCCGCTGCAGACGGTGCCTTCGTCGGCCGCCGTGCTGCTGTCGAGGATCGCATTCGGCCTGCTGGCGATCGTTGCACTGCTGGCGCTTGTGATCGGGCTGGCGCTGTGGCAGAAGGTCAACGGCATGCAGGAGCAGCTCGCGCGGCAGAGCGCCGATGCGCTGGCGCAGTCCCTGGAAGCCCGCACCCTCGCGCGTCAGGCGCAAGAGGTGGTGCGCGACACGGCCGCCCGGCTTGCGCTGACCGAAACCCGTGTCGGCGAAGTCGCCCTGCAGCGCGCGCAGCTCGAGGAGCTGATGCAGAGCCTGTCGCGTTCGCGTGACGAGAACCTGGTGGTCGACATCGAATCGGCCGTGCGCCTCGCGCTGCAGCAGGCGCAGGTCACCGGCAACGTTCAGCCGCTGCTGGCGGCGCTCAAGGCCGGGGATCTTCGTATCGCGCGCGCCGCGCAGCCGCGGCTGGCACCCCTGCAACGCGCGATGCAGCACGATGCGGACCGCCTTCGCAGCAGCGCAAGTGCCGACAACGGCGAAGCGCTCCAGAAGCTCGACGAGCTGATGCGGGGCATCGACGAGCTGCCACCGCTCAATGCGGTGGCCACGCGCGGCGATGGCCTGAATTCATGGCAGCCCGAACCGATCCCGGCAGATGCGCCCTGGTGGCAGCGCTTCCTGCTGATGGTCCAGGCCGAGGCGCGTTCCCTGTTGCGGGTCGGACGGATCGAGCGCCCGGAGGCGGTGCTGTTGACGCCGGATCAGACCTTTTTCCTGCGCGAGAACCTCAAGCTCAAGCTGCTCAATGCGCGGCTGGCGCTGCTGTCGAGGCAGATCGACACGGCACGCAATGAACTGGCCAACGTGTCGGCCTCGATCAACCGCTATTTCGATCCGGCCTCGCGCCGCGTGCAGGCCGCCGCGACGCTGCTGCAGCAGCTGCAGGCGCAGATGAAGACAAGCGAGCCGCCGCGCATCGATGAAACGCTGGCCGCTCTCGCGACGGCCGCTGCCGGGCGCTAGTCGAACCATGCGGGCGGTACTCTGGTTTCTCGCACTCTTCGGCATCGCGTCGGCGGTGGCGCTGTTCGCCGGCAACAACCAGGGCACGATCACCGTCTTCTGGCCGCCCTGGCGGGTCGATCTCTCGCTGAATCTGGTCCTGCTGATCCTGCTGGGCACCTTCGTGCTGCTGCATCTCGCATTGCGCGGCCTGTCAGCGCTGTTCTCTTTGCCCAGACAGGCGCGGCAATGGCGCCTGCAGCAGAAGGAGCGGGCCCTGCACGCCGCCTTGCTCGACGCGCTGGCGCAATTGCTCGCCGGCCGCTTCTCGCGTTCGCGCAAGGCGGCGCAGGCGGCGTTGGCGCAGGAGCGCACGATCGCGGCACTCGATGCCCACCTGCCGCAAGCCCAGCAGATACGCGTGCTTTCGCACCTGCTGGCGGCGGAAAGCGCGCAGGCCTTGCAGGACAGGGCGGCGCGTGATGCCCATCTCCAGCAGGCGCTCACCGAAAGTGCCGGCCGCAGCGCGCTGCCCGGCTCCGAAACCCGCGAGGGCGTGCAGTTGCGCGCAGCGCGCTGGGCGCTCGACGATCGCGATGCGCCTGCCGCTCTGGCGAGGCTCGAGGAACTCCCGCTCGGCGCACAGCGGCGGACGCTGGCGTTGCGTCTGCGGCTGAAGGCCGCGCGCCAGGACCGGCGAACCCTGGAAGCGCTGGAGACGGCCCGTCTGCTGGCCAAGCATCGCGCTTTTTCGGAATCGGCTGCACAGAGCATCGTGCGCGGGCTCGCGACGGAGCTGCTGTCGGGTGCGCACGATCCGGCCCAATTGCTGCGCGCCTGGAGCGAGCTGGAGACGCCGGAGCGCGAGATGCCCGAAGTGGCGATCCATGCGGCGCAGCGAATGGTCGTGCTGCGCGGCGATCTCATCCTGGCGCGCGCCTGGCTGCTGCCCGTGTGGGAGCGCATGGTCGAGCACGCGAACGGCCTCGGGGAGGCATGGCGCGTGAAACTCGTGCGCGCGCTGGAGGCCGGCCTCGAATCGATCGACGCCGAATGGCTGGCGCGCATCGAATCGGCGCAGCGCAACAATCCGCGAGACCCGAACCTGCAGTACCTGGCCGGCATGGCCTGCATGAAGCGTCAGCTCTGGGGCAAGGCGCAACAGTTGTTGACGCAGGCGGGCCTCGGGCTTCAGGATGCCAACCTGCATCGTCGCGCCTGGCAAGCGCTGGCACAGCTTGCCGAAGCCCGCGACGACGCCGATCAGGCGTCGGCCGCCTGGAAGCGCGCGGCCCAGACCGAAAGCCCCTGAGGCTACGCCCTGAAAGGGCAGGGCGCTATTTTTTTGATAGCAGGAGATACCAATGCATTGCATGTTGGGCGAGCTTGCGGCTATTGTTCCAGGACTTCTTTTTGGCCTCGGCCGTGTGTTTCTGCTCGTCCTGACGATCTACCCCAAGAAAGAATTTGAGTGATTCGGTTCCCTGAGGTACAGTCGTAACTGTTTGCAAAAGTATTCATTTAGAGTCACGACGCGGAGTTGGGTTTGAAACGTTTTCTATTACACGTCGCTGTATTTGCCTCGACCAGTCTGTTGCTGCAGGCCTGTGCGCCCCTCGCGCCCGGGTTCAGCTCTGCCAGCAGCGATGCGGCCCAGGCAGTCTCCCCGTCGGGTTTCTCGACCCCCGACATCGATCCGCCGCCGCCGGGGGCGATCACCGAGATCACGCCTGCATTGCTGCGTGCGCAGCGCGCGGCCGTGTCCAAGGCCTTGAGTCCGGACGTGATGGCGCTCATCGGCGAGCCGCAGCCCTACAAGATCGGTCCGGGTGACGTCGTGGGCATCGTCGTCTACGACCATCCCGAGATCGTCTTCAGCGCGACGCCGGCGACCACGGTGGCCGATCCGGCCAGCATCTCGCCCGCGCCCGGCTACATCGTCTCGGGTTCCGGCCAGTTGAGCTTTCCCTACGCGGGAACGGTGAACGCCGCCGGCATGACCATCCAGGAGCTGCAGGACACGCTGGTGCAGCGGTTGTCCCGTGTCTTCAAGTCGCCGCAGCTCAGCGTTCGCGTGGAGGCGTTTCGCAGCAAGCGCGCCTACGTCGAAGGTGATGTCGGAAATCGCGGCCTGCAGATCTTCACCGACATCCCGATGACCCTGGCGGAATCGCTGGCCCGTGCCGGCGGCGTGCTGGCGACGGGCGACCGCTCTGCCGTCACGCTTACGCGCGACGGCAAGACGACGCAGCTCGATCTGAATGCGATGGCCGACGCCGGCATCGCGCCAAGCCAGATTCCATTGAAATCCGGCGATCTCATCTTCGTGCGCAGCCGCGAAGAGCGCAAGGTGTCGGTGTTCGGCGAAGTCAGCCAGCAGGCCGGCGTCCTGATGCGCAACGGCAAGCTCAGTCTGAACGACGCGCTGACCGAAGTCGGTGGTGTCAACCTGGCTTCCGCGAACCCGCGCCAGATCTATGTGATCCGCAATGAAGCACAGGGCGGTCAATCGATCTTCCACCTCGATGCCCGGACGCCCACCTCGCTGGCCATGGCGGAAGGTTTCGCGTTGCGGCCCAAGGACGTGGTCTACGTCGACCCGGTCCCGCTGGTGCAGTGGAACCGTGTGCTGAGCCTGATCCTCCCGACGTCGACGACCGCGACCTCTTACCGCGATCTGAGCACTCGGCGAGCCGGACAGTGACCATTCAGAACGTTCTCATCGTGTGCATAGGAAACATTTGCCGCAGTCCGATGGCCGAAGGCTTGATGCGCGAGGCCTTGCCCGGCCGGGACATCGGTTCGGCGGGACTGCACGCTTTGCTCGGCCGGGGAGCCGACCCGATCGCCTGTGAACTGATGAACGAGCGGGGCATCGACATCAGCCAGCATCAGACGCGCCAGATCGAGCTCGAACTGGTTCAGCGCGCGGATCTGATCCTGGTGATGGACCGCGAGCAGCGACGTGCGATCGAGGAGCGCTATCTTTTCGCCGCCGGCAAGGTGTTTCGTCTTTGCGAGTTCAGCGATCAGGACGTGCCCGACCCGTATCGCGCGGATCGCAGCATTTTTCAGCGCTCGCTCGCGCTCATTGAGGACGGTGCGCAGCAATGGGTCAAACGAATTTCAAGAGTATCCAGTCGATGAATTCCTCTCTCACTCCCAAAACGACCCCTCCCCTTTCGAGCGCGGAGGAGGAGGACAGCCTCGACTTCGGGCACTACGTCGATGTCCTGCTCGCGAACAAGTGGCTGATCGCCATCATCACGCTGGTGGTGTTCGCGATCGGCATCGTGTATGCGTTCCTCGAACGGCCGATCTACGAATCCAACATGGTGATCCAGGTCGAGGATCCGGACACCGGCTCCAAGAGCATCCTGAGCCAGGCCGGTGGATTGGCCGACGTCAAGACGCCGGCCAGTGCGGAAATCGAGATCATCCGTTCGCGCAGGATCGTCGGCGAGGCCGTGGATGCCAGCAAGCTCTACATCGCGGCCAGTCCGCGTTACGTTCCCTATATCGGCGGCTGGATGGCGCGGCGCGCGACCGGCCTGTCCGATCCGGGATTCATGGGCTTCGGTGGCTATGTGTCGGGGCTCGAGCGCATCACCGTGGCGGATTTCGACGTGCCGGTTTCGCTGGAAGGCCGGCTTTTCACGGTGACGGCCAGGGCCGGCGGACAGTATTCGCTCGAATACCCGGGCCTGCAGGCGATCACGGGCACCGTGGGAACGCCGCTGAAGGCGAACACCGCGAGCGGGCCGATCGAGTTGCTGATCACCGAACTGGCCGGCAAGCCGGGTGCCCAGTTCAATGTGGTGCGCAATCCCAAGCTGCCGACGATCATCGGGCTGCAGTCGAGCCTCAATCTGGCCGAGCGCGTGAAGGCCTCCGGCATCATCAACGTTTCCCTGCAGGATGGCGACCCCTACAAGCTGGTGCGCGTGCTGAATGCGGTGGGTGACCAGTACGTCAAGCAGAACGTCGAGCGCAAATCTGCTGAAGCGCAGAAGACCCTGGCGTTCCTCGATGTCCAACTGCCTCAGTTCAAGAAGCAGATGGAAGCGTCCGAGGAGATCTACAACCGCTATCGCAACCAGAAGGGGACGGTTGCTTTCAACGAGGAAGCGGCGTTGATTCTTGGCCAGGCCGTGGATCGCCAGACGAAGCTGCTCGAAGCGCAGCAGCGCAGGACCGAACTCGAGGCCCGATTCACTGCCAACCATCCGAGCGTCCAGACCCTCGACACCCAGATCGCGACGCTGAAGACCGATATCGCCAACATCCAGACGCGCATCAAGGGCCTGCCCGCGATCCAGCAGGAGGCGGTGCGCATGGAGCGCGACGTGAAGGTGAATACGGATCTGTATTCGTCGCTGCTCAACAATGCGATGCAACTGCGGCTGGTGAAGGAAGGCAAAGTTGGCAACGTTCGTGTACTGGACGAGGCGATCCTGCCCGAGGCCCCGATCAAGCCGCAGCGCTCGGTCATCATCTCGGCCGCGCTGGCGCTGGGTCTGCTGCTGGGCATCATCGTCGCGTTCGTCAGGAATTCGTTCATCGAGCAGCGCATCCGCGACCCGCACGAGGTCGAGGCCGACAGCGGCCTGCCGGTCTTCTCGACCATTCCGCTCAGTTCCGCGCAGACGGCCATCGCCAAGCGGCGCCTGAGCGGCGCGACCGGCGTGCGCCTGCTGGCGATCGAGAATCCGGACGACAGTGCCGTGGAAAGCCTGCGCAGCCTGCGTACTGCGATGCAGTTCGCGATGCTGGAGTCGCCCAACAACCGCGTGATGATCTCGGGCCCGACACCCGGCGTCGGCAAGAGCTTCGTGACTGCGAACTTCGCCGCGCTGATGGCGGCTGCCGGACGGCGCACGCTGCTGATCGACGCCGACCTGCGGCGTGGGCATACGCACCAGTACTTCGGCCTGCAGCGCCATGGCGGCCTGTCGGAATTGATCGCGGGCAGCCTGACGGTGCAGCAGACGGTGCATCGCCAGGTGGTTCCCAATCTCGACTTCCTGGCCACGGGCCAACTGCCTCCCAACCCGGCGGAACTGCTGGTGTCCGATTCGTTCAAGACCACGCTGGAGCGTCTGTCGGAGCAATACGACCTGGTCGTCATCGACACGCCGCCGATCCTGGTAGCGGCCGATTCGTCGACCGTGGCGGCGCACGCGGGCACGGTGCTACTGGTCGCGCGGGTCGATCATTCCACCATGGGTGAACTCAAGGAAAGCACGCGCCGGCTGGCCATGAGCGGCAAGGCGGCGACGGGTGTGCTGCTCAACGCCATGAACGTCGGACGTCGCGCCTACGCTGCCTACAAGTACGGCCGCTATCGCTACACCAACTACAACTACGAGAGCATCCTGCCCGAAGAGCAGTGAAGAAAAGGGGCCAGGCGACACGCGATGTCGCGACCGGCCCGCACCCTTGCCGAAACGGCCCGCCACAGCGGGCCGTTTCGCTTTCAGCGTCGCGAGTTGCCGGCCAGGCAGGCTTCCAGGTCGCGCTCGAACTGGGCCAGCACCGCGTTGCGATCGAAACGCTGCTCCGCATAGGCGCGCGCGCGGACGCCGAGCTCGCGCCGCCGTTCGGCGTTCGAGGCCAGCGAGACGACGGCATCGGCAAAGGCCTGTGCGTCGTCCGGTGCCACGGCGATGCCGCATTCGGCGGCGACCTGGCCGAGTTCGGTTTCGGGGCGCGCACCGGCCACCACGGGCCTGCCGCTGCTCAGCATGCCGGTGAGCTTGGAGGGCATCACCAGGTCCGCGGCATCCGCGCGCTGCGGCAGCAGGTGGATGTCCGCCAGTCCAAGCAGATCGCCCAGCCGTTCGACCGGTTGAAGATCGAGGAAGCGGACGTTGGTCAGCGCTTCGCAGCGCTTCATGAGCTCCGCACGGCCTGCTCCGTTGCCGCAGAACACGAACTCCAGGCCGGGCTGGTCCTTCAGCCTCAGTGCCATCTCGGCCAACAGTTCCAGGCCCTGCTTGGCGCCCATGTTGCCCGAGTAGAGCGCCACCACCGCATCGGAACGAATGCCCAGTTCGGCGCGGTATGGACTGTCGGCGCCGAGCGGCTGGATGGCCGAGACGTCGGCCCAGTTGGGAAGGAACACCAGTCGCGCGTCGTCGGTGCCCTTGCTGCGTGCGCGCTCGATCATGCGCTGGGAGATGGTGGAAATCCGGTCGAAGCGGCGCATCAGGCTGCGTTCCATCGAGGCCACCCGTGCGCGCAGCCATGCGCCCTTGAGCAGCCCGAGGTCGAAGGCGGCATCCACTTCGTAGTCCTGGATGTGCAGCCATGCCTTGGCCGAGCGCAGCCGCGCGAAGATCAGTGCGGCCGGCGTGCAGAACATCGGCGGTTCCGTGACCCACACCACGTCCGGCTTCCAGCGCCATTGCGCGAGCAGTGCGGGCACGCTGGTCAGTGCGAAGCTCGCCAGATGGAGCAGGCGCTTCGCGCCGCTCACCTTGCGCGGAACCCACAGCGGCGTGCGCAACACTTTGGCTCCGCGCCAGTTCTCCGTGGTGTAGCGAGAGGCGCTGTAGCCGGGCCAGACCGCCCAGTCAGGGTAGTAGGGCGGCGCCGTCACGACGCGCACGTCGTGCCCCTGCGCTGCCAGCCATGCCACCATCTCGCCGGTGTATTTGCCGATGCCGGTGAGCTCTGGTGCGAAGTTGATGCCGTAGACGAGCAGTTTCATGGATCACGAGCTTAGCGGCGAGTGCTCGCGAATGATCCGGACCAGCTTTTCCGCCACGTGCTCCATCTGGAATCGATGATCGAAGCAACGCAATGCGGCCATGCGCATCGCTGCGAGTTCGGCCGGCGTGGAGGCCAGCCAGCGTTGCAGCAGCGACGTCGTGCCATCCAGCGTATCGGTCTCGACGAAGCCTGCGCTATCTTCTTCGATCTCGCGCCAGATGTTGACCTTGTTGCTGATCAGGACCGGCCGGCTGCAGGCCAGGGCTTCGGCGACGGCGATGCCGAAGTTTTCCTGGTGCGACGGCAGGCAGAACACCTCCGAGGCGTAGAAAGCCCCCCACTTGAGATCGCCCGCCAGCATGCCGGTCCAGGCAATGCGCGAAGAAAGGCCCAGTGCGGCTGCTCGGCTCTGCAATTGGCGGGTCAGGCCTTCTTCGCCCGGCCCGGCCATCACGAGCTGGACCTCCGGTGCCGCCGCAGCCACGCGTGCGAAGGCTTCGATCAGCAGGTCGCAGCCCTTCTTTTCATGGATGCGGCCGAGAAAGAGGAGCAGGCGTTTTTGCCTCAGGTCGGGAAACGCAGAGAGGAAAGTCTCGGACAGGGCTTGTGCGTTCTGCGGTGGTGCGGAGGTGCCATACGAACTGACCGCCTCGCGGCAGCGATACAGCCAGAACGATTCGCGGGCCAGCAGCCGCTCTTCCTCGCAGGTGAAGAGCACGGCGGCCGCGTCGCGCAGCACGCGGTACTCGGCCCAGGGCCAGTAAAGCCACTTCTTCAGGTGCTTGAGCGGGTAGCGGCGCTTGAACCACGGATCGAGCATGCCGTGGCTGTAGACGAAGTAGGGAGTGGGCGAATCGTGCAGCGCACGCCAGGCGCCGAATCCGATGTACTGCCACAGACCGTTGACGATGACGGCATCGTAGTCGCCCGCATGCGCCTTGAGCCACGGGACCAGGCGCGAGTTGTAGCCGTAGCCGGCGACCGAAGGCCCCAGCGCGGTCACCTTGCCCGGAAAGTCGGCGACGAATGCGGCGTCCGGATTGTCCAGGCTCACCAACTCGCCGTGGTGCCCCATGGCACTCAAGGCGTCGTGGATTCGCCGCGCGCCCTCGATGGGGCCTCCGCCACGAGGGTCGACGGAGGGGATGAGGTGGAGCAGCCTCACTGTCGCGAGGTGCGGGGCGGGAAGATCTCGAGCCTCGGATACCGGAAGAGCAGGAGAGCGAAGGTGAGCATCACGCCGAGCAGTCCGTTCGCGGTCAATTGCCCGATGGACGACCACGTGAGCAGCGCGATGGCTGTCGTCAGCCAGATGAGAAGGGGAAAGGGCGAATTCGTCCTGGCCGAAATCCTGACGCTTTTCGCGATACCGAGGCCGAGCGCGATCGCCTTGAGGGCGAGGAAGGCGACGCCCACCAGGCCGCCTTCCAACACGATGCGGCCGCCCTCGGATTCGGCGAGCGCGAAGAAGGCTCCACCGGTGCGGAAGAACGTGGCCAGGTTCGAGCCGAATCCGATGCCGTAGCCCAGCCACGTCATGAGGTTGTAGGCGATGGACTCGCCGAACAGGACGGTGAAAACGCGTCCGCCGAAATCCTCGGCCGCGGAGGCCTGTTCGAAACGTGTCTGCGTGACGTCGATCGCATCCTGGAAGAAGTAGGCAAGGAGCGCGGTGAATGCCAGCGCGACGACGACGGCGACCGCCGCCGCCGGCTTGTTGCGCATCTTCGAGAACAGCAGTCTGCCGACCAGGTAGGCCCCGAACATTGCACCCGACGAGATCACCGCCGTCCGGGATCCGCTCATCACGGCGCCGATGCCGAAGGCCAGGAAAACAGCGAGCGCCAACAGGTACTGGAAGGTCGTTCTCTTTTTCGCGCCGAGGAGACCGAACACGATCGGCGCCACGAGCGTCATGAAGTTGGCGAAGCCGGTCGTGAAGCTGAACGTGCCGGTGGTTCGAACCACGCCCGCGACGACCACGAAGACGTCGTCCTCGTTGCCGTCCAGCTGCATGTTGATGCGGGCTCCCGGCGGGGAGTAATGCTGCACCAGGGCCAACGGCGCCAGGATGAGCATGATGACGGCGGCCACCATGATCGCAGCGCGATAGTCCGCTTCGTTCATGGTGCATGCGGCGGCGACGGCGAACCACGTGTAGAGGAGCCAGAAACGCATCCCGATGATCAACACGATCGGCGAGCTTTCCCCGCCGACGATTTGCACGAGACCCCACAAGAGCACCAGACAGGACCACGCGAACATGATCGCGGCGATCTTCTTTTCCTTCTTGAAGTGGCCACCCTTCCAGGCCTGGATGATCAGAATGAAAGCCAGCAGGTCGCGCATCAGGACCAGCAACAGCGATGCCGATTGCGACGACGAGACCCACTTGCGTACCGCGCCCTCGAAAACGACGAGCAGGAAGACGGCCAGAAAGAGATACCCGGCGCGGCTGAGCGACGCCGGTCTGCTCAGCGCCCGGGGATAGGTTGTTGTTGCGGCCACGTTCATGTGTGGGTACCGAGTGATGGGGCGCCGGCGGCCGGCTTCGTGATCTTGCTCACCTGCGCACCTCGGTGGTCATTGTCTTCAAGGCCACGACATGGGCTTCGATGTCATGCTGCTCATACCATTGGCGCGCCTGACCACCGATCGTGCGCGGATCGACGATCGAGCGATCGAGCGCATCGATGCCCGCCGCATAGTGGACGTTGGCTTTCAGGCCGTCGTGCATGTCGTAGGTTTTCGAAAGCAGAAGAGGGCAAATGCCATGCGCGCAGTAGGCGGCGAAGATACTGCTCTTGGACACGAATCGCGTCGGATAGGCCAGTGCGCCGTAGCTGGCCCGGGACAGCGCCAGACTCACTTCCTCGGCCGGCAGCATGCCGCGCGCAATGACGCCTTCCTGCGCCAGTCGCTGCGCAAGCGGGCCTTTGGGAAGCGGCGTGCCGATATCGTGGATCTCGAGGCCGTGGCGTTGGGCACAGCGGAAGATCTCGCCGTCCGCCCATTCATAGGCACGGGCTCGAACGGAGCCGGAACCGAAGACGACAAGCTTGCGCTCGCGTTCGGTGCCGGTCGACGCCGGCTCTCCGACGGTGGAGAACACCGGAAGGACGCGGTGGGGCGTGTCGTGCGCCTGCTTCAGCAGCCAGTGTGCGTAGGTTTCCCCGTTGGCGAGCCAGAAATCGGCGAGCGAGAGAAGTTCGCGCGCAATGCGCCGCTGGCAACCGCTGAGCCAGAAGGCGGAGCCCCAGGGCGGCCCGGTCGCAAAGAGCTCGTGAAAGACAATGCCGAAAGCCTTGAAGCGGGTGCGCAGGCTGCGGATCTTGCTGACCAGCCACAGCGGGATGCCGCGCTTCTGGAATCCGTAGCCGCTGAAATGCAGGAACAGGAATTCACCGGAGAGGGACGCGACGTCGGTGCTGTGCGTCAGCTCCATCGCCGGCGCACCGAGCCGGTTGCCGAGGATGGACGCATAGTCTCGCACTCCCCCGGAGCCTGGTGGAATGAGTGAGATGGACGCAGCGTTCATACGCAGGATCAGGACCGGAAAGGCAGGCCGTCAGGCCACGAGCACTTCGTTGCAATAGTCTTCATACGCACGCTCGATGCCTGCGCGCAGCGACGTGCTGGGCTGCCATCCGAGCTTGCGAATCCGGGAGATGTCGAGCAGCTTTCGCGGCGCCCCGTCCGGCTTGCTGGCATCGCAGCGGATGGTGCCACGATAACCCACCACGTCGCTCACCAGGTGCGCGAGATCTGCGATCGACAGGTCTTCGCCTGTGCCGACATTGATGTGGCTCATGGTGACCTCGGTGTGGGCCGTATAGGTTTCCCGGGGAAGGTCCATGACGTGGACACATGCGCTTGCCATGTCGTCGACGTAGAGAAACTCCCGCTTCGGTGATCCCGTGCCCCAGATGACGACGGAGGGCGCATCGGCCAGCTTGGCTTCGTGGAAACGCCGGATCATGGCAGGCAACACATGGCTGTTTTCGGGGTGGTAATTGTCGCCCGGGCCATAGAGGTTGGTTGGCATCACGCTGCGGAAATCGGTCCCGTACTGGCGGTTGTAGCTCTCGCAGAGCTTGATCCCTGCGATCTTCGCGACGGCATAGGGCTCGTTGGTCGGCTCCAGCTTGCCGGTGAGCAACGCATCCTCGGCCATGGGCTGCGCCGCAAGCCGCGGATAGATGCAGCTCGAGCCGAGGAACAGGAGCTTCTCCACGCCTGTGCGCCAGGCTTCGTGGATCAGGTTCGCTTCTACCATCAGATTCGAGTAGATGAACTCTGCCGGATAGGCGTTGTTGGCATGAATGCCGCCGACCTTCGCCGCGGCGACGTAGACCTCTTGCGGTCTTTCTTCGGCGAAGAAAGACCGGACGTGCGCCTGGTCGGTCAGATCGAGTTCGGAGCGGCTTCGGCTGAGGATGTTGGTGTAGCCCCGGGCTTCGAGGCAGCGCACGATGGCACTGCCCACCATGCCGCGATGCCCTGCAACGAAAATTCGCTTCTGAAACTCGCTCATTGGAATGTCGGCGTTGCGGATGGAATGGAAGCCGGCGAGTTGCCGGCGCGAAGGTCAGGCCAGTTTCTTTTCGCGATCGACCGCCGGCAAGGGCACGTCGTCGAAGCGCACGATGTCGTCTTCGCCGAGGTAGCCGCCCGTCTGCACTTCGATCACCTCGAGGAGCGTCTTGCCGGCATTTTCCAGTTTGTACATGGCGCCCACGGGGATGTAAATGGATTCATTCTCCTTGACAAGCCGCGTCCTGTCGTCGCACCTCACCCTGGCCGTGCCCTTGACGACAACCCAATGCTCTGCCCGGTGATGATGCATCCGCAGCGCGAGCTGCGCGCCGGGCTTCACCGTCAAGCGCTTGACGGCGAAACGTTCACCATCGTCGATGCTGTCGTAGGCGCCCCATGGCCTGGGGATGCGACGATGCCGTGTCGCCTGGCTGTGACCTCGCGTAGTGAGCAGCGCGACCACGTCCTTGACCTGTTCGGCAGAATTGATGTGCGCCACCAGAAGAGCGTCCGGCGTGTCCACCACGAGCAGGTCCTTCGTGCCCAGCGCCACGACAGGGCGGTCGGGGGCGTAGACGAAGGTGTTGTGCGCGCCCATGGCAAAGCCCTGGCCGCTGACCCGATTGCCATGGTCGTCGGGTGTGTGCAATTCGGCGACGGCATTCCAGCTGCCGACATCGCTCCAGCGGCCCTGGAAGGGAAGAACAGCGACCCGTTCGCACTTTTCGAGCACTGCGTAGTCGATGCTCTGGCTGCGGCAGCGTCCGAACGCGGCACTGTCCATGCGCAGAAAATCGCCGTCCGCTTCGACGGCAGCCGTTGCGAGCCGGCAGGCCTCGAGGATATCGGGCGCATGCTGCTCGAGCGCGGCGATCAATACCTTGGCCTGCACCAGCAGGATGCCGGCGTTCCAGAGATGACCACCGGCCAGCAGCAGCTGCTCGGCCTTCGGTGCCGCAGGCTTCTCGATGAACGCGGCCACGGCATGGCCTGCGTCGGTGCCCAGCGTGTCCAGCGGGTCGCCCTGGCGGATATAGCCATACGCGGTGCTGGGGAAGGTCGGCTCCACGCCGAATGCCACGAGGTAGCCGGCGAGTGCGGCGGGAACGCCTTTTCGGATCGTCTTGACGAAGCGATCGGCGTCCGGGATATGGTGATCTGCAGGCGCAAACAGCAGCAGGCTGTCAGGGGCGGCGAGAAGCGCCACCGCCGCCATTGCGGCAGCGGTGTTGCGAGCCACCGGTTCGAGCAGTTGCTTGCCGCATACGTGGGCAGCCTCGATGCTTTCCTGAACCAGAAAGCGGTGCTCCTCTGCAGCGACGCATGTGACTTCCTCATTGAGGAGCCGCAGACGCTCGAGCGTAAGCAACAGGAGATTCTTGCCGCCGATCAAGGGCACGAATTGCTTGGGCAAGGTCTGTCGCGAGAGCGGCCACAGTCGCGTGCCGCTGCCGCCGCAAAGAACGACCGGCCGAATGACTGTCACCGCGAGCCCTCGCCGGTGATCACTGCGCGGACCGTCTTGAACAGGATCTTGATGTCGAGCCAGAGCGACCAGTTGTTGACGTATTCCACATCGAGCTCAACGCGCCGTGCATACGAAAGTCGATTGCGGCCGCTGACCTGCCACAGTCCGGTGATGCCGGGACGCATTGCGCAATAGTGCTCCCAACCCTTGCCGTAGAGGCTGCGCTGCCGCTCCATGCAGGGACGCGGACCGACGATGCTCATATCGCCCTTGAGCACGTTCCAGAACTGAGGCAACTCGTCGAGGCTGAGCTTGCGAATGAATTGGCCGATGGGCGTGATGCGCGGATCCTTTTCCAGCTTCTGGAAGGTGTCCCACTCTGTGCGGGCCATGTCGTTGCGGCTCAGGAATTCGTCCAGCACATGCTCCGAGTTGTGGACCATCGAGCGGAACTTGTAGAAGCGAAACCTCTGGCCGCGTTCTCCGAGGCGGTTCTGCCAGAAGTGCACCGGACGTCCCATGCTGATCCGCACGCCCAACGCGACAAGCAGGTACAAGGGACCAAAAACGGCAAAGAAAATCAATGCACCAACGATGTCCATTGCACGTTTCGTCGTGCGCTCGAGATAGCTGAGCCTGCGCGGTTGTACATGCAAGGGCGGGGTCGAAGAGCCGCCGCCGTCTGGCGTAAAGCGTCGAACTACGTGGCCGTGTGCGGTCGAGTCGGAACGAAACATTTTGAAAGTCCCCCGTGTCGGGTGCTGCCTCAATCTTCAATGCGTGGCAGTGTAACGCTTTACTACTATTGGCAAGAATTTGAACACATCATGAAGGCGCTGTGTTGTGAACAAAAGCCGTACATCTTCCGATAAATGATGTGCGCCGTCCCTCTGTAAGGTGAGTTCAGAAGACTCCTTGTGCGGCGCAACATCTTCGCCGAGATTGTAGTCCTTTTGTATGACAATATGTTAACGCTTCTGGGCCAACAAGTGTTGTAGAGATGCGGCGTTTTGCATTCTTGTGACTTAATGCTGCGGCCGAGCCTGCTGCAATGCAGCAAGAACGTACCGATACGCGTGAATTCAAAAGGTTACACAGGAGACTGTGATGCCAAGGACGGTGCCGTGGCGTGTCAGGGTGGCCTGGCGCGACCCCTTGCACCGGTTGGCGTATCTCGGCGCCGGCGCAAAAAAGGAGGCGCGATGGCCTCCCTTTTTTCCTCAGTGACGCGTCGCGTCGTCCAAGGGTTGCTCGAACGGCAGCAGCATCGTGCTCAGGTCGCGTCGAGTTTCGACGAGGACGAGCGGGCCTTCGTCCACCACGATCATCGGCGGACGCTCGCGAGGCACATGAGCAGGCTTGGGTTCCGCCGCAATGGCGGCGCGAACCTGCGCGACCCGGTCGGCGTCGGAATTCACCCAATGCAGCCCTGAGCCTTCGGCGACCTGGGCGAGTTCATCGATCGGCAGTTCGAAAGGCTGGACCTTGGGAAGTGCGCGCGAGGTCGGCGCCTTGAGGTCGACCACGATGGGCGACGAGGGCGACGAGGGCGACGAAGGCATCGCGGGTCGTTCGGCGCGTGCGGCAGGTTGCTCAGTGGCCTGAGCGTCGCTGGCAGAGCTCGCTGCGAACGCTTGTGCGGTGGTTGCGTCGGCCTCCTCGCGCGGGCTGCGCTCGCGGCGGTCACGTCCGTAGCGATCGCGCGAGCGTCCGCGGCGTTCGTCGCCGTCCTTGCGCGGTGCAGAGACGCCCGCATCCTCTTCGTTCGCGGCAGTGCCGACGGCGCCGGCGTCGTGTGGCTGTGCGTCCGCAGGTTCTTCGATGGCCCGCGGCGCAACGTCGCTGCGTCGCTCGCGACGTCCCTCATTGCGCTCGCCGCGAGGGGCGCGCTCCTCGCGTGCATTGCGGGCGCCGCGGTCTGGGGCCGCGCCGTCCTGCAACTGCGATGCGTCGCCGTCGATCTCGCGTGCGGCGTCGGTAGTGCCTTCGCGTGTCGCATCGGCGTTGCGCTCACCGCGTTCCCGGCGCTCTCCGCGTCCACGCGGCGTACGTTCCGCTGGTGCGGCGCCTTCATCGCCGGCGAACGCCACGGGGGCAGTGGTGCGCGCGTCGAGCTGAGCCTCGCCCGATTCCTGCGGTGCAAGACGGGCTTCACCGTCGCGGCGCTCGCCGCGACCCCGGCGTTCGCCGTCGCGCGGGCCGCGTGCTTCGCGCGGCTCTCGTGGCTGGGCATCGCTGCGAACTTCGCGTCCCTCGCGACGCTCGCCGTCGCGGCGTTCACCTGATCGGCCGCCCCGGCGTTCGCCGTCGCGACCATTGCGGCCCTCGCTGCGACCGCCGCGGCGCTGATCGCCGTCGCGCGGGGCGCGGGCCTCGCCATCACGGCCTGGTCGGCCTTCGCGGCGTGGCTTCGGTGCCTCGACGGGAATCGCGACCGGCGGCGTCGGCGCAGCTGCAGGCGCAGGTGTGGCAGCGAACAGGCTCTTGAGCCAACCGATGAAGCCCGTTTCGGCAGCTTTGTTGGCGGCGACGGGCACAGGCGGCGTTGACAGGGGGGCAGGCGCAACGGCCGGCGGACGCGGGGCTTCCTGCTTGGGCGCGACGATGGGCGCGGGCGCATCCGGCAACACGCCCTTGATCACCGGCGTCTGCTTGTTGGTCGGTTCTTGCGAGCGCCGCGTGACCGAAGTGGGGTCTTCGATTTCGTCGGCCATCTTGTAGCTGGCCTCGATATGGTCGAGGCGAGGATCGTCGTGCTTGAGCCGCTCCAGCTTGTAGTTGGGCGTTTCGAGCGTCTTGTTGGGCACCATCAGCACGGTCACGCGCTGCTTGAGCTCGATCTTCGCAATCTCGGGACGCTTTTCATTCAGCAGGAAGGACGCGACTTCGACCGGCACCTGGACATGCACGGCCGCCGTGTTGTCCTTCATGGATTCCTCTTGAATGATTCGCAGGATTTGCAGTGCGCTCGATTCGGTGTCGCGGATGTGGCCAGAGCCGCCGCAACGCGGGCAGGGGATCGAGGAGCCTTCGCTCAGCGCCGGCTTCAGGCGCTGACGGCTCATTTCCATCAGGCCGAACTTGCTGATCGAGCCGAATTGCACGCGGGCACGGTCTTGCCGCAGCGCGTCACGCAAGCGGCTTTCGACTTCGCGGCGGTTTTTCGATTCATCCATGTCGATGAAGTCGATCACAATCAGTCCGCCCAGGTCGCGCAGGCGCATCTGGCGGGCCACTTCGTCCGCGGCCTCGAGGTTGGTGCGGGTGGCCGTCTCCTCGATGTCACCGCCCTTGATGGCGCGGGCGGAGTTCACGTCGACCGAGACGAGCGCTTCCGTATGGTCGATCACGATGGCGCCGCCGCTGGGCAATTGCACCGTGCGCGCGTAGGCCGACTCGATCTGGTGTTCGATCTGGAAGCGGCTGAACAGCGCGGCGTCGTCGCGGTAGCGCTTCACGCGTGCCGCGTGTTCCGGCATCACGTGCGCCATGAACTGCTGCGCCTGATCGTAGATGTCGTCGGTGTCGATCAGGATGTCGCCGATGTCGTGATTGAAGTAATCGCGGATGGCCCGGATCACCAGCGACGACTCCTGGTAGATCAGGAACGCACCCTTGCCGCCCTTGGCCGCGCCGTCGATGGCGGCCCAGAGCTTGAGGAGGTAGTTCAGGTCCCACTGGAGTTCGGGCGCCGAGCGACCGATGCCCGCCGTGCGGGCGATGATGCTCATTCCCTTGGGATATTCGAGCTGATCCATCGCCTCCTTGAGTTCGGCGCGATCATCGCCTTCGATACGCCGGCTCACGCCGCCGCCGCGCGGGTTGTTCGGCATGAGCACCACGTAGCGGCCGGCCAGCGAGATGAACGTGGTCAGCGCCGCGCCCTTGTTGCCCCGTTCTTCCTTTTCGACCTGGACGACCAGTTCCTGGCCTTCCCTGATCGCGTCCTGGATCCGGGCCTGGCTGGCCGAGACCCCCTCTGCGAAGTACTGCTTGGAGATTTCTTTGAAGGGCAGGAAGCCGTGGCGATCTTCGCCGTAGTCCACGAAGCAGGCTTCGAGCGACGGCTCGACGCGCGTCACGACCGCCTTGTAGATATTGCCCTTGCGCTGTTCGCGTCCTTCGATTTCGATTTCATAGTCGAGGAGCTTCTGCCCATCGACGATGGCCAGGCGGCGTTCTTCGGCCTGCGTGGCATTGATCAGCATCCGTTTCATGATGCGTTGTCCTTATATCTGTTCGTATCGCTCTACCGGTCCATGACGGACCTAACGATGCACGGACGACGCTCGCGAAACGAAGGAATTGCCGCTGTGCCCTGGCTGCTGTGGTGGCATCGGCGCGTGGCGCGTCGATGCCATCGAGTGTCAACTCAATAGCAGACGGGGTGGGGGCGCATGGATGGGCGCGAGCCCGATGTGGTGCTGATTCGCCATGTCTTCCATGGCGCTTGGCGCAATGGTGGCGCGTATCGCCGATGACTCAATAGCCCGGGTCGCCGGCAGCAGCCAGCGAAGGCACAGTTGAATCAGCAGCATCAACACAAGGTACTCGCTTCGATCCGCCGGCAGCTGGAGCCTGCAGGCTGGGTATTCCGTATCGGTGTTTCGTGGGCGTCGGCTTGACTTGGGTGCAGGGCCTGCCGCCTTGCGCGCTTGCGCGTGGCTTGCAGGCCCAACGCCAAAGCGGCATCGACCTCGCAACGCTTCCCGCAGTGCTCTAAACTTCTGATTAATCAAGCACTTACAAGACCGCGCTGGTGAAAAACATTATAGGTGCGAAGCCAAGTCCCGCGGCAGCAGAAGTTCGCTTCCTGACGGTGGATGGGGAATCCGCGGGTCAGAGGCTCGATAACTTCCTGTTTAAACAGCTGAAAGGCGTGCCCAAGACCCATGTCTACCGGATCATCCGGTCGGGAGAGGTGCGCATCAACAAGGGGCGCGCGCAGGCGGAGACACGCCTCACGCCCGGCGACGTATTGCGGCTGCCGCCGGTGCGGACATCGGCACCGGCGCAGGCGGGAGGCCAGCCGCTGGCGCCTGCTCGCGAATTCCCGGTGCTGCTGGAGGACGAAGCAGTGCTCGCGATCGACAAGCCGGCCGGCGTCGCGGTGCACGGGGGCAGCGGCGTGAGCTCCGGGGTGATCGAGCAATTGCGCGCCGCCCGTCCAGCCGCGCGTTTCCTGGAACTGGTCCATCGGCTCGACCGCGAGACTTCGGGCATCCTGTTGGTCGCCAAGAAGCGCAGTGCATTGACTGCGCTGCAGGAACAGTTTCGCGAGCGCGAGACCGGCAAGACCTACCTGGCGCTGGTCGAAGGGCGCTGGCCCGCGAACAGGAAGGTGCTCGATGCCCCGCTCGCCAAATACCTGCTGCCGGGCCCGAACGGAGCCCCCGAGGCCGGCGAGCGGCGGGTGAAGGTCGTCGCCAAGGATCATCCCGATGCGATGCGTGCGGTGACGCTCGTGAAGGTCATCGCGGGGTTGACGCTGGGCTCCGAAGCTGGCGAATGCTCGCTGCTGGCGGTGACCATCAAGACCGGTCGCACCCATCAGATCCGGGTCCACCTTGCATCGGCCGGACATCCGATCGCCGGCGATGACAAGTACGGTGATTTCGAGCGCAATCGCGCGCTCCAGAAGCTCGGCCTCAAGCGCATGTTCCTGCATGCCTGGCGCCTGCAGTTCACACATCCTGCGACAAGCGCGCGCCTGTCGCTTCAGGCCGCCTTGCCACCGGAGCTGAAGGCATTGACGCCGCAGGAAGTACAAGATGCACTTGCCACCTACCTTTCGACTGATTCCGCATGACTGATGCCAGCCTTCGCCGCTTCGACCTGATCGCCTTCGATTGGGACGGCACCCTGTACGACTCGACCCGCCTCATCGTGCGCTGCATCCAGGCGGCCGTGATCGACGTCGGAGGCGCCAAGCCGAGCGAGAACGATGCCGCATGGGTGATCGGTCTCGGCCTGGCCGAGGCACTTGCCCGTGCCGCGCCCGACGTGCCGAAGGAAAAGTACCCCGAGCTGGGGGCACGCTACCGCTACCACTATCTGCAGCACAAGGATGATCTGGTGCTGTTCGACGGCGTTCTGCCGATGCTGGACGCGCTTCGCGACCGTGGCCACAAGCTGGCCGTGGCCACCGGGAAATCGCGGCGCGGCCTGAATGAAGCGCTCACGACCGTGGCGTTGCGGGATCGCTTCGATGCATCACGCACGGCCGACGAGACCTTCGGCAAGCCGCACCCGCGCATGCTGCTGGAATTGATGGAAGAGCTCGAGGTGCCGGCCGATCGAACCTTGATGATCGGCGACACCACGCACGATCTCCAACTCGCGGTCAACGCGGGTTGCGCGAGCGTGGGCGTGAGCTACGGTGCGCACGAGCCGGACAGTTTCGACACGCTGGCGCCTCTTCACGTGGCGCATTCGGTTTCCGATCTCAAGCAATGGCTTCTCGAGAACGCCTGAAAATTCGCCGATGAGCGAAAGCATTCCCTTGTGTAACGCCGCCGATCTGGTCGAGGGTGGGCGTGCCGTTCCCTTCGATGTGGTCCACGGCGGCGAAACCTGTCGTGCCTTTGCCGTTCGCTACGAAGGTCTGCCGCACGCCTATCTGAACCGCTGCAGCCACGTCGCCATGGAACTGGATTTTCAGCCCGATCGCTTCTTCGACGACAGCGGCCAATGGCTGCTTTGCGCCACGCACGGTGCGGTCTACAAGCCGGACACTGGCGCGTGCGTCGGAGGCCCCTGCCGAGGCGGTCTCGTGAAGATCGAGCTCAGCGAACGGGACGGTGTGGTGCACTGGCATACTGCCTGGAACCTCCAACCCCTGGCGTTCTGACATGACCGATTCCAACCGCACGGAACCTGAAGGTTTCGAGCCTTTCGAGCGCACAGCGCCCAATTCTCCTGTTCAAGGTGGCACAAGAAACATGTCCAGAAACGATCCGACGCAGCAATCCGGCTGGGAGCGCGCGACGCTGGAGAAATTGGCTTTTGCTTCGTTGCGGGAACAGAAAGCCACTCGCCGCTGGAAGACCTTCGTTCGCCTCAGCTGGCTTGCCTTCTTCGTCTTCCTGGTTTGGTTCGCCATGTCGCGCGCCGCGCCGACCAGCACCAAGGCCACGCCGCACACTGCCGTGGTCGAGATCAAGGGCGAGATTGCCGCCGGCGCCGATGCCAGTGCGGAATTCGTGGTCGCAGCCATGAAGACCGCTTTCGAAGACGACGGTGCCAAAGGCATCATCCTGCTGATCAACTCGCCGGGCGGAAGCCCAGTGCAGGCGGGCATCATCAACGACGAGATCAAGCGTCTGCGCGCCAAGTACAACAAGCCCATCTACGCTGTGGTGGAGGAAAGCTGCGCATCGGCGGCGTACTACATCGCCGCGGCGACCGACAAGATCTACGTCGATAAGGCCAGCATCGTCGGAAGCATTGGCGTCCTCATGGATGGCTTCGGCTTCACGGGCCTCATGGACAAGCTCGGCGTGGAGCGCAGGTTGTTGACCTCCGGTGAAAACAAGGGCTTCCTGGATCCTTTCAGTCCGATGAACGATGCCCAGCGTGCGCATGCGCAGCAGATGCTCGACCAGATTCATGCGCAGTTCATCGACGTGGTCAAGAAGGGCCGTGGCGATCGATTGAAAGTCAATACGCCCGGTCTCTTCAGCGGCCTGTTCTGGAGTGGGCAGGAAGCGGTGGACCTGGGCTTGGCCGACCAACTCGGGAACGTCGACTTCGTTGCACGCGAGGTGATCAAGGCCGAGGACGTGATCGACTACACGCGGCGGGACAATGTGGCCGAGAAGCTGGCCAAGAAATTCGGCGCGGCGATGGGCGATGCTTCGGTGCGGGCGATGCGCTTGGCACCGGCATTGCACTGAGTCAGTCGGGACTTGCGTATCGGGCCGATGCAGCGAGCGCAGCGGCAAAGGCCACCACGACATAGAGCGCAGCGGTCAGCGTGCTCACTTGGGCCAGAAAGCCGATCACCGGCGGCCCGGCCATGAAACCCAGGTAAGCTGCCGCCGAAACCGCCGCGATGCCGCGCGCGGGCTCGACGCCCGGCACGCGCGCCGATGCAGCGAACAAGATCGGCACCACATTGGCAAAGCCGACGCCCACGCCTGCAAATCCGATCAGGGCCAGCCAGGGTGCATGGCTGATCAATACCAGTGTCATTGACGCGGCCGCCAGCAAGGCGCTTGCGCGCAGCAGGGCCGAGGGCGTCACGCGGGCCCGCATCGCATCGCCGCTGAAGCGAGCCGCTGCCATGGCCGCCGAGAAGCTTGCGTAGGCCAGTGCGGCCTGGTGCTGAGGACTGCCGAGCTCCTGCTTCAGATAGAGCACGCTCCAATCGTAGATCGCGCCCTCGGCGATCAGCCCCAGTGCCGCCAATAGCCCAAGCACGATGAGCGCGCCGCGAGGGAGCCGGAAGCCGCTCTCCGTGCTGGCGAAAGCAGTCGCTGCCTTGGGCAGCATGCCTCTGGCGGAAAGGGCGATGACGAGAGCCATTGCCACGGCAACCAGTGTCAGATGATGCTGCGGCGGCATGCCCGTTGCGAGCGCTGCGCCGCCGGTCACGGCGCCCGCCATGCCCCCCAGGCTGAACATCCCGTGCATGCCGCTCATCAAGGGTTTGCCGCCTCGAAGTTCGAGCTGCGCTGCCTCGGTGTTGATCGCCACGTCGAAAACGCTCGTGACGATGCCGAACACGGCGAGCAATCCCAGCAGCGCGGCATAGCCTGGCATGACCAGCAAGCCGGCCAAAAGAAGTGCGTAGACCGCCCCGCAGAATCGAGCAGTGTTCCGTGCGCCCTGGCGGCCGATCCAACGGCTTGCTTGCGTCAGACCCAGAAGCGCCCCGATCCCTGCGGCCAGCATGGCGAGGCCGAGTGCGGCTTCATCGACACCGTAGTGGGCCTTGACGGTCGGAATGTGAACCCCCCACGTCGCGAAGATGAACCCCGAACCGAAAAACTGTGCGCGTGAAGCCCAGCGCGTGCGGGCAACGATCATCAATGGGTTCGACAACGCTAGCGTCCGATGGCAAAGATCGCCGGTGCTCGCTCGTCGGCAGCCGACGGGCGGGCGCGCCATGCTTTCACGGTTTCGCTGCGCAGGCTCGCATCGGCGAGCGTCAGTCCGCGGGCCACCGCGAGCCTTGTGTCGTGCTGCAAGGTCTGGATCAGCGCGTACAGCAACGCGGCGTTGCGGTACGGTGTTTCAATGAAAAGTTGTGTCTGGCCGGTCTTGAGCGCGAGCACTTCGAGTTCCCGGATACGCTGCACGCGTGCAGCGGCGTCCTGCGGAAGATAGCCCACGAACGCGAAGTTCTGGCCGTTGAGTCCGCTCGCTGCGAGTGCGAGCAGGAGCGATGTGGGTCCGACGAGCGGAACCACCTGGATGCCCAGGTCGTGCGCCGCCCTCGCCACCGAAGACCCCGGATCGGCAACGGCCGGCATGCCCGCCTCGCTGAGCAGTCCGATGTCATGGCCTTCGAGTGCGGCCGCGAGCAAGGGGCGGGCGTCGAACTGGCCGGCATGGTCGCCCTTCTTGTGAACCTCGCGAGGAAGCTCTTGGATGTGCTGAGCCTGCAACGGCGCAGCAAGCGGGGCGACGGCATCGATGCGCCTCAGGTAGGCGCGGGCCGATTTGGCGTTCTCGCAGATCCAATGGGTGATGCCGGCGGCAGTTAGCAGGGTGCCGAGCGGCAGCACCTCCTGGAGCGGCGCCTGCGTATCGCAGCCGAAGTCCAGTGGCGCTGGCACCAGATAGAGTTTTCCGCGGCTCACAGCAGCGCGATTCCCGCAGCGCGCAACATCCTGGCGGTGCGAATCAAAGGCAGGCCGACCAAGGCTGTCGGATCGTCGCTTTCGATGGTGTTGAGCAGGGCAATGCCGAGGCCTTCACTCTTGGCACTTCCGGCGCAATCGTAGGGCTGCTCCGCACGAAGATAGGTTTCGATCGCTGCCTCGCTGAGGTCGCGGAATGTGACACGCACGGAGGCCAGGTCGCGCTGCGTGAAGCCTGTTGCCCCGCAGACTACCGCAACCGCTGTCTGAAAGACCAGGGTCTGACCGCTCATGCGTTGCAGTTGAGTTGTTGCACGCGCGTGATCCCCGGGCTTGCCGAGCGCTTCACCTGCAAGATCGGCCACCTGGTCGGAGCCGATCACGACGGCCTCGGGAAAGTGGGTGGCGACAGCGTTTGCCTTTTCCAGTGCGAGACGCTCCGCGAGCGCACGCGGCGTCTCGCCAGCCAGCGCCGTTTCGTCGACTTCGGGTGCCTGCACGTCGAAAGGCAGGCGCAGCCGCGCAAGAAGTTCGCGACGGTAGCGCGAGGTCGAGGCAAGAATGACGGCACGTTGCATGGGCCATGATTGTGCGCGAGCGGTTTAGACTGAGCCCGATGACGAGAGAATTTCACCCCAGCCGACTCGACGTAGATGCTTTTGCCGAGACCGCGGCCACTGTTTCGGGAGAGGAGCCGCTCGCAAGCTACCCGCGCCTGCAAGCGGAACTGGCCGCCCCGGCTCCTGGATCGACAGTCCATTGGAAAGCCACAGGGGCTTGCCGAGGCGGCTCTGCCGGGGGGACGGTTCCCTGGTTGCATTTGTCGGCGGGGGCTCGCGTTCCTTTGATTTGCCAGCGCTGCCTCGGTCCGGTCGACGTGGACCTGCAGATCGACCGCTGGTTCCGTTTCGCCGGGGACGAGGCCATTGCGGCGGCAGAGGATGAAGCGTCGGAGGAAGATGTCCTGGTGTCGAGCCGCGACTTCGACTTGCGCGCGCTGGTCGAGGACGAGTTGCTGATGGAAATCCCTATCACGCCGCGGCATGAGGTGTGCCCAGAGCTGATTCGATTTTCTGCCGAGGATCCCGATTTCAATGGCGAAGAGGGTGCGCGCCCCAATCCCTTTGCTGTTCTGGGCACCCTTCGCCCCCGAAAGCCGGAATGAAGCGCAGACGCGAGTGCGTGGCGCCACTTGCGCGGCTTGGGCTATAATCATGGGCTTCGCGCGCGCCGCTGTGGACGTTTTATCGTTGCTGTCGCCTCGCATGCCCACCAATCCATCCGCATTTCTTCAGGAGCCAGTATGGCCGTCCAGCAAAACAAGAAGTCGCCGTCCAAGCGCGGCATGCACCGTTCGCACAACGCCTTGGGCGTGCCTGGTATCGCGGTCGAACCGACCACGGGTGAAATCCACCTGCGCCACCACATCAGCCCGAACGGTTTCTATCGCGGTCGCAAGGTCCTCAAGACCAAGTCCGAAGCCTGATTCCTATTTCAAGGCCAAGGCCCGAGGCTACTTTCTTTGTAGCGTCGGGCCTTTGTTTTGATGGTCACTTCTTCCGAAGCCCCTACGGGGCGCCCTGTGATCACCCTTGCAGTTGATTGCATGGGCGGCGATCACGGGCCGCGCGTCACGCTCGCGGCCTGCAGGGCATTTCTTGAGCGGCATGCCGAGGCCTCGCTGCTCCTGGTCGGAGCGCCCGCAGCGCTCGCAGACTTCTCTCATCCGCGCGCCACGGTGATTGGTGCCAGCGAAGTGGTTGGCATGGATGACCCTATCGAGGTTGCTCTGCGCAAGAAAAAAGACTCCTCGATGCGTGTGGCAATCCAGCAGGTCAAGGACGGTGCTGCACAGGCAGCAATATCTGCTGGCAACACTGGCGCTTTGATGGCTATTGCCCGCTATCTTCTGAAAACCCTCGATGGCATCGACAGACCCGCCATCGCTCCTCAACTTCCCAACAGCAAGGGCGGAGCCACCACAGTGCTCGACCTTGGTGCCAATGTGGATTGCGATGCCGAGGATCTGCTGCAGTTTGCCGTGCTGGGATCGGCTCTCGTATCCGCACTCACAGGCAACGAATCGCCCAGCGTGGGATTGCTGAATGTGGGCGAAGAAGCGATAAAGGGCAGTGAAGCGATCAAAAGAGCCAGTCAACTGCTTCAAAAGGCCGCGAGTTCTCAGGATCTGAATTTTTATGGAAACGTCGAGGGCAACGATATTTTCAAGGGCACGACCGACATCGTGGTGTGTGACGGTTTTGTCGGCAACGTGACATTGAAGGCAACCGAAGGTGTCGCCTCCATGATCGTGGACTTTCTCAGGATTGAGTATTCGAACGGCTTTTTCAGTAAATTTGCTGCCATCGTCTCCTATCCTGTTCTAAAGGCGCTTAAGCGTCGACTCGACCACCGTCGCTACAACGGCGCAGCCTTGCTCGGGCTGCGGGGGCTGGTGTTCAAGAGCCATGGGTCCGCGGACGAAGTGGCCTTCGGCCATGCGCTGGATCGCGCTTATGATGCCGCTCGCAACAACCTGCTCGATCGCGTGCGGGCCCGCATCGCCCACGCCGCGCCATTGCTTGCCCGGCAGAAATCGGCGGTGCCGGCCGACGCGGCGGCACTCCACGCTTGATGACCGCTTTTTCCCGCATTACCGGCACTGGCAGCTATCTGCCCCCACGCCGGGTGACCAACGATGATCTCGCGCTCGAACTCGCTGCACGCGGCATCGAGACCTCCGACCAATGGATCATCGAGCGCACTGGCATTCGCGCTCGACATTTCGCAGCGCCTGAGGTCACGAGCAGTGATCTGGCACTGGAAGCCGCCAGGCATGCCATCGAGGCAGCCGGCCGCACTGCCGCCGACATCGATCTGATCATCGTTGCCACTTCGACGCCCGACATGGTGTTCCCTTCCTCGGCGGCGATCCTTCAGAACAAGCTCGGCATTGCCGGATGTCCGGCATTCGACGTCCAGGCGGTTTGCAGCGGCTTCGTGTATGCGCTCACGGTCGCCGACGCAATGGTTCGCACCGGCACCGCCAAATGCGCCTTGGTCGTCGGTGCAGAAGTGTTTTCGCGCATTCTTGACTTCAACGATCGCACGACTTGCGTTCTGTTCGGCGACGGCGCCGGCGCCGTAGTGCTCGAGGCCAGCGAAGAGCCGGGCATCCTTGCGAGTGACTTGCACGCCGATGGCAAGCACGTGGGCATCCTGTGCGTCCCTGGTCATGTGTCCGGCGGCAACGTGCTCGGGACGCCACTGCTTCACATGGACGGACAGGCTGTTTTCAAACTGGCCGTTCGCGTGCTGGAGGATGCCGCACGCAACACATTGCAGAAGGCGGGCAAGACGGAGGCGGATATCGATTGGCTGATTCCTCATCAAGCCAACATCCGCATCATGGAGGGAACTGCAAGAAAGCTGAAAGTGCCGCTCGAAAAGCTGATCGTGACGGTCGGCGAGCACGGCAACACTTCTGCGGCTTCCGTTCCGCTGGCCCTGGACGAGGCCGTGCGTTCAGGCAAGGTCAAAAAGGGTGATACCGTCATGCTCGAAGGCGTGGGTGGCGGCTTCACCTGGGGTGCAATACTGCTGGACTTGTAGCGCGGGCGCTGCCTTGGGAAAGGCTGTGACGCGATCGGAGATACCAAGAATGAAGTCCTTTGCTTTTGTCTTTCCGGGACAGGGCTCTCAAGCTGTGGGGATGCTGGACGCCTGGGGCGATCATCCCGCGGTCGCTGAAACGCTGCACGAGGCATCCGATGCGCTGGGCGAAGATGTCGCACGGCTCATCCACGAAGGCCCGAAAGAAGCGCTTGCCTTGACCACCAACACGCAGCCCGTCATGTTGGTCGCGAGCATCGCGGCATGGCGGGCATGGCTCGCAGAAGGCGGCGCCAAGCCGTCGGTCGTGGCGGGCCACTCGCTGGGCGAATATTCCGCATTGGTGGCATCCGAAGTCTTGACCTTGGTGCAGGCCGCGCCTTTGGTGCGTTTCCGGGCACAGGCCATGCAGCATGCCGTGCCCGTCGGCGTTGGCGCGATGGCGGCGATCCTTGGCATGGATGCTGAGAAGGTGAAGGAAGGTTGCGCCGAAGCGACGGCCACATTCGGCCCCGGTAGCGCTGAAATCGTCGAGGCGGTGAATTTCAATGATCCGGTGCAGACCGTGATCGCAGGCAGCAAGGCGGCCGTCGACAAGGCCTGCGAGATCCTCAAGGGCAACGGCGCCAAGCGCGCGCTGCTGCTTCCGGTATCCGCGCCTTTCCATTCGAGCCTGATGAAGCCGGCTGCCGAGGCGTTGCGCGAGCGGCTGGCGTCGATCAGCCTGGCCACGCCGCAGATTCCCGTTGTCAACAACATCGATGTCAGCATCGAAGTCGACTCCGATCGCATTCGGGCGGCATTGGTCCGGCAAGCGGCCGGGCCGGTGCGATGGGTGGAAAGCGTTCAGGCGTTGAAAAACAGGGGCGTCGACGCCATTGTCGAATGTGGTCCGGGCAGGGTTCTGGCGGGGATGGCCAAGCGCATCGCGCCGGAACTTGCCGCTGTATCGATGTATGACCCGGCGACGCTCGCCGAAACCAGGCAACTGCTCGGTGGCTGAAAGCCGAGATTCCGGATTTTCTTCTATGAGTACACCAAGATTCGAAGGCCAGATCGCACTGGTTACTGGCGCGTCGCGCGGCATCGGCGCGGCGATTGCGCTCGAGCTGGCACAGCGTGGTCTCAAGGTCATCGGAACCGGGACCACAGACGAAGGGGCTGCCAAGATCACGTCCGCTCTGAGTGCCCATGACGGCCGAGGGCGGGCGCTTAACGTCAACGACGTGAAGGCGGTCGAAACGCTGGTCGATGAAATCGTCAAGGCTTACGGTGCCATTCATGTGCTGGTCAACAACGCCGGCATCACCCGCGACACCCTCGCCATGCGATTGAAGGACGACGACTGGGATGCTGTGCTCGACACCAACCTCAAGGCCGTTTTCCGCGTGTCCCGTGCGGTGATTCGCCCCATGATGAAGCAGCGCTATGGCCGTATCGTCAATATCACCAGCGTCGTGGGCGCGGCGGGCAACGCTGGCCAGGCCAACTATGCGGCCGCCAAAGCCGGTGTTGCTGGAATGACGCGTGCCTTGGCGCGCGAGCTCGGCAGTCGCAATATCACGGTCAATTGCGTGGCGCCCGGCTTCATCGAGACCGACATGACGGCCAGCCTGCCCGAAGCGCAGCAGCAGGCGCTGCTTTCGGCGATTCCGCTAGGCCATCTCGGCAAACCAGCCGATATTGCGCATGCGGTCGCGTATCTGGCTTCACCCCAGGCGGCTTACGTCACGGGGCAGGAGTTGCACGTCAACGGCGGCATGCACATGTGAGCGCCCGCGGGGCCACCCACTTTTCTCGAACGGCCGCGTGGCAAATGCCACAATGCGGCCGGCTAAAATCCCCGATTACCTACAACCCTCAGAGGGAACCAAATGAGCGATATCGAAGCACGTGTCAAGAAAATCATTGCCGAGCAGCTCGGCGTTGAAGAGTCCCAGGTCACCAACGAAAAGGCTTTCGTCGCCGACCTTGGCGCAGACTCGCTCGACACGGTCGAACTCGTGATGGCGCTCGAAGACGAGTTCGGCATCGAGATCCCCGACGAAGATGCCGAGAAGATCACGACGGTCCAGAATGCCGTCGACTACGCCACCAAGAATCAAAAGGCCTGAAATCGGCCTCGCTGAACGCTCGTTCCGGCCTGCGGCGTTGATGTCCGCATGCGTCGCACGACAGCCTCGGCGCTTCCAGAAAGGTTTGCCGGCATGACCAAACGCCGCGTCGTCGTGACCGGGCTCGGTTGCCTCTCTCCTGTCGGAAATACCGTCGCCGAATCCTGGGCCAACCTGTTGGCCGGGAAGTCGGGCATCGACACGATCACCAAGTTCGATGTGAGTGCCTTCGCCTGCAAATTCGCGGGCGAGGTCAAGGGCTTCGACATCACGAAGTACATACCCGAGAAGGAAGCGCGCCATATGGATCGCTTCATCCATCTGGGGCTCGCGGCTGCGATACAGGCAGTGCAGGACAGCGGCTTGCCGACCGGCGACGCGCTGCCTCACGAGGAGGCGGTACGCATCGGCTGCAATATTGGTTCCGGAATCGGGGGACTGCCTCTGATCGAGGCAACCCATGGCGAACTGGTCAATCGCGGGCCGCGCCGCGTATCGCCGTTCTTCGTGCCGGCGTCGATCATCAACATGATCTCGGGCCACGTGTCGATCAAATACGGGTTCAAGGGCCCGAACATTGCGATCGTCACCGCATGCACCACCGGCCTGCACGCGATCGGCGTCTCCGCGCGCATGATCGAATATGGCGATGCGGATGTGATGATCGCCGGTGGTTCGGAATCCACGGTATCGCCGCTCGGCATCGGCGGATTCGCCGCGGCGCGTGCGCTGTCGACGCGCAATGACGATCCGGCCACCGCCTCCCGTCCCTGGGATTGCGATCGCGATGGCTTTGTTCTCGGAGAAGGCGCTGGCGTGCTGGTACTCGAGGAATACGAGCACGCGAAGGCACGCGGAGCCAAGATCTACGCCGAGGTGTCGGGTTTCGGCCTGAGCGCCGATGCGTTTCATATGACCGCTCCTGACGTCGACGGGCCGCGTCGGTCCATGGTGATGGCCTTGAACAACGCGGGCGTCAACACTGATCAGATTCAGTATCTGAATGCGCACGGCACCTCGACGCAGATCGGCGACGTCAATGAAACCAACGCGATCAAGAATGCCTTTGGCGACCATGCCCGCAAATTGGTCGTGAATTCGACGAAATCGATGACGGGTCACCTGCTGGGCGGTGCCGGCGGCATCGAGTCCGTGTTTACCGTGCTGGCGGTGCATGAGCAGAAGAGCCCCCCCACGATCAACATCTTCAATCAGGATCCGGAGTGCGATCTCGACTATTGCGCCAACGAGGCGCGCGATCTCAGGATCGACGTCGCGCTCAAGAACAATTTCGGCTTCGGCGGCACCAACGGCTCGCTGGTGTTCAAGCGCGTTTGATTTCCTCCGACCTATGCACGGCGCCCCGTCGGTGAGTTATCCGGTGGGGCGCTCGCGCAATGCGGATCTGCTGGTCCTGATCATTTGGATCTTCGGCGTCGGTTCATCCGTTTTCGTGAGCATTCGATTCGAGGCCTTCGGTTGGCGGCAGGCGTCGTTGACCCTGGGCGTCGCCCTTGCCAGCGCGCTGGCCTGGCGAGATTTCAGCCGCCGTGCCGCGCCCGCCGAACTGAGTTTCGACGGCCAGCATTGGTCGCTTTCAGGCAGCACGGTGCTGCGGGCCGCGGCAGCGCATGTGGCGCTCGACTTGCAATCCTTGCTGCTGGTGCGCGTGATCGAGTCCGGTCGCACGCAGCGCTGGATCTGGCTCGACCGACATGCAAAGCCGGAACGCTGGCGAGATCTGCGCCGTGCGGTATATTCGCGCGCTCCGTCAGCGGGATCGGCCGCCGGCTCCGGGCGCGCAGCGTCCGCCAGCGGACATCACCCCCTCTCATGACCGCTTCCTTGCCGCCCGTGCCACCGGACGCCGGTTTGACCGGCGCGCCCGCCGCAGAGCCGAGGCCTGGCGAAGTCGACTTTCAACTCGTGCAGCGAACGGTCGCCGGCGACCAGAAGGCATTCGAACTGCTGGTGATCAAGTACCAGCGGCGCATCGAGCGGCTGATCGGCCGGATGGTGCGGGACGTGAATCTGGTCGAGGACATTGCGCAGGAAACCTTCATCCGGGCCTACCGGGCGCTGCATCAGTTCCGCGGCGAAGCGCAGTTCTACACCTGGCTCTACCGCATCGCCGTCAATACGGCCAAGAAAGCCCTGGTCGACATGAAGCGCGACCCGACCGTCTCCGAAAGCGCCCTGCGCTCGTCTTCCGAAGACGACGATGAAACTTACCGGCCCGGAAACGAACCAATCAGCGACGAGACGCCCGAATCCGTCATGGCTGCCAACGAGATCGCCGAGGCCGTCGAAACGGCCATGGAGGCGCTGCCCGCCGAATTGCGGCAGGCCGTCACGCTGCGCGAGATCGAAGGGATGAGTTATGAAGAGATCGCCGAAGTGATGAACTGCCCGATCGGCACGGTGCGGTCGCGGATTTTCCGGGCGCGTGAAGCCATTTCGGCAAAGGTCAAGCCATTGCTGGACAACCAGTCCGGCAAACGTTGGTAAGCAGGTGAATGAAATGAACCACACAAGTACAGGTCGCGAGCAGGTGTCGGCACTCGTCGATGGCTATTTGCAAGGCGATGAATTCGCGCAGGCGATCGGCAAGGTCGGCAGCGAAGGCGAGTTGCGCGCGACCTGGCACACGTACCACCTCGTCGGCGACGTGCTGCGTTCCGGTGTTCATACCGCCTGCAGCGATTCTTCCGAATTCCTTTCCCGGCTGCAGCGTCGCCTCGAGGCGGAGCCGGCCGCGCCTGTTTCGCTGTTCGTCGAGCCGCAGCCTGCTGCCACGCCTCGTCTCGAAGCAGCCAATGAGCCGGTCTTTCGATGGAAGCTCGTTGCGGGGGCGGCCTCGTTGGCGGCGGCGGCGGCGATCGGATGGAATTGGGTCGGCGGCAGCGCCGCCCCCCAGCCCGGCGATGCACAACTGGCGCAGCAACAGACCTCGAATTCGGTGCTTGCCGCGTCGATTTCGCCTCAGCAGGCCATGTCCTCGTTCACGCCGACGCGGGTGGTTGTCGGAAGCGGCGGCCCGCAGGTCATGCTGCGCGATCCTCGTCTGGATCAGTTGCTCGAAGCGCACCGGCAGGTCGGCGGCGCGCAAATGCCTTCCGGCTTTCTGCGCAATGCCACCTTCGAAGGCCCCTCGCGCTGAACGCGCGCCTGCAACTGTCGAGATGATTGTTCCAATGTCGACTTCCGCGCGCGGGGCCGTGGTTCTGATGGCTGCCTTGTGCGCCGGGCAGGCCGCGGTGGCACAAGGTCGCGCGCCCGTGCCGCCTCCAAAAAGCTGGGCCAACGCCTCAGGCGGGGAGATGCCAAAGCTCGGGGCGGTCGAATGGCTGCAGCGCATGCATGCCGCCTCACGACAGCGCAGCTATGCGGGCACCTTCGTGGTTTCCGCGGCGGTGGGCAACCTGTCGAGCGCCCGTATCTGGCACGTGTGCGAAGGCGATCTCCAGATGGAGCGCATCGAGGCTCTTTCGGGGCCGCCGCGCTCGACCTTCCGCCGCAACGATCAGGTCATGACCTTCTTGCCCGAGGCCAAGATCGTTAAGAGCGAGAAACGGGAAAATCTCGAACTGTTTCCCAATCTCCTCGGCAGTCCTGATTCTTCCATTGACGATTTCTACAACGCGCGCGTGCTCGGCAAGGACCGGGTTGCCGGGTTCGATGCGGACGTGGTCCAACTCGAGCCGAGCGACGGCCTGCGCTTCGGCTACCGCGTCTGGAGCGAACGGCGCACGGGCCTGGTGGTCAAGCTTCAGACCATCGACAACGAGAACCGGGTGATCGAGCAGTCCGCATTTTCTGAGCTTCAACTCGATGCACCGGTCAAGGCGCATGCGCTCGCACAGATGATGAGCAGCACCGCGGGCTACCGGATCGAGAAGTCCGAGCTCGAGCGCACCACGGCGTCGAAAGAAGGCTGGTCGCTCAAGACGCCGATCGCCGGCTTCAGGCCGATCAGCTGTTACCGGCGTCCGATGGGTGATGGTCCGCAGGGCCACACGATGCAATGGACTTTTTCGGACGGCCTTGCATCGGTTTCGCTGTTCGTCGAGCCTTACGATGCGCAGCGTCAGCCTCGGGAAGTTGTTCTTGCGCTGGGCGCCACCTACACGCTGACGCGCCGACTGACCGGCAAGGATGGCGATTGGTGGCTGACGGCGGTCGGCGAAGTGCCGCCACAGACGCTCGACGCATTTGCCCACAGTCTTGTCCACACGCACTGATCGCTCTCCGGACGCCTGAAAACTTCGGCGAGCCGTTGAAGGTATTGTTGTTGTCTTAGCTCTCTCATACGAAAGAAACCGATGATGTTCAAGATCGAGGGGAACAAAATCCGTTCATACCTGATGGCGGGCGCGCTTGCCCTTGCTTCCGCCGCCGCTTTCCTGCCGGCCATGCCGGCCCATGCGCAGGTGCGGACCCTTCCCGACTTTACCGATCTCGTCGATCAAGTTGGACCGGCGGTGGTCAATATCCGAACCGTCGAAAAGGTGACGTCGCAGGGCAATGGCGAAATGGACGAGGAAATGCAGGAGTTCTTCCGCCGTTTCTTCGGCCAACCGATGCCCGGGACGCCGCGCCAGGGACCGCGCTCGAACCGGCCGCAAGCGCCGCAGGAGGAAGAGCGCCCGCGAGGCGTGGGTTCCGGCTTCATCCTCACGTCCGACGGCTTTGTGATGACCAACGCACATGTGGTGGAAGATGCGTCGGAGGTGCTCGTCACGCTGACCGACAAGCGCGAATTCAAGGCGAAGTTGATTGGCGTCGACAAGCGGACCGATGTGGCTGTCGTGAAGATCGATGCGACGGGGCTGCCGGCGGTCAAGGTGGGCGACGTATCCAAGCTGCGCGTGGGCGAATGGGTGATGGCCATCGGGTCGCCGTTCGGCCTCGAAAATACCGTGACAGCAGGCATCGTGAGCGCCAAGCAGCGCGACACGGGCGACTACCTGCCGTTCATACAGACCGACGTTGCCATCAACCCCGGAAATTCCGGCGGCCCGCTGATCAACATGCGGGGCGAGGTGGTGGGCATCAACAGCCAGATTTACTCGCGCTCGGGCGGATTCATGGGCATTTCGTTCTCGATCCCGATCGACGAAGCCATCCGCGTCAGCGATCAGCTGCGTGCCACCGGCCGGGTTTCGCGTGGGCGCATCGGTGTGCAGATCGACCAGGTCACGAAGGACGTTGCCGAGTCCATCGGCCTGGGCAAGGCCCAGGGCGCTCTGGTGCGCGGCGTCGAAGCCGGATCGCCGGGCGACAAGGGCGGAATCGAGCCGGGCGACATCATCACCAAGTTCGACGGCAAGACCATCGAAAAACCCAGCGACCTCCCGCGCCTCGTGGGCAACACGAAGCCGGGCACCAAGAGTTCCGTCACGGTGTTTCGCCGCGGCAGCACGCGCGATCTGTCCGTGACGGTGGCGGAGATCGAGCCCGACAAGCCTGCCAAGCGTGCGTCGGAGCGGGATGAGTCACCCACCAAGTCGCCCGCGTCCGCCGCCGCCAAGTCGCTGGGACTCGCACTCAGCGATCTCACGGAGGCGCAGAAAAAGGAGCTCAAGCTCAAGAACGGCGTCAGGGTCGACGCGGCCGCCGAAGCCGCCGCCAGGGCTGGCTTGCGCGAGGGTGACATCGTGCTTGCGATCAGCAACGTCGAGATTTCCAGCGTCAAGGAATTCGAGTCGGTGCTGGCGAAGGCTGACAAGGCCAAGCCGATCAGCGTGCTTTTCAGGCGAGGTGACTGGGCCCAATACGCACTGATCCGGCCTTCACGCTGATCCGGCGCTCAGCGTCAAGTGGCCCCACCCTGCAGTCGGGTTTGGGGCCCTTTTTTGGTAGCTTTGCGACGACGGCGAGCACGGAAATAAAAAATTCTTGGCGCATCGGAAGATCTATATTTGTTTGTATTCACTAACTTGTTGCCGAGCTAACGATGAATTTCAGTAGAATAGGCTCCGTCGCCTCGCCGGAGTGCGCATAAGCAAGGGCCCTCTCTTCACCATGCGAGATGTGAGGCACCCGTCCACCGGCGCTCCACAGATCGCCCACAAGTTGTTAAGGAAACGGTCCACCGATCGTGTTGATAAGCTGTTCATAACCTCCATGTTGCTGACCTGCAACGACGGTTCCGGGGCTTCGGCCCGGCTGTACGCGCCCCCCTTTTTGCCTACAATGAAGTTCCAACTACTGCAGTTGCCATTGCTTGTTGGTTCAGGGCGCGTCTCTCGGGGACGCGCCCTTTTTTCTTGCCTGTCGCTTTCCGCGCACGAACCAATTCAAGTACTTAAGCGTTCTCGTTGATGAATCACATCAGAAACTTTTCGATCATCGCGCACATCGATCATGGCAAATCGACGCTCGCGGACCGCTTGATACAGCGTTGCGGCGGACTTGCCGACCGCGATATGGAAGCACAGGTTCTCGACTCGATGGACATCGAGAAAGAGCGTGGGATAACCATCAAGGCGCAGACCGCTGCACTGCACTACACGGCGCGCGATGGACAGGTCTATAACCTCAATCTGATCGATACGCCGGGGCATGTCGACTTCTCTTACGAAGTGAGCCGCTCGCTGTCCGCGTGCGAAGGCGCGTTGCTCGTCGTCGATGCCAGCCAGGGTGTCGAAGCGCAGACGGTTGCCAACTGCTACACCGCGCTCGATCTCGGCGTCGAGGTCGTGCCGGTGCTCAACAAGATGGATCTGCCGCAAGCCGATCCCGACAATGCGAAGTCCGAGATCGAGGACGTGATCGGCATCGATGCGACCGATGCGATTCCCTGCTCGGCCAAGACCGGCATGGGCATCGACGAGATCCTCGAAGCCATCGTCAGCAAGGTGCCCGCGCCCCGAGGCGATCCCAACGCCGCCTTGCGGGCCATGATCGTCGACAGCTGGTTCGATGCCTACGTGGGCGTCGTGATGCTGGTGCGCGTGGTCGATGGCCGCCTCGCAAAGGGCGAGCGCATCAAGCTGATGGCATCGGGTGCGACCTACAACGCGGACAACCTCGGCGTCTTCACCCCGGCGACGGAGCCTCGTCCATCGCTCGAAGCGGGTGAAGTGGGCTTCATCATCGCGGGCATCAAGGAACTGCAGGCCGCGAAGGTGGGCGACACCGTCACGCTGATCAAGCCCGGCACGGGTGGCGCAGCCGCCACGGCGACGCAAGCCTTGCCTGGCTTCAAGGAAATCCAGCCGCAGGTCTTCGCCGGCCTCTATCCGACCGAGGCCAGCGAGTACGACTCGCTGCGCGACGCGCTGGAAAAACTCAAGCTCAACGATTCGTCGCTGCACTATGAACCGGAAGTGTCCCAGGCGCTGGGCTTCGGATTCCGCTGCGGTTTCCTCGGCTTGCTGCACATGGAAATCGTGCAGGAGCGGCTGGAGCGCGAGTTCGATCAGGACCTGATCACGACCGCGCCCAGCGTCGTCTACCAGGTCATGAAGAACGACGGCGAAGTGGTGATGGTGGAGAACCCGTCGAAGATGCCCGACATCGGCAGGATGTCGGAGATCCGCGAGCCCATCGTCACGGTTCATCTCTACATGCCGCAGGAATACGTCGGCGCCGTGATGACGCTTGCCAATCAGAAGCGCGGCGTGCAGATGAACATGGCCTACCACGGCCGACAGGTCATGCTGACCTACGAGATGCCGCTCGGCGAGATCGTGCTGGACTTCTTCGACAAGCTGAAATCGGTCTCTCGCGGCTATGCGTCGATGGACTACGAGTTCAAGGAATACCGCGCGTCGGACGTCGTCAAGGTCGACATCCTGCTCAACGGCGACAAGGTCGACGCGCTGTCGATCATCGTTCACCGCAGCCAGAGCCAGTACCGCGGCCGGGCGGTCGTCTCCAAGATGCGCGAGATCATCAGCCGCCAGATGTACGACGTCGCGATCCAGGCCGCGATCGGCGTCAACATCATCGCGCGTGAGACAATCAAAGCCCTCCGCAAGAACGTGCTCGCCAAGTGCTACGGCGGCGACATCACTCGCAAGAAGAAGTTGCTCGAGAAGCAGAAGGCGGGCAAAAAACGAATGAAGCAGATCGGCACGGTCGAGGTCCCGCAAGAGGCCTTTCTCGCCATCCTGCAAGTCGAAGACTAACGATGGCATTTCTCACCTCACTGATCCTCGCGGCCTTTGCGGGCTATATCGGCGCCTGGTACTTCGGCGCGATCGAAGGCAACTTCGCATTGCTGCTTTTCCTGGCCACCGTCGTCACGGGTATCTATTGGCTGGCGGAACGGTTCTACTTCCTGCCGAAGCGTCGGCGTGCGGCCGAGACGCTCGACGCCTCGCTGGCGCAGCGGCGCGAAGAGCTGGCCCGTCAGGGCATCACGCAGGTCGACAAGGTCGACACCACGGCGCGCGAACGGCTGATCATGCAGCCGTGGTGGCTGGATTGGACCGCAGGCCTGTTCCCGGTGATCCTGGCGGTTTTCCTGTTGCGCTCGTTCCTGTTCGAGCCGTTCAAGATCCCGTCAGGTTCGATGATGCCGACCCTGCTGACCGGCGATCTGATCCTGGTCAACAAGTTCACCTACGGGTTGCGGCTTCCGGTCATCAACACCAAGATCACCGAGGGGACGCCGCCCGCACGTGGAGACGTGATGGTGTTCCGCTACCCGCCCAAGCCGAGCATGGACTACATCAAACGCGTGGTCGGCGTGCCGGGCGACGAGGTGGCCTACCTCAACAAGAAGCTCACGATCAACGGGCAGCCGATCAGCAAGGACCCGGTGCCCGACTATTTCGATGAGGAGACGATGAGCTACCTCAAACAGTACTCGGAAAATCTTGGCGGAAAACAGCACAAATTGCTCAATGACGATAACCGGCGCGCAGGCCTGTCCGAGGCCGAGATCATGCCCTTCCCGAATCAGGAAAATTGCCGCTACAGTGTCGAGGGTGTCGTCTGCAAGGTGCCGCCGGGCCACTATTTCATGATGGGCGACAACCGTGACAACTCGCTCGATTCGCGCTACTGGGGCTTCGTTCCGGACCAGAACATCGTGGGCCGGGCGTTCTTCGTGTGGATGAATTTCGGCAATCTCAAGCGCATCGGCGGATTCCAATAACGATTCAGATTTTTCATTCGAGGGGAAGAGGGCAAGCATGAGAGCAATCGAGTCGAAACAAAAGCAGCGCGGCATCTCCTTCATCGGGCTGCTGTTCGTGGCCATCGTGCTGGCCTGCCTCGGCGTCGTCGTGGCGCAGGTGATTCCGACGCTGATCGAATACCAGGCGATTCTCAAGGCAGCCAACAAGGCCACGGAGGGCGCGACGGTCCCCGAGGTACGGGCCATCTTCGATCGCGCCCAGGCCATCGACGACTTCACCTCCGTCGCCGGCAAGGACCTCGACGTCCAGAAGGTCGGCGACAAGGTCGTGGTGTCGTTTGCGTACCAGCGCGAGATCCATCTCTTCGGCCCGGCCTACCTGACGCTCAAGTACCAGGGCCAGTCGCACTGAATGAAACACCCCCCGGAGGGCGGCCTTGCCGCGCTGCAGGCGCGCATCCAGCATTCGTTCTCGGACGGACGCCTCCTCCAGCTTGCGCTGACGCACCGCAGTTTTTCGGCGGACCACAACGAGCGGCTCGAATTCCTGGGCGACTCGGTGCTCAACCTCGCCGTGTCTCATCTGCTCTACGCGCGTCTGTCGGCGCTGCCCGAAGGCGATCTGTCCAGGGTGCGCGCCAGCCTGGTCAGGCAGGAGACGCTGCATCAGCTTGCGATCAAGCTGGCCCTGTCACCGCTGCTTCGCCTCGGTGAAGGAGAGGCGCGCTCGGGTGGTTCGAGCCGGCCTTCGATCCTGGCCGATGCGCTGGAAGCGTTGATCGGTGCGGTGTACCTCGATGCGGGCTACGGTCCCGCGCAGGCGCTGGTGCATCGCCTTTACGAGGCGGTCGAAATCAATCCGCGCATGGAAGCGGCGGCCAAGGACCCGAAGACCGAATTGCAGGAATGGCTGCAGGGCCACAAAATGAAGCTGCCGGCCTATCGCGTCGTCGGGACGCTGGGTGCGGCCCACAAACAAACTTTCGATGTCGAGTGCGAAGTGGCCGAACTGGGCCTGTGCGAACGCGGCATCGGCGGCTCGCGCCGCGCCGGCGAGCAGGCCGCCGCGGCGGCCATGTTGATCCGGCTCAAGGCGCGCGGCGCGAAGGCATCCCAATGAACGACGCAACCGACCCTTCCATGACCCGGCCCGAAGAGCCAGGCGGTTCCGAGGGCACTCCATCCTCGCAGCGCTGCGGTCTCGTGGCCATCGTGGGCAAGCCCAATGTCGGCAAGTCGACACTGCTCAATGCACTGGTCGGCCAGAAGATCAGCATCACCTCGCGCAAGGCGCAGACCACCCGGCACCGTATCACCGGCATGCGCACCCTCGGCGCGACGCAGTTCGTCTTCGTCGACACGCCCGGCTTCCAGACCCTGCATGCCAATGCATTGAACCGGTCGCTCAACAAGACCGTGGTGGGTGCCGTCTCGGATGTCGATCTGATCCTGTTCGTGGTGGAGGCCGGCAGTTTCACGCCGGCCGACGAACGGGTGCTGAAGCTGCTCGGCACCGGCATTCCGACGGTGCTGATCGCCAACAAGCTCGACAACGTCCATCGCCGCGGCGATATCGCGCCCTGGCTGCAGACCATGCAGGGCAAGCACGCCTTCGCCGAGTTCGTGCCGATGTCGGCCAAGAATGCCAAGGATGTCGAGCGCCTCTTCGGCATCTGCGAGAAATACCTGCCCGAGCAGGCCTGGTGGTATGCCGAGGACGAGCTGACCGACCGCAGCGAACAATTCCTGGCCAGCGAGCTGGTGCGCGAGAAGCTGTTCCGGCTCACCGGCGACGAACTGCCCTACACCTCGACGGTCATCATCGACAAGTTCGAGGAAGAGCCCCCCGCGCGCAAGGGCCAGAAGCGCCTGCTCAAGATCGCCGCCACCATCGTGGTCGAGCGGGACGGCCACAAGGCGATGGTGATCGGCGACAAGGGAGAGCGCATCAAGCGCATCGGCACCGAGACGCGGCAGGAACTCGAGAAGCTGATGGATGCCAAGGTCTTCATCGAGCTCTGGGTCAAGGTGCGCTCGGGCTGGGCGGACGATGAGGCGCGCGTGCGATCTTTCGGGTATGAATGAGCTTGCATGGCGGTCAAGCGCACCTCCCATGAGCCGGCTTATGTGCTGCATCGCTACGACTGGAGCGAATCGAGCCTGATTCTCGAGGTCTTCACCCGGCACCATGGGCGCATCGCGCTGGTCGCCAAGGGCGCCAAGCGACCGAGCTCCAACTTCCGGCCGGTGCTGCTCCCGCTGCAGCCGCTGCAGCTGTCCTATGGCGGTGATGCCGAGATCCGGAGCCTCAAGGCGGCCGAGTGGATGGGTGGCCACGTGATGCCGACCGGCGAAGCGCTGCTGTCCGGCTACTACCTCAACGAACTCCTGCTGCGTCTGCTGGCCCGCGACGACGCGCACGAGGCGCTGTTCGACGCCTACGCCGGCGTCGTCCAGGTGCTGGCCGGCGACCATGCGGGCGCTCAGGCCGCGACGCAAGCCGCGGCCCTTCGCGCCTTCGAGCTGCTGCTGCTGCGCGAAGTCGGCTTGCTGCCGGCACTCGATGCTGAGACGCTCACGCTGGCGCCGCTCGAGGACGACGTGCGCTACGCCCTCGTGCCGGAAGCCGGCCTGCGTCAGGCCGCGCAGGACGAGGCAGCGCTCGAAGGTTCGGAATGGCGGGCGGTGGAGCGCACCCTCGGCGAGCGCGCGCCGCTTCCTGCCGCGCTGCGCCAGGTCGCCCTGATGAATGCCGGAACCAACAGTTCGCTGCGCAACCAGCTGCGCACGCTGCTCAACTACCATTGCGGTGTCGCAACGCTGCGCACGCGGCAGATGATGAGAGACCTGCAAGCCCTATGAGCACATTCCTTTCGGTCAACCTCAACAAGGTGGCGCTGGTGCGCAACACCCGGCCCCTCGGCATCCCCAGCGTGCTCTTTGCCGCCGCGCTGTGCCTGGATGCCGGCGCGCATGGCATCACGGTGCATCCGCGGCCCGACGAGCGTCATATCCGTCCGCAGGACGTGCGCGACCTGTCGGCCCTCCTGGCGAAGGACTGGGCCGGCCTCGAGTTCAACATCGAAGGCAATCCGTTCCACAACCTGATGGAGTACGTGCGCGAGCTGCGTCCGCACCAGGCGACCTTCGTGCCCGACAGCGAAACGCAATCCACCAGCGACCACGGCTGGAGCTTTCCCGAGGACGCAGCTCGCCTGCGCCCGCTGATCGCCGAAACCCGCGCGCTCGGGGTTCGCGTGAGTCTTTTCATGGACCCGGAGCCGGACATGATGGCGGCCGCCAAGGCCGTCGGTGCCGATCGCGTCGAGCTCTACACCGAGGGTTATGCCGCCTCGCGCAACACCTCCCGGGCGGACGCCGTCCTGCAGCTGTATGTGGAGGCAGCGCGCGCGGCGCAGGCCGCGGGACTCGAGGTCAACGCTGGGCATGACCTCAGCCGCGAGAACCTCACCGAATTCCTGCGCGCCGTCCCGGGCGTGCGCGAGGTGTCGATCGGCCATGCCTTCGTCGCCGACGCGCTGGAGCTCGGCTATGCCGCGACCACGCGCGAGTACCTGCGCTGCATCGGTGAGGCGAAGTAGATGCGGCTGCCGGCGCCGGGGGCGCTGAGATGATCTACGGCATCGGCACCGACATCTGCGACGTCCGGCGCATCGCCGCCACCTTCGCGCGTCAGGGCGAACGCTTCGCCGAGCGCGTCCTCAGCGACGCGGAGCTCGGTGTCTGGCGCACGCGCAGCGCGCGCTGGCCGCAGCGCGGCCTGCGTTACCTCGCCACTCGCTTTTCCGCCAAGGAGGCCTTCAGCAAGGCCATCGGCACCGGCATGCGCACGCCGATGGCCTGGCGGCTGTGCGAGATCGCGAACCAGCGCAGCGGCAAGCCCGTGATCGTGCTGCACGGCGGCCTCAAGGATTGGTTCGACGCAGAGCGCCTGACGGCGCATGTCACCGTGACCGACGAGACCGACTTCGCGGTGAGCTTCGTCGTCGTCGAGCGCCGCGAATGACCCAGGCTGCATCGCATGCCCCGCTGATCATCGACGTCGCGGGGCTCGCATTGAACGATGCCGACCGGCGGCGGCTGGCCGATCCGCTGGTGGGCGGCGTGATCCATTTCGCCCGCAACTGGCAGGACCGCGCGCAGCTCGCCGCCCTCAACGCGGAGATCAAGGCGCTGCGGCCGGACCTCCTGATCTGCGTCGATCACGAAGGTGGCCGGGTCCAGCGCTTTCGCACGGATGGCTTCACGCGATTGCCGTCCATGCGCGCACTCGGCGAACTCTGGATGGCGGATCCGATGCGCGCCACGCAGGCGGCCACGGCATGCGGCTTCGTGCTCGCTGCCGAACTGCGCGCCTGCGGTGTCGATTTCAGCTTCACGCCGGTGCTCGATCTCGATCACGGCGCGAGCAGCGTGATCGGTGATCGCAGCTTTCATCGCGATCCGCGCGTCGTCGCGCTGCTCGCCAAGAGCCTGATGCACGGCTTGCTGCAGGCTGGGATGGCCAACTGCGGCAAGCACTTCCCCGGCCACGGCTTCGTGCGGGCCGACTCGCACGTCGCGATACCCGTGGACCGGCGCGGGCTGAAGACGATCCTGGCGGACGACGCCCGGCCCTACGACTGGCTGGCCGGCACCCTCGCGGCCGTGATGCCGGCGCATGTGATCTATCCCAAGGTGGATGCGCGGCCGGCCGGCTTCTCGTCGAAGTGGCTGCGGCAGATCCTGCGCGGCCGACTGGGCTTCGACGGCGCAGTCTTCAGCGACGACCTCAGCATGGAGGCCGCGCGCCGCATCGACGGCCAACTGCTGAGCTACACCGATGCCGCACTGTCGGCGCTCGACGCCGGCTGCGATCTCGCCTTGCTGTGCAACCAGAGCGTGGGCGAAGGCAGGGTGCTCGACGAGCTGCTCGACGGCTTTGCCGCGGCACGGCGCAGCCGGCGCTGGCGGCCGGATGCCGACAGCGAGGCGCGCCGGCGGGCCTTGCTGCCGCGTGCGCCGGCGCTCGATGGGGATGCGCTGCGACGTTCTCCCGTCTACCAGCGCGCGCTGGAGATGGCGCTGCCCGGCCGTCCAGCCTGAACAGCGGCCTTCAGCTTGCGGCCGGCCAGAGCGGGCCGCCGCCGCCGTCGAGATGGGTCAGATAGAGCCGCAGGTCGAACTCCAGCTGGTGATAGTCCGGCTCCATGTGCGTGCACAGCTGGTAAAAAGCCTTGTCGTGCGCGCGTTCCTTCATGTGCGCCAGCTCATGGACGGCGATCATGCGCAGCCATTCGATCGGCACTTCCTTGAACAGGCTCGCGACGCGGATCTCGCGCTTGGCCTTGAGCTTGCCGCCCTGCACGCGTGACACCGTCGTGTGGGTGCCGAGCGCATTGCGGATCACGTGCAGCTTGCCGTCGAACACCACCTTCGACAGCGGCTCGGCATTGCGCATGAAACGGCTCTTCAGATCGCTCACGTAGTCGTACAGCGCGCGGTCGGTGCGGATGTCGTGCGTGCGGCCATAGCGTTTTTGCAGCCATTCGCCGAGCTGATCCTGCACCACCAGCTGCGCGACCTGGGCCTGCAGCGCCGCGGGATAGGCAGCCAGGTACTTCATGCCGCTTGCGGCGCGCGTGCGCCGGCGGCGGCATAGGCCAGGCCGGCAGCCACGCCACCGAACAGATCTCCTTCGATGAGCTCGGTGCCCGGAAATGCGTCACGCAGTGCCTGCTGGAACGGGCGCAGCGCCGAAGAGCCGCCCGTCAGGTAGATGGCATCGAGCCTGCCGGTGCCGAGGTTCGCGCGCTGGACGCAATCGCGCGCGCACGACACCACGTTGTCGATCGGCGTGGCGAGATGCCGCCGCATGTCGCGGGCCGTGAGCGCGGACGCGAGGCCCGCCTGCGCGCACGACAGGTCGATCGCCACGCCATCGCCCTCGTCGCGCGTGCCGCTGCGGATCTTGGCCTGCTCGACCTCGTTGGCGATGCGATGGCCATGGCGATGCACGAGCACGTCGACCAGGCGGTCATGCAGCCGCGTGTCGGCATAGTTGATCCGCAGTTCCTGCACCTGCCGGATCGCCCGCGGCGCATACAGCCAGTTGATCAGATGCCAGGACGACAGATCGAAGAAGGACTTGCTCGGCACCTCGCGGCCGCGCGGGCCGATGTGCCGGAAGCCGAGATGCGGCATCACGCATTCGAGGCTGAGCCGCTGGTCGAAATCCGTGCCGCCGATGTGCACGCCGGCGGTGGCCAGCAGGTCGCCGGAGCGATCGGCCAGTGCGACGCGCTTCGGCCCCAGGCGCACCACCGTGAAGTCCGAGGTGCCGCCGCCGATGTCGACGATCAGGACCAGCGCCTCGCGATCGATCCGGCGCTCGTAGTCGAACGCGGCGGCAATAGGTTCGTACTGGAAGCGGACTTCGCCCAGCCCCGCATGGCGCGCGGCCCGGCGCAGCGCGGCTTCGGCCTGCCGGTCTCGCTCGTCGTCGTCGTCCACGAAGCGGACCGGGCGGCCGATGACGACCTGCGCCGGCGGCGCGCCGAACTGCGCCTGCGCGCGCTTCGCGAGCTCATGCAGGAAGAGGGCGATGATGTCCTCGAAGCTCACCTTCTCGTTGCCGATCTCGGTCTGGTCCTGCATCAGCGGCGTGCCGAGCAGGCTCTTGAGCGAGCGCATCAGCCGGCCTTCGGTGCCCGCCAGGTACAGCGCGATCGCCTCACGGCCGAAATGCGTGCTGCGCTCCTCGGCGTTGAAGAAGACCGCGGTCGGCATCGTCGTGGCCGATCCTTCGAGCGGCAAGAGGCGGGCGAGCGAATCGCCCTGCACCGACGCGACCGCGGAGTTGGAGGTGCCGAAATCGATGCCGATCGCGGGCGCAGAGCGGTTCAAGATTCCCGGCGCAGCGCAGGAAAGAGGATGACGTCGCGAATGCTCGGCGAATCGGTCAGGAGCATCATGAACCGATCGATGCCGATGCCGCACCCGCCTGTCGGCGGCATGCCGTATTCGAGCGCGCGAACGAAGTCATGGTCGTAGAACATCGCCTCGTCGTCGCCGCTGTCCTTGGCCGCCACCTGCGCATTGAAGCGCGCGGCCTGGTCTTCGGCATCGTTGAGCTCGCTGAAGCCGTTGCCGAATTCGCGGCCGGTGATGTAGAGCTCGAAGCGCTCCGTCACTTCGGGACGTTCGTCATTGGCGCGCGCCAGCGGCGAGATCTCGGTCGGGTGCTCCATGATGAAGGTCGGCTGCCAGAGTTTTTCTTCCACCGTCTCTTCGAAGTACATCACCTGCAGGCTGGCGAGGCTGCGCTGCGAGAGCTTGCCCTTGTCCTCGGTCAGGCCGAGCTTGCGCAGGGCGTTGACGAGCCAGGCGGCATCGTCGACATGGTCGCCCGCGTCGGTGTGGCGCAGGATCGCCTCGCGGATCGTGAGCCGCTCGAACGGAAGACTCAGGTCGACAGGTTGGCCCTGGTAGTCGAGCGCGAGCCGGCCGACGGTCTTCTCTGCGATGGTGCGGATCAGCGTCTCGGTGAAGTCCATCAGGTCGCGGTAGTTCCAGTAGGCCGCGTAGAACTCCATCATCGTGAACTCGGGGTTGTGCCGCACCGAGATGCCCTCGTTGCGGTAGCTCCGGTTGATCTCGAACACGCGCTCGAAGCCGCCGACGATCAGCCGCTTCAGGTAGAGCTCGGGCGCGATGCGCAGGAACATCTCCTGGTCGAGCGCGTTGTGGTGTGTCTTGAAGGGCTTGGCGTTGGCGCCGCCGGGGATCGGATGCAGCATCGGCGTCTCGACCTCGAGGAAGTCGTTGGCCACCATGAACTCGCGCAGCGCGCTCACGGCGCGGCTGCGCGCCGCGAAGCGCTCGCGCGCCGATTCGTCGGTGATCAGGTCGACATAGCGCTGGCGGTACTTCTGCTCCTGGTCGGCCATGCCGTGGAACTTGTCCGGCAGCGGCCGCAGGCTTTTGGTCAGCAGGCGCAGCTTCGTGACCTTGACCGAGAGTTCGCCGGTGCGGGTCTTGAAGGCCGAGCCTTCGGCGCCGACGATATCGCCCAGGTCCCAGTGCTTGAATGCGGCGTAGGCGTCTTCGCCCACCGCGTCGCGCGTGATGTAGAGCTGGATGCGGCCGGTGGCGTCCTGCACCGTCGCGAAGCTGGCCTTGCCCATCACCCGCTTGAGCATCATGCGGCCCGCCACGCTGACGGCGATCGGCGCGGCTTCGAGCACCTCGGCCGGCGTGTCGCCGTGCGCTGCGATCAGTCCCGCGGCGCGGTGGCCGGGCTTGAAATCGTTCGGGAACGCGACGCCCTGGCCTGCGGCCTGCGCCGCGCGCAGGCCTTTCAGTTTTTCGCGCCGCTCGGCGATGAGCTGGTTGTCGTCGATCGTGGCGGCCGCCGTGGAAGCGGGCGCGGCGACAGTGGCGGAAGCGGAAGGAGTCGATGAATCGGACATGGAAGCAGGGTAGGGGCGCGAACGCAACTCGCCATTTTAGCCGCCAGCGCTTCCTGCCGGACCGGCCGCCAGCGCGCGCCGATGCTTTGTCGGTTGCTATCCAATCGATAGCGGCCTATTCAACGATGCCGGTGCGTGCGAGCAGATCGCCGACGAGTTCGAGGCGCATCAGCGGGCTGTCGAGTTCCATCAGGCGCTGCTTGATCTCGGGCTGTACCGGCAGCAGCTCGCACCAGCGATTGGCCACCCACCCACAGTCGTCGAACCGATAGGGCGGCTCGATCGGCAGCCGCACGCGGTCGTTGCCCTCCATCCGCCGCCGCTCTTCCAGCGCGGTGACCAGCCGGCGCAACGAATCCGCACTCTGCTGCAGATCCTGCGGGACTTCGAGCGCCTGGTCATCGGGCAGCGCTTCGACGCTGGCCGTCCACAGTCCATGCCTCTGCAACTCGCTGGAATGAATGCGAAAGCGCTGCGTGCCCGCGCATTCGATCTGCATCAGGCCGGCCTGGGGAACGTCGAATTCGCGGATGACGGCGAGCGTCCCGATGGCCGAGAAGCTTTCGGCCTCTGCGCCGGCCCGGCGAACCTCGCTGCCCAGCGTGAGGCCGACCACGCCGAACGGCGCGCCCGTCTTGTGGCACTTGCCGATCATGTCGAGGTAGCGGACCTCGAAAATGCGCAGCGGCAGCAAGCCGCCGGGAAACAGCACGGTGCCCAGCGGAAACAAGGGCAGGTCGTGCAGAAGGGAGGGTGTCGTCATCGATGAACCTTGCATGGCTATCATCGCATTCCGTTCACGACCGCGACCCATGTTCTATCAAATCCCCGCGTTTCTGCTCGACGTGATCGTCGGCCTCCTCGGGGGCGCCTGTCTGCTGCGCCTCTACATGCAGTATCACCGGGTGCCTTTCGGTAACCCGCTGGGCCGCTTCGTGTTCGCCATCAGCGACTGGATCGTGTTGCCGCTGCGGCGCGTGGTGCCGCCGGTCAAGCGCTGGGATCTCGCCAGCGCGATCGCCGCCTGGCTGCTGGTGATGGCCAAGTTCCTGCTGCTCTGGCTGCTGATGGGCGGCCTGGGCCGCTGGACGATCCTGCCGCTGGTGTCGCTGATCGGGCTGTTGCAGCTCGCGGTATCGGGGCTCACCGCGCTGCTGATCGTCTATGCCGTGTTGTCGTGGGTGCCGAGCGCGTCTTCGATGCTGCAGGATCTCATCGCGCGGCTCGCGGAGCCGCTCGTGCGGCCGCTGCGGCGCTTCATTCCGCTGGTGGGTGGCGTCGACCTGTCGCCGCTGGCCGCCATCGTGCTGCTGCAGATCGTTGCCATCGTGCTCGGCAATCTGATGGGCTCGGCGTTCACCCTCGGACGCTGAGGTCCGCGCCGCCCGTCAGACCACTGCGTCGGCGGATTGGCGCAGCAGCATCGCCAGCGTGCTGGCCACGGTCTTGCGCAGTTCGCGCCGGTCGCAGATGAAATCGATTGCGCCCTTGGTCTGCAGGAACTCGGCGCGCTGAAAGCCTTCCGGCAGCGTCACCCGCACGGTCGATTCGATCACGCGCGGCCCGGCGAAGCCGATCAGCGCCTTCGGTTCCGCGATGACCACGTCGCCGACGAAGGCAAAGCCCGCGCTCACGCCGCCCATGGTCGGGTCGGTCAGCACGCTGATGTAGGGAAGGCCCTTCTTGGCCAGCCGGGTGAGCGATGCGTTGGTCTTGGCCATCTGCATGAGCGACAGCAAGCCTTCCTGCATGCGCGCGCCGCCGGTGGCCGTGAAGCAGATGAACGGCACCTTCTGCTCGATGGCGGTCTCGACGCCGCGCACGAAGCGCTCGCCGACCACGCTGCCCATGCTGCCGCCCATGAAGTCGAACTCGAAGCAGGCCACCACGACATTGATGCTGTGCACCGAGCCGCCGATGACCACGAGCGCGTCGGTCTCGCCGGTGTTCTCGAGCGCCTCCTTGAGCCGCTCGGGGTACTTGCGGCTGTCCTTGAACTTGAGTGCGTCGACCGGCAGCACTTCCTGGCCGACTTCGTAGCGGCCTTCGGGATCGAGGAAGGCGTCCAGCCGCGCGCGCGCGCCGATGCGGTGGTGGTGGCCGCAGCTCGGGCACACGTTCTGGTTGTGTTCGAGGTCGGTCTTGTAGAGCACCGTGTCGCAGCTCGGGCATTTGATCCAAAGGCCTTCCGGCATTTGGCGGCGCTCGCTCGGATCGATGGGCGCAATCTTGGGGGGAAGCAGTTTTTCTAGCCAGCTCATGAAGTCTCCATCCGGGGTGAGGGCATGCGGATTATCGGCCAGCCGTGTTCTTGGGCGTGGCCGTGGGCAGGGCGTCCAGTGCCTGCCGGATTTCGGACAGGAATTCGCGCACCACCGGCACCACCGCCTCCCGCGGCTGGTTCTCTATCAGCTGGATGATGCGGGTGCCGATCACGACCGCATCGGCAGCCGAGCCGACGGCCTGCGCGGTGCGCGCGTCACGAATGCCAAAACCGACGCCGACCGGCAGCTGCATGTGCTCGCGGATGCGCGGGATCATCCGGCCGACCGCTTCGGTGTCGAGATGGCCCGCACCGGTCACACCCTTGAGCGAGACGTAGTAGACGTAGCCGGTGGCAATGCGGCCGACCTGTGCCATGCGCTCGCCGGTGCTGGTGGGCGCGAGCAGGAAGATCAGGTCGATGCCGCTCGCCCGAAGCTTGGCGGCGAATTCCTCGCACTCTTCGGGCGGGTAGTCGACGACCAGCAGGCCGTCGACGCCGGCTGCCGCGGCATCGCGGATGAACGAATGCTTGCCGTGCACCAGGTCGTAGTGTTCGACCGGATTCGCGTAGCCCATCAGCACCACGGGCGTGCTTTCGTTCTGCCGTCGAAAGGTGGCGACCATGGCCAGCACCTGTTTCATGCCGATGCCCAGCGCGAGCGCGGCCTCGCCGGCCTTCTGAATTACCGGACCGTCGGCCATTGGGTCGGAGAAGGGCACGCCGAGCTCGATCACGTCGGCGCCCGCCTCGGCCATGCCGTGCATGAGTTCCGGCGTGATGTCGGCGAAAGGAAAGCCCGCGGTCACGTAGGGGATCAGCGCCTTGCGGCCGTCCTTGCGCAAGGCGTCGAAAGTGGCAGCGATGCGGCTCATGCACGGCCTCCCTTCACGCTGAGGCCGCGCATCGACGGCCGATCGTAGAAGTCGATGCCGGAGAGGTCGGCCACCGTGCCGATGTCCTTGTCGCCGCGACCCGAGAGATTGACCAGGATCGACTGATCGGGGCGCATGGTCTTCGCCAGTTTCATCGCGTGGGCGAAGGCATGGCTCGATTCGAGGGCGGGGATGATGCCTTCGGTGCGGCACAGGTAGTGAAAGGCTTCGAGTGCCTCGGCATCGGTGATGCCGACATATTCGGCGCGACCGATGTCGGCCAGGTAGGCATGCTCCGGGCCGACGCCGGGGTAATCGAGCCCGGCGCTGATGCTGTGCGTCTCGGTCACCTGGCCGTCCTCGTTCTGCAGCAGGTAGGTCCGGTTGCCGTGCAGCACACCGGGACTGCCGCGCAGGATCGAGGCCGAATGCTTGCCGCTGTCCAGGCCTTCGCCCGCGGCCTCCACGCCGATCAGGCGCGTGCCTTCGAAGGGAATATAGGGATGGAAGATGCCCATCGCATTGCTGCCGCCGCCCACGCAGGCAACCACCACGTCGGGTTGCCGGCCTCCGGCTTCGCCGCCGAGGCCTTGCGCGGCCAGCATGGCGGGCATCTGTTCGATGCATTCGATGCCGATCACGCTCTGGAAGTCGCGCACCATGGTCGGATAGGGATGCGGGCCGGCGACGGTGCCGATGATGTAGAAGGTATTTTCGACGTTGGTGACCCAGTCGCGCATCGCCTCGTTGAGCGCGTCCTTCAGGGTCTTGCTGCCCGATTCCACTGGCACGACGGTTGCGCCCAGCAGGTTCATGCGATAGACATTCGGGCTCTGGCGCTTCACGTCCTGACTGCCCATGTAGACCACGCATTCGAGCCCGTAGCGTGCGCAGATGGTGGCCGTGGCCACGCCGTGCTGGCCGGCGCCGGTTTCGGCGATCACGCGCGGCTTGCCCATGCGCTTGGCGAGCATGGCCTGGCCGATGGTGTTGTTGACCTTGTGGGCGCCGGTGTGATTCAGGTCCTCTCGCTTGAGGTAGATCTGCGCGCCGCCCATTTCGCGGCTGGTGCGCGCCGCATGGTAGATCGGCGAGGGTCGGCCCACGAAATGCGCGAGCTCGTAGTGGAATTCGGCCAGGAATTCGGGGTCGTCCTTGTACCGGGCGTAGGCGTCACGCAATTCATTGATCGCGTGGGTCAGCGTTTCGCTGGCGAAAGTGCCGCCGTAGATGCCGAAATGGCCGGTGGCGTCGGGTTGCTGGTAGGTGGTCATGGTCTCGATCGGTGGGCCGGCCGCGCCAGACGATCGAGGCGCAGTCAGCTAGAACAGGGCGTCGGCCGCACGCACGGCGGCCACGAATTCGCGAATCTTCCGGGCGTCCTTGATGCCTTTGCAGGCCTCGACGCCGGAACTCACGTCAACGGACAGCGACCGGGCGGCCGTCCGCAACTGGCGAATGCCATCGCCCACGTTTGCAGGTGTGAGCCCACCACTCAAGACGAGGTGAGCGTCGACGGCGGGTGGAAGATGTGACCAATCGAATGCCTTGCCGCCACCGCCATAGGCTTCGACGTGGGCGTCGAGCAGGATGGCGTGGGCGCGGGAGTAATCGGACGCGTATTTTACGAGATCGAAGCCGGCGCCGGCCGCACCGACCGGAATCCGGGCCGCGCGCAGGAAGCGGTGCGCGCCCTGGCCGCTCGCCTGCCAGCATTGATCGGGTGTTTCATCGCCATGGAACTGCGCGACGGCACCGGGCACGGCAGCGAGGGCGGCCCTTGCGGCTGCGGCCTCTTCGTTGACGAACAGCAGCACCGGCGTGACGAAGGGCGGCAGCCTGGCGGCCAGCCGCGCCGCGCGTTCAACGGTGACTGCGCGCGGGCTGGCCGGATACAGCACGAAGCCGATCGCATCGGCACCGCCATCGACGGCTGCGTCCACGTCCTCCTCGCGTGTCAGCCCGCAGATCTTGATGCGTGTACGGGCAACGTGGCGAATGGAAGTCATGGCGGATCATCATACGCAACGCCCCCCGCCTGCAGCGTTGCCTGCGGCGGCAAGCCCCAGCCGGCGTCGTAGAGCGGTCCCAGAAAGTACAGGCCATCCGCCGAGAAAGTCGGGGCGGCGACCTTGCGGCTGCGGGCCTCCAGTACCTTGCGCATCCATTCCGGACGCTCGTCGCCATGGCCGATGCGCACCAGGCAACCCATGATGTTGCGGATCATGTGATGCAGGAACGCGTCGGCCTCGAACTCGAAGTGCCAGCGGCAGCGTTCCGTCTCGCCGTGCCGCGTGACCGTGATGCGCCGCAGGTCCTTGATCGGCGAACGTGCCTGGCAGGCCGAAGCGCGGAACGAGCTGAAGTCGTGCTGGCCCAGCAGCATCGTGGCCGCCTCGCGCATCGCGTTGCCGTCGAGTGCGCGCATCGACCAGCCCACGCGGCCCGCATCCAGGCTCGGCCGCACCGGCGACTGCGACAGCACGTAGAGGTAGCGGCGCGTGAGCGCGCTAGCGCGGCAATGGAACTGGTCGGGCACCGGCTGCGCCCATTGCACCGCGATGTCGGCGGGCAGGAAGCGGTTGGTGCCGCGCACCCAGGAGAAGGGGGTGCGGTGAATGGCCGTGTCGAAATGCACCACCTGCATCAAGGCATGGACACCGGCATCGGTGCGGCCCGCGCAGAGCGTGGAGATCGGCTGGGCGGCGAAGCGGGTGAGCGCCGCTTCGAGCTTGTCCTGGACGGTTTGGCCCGACAGCTGGCTCTGCCAGCCCTGGTAGCCCTGGCCGTTGTAGCGGATGCCGAGCGCCAGCCTCACGGTGGAGTAGGCGGCGCCATGGCCGCTCAGCGCAATTGGCCGAGCAGTTGCTTGGCTTCGGCCTTGACGTCGCCCGAGCTCTCGGCAGCGACTTCCTCGATCAGTGAGCGGGCACCTTCGACATCGCCGAGTGCCTTCAGTTCGCGCGCCAGCGAAAGCTTGATCGCATGCGGGCTCTCCGCGCCTTCTTCGAGCGGTTCGAGCCGGCCACGCTCGGTGTCGGACGGGTTGCGATCCGGCAGGCCGGCCAGCGAACTCATGTCGAATTCGATGAAGCCGGAATCGCCGGGCAAGCCCGCGCGCAGGGTTGCCGGCTGCGTCATTTCGTCCTCGGGCGAGGGCGCGCGCGGAATCGGCTCGAGCACACCCGGTGCGGTGTCGAAGTCGTTCTCGAGATGAAGTGCTGCGATGGCGCTCAGCGGAGCGGCGTCGGTCGCCGCAGCGGCTGCGGGCGTCGGGGTGCGCGGAACCTCGCGCACCGTCGACGGGAATGGCTCCGGCGACGGTGTCGGCGGCAGGCTGGCCGTGAGCGGCGCCGGCGTCGAGGGCTTGGCCAAGTCGAGATCGAAATCGAGCGGCGCCACGGAAGGCACGAAGGCCGGTGGAGGCGCTGCGACGACCTGTGGCATGACCGGGCCGGAACTCGGGCTCAGGGCCGGCGCGGGCGAGGATGTCGCCGCTGCCAATGTGCCTGCGAATGCGGCGGCTTCGGCGGCGGAGACGCCGCGGCTGCCGGATTCATACAGCGGGTTGCCGGGATCCAGGTCCTTGCCCATTTCCGCCACGCGACCCCAGTCGCTGCCGGTGCCGCCGGTCAGCTTGTGCACATCGGCCGCGAGCGCCTCGTAGGCGCGCAGGTCGCGGCGCTTGGCATGGATCTCGAGCAGCTTGAGGTGGATGGCGGTGCGTTCAGGATTGACCCGCAGTGCTTCGCGCAGGATTTCCTCGGCTTGCAGATCGCGGCCGTAGGCCAGATAGACATCGGCTTCGGCCACCGGGTCCACGTCGCCTGCGTCCAGCTGGCTGGGAGAGTAGGACAGCGAGGAGACGACCGAATTGCCCCGGTTCTTGGTGTCGACCGACTCGCCGCCGCTGGCGCCGAAGAAGGAGTCCTTGGGCATGCGGCTTTCGATGAACACGCTGTCGCCGCTTTGGGGGCGCTTGCGGCCCAGCACGCGATGGAGAAAGAAGGCGACCAGCAGCGCGATCAGTGCGGCGGCACCGAGCATGAGCGGGTTGTCGAGCAGTTCCGCGAAGAACCCGCGCTCTGTCGGCGCAGGCGTGGCCGCCGGCTTGACAATGACCGGTGCCTTGGGCGCAGCGGAGGCAGTGGCCGCGGCCGACGAGGCGGCTTGCGTCGTCCCGTCGGCTGCTGTGGCAGATGCCGCGGCAGCGGGCGCGACGACAGCGGGCGTCGGCGGGCTGATCGCGCTCGCTGCCGATGCCGCGTTACCCGAGCCCGCAGTGCTTCCCGCAGCGGAGGCTGCGACCGACGGAGCGCTTGCCGCAGCGGGTGCGGCGCTGCTTGCCGTAGCAGCGGTCCCGCTGGCGCTTTGCAGCTTGTTCAGCTCGCTGATGTTCTTCGACAGTTCGGCAACGCGGGCGCTGCTCTCCTGTGCCTGCCGGGTCTGCGCCAGCTTGTCTTCGGCGGACACGTTCGCCGGGCCGCCCTGCGTGACCTTGAGTTTGTCGGCTGCTGCATTCGCCGCATTGCGATCCTCGACATTGGCCTGCAGCTTGCCCGAGGCCTGGCGGCCGGCGTCGGCGACGTTCGATTCGGGGGTGTTATCCGCCAGGCGGCGGCGGTACTCGCTGAAGTCGTGGCTCTGCGCTGTCACCATGCGCCGCGCTTCGGTCGCAGGAACGGCGCTCGCCTGGGACGGGTCCGGCAAGTCGAGCACGGCACCGGCCTTGATGCGGTTGACATTGCCGCGAATGAAGGCATTGGGATTGGCACGCAGCAGCGCCACCAGCATCTGGTCGAGCGATACGTCCGCTGTCTTGTAGGCACCGGCGATCTTGCTGGCGGTATCGCCGGCCTGTACCGTGACGTGCTGATCGCCGCCCGCGGGGGTGCGAATGGCCGGACTCGCGTTTGCCGCCCTTGGCGCTGCCTGCGTCGCGGCTGCGGACGGAGCGCCCGGCACCGCCGCCGGCGATGGGCGGCGGATCGGGGGTTCGATGACGGCCGGCGCGGTGGAACGCAGCGGCTGCGGCGGGGCTGCGCTGATCTGCGGCGCGATCGGCGCAACCGGCGCCGCGGCCAGCCGGCTGCCCGGCGGATCGAGCAGCACGGTGTAGTCGCGCACGATGCGGCCCGAATTCCAGTTGGCCTCGAGCAGCAGGTCGATGAAAGGTTCGCTGACTTGGCGGTTGCTGGTGAGGCGCACGACATAGCGCCCGTTGGCGCGTCGCTGCAGGCCCACCCTCATGTCCGACAGCACGGCGTTGTAAGGCACGCCCGCAGCGCGGAAGGCCTCGGGCGAAGCGATGGCGATCCGCAGGCCGTCGGCTTCGGATGCGCTGATCTCGGTGACGTCGATTTCGGCGCGAAGCGGTTCACCCAGCGCCGACTGGACATTGAGCCGCCCGAGCGCGAGCGCCGAAGCATCGGTGCTGACGAAGCCCAGGGCCAGAGTGATCGCCGCGCTCAGAAGGGACAGCCGCCCCCGGCCGGAAAACGTCGGGATCTGGCAAGGCGCCGGGAGGCGGGCCGCAGGCAACGGATGTCGTGTCATGCTGGTAGGGGCAGCGCGGCCCAAAAGTGTAAGGGGACGTTAACATCATCACCCTGCACTGACAAGGCGACAGGCCTTATCTACCCAGTGCGTGCCAACTTCGGCATGCCTGTCGCGTTGTGATGCAGCAACGCAGAACGGCGTTTCGGCCGTCCTGCGGTGGCTCAGGCTTCGAGCAGGATACGCAGCATGCGGCGCAGCGGTTCGGCGGCGCCCCACAGGAGCTGGTCGCCGACGGTGAAGGCGCCCACATAGTCCGGTCCCATCGCCAGCTTGCGGATGCGGCCGACAGGGATGCCCATGGTGCCGGTGACTGCCACCGGCGTGAGATCCTTCATGGTGGCTTCCCGCGTGTTCGGCACCACCTTGACCCATGCGTTGTCCGCGGCGATCAAGGCTTCGATGTCGGCGACCGGCACGTCCTTCTTCAGCTTGAAGGTCAGCGCCTGGCTGTGGCAGCGCATGGCGCCGACGCGCACGCAGAAGCCGTCGACCGGCGTCGCGGCCGTTCCGAAGGCGGCGCCCTGGCCCAGGATCTTGTTGGTCTCGGCGCCGGCCTTCCATTCTTCCTTGCTGATGCCGTCGCCGAGGTCCTTGTCGATCCACGGGATCAGGCTGCCGCCGAGCGGGACGCCGAAATTCGCCGTCTCGGCGGCACTCAGCGCCTGTTGCCGGCCGAGCACCTTGCGGTCGATCTCGAGGATCGCCGACTTCGGATCGTCCAGCAGCGCACGCACTTCGCTGTGGAGCGAGCCGAACTGCGTGAGCAGTTCGCGCATGTGCTGCGCGCCGCCGCCCGAGGCCGCCTGGTAGGTCATGCTGGTCATCCACTCGACCAGCCCGGCCTTGTAGAGAGCACCCACGCCCATCAGCATGCAGCTCACCGTGCAGTTGCCGCCGATCCAGTTCTTGCCGCCCTTGGCCAGCGCGTTCTGGATGACCGGGAGGTTGACCGGATCGAGCACGATGATCGCGTCGTCGTTCATGCGCAGCGTGGACGCCGCGTCGACCCAGTGGCCCTTCCACCCTGCGGCGCGCAGCCTGGGAAACACTTCGGTGGTGTAGTCGCCGCCCTGGGCGGTGACCACGATGTCGCACTTCCGGAGCGCCTCGATGTCGCGCGCATCCTGGAGTCGGGTCTCGTTCCTGGCCATCGCCGGGGCCTTGCCGCCGGCATTGGACGTTGAGAAGAAGACCGGCTCGATCAGTTCGAAGTCGCCTTCGGCCTGCATGCGATCCATCAGGACCGAGCCCACCATGCCGCGCCAGCCCACGAGGCCGACCAGAGGTTGATTTGCGTTCGCCATTTTCAGATTGCCCTTGTGAAAAAAGAAAGCTGTTTTCTCTTTGCGCCCGGCTCGTCAGAGCCGGGGAGGGGCGTGACGAATCGGGCTGTGGTTAGCCGGTAATCGCCGTTTTGGTGATCGAGGAAGACAGGGCCGCCACCACCGCGTCGCCCATTTCGCGGGTGCCGACCTTGGTGGTGCCTGCGGACCAGATGTCTGCCGTGCGCAGGCCTTTCGCGAGCACGTGCTTGACCGCCGACTCGATTCGGTCGGCGGCTTCGGGCTGGTTCAGGGAAAAGCGGAGCATCATGGCAGCGGACAGGATTGTAGCCAATGGATTGGCAACCCCTTTGCCGGCAATGTCGGGCGCGCTGCCGTGGCTCGGTTCGTAAAGGCCCTGGTTGCCCGCGTTGAGCGAGGCCGAGGGCAGCATGCCGATCGAGCCGGTCAGCATCGCGGCCTCGTCCGAGAGGATGTCGCCGAACATGTTGCCGGTGACAACCACGTCAAACTTCTTCGGCGCCTTGACCAGCTGCATCGCGGCGTTGTCCACGTACATGTGGTCGAGTTCGACGTCGGGATACTCCTTGCCGACCTCCGTGACCACGTCCTTCCAGAACTGGAAGGTCTCGAGCACGTTGGCCTTGTCGACGCTGGTCACGCGCTTGCTGCGCTTGCGCGCCGCCAGGAACGCGACGTGGGCGATGCGCTCGATCTCCGGACGCGAATAGCGCATCGTGTCGAAGGCTTCCTCGGCGCCCGGGAAATGGCCATCGACTGCGGTGCGGCGTCCGCGCGGCTGGCCGAAATAGATGTCGCCGGTCAGCTCGCGGATGATCAGGATGTCGAGTCCGGCGATGAGCTCGGGCTTCAGGCTGGACGCATCGACCAACTGCTCATAGCAGATGGCCGGGCGGAAGTTGGCGAATAGGCCGAGGTTCTTGCGCAGGCCGAGGATGGCCTGCTCGGGCCGCAGCGAGCGCTCCAGCTTGTCGTACTTCCAGTCGCCCACCGCGCCGAAGAGCACGGCGTCGGCTTCCTTGGCCAGCTTGAGCGTGGCGTCGGGCAGCGGATGCCCGTGCGCCTCGTAGGCCGCGCCGCCGACCGGCGCCGATTCCATTTCGAAGGAGAGATCGAGCACGTCGAGGACACGAATGGCCTCCGCGACGATTTCGGTGCCGATGCCGTCACCGGGAAGGACTGCGATTTTCATGAAGGTCTGTTCGGAAGTTGGAAAAGGATGGAGGTCAGGCGATCAGCTGGTGCGTGAGCCAGGGCTTCTGCGCCAGGCGTTCCGCCTCGAAGGCCTTGATCTTGTCCTTGTGGCGCAGCGTCAGGCCGATGTCGTCCAGGCCGTTGATCAGGCAGAACTTGCGGAAGGCCTGGACCTCGAAGGCCAGCTCGCTGCCATCGGGCTTGACGATCACCTGTCGCTCGAGATCGACGGTGAGGCTGTAGCCGGGAAAGGCAAGCGCCTCGTCGAACAACTGCGCCACCTGCGACTCGGCGAGCACGATCGGCAGCAGCCCGTTCTTGAAGCTGTTGTTGAAGAAGATGTCGGCATAGCTCGGCGCGATGATCGCGCGGAAGCCGTACTGGTCGAGCGCCCAGGGCGCGTGTTCGCGCGACGAGCCGCAGCCGAAGTTCTTGCGCGCGAGCAGCACCGAGGCGCCCGCATAGCGCGGCTGGTTCAGCACGAAGTCGGGGTTCGGCCGGCGTGACTTCGGGTCCTGGCCCGGCTCGCCCGGATCGAGGTAGCGCCAGGCGTCGAACAGATTGGGGCCGAAGCCGGTCTTGCGGATCGACTTCAGGAACTGCTTGGGGATGATGGCGTCGGTGTCGACGTTCTCGCGGTCCATTGGCGCCACGAGGCCCTTGTGCACGGTGAATTTCTGCATGGTGTTCTTGCTCCTCGGATCAGGCGAACTGGCGAACGTCGACGAAATGGCCGTGCACGGCGGCGGCGGCAGCCATGGCGGGGCTGACCAAGTGGGTGCGGCCACCCGCGCCTTGCCGGCCTTCGAAATTGCGGTTGCTGGTCGAGGCGCAGCGCTCCCCCGGCTCCAGCCGGTCGGCGTTCATCGCGAGGCACATCGAGCAACCCGGTTCGCGCCACTCGAAGCCCGCGGCCTTGAAGATCTGGTCGAGCCCTTCGCGCTCGGCCTGTTCCTTCACCTGGCCGGAGCCTGGGACGACCATCGCCAGCTTCACGTTCTTCGCGACCTTCTGGCCCAGTTTCTTGACCATCGCGGCGGCTTCGCGCATGTCCTCGATGCGGCTGTTGGTGCACGAGCCGATGAACACCTTGTCGATCAGGATGTCGTTCATCGGCTTGTTCGGCTCCAGGCCCATGTAGGTCAGCGCGCGCTCGATGGCACCGCGTTTGTTGGCGTCCTTCTCCTTGTCCGGATCCGGCACGTGGCCATCGACCGGCACGACCATCTCGGGCGAGGTGCCCCAGGTCACCTGCGGCTTGACCTGCGCCGCATCGAGTTCGACCACGGCGTCGAAATGCGCGTTCGGGTCCGACTGCAGCGTCTTCCAGTAGGCGACCGCCTGATCCCACTCGACGCCGGTCGGCGCGAGCGCGCGGCCCTTGACGTAGGCGATGGTCTTCTCGTCCACCGCCACCAGCCCGGCCCGCGCACCGGCCTCGATCGCCATGTTGCACACGGTCATGCGGCCTTCCATGCTGAGGTTGCGGATCGCGGCGCCGGCGAACTCGATCGTGTAGCCGGTGCCGCCGGCGGTGCCGATCCTGCCGATGATGGCCAGCACGATGTCCTTGGCGGTACAGCCCGGGGCCAGCTTGCCTTCGACCTTGACGAGCAGGTTCTTGGCCTTCTTGGCCAGCAGGGTCTGCGTCGCCATCACGTGCTCGACCTCGCTGGTGCCGATGCCGTGCGCGAGCGCGCCGAAGGCACCGTGCGTCGAGGTGTGCGAGTCGCCGCAGACCACTGTCATGCCGGGCAGCGTCGCGCCCGATTCCGGTCCGATCACATGCACGATGCCCTGCCGCTTGCTCAGGAAGGGGAAGAAGGCGGCGGCGCCGAATTCCTTGATGTTGCTGTCCAGCGTGGTGATCTGTTCCTTGCTGATCGGGTCGGCGATGCCGTCGTAGCCGAGCTCCCAATGCGTGGTCGGCGTGTTGTGGTCGGCCGTGGCGACCACCGAGCTGATGCGCCACAGCTTGCGGCCGGCTTCCCGCAGCCCTTCGAAGGCTTGCGGGCTGGTCACCTCGTGCACCAGATGCCGGTCGATGTAGAGGATCGCGGTGCCGTCTTCCTCGGTGTGGACGACGTGCTCGTCCCAGAGTTTGTCGTAGAGCGTGCGTGCCATGGTGGTCTCTTTCGTGGGAAATGGGATTGTCTTCAAGCGGCGAGCTGCTCGCTCGCCGGCGCGGATGCATGGAGGTGCTTGACGAGCATGCGCGCGGCGACCGGCAGCGTCGAGAAGTCGCGCGCGACCAGCCGGATTTCGCGTGCAGCCCAGGGGTCGTCGAGCGCGACGCTCGCCAGGCCGCGGCCGATGCCGCCCTGCATGAGCTCGAAGGCGCGCAGCGGCATCACGCCCAGGCCCAGGCCGTTGTCGATCATGCGGCACATGGCGTCGAGCCCGGTCACGTGGATGCGCAGCTTGATGGTGCGGTCGGCGGCCAGGGCGGCCTGGTGCATCGCCACGTAGATCGAGCTGTTGGTATGCAGGCCGACGTGGTCGGCGTCCAGCGAATCGACGAAATCGATCGAGCGGCATGCCGCCAGCGGATGGTCCGCGGGCACGACCAGCACCAGCGCGTCGCGACGGTAGAGCAGGCTCTGCAACTCGCTCGTGCCTTCCGGCAGGTGGCAGATGCCGAGGTCGGCCGCGCCTTCGTGCACGGCGCGCACCACCTCGCTGCTCAGGTGTTCCTCGAGGTCGATCTTGATGCCGTCGTGCGCGCGCGTGAAGGCACCGAGGTCTTCCGGCAGGAACTGCACGATGGCGGAGATGTTCGCGTGCACGCGCACATGGCCGCGCACGCCGTCGGCGTATTCGCTGAGTTCGCCCTGCATCTTCTCGAGGCTGTAGAGCACCGAGCGCGCGTGATGCAGCAGGCTCTCGCCGGCCGGCGTCAGATCGACGCCGCGCGCATGCCGGTACAGAAGGGGCGTGCCCAGGGTGGCTTCCAGGTCGGACAGCCGCTTGCTGATCGCCGACGCGGCAATGAACTCGCGTTCCGCCGCGCGCCCGATGCTGCCGAGTTCGCACACGGCCACGAACAGCTGCAGCGACGTGAGGTCGATGCGGCGGGCGAAACTGCGCTCGGAGGAAATCATGGGCGGCGTTGACATCTCGTATGGAGATGGAGGTGTGTATTTTCTATTGGTTTTTCCCGCAATGACATCGCGATCCGCGATGACCTTGATGCCGGTGCGCGATGAGCCAGGCGAAAAAAAGCGGACCGCAGTCCGCTTTTTTGATGCGCGACGCGACTTTCAGCGCGCGGCGATAGGCTTGACCTCGCGCTTGGGCGAGCCTTCGAAGAGCTGGCGCGGACGTCCGATCTTGTAGTCGGGATCGCCGATCATCTCGTTGAGCTGCGCGATCCAGCCGACCGTGCGCGCGAGCGCGAAGACCGCGGTGAACAGCGGCACCGGGATGCCGATCGCGCGCTGCACGATGCCGGAATAGAAGTCGACGTTCGGGTAGAGCTTGCGCGACACGAAGTACTCGTCTTCCAGCGCGATCTTCTCGAGCGCCATCGCAAGCTTGAACAGCGGATCGTTCTCCAGGCCGAGTTCGCCCAGCACTTCCTTGCAGGTCTCCTGCATCAGCTTGGCGCGCGGGTCGTAGTTCTTGTAGACCCGGTGCCCGAAGCCCATCAGCTTGACGTTCGAATTCTTGTCCTTGACCTGCTTGATGAACTCGCCGATCTTCTCGACGCCGCCGGCCTTCTGGATGTCGTAGAGCATGTTGAGCGCCGCCTCGTTGGCGCCGCCGTGGGCCGGGCCCCAGAGGCAGGCCACGCCCGCAGCGATCGCGGCGAAGGGATTGGTGCCCGACGAACCGCACAGGCGCACGGTCGAGGTCGACGCGTTCTGCTCGTGGTCGGCATGCAGGATGAAGATCCGGTCGAGCGCGCGCTCGAGCACCGGGCTCACGGTGTACGTCTCGCAGGGCGTGGCGAACATCATGTGCAGGAAGTTGCCCGCGTAGCTCAGGTCGTTCTTCGGGTACATGTAGGGCTGGCCCACGGTGTACTTGTAGGCCATGGCGACCAGCGTCGGCATCTTCGCGATCAGGCGGATGGCCGCGATCTCGCGGTGCTTCGGATTGTTGATGTCGGTGCTGTCGTGATAGAAGGCCGACAGCGCGCCGACCAGGCCGGTCATGATGGCCATCGGATGCGCGTCGCGGCGGAAACCCCGCAGGAAGAACTGCATCTGCTCGTTGACCATCGTGTGGTTCGTGACGAGCTTGGTGAAGTCGGCCTTCTTGGCCGTGTCGGGCAGCTCGCCGTACAGCAGCAGGTGGCAGGTCTCCATGAAGTCGCAACTGGTGGCCAATTGCTCGATGGGGTAGCCGCGATAGAGCAGCTCACCCTTGTCGCCATCGATGTAGGTGATGGCCGATTCGCAAGACGCGGTCGACATGAAACCCGGGTCGTAGGTGAACATGCCGGTCTGAGCGTAGAGCTTTCGGATGTCGATCACGTCGGGGCCCATCGTGCCCTTGTAGATCGGCAGCTCGATGCTCTGACCGCCGTTGCTGAACGACAGATTGGCCTTGGTCTCGGAAGCTTTCATTTCGGGTCTTTCAAAGAATTGTTCAGGAAGATAGGGATTGCGCGCCGTCGGTACGCATCAGCTGCAACAGTTCCGCCACTTCGGCACCGGCCCATCCGGGCACGGGCTCCTTCCTGCGCAGCAGAAGGTCCAGCAGATCGTTGTCCGACAGATCCATCAATGTCTCCAGTGCCTGCGCCTGCCCGCAGGTCAGGCTTGCCTCGTGCCGTTCGAAAAAGCGGGCAATGAACAGGTCGTTCTCCAGCAGGCCGCGGCGGCAACGCCACTTCAGCTTGCTCAACGCACGCACGCCGATCAGCTCCCCGGCCGCCGCGTCGGGAGGCCGGGAATTGCTGCCGGTGTCGTTCGTGGAATCCATGGTCCTAGATGGCGCGACGCACCATCAGCTCCTTGATCTTCCCGATCGCCTTGGTCGGGTTCAGGTTCTTCGGGCACACGTCGACGCAGTTCATGATCGTGTGGCAGCGGAACAGGCGGTACGGGTCCTCGAGATTGTCCAGGCGCTCGGCAGTGGCTTCGTCGCGGCTGTCGGCGATGAAGCGGTAGGCCTGCAGCAGGCCCGCGGGGCCGACGAACTTGTCGGGATTCCACCAGAAGCTCGGGCAGCTCGTCGAGCAGCTCGCGCACAGGATGCATTCGTAGAGGCCGTTGAGCTCTTCGCGCTCCTCGGGCGACTGCAGGCGCTCCTTCTCGGGCGGCACCGTGTCGTTCTGCAGGTAGGGCTTGATCGAGTCGTACTGCTTGAAGAACTGCGTCATGTCCACGATCAGGTCGCGGATCACGGGCAGCCCGGGCAGCGGCTTGAGCACCACCGTGCCCTTGAGCGTGTTCATGTTGGTCAGGCAGGCGAGGCCGTTCTTGCCGTTGATGTTCATCGCGTCCGAGCCGCAGACGCCTTCGCGGCAGGAGCGGCGGAACGACAGCGACGGATCCTGCGCCTTGAGCTTCATCAGGGCGTCCAGCAGCATGCGCTCATGGCCGTCGAGTTCGATCTCGATGGTCTGCATGTAGGGCTTGGCGTCCTTGTCCGGATCGTAGCGGTAGATTTGGAATGTGCGCTTCATCGTGAGGGCCTTGTTGCGTGTCTCGTGGGTTAGAAGGTGCGGACCTTGGGCGGGACCGAATCGACCGTCAGCGGCTTCATGCGGACCGGCTTGTACGAGAGGCGGTTGCCTTCGCGATACCAGAGCGTGTGCTTCATCCAGTTGGCGTCGTCGCGGCCCAGCGGCGCGACCGGATCGTCGGCCGGGCGCTCGTAGTCCTCGACCGTGTGGGCGCCGCGGCATTCCTTGCGGGCGGCGGCCGAGACCATGGTGGCCTGCGCCACCTCGATCAGGTTGTCGACTTCCAGCGCCTCGATGCGCGCGGTGTTGAAGACGCGCGACTTGTCCTTCAGCGTGACGCCAGCGACGCGCTCGCGCACGGCCGCGATCTTGCGCACACCTTCATCCATCGAATCCTGCTTGCGGAACACTGCGGCGTGCTGCTGCATGACGGCACGGATCTCGGCGGCCACGTCCTGCGCGTACTCGCCGGAGGTCGAGGCCTCGAGCTGGTTCAGGCGTTCGAGCGTGCGGTCGGCGGCGCCGGCCGGCAGCGCCTTGTGTTCCTTCAGCTTGTCGTTGAATTCGACGATGTGGTTGCCGGCCGCGCGGCCGAACACCAGCAGGTCGAGCAGCGAGTTGGTGCCCAGGCGGTTCGCGCCGTGCACGCTCACGCAGGAGCATTCGCCGACCGCGTACAGGCCGTTGACCACGGCGCTGTTGTCGTCACCCTTCTGGATCACCACCTGGCCGTGGATGTTGGTCGGGATGCCGCCCATCTGGTAGTGGATGGTCGGCACGACCGGGATCGGTTCCTTGGTGATGTCGACGTTGGCGAAGTTGATGCCGATCTCGTAGACCGAGGGCAGCCGCTTGTGGATCGTCTCGGCGCCCAGATGGTCCATCTTGAGCAGCACGTAGTCCTTGTTCGGCCCGCAGCCGCGGCCTTCCTTGATTTCCTGGTCCATCGAGCGCGAGACGAAGTCGCGCGGCGCCAGGTCCTTCAGGGTCGGTGCGTAGCGCTCCATGAAGCGCTCGCCGTTGCTGTTGATCAGGATCGCGCCTTCGCCGCGGCAGCCTTCGGTCAGCAGCACGCCGGCGCCGGCGACGCCGGTCGGGTGGAACTGCCAGAACTCCATGTCCTGCAGCGGGATGCCCGAGCGGGCCGCCATGCCGAGGCCATCGCCGGTATTGATGAAGGCATTGGTCGACGCGCCGAAGATTCGGCCTGCGCCACCGGTCGCCAGCAACACCGTCTTGGCCTGCAGGATGTGCAGGTCGCCGGTTTCCATTTCGAGTGCGGTCACGCCGACCACGTCGCCGTCGGCGTCGCGGATCAGGTCGAGTGCCATCCATTCGACGAAGAACTGCGTGCGGGCCTCGACGTTCTTCTGGTAGAGCGTATGCAGCATCGCATGGCCGGTGCGGTCGGCCGCCGCGCAGGCGCGCTGCACGGGCTTCTCGCCATAGTTGGCCGTATGGCCGCCGAACGGCCGCTGGTAGATCGTGCCGTCCGGATTGCGGTCGAAGGGCATGCCGAAATGCTCGAGCTCGTACACCACCTTCGGCGCTTCGCGGCACATGTATTCGATCGCGTCCTGGTCGCCGAGCCAGTCGGAGCCCTTGATCGTGTCGTAGAAGTGATAGTGCCAGTTGTCCTCGCTCATGTTGCCGAGCGAGGCACCGACGCCGCCTTGCGCTGCCACGGTGTGCGAGCGGGTGGGAAACACTTTCGAGAGCACGGCCACGTTGAGGCCGGCGCGCGCCAGCTGCAGCGAGGCACGCATGCCCGAGCCGCCGGCGCCGATGATGACGACGTCGAACTTGCGCTTGGTGATTTGTTCTTTGGTATAGGTCATGGGGGTCACACTCTCCAGAGCACTTGAATGGCCCAACCCGCGCATGCCACAAGCCAGACGATCGTGAAAACTTGGGCAACCAGGCGGATGCCGACCGGCTGGACGTAGTCCATCCAGACGTCGCGCATGCCGACCCAGACGTGATAGAGCAGCGAGGCGATCACCACGAAGGTCAGCACCTTCATCCATTGCGCGGCGAAGATGCCGGCCCAGAGGTCGTAGCCGATCGGCCCGCGCGTGAACAGCACCTGGGCCAGCAGCACGATGGTGAAAAGCGCCATCAGGCTGGCCGTGATGCGCTGGCTGAGCCAGTCGCGCAAACCGTAATGTGCGCCGACGACGATGCGCTTGGAGCCGTAATTCACAGACATTGCGTGCTCCTTCTCAGTAGATGCCGAACAGCTTGGCGCCGAGGACGATCGTCAGCAGGATGCTCAGCGCCAGCGTCGCGAGCGCCGAGCTCTTGCCGAATTCCTTGTTCACCGCGGCATGGCTCACGTCCATCCACAGATGGCGCAGCCCGGCGATGAAGTGATGAAGGTACGCCCAGATCAATGCCAGCGCCACCAGCTTCAGGAACCAGCCCGGAACGAAACCAAGGCCGCTGTTGAAGGCGGCCTTGAAGCGGGCAAACGAGATCTCGGAAGACACGGACGCGTCGAACATCCAGATGATGAAAGGCAGCAGCAGGAACATCAGCACGCCGCTCACACGGTGAAGGATCGACACGATGCCGGCCGGCGGCAGCCGGTAGGTCGTCAGATCGGTGAAGGCGTTGATGTTGCGAAACTCGCGCCGTGGTGGTCGGGGAGGTGTGGCCAGCTCTGTCATTGGGGGCTTTCGGTTTTTTCGAGGGGCGGCTTGTTCTTTGGCAGAAATGCAAACAACGAAAAATTGTATTGCAATGCACCATCCGGCTGCGCGAGCCTGCCCAGTCACCACACCGCCACTGTCGGATGCTCGGCTTAGCCGAGGTCGTTTTTGTAGTGGTGCGTGTCGGTGCGATAGAGGCCGCGCCGCAGCTCCATCGGCGTGTCGTGATAGGTATGCGCCACGCGCTCCACGCTCAGCAGCGGCGTCGTTGTCTCGATGCGAAGCAGCGCGGCCTGCGCCGCGTCGGGCAGCACGGCGCGGATCTTTTCCTCGGCGCGCACCATGCGCACGCCGAACTCGGTTTCGAACAGCGCATACATCGGGCCGTGCCAGGCGTTCAGCCGCTCCGCAGTCAACCCCTTGAAGGCCACGCCGGGCAGCCAGAGATCCTCCAGGATGGTCGGCGTGCCACGGTAGGCGAGCACGCGCCGCACCTGCAGCACGGCGTCGCCGGTGCGAAGCGCCAGCGCGCGCGCGATGTCGGCGCTGGCGCGCTGGCGGCGGCAATCGACGATCTCGCGATCGGCCGGTCCCTCGCTGTCGACATCGCCGCTGTCGGGTACCAGCTTCAGGAAGCGGTATTGGACATGCTGTTCGGTATGCGTCGCGACAAAAGTGCCCCGGCCCTGGCGGCGCACCACGAGGTTCTCGGCCGCCAGCTCGTCGATCGCCTTGCGCACGGTGCCCTGGCTGACGTGGAAGCGCGCGGCCAGATCGATTTCGCTCGGGATCGGCTCGCCCGGCTTCCACTCGCCGGCGTGCAGGCTCTGCAGGATCAGTGCCTTGATCTGCAGGTAGAGCGGGCTGAACGACGGCGTTGCGAGTTCGGCCATCAGGAGCGGGAGGTGGTCATATCGGCTGAATCTTATATAAGACATAAGACAAGCGCCATCGAAACCGCAAATCGGCATAAAATCGCAGACGGCCACAGGCCAGGGTTCGCCCGGGCGTCGCTGCCCGGTTCGACGCAGCGGCCGCGCTCTCGCGGTTGCGCACCGTTTTCATCATTTCCTGGAGTTATCCCATGAGCAAGAAGCCCGTTCGCGTTGCCGTCACTGGTGCCGCCGGCCAAATCGGTTATGCCCTGTTGTTCCGCATCGCTTCGGGCGAAATGCTCGGCAAGGACCAGCCGGTCATCCTGCAACTGCTCGAGATCCCGGACGAGAAGGCCCAGAAGGCGCTCAAGGGCGTGATCATGGAGCTCGAGGACTGCGCCTTCCCGCTGCTGGCCGGCGTGATCCCCACCGGCGACCCGATGGTCGCCTTCAAGGATGCCGACTACGCGTTGCTGGTCGGCGCCCGTCCGCGCGGCCCCGGCATGGAGCGTGCCGACCTGCTGGCCGCCAACGCCCAGATCTTCACCGCGCAGGGCAAGGCTCTCGACAAGGTGGCCAGCCGCAACGTCAAGGTGCTGGTGGTCGGCAACCCGGCCAACACCAACGCGTACATCGCGATGAAGAGCGCGCCCAGCCTGCCGCGCAAGAACTTCACCGCCATGCTGCGTCTCGACCACAACCGCGCCGCCAGCCAGATCGCCGCCAAGACCGGCACCGCCGTGGGCGACATCGAGAAGCTCACCGTCTGGGGCAACCACTCGCCGACCATGTACGCCGACTACCGCTTCGCCACCGTCGGCGGCAAGCAGGTCAAGGACCTGATCAACGACCAGGTCTGGAACGCCGACGTGTTCCTGCCCACCGTGGGCAAGCGCGGCGCTGCGATCATCGATGCGCGCGGTCTCTCGTCCGCGGCGTCGGCCGCCAACGCTGCCATCGACCACATGCACGACTGGGCGCTCGGCACCAACGGCAAGTGGGTCACGATGGGCATTCCGTCGGATGGCCAGTACGGCATCCCCAAGGACGTGATCTTCGGCTTCCCGGTCACCACCGAGAACGGCGAATACAAGCTGGTCGAAGGCCTCGAGATCGACGCCTTCAGCCAGGAGCGCATCAACAAGACGCTGAAAGAGCTGCAGGACGAACAGGCCGGCGTCGCCCACCTGCTCTGAGCCGCTCCCAGATGCTCGACTGGAACCCCGCGCTCTACCGCCGCTACGAAGACGAGCGCACGCGGCCGGCGCAGGAATTGCTGGCGCGCGTCCCGCTGGCACGGGCAGCGCAGGTGGTCGACCTCGGCTGCGGGCCGGGCAACTCCACCGAGCTGCTGGTGCAGCGCTTCAACGGTGCCACGGTCGTCGGCACCGACAATTCCGAGGCCATGCTGGCGAGCGCGCGCGAGCGCCTGCCGCAGGCGCGCTTCGAACTCAGCGACATCGCGACCTGGCGGCCCGAGTCGCCGCCCGATCTGATCTACGCCAACGCCGCGCTGCAATGGGTGCCCGGCCACGAGACGCTGATCCCGCGCCTCTTCGCCGCGCTGGCGCCGGGCGGTGTGCTCGCGATCCAGATGCCCGACAACCGCCAGGAGCCGACGCATCGCCTGATGCGCGAGCTCGCGGCCGAGGCGCCGTGGGCGCAGGCGATCGGCGATGCCGACAAGCTGCGCACCCTCTTGCTGTCGATCGAGGACTACTACGACCTGCTCGCGAGCGATGCCGCGAAGGTCGATGTCTGGCGCACCGCCTACCAGCATCCGATGGCGTCCGCGGCCGCCATCGTCGAATGGGTGCGTGGCACCGGCCTCAGGCCCTTCGTCGACCGGCTGCCGCCGGATCTGCAGGCCAGCTACCTCGCCGAATACGAACGCCGCGTTGCCGAGGCCTATCCGCCGCGCACCGACGGCCGCCTGCTGCTGGCCTTTCCGCGCATGTTCATCGTGGCGCAGCGCAAATCATGAGTGTTGCCGTTCACCCGCGCGATGCGCTGCTCGGCGCGCAGGCCGGCGCGGTCGTGCTGCCCGTGTGCGACCACTACAGCGGTGTCGAGGCGCGCATGCGCAAGAGCCTGGCGCTGCAGGCCGAGATGGCCGCCGAGTTCGGCGCCTGCGTGTTCGACGTCACGCTCGATTGCGAGGATGGCGCGCCGATCGGCTTCGAGGCCGAACATGCGGCGCTGATCGGCGAGCTCGCGCGCTCCGCGGCGCCCGGCATGCGCGTGGGTGCACGCGTGCATCCGGTCGACCATCCGGCCTTTGCGGGCGACGTGGTCACCATCGCCGGTGGCGCCGGCCATCGCCTGAGCCACCTGATGGTGCCCAAGGTCGAATCGATCGACGACGTGCGCGTGGCCGTGGAGGCACTCGATGCCGCCGGCGCCGAGGCATTGCCGCTGCACGTGCTGATCGAATCCCCGCTGGCCGTGCACCACGCCTTCGCAATTGCCGCCCATCCGCGCGTGCAGTCGCTCAGCTTCGGGCTGATGGATTTCGTGTCCTCCCACGGCGGTGCGATACCCGCCGAGGGCATGGGTGCCGCCGGGCAGTTCACCCATCCGCTGGTGGTGCGCGCCAAGCTCGACATCGCCTCGGCCGCGCACGCGCACGGCAAGGTGCCTTCGCACTGCGTCGTGACCGAGTTCAACGACGTCGGCGCCATGCGCGCCGCCGCGAAGAAAGCAGCCGGCGAATTCGGCTACATGCGCATGTGGAGCATCCATCCGAATCAGATCCGTCCGATCCTCGAGGCCTTCGCGCCCGATGACCGGCAGATTCAAATCGCTACAAAAATCATTGCCTCGGCCGCCCGTGCGGCGTGGGCGCCGGTCAGTATCGATGGCACATTGCATGACCGCGCGAGCTACCGTCATTTCTGGCAGGTGCTCGAGCGGGCCCATGCCACGGGCCGCGCGCTGCCTTCCGAAACACGGGACTGGTTTGCGCCGGCTTCCTCCTGAAAACCAACCCCCGAAAGAACAGAACCCATGAAGACCATCGTGCTGATCGCTGCCGCAGCCCTCGCGCTGCCGATGGCGGCAATGGCCCAGACCACGGGCCACGCCGCCGCGCCCGCCGCTGCCGCCTCGTCGGCAAAGCCGCCGCTCAAGCAGCGCGCCAAGACCAAGGCCAAGGCCGTGGCGCAAAAGGTCGTGCCCAAGCGCGTCCTCAAGAAAGTCGAAGAAGCCCAGCCCATCAGCGACGACACCAACGTCACGCTGTCGCCCGAGGATCTGGCCGTGGCGCAGCGCGTGCTCACCGGTTCGGTCAAGTGCGAGCTCGGTGCCAGCGTGAATGTCGAGGCGGATGACAAGAAGCCCGGCTTCTTCAACCTCACGCTCGGCGGCCAGCGCTTCCGCATGCACCCGGTCGAAAGCCGCACCGGCGCGATCCGCCTCGAGGATCCGCGGGCCGGCGCCATGTGGCTGCAGCTCGGCAACAAGTCGATGCTGATGAGCCAGAAGCAGGGCATCCGCCTCGCCGATGACTGCCAGGCCGCCAAGCAGATCGAAGTCGAGGAAGAGATGAAGAAGAACCCGCCCAAGAGCCTGTTCGATGGCGCCGACGCGCCGCCCGCAGGCAAGAAGTAAGAAAAGTCGTCAAGGCGCGGCTGCGTCCTCCACGCCGCAGCCGCCCGCCCTTTGTTCCGGAGAAAAGAAGATGTTGCAAGCCTACGTTGACCATGTCGCCGAGCGCGCCGCGCTTGGCATTCCGCCCCTGCCGCTGACGGCCAAGCAGACCGCCGAGGTCATCGAGCTCATGAAGAGTGCGACGGGCAAGGACGGCGAGTTCCTGCTCGAGTTGCTCACGTACCGCGTGCCGGCCGGCGTCGACGATGCGGCCAAGGTCAAGGCGAGCTACCTGGCGGCGGTCGCGCACGGCACTGAGAAGAACCTGCTGCTCAGCCGTGCCCGCGCGACCGAACTGCTGGGCACCATGCTGGGCGGCTACAACATCGGCCCGATGATCGACCTCCTGGACGACGCCGAAGTCGGTGCCGTCGCGGCCGAAGGCCTGAAGAAGACCCTGCTGATGTTCGACCAGTTCCACGACGTCAAGGAAAAGGCCGACAAGGGCAACGTCCATGCCAAGGCCGTGCTGCAGAGCTGGGCCGATGCCGAATGGTTCACCAGCCGGCCCGAAGTGCCGCAGAGCCTCACCATCACCGTCTTCAAGGTCAGCGGCGAAACCAACACCGACGATCTCTCGCCCGCGCCCGACGCCACCACGCGTCCCGACATCCCGATGCATGCGCTGGCCATGCTCAAGAACGCGCGCCCCGGCATCACGCCCGAAGAGGACGGCAAGCGCGGCCCGATCAAGTTCATCGAGTCGCTGAAGGAAAAGGGCCATCTCGTCGCCTACGTCGGCGATGTCGTCGGCACCGGCTCGTCGCGCAAGAGCGCCACCAATTCGGTCCTCTGGTTCACCGGCGAGGACATTCCCTTCATCCCCAACAAGCGCTTCGGCGGCGTGTGCCTCGGCACCAAGATCGCGCCGATCTTCTACAACACGATGGAAGACGCGGGCGCGCTGCCGATCGAACTCGACGCGAGCCAGATGAACATGGGCGACGTGGTCGAGCTGCGTCCCTATGAGGGCAAGGCGCTGAAGGACGGCAAGGTCATCGCCGAGTTCAAGGTCAAGAGCGAGGTGCTGTTCGACGAAGTGCGCGCCGGCGGCCGCATTCCGCTGATCATCGGCCGCGGCCTCACGGCCAAGGCGCGCGAGGCGCTGGGCCTGCCGGCCTCGACGCTGTTCCGTCTGCCGGTGAGCCCGGTCGACACCCGCAAGGGTTACTCGCTGGCGCAGAAGATGGTCGGCCGCGCCTGCGGCCTGCCCGAAGGCCAGGGCGTGCGCCCCGGCACGTACTGCGAACCGCGCATGACCTCGGTCGGCAGCCAGGACACCACCGGCCCGATGACGCGCGACGAACTCAAGGACCTTGCCTGCCTCGGCTTCAGCGCCGACCTGGTGATGCAATCCTTCTGCCACACGGCGGCCTATCCGAAGAAGGTCGACGTCAAGATGCACCACGAGCTGCCGGACTTCATGGCCAACCGCGGCGGCGTCTCGCTGCGCCCGGGCGACGGCGTGATCCACAGCTGGCTCAACCGCCTGCTCACGCCCGACACCGTCGGCACCGGCGGCGACAGCCACACGCGCTTCCCGATCGGCATCAGCTTCCCCGCGGGCTCCGGCCTCGTCGCCTTCGCTGCCGCGACCGGCGTGATGCCGCTCGACATGCCCGAATCCGTGCTGGTGCGCTTCAAGGGCAAGATGCAGCCCGGCGTCACGCTGCGCGACCTGGTGAACGCGATCCCGCTCTATGCGATCAAGTCCGGCCTGCTGACGGTCGAGAAGAAGGGCAAGAAGAATGTCTTCTCGGGCCGCATCCTCGAGATCGAGGGGCTGCCGGACCTCAAGGTCGAACAGGCCTTCGAGCTCAGCGACGCCTCGGCCGAACGCTCGGCCGCGGGCTGCACGGTGCACCTCAACAAGGAACCGATCGTCGAGTACATCCACAGCAACATCACGCTGATGAAGTGGATGATCGCCGAGGGTTATGCCGACGCGCGCACGCTGGCGCGCCGCATCGCGGCCCAGGAAGCCTGGCTCAAGGATCCGCAGCTGCTCAAGGCCGATGCCGACGCCGACTACGCCGCCGTGATCGAGATCGACCTGGCCGACATCCACGAGCCCATCGTGGCGTGCCCGAACGACCCCGACGACGTGAAGACGCTGAGCGAGGTCGCCGGTGCCACCATCGACGAAGTCTTCATCGGCTCGTGCATGACCAACATCGGCCACTTCCGCGCAGCGTCCAAGCTGCTCGAAGGCAGGCGCGACATCCCGGTCAAGCTGTGGATCGCACCGCCGACCAAGATGGATGCGGCGCAGCTCACCGAGGAAGGCCACTACGGCGTGTTCGGCAATGCCGGTGCGCGCACCGAGATGCCGGGCTGCTCGCTGTGCATGGGCAACCAGGCGCAGGTGCGCGAGGGCGCGACGGTGATGTCGACCAGCACGCGCAATTTCCCCAACCGCCTGGGCAAGGGCGCCAACGTGTACCTCGGCAGTGCCGAGCTGGCCGCGATCTGCTCGCGACTCGGGCGGATTCCGACCAGGGAAGAGTACATGGCGAGCGTCGGCGTGCTTGATGCTTCCAGCGCGCAGATCTACCAGTACCTCAACTTCGACAAGATCGACGAGTACAAGGACGTGGCCGACGGCGTCGCCGCCTGATCGCTTCGGCCGCCGGATGGAGAAGCCCCGCACCTGCGGGGCTTTTTCGTTGGGCCGTCTCCGACAGGCATGGAGGTCTTCGGCCGGCCGCCATGCGGGTGCCAAGGCCGACAATCGGCCTGGATCCGCGGCGCTGGACCGTGGTCACGGAGGCATTTCGCATGAGCTTCGCATCCATGATCGGCCGATGGGCCATGCAGCCTTTCTCCCGCGCGCTGCCGCCGCTCGGCGACACTGAACGTGCCGCGCTGGAGGCGGGTACGGTCGGCTTCGAGGGCCAGCTGTTCGCGGGACGGCCGGACTTCAGCGCGCTCGGCACCGTCGGTCCGAACCGTCTGAGCGCCCGCGAGCAGGCCTTTCTCGACCGCGAGGTGCGCACGCTGTGCGGCATGCTCGACGACCATGCGATCGATCAGGCGCACGATCTGCCGCCCGAGGTCTGGCGCTATCTGCGCGAGAACCGCTTCTTCGGGATGATCATTCCCGAATCCTTCGGCGGCCTCGGCTTCGGCCACTTCGCGCATGCGACGGTGGTGGCCCGCATCGCGACCGTCAACGTGGCCACCGCCGTCACGGTGATGGTGCCCAATTCGCTGGGGCCGGCCGAGCTCCTGCTGCGCTACGGCACCGACGCGCAGAAGCAGCACTACCTGCCGCGCCTGGCCGACGGGCGCGAGCTGCCGTGCTTCGGGCTGACCTCGCCCTATGCGGGTTCCGATGCGGCATCGATCCCCGACCGCGGCGTGGTGGTCGAGCGCGAATTCGAGGGGCGGCGCACGCGCGGCTTCCTGGTCGACTTCGACAAGCGCTACATCACGCTCGCGCCGGTCGCCACGGTGGTCGGGCTGGCCTTCCATGCGTATGACGACAGCCGGCCCGAAGGCGAGCGCGAACTCGGCATCACCTGTGCGCTGATCCCCGTGCCGCACGAGGGCATGGGGATCGGACGCCGGCATCGCCCGATGGACAGCGCCTTCATGAACGGACCGATCCATGGCCGCCAGGTGTTCGTGCCGATGGATTGGGTGATCGGCGGCGAGGCGCAGGTGGGCCAGGGCTGGCGCATGCTGATGGAATGCCTGGCCGCCGGCCGTGCCATCTCGCTGCCGGCGCTCGGCTCGGCGATGCAGCAGACCGCGCTCTATGTCAGCAACGGCTACGCGCAGATCCGCGAGCAGTTCGGTCTGCCGATCGGCAAGTTCCATGCGATCGCGGGTCTGCTGGCGCAGATGTCGGCCGAGCTCTATGCGAGCGACGCGGCGCGCCGCTTCACCGCCGCGGCGCTCGATGCCGGCGAGCGGCCCAGCGTGGCGAGCGCGATCCTCAAGGTGCAGCTGACCGAGGCCGGACGGCGCGCGGTCAACCACGGCATGGACATCCTCGGCGGCAAGGGCATCATCGCCGGGCCGTCCAACCTGCTCGGCATCGCCTACCGGCAGGCGCCGATCGCGATCACGGTGGAGGGCGCGAACATCCTTACGCGCGCGCTGATCGTGTTCGGCCAGGGGGCGGTGCGCTGCCATCCGCACGTGCTCGACGAGATGGCTGCAGTGCAGGCGCATGACGAGGCGGCGCTGGGCCGCGCGTTGATCGCGCATGGCGGCCATGTGATGCGCAATCTGTGGCACAGCCTGTTCGGCGCGCCACTGGTGGGCGAGGCGCCCGAGGTGCTCGCGCGCGAAGCGCGGCTCATCGCGCGCATGAGCGCCAAGTACGCGCTGACCGCCGATCTCGCGATGGGCCTGCTGGGCGGCAAGCTCAAGCGCATGGAACTGCTGTCGGCGCGGCTGGGCGACGTGCTCGCGCACCTGTACCTCGCGAGCGCATGCGTGTGGCGCTATCAGGTCGATGCGGTGCCCGCGCTGCTGCCGTTCGCGCAGGCCGCGATCCGGCTGCAGATCGACGCGGCCGGCCGGATCCTGCGCGAGCTCTACGCCAACCTGCCGACCGGCGGCCGGCGCGTGATCGGCGCGCTGGTGCTGCGGCGCATCGCGCACCTCGCGCCGCTGCGCGACGTGCAACTGCTGGCGCTGGCCGAACTGCTGCGCACGCAGCCGGACATCGTCGCGCGGCTGTGTCCCGACCTGAGCGAGCCTGCGGCCGGCGGCTTGCGCGATCTGATGCACGCGCTCGAACTCGGCGCTCGCCTGGGCAACGAGACCGCCGCGCTCAACAAGGTGCTGCGGCGCACGAATTCGCTGGATGAAGCGGCGCGCTCCGCGGCCGACCCGGCATTGGCGCTGGCCTATCTGCAGGCGGCCGACAAGGTGATCCAGGTGGACGATTTCGCGCAGGTAGGGCTGGTCGCCGGGCTCAGTCGCGCGGCTGGGATGCCAGCGCCGTCAATGCAGCCGCCGTCTGCGCATCCGCCGGAAAGAACGACTCCACGGCCAGTTCCTGCAGCGTGACGTCCACCGGCGTGCCGAAGATCGTGGTGGTGCTGATGAAGCTCAGCACGCCGTTCGGCGTCACCAGCTGGAAGGGCACCACCACGCCCGCGAGTTCGCCGCCGGCGGCCGGCGTGTCGTGGCTCACGCTGGGCGCCGGATAGGCGGCCAGCTCGTCGTGCAGCGCGACCAGGACGGCGTCGCCGGTGGCGGCAATCTGCTGCTGCAGACGTTCGAGCAGGTGCGCGCGCCATTGCGTGAGGTTCGCGGTCCTCGGCGCGAGGCCATCGGGATGCAGGCTGAGCCGCAGCACGTTGATCGGCGGCGTGACCAGCTCGGCGGCGGCTCCCGCCATCAGCAGCGGCACCAGCGCGTTGTGCGCCACCAGGTTCCAGTGGCGATCGACCGCCAGCGCCGGGAAGGGCTCGTGGCCCTTGAGCACGAGGTCGACCGCGCGGCGGGCCGACGCGAGGGCCGGGTCGTCGAGCGAGCGCTGCCGGTACATCGGTGCATAGCCGGCCGCCACCAGCAGCGCGTTGCGCTCGCGCAGCGGTACCTCGAGCCGCTCCGCGAGCCGCAGCACCATCTCGCGGCTGGGCTCGGCGCGGCCGGTCTCGACATAGCTCAGATGGCGCGTCGACACCTGCGCTTCGTTCGCGAGGTCGAGCTGGCTCAGGCGGCGGTGCTGGCGCCAGTGGCGCAGATGGGTGCCGAAGGAATCGGCGGCCGTGGGTTGCAGGGTGTGCGAAGTCATGACTGCGATCGTAGTGAAGGGCATGCGCAGCGGCCATGACCTCTCGCGTCATCGACCTCGGGCCGAGCGGACCGGATGAGGAGGCCGACACCGCCGGAAGGGCTGCAACGCGCCACCGGGCCGCTGTCATCGAACCCTGCTATCTTCGAGGTGCTTCCACGATTCACAGGAGTTGCTTCATGGCCAAAGAACCGGCACACGCCTTCGCTTCTACGCTCAAGACCTTCAAGACTGCATCGGGGAAGTCCGGCAAATACTGGTCGCTCAAGGAACTCGCCAAGCGCTATCCCAACGTCGACAAGCTGCCGGTCTCGATCCGCATCGTGCTCGAATCGGTGCTGCGCAACTGCGACGGCCAGAAGGTCACGGCCGAGCACGTCGAGCAGCTCGCCAACTGGGCGCCGAACGCCGAACGCACCGAGGAGATTCCCTTCGTCGTGACGCGCGTGGTGCTGCAGGATTTCACCGGCGTGCCGCTGCTCGCGGACTTGGCCGCCATGCGCAGCGTGGCCGACAAGCTCGGCAAGTCGCCCAAGACCATCGAGCCGCTGGTCCCCGTCGACCTGGTGGTCGACCACTCGGTGATGGTGGACTACTACGGCACGCCCAAGGCGCTCGATCTCAACATGAAGCTTGAGTTCCAGCGCAACAACGAGCGCTACCAGTTCATGAAGTGGGGCATGCAGGCCTTCGACACCTTTCGCGTCGTGCCGCCGGGCTTCGGCATCGTGCACCAGGTCAATCTGGAGTACTTCGCGCGCGGCGTCTACAAGAACCCGAACGACCAGGGCGACCCGCCCGTCTACTACCCCGACTCGCTGGTGGGCACCGACAGCCACACCACGATGGTCAACGGCATCGGCGTGGTGGGCTGGGGCGTGGGCGGCATCGAGGCCGAGGCCGCGATGCTCGGGCAGCCGGTCTACATGCTCACGCCCGACGTGGTGGGTTTCGAGCTCAGCGGCCAGCTGCGCGAAGGCGTGACGGCGACCGATCTGGTGCTGTACGTCACGGCAATCCTGCGCGGCGAGAAGGTGGTGGGCAAGTTCGTCGAGTTCTTCGGTCCCGGCGCCGCGACGATCACGGTGCCCGACCGCGCGACCATCGGCAACATGGCGCCGGAGTACGGTGCCACGATGGGATTCTTCCCGGTCGACGAGATGACGGTGGCCTACTTCGAGGGCACCGGCCGCACCGCCAAGGAGATCGAGCGCTTCGAGGCCTACTACAAGGCGCAGGGCCTGTTCGGCATGCCCGCGCCCGGCGAGCTCCACTACACCAAGGTGGTCCGGCTCGACCTCGGCACCGTGTCACCCAGCCTGGCCGGCCCGAAGCGGCCGCAGGACCGCATCGACCTCGGCCATCTCGCGACCAAATTCTCCGAGCTCTACAGCAAGCCGAACGAGGCCAACGGCTTCAACCAGCCGGCCGAGAAGCTCAGGCTGCGCCATCCGCTGTCGCACCAGGGCGAAGCGGCGGAGCAGGAACCCCCGATGCCGAAGCCGGGCGCGCCCCTCGCCGAGGTCGAGATGTTCGCCAACCGGTCCACCAAGGCGGCTGCCCACGTGGGCGCCACGGCGCCGCCGCCGCCCAAGGGCGAGGTGACGATCGGCAACGGTGACGTGCTGATCGCGGCCATCACCTCGTGCACCAACACCTCGAACCCGAGCGTGATGCTGGCCGCCGGCCTGCTCGCCAAGAAGGCGGTGCAGGCGGGTCTCCGCGTCAAGCCGCATGTCAAGACTTCGCTCGCGCCGGGCTCGCGCATGGTGACCGAATACCTCGAGAAGGCCGGCCTGCTGCCCTACCTCGAGAGGCTCGGCTTCTACCTCGCGGGCTACGGCTGCACGACCTGCATCGGCAATTCGGGCGATCTCACGCCCGAGATCAACGAAGTCATCACCCAGAACAACCTCATCGGTGCCGCCGTGCTGTCGGGCAACCGCAACTTCGAGGCGCGCATCCATCCGAACATCAAGGCCAACTTCCTGGCCTCGCCGCCGCTGGTGGTGGCGTATGCGATCGCGGGCAGCGTGATGGTCGACCTGATGACCGAGCCGGTCGGCAAAGGCAAGCACGGCAAGGACGTCTACCTGGGCGACATCTGGCCCAGCATGCAGGAGATCGACGAGAACCTGCGCTATGCGACGAACGCCAAGGCCTTCCGCAAGAACTACGAGCAGATCAAGGACAACCCGGGCAAGCTGTGGAGCAGCATCAAGGGCACGTCGGGCCAGGTGTACGACTGGCCGAAGTCCACCTACATCGCCGAGCCGCCGTTCTTCGAGGGCTTCAAGATGCAGCCGCATGCCGCCGATGCGGGATTCACCGGCGCGCGGGTCATGGCGCTGTTCGGCGACTCGATCACCACCGACCACATTTCGCCGGCCGGCTCTATCAAGGAAGATTCACCGGCCGGTATCTGGCTCAAGGCGAACGGCGTGTCGAAGGCCGACTTCAACAGCTACGGCTCGCGCCGCGGCAACCATGACGTGATGGTGCGCGGCACCTTCGCCAACGTGCGCATCAAGAACCTGATGCTGCCGCCCGATGCCAATGGCACGCAGGAAGAGGGCGGCTACACGCGCTTGCAGCCCGGCAACGAGAAGATGTTCATCTACGACGCCGCCATGAAGTACATGGCCAAGGGCGTGCCGACCGTGGTGTTCGGCGGCGAGGAATACGGCACCGGTTCATCGCGCGACTGGGCTGCCAAGGGCACGCAGCTGCTCGGCATCAAGGCCGTCATCGCGCGCAGCTTCGAGCGCATCCACCGCGCCAACCTGGTCGGCATGGGCGTGCTGCCGCTGCAGTTCCGCGGCGCCGATTCCTGGCAGGCGCTGAACCTCACCGGCGACGAGGAAGTCGACGTGGTGATCGGCGGCGAACTCAAGCCGCAGATGGACGTCAAGCTGGTGATCCGGCGCGCCGACGGCACACACCAGGAGGTCACGGTGCGCCTGCGCATCGACACGCCGATCGAGGTCGACTACTACCAGCACGGCGGGATCCTGCCGTTCGTGCTGCGGCAGTTGCTGGCGGGCTGATCAGAATCCTGCCGGCCGTCCGGCGTCAGTTCTGAGTCTGGCCGAGCCGTTGCGCCAGCCGGTCCAGCATCGGCCGGATGTGCGCGCCGACACGGATCTGGGGATTCGAGAAGCCATCTTCCTTGCCGGCATCGATTTCACGCTGGCGGATCACGGGGACGGCCGCCGCGAAAGCCTGCTCGAAGGAGCGACTCTTGCGCAATTGCTCGTCGAAGACCGCGCGCCCGAAGAAGGTGAGTTCGGACAGCCGGCCGCAGCCGTAGGAGGTGTGCTCGGCATCGGCGGCGGTCATGACGAGACTGTCCTCGTTGGCGAGCGGCTCGATCCAGCCGCCCGAAAAGCAGGCCGAGATGGCAATCACCCGGTGCCGGATGCCCGCCGAATCGAGCGCTTGCTTGAGGGCCTCGGGCGTGAGCGGTACCACGGTGAGCGGCCAGTGCGCCGCGGCGAGCTGAAAGTCGCTGCCGCCGTGCGAGGTGAGGTAGACCACGAGGAGATCCTTGTCGGGGTCCATGCGCGCTGCGATCGCCTTCACCGCGCGTTGCAGGTTGAGCGGCGTGGCCCAGGGCAGTTCGTGCGTGGTGGTGGGATGGTTGATGAGCTTCAGCACATGGCCTTGCGCGTCGAAGCGGTCTTCGAGCAGGTGCGCGACCATGGTGCCTTCACGCAGGAAGACATCGTCGGTCGCGTAGGGCGCGAACACGAGGCCGTAGACGTTCGGCTCGCCGGGCCGCCGCGGCGTGATGGCCGCGACGCTGCGCTGCCAGATCGCCTGCTGCTCTTCGAACACTTCCTGCGTGAGCTGCAGCCTCGGACGCCGGGGCTCGGTCGATGCGCTGGTGTCGCGCAGCCAGATGCGTTCCTGATCCTCCTGCATGCCCTGCCAGATGCCGATCGCCAGGATCGCCAGGATGCCCGGGACAAACAGGAAGAGGCGCTGTCGAGTCGGCATGTAGCGCGCCGCCAGACGCACCGCCGCGACGAACCACCATCCGAGCAAGACGCCGTAGACGGCCCAGAAACCCGATACCGTGGTGAGCGGCTTCGGCAGCCAGCCGCGCATGTAGGCGAGTGACATTCCCGTCATCAGCAGATAGCAAGGCGCTCCAGCCCAGGTCGCCAGGACGAACCATCGGCCGAGAGGGGCGCCGTCTGCATCGGCGCCGGCCGATAAAGGGCGCCGATAGAGCGCGCCCCAGCCCACCCACACCATCAGCGCGCTGGCCCACAGCACGTTGAGTTCGGCGGCGGCGTTGAAGCGAGCCGGGCCGTCGACCTCGAAGCGCTGGACGCCGATGGCAAGCAGGTTGGGAAGCAGCACGAGCACGAGCAGTTGCCACGGCGTTGGCGCCGCCGTGACGCGGGGTGCGAGCAGCACGGCGGCGCGCAATCCCTCGGCGATCCAACGAAAGATGCTTGTCGGCGGTTGCGGCTCGCGAGATGAAGCGGATGGAAGTGGCGTCGGAGGGAACTCGGTGCGATCGTCCGTCATGCCGGGATGATGCCGCAGCGCAAAAGGTTACTTTCGCTGCAGTTGGCCAAACGCTCGTGTTTTCGAGAATAATTCTCATTTTGACGATTTGGACCCGCGGGTGACCACAATGACCGGCGTGGCTTCGGCCACCATCTCCCTTGACCAGCTTCCCAATCGCCAGTGGGCGACGGTGCTCGATGTGGTGCGCCCTCGCGAGCCGGACGAGCAGGAGCTGGTGTTGCGCCTGACCGAGATCGGCTTCGTGCCGGGCGAGGCCGTGTGCATCGTCGCCAGCGGCGTGCCGGGCCGCGAGCCGCTGGCCGTGCGCCTGGGTCACACGACCTTCGCCTTGCGTCGGCACGAGGCTGCGCTCATTCGCGTCACGCCGGGGGCGGTGAACCATGGTTGAGGCCACGCTGCGTTTCCAGCCGGGTGCTGCGGTATCGGCCGCGCCGCCGGATCGCATCGCGCTGCTCGGCAATCCCAACTGCGGCAAGACCGCGCTCTTCAATCTGCTGACCGGCAGCCGCCAGAAGGTGGCCAACTACGCCGGGGTCACGGTCGAGCGCAAGGAAGGGCATCTGCGCACGGCCGCCGGCCGGCGCGTCTTCGTGCTCGATCTGCCGGGTGCCTACAGCCTCAATGCGCTCTCGGCCGACGAGGCCGTCACGCGCGACGTGGTCACCGGCAAGAGCAAGGAAGCGCTGCCCGATCTGCTGGTGTGCGTGACCGACGCCACCAACCTGCGCCTCAACCTGCGGCTGGTGCTGGAAGCCAAGCGCCTCGGCCTGCCGATGGTGATGGCGCTCAACATGACCGACATGGCGAAGAAGCAGGGCATCGCGGTCGATGTCGCTGCGCTGTCGCGCGAGCTCGGCGTGCCGGTGATCGAGACCGTCGGCGTCCACACGGGCGGGGCGCAAGGGCTGCTGGAAGCGCTCGACACGCCCGTGGTCGCCGCAGCGCCGCGGTCCTGGCAGGCGCCGGGGCTGGATGACGTGCTCGCTACCCAGCGCGAGGTGCGTCGCATCCTCGGCCTGGCGGTGCGCGAGCCGGTCGGCAGCCTGGTCACCAGCGACCGCATCGACCGCGTGGTGATGCATCCCGTGTGGGGCATGGGGGTGCTCGGCGTCACGCTGTTCCTGATGTTCCAGGCCGTGTTCAGCTGGGCCAACGTGCCGATGGACGCGATCAAGGCCGGCACCGACGCGCTGGGCGCCTTCATCAGGGATGTGATGCCGCCGGGCATGCTGCAAAGCCTGCTGGTCGATGGCGTCATCGCGGGGGCCGGCAGCGTGATCGTGTTTCTGCCGCAGATCCTGATCCTGTTCCTCTTCATCCTCGCGCTGGAAGATTCGGGCTACCTGCCGCGCGCGGCCTTCCTGCTCGACCGCGTGATGGGCACGGTGGGCCTGTCGGGCCGCTCCTTCATTCCGCTGCTGTCGAGCTTTGCCTGCGCGATTCCCGGCGTGATGGCCACGCGCACCATCAGCAACTGGCGCGACCGGCTGACCACCATCATGATCGCGCCGCTCATGACCTGCTCGGCGCGGCTGCCGGTCTATGCGCTACTGATCGCGGCCTTCATCCCTGAACGCAGCGTCGGCGGTGTGTTCAATCTCCAGGGGCTGGTGCTGTTCGCGCTGTATCTGTTCGGCATCGTTTCTGCGATGGCCGTGGCCTGGGCGATGAAGCGCTTTCGCGACAACCAGCAGCATTCGCCGCTGATGATGGAGTTGCCGGCCTATCGCTGGCCCAGCGTGCGCAACCTCGCGCTCGGCCTTTACGAGCGCGCATGGATCTTCCTGCAGCGCGTGGGCACGATCATCCTCACGCTGACGATCCTGCTGTGGTTCCTGTCGACCTTTCCCTCGCCGCCCGAAGGCGCGACCGGGCCGGCGATCCAGTACAGCCTGGCCGGCATGATCGGCCGCGGGCTCGAATACATCTTTGCGCCGATCGGCTTCAACTGGCAGATCTCGATCGCGCTGGTGCCCGGCATGGCGGCGCGCGAAGTGGCGGTGGGCGCGCTCGGCACGGTGTATGCGCTCTCGGCCACCGGCGAGGACGTGGCCGGCCAGCTCGGGCCGCTGATCGCGGGCAGCTGGTCGCTGGCGACCGCGCTGTCGCTGCTGGTCTGGTACGTGTTCGCGCCGCAATGCGTCTCGACGTTGGCCGCCGTCAAGCGCGAGACCGGTTCGTGGCGCTATGTGTGGATCATGGCGGGCTATCTGTTCGCGCTGGCCTATATTGCATGCCTGATCACCTACCGGGTGGCGCTCGCATTCACTGGAGGATGAAATGACCCAAGAGATCGTCGTTGCGCTGATCGTCGCGCTCGCCGCGCTCTACGCCGTCTGGCGCTGGATGCCGGCGCCCTGGCGCCGCGCTGCGGCCGCCGGGCTTGCCGCGGGTTCGCAGCGCGCAGGGCTGGTGGACGCGCAGCGCGCCGAAGCGCTGGCGGCCTCGCTCGCCAAATCCTCGGGCTGCGGTGCGTGCGACAGCTGCGGTGCCTGCACGCCGAAAAGCGCTCCCTCCTCCGAGCCGGAATCCGGAACGCCCGCAACGCGCCTTCGCTGAACGCGGCATGGCGGCAGCGCATGTCCTGATCGCAGGCGGAGGCATCGCGGGCCTGGCGAGCGCGCTGGCGCTGGGGCGCCGCGGCCATCGCATCGAGCTGCTCGAACAGGCCCTGGTCTTCGGCGAGGCCGGTGCCGGCATCCAGCTCGGACCCAACGTCACGCGCCGTTTGCAGGCGCTGGGCGTCGGGCCGGCCCTGATGCGCATCGCGGCCCGGCCCGACGCACTGGTCGTGCGCAGCGCCCTCGACGGCGGCGAGATCGCCCGCCTGCCGCTCGGCAACGCGATGCTCCACAGCTACGGCGCGCCCTACCTCTGCGCGCACCGTGCGGACCTGCATGCCTTGATGCTGGCAGCCGTGCGTGCGAGCGGGGCCGTGACGCTCAACACCGGCGTCCGCGTGGCCGAGGTGGTGGCGCGCGGCGGTGCGGTCTGCGCGTCCAGCGCCGATGCGCGGGCCTGGGAAAGCGATGTGCTGATCGGCGCCGACGGTCTCTGGAGCGCGGTGCGATCCTGCGTCACGGACGCTGCGCCGCCGCGCACGACCGGTCACACGGCCTGGCGCGCGCTGGTCCGGCAGTCGGCGCTGCCCAGGACGCTGCGCAGCACGCAGGTCAGCGTCTGGCTCGGACCGCGCCTGCATGCGGTGGCCTATCCGGTGCGCCGCGGCGAGGCGCTCAATGTGGTGGTGCTGGCCGAGGCGGCGCCCGCCGGCGATGCGCGCGACTGGGACCAGTCCACCAGCCTCGCCGCCCTGCAGGCGGCGACCGGCCATACCGGCACTGCGCTGCAGGGCTTGCTCGAAGCGATGCCGTCATGGCGTGCCTGGACACTCAGCGATCGGCCGCCGCTCAGGGGTCCGCAGCAGATGGCCGGCGAGCGCGTGGCCTTGGCGGGCGATGCGGCGCATCCGATGCTGCCTTACCTGGCGCAAGGCGCCGGCATGGCGATCGAGGATGCGGTCGCGCTGGCGGATGCGCTGGGCGGCGGCCCGTCGGAAACGGTGCCGGCCGCGCTCGCGCGCTATGCCGACGCGCGCTGGCAGCGCAACGCGCAGGTGCAGGCACGTGCACGGCGCAACGGCGACATCTTCCATGCCACGGGCCTTCTGCGTGCGGGTCGCGACGCGGCGCTGCGCCTGCTCGGCGCCCGGCTGCTCGACGTGCCGTGGCTCTACGGCGGCTGACCGGACTCAGAGACTGAAGGTCTGAAGGTGGTCGATGCGGTGCGCGAGTTCGTCAGCGCCGAGGTAGTGGCTGACCTCGCCGGTGCGCACGTCGGCCAAGGCGCTTTCGAGTTCGGCGAGCAGGTCGTCCCTGACCGCGGCATAGGCGGCCGGCAGATCGTCGTGGGCTTGTGCGTAGGCCTCGGCGATCAGGCGTGCAGCCGCGGGTGCGCCGCAGGCCACGCACTCGGCGATGGCCGTCGCGCTGGGCTGGGCGCCATGCGCCAGCAACAGCGCCGCCAGGTCGGGCGACAGCGCGCTGTCGATCGCATCGAGCGCATCCGGCGCGACGGGCGCGCCGGCGTGCACCAGCGCCGCAGCGGCCGCGTGGGCGCCGTGGCTCACCGCCAAGTCGGTCGCGATCGCGCTGCCGAGCAGCGGACCGTCGAGCGCGACGTCGGCTGCGGCCAGCCGATCGATCAGCGCCGCGTCATCGGTGGCGATCGCGTGGCGCAGTGCGATGCGCGAGAGCGGCCCGTCTCGGCCCAGCGTGCCATCGGCCAGCGGCGTGCGCCAGTCGACCATCGCGCGGCGGTAGAACGCGATCAGCCGGTCCATGAGTTCGAGGGACAGTGCATGCGCCTCGTGCCGCTCGTCGAGGTACTCGAGCAGTGCCTGTCCGGTGAAATAGTCGCCGATCGCTTCGAGCGGATCCTCGTCGAGATGCAGCACCTCGAACGCCGCACACAGGTCGGCCGCGAGCGTGGTCATGCCGTCTTCGTGCATCGCATGCGCCCATGGCTGGGGCAGCCCCTGTTTCCACGCGAGGATGTGGCCATGGTCCGCGCCCGGCTCGACGACGGCGTAGATGCGGTCGCTGTCTTCGAAACCGCCGATGGGAAGGCTGACGAGCTTGCCGTCCCAGGCGCCCTCGCGCGGGGCTTGCGCGGCGCCTTCGAGCTCGTGCGCGATCCATCCGCGCAGCGTCTGCGCGGTGTCGCTGCCGTTCCAGAACAGTTCGGTCCAGCTCACCGCTTCCTCGCAGCCATTCATGCGCAGGTGAAGGTCGTAGTCGATGCGCCCGCCGGCGGTCTGCCGCCACAGCGCAAGGAGCTCGGGCGGCAGCGGGCCGGCGCAGACGGCCTGCACCGCGGCGATCTGGTCGGCCGGCATCGGCGGCCGGGCATCGAAGATCACGCGCTTGGCGAAGAGCACGATGCCGTGCTCGCGCAAGAGGCCCAGTTCGGCTTCGTTGAAGAAATCGGTGGTCATCGCGTCGTCTCCAGGTTGGTCATGCGTGCGCGCAATGGGGGTTCTAGAGATCCGTTCGCAACTTCCAGATCTCGGGAAACAGCACCACGTCGAGCATCTTGCGAAGATAGCTCACGCCGCCGGTCCCGCCGGTCCCGCGCTTGAAGCCGATCACCCGCTCCACGGTGGTCACGTGGCGGAAGCGCCAGAGGCGGAAAGCGTCTTCGAGGTCCGTTAGCTCCTCGCCGAGCTGATAGAGGTCCCAGTGGTTCTTCGGATCGCGATAGATCACCAGCCAGGCCTGTTCGACGCCATCGCTGAGTTCGTAGGGCTGCGTCCAGTCGCGCTCGACATGGTCGGCCGGCACATCGAGCCCGCGGCGCGCGAGCAGGCGCAATGCCTCGTCGTAGAGCGAGGGTGCGCGCCAGGCCTGCTCGACCTCGGCCAGCAGGTCGGGGCGATGCGCATGCGGCTTGAGCATGGCGGCGTTCTTGTTGCCGAGCGCGAATTCGATGCAGCGGTACTGCCAGCTCTGGAAGCCGCTGGAGCTGCCGAGGTAGGGCCGCATCGCGCTGTACTCGGGCGGTGTCATGGTGGCCAGCACGTCCCAGGCATGCACCAGCTGCTCCATGATGCGCGAGACGCGCGCCAGCATCTTGAAGGCGCTCGACAGGTCGTCGGTCGCCACGCAGCGGATCGCGGCGCGCAGCTCATGCAGCATCAGCTTCATCCAGAGTTCGCTGGTCTGGTGCTGGACGATGAAGAGCATCTCGTCGTGCGCGGGCGACTTCGGATGCTGGGCGTTGAGGATGGCGTCGAGGCTCAGGTAGTCGCTGTAGCTCATCGAGGCGCTGAAATCGAGCTGCGCCTTTTCGTCGTGGACGATCTTTTCGGTGCTCATGGGGCGCTTTCAGGTCACTGCCAGTTTCTGGTTGAACCCGGGGCGCTTCCATTCGTCGGTCTCGAGCACCTGCACGAGGTGTTCGACCGCGCGCCACACATCCTCGAAGCCGAGGTAGAGCGGCGTGAAGCCGAAGCGCAGGATGTCGGGCATCTGCGAATCGCCGGCGCGGAAGTCGCCGATCACGCCGCGTGCGATCAGCGCCTGCACGATCGCGTAGGCGCCGGGTCCGTTGCCGCTCATCGCGAGGCAGACCTGCGAGCCGCGCAGGTGGTGCTCGCGCGGCGTGACGAGCGTGAAGCGGCCGGGGCAGCGTGCTTCCACCAGCGCAATGAAGGCATCGGTCAGCGCCAGCGACTTGGTGCGCAGCGCGGCCATGCTGCCCCGCGCGCCATCGAAGGGCTCGGCCGCGAGCACAGTGTCGAGTCCGCACTCGAGCGCGGCCAGCGCGACGATCGGCTGCGTGCCGCACAGATAGCGTGCGACGCCCGACGCGGGCTGGTAGTGCGGTGTGAATTCGAAGGGTGCCGCGTGGCCCCACCAGCCCGACAGCGGCTGCTCGAAGCGGTCCGCATGGCGCGCGTGCACCCAGACGAAGGCTGGCGAGCCAGGCCCGCCGTTCAGGTACTTGTAGCCGCAGCCGATCGCGTAGTCGGCATCGCTGTCGTTGAGTGCCACCGGCACTGCGCCGGCGCTGTGCGCGAGGTCCCACACGGCGAGCACGCCGGCGGCATGCGCGGCCGCGGTGAGCGCCTTCATGTCGTGCATCGCGCCGGTGCGGTAGTTGACGTGCGTGAGCATCAGCACGGCCACTTCGTCGTTCAGCGCGGCGGGCAGTTCGCTGGCGTCGATCAGTTTCAGCGTGAAGCCGCGCTCGCGGCACAGCGACTCGGCGATGTAGAGATCGGTCGGGAAATTGCTGCGCTCGCTGAGCACGATGCGGCGGCCGCCCGCCTTCGCTTGCGACAGCGCGGCGAACAGCACCTTGTAGAGATTGACCGAGGTGCTGTCGGTGCACACGACCTCGCCGGGTGCGGCGCCAATCAGGCGCGCGACCTTGTCGCCGAGGCGCTGCGGCAGGTCAAACCAGTTCGCCGTGTTCCAGGATCGGATCAGGCCCTCGCCCCATTCCTTCGCGACCACTTCGGCGATGCGCGCCGGCGTGGCCCGGGGCAGCACGCCGAGGGAATTGCCGTCGAGGTAGATCACGCCGTCGGGCAGCAGGAACTGGCCGCGCAGGGCGGCGAGAGGGTCTTGCGCATCGAGGCGCCGGCAGTCGTCGAGGTTCATGGTCGATCGGATGGAAGTTCGCGCAGGATCGCACGCACGGGGGAAGCATCGGCGCTCACGAGCTTGAGCGGCAATGCGATGAGTTCGTAGTCGCCCTCGGCCACGTCGTCGAGCACGAGGTTCTCGAGCACGCGCAGGCCGAGGCGGCGGATGGCCTGGTGGCTGTCGAGCGTCTTGCTGTCGGCCGGGTCGATGCTTGCGGTGTCGATGCCGATCAGCGTTACGCCGAGTGCCGCGAGCCGTTCGATGGTGGCGGGCGCGAATGCGGCGAGGTCGCCATCCCAGCGCTCGACCGGCGCCTGCGCATAGGTGCGCACCAGCACGCGCGGCGGCAGGCGGTCGGTCGCATGCGCGAGGTGCGTCCATTCGACCAGTGGTCCGCATGCGATCGCATGGATCACGCGGCACGGGCCGAGGTAGGGTGCGAGTTCGACTTCGCCAATGGTGGCGCCTGCCGGGTCGTAATGCAGCGGCGCATCGGCATGCGCGCCGACATGCGGCGACAGCGTGATCTCGCTGACATTGACCGGGCAGCCGGGCGCGATCGTCGCGGCCCAGCGCTGCCGGTAGGGCGTGTCGCCGGGGAAGACCGGGGCGCCTTCATGCACCGGCGGCGAGATATCCCAGATGCGTTGGTTCATGATGCAAAGTTAGCGCTGCTTGGTGGGTTGTGGTGTCGGTTATTAGCAACGGCTTCCATCTTGGCTTTGTCGATAGAATCGTTTCATAAATCGATTCATACTGTCGAGATGCGTCAGAACTTTTCCCTTTGAGAAATGGAGAGGTATTGACGCAAGAAATTGTTTCACCATGCCGATCGACCCAGTCACCCTTCTTCGTGCGAAAGGCCCGCAGCCGGCCAACAGGCTCGCCGAGCTGATGCGGGCGAGCCGGCCGACGTTGAGCCGGGCTGCGCGGGCCGCGGAGGGCGCGCTCATCGTGCGGGGGCGAGCGCGTCGCACGAAGTACGCAGCCAGGCGCGCGCTGCGCGGGTCGCTGGAGTCGCTGCCGCTTTTTCGCATCGACCAGGAAGGGACGCCCGAGCAGATTGCGGCGCTGGACTTGGTCCACCCCGACGGCACGGCCCTCAGCTACAGCGGCGACTTCGGATGGCCGCTCGACGGGGAGATGCAGGATGGCTGGTTCGAAGGCTTGCCGTATCCGATGCAGGACATGCGGCCGCAGGGCTTCATGGGCCGCACGTTCGCGCGGCAACACGCTGCGGTACTCCAGGTCGGCGAGGATCCGACGGCCTGGTCGAACGACGATGTGTTGTACGCGCTGTCGATCCTGGGCGCGGACACCGCGGGCGATCTGCTGGTGGGCGCGCCGGCCTGCCGCTTGTGGCTCGACCAGGTGCAGCGCGTGAAATCCGGTGACTCACCTGCGGGGTTGCCGGATTCGAAGCTGGCCAGGGAGTATCCGAGGCTTGCTTCGCAGGCGCTGGAACCGGGGGTGGCCGGATCCTCGGCCGGCGGCGAGTTCCCGAAGTTCACGACCCTGCGGCAGCGAGCCGATGGCGCGCAGCAGCATGTGCTGGTCAAGTTCTCGGGGTCGGACGATTCGCCGGGCACGCAGCGCTGGTCGGACCTTCTGGTGTGTGAACACTTGGCCGGACGTGCGCTCGAGGAACACGCCGGCATCGCCACTGCACGCTCGCGTGTCTACGCACACGCGGGCCGAACATTTCTGGAAGTCGACCGCTTCGATCGCCATGGCACGCTGGGTCGTTCGGGCATGGTGTCGTGGTTCGCCCTGAACCATGCTTTCGTCGGCAGCGCTGGGCGCCCTTGGGCGCAGGCGGTCCAGCCTCTGGCGCAGAAGGGCTGGCTGGAGACGCAGGACCTTGGCCGCATCCTGCGCGTGTGGCTCTTCGGGCAACTCATCGGCAACACCGACATGCACGACGGCAACCTGTCGTTCGTGCCGTCCCGACAAGGGGACACCCATGTGCTGCAACTGGCGCTCATCTACGACATGTTGCCGATGGCCTATGCACCCGTGCCCGGGGTCGAACTGCCTCCTCGCAACTACGCGCCGCGCTTGCCGCTGCCCGCGGACGCAGTCGCCTGGCAAGATGCGGCGCGCGCCGCTGTTGCCTTCTGGGCACTTGCCGCGGCCGACCGGCGAATCAGCGCGGCGTTCCGGCGGATCTGCAGCGACAACGAAGCGCTTCTCGGCAAGTTGGCTGCGCGCTGAGCCTCGACTTCTGCTAGACCTTGCCGAGAAGCAGGAATTCCATCAGCGCCTTCTGCGCATGCATGCGGTTCTCGGCTTCGTCCCAGACCACCGATTGCGGCCCGTCGATCACGTCGGCCTCGACTTCCTCGCCGCGATGCGCGGGCAGGCAGTGCATGAAGAGCGCGTCGGGTTGGGCCGCGCGCATCATCTCGGTGTCGACGCACCAGTCGGCGAAGGCCGCGCGCCGGGCCTCGTTCTCGGCCTCGTAGCCCATGCTGGTCCAGACGTCGGTGGTCACGAGGTCGGCGCCGCGGCAGGCCTCCATCGGGTCCTTGAAGACCTGGTAGCTGTCCGACGAGCGGATGCCGGCGATCGACTGGTCGACCTCGTAGCCGCTCGGCGTGCTCACGTGCACCTTGAAGCCGAGGATCTCGCTGGCCTGCAGCCAGGTGTTGGCCATGTTGTTGCCGTCGCCGACCCAGGCCACCGTCTTGCCGGCCAGGAAGGCCGGGTCCGGCATTCCTTCCGAATTCGTGCCGCGGTGCTCGAGGTAAGTGAAGATGTCGGCCAGGATCTGGCAGGGGTGGAATTCGTTGGTGAGGCCATTGATGACCGGCACGCGCGAATGCGCCGCAAAGGCTTCGATCTTGGTCTGCTCGAAGGTACGGATCATCACCAGGTCGACCATGCGGCTGATGACCTTGGCGCTGTCCTCGATGGGCTCGGCGCGGCCGAGCTGGCTGTCGCCCGTGGTCAGGTGCACCACGCTGCCGCCCAACTGGTACATGCCGGCCTCGAAGCTCACGCGCGTGCGGGTCGAGGCCTTTTCGAAGATCATCGCCATCGTGCGGTCGACCAGCGGCTGGTGCTTTTCGTAGGCCTTGAACTTCTTCTTGATCAGTGCGGCGCGTGCGAACACGTGCGCATACTCGTCGGCCGTGAAGTCCGAGAACTGGAGATAGTGCCGAATCGCCGGCGCCGCGCTCATGGCCGAGGCTCCGAGAGGAAGGTCTTCACGACCGGCACCAGCAGCGCGACGATCTCGTCCGCTTCGGCGGTGCTGAGGATCAGCGGCGGCACCAGGCGGATCACGTTGTCGGCGGTCACGCTCAGCAGCAGGCCGGCGTCGCAGGCGCGGTTCAGGATCACGCCGCAGGGCCGGTCGAGCTCGATGCCGAGCATCAGGCCCTGGCCGCGGATCTCGGCCACGCCGGGCAGGCTGCCGAGCTCGCGCTCCAGCGCGGCCTTGAGGTGCGCGCCGACCTTGGCAGCGTTGTCGAGCAGCTGGTGCTCTTCCATGATGCGGATGGTCTCGATGCCGGCGCGCATCGCGAGCGGATTGCCGCCGAAAGTGGTGCCGTGGTTGCCGGGGCCGAAGATATGGGCGGCGCGCGGGCCGGCGACCACGGCGCCGATCGGCACGCCCGAGCCGAGGCCCTTGGCCAGCGGCATCACGTCCGGCTTGATGCCGGCCCACTGGTGCGCGAACCACTTGCCGGTGCGGCCCATGCCGCACTGGACTTCGTCGATCATCATCAGCCAGTCGCGCTCGTCGCACAGCTGGCGCACTTGCCGCAGGTACTCCCAGCGCATCGGGTGGATGCCGCCTTCGCCCTGGATGGTTTCGAAGAACACGGCCACCACATTCGGATTGCCTTCAGTCGCCTCCTTCAGCGCGTCGAAGTCGTTGAGCGGCACGCGGATGAAGCCCTCGACCAGCGGGCCGAAGCCTTTCTGCACCTTGGGGTTGCCGGTGGCCGACAGCGTGGCGATGCTGCGGCCATGGAACGCGGCCTCGTAGACCACGATCTCCGGCCGCTCGATGCCCTTGTCATGGCCGAACTTGCGTGCCAGCTTGAGTGCGGCTTCGTTGGCTTCCAGGCCGGTGCAGCAGAAGAAGGCGTTGGTGAGCCCGGAAAGCTCGGTCAGTTTGGCTGCGAGTTGCTCCTGGCCCGGCACGTAGTAGTAGTTGGAGCTGTGGATCAGCTTGGTGATCTGGTCCTGCAGCGCAGGCACCAGCTCGGGATGGTTGTGGCCGAGCGTGTTGACGGCGATGCCGCCCAGGCCGTCGAGGTAGGCGCGCCCTTCGGTGTCCCACACTCGACAGCCTTGGCCGTGCGACAACGCGATCGGCAGGCGGCCGTAGGTGTTCATGACGTGGGGCGACGAGGGTGCGACAGCGGCGCTCATGGGGATCTCCAGAAAAGGGAACGCGGATTCTAGGCGGCCGGTTTGACAGCGTCGTTGAGGATTGCGCATTACAGCAATGCCCGCGTGGATCGCTCGCGGAACCCCCGGATAGAATCGTTGTGCGGCGCAGCAAGCGTCTGCGCCACCTTCACGCCAACCGATGATTTCTCCCAGCGCCAAAGAAGTCTTCATTCAGGGCATCACCCAGGATGGCCGGACCTTTCGCCCGAGCGACTGGGCGGAGCGGCTGGCGGGCGTGATGTGTTCGTTCCGGCCGGGCGGCGCCTATCCGGGCAGTCACCTGAGCTATTCGCCGTGGTGCGTGCCGACGATCATCAACGGCATCAAGTGCGTGGTCGTCAGCCGCGAACTGCGCGAGGCCAACGTGATGGCCTGGGACTTCGTGATGAACTTCGCCCGCGACAACGGCTTGCAGGTCGCCGAAGCCTGCCTGGTGCCGGATGCGTCGCCGGCGCCGGTCAAGCCGCCGCAGGCCGGCCGGGTCTGAAAGCGGGCAAGGGCCGCGCCCATGAAAAAACCGCCCGAAGGCGGTTTTTCACTTTGCTGCAGCGCACCCCGATCAAACGGCGGACTGGACGAAGGCCGGTCCGGGCTGTTTGCCTGATGACGTCAGGCGGCGGCCTTTTCAGGGGCGAGGGCCAGGTTCTTGACCTTGGCCGACAGGCGGCTCTTGTCGCGCGCTGCCTTGTTCTTGTGGAAGATGCCCTTGTCGGCGACGGTGTCGACGATGCTCTGGGCCTTCGCGAAGAGTTCGGCCGCCTTGGTCTTGTCGCCGGCCAGCACGGCCTTTTCGACATTCTTCACGGCGGTGCGGTATTTGGAGCGCAGCGAGGTGTTCGCGGCGTTGAGCTTGACGTCCTGGCGGACGCGCTTACGGCCCGACGCGAGGCGCGGGTTCTTTTTCTTGGGCTTGGCGGATGCCATAAATGAGTTTCCTTGGTGTCTGGGGATGATGCAGCAAAGCCAATGATTCTAGCAAACCCCCAGCCTTGCTCACTTCGTGTAGCCTGCAACCCCCTCGCAGGGGGCAATACCTGCGGACCGGCGGAGCCGGATCCGCGGTATTTCTGGAGTTGGTCCGACGCGTTGCGCGTCCGTGAAAGAGGGCGCATCGAGTGCACCTACACTTCCGGCGGTGTCGCTCTTCAGATCTGCCTCCACCGTTTCCCTGCTGACGCTCGCCTCCCGGGTCACGGGTCTCATCCGGGACGTGCTCATGACCTCGGTGTTCGGCGTCAGCGCGCTGACCGACGCGTTCTACGTCGCGTTCCGCATCCCCAATCTCTTTCGCCGGGTGTTCGGCGAAGGGGCGTTCAGCCAGGCTTTCGTGCCGGTGCTGGCGGCCTGCAAGACGGAACGCGGCGAAGCGGGTGCCAAGGAACTGGTGGACCATGTGGCGACGCTGCTCGTGTGGACACTGGTGGTGGTGTGCGTGCTCGGCGTGGTCGGGGCGCCGCTGATGGTCCTGGCCATGGCGAGTGGGCTGAAGCAGACCGCTGACGGATTCGACGCGGCGGTCGTGATGACGCGCTGGATGTTCCCCTACATCGGCTTCATGTCGCTGGTGGCGCTGGCCGGCGGCATCCTGAACACCTGGCGCAAGTTCGTCGTGCCGGCGGCCTCGCCGGTGCTGCTGAACGTGGCGCTGATCCTGTCGATCGTCGTCGGCGCACCCTGGTTCAGGCGTCATGGGATCGAGCCGATCTATGCGCAGTGTGTCGGCGTGATGGTCGGCGGCGCGCTGCAACTGGCGCTGCAGATACCGGCGCTGCGCGGCCTCGGCATGATGCCGCGCATCGGCGCCAGCATCGACGCGATGCGCATTGCGTGGGCCGACCCCACGACGCGCAAGATCGTCCGGCTGATGCTGCCGGCGCTGGTCGGCGTCAGCGTGGCGCAGATCTCGCTGCTCATCAACACGCAGATCGCCTCGCACCTCGCGCAGGGCAGCGTCAGCTGGGTCACCAGCGCCGACCGGCTGATGGAGTTCCCGACCGCGATGCTGGGCGTGGCGCTCGGCGTGGTGCTGATGCCGCAACTCGCCGCCGCGCGCGCGGCGAAGAACGACGCGCACTATTCGGCGATGCTCGACTGGGGTCTGCGTCTGGTGGTGCTGCTCTCGGTGCCTTGTGCGGTGGCATTGCTGGTGTTTTCGCAGCCGCTGGTCGCGGTGCTGTTCCACAACGGCAGGTTCAGCGATGTCGACGTGCAGCGCACCACGGTGGCGCTGATGGGCTATGGCGTCGGGCTGATCGGCCTGGTGGCGATCAAGGTGCTTGCACCCGGCTACTACGCGAAGCACGACATGCGCACGCCGATGCTGATCGCGGTCGGCGTGCTGGTGTTTACCCAGGTCCTCAACGTGTTCCTGGTGCCGGTGCTGCAGCACGCGGCGCTCACGCTGACGATCGGTATCGGCGCCATGGTCAATGCGGCGTGGCTGCTCATCGGCCTGATGCGCCGCGGCAGCTACAAGCCCGAGCCCGGCTGGGGCCGGTTCCTGCTGCAGGTGCTTGCCGCCGCGCTGGTGCTCGCCGCGCTCCTGGTCTGGGGCAACCAGCATTTCGACTGGATCGGCCTGCGCGAGCATCGTCTGTACCGCGTCGGCCTGCTGGCGGCGCTGATCGCGGGCGCCGCCGCACTCTATTTCGCGGTGCTCGCCGCGGCGGGGCTCAAGCTGCGCAGTTTCATGCGCCACTGAGCCTTGCAGGCGCCGCAAGCGGCGGTGCCGTCTTGACGCTCCTGCCGCGCTCCTCTACAAAGACACATGACGTTCAGCTTTTCGACGCCCACCGCTCTCGAGTACTTCGAATCGCTCGTGAAGAGCGACGAGCAGTTCCCGCTGCTCGAAGCGGCCGCCAGTCTCGCGCAGGACGAATACCCGGAACTCGACGTGCAGCAGGTGCTGGGCGACATCGATCAACTGCTCGCGCGGCTGCGGCGGCGCTTGCCGGCCGACGCGGCGCCCTTGCAGCGTTTGCGCGCGCTCAACCAGTTCTTCTTCCACGACCTCAGCTTCGGCGGCAACGTCAACGACTACTACGACCCCGACAACAGCTACCTGAACGCGGTGCTGCGCACGCGGCGCGGCATTCCGATCTCGCTCGCGGTGCTGTGGATGGAACTGGCCCAGGGCCTGGGCCTGCAGGCGCGCGGCGTGGCCTTTCCGGGCCATTTCATGCTGAAGGTCACGCTGCCGAAAGGGCAGGTGGTGATCGACCCCTTCACCGGCAAGTCGCTGTCGCGCGAGGAACTCAGCGAGCGGCTCGAGCCCTACAAGCGCAGCAATGGCCTGGTCGGCGATTTCGACGTGCCGCTCGGCCTCTACCTGCAGCCGGCGGCGCCGCGCGAGATCATCGGCCGGATGCTGCGCAACCTGAAGGAAATCCATCGCGCGCAGGAAGACTGGCAGCGTGCGATCGCGGTGCAGGACCGCCTGGTTGCCCTGCTTCCCGAGGCCTGGGGCGAGCATCGCGACCGCGGCCTCGCGCATGCCGAACAGGGCAACACCGCACTGGCGGTGCGCGACCTCGAGACCTATCTGGCGCATGCCGAGGATGCACTCGATCTCGATGCCGTCGCCGAACGGGTCGCCGCCTTGCGCCGCGCGAGGAACTGATGGACGCCTCCAGGGCCGCAGCGGTGGATCTCGGCACGCTGCACGAGTTCCACGGCATCCAGCCGGTGCTGCCGGTGGCGGATGCAGCAAGGGCGGCGCGCTACTTCTGCGACGTGCTCGGCTTCGAGCTCGACTTCATCGCGGGCGAGCCGCCGAGCTATGCGCGCGTGAAGAAAGGCGATCGCAGCTATGGCGATCCGGTGTACATCCGCCTCTGGCAATGCGGCCGGCGCGATGCAGCGGCATGGCGCGGCGAGATCGTGATCCATGTCGGCCGCGATGTCGACGGACTGCATGCGGCCTACGTGAAGCGCGGCGTAGCCATCGTCGAGGCGCTGGTATCGCAGCCCTGGGGCCTGCGCGAATTCGCAATCCGCGAGCCCGACGGGCACGTGCTGCGCTTCTGCGGCTACCTGTCGTAGGCAGGGTCTTTGGCCGTCGGGGTGGCACGTATCGTGCGGGATCGTAGCCATGGGCTTTCCTGCCATCGAAACCTTCCGTCGGTGGCTGAGTGCGTTCGCGCGCCGGGGCCAGCCGCTGCGGGTGCTGATCGCGCTGGGCGGTGCGGCGGCGCTGTGGGGGTTCGGCGGCCACCTCGAAGCGGCGCCGCCCGTTCTGCTGGGCATTGCCGCGAGTGCGCTGGCCGAGACCGATGACAGCTGGCGCGGGCGCTTGCGCACGCAGCTCTTCGCATGGATCTGCTTGGCGATCGCCGCGTCGGTGGCGGCGCTGCTGTTCGACAAGCCCCTGATCTTCGCCGCGGTGCTCGCGGCGGCGGCGTTCTGCCTGACGATGCTGGGCGCCGTCGACGTGCGCTACAAGCCGATCGGCCATGCGACGCTGATCCTTGCGTTGTCCGTGGTGCTGGCCGTCGGCCAGGCACCTGCAACGGGCATCGAACGCGGGCACCTGCTGCGCCTGTTGCTGGCCGGCGCGGCGGGGTACGGGTTGCTGTCGGTGCTCTGGTGCGCGGTGCTGCCGGCACAGCCGGTTCAGCTGCGTTTGGTGCGGTTGTTCGATGCGCTCGGCGACGGCATGCGTTTCAGGGCCTCGCTGTCCGGCGTCGCGCGCGGGCCTGACTTCGAACGCGAAGGGTTGTCGCTGGCGCTCTTCAATGCGGCGGTGGTGACGGGACTCAATGCGGCCAAGGAGAGCATCCTGCGCCGCATCGGCACCGGCGCGCCGACGGAACGCATCGCGCGCTATCGCGGGCTCTACCTGATCGCGCAGGACGTGCACGAGCGCGCCAGCGCGTTCCATCACGACACTGGCGCGCCGGATGAGGGATCGCTGCACGACGCCCTGCTGGTGCGCTGCCGGCAGGTGCTCGACCTGCTCGGGCAGGGCTGTATCCGCCTGGCCCATTCGATCGAGCGGCGCGAGCCCTTGGCGGCCGAGGCCGGGGCCGAGCGCGCGTTGGCGGATCTGCATACCGCGATCGCGCATGCGCGCGACAGCGCCGCCTTGCCGGATCGGATGGCGTCGCTGCCGTCGATCGAGGCCATCGCGCAGAACCTCGCGCAGCTCGAGGAGCGACTCGCCAGCGCGAGCCAGCCGTCCGGCCGCACGGTGCGTACCGACCTGGGTCCGCTGGACCGCGCACCGCGCTCGTGGCGTGATGCGGCCAGGCGCGTGCGGCGCCAGCTCGCGACGCGCTCGGCGCTGTTTCGCCACGCATTGCGGCTGACGCTCGCCCTGCTGGTCGGCGGCGGTGCGGCGTGGCTGCTTCGTCCGTCGCAGGGCGGCTGGATCCTGCTTGCGGCGCTCCTGGTCTGCCAGCAGAGCGTCGGTGAAACCGTCGCGCGCATCGGCCGTCGCATGGCCGGCACCTTGGTCGGTATCGCGGCCGGCTGGGGGCTGCAGCAGGTGCTTGCGCAACCGCTGCCGCACGCGCTGCTGGGCGTGGCGGCCGGCGTGTTTTTCTTCGCAGCGCGCGACGAGCGCTCGCTGCGCGCGACCGCGGCAATGGCGCTGCTGGTGATGCTGTGTTCCAGTCCGGCGAAGCTCGGTGTGGCGTCGATCGCGCCGTTGCTGGCCGACGCGGCCGCCGGCTGTGTGATCGCGGCGCTCGCGCTGCTGCTGGTGCTGCCTTACTGGCAGGCGCGGCGTATCAACGAACTGGCCGCGGCCAGCCTGCGCAACCACGCAGCCTATCTTCGTCAGGCCATCGAGCAGTACCGCGCCGGCGCGCACGACGACCTTGCCTACCGGCTGGCGCGGCGCAACGCCCACAACGCCGATGCCGCACTGTCGACGGCCGTGGCGGACCTGTTGCGCGACCCGCGATGGAGGTGGCCGCGCGCCCTCGCGGCGCTGCGATTCCTGCTTCGCTCACACGCCCTGCTGAGCGGACTCTCGGCACTCGGCGCGCGCCGTGCCGCGTTGCCCGATCCGCAGTGGGTCGCAAGGCTGCGTGAAGCGGCCGAAGGCGAGGCGACGGCGCTCGAGCACTTGGCCGATGAACTCGAGGCCGGTGCGATCGGTGCGGTGGAAACGGGCTTCGGATTCCCGGCCCCCGGTGGACTGGGTGCCGGCGGCGGCCGGGTTGCCCAACTCGCGGTCATGGAACTCTCGTGGATCCAGCGGCAGATCGGGGCCCTGCGTCGCCATGCGAGCGAATGGCTCTCGCGGGACGGCGGCAGGTCGCCGGACGATGCCGGCCGCGGGATCGGCGAGACGCGCGCGGGCTGACGCGCACGGCTAACGCGCCGGCAGCCTTTGCGCGCCCGACGGCGATCCTGTCAGCCCGAACTGGTGCCAGGCGCGGCGCAATTGCGTGTCGGAGCCGAAGCCAGAGACCTCGGCTGCCCGCGTGACGCTGGCGCCGGATGCCAGCGCCAGCTGGGCCGTCGCGAGCCGCAGGCGCCGCAGGTATTCGAGCGGCGCGATGCCCGCATGCTCGACGAAGAGACGCGTGAGATGCCGTGCCGAGGTATGGGCCACCTCGGCCATGCGCGGCACGGTCCAGTCGTCTTGCGGCTGCCCGCTCACGGCGTCCTGCACGCGGTGCAAGGCGGCGTGGAGGTGGTTGCGGTAGGCGAGAAAGGGCGACAACTCCGGATCCTGCGGCCCGCGCCGCAGCGCCATCACCATGGTCTGCGCGACCTGTGCCGCCAAGGCTTCGCCGCAGGTCTCGGCAATGCGATGCAGCATCAGGTCCAGGCCGGTCGTCACGCCGGCGCTGCTGTAGACGGGCGGGTCGAGCACGAACACGCGGTTGCTCACCACCTCGCAGCGCGGCTCGACCTGCCGCAGTTCGTCGAGGTGATGATGATGGGTGGTCGCGCGACGGCCCGCGAGCTGGCCCGCATGCGCCGCGAGCAGTGCGCCGGCACAGACCGTGATCAGTTCCAGCCGGTCACGCTCGAAATGCTGGCCGCGCAGCCAGTGCAGCAGTTCCTGCGTCTCGTCGCTGTCGACTGCGAGGGTGTGGCCGGGCAGGCCGAGCAGCACGATCCAGGTGGACCCGCGCCATTGCGTCGGCAGCGGCACAAGACCCGACAAGGCGACGCCGACCGAACTGATCGAGGCCGGCCGCGGGCTCGCGAAGTCCATCTCGAAGCGCGCCGGCTGGCCGGCCGCCAGCAGCAACTGATTCGCGATGCGAAGCGCTTCCGCCGGGCCGGCCCAGTCGAGCACCAGGCTGTGGGTCAGCAGGACGAAGACGACGCGGATCGGCGTCGGCGCGCTCACGTCAGGCGGCGACAGCCGCGCCGGCGCGCGCGAGTGCCTCGTCGACGCTGCACACCTGCGCGAAGCGGTCCTGCAGCACGGTGGCGGTGCGTGCCTTGATGTCGGCCGCGGACAAGGGCCGGCCGTCGGGCTGCACCATGTCGAAGGTCAGCGTCGCATCGATCACGTAGTCGACGGTCCAGCCGAGGTCCGATGCGTGGCGCGTCGTGGTTTCGCAGCACTGCTCGGTACGGATGCCGCTCACGATCAGCCGGCCGATGCCGTTCTCGGTCAGCCATGCCTCGAGCCCGGTGTGGACCAGGGCGCTGTGCCGGTGCTTGGTGAAGGTCGCGGCGGCATCGAAGCGTGCGAGCTCTTCGAGCGGGCGCACGTGGCCCGATTCGACCGCGAAGGGGTTGCTCGCGCTGGCGGGACCATCGACGTGGAAGATCCGCACGATCGGAATGCCGGCGGCAATGCAGCCTTCGATCAGCGCGTTCTGGGCCGCGATGTAGGGCACGAAGTCGCGCCGGGTGAAGTACGGGCGCTGGCGGAAGGACTCCTGGGCGTCGATCACTATCAGACAGCTTTTCATGGCGGATGCTCTTTCTCGTCGGGTGAATGATGCGCCGTATTCTTCTCGGACACCATGTGTCTCGTCCGCGCCATGCGGGACAAGAATCGATCAGATCCGGACACGCAGTCTCTCAGACCAGCCCGGCCACCTGCAGCTCTTTCTTGACGTAGGCATAAAAGAGCGGCGCGGCCACCAGCCCGGCCGGGCCGAACACCGCCTCGGCGACGAACATCGCGACCAGCAGCTCCCAGACCGTCATATGGGTCCGGCTGCCGACCACCTTGGCATTGATGAGGTATTCGGCCTTGTGGATCAGGATCAGGAACACCAGGCAGGCCGCCGCGGCAAAGGGCGAGACCGACAGCCCGACCAGCGTGATGACGGTGTTGCACACCAGGTTGCCCACGATCGGTACCAGGCCGGCGACGAAGGTCAGCGTGATCAATGCCGGGGCATAGGGCAGTTCCAGGCTCCACAGCGGCAGCACGAACAGCAGGAAGACGGAGGTCAGCAGGGCATTGAACGCAGCGATCCAGAACTGGGCCGCCACGATCTGGCCGAAGGCCTGCCCGAACAGCGTGATGCGCTGCTTCAGCTGATGGGTCAGGGGCCGGCCGGTGGCCGGAGGCTTCGAGACGGCCGCCAATGCGCCCACGATGAGGCCGACGTACGAGAACAGCACCCCGGCCAGCCATGCGCGCCCGGTCAGTGCGAGCGCCCCGGCCTGCGCGCGCAGGTAGCCGGCGACGATGCGCTGCACTTCGGCCGAACCCTCGGGCAGGTAGGCGCCGATCTCCGGCGGCAGCTTGAGCCGCAATTCCAGGATGGTACGGGCGATGTAGTCGAGCAATTCCTGGTACTGCTCCGGCGCGTTGAGGACGAACTCGCGCGCTTCGGAAAACGCGACGATCAGCATGCCGATCGGAGCCAGCACCATGAGCGTGGCGGCGATGCCGCGCGACAGCGAGGAGGGTGTGCGCGGCATCGCCGTGCCCGCGCGCGCAGGCAGCGATCGCCGCAAGGCGAGGTCCAGCACGCGGGCGATCCAGCGCGTGCCGAGAAAGCCGATGCAGATGCACAGCAGGCCGGGCAGCAGTCCATGCCACATCACCAGCAGCAGAGCGCTGGCGATGAGCAGGTAGCTCGCCGCAATCAGGGTCCGTGACGCCGGAGGCGGGGTCTCGCTCACGCGCTGCGGCGGCTCAGGCAACGACCACCGCGGCGCCGGCGCCGCGCTCGGCGATGGTGCCGATCTCGTGCACCGTCTCGCCGGCCGCCCGCAGCGTCGCCGCGCAGGCGGCCGCTTCGGCGGCGGTGATCACGACCACCATGCCGATGCCGTTGTTGAAGGTGCGGTTCATCTCGATGTCGTCGATGCCGGCCACTTTCTGCAGCCAGGCGAACAGCTCGCTCTGTGGCCAGCTGCCCTTGCGCAGGTGCGCGGCCGTGCCCTCGGGCAGCACGCGCGGGATGTTTTCGAGCAGGCCACCGCCCGTGATGTGCGCCAGGGCCTTGATCGGGTGCTTCGCCAGCGCGGCGAGAACGGGCTTCACATAGAGCCGGGTCGGCGCCATCACGGCTTCGCGGAAGGGGCGGCCGTCGAGCGTCGCGGGCAGATCCTTGTCGGCACGCTCGATCACCTTGCGCACCAGGCTGAAGCCGTTGGAATGCACGCCGGCCGAAGCCAGGCCCAGTACCACGTCGCCCGGCTTGACGTCCTGGCCCGTGAGGATCAACGACTTTTCGACCGCGCCGACTGCGAAGCCCGCGAGGTCGTATTCGCCGGCCGGGTACATGCCAGGCATTTCGGCCGTCTCGCCGCCGATCAGCGCGCAGCCGCTCAGCTCGCAGCCGCGCGCGATGCCACCGACCACGGCGGCGGCTGTGTCGACATCGAGCTTGCCGCAGGCGAAGTAGTCGAGGAAGAACAGCGGCTCGGCGCCCTGCACCAGCACGTCGTTCACGCTCATGGCCACGAGGTCGATGCCCACCGTGTCGTGCATGTTCCACTCGAAGGCGAGCTTGAGCTTGGTGCCGACGCCGTCGGTGCCGCTCACCAGCACGGGTTCCTTGTAGCGCTTGGGCACTTCGAACAGGGCGCCGAAGCCGCCGATGCCGGCCAGCACGCCCTCGCGCATCGTTTTTTTCGCCAGCGGCTTGATGCGATCGACCAGCGCGTCGCCGGCATCGATGTCGACGCCGGCGTCCTTGTAGCTGAGCGGGGTGGTCGGGTTGGAGTTCATGGGGTCGGGCGGACGAAAGAGGGGAAGGTCGAACAGGAGGACAATGACGCCGGCAACCGCAGTGGTCGGGCCGATAGAATTCCTCACGATTTTAAGGGCGGCCATGCCCTGTCCCATGAACCCTCGTTTCGCGTCATCCGCGCCACCCCAGCCGCTCGCAGCGGCCATGGCATGAAGCAGCTTGCGCTCGACATCGGCATCGCGTCCGGTCCGACGCTGGCGGGTTTCTTTGCCGGGCCGAACGAGCCCGCGCTGCGGCATCTGACGCTCTGGGTGGGCGATGCGCGCTCGCCCACGCTCCATTCGCCGGTGCCCACCTACCTGTGGGGCGAGGGCGGCAGCGGCAAGACACACCTGCTCGAAGCGGTGCGCAGCGCCTTGCGCGAGCAGGGCGCGAGCACCGGGTGGTTGCATGCCGGGGTGATGGACCCTCCCGAGTTCGATGACCGCTGGGGTGCCGTGCTGTTCGACGACGTGCATCTCTACACCGCGGTGCAGCAGCACGCGGCCTTCAACTGGTTCGTCAATGCGCAGACGCTGCAGCGCGGCGTGGTGGCGGCGGGCACCGTGCCGCCGGCCGACCTGCCGCTGCGCGAGGACCTGCGCACGCGCCTCGGCTGGGGCCATGTGTTCCACTTGCAGGTGCTGAGCGAAACCGAGCGGCGTGCCGTGCTGCGCCAGGCCGCGGACGATCGCGGCGTGATGCTGTCGGACGAGGTGCTCGATTACATGCTGCATCGCTTCAGCCGTGATCTCGGCAGCCTGATGGAGCTGCTCACGCAACTCGACGGCTATGCGCTGCAGACCCAGCGCGCCATCACCATCCCACTGATCCGGTCGATGCTCGAAAATGAATAAGGGCGCGCGTTGCGTCTCCTCTCTCCAATGATCAAGAAATTCATCGACAAACTCCTCGGCAAATCCGCTGATGCCGCTTCCAGCAAGAACCGCTTTGGCAAGCGCCAGGAGGTGGCCGCGTCGGTGCACGGCATCGATCCGTCCCTGGTCGACGAACGCGCCAGGAACGTGGTCACCACGCTGCAGGATGCGGGCTACGAGGCCTACGTGGTCGGCGGCGCCGTGCGCGACCTGCTGCTCGGCCTCAGGCCGAAGGACTTCGACGTCGCCACCAACGCCACGCCCGAACAGGTGAAGAGCCTGTTTCGCCGCGCCTTCATCATCGGTCGGCGCTTTCGCATCGTTCACGTGGTGTACGGCCGCGGGCGCGAGCACGAGGTGATCGAGGTCTCGACCTTCCGCGCCTACATGGAAAGCGTGGGCGCCGAGCAGGTGGCGGGCAACGAGCGCACCAGCAAGAGCGAGCTCGCCGGCATGAAGCACGCCGTCGACGCCAGCGGCCGGGTGCTGCGCGACAACGTCTGGGGTCCGCAGGAAGAGGATGCCGCGCGCCGCGACTTCACCGTCAACGCGATGTACTACGACCCGGCCAGCCAGGTGGTGGTCGACTATCACAACGGCATCAAGGACGCGAACAAGCTCACGCTGCGCATGATCGGCGATCCGATCACGCGCTACCGCGAGGATCCGGTGCGCATCATTCGCGCGATCCGCTTTTCGGCCAAGCTCGCCGCGCTCGGCTTCAAGCTCGAGCCCAAGACGGCGGCGCCGCTGGTCGAGTCGAGCCGGCTGCTGGCCGACGTGCCCCAAAGCCGGCTGTTCGACGAGATGCTCAAGCTGCTGCAGACCGGTCACTCGATCGCGACGGTGGCGCAATTGCGCAAGCTCGGCCTGGCGACCGGCATCTATCCGCTGCTCGACGTGGTGGTGGAGCGTGCCGACCAGCCTTTCGTCAAGGCCGCGCTGCTCGACACCGACCGCCGCGTCGGCGAGGGAAAGCCGGTGGCGCCGAGCTTCCTGCTGGCCTGCGTGCTGTGGGCCGATGTGCGCGACGGCTGGGCGCAGCGCATCGAAGGCCGCAACGGCCAGCGCTCGCAGCCCGCGTTTCCCGCGCTGCAGGACGCCATCGACGACGTGTTCAATTCGCGCATCGGCGACGTGTCCGGTCGCGGCAAGCTCGCGGCCGACATGCGCGAGATCTGGATGATGCAGCCGCGCTTCGACAAGCGCAGCGGTGCCACGCCCTACAGCCTGGTCGAGCAGGCACGCTTTCGCGCGGCCTTCGACTTCATGCGGCTGCGCGCGGATGTCGGCGAGATCGGCGAGGCAATCGCCGAGTGGTGGCAGGAATTCAGCACGGCCGACGACGTGCGCCGGCAGGACCTGATGGAACAGGTGCGCGACGAGCAGCACAAGCGCACGCGCCAGCGGGTGCCCGCACGGGCAGCGGATGCGGCGCCGGCCAGCGCGCCAGCGGCGCAGGCCGACGAGGCGGCGCTGCCGCCGGACGGCGAACTCGCCACGGCGCCCCGCAAGCGACGCCGCCGGCGCAAGCCGCGCACCGGCGGCGGCGGCGGCGAAGCCGGCAGCGCTGCCGCCGAATGACGATCCGGGCCTACGTCGCCATCGGCGCCAACCTCGGCGACGCGCGCGCGACGGTGACCCGAGCGATGCAGGATCTGAACGGGCTGCCGCGCACCCGCGTCGCGTCGCGGTCCTCGCTGTACCGCAGCGCGCCTGTCGATGCCGGCGGACCGGATTTCATCAATGCGGTGGTCGGGCTCGATACCGCGATGGACGCGCATGCGCTGCTTGCCGCACTCCAGCGCCTCGAACTCGGCGCAGGCCGCGAGCGCCCCTACCGTCACGCGCCGCGCACCCTCGACCTCGACCTGCTGCGCCATGGCGATGCCGTGATCGACACGGCGACGCTCACGCTGCCGCATCCGCGCATCGCGCAGCGCGCCTTCGTGCTTCTGCCGCTGGCCGAGATCGCGCCCGAGCTGGTCACGCCCGGTCAGCTGGCGCAGGTGGCGGACCAGCGCATCGAGCGGCTCTGAGGCCGACGCCGGCCCCGCCCATTACACTTGCGCGGTTTTTCACGATGGCGTCACGCGCATGTGATGGCCGCGAATCCAGGAGATCGCCATGTTCGGCAAGCTGCTGCCCCGCGAGGGGAATTTTTTCGAGATGTTCAACCAGCACGCCGACCGCATCGTCGAAGCCGCGCGCGCGTTCGAGCAACTGGTGGCCAACTACAACGACTTGCACCTGCGCGAACAGTACAACCGCGATGTCGACAACGCAGAGCGCGCGGCCGACCGCGTGACGCACGACGTCAACCGGCTGATTCACAAGACCTTCATCACGCCGATCGATCGCGAGCAGATCCACAAGCTGATCAACACGATGGACGACGTGGCCGACCTGATCCAGGACTCGGCCGAGACCATGGCGCTCTACGACGTGCGCCACATGACCGAGGAGATCACCCGCCTCACGACGCTCAGCGTGAAATGCTGCGAACGCGTCAAGGACGCGGTCAAGTTCCTCTCCAAGATCACCGACCCGGCCACGGCCGAAGCCACGCTCAAGGCCTGCGAGGAAATCGACCGGCTCGAATCCGACGCCGACCGCGTGATGCGCAGCGCCATGAGCAAGCTGTTTCGCGAAGAGCCCGACGTTCGCGAGGTCCTCAAGCTGAAGGCCATCTACGAATTGCTCGAAACGATCACCGACAAGTGCGAGGATGTCGCCAACGTCATCGAGGGCATCGTCCTCGAGAATTCCTGAGCACGGACGGCGAATGGCAACGGTTCAGGTCGCCCTCTGGGTGGTGGTGGCGCTGGTGGTGTTGGCCATCGCCTTCGATTTCATGAACGGCTTCCACGACGCGGCGAATTCGATCGCCACCGTCGTGTCGACCGGCGTCCTCAAGCCCGGGCAGGCGGTGGTGTTCGCGGCCTTCTTCAACCTGGTCGCGATCTTCGTCTTTCATCTGAGCGTCGCGGCCACTGTCGGCAAGGGGATCGTGCAGCCGGGCGTCGTCGACGTGCACGTCGTGTTCGGCGCGCTGGTCGGCGCCATCAGCTGGAACTTCGTTACCTGGTACTACGGCATTCCGAGCAGCTCCTCGCATGCGCTCATCGGCGGCATCGTGGGCGCCGTGATCGCCAAGGCCGGCTCGGGTGCGCTGATCGCCTCGGGCATCTGGAAGACGGTGGCGTTCATCTTCATCTCGCCGCTGCTCGGCTTCTTTCTCGGCTCGTTCATGATGGTCGTGGTGGCCTGGGTGTTCAGGACCTCGACGCCGTCGCGCGTCGACCGCTGGTTCCGGCGCCTGCAGATCATTTCGGCCGGCGCCTACAGCCTCGGCCATGGCGGCAACGATGCGCAGAAGACGATCGGCATCATCTGGATGCTGCTGATCGCGACCGGCTATGCGGCCGCCGATGCGGCCAATCCGCCGACCTGGACGATCGTGGCCTGCTACACGGCAATCGCGCTCGGCACCATGTTCGGCGGCTGGCGCATCGTCAAGACCATGGGCCAGAAGATCACCAAGCTCAAGCCCGTGGGCGGCTTCTGCGCCGAGACCGGTGGCGCACTGACCTTGTTCCTGGCCACGGCATTGGGCATTCCCGTGTCGACCACGCACACCATCACCGGCGCCATCGTCGGCGTCGGCTCGACGCAGCGCGCCAGCGCGGTGCGCTGGGGCGTGGCGGGCAATATCGTGTGGGCCTGGATCTTCACGATCCCGGCGTCGGCCTTCGTGGCGGCGATCGCCTACTGGATCGGGATCCAGGTGTTCTGACGCACTACTGGGACATCAACCGGCCTTCTTCGACCTGGTTCTCGAAGTAGCGCTGGAAGCTGAAGGCGATGCTGGCCATGAGAACCGTGCTGCCGATCATCAGCGCCAGCACGATGGCGCCGATCGTGAGCCAGTTGGTGCTGCCTGCGGCACTTTCGAGCGGCTGGCCGGCGTTGTAGCGTGCGTTCCATTTTTCGGGCGTCATCAGTCCGTAGACGATGGCGGTCAGGGCACAGCCCGCGATGGTGAAGCCCAGGAGTGGAATCAGTACCCAGCTCAGGCCGTCGTCCATGCCGAACTGCTTGACGCGTTCGAGGCCATACAGGCCGAGTGCGGTGGGGATCGGGAGCAGCCACCCCAGGACGCTGCCGAAGCCGCCAAGGTAGAAGCAATGCAGGCCCAGCGGGCCGCCAAGAAAGGCCAGCCAGGCCGTCAGGGTCTTGTTCTTCATTCGGGCCTCGTCGAGCTGCCTTCGCCCAGAACCTTTTCCATCAGCACGACGTCGCGCCACTCGCCGAACTTCCAGCCGCAGTCCTTGAGCACGCCGACGTGGCTGAAGCCCTGGGCGCGGTGAACCCCGACCGACCCCGCGTTGGCGGAGTCGCCGATCACCGCGATGAGCTTGCGCACGCCGACGGATTCGGCGGCCTTTGACAGCGCCGCCAGCAGTTGCGTGCCGAGGCCCTGGCCCCGCGCGCCTTCGGCCAGGTAGATCGAGTCCTCGGCCGAGAATCGATAGGCCGGGCGTGGCTTGAACCAGTTGCAGTAGGCGAAGCCGAGCAGCTCGCCCTCGCTTTCGGCGACGAGGTACGGCAGGTTCTTCGACAGCACATCGGCGCGGCGGGCTGCCATGTCGGCCTCGGTGGGGGGCTCGGTCTCGAAGGTGCCCGTGCCGTGCAGCACATGGTGGGCATAGATGGTCGTGATGGCCGCGACGTCTTCGTCGCGGCTGGGGCGGATGGTGGTCATTCGGGGGCGCTTGGCGCTGCCAGGGTGGTTGAAAAAGTGGAGCGGGCTATAATCGTGGGCTTTTCAGCGTGTCGCTGGCCGGGTGGCCATGTCGCGTGTCTCGACGCTGGAAGAACACCGTGGGCGAACCTTCTCGGTTTGCTGCACCACCCGAAGGATAAATCATGGTCGTCATTCGACTCTCCCGCGGCGGCTCCAAAGGCCGTCCGTTCTTCAACATCGTTGTGTCGGACAAGCGTGTTCGCCGCGATGGCCGCTTCATCGAACGCCTGGGTTTCTACAACCCGACGGCCAAGGAAAACGAAGAAAGCATCCGCATCGCGCAGGATCGCCTGACCTACTGGAAGAGCGTCGGTGCGCAAGCCTCGCCGACCGTCCACCGTCTGATCAAGCAAGCCGCCGACGCGGCGCCCAAGGCGGCAGCCTAAGCCGCCGGCCCGGCGATGCTGCCCACCCTCGAAGCCGCCGAATTGCCGGCGGACGCGATCGAAGTGGCGCGCATCGCCGACGCCTGGGGCATCAAGGGCTGGTTCAAGGTCCTGCCCCACAGCGCCAGTCCCGAGGCGCTTTTTTCCTCCAAGCGCTGGTTTCTGCAGCCGCCGGGCGCCAAGACGGCCAGCGCATTCCGGCTCGCGATCCGCGAGGCCAAGGAACACTCCGATTGCATCGTCGCCTCGTCGGAAGACGTGGCGGACCGCAACGCGGCCGAAGCGCTGCGCGGCGCGCGGGTGTTCGTGCCGCGTTCGAGCTTTCCCACGGCAGCCGAGGACGAGTACTACTGGGTCGACCTCATCGGGCTTTCGGTCGTGAACCGCGAAGGCATCGTGCTTGGCACCGTGCGCGAACTGCTCGCCACCGGCCCGCAGACCACGCTGGTGCTGGCAGCCCAGGAGGACGGCAAGCCCGTCGAGCGCATGGTGCCCTTCGTCTCGGCCTTCGTCGACAAGGTCGATCTGTCCGGCCGGCTGATCACGGTCGACTGGCAGCCGGACTATTGAGCGGGCAGGGGCGGCGCCATGCGCTTCGACGTCATCACCCTGTTTCCCGAACTCTTCACGCCCTTTCTGGCGAGCGGTGTCACGCGCCGCGCCTTTGAATCGAAGCAGGTCGAGGTCGTGCTCTGGAATCCGCGCGACTTCGCCGAAGGCAACTACCGGCGCGTCGACGACCGGCCTTTCGGTGGTGGTCCCGGCATGGTGATGATGGCCGAGCCGCTGTCGGCCTGTCTCGATGCCGCGCTGGCAGCGCGTGCGGCCCCGGCGCCCGTGGTGCTGTTCTCGCCAATCGGCGAAAGCCTGCGCCACGAGGCTGTCGAGCGATGGTCGGCAAGCGAGGGCGCCGTTCTGGTCTGCGGCCGCTACGAGGGCATCGACCAGCGCTTCATCGACGCGCGCGTCACGCACCAGATCAGCCTGGGCGATTTCGTGCTGTCGGGCGGCGAGGTTGCTGCCATGGCGCTGCTGGACGCGGTCGCCCGGCTGCAGCCGGGCGTGCTCGGCGACGAAGCCAGTCATGTCCAGGACAGCTTCAATCCCGCGCTCGATGGCTTGCTGGATTGCCCCCATTACACCCGGCCGGAGCAATGGAACGGCGAGGGCGTGCCGGCGGTGCTGCTGTCCGGCCATCACGTGCAGATCGAGCGCTGGCGGCGTGACCAGCGGCTGGCAATCACCCGGCAAAAGCGACCCGATCTGATCGACGCGGCGCGCGCTGCGGGCCGGCTCAGCCAACTCGATGAGAAGGCACTCCGGAAAAAGCTATAATCTTTGGTTCCCCGATCCTCTGCCCGGCCGCGTCGACTCTTTCGAAGGCGCCTTTTGTGTAGCGCGAGCACGATCGAATCCAGGAAATCATGAACCTCATCCAGACCCTCGAGCAGGAAGAAATCGCCCGGCTCGGCAAGAAGATCCCCGATTTCATGCCCGGCGATACCGTCATCGTCAGCGTGAGCGTCGTCGAAGGCACCCGCAAGCGCGTGCAGGCCTACGAAGGCGTGGTGATCGCCAAGCGCAACCGCGGCCTCAACAGCGGCTTCACGGTGCGCAAGATCTCCAGCGGCGAAGGCGTGGAACGCACCTTCCAGACCTACAGCCCGCTGATCGCCGGCATCGAAGTCAAGCGCCGCGGCGATGTGCGCCGCGCCAAGCTGTACTACCTGCGCGAGCGCAGCGGCCGTTCGGCTCGCATCAAGGAAAAGCTGCCCGGCAAGTCGTCGGCAGCCTCGGCCGCTCAATAAGCAGTGCCTGCCTGCCTCGCAAAAAGCCGCCGTTCGAGGCGGCTTTTTGCATTGGCCCCGTGCCGCAGCGAGGCAAGCGTGATTTATGTTGTGGTGCTGCGTGTCGCGCCGGCGCCGTTTCTGCGTTTTACTTGACCCGTTTTCTTTCTTGACCGATCCATCGCCCGCCATGCGCGCTTCCTCCGTCGAAACCATCAACGCCATCCTGCCGTCGGCACTGAGATCGTTCGACCCGCGCCAGGCTCCGGTGATCGGCATCGATTCGGCGTTGCCGGCGGTTCCGCCCGCAAGGCTCACCGCACGTGCCCTGCGAGCGCGCTTTGCCACGCCTCCCGTCTGGGCGCCCGAACTGCGGCGTGAACCCCAACTGACGGACCGCATGCCGGCACAAGCCGCCGTGCTCGTGCCGATCGTGATGAGGGACGAGCCGACGATCCTGCTCACCGAGCGGACGACCCATTTGTCCACGCACTCGGGCCAGGTCGCTTTCCCTGGTGGACGGGTCGACCCCGAAGATGCCAATATCGCCGCCGCCGCGCTGCGTGAAGCGTGGGAGGAGGTCGGCCTCTCGGCTGACCACATCGAGGTGCTGGGCAGCCTGCCGACCTACACCACGGTGACCGCCTTCGTCGTGACGCCGGTAGTCGCCCTCGTGCGTCCGGATTTCGAGCTGACCCTCAATCCCCATGAAGTCGCCGACGCTTTCGAGGTGCCTTTCGCTTATCTGATGAATCCCGCGAACCATCGGCGCCATGTGCGGATCGATCCCGATCTCGGCTCGCGTGAATGGTTGTCCATGCCCTACCAGGATGGCACTCGTGAGCGCTTCGTCTGGGGCGCGACGGCCGGCATGCTGCGCAATCTCTACCGCTTTCTTTCGGCATAGATCCGTCCATGGGCGGCGCGCGGAGGGCTCACCCTAGAATCCACGGATGAGCTTCTTTGCGATCCTGTGCGCGTTGCTGATCGAGCAGGTGCGGCCGCTCGCGTACCACAACCCCGTCTACGGCGGCGTGCTCGCATGGACGCGCTGGACCAGCCGCAATTTCGACGCGGGCAAGCCGCACCATGGCTGGGTGGCCTGGTGCCTGGCGGTGCTCATGCCGACGCTGATCGTGCTCGGTGTGCACTGGTTGCTCGTTCTGACCCTGGGCCTGCCGTTCGCGGTGCTCTGGAGCATTGCGGTGCTGTACGTCACGCTCGGCTTCCGGCAGTTCAGCCATCACTTCACCGGTATTCGCGACGCGCTCGACGAGGGTGACGAGCCTCTCGCCCGCTCGTTGCTCGCGCACTGGCAGCATGTCGATGCGGCCGATCTGCCGCGCAGCGAAATCGTGCGGCATGTGATCGAGCATTCGGTCATCGCGGCGCACCGGCATGTGTTCGGCGTGCTCGCCTGGTTCTCGGTCCTGGCCGCGATCGGTCTCGGGCCGGCCGGCGCGGTGTTCTACCGCATGAGCGAATTCGTTTCTCGCTACTGGATCCACAAGAACGGTGCTTCGATGCAGCCCTCCAGCATCTGGGTCCAGCAGGCTGCAAGGCGCGCCTGGACCTTGATCGACTGGCTGCCCGCGCGCATCACGGCGCTCGGCTTCGCCGTCGTCGGCAGTTTCGAGGAGGCGATCGACTGTTGGCGCAACGATGCGCGGCGCTTTCCCAACGAGAACGATGGCGTGATCCTCGCCGCGACCTCGGGCGCGGTGAACGTGAGGCTCGGCGGCGGCACGCTGAGCGCGGCGCCGGTGCTCGCCGATCCGTTGTCGCGTGCGCAGGCCGGCGATTCCTTCGCCGGCGGCCGCGGCCCCGACAGCGGCAGCACGCCGGGACGCGAGCCCGAGCCGGCGCATCTGCGCAGCGTCGTCGGGCTGGTCTGGCGTTCGGTCGTGATGTGGATGGTGCTGCTCGCGCTGCTCACCCTGGCGCGATTGCTGGGGTGAGCGAAGCCGTGTCGGCCTCGCGTGGCGTCCCCGGTTTCTGGAGTCCGCGCATCGGCGCGCTGGAGCCTTATGTTCCCGGCGAGCAGCCGCGCATCGCGAAGCTCGTCAAGCTGAACACCAACGAGAACCCCTATCCGCCGTCGCCGCGCGTGATCGATGCCGTTCAGGCCGCGGCCGCCAACGGACTCGAGCGCTATCCCGATCCCGAATCGGTCGCGCTGCGCGAGGCGATTGCGGCGCGCTACGGTCTCGCGTCCGCGCAGGTGTTCGCCGGCAACGGCTCCGACGAAGTACTGGCCCATGCCTTCTTCGCCTTCTTCCAGCAGGCCGAGCCCTTGCTGATGCCTGACATCAGCTACAGCTTCTATCGCGTCTACGCGCAGCTCTACGGCATCGACTGCGAGCTGCAGCCGGTCGATCAGGGTCTGCGCATCGATGCCGATGCGCTGGCTGCGCGTGCTGCAGCCGGTTGCGCGGGCATCGTGCTGGCAAATCCCAATGCACCGACCGGCATCGGGATGCCGCTCGCGCGCATCGAAAAGCTGCTCGATGCGTGTCCCCGTCGCGTGGTGCTGGTGGACGAGGCCTATGTGGATTTCGGCGGAGAAAGCGCGATGCCATTGATCGCCCGGTATCCGAACCTGCTGATCGTTCAGACGCTGTCCAAATCGCGTTCGCTTGCAGGGCTGCGTGTCGGCTTCGCTTGCGGCCAGGCGCATCTGGTCGAAGGTCTTCAGCGCGTCAAGAACAGCTTCAATTCCTATCCGCTCGACCGTCTTGCGACCGCGGGCGCGATCGCGGCCTTCGAGGACGAAGCGTGGTTCATCAAGACGCGCGACGCGGTGATCGACACGCGGGAAGGATTGATCTTGCAGCTGGAAGACCTCGGCTTCGATGTGCTGCCTTCGCAAGCCAATTTCGTGTTCGTCCGGCATGCTGCGCACGATGCGGCCCGTCTCGCGGCCTCGCTGCGCGAACGCGCGGTGCTGGTCAGGCATTTCAACCAGCCGCGCATCGCGCAGTACCTGCGCATCAGCATCGGCACGCGCGACCAGTGCGCGGCGCTCGTCGATGCGCTCGGCGACATCCTCGGCGCGGCTCAGTAGCGCGTGCGGCTCAGTTCCGCGAACAGCTCGCCGTAGATCCGGTAGCGCGAGGCGCTGATCGTTCCGGAGCGACCGGGCGACTCCACCTGCGCGATCACGCCGCATCCCGGCTCGTGCAGGTGCGTGCAGTTGTAGAACTTGCAGCCCGACGCATGCTCGGCGATGTCGGGCATCAGGTGCGCGAGCTGCATCGCCTCGATGTGATGCAGGCCGAATTCCTGGAAGCCGGGCGAGTCGATCAGCGCGGTGGTGCGCGCAGCGTCCACCCAGTACCACGTCGTGCTGGTCGTGGTGTGCTTGCCCGAGTTGAGCGCTTGCGAGATCTCGCCGGTCAGCGCCAGCGCGCCGGGCACCAGCAGATTGATCAGCGTGCTCTTGCCCGCGCCGGAGGGGCCCAGCACGAGCGTGGTCCTGTCCGCGAGCAGCGTGGTCAGCGTGGCGAGGTCGGCTTCGCCTTGCGCAGTCAATGCCAGCGCAAGCACGTCGTACTTCATGCGGCGGTAGGGCGCCAACCTGGCCCAGGCCCGTTCGAAAGGCTTGACCAGGTCGCTCTTGTTGAGCGCGATGACCGGCACGATGCGTTCGGCTGCGGCGGCGATCAGTGCGCGTGCGAGCTGGGTTTCGGAGAACTCGGGCTCGGCTGCGATGAGGATCAGCACCTGGTCGAGATTGGCCGCGAAGGACTTGGTCCGGATCTCGTCCTGGCGATAGAACAGGTTCTTGCGCGGCCTGACCTGCTCGATGGTGCCTTCGTCCTCGCTGGCCTGCCAGAGCACGCGGTCGCCGACGACGGCCTGGCTCTTCTTGCCGCGTGGATGGCAGATCAGGCGATCGCCCTGCGGTGTTTCGACGAGGCAGTGGCGGCCATGGCTCGCGATGACCAGCCCTGCGCGCAATGCCGCAGCGCTTGCGGCGCCGCGCTGCTTAGCCAACGGCGGCTTCCATGCGCTCAGGCGGCCAGCAGGGCATCCGCCTGCGCCGCGCAATCGAAGTCGGTGGCGGAGATGCCGCCGACATCATGCGTGTTGAAGCGCACGACACAGCGGCTGTAGTGCACCGACAGGTCCGGATGGTGGTCCTGCCTGTGCGCGACCAGCGCCAGGGCATTCACGAAAGCGATGGTCTCGAAGTAGTTCGCGAAAGTGAAGGTCTTCTCGATCGCGACATCGGCGCCATCGCCGGTGAGCTTCCAGCCTTCGAGCCGGGCCAGGCCGGCCACGATCTCGGTGGCGCTCAGCGCGCGGCGGTGAGTCGTCTTCCAGTCCTTGGGCTTCAGCATGCTGCTCATGATGGGCCTTCCTTCAGTCAGGCCGCAGCCATGCGCGCCAGGCGCTCGGATGCAGGCGGATGCGAGTAGTAGAACTTGACGAACACCGGGTCGGGCGTCAGCGTCGAGGCGTTGTCCTGGTAGAGCTTGAGCAGCGCTGCGGAAAGGTCGGCGCCGCTGGTCTGCGCGATCGCGTAGGCGTCGGCCTCGAACTCGTGCTTGCGCGAGATGCGCACCGGCAGCGGAGCGACGAAGAAGCCGAACACCGGCACCGCGAGCATGAACAGCAGGATCGCCAGCGCATCGTTGGGTGCCGCCATGTTGGGCTGCACGCCGAGGCCGGCATAGAACCACGCGTGGCCCGAGAGCCAGCCCAGCAGCGCGAACCCGGCCAGGCTGAGCGCGAACATCGCAGCCATGCGCTTGACGACGTGACGGTGTTTGTAATGGCCCAGCTCGTGGGCCAACACGGCCTCGACCTCGTCGGCACTGAGCTGGCGCAGCAGCGTGTCGTAGAAGACCACGCGCTTGCTGGCGCCGAAGCCGGTGAAATAGGCATTGGCATGCGCGCTGCGCGTGCTGCCATCCATCACGAACAGGCCCTTGGCCGCGAAGCCGCAGCGCTGCATCAGCGCATTGACGCGCAGCTTGAGCGCGGCGTCGTCCAACGGCTTGAACTTGTTGAAGATCGGTGCGATGAAGCTCGGATAGATCAGCATCAGCAGCAGGTTGAACGCCATCCAGGCGCCCCACGCCCACAGCCACCACAGCCTGCCGGCGGCGCCCATGAGCCACAGGATGAGTGCCGCGATCGGCAGACCGATCAGCACGCCCAGCAGCAGACCCTTGGCCGCATCGGCGAGCCAGAGCCGCCAGGTCATCTTGTTGAAGCCGAAGCGCTCCTCGAGCCTGAAGGTTTGCCACAGCGTGAACGGCAGCTCGAGCAGTCCGCCGATCAGCGCGAAGGCCGCCAGCAGCACCAGCTGCTGCAGCATGCCGCCGCCGAGCCAGGCCAGCAACAGCTTGTTGAGCATGTCGAGGCCGCCCAGCAGGGTCCAGCCGAGCAGCACGGTCGCGCTCCATGCCATTTCGAGCAGGCCGAAGCGGGTCTTCGCCACCGTGTAGTCGGCGGCTTTCTGATGGGCTGCGAGCGTGATGGCCTGCGCGAAGGCAGCCGGCACGGCATCGCGATGGCGTGCCACATGGCGCACCTGCCGCGTGGCGAGCCAGAACTTGACGGCCAGCCCAGCGGTCAGCGCGAAGGCGAACGCGAGCGTCAGAACGAGGGAGGCGGAAAGAGAGCTGGACATGACCCGTGGAGTTTAGCCCGCGCGTTTCCCATTCGTGAGTGGGGCCATCGACGACAATCGCCCGATGCCCGAATCCCTGGACCCGACTGCGCCCGTGCCCGCCACCACGCTCAAGAAGAGCGATCAGAACCTCGTCTGGCTCGATTGCGAGATGAGTGGCCTCGATCCCGAAAAGGAACGCCTGCTCGAGATCGCCGTGGTCGTGACCGGCCCCGATCTCGAGCCGCGCATCGATGGCCCCGTGCTCGTCATCCATCAGAGCGACGAGGTCCTTGACGGCATGGATGCCTGGAACAAGGGCACGCACGGCCGCAGCGGGCTGATCGAGAAGGTCAAGGCCTCCGCACTGGACGAAGCGGTAGCGGAGAAGCAACTGATCGACTTCATCTCCCGCTACATCCCGAAGCACGGCTCACCGATGTGCGGCAACACCATCGGGCAGGACCGGCGCTTCCTGGTGAAATACATGCCGAAGCTGGAGGCGTACTTCCATTACCGCAATCTCGACGTCAGCACCTTGAAGGAACTTGCCAAGCGCTGGAAGCCGGCTGCCTATGCCGCGTTCAAGAAGCAGCAGGCCCACACCGCATTGGCGGACGTGCACGAGTCGATCGAGGAACTCGCGCACTACCGGCAGACCTTTCTGCGGCTGCAGGATTAGGTAAAAACCCGGGGCCGTGCGATAATCACGGGCTTCGCTGCAGCGCAATAGGTTGCGGCAGCGTTTCTTGCATCTCCCTATCTTGCACATCGCGCCCCTTTGATCGGGCCGCAGCAAAGACGAAAGTCCTTGCTGAACGTCGTTGGATGGTTGATGTTTTTCACCACCGACGGAGCGTCGCCCACGGCAACGCTCGCGCATGAGAATTTTTGAATGACCGACGCTTTTGAAGCGCAGGGCGACTTCGCGCCTGTGCAATCCGATGATTTCGCCGCCGAGCGCGAATCCTTTTCCACCAGTGAAGCCCCCGCTGTTTTCGATGCGGTCGATGCGGTCGAGCCGCCGAAGCTGCCCAATGGCTTCATCAAGCTGGGTCTGGCCCCCGAGCTGATCGCCGCGGTCGAAGACCTCGGCTTCACCCAGCCCACCACGGTGCAGGAACAGGTGATTCCTCGCGCCATGACGGCCAGCGGCAGCGCCGGCGGCGCCACGCGTTTCGTCGACCTGATGGTGTCGAGCCAGACCGGCAGCGGCAAGACGGCGGCTTTCCTGCTGCCCGTGCTGCACACGCTGCTGCAGCGCCAGGCCGAAGCCGAGGCCGCGGCCAAGGCCGAATTCCAGCGTCTTGCAGCCGAAGCCGCCGCACGCGGCGAAGCGCCGCCGAAGAAGCCCAAGCGCAAGGATCCGACCAACGCGCGCCACTTCAAGGCGGCCACACCCGGCGCCCTGATCCTTTGCCCCACGCGCGAACTCGCACAGCAAGTCGCGCACGATGCCATCGACCTGGTCAAGCACTGCCGTGGGCTGCGCATCGCCAGCGTGGTCGGCGGCATGCCTTACCAGTTGCAGATCGCCAAACTGCAGAACGCCGACCTCGTGGTCGCCACGCCGGGCCGCCTGCTCGACCTTCAGCGCTCGATGCAGATCAAGCTCGACCAGGTCAAGTTCCTGGTCGTCGACGAGGCCGACCGCATGCTCGACCTCGGCTTCTCGGACGACCTCGCCGAAGTCAACCAGCTCACCATCGAGCGCCAGCAGACCATGATGTTCAGCGCGACCTTCGCGCCCCGCATCCAGCAGCTGGCGCAGCGCGTGATGCGCGAGCCGCAGCGCGTGACCATCGACAGCCCGCAGGAAAAGCACGTCAACATCAAGCAGGTGCTGTTCTGGGCCGACAGCATGCAGCACAAGCGCAAGCTGCTCGACCACTGGCTGCGCGATACCACCCTCAACCAGGCCATCGTGTTCGCGAGCACGCAAGTCGAATGCGACGGTCTCGCCAACGATCTGCAGCAGGATGGCTTCAGCGCCGTGGCGCTGCACGGCGCGCTGAGCCAGGGCTTGCGCAATCGCCGGCTGATGGCGCTGCGCCAGGGCCAGGTCCAGATCCTCGTCGCCACCGACGTGGCCGCGCGCGGCATCGACGTGCCGACCATCACGCACGTCTTCAACTTCGGCCTGCCGATGAAGGCCGAGGACTACACCCACCGCATCGGCCGCACGGGTCGGGCCGGGCGCGACGGTCTGGCCGTGACCTTCGCCGAGTTCCGCGATCGCCGCAAGATCTTCGACATCGAGGCCTACAGCCGGCAGCAGTTCAAGGCCGAAGTCATTCCCGGCCTCGAGCCGCAGCAGCGCTCGCCGCAAGCGCGTCCGCAGGGCGACTTCGGCGGCCGAGGCCGCGACAGCCGCGACAACCATTCGCGTGACCGCAAGTTCGGCGGCGGTGGTGGTGGTCACCGCAGTGGCGGCGGCTATGCGGGCGCCAGCGGTTTCAATGACCGTGGTTCGCGTGGCCCCGCCGCACCGGCACCGCGCGGCTTCCAGGACCGGGGCCATGCAGGCTTCGGCGCGGGGCGCGACGAAGGTGGCTACGGCCGCAAGCCAGGCTTTGGCGACAGCGCGCCGCGCGGCCCAGGCGCGCATGGCGGCGGTGGCGGAGGCAAGGTCTTCGTGCCCCGCGACGCGCAGAAGCGTTCTTTCAAGCCTACGCGCTGATCCCGCGCAGCCCTTGTGGCTGCTGCGCCAATTCAAGAGCCCGTGCTTCTCCGAAGCGCGGGCTTTTTGCTTTTGGCGACTGGTGAAATTTAATAAGTATATTTATAATCACATCTCTTATGAAGAGAGACTTCACCCAGCGCTTCGGATTCCTGGTCAACGACGTCGCGAAGCTCTATGGCCAGCAGTTCGACCGGCTGGCGCGCAAGCGCATCGGTCTTTCGCGTGCGCAGTGCCGGGTGCTCGGCGCGCTGGCCATGCGAGGTGACGAGCAACCGCTTTCGCAAGTGGAGCTCGCGCAGCGCCTGGACCTGAGCGCGATGGCGGTCGGCGGTCTTTGCGATCGCCTGGAGGCCGCGGGCTGGCTGCGGCGCGAGCCGAGCAGCAGCGACCGCCGCGTCAATCGCGTTCATCTGGCGCCGAGTGCGGAAAAAGCGCTCGATGCCGCCCTCACGATCAGTGATTCGCTGCACGCCCGGGCGCTTGCTGCGTTCACGTCCGCCGAGCGCGCGCAACTGCTGGCGCTGCTGGGCAAGGCGCGCCAGGGGTTGATGGCACTGGATCTCGAGGACGCGGAGCAGGCTCGATGAGCGCCATTGCGCTGCGGGCCGGCTCCGCACCTGCGTCGCTGCAGCCCGGCACCGGCGTAGCGCATCGCGGGATGATCACCATCTCGATCATGTTGGCGACCATCATGCAGGCGCTCGACACCACGATCGCCAACGTGGCGCTGCCGCACATGCAAGGCAGCCTGCAGGCCTCGCAGGATCAGATCACCTGGGTGCTCACCTCGTACATCGTGGCCGCCGCCATCGCGCTGCCGCTGACGGGGTGGCTTTGCGGCCAATGGGGCCGGCGCAAGGTGTTCCTGATTTCGGTGATCGGCTTCACCGTCGCGTCGGCGCTGTGCGGGTTGGCGACTTCACTCCTGGGTATCGTCGCGGCGCGGCTGCTGCAAGGTATTTTCGGTGCGTCGCTGGTGCCGCTGTCGCAGGCAGTGCTGCTGGACATCAATCCGCGCGAGAAGGTCGGCCAGGCGATGGCGATCTGGGGCGCGGGCATCATGGTGGGGCCCATCCTCGGCCCGATGCTGGGCGGCTGGCTGACCGAGAATTTCGACTGGCGGTGGGTGTTCTTCATCAACCTGCCGGTCGGGCTGATCGCCCTGTGGGGCATCGGACGCTACCTGCCCGAAAGCCGGCCGAAGGGCGAGCGACTGGACATCTTCGGCTTCGTCACGCTGAGCCTGGCCATCGGGATGCTGCAGCTTTTCCTCGATCGGGGCGAGCAGCTCGACTGGTTCGATTCGTGGGAGATCAAGCTCGAAGCGGTCGCCGCGCTGATCGCCTTCGCTTTCTTCGTCATCCATACCTGGACGGTGGAGGGCGTCTCGTTCTTCGATCGCGATCTGCTCAAGGACCGCAACTTCGTGACCGGCCTGCTGTTCGCATTCATTGTCGGCATGATCCTGTACGCGACGATGGCATTGCTGCCGAATTTCCTGCAGGGGCTGATGGGCTATCCGGTGGTCTACACCGGCCTGGTGACGGCGCCGCGCGGCGTCGGCACCATGATCGCGATGATCGCCGTCGGGCGACTGGTGCAGCGCGTGGACGTGCGCGCGATCATGGCGATCGGCTTTGGTCTGACGGCATTCTCGCTCTGGCAGATGACGGGCATGACGCTGCAGATGGACAGCACGCTGATCATCACCTCGGGCTTCATTCAGGGTCTGGGCATCGGATTCACCTTCGTGCCGCTGTCGACCGCGACCTTCGCGACGCTGGCGCCTCGACTGCGCCACCAGGGCACGCCGGTCTTCAGCCTGCTGCGCAACATCGGCAGCAGCGTGGGCATCTCGATCGTGCAGGCCTTGTTGACCGAGGGTTCCAGCAGGGCGCATGCCGAAATCGCCGCCACGGTGGCGCCCGGCAACCAGGGCCTGATCAACCTGCCCGCGCTGCTGAATCCCGACACGATGCCGGGGCTCGCCGTGCTGAATGCCGAGGTCACTCGGCAAGGCGCGTTGATCGGCTATCTCGACGATTTCGCGATCATGATGATGATCACGCTCACGGCTATTCCGCTGCTGCTGCTGATTCGCAGCCCACGTCGCACCCGGGCCGATGCGGGCGAGCCGGTCGAGGTACCGCATTAGGATGAGGCTCTCCCCCAAGCGTCATGCGGCGCGCGTGGCCGCTGACCGAGCTAGCGTCTGTGCAGTGCCTGTTCGACCAGAGCGAGCCTTGCGAAGCTCTGCAACTCGTCGTCGGTCGGGCCAGGGCCTTCGTCGTCCAGCTGACGCCGGAACGTATCGACGATTCGTTGCTGGGCCATTTCACGCATGCGAGTCGCTGCGTGCGCCGCATCCGCGGATGCAGCGCTTGCTTCGAACGGCGTGTCCATGTCTTCTTCTCTGTTCATGTATTCGAAAGTGTCGCGAAGACCGAAATTCTGTCGGTCCGTCGTTCCTTCCGTGTAGGCGTACGCCGCGCTTTCAACGCAGTCGCCTTCGATACCAGCGTCCGTCGCATGCCGGCGGACGCCGATGTCAGGCCGATTCCGGCCCGAGTTCGGGCGCGTTGCCGACCATCATTCGACTCAGCAGCTGGGCCAGGATTTCGCGCTGCTCGGGCTCGAACATCCGCAGCAGATGCAATTCGGCGGCGGCGTGTCGGGGCATCGCGTCGTCGGCCATGCGCATGCCCTTGGCGGTCAGCTTGACGACGACACCACGTCCGTCTTTGGGATCCGTCGATCTGCGCACGAAGCCTTCGAGCTCCAGCCGCTTCAGCAGGTTCGACAGGCCGCCGGAGGTGAACAGCAAGGTCGCCTGAAGCCGCGACGGAGACAGGCGATAGGGCGGACCCGCGACGCGCAGCGTCGCCAGAACCGCATATTCCTGGTATTTCAGACCCAAGGGTTGCAGCACGGCATTGATCGTGCGCAGCACGACCTCTTCCAGGCGCAGCAGGCGCCCGACGACCGCCTTGCCGCTGCTGTCGAGATCGGGCCGCTCGTTGCGCCATTGCCGGATGCCACGGCCGACCAGGTCCTCCTGGATCTGCTGGCCGACCATCGTGACAGGCGCCGAGGCCGCGGCTGCGTGGCGCTTCGTTTTCGCTTGGCCTCGGGGTGCCCGGCCGCGCGCTGCGCCAGTCTCGTGCTTCATTTGCAGGGTCTCCATGGTGTTCGTCGCGGCATCGATGTCTCGGTCCGGCGCGTGGCCTGTGGTGCGCGAGGTCGTATCTTAAATGTCATCTATTTATCTTTCTCAAAAGATAAGAAATGCATCTTCGATACGCATGGTGCTAGCCCAGCGGAACCGTTGCTTCCTTGAGCACGCGCAGCACGAAGTGCGATTGGCTGTGCCGGATGCCGGGAATCTTGTAGAGCTTCTCGCGCAGCAGCCGTTCATAGTCGCGCGTGTCGCGCACGGCAATGCGGATGTAGTAGTCGTAGTCGCCGGAAACCAGATAGGCCTCCTGGATCTCGGGAATGGTCGCCAGCACGCGGCCGAATTCATAGAGCGTCTCGTCGTTGTGACTCTCGAGCGTGAGCTGCACGATGACCGAGTCGCGATAGCCGAGCTTGGCGGCGTCGAGGTCGACCGTGTAGCCCTTGATCACGCCCTGGGCCTCGAGTTTCTTGATGCGGTTCCAGCAACTCGTCGGCGACAGGCCCACTTCGGTGCCGATCTCCTGCAGGGTCTTGCGCGAGTCGCCCAGCAGCACACGCAGGATCGCGAGATCGAGCTTGTCGAACAGTTCTTCGTGGATATCTTGATTTTGGCGACTGATTTTCATGAAAACTCGCGATACAGACAAAAGAATGAAGCAAATTCTGCATCAATTTAGGAAGAATCGACGCATGCAAACCGTTACCCATTCGTTGTCTCGCCCCGTGTTGGATGCAGCCACTCTCGAAGCGCGTGCGCGCAACGGCGCCGAGGCGCTGCTGCATACGTTGATCGAATGCGGCGTCGACACGATCTTCGGCTACCCCGGCGGCGCTGCCCTGCCGCTCTATGACGCCTTGCACGGCGAGCCTCGGCTGCGCCACGTGCTTGTGCGTCATGAGCAGGCCGCCGTTCATGCGGCCGAAGGCTACGCGCGTACCACCGGGCGCGTGGGCGTGGTGCTCGTGACTTCGGGGCCCGGCGTCGGCAACACCATCACGGGGCTGCTCGATGCCATCAGCGACTCGGTGCCGCTGCTGTGCATCAGCGGACAGGTCGCCACTGCCGTGATCGGCACCAATGCGTTCCAGGAAAGCGATGCGCTCGGGATGTCTCGGCCGGTGACCAAGTGGAACCACCAGACACGGGTGGCCGACGACATTCCGGCCGTGGTGCGGCGCGCGCTGGACATCGCGGCGTCGGGACGGCCGGGACCGGTGCTGCTCGATGTACCGAAGGACGTCCAGCTCACGCCGCTGGGCCGCGGATCGACGTCGCCACCGGCGCGCTCCCTCCGTGAAGGCGCGGCGTCTCAGCCACCGCGCGGAAGTCTGCAACGCGCGGCGGATCTGCTGTCCACCGCGCGCCGGCCGATCGTGTATGGCGGAGGCGGTCTCATCAACGCCGGCCCCTCGGCTTGCGAGGCCTTCACGCGCCTTGTGCATCGTCTCGGCGCGCCGTGCACGCTGACGCTGATGGGCCTTGGCGCATTCCCGGCTTCCGATCCAGGTTTCGTCGGCATGCTGGGCATGCATGGCACGCTGGAGGCCAACCTGGCAATGCATGAAGCCGATCTCGTGGTTTGCGTCGGCGCGCGCTTCGATGACCGCGTGACGGGCAAGCTCGACGAGTTCTGTCCGCACGCACGCAAGATTCATATCGACATCGACCCCAGCAGCATCAACAAGGTGGTCCAGGTCGACGTGCCGATGGTGGGCGACTGCGGTGTGGTGCTCGATGCGTTGCTCGCGATGCCCGAACTCGGCGGTCTGGCGCCCGAGCGGCTGGCGCCCTGGTGGCAGCGCATCGAACATTGGCGTGCGCAGCGTTGCCTGGCTTTCGTGCCGAACGAGGAAGTCATCCTGCCGCAGCAATTGATGACGTCGCTGCAGCAAGCGATTTCAGGCCGTGATGCGATCGTCTCCACCGACGTCGGCCAGCACCAGATGTGGGCTGCGCAGTACATGCGCTTCGAGCGTCCGCGCCGCTGGCTCACTTCGGGCGGTGCAGGGACCATGGGCTACGGCCTGCCCGCAGCGATCGGCGCGCAGATCGCGCATCCGGACGCGCTGGTGGTGTGCGTGAGCGGCGATGCGTCGGTGCTGATGAACATCCAGGAGCTGTCGACCGCCATGCAGCATCGTGTGCCGGTCAAGCTGGTGCTCTCGAACAACGGCTACATGGGCATGGTGCGCCAGTGGCAGGAGCTGAACCATGGCAATCGTCTGAGTCACAGCTGGAATGAGGCGCTGCCCGATTTCGTCGCGCTGGCCAAGGCTTTCGGTTGGGGCGCACGCCGTGTGTCAGATCCGGCCGAGCTCGACGCTGCGCTGGCCGAATGTCTGGCCTACGAGGGCCCGTTCTTTCTCGACGTGCAGGTGGCCGCGCAGGAGAACTGCTTTCCGATGATGCCGTCGGGACAGGGACATCATCGTGTGATGCTGGGCAAGGACCGCTGGTACGAAGGCGATTGACGCGCCGCGGAACTGACCGCGTCCTCCTCTGCGCCGCGGATGCATAGCGCGCCCGAGATCTCCATTTCTTCCGTTGCATTGCCGCCGGCTGCGGCCGCGGCGAGGCGCCTGCGCATGGCTTGATGGAATACCTGCCCTTGTATTCGCCCGCGCAGCGTCGGCGCCACGAACTGCGTCCGGGCATCACCGGTTGGGCCCAGGTCCATGGCCGCAACGCCCTGGCGTGGAAGGACAGGTTCGAGCTCGACGTCTGGTACGTGGATCACCGTTCGATCGGGCTCGATCTCCGGATCCTGTGGCTCACCGTTCGAAAGGTGTGCGCGCGGGATGGCATCCATGCGGCTGGCGAGGCAACGATGACGAAATTCACGGGCGATCAGGCCTGAGGGGTGGGCGCTGTTTCCGCGTTGCCATCCGTCCTGGTGCGACACGGATCACCTCCATGCCAGCGCAGCGTAGAAATAGAGTTCCGCGTCCAATGCCCATTGGATGTGGATGGCCTGCCTGAACCCGTGCTGTTCTCCGGCGAAGAGCAGGTACAGCGCGGAGATGCCTCGCCGGCGCAGGGCCGCGACCATCTCCTCGGTCTGGCTGGGCGGCACGATCCTGTCTTCCGTGCCTTGAAAGAAGGCGACCGGCGCGCCGATCCTGCCGGCGTTGCGAACCGGCGAGCGGTCGATGTACGTCTGACGACCGGCGTCCGAATACGGTGCGATCAACCAATCCATGTACCTGGACTCGAACTTGTGCGTGTCGCGCGTCAGCGCCTCGGGGTCGCTCACGCCATAGTGGCTTGCGCCGGCGCGAAAAAGCCCTCGAAGCGCCGGGTCTGCATGCGTGAGGCAGCTCAGCGCGGTGAAGCCGCCGGCACTGCCGCCGGTGATCACCATGCGCGCCGCATCCACCAGCCCGTTCGCGGCGAGATACGACGCGGCCGCGCCGCAGTCCCGTGCATCGACGATGCCCCACATGCGATGAAGCCGGTCGCGGTAGGCGCGCCCGTAGCCCGTGCTGCCGCCATAGTCCACGTCGACGACGGCGATGCCGCGGCTGGTCCAGAACTGCGTGCGCAGGTCGAGGCTCCTGGAGGCGGACGAGGTGGGGCCGCCGTGGCACTTGACCAGCAAGGGCGGCAGCGATCCCGGCGGGCCGTGGCAGTCGGCGTTGGCCGGCGGATAGAACAGCGCGAAGGCGGTTTCGCCCGGCGATGTGGGGAACTCGATCAACCGGGGCGTCGAGATGTATTCGCGCAGGGTCGGGTCGTCGGCCATGGCCGCGGTGTTCCGGACGATCGCAGCATGCCCCGACGCCGCATCCAGAACGACGACCGCGCCCGCCACGGTGGGGCTGCCCGCCTTGAACGCGATCCGGCCGGCACTCGCCCTCACCGAGGAAAACTCCGTGAACGGCAGATCGAACGGCGTCAGCGCCCCGCCTTGCAGGTTCAGCAGTGCGAGCTTGCCGGTGCCGTCCTCGGTGTACGTGCACACCAGTTGGTCCGCCGACACGAACGCATACGTCGACATGCCGAAACCCCATTGAGCCCGGCCGAACTCCGCGGTCCTGGGACACAGGTTGACGGCGGCGCCGCTCGCTTCGCGCCGATAGATGTTCCACCAGCCCGAACGGTCCGAGACATAGTGGAGCAGGCCATCGGGCGACCACTCCGGCTGGAACACCGATTCGCCTGGGCCGCCCGCCACCATGACCGCATTCGTGACCGCCGCGCCGTCGAACTCGCCGACCCACAGTCGCGTGGCGGTCCATGGCATGTCGGGATGGTCCCAGGCCAGCCATGCAAGCAGCCGACCATCCGGGCTCAGCCGAGGGGAGGCATAGAAGTCGCTCCCTTGCACGAGCACCGATTCGCCGCCGGCCGGACCCAGGCCCAGCGCGACGAGGGTGTTGGCGGCCTCGGCGCCAGGCGTCCGATGGTCCTCGCGGATGCCGATCCAGAGATGGCGCGTGGCGTCGATCTGCCCATCGGCGTAGCGCAGCACGGCATCGTTCGACGCCGGCGCCAGGGTCAGTGGTGTCGGCACGCCCGAGCCGTCGAGCCGGTAAAGACGTTGATCGGCGAAGTTCGAAAAGTACGCCGCACCGGCCGCCAGCGCGACGGCCCCGCCGCCGTATTCGTGCACCCGCGTGCGGGCGGAAAAAGGCTGCGGCGTGACATCGACGCCCGCGCCGTCGTCACCCAGGCGAACCAGCACATGGCGGCCGGCCTCCAGCGGCCTGCCTTCGATCCAGTAGACGACGCCCTCGTGGAGGAGCACGTCGATCAGCGTGGTCTGGGCCGTCGCCACCCGCTCGGACGTGATGGGCGATGGCCAGGCGCCGAAAGGGACGGTGATCGAAAGGGGCATGGGTGAGAGCTCGCGGGGTAGGGATCGCCCGCCGATTGTCACTGTGGCGAGATGCCACGGTCGCCGCCGCGCCTGCTGTTCAACCTTGTAGCAGTCCAACGGGAAAACCCGCACGCCATGGCGCGACACATGCCCGCTATTGCCACAACGCGGTCGCCGGCAGCGGCTTCGGCGCGTGGCACGGACATTGCCCCTCTGCATGGTGATGGGCGTGCTCACAGGGGCGCGTCCGAACCGCGATATCCATCCACGAGGAGACACCATGCAATTGAAGCTCTTGACCGCTCTTATTTCCATCGCCCTGGCCGCGGCTGCGGCCGACGCACAGGTCACGGACAAGATGATCCAGTCCGAGGCCACGGCCAGCGGCAACATCCTGACCTGGGGCGTCAATACCCAGGGGCAGCGCTATTCGCCGCTGAAGCAGGTCAACACCGCCACGGTCGCCAGGCTGGCGCCGGTGTGGGCCTTCTCGTTCGGCGGCGAGAAGCAGCGCGGGCAGGAGTCGCAGCCCGTCATCAGCAACGGCAAGATGTTCGTCACCGCGTCGTACTCGCGCATCTTCGCGCTCGATGCCACCACCGGCAAGAAGCTGTGGAAGTACGAGCATCGTCTGCCCGAAGGCATCATGCCGTGCTGCGACGTGGTCAACCGCGGCGCGGCGCTGTACGACAACCTGGTGATCTTCGCCACGCTCGACGCCCAGCTCGTGGCGCTCGACCAGAACACCGGCGACGTGGTCTGGAAGGAAAAGATCGACGACTACGCGGCAGGCTACTCGGCCACGGCCGCGCCGATCATCGCCAACGGCGTGATGCTGACCGGCGTGTCCGGCGGCGAGTTCGGCGTGGTCGGCCGCGTCGAGGCACGCGACCCCAAGACGGGCAAGCTGCTGTGGACACGGCCCACGGTCGAAGGCCACATGGGCTACACCTACGACAAGGACGGCAACAAGAAGGAGAACGGCATCTCGGGCACCGCCAACAAGAGCTGGCCCGGCGATCTCTGGAAGACGGGCGGAGCGGCCACCTGGCTCGGCGGCACCTTCGATCCGAAGACCGGCCTGGCCTACTTCGGCACCGGCAATCCGGCGCCGTGGAACAGCCACCTGCGCCAGGGCGACAACCTCTATTCGTGCTCCACCGTGGCGATCGACGTGAAGACGGGCCAGATCAAGTGGCACTACCAGGGCACGCCCAACGACAGCTGGGACTTCGACGGCGTCAACGAGTTCGTCACCTTCGACATGGACGGCAAGCGCGTCGGCGGCAAGGCGGATCGCAACGGCTTCTTCTACGTGAACGATGCGACCACGGGCCAGCTGCTCAATGCGTTTCCCTTCGTCAAGAAAATCACCTGGGCCAGCGGCATCGACCTGAAGACCGGCCGCCCCAACTTCATCGCGGACAACCGGCCCGGCGATCCGACCGCCGGTGCCGACGGCAAGAAGGGCAGCGCCGTCTTCGCCGCGCCGGGCTTCCTCGGCGGCAAGAACCAGATGCCGATGGCCTACAGCCCCGACACCAAGATGTTCTACGTGCCCGCCAACGAATGGGGCATGGACATCTGGAACGAGCCGGTCGCCTACAAGAAGGGCGCGGCCTACCTGGGTGCCGGCTTCACGATCAAGCCGCTCAACGACGACTACATCGGCGCGCTGCGCGCGATCGATCCGAAGACCGGCAAGATCGCCTGGGAAGTGAAGAACGGCGCGCCGCTGTGGGGCGGTGTGCTGACCACCGGCGGCAACCTGGTGTTCTGGGGCACGCCCGAAGGCTACCTGAAGGCCGCCGACGCGAAGACGGGCAAGGTGGTGTGGGAGTTCCAGACCGGCTCCGGCGTCGTGGCGCCGCCCATCACCTGGCAGCAGGGCGGCGAGCAGTACGTGGGCGTGGTGTCGGGCTGGGGCGGCGCGGTGCCGCTGTGGGGCGGCGAGGTGGCCAAGAAGGTCAACCTCCTGGAGCAGGGCGGCATGGTGTGGGTCTTCAAGATCCCCTCCAGCGGCAATGCGCCGCGCACGGCCAAGGCCGCGGACGCCAAGGTCGCATCCAACTGAGCGGGGCAGGCGCCATGGAAAAGGGCAAGGAAGGCGTGGCCGTCGAGGCCACGAGGAGAGCGCTTGTCGGCCGGATGGTCGGCGGCATGTGCCTGCTGGCCGTGACGCCGGTCGGTGCCCTGGCCGCGCCGCCCCACGTCGAGGAGGCCGACGAAACGGCGGTGCAGCTGGGCTACAGGCACGACACCAGGAACGTCGATGCGAAGAAGTACCCCAGGCACGCGGCCACCCAGCGGTGCGTGAATTGCGCGATGTGGCAGGGCGCCGCCGCAGACCCGTGGGCCGGCTGCGCGATGTTCGGCCGCAAACACGTCGCCGCCGAAGGCTGGTGCACGGCATGGGCGCCGAAGCCAGCCTGAGGGCGGCGGGCAGACGCTGGGCAGCGGGCCGCCCGCGCCGTGCGGTGCCGGCGCCCGAGCCCTTGTGGTTCGAATGGCTCGCGCTGGCCGGCGCCTTCGCCTTCGCCACCTGGCTGCTGGGCGCGCGTGGCGTGTGGGCGCTGTTGCTGCGCTCCGATCCGACCGGCATCACGCTGGCCATCGTGATCGTGTTTGCCGCCGCGACCCTGTGGTGCGGCGCACGCGCGCGCGTGCTGCAGGCACAGCGCGTCGCGCTCGACGATGCGCGCGCACGCGGCGCGGCAGCCGCGTGCTGGGCCGCCGACTACTGGCGCGTGCTGTCGCATGACAAGACCGATGCCGACACCGCACTCGACCTGCTGATGGAGCGCACGCACGGCGCCCATGCCACGGCATGGTGGGTGAACGGCGCGCAGCTCAAGCTGGGCCTGCTCGGCAAGGTGATCGGCTTTTCGATCCTGGCGCTGGACATCGGCAACACGCGAAGCTTCGACCCGGCGCAATCGCAGGACCTGTTGCGCAGCCTCACGGCAGGCCTCGGCGTGGCGCTGCTCACCACGATGGTCGGGCTGGTCGGCAACATCCTGCTCGGCTTGCAGCTCACGCGGCTCGATCGCTATGCCGACCAGCTGGTCGCCGACATCCAGCGCATCGGACTGGCAGGGCAGGCCATCCCCGGAGCCTGACGTGCGCCGCCGTCACGTCCGTCGCGAAGCCGAGGTCGATCCCTTCTACGACATGCTCTTCAACATGCTGATCGCCTTCGTCTTCTGCTTCATCGTGGCGCTGCTGGCGATGAACCCGAAGGCGCTCAAGGCCGGGGACATTCCGTCGAAGGCCGAATACCTCATCACCGTCGACTGGCCCGATCGCAATCCGAACGACATCGACACCTGGGTGCAGGATCCGGCCGGCAACCTGGTGTGGTTCCGGCAGCGCGAGGCCGGCCTGATGTACCTCGACCGTGACGACCGCGGCGACGCGAACGCATCGACGCTGGTCGACGGCCAACGCATCGTCAGCCCGTTCCGCCAGGAAGTGGTGACGGTGCGCGGCATCGTCCCCGGCGAATTCACGGTCAACGTCCAGTACTACCAGTCGCGCGACGGGCAACCGGTGGAAGTGACGGTGTCGGTCACCAAGGTGAATCCGCGCGCCGAGATCGCGTTCCACGGCAAGCTCACGCTGGCGCGGGCCGGCGACGAGGCGACTGCGGCGCGCTTCACCATCCTGCCCGACGGCCGCATCGCCAACGTCAACACCTTGCCCAAGAAGCTGGTGCGGATGCGATGACCCTCGGCCTCGTCCTGAGCTTCGCCATCCTGGTCCTGCTGCTGGTGCTCGCCTTGCTGTGGTCGAGTTGGCCGGCCTGGCTCAAGGGGCTGCTGGTGGTCGGCGTGACCTGTCTTTATTTCTTCGCGGACGAGGTGGTGCACCGGATGTGGGGATGGCCCAGCCCCGACGCGATGCCCGAGCGCTTCGTGCTGCTCGCCGCCGTGATCGACGAGCCCGCCGGCCAGCGAGCCGGCGGGCTCTACATCTGGGTCAACGCCATCGAAGACGGCAAGCCGGCAGCGCAGCCGCGCGCCTTTCAACTGCCGTACGACAAGGACCTGCATTCGCTGCTCAACGACGGCATGAAGAAGATTCGCGAAGGCGTGACACAGATCGGCACCAGCGAGCCCAAGGCCGGCAAGAAAGGGCTCGCATGGTTGCGGCCGGGCCATGACGAGACGGTCATCAAGCTGCGCGACATGCCGGTGCCGCAACTGCCGGAGAAATGACATGGGTCTTCGCCGCGCCGCGTTGTGTGTCGCATGCCTCGCATCGATCGCAGGTTGTGAGCAGGCCGGCACCTCCGCTTCACTGTTTCCGCTCGACGCCGGCCACCGCTGGACCTATCGCGTCATCACCCAGGCCGAAGACGGCACGGCCGAGCGCGAGACCCTGGTCATGCGCACGCTCGGCGCCGAATCCGACCCCGCGATCGAAGGCGGATCGGCATGGCGCCGGCGCAGCGACAGCGGCGTGGACTACTGGCTGCGCTCGGATTCGACCGGCATCTACCGCGTGGCGAGCAAGAGCGATCTCGACCCGGCGCCGAAGCCCGACAAGCCGCTTCGCTTCGTGCTGCGCGCGCCCTTCGTCCGGGGCACGCAATGGCGGGCGAGCACCGTGCCGTACCTGCTCATGCGGCGCAACGAGTTCCCGCGCGAAGTCCGCTACACCCATCCGGACGTGCCGATGAACTTCCAGATCGAGGCCGAGGACGATGCGGTGGACGTGCCGGCCGGCCACTTCGACCGCTGCCTGCGCGTCAAGGGCACAGCCGCGTTGCGGCTCTACGCCGACCCGGTGCGCGGCTGGCGCGACATGCCCTTGAGCACCACCGAGTGGTATTGCGCGGGCGTGGGCCTGGTCCGGGTGGAGCGAACCGAGCCCGCGCAGCGGCTCGCCTATCTCACGGGCGGCACGCGCACGCTCGAGCTGGTGTCGTGGCAATGATCGCGTCGATGCATGCCGCGCATCGCGGCGCCGGCCCTTCGTGGCGAGTCGATCTGGCCCGGGTGCTGGTGCTCGCGGCGGCGACCTTCGCGCTGTCCAGCGTGTTCGAGCTGCACGAGCGGCTGGCCGTGGCCTTTGTCCGTCACGAGGCATGGCAGATCGACGAGCTGCCCACGGCGTTCGTCGCCTTGTCGCTCGGCCTGGTGTGGTATGCGTGGCGCCGGCGCCGGGAGACAGCACGATGGCTCGCCCGCAACCGCGAGCTGGCGCAGCAACTCATCGCCGTGCAGGAAAGCGAGCGCGTGGCCCTGGCGCGCGAGCTGCACGACGAGCTGGCCCAGCACTGCACCGCGATCCGCATCGAGGCCACCTACATCCAGCGCTCGCGTGCGCTGGACCAGATCGGCGAGGCGGCCCGGCGCGTTTCATCGTCCGCCGAACTGCTGCAGGACGGCGTGCGGCGTCTGCTGCACAAGCTGCGACCGGCCGAACTCGACGAACTCGGGCTCATTGCCGCACTCGAATCGCTCTGCACCGACTGGTCGATGCGCAGCGGCACCGCGTGCATCTTCCAGCATCGGGGCCCGCTGTGCGGTCTGGGCGAGGCCGTCGACACCGCGGTCTACCGCGTGACGCAGGAAGCGCTCGCCAATGTGATTCGCCATGCGGAGGCCACGCGCGTGCAGGTCGAGCTGGCATCGACGCCTGCGGGCCTTGCGCTGTGCATCGAGGACAACGGCCGCGGTGTCGCGCCTGCCGCCTCCACGCGCGGCTTCGGTCTGCGCGGCGCGGCGGAGCGGGCCGCGGCGCTGGGCGGCGCGTTCGACGCCTTCAGCGCGCCGGGATCGGGCATGTGCGTGCGGATGCAGCTGCCCGCTGCACACGCCTTGCCGCGCAAGGGCGCCGCATGATCCGCCTGCTGCTCGTCGACGACCACCCGGTGGTGCGGGCCGGCTACCGGCACTTGCTGGAGCAGGACGGCGACATGACCGTGGTCGCGCAAGCAGGGCATGCCGACGAAGCCTGCGCGCTGTTCGCCCGCCACGAGCCGGATCTCACCGTCACCGACCTGTCGATGCCGGGCAGCAGCGGACTCGAGCTGATCCGCCGCCTGCGCGAGCGCGTGGCGAACGCACGCACGCTGATCTTCAGCATGCACGACAGCGAGATGCTGGTGCGCCGCGCGCTCGAACTCGGGGCGCTGGGCTTCGTCTCGAAGAGCAGCGCGCCCGAGTGCCTGATCGATGCCGTGCACACGGTGCTGGAAGGCCGGCGCTACCTGAGCCCGGGCCTGCCGCAACGGCTGCTCGACGGTGCCGCCGAAGCGCCGGGCGTCCCGCCATGGCGCACCTGGCGATTCGCCACGGGCTCATCCCCTCCGAGGCGTGCTGAATCGACAGCGGGAAGTTTTCCCTGTCGCCGCGGCGCCGATCCTCTTACCTTGGGCGATGGGCGCACATGCGTCCATCCGAACGAATGACGATGCCCAAGGAGACAGACACCATGCACCGCCGCGCGCACTTTCCCGCTTTGTCGATCGCACCGCTGGCCGCGGCGAGCCTGCTTCTGTGCCATTGCATGGGCGCCGCGGCGCAGCAGGCCGCGGCCGGCGATCTGGCCACCATCAACGTCGTCGCGCCCGCGCCGCTGCCCGGCCTCGACGTGCCGCGCGATCAGGTTCCGTCCAACGTCCAGACGGCGACCGATGCAGACCTCGACCGCCTGCATTCGCTCGACCTGTCGAGCTACCTGACGCGCGCCCTGGGCGGCGTGACGGTCAACGAGACGCAGGGCAATCCGTTCCAGCCCGACATCAACTACCGCGGCTTCACCGCCTCGCCGCTGCTGGGAACGCCCCAGGGCCTGTCGGTGTTCATGGACGGCGTGCGGCTGAACCAGCCCTTCGGCGATGTGGTGAGCTGGGATCTCGTGCCGCGCTCGGCCATCTCGTCGATCGCGCTCATGCCGGGGAGCAATCCGCTGTTCGGCCTCAACACCCTGGGCGGTGCGCTGGCGATACAGACCAAGGACGGTCTTCATGACCCCGGGACTTCGGTGCAGGTGCTCGGCGGCTCCTACGGCCGTGTCGCAGCCGAGTTCGAGACCGGCGGCAGCAATGCGCAGAGCGGGATGAACTGGTTCGTCACGGGCAACCGCTTCCACGAGCAGGGATGGCGCGCCGCGTCGCCTTCCGACCTGAGCCAGCTCTTCGCCAAGATCGGCCACACCACGCGCGACGGCAGCATCTCGCTGACCGCGGCATTGGCCGACAACAAGCTCACCGGCAACGGCGCGCAGGAGCAGGGTGCGTTGCAGCGCGACTGGGCCAGCGTCCGCACGGTGCCCGATACCACGCGCAACAGGTCGCTCTTCCTGAACCTGGCGGCGATGCAGGCGCTGAGCGACACGGTGACGCTGTCGGGCAACGCCTACTACCGCAACATCAGGACGAGCACCTTCAACGGCGATGTCAACGACGACGCTTCCCGCGAGTCGGTCTATCAGCCCAGCGCGGCCGAGCGCGCCGCGCTGGCCGGCGCGGGTTTCGTCGGCTACCCGACCAGCGGCGCGAGTGCTGCCAACACACCCTTCCCGAAATGGCGCTGCATCGCCGATGCGCTGCTGAACACAGAGCCGAACGAGAAATGCAATGGCCTCATCAACCGCACCGAGACCCGGCAGAGCAACTACGGCCTGGCCGGCCAGCTCTCGGCGCAGCTGAGCACCGGCGGCCTTCAGCATCTCGTGGTCGTGGGCGCGGCCTACGACGCGAGCCGCGTGCGCTTCGGGCAGAGCACGCAGTTCGGCTACCTCAACCCCGATCGCACGATCACGCCGGTGTTCGGCCCCGGCGCATTCGCCGATGGCACGCAGGATTCCGAGAACGCCTTCGACGCGCGCGTTGCGCTGTCGAGCCGGTCGAGCACCCGCAGCGTCTATGCCAGCGACGCGATCGAATTGGACCCGCGGACGCACCTGACACTGTCGGGCCGCTACAACCGCGCGTCGGTGACCAACGTCGATGGCATCAACCCCGGCGGCGGACCGGGCTCGCTGGACGGCGCCTACACCTTCAGCCGCTTCAACCCGGCCGTCGGCTTGAGCTTCGCGCCGAGCACGGCGGTCACGCTGTATGCCGGCATCAACCAGGGCAGCCGCGCACCGACCGCGATCGAACTGGGTTGCGCCGATCCGGCCAGCCCGTGCAAGCTGCCCAACGCCTTCGCCGGCGATCCGCCGCTCAAGCAGGTCGTCACGACGACTTTCGAGGCCGGCATTCGCGGCGTCGCGAAGCCGGACCTGGCGTGGAACCTCGGCGTGTTCCGCTCCGACAATCGCAACGACCTGCTCTTCGTGGCCGATGACTCCAGCGGCTTCGGCTACTTCAAGAACTTCGGCAAGACGCGGCGCCAGGGCATCGAGATGGGCCTGCATGCCAGGCCGATCGGCGGCCTGACCGTGGGCGGCAACCTGACGCTGCTCGATGCCACCTACCGCAGTGCCGAGACCATCGGCGGCTCGGGCAACAGCAGCAACGACCAGGCGATGGCCGGCGCTCCCGGCACCGGCGGCAACATCCAGATCCGCCCCGGCGACCGCATCCCGATGCTGCCGCGGCAGGTCCTCAAGCTCTATGCGGACTATGAGCCCAACATGCAGTGGCGCATCGGCCTCGACATGACCGCGTCGAGCAGCTCTTCGCTGCGCGGCAACGAGAACGGCCAGCAGCAGCCCGATGGCGTCTACTACACCGGATCGGGACGCAGCGCGGGCTACGCGGTGTGGAATCTCGGCGTGGACTACAAGCCGCGGCCCGGGCTGAAGTTCTTCGTGCAGGTCACCAACCTGCTGGACCGCAAGTACACGACCGGCGGCCAGCTCGGCACCAACGGCTTCACGCCCCGCGGCGGCTACATCGCGCGCGCGCTGCCGCAGAACGCGAACGGCGACTATCCGGTGGCCAGCTCGAGCCTGCTGTCGCCCGGTGCGCCGCGCACCGTCTGGGTCGGCCTGCGCTACAGCTTCGGCGCCTGAAGGGCCGGCTCAGGCCCGGTCGAGCTGCAGGCCGGCCGTGGCTTCCCAGCGGCCGGCCTTGTCGACCCACAGCACGTCGACCTTCCACTGGTGCGCGAGTGCGCGCGCCCGCGAAGGCCCGGCCACGAAGAACACCTTGGTCAGCGCATCGGCCATGGCGCCGGTGTCGGCGGCGACCGTCACGGCCGACAGGTCCGGCGGCGAATAGCCGGTGTGCGGGTCGAAGATGTGGTGGTGGCGATGGTCGGCGCTGAAGGTGGTGAGGTTGTCGGCCGAAGTCGCCACGCAGCGTCCGTCCGTCAGCAGCCGCGCGATCAGCGCGGATTCCTCGTGCGGGTCGGCGATGCCGAGCGACCACGGCCGCGCCTCGCGGTCGTGCCCGAGCGGCGCGAATTCGCCCGCGTCCACCAATGCGTGGCGAATGCCATGGGATGCGAGCACCTGTCGCACGTGGTCGGCGGCGTAGCCCTGCGCGATGCCGTTGAGCGTGGCGCCCATGCCGGGCGCGTCGAAACGGATGGCCCGAGGCCCGACGTCGAGACTGCGCCAGTCGACCTTCGCGCGCGCAGCCTCCACGTCCTGCCGCGCGGGCAGGCGGCCTGCGCGCTGTGCCGCCTCGAAGGCCTCCCACAGCGGCTGCACGGTGACGTCGAACGCGCCGTCGCTGTCGCGCGAGACGGCGTGCGCGACGCGCAGGATGTCGCTCAGCTCCGCAGGCGGCGCGAGCAGCTTGCCCTCGCGGTTCAGGCGCGACAGCGCGCTCGCGGGATCGAACAGGCTCATCTGCGTTTCGATGCGGCGCAGCGCGGCCACGCCGGCGTCCAGCGCGCGGTCGAGGGTGTCTTGCGATTCGTGCCCGGCCTGCAGGCTCAGCGTGGTGCCGAAACCCAGCATGGCGCGCCGCCCCCAGCGCAGCGCGCTGACCGCCGGCGCGAGGCCCGACAGGCCCGCCATCGCGCCGAGGCCCAGCGTCGCGCGCAGCAGCCGGCGCCGTTTCATGCCGTGCCTCCGGCGGCCGCGGGCAGCGGGCGGATCGCGATCACGCGATCGCGCCGCCTCGCGATCAAGGGCGCGCAGCGTTCCGCGCTGTCGTGGATCGAAACGCAGTCCAGGCATTGGAAGCATTCCTCGTAGACGATCGCGCCGCCGGGCTTGATCGCCTGGTACTCGCAGCGATGGCGACAGGTCTGGCATGGCGTGCCGCATTCGCTGCGGCGTGGAATCCATTTCAGCAGCCGCACGCGCCCGAGCAGGCCGAGGCCCGCGCCGAGCGGGCACAGGTAGCGGCAGAAGCCCTTGTAGAGAAAGGCGTTCGCCAGCACCAGCCCCGCGGCCCATGCCACGTAAGGCCACGAGCGCACGAAGTTCAGCGTGATCGCGGTCTTGAAGGGCTCGACTTCCACCGCGCGGTCGGTCCAGGCCGGCGAGCCCGCGGCCAGCACGACGATGACGGCGAGCACGCCGTACTTGAGCAGCTTGAGCCGGACATCGAGGTCGCGGTGCAGCCTGATGCGCCGGATGCCGATTCGCCGCGTCAGCTGACCCGCCAGCTCCTGCATCGCGCCGAAGGGACACAGCCATCCGCAGAAGGTGCCGCGTCCCCACACCACCAGCGTCGCCGCGGCGAAGGCCCACAGTGCCACGGTCATCGGGTCGTAGAGGAAGAAGGCCAGGTCGCGCTTCGCCACGAGGGCCTGAATCGCCGCCGTGATGTTGACGATCGACAGTTGCCCTTGCGCGAACCAGCCGATGAAGACGAGCGTGAAGACCAGGTAGCCGGTGCGAAAGCGCGCCAGCCGCGACGGCGTGGCGACGATCCACTTCGGCCGCGCCAGCACCAGCGTCAGCAAGGCCAGCGCGGCCGCCAGCACCGCGAGCTCCCAGGCCCGCGCGCGCCAGATGCCGTGCCAGCCCTTGCTGTCGGTGTCGGGCCGCAGCACCTGGCCGGGTGGCAGCGTGTACGGCACCGCGAAGCTCCGGCTCACGTGCTCCGGGTAGACCATGCCCTTGTCGCGCGTCACGCGCAGTGCGAAGTCCAGCGCATGGGCCGGGTCGAGGCCCGCCGGGCCGATCACGCGGAAGACCTTGGCATCGGCACGCCGCAGCGCGGCCGGCAGCCGGAACGGATCGTCCAGGTCGAGATCGCGCAGTTCGATCGGCAGCTCGCCCTGCTTCAGCGTCAGACGGTCCGGCACCGCGCCGCGCACGAACTTGTCGCCGACGAAGGTGTACGGCCCGGTCGCGATCACGAGCAGCGCATGGTCGCCGTCGTCGATGCGGCCGAGCAGATGCTGCCAGCCGAAGTCCGACAGCAGGTTGCGGCCGACCACGGGCGCGTTCAGGTAGGCGACATACAGCTCGCAGAAGCTGTCGTCGGCGCTGCCTGCGACCGGCGCCTCGACGCCGCTGCCCGCAAAGGCCCGCTCGACGGTGCCGCGTGCAAGCCGCACGCGTTGCACGAGGCCGGCCTTCAGGAGCGCATCCCAATCCATCGGCGCGTAGGTGTCGCGCCGCACGCGTGCGACGAGCTCGGGATCGCGTCCCGCCGCAAAGCCGAGCTTGGCGCGCGCGACCCGCAGCGCGGCCGACAGCAGGCTCTGGTTGAGGATGCGAACCGACGCGGTGGCCTTGGCAACGCCGTCGATGTAGACGTTGGCGCTTGCGTGTTCCTCGCCGCGGTTGGCGTTGGAGCCGATATTGATGTTCTGCTGCAGCGAGAGGCCCTTGTACTGGTCGGCAAAGCGCAACAGCGGCACCTCGCCGAGCCCTTCGAGGAACACCGGCTCGTGGTGCGACAGCACATGCACGTCGAGGAAGGTGCCCTTGGGGTCCAGCGCGACGAGCAGATTGAGCGGCGTGCCCGAAAAGCCCGGGATCGGCGCGAAGTCGACCGACTCGAAGACATAGCCGATGAGTGCGGTCGCGGTCGCATCCTGCTTGAAGATCGGCCAGACCGGCAACTGCGTGTCCTTCTCGCCCACCATCAGCGGCGAGGGAAAGCGCGCCTGCAATGCGGTCCGCGTCATCACGCCTGCCTGTGCACCGCCTGCCAGGCCGAGTGCCATCGCGAGCAGCAAGCGCAGCAGCCACTGCATGGCCGTCACGCGCCTGCGGGCGCGAGGCCCAGCCGTTCCACCGTGCGCCGTTCGGCCGCATACACCTCGCGCATGCTGCGGCCGTAGTCGGCGCTGTCGAGGTAGGCGACCTCCTGGTCGTACTTCGCCAGTTCGGCGATGTGCGCGGGGTCGAACAGCGCAGCCTTGAAGGCATCGTGGAGCCGCCGCACGATTGGCGTCGGCACGCCGCGCGGACCGGCCAGGCCATAAGGGGACATCGCGACGATGTCGTAGCCCAGTTCGCGCATCGTCGGCACATCGGGCCAGCGTTTCGTTCGCGCCGCGCCGAAAGTCGCCAGCAGGCGCAGGCAGCCGGAGTCGACGAAGGGCGCGAAGCCATTGGAATTGACGCCGGCCATGACCTGCTCCGAGGAGACCGCGATCATCTGCTCGGCCGTGCCCTTGTACGGCACGTGGATGAAGTCCAGCCCGTGCCTGGCGAACAGCGTGTCGAGCACCACGTGCGGCGTGGTGCCGACGCCGTTGGTGGCGATGGTCAGCCGCCCCGGCTGCGCTGCCGCGAAGGCCAGCAGGTCGGCCACGCTGCGGAACGGGCTGCCCGTGGGCACGAGCAGGCCGAAGGTCACGCCGCTGACCTGCAGGATCGGCGTCGTGTCCCGGACCGGATCCCAGCTCAGCTTCTGCGTGTAGGGCGCGCGGAACACCGGCTGCGGCATCTGCGCCAGCGTGTAGCCGTCGGGTGCGGCCTGCTGCAGGATCGGCATGGCGAGCGTGCCGCCTGCGCCACCGCGGTTCTCGATCAGCACGCGCTGGCCCAGCCGACGGCCCGCGAGTTCGGCCAGCAGACGCAGCGTGAGATCGGTGCCGCCGCCGGCGGTCCAGGGCACCCACAGCATCAAGGGCCGTTGCGGGAACGGCTTGTCGTCGCCCGGCTGCGCGCGCACCCACGCGGCGCCCGCGGCAGCCGCCATCGCGGCCGCTGCGCGCAGCGCGCCGCGCCGCGTCGTCATGCGCTGCCCCGCTGCGTCAGGCCGCCGAAGCCGCGCTGCGGGTCGTAGCCCCAGCAGGCCAGCGTGAAGCACAGCGCCAGCGTGGTCAGCACCACCAGCGGCGCCATGCCGGGGTCCTTGCCATAGAGCGCGAAGCGGATCCACTCGACCGCATGGGTGAACGGATTGAACTGCGCCACGCGCCACACCCAGGTCGCGCCCGACTCCTCGAGCTTCCACAGCGGATAGAGGGCCGTGGACAGGAAGTACATCGGAAAGATCACGAAGTTCATCGTGCCGGCGAAGTTCTCGAGCTGCTTCACATACACCGACAGCAGCAGCCCGAGCGACGCCAGCATCAGCGCCGACGCGAGCGTCGCGGCCAGCGCATGCGCGACCGCCAGCGGCGCCATCGGCAGCGTGGTGCCGAGCAGTGCGGCGATCGCCACGAAGGCCAGCACCTGCACCAGGCTCAGCAGGGCGGTGGCGAGCATCTTCGACAGCAGCAGCCACCAGCGCGGCAGCGGCGCGGTCAGCAGCAGCCGCATCAGGCCCATCTCGCGGTCGTACACCATGGCGAGCGAGGACTGCATGCCGTTGAACAGCAGCACCATGCCGATCAGGCCCGGCGCGATGTAGATGTCGTAGGGAATGTAGGTGTCGTAGGGCTCGACGATCGCCACGCCGAACACATTGCGAAAGCCGGCCGCGAACACCGCCAGCCACAGCACCGGCCGTACCAGCGCCGAGACGAGCCGCGCCTTCTGCTGCCAGAACTTGACGAGCTCGCGCATGACGATGGCGCGCAGCGCCTGCATCGCATGCCCGATGCCGAGCCTGCGTGCGGCCGGCTTCATGGCGCGCCCTTGCACGGCGATTCGGCCGCGTCGGTGCCGAGCGTGTCGAGCGTGTTCTTCGGATGCATGACGCCGTCGACCGGTGCGATGCCGACCACTGCGACGCCATCCGTGAGCAGCATCGGCTGGCGAAGCTGGTGATCCCAGGCGCGAAAGCTCAGGCGCACGCCCTTGAAGCCGTCCAGCGCAAAGTCGGGTCGGCCGAGCGCAGCGCTCAGGTGCGCGGCCGTGGGTGCGGCGGGCTGCTCCAGCGCGGCCTGCAGCAGGGCCTTGGCCGCGATGTAGGCGGCCCAGTCGGTGCCCGTCATCGGGCGCCGCGCGGCGCGCGCGAAGCGGCGTTCGAGCTGGGGTGCGCCATAGCGCTCGAAGTGCGGCGCCCATGCCTCGGCCGCCATGCCGGCGTCGCCGACCACCGGGCGCGGCAGTGCGATGCGGTACGGCAGCGTGCGGGCGAACTCGCCGTCGCTGTCGACCACCCAGACCACGTCGTAGTCGCCGCCCGCCGCCGCGGCGCCGGTCAGCAGCAGCGGGTTGGCGAGGTCGCGCTCGCGCGGGTCGGCCGAGAGCCTGAAGGTCTTTGCCGCCACCTGCTTCAACCCGTAGCGCTTGATGGCGGACTGCGCCAGCGCAAGGCGATTCGCATCGTCCGGGCCCGGGCCGGACAGCAGCAGCACGCGCGCCCAGCGCCGCACGAGCAGGGCTTGCGCGAGCGCGTCCGCACGCATGCGGTCGCTCGGCAGCGTGTGGAACAGATGGGCCTTGCAGACCTGTTGCCGCGGTGCATCGGCGCTGTCGCCGGCGTTCATCAGCGGCATCGTGGCGGCCGCCGCGGCGCCGGCAATCCAGGCGGCCGGCAGGTCGAGCACCGCGCCCGATGCGCCGGCCTTCTCGAGCTGGCGCAGCTGCGCCGCCGCATCGTCCGCGTTGCGCGCGTCGCGCACATCGAGGCCGACGCGCAGCCCCGCCGCATCGAGTTCGAACCGGCTCTCCTTGACCGCCATGTCGACCGCATCGCGCAGCCGGCCGCCCGGCTGGCCGGGATAGGCGAGGGCCGCGCGTTGCGGCGCCAGCCGATCGTCGTCCGCGCGCTGCACGATGCCGAGCGTCAAGCTCGCGGCCGGGGCGGCAAGGCTCATCGCCGCCGCTGCCGCCGCGGTGGCCCGGCGGAGCAGGCGGGCATCAATCATCGATCACCACGGTGTGCGGCACGCGGCCCACGGCGATGGTCTTGAGCGGCTTCGCGGTCGCGGTGTCCACCACCGTCATGTCGTCCGAGAGGCCATTGACCACGAAGAGCCGCGAGCCGTCGCGGCTGACCGCCAGGCCCCAGGCGCGCTTGCCCACCAGCGCGAGCGCCGTGGTCTTGCGCGTCGCCACGTCGACGAAGGCCACGTGGTTGGCGCGGCCGAGTCCGACATACATCGTCCGGCCGTCGCGCGACAGCGCGATGCCGACGGGCGTGATGTCGTCCGCACGCATGCCCTTGACCTCGAAGGCCACGGTGGCCAGCACCTTCAGCTCGCGGGTCGAGATGACGCTGACGCTGCTGCCCAGTTCGTTGGTCACCCAGAGCTCGCTGCCGTCGGCCGAGAAGGCGAAGCGGCGCGGCCGCCGGCCGACCGGGATGTTCTTGACGACCTTCAGCGTGGCGGTGTCGATCACGTGGACCCTGTTCGCGACCTCGGAGCTCACGTACACCCGCTGGCCGTCGGGCGAGACCTTCACGCCTTCGGGCTCCTTGCCCACGGGGATGCTGCCGACCTGCTTCTTCGATGCGAGGTCGAACACGTTGAGCGCGCCGTCGTCCTCCGCCGAGACGAAGGCCGTTCGCCCGTCGGCCGACAGGTCGAACACTTCGGGGTCGTCGCCCAGCGGCACCTTGCCCAGAGACTTGCGCGTCGCCAGGTCGATGATGTCGGCACGCCCCGAATCGCTGCAGGCCACCATGAGCTGCGCGTCGCCGTGGAGGCGCTGCATGTGGCGCGGGCGCCGGCAGGTCGGGATGACGCCGACGACGGCCAGGGTCGCCAGATCGACCATCGTGATGGCATGGTCCTTCTCGCTCGACACGAAGGCCAGATGGCTGTCCCTGGCCATGGCGGGCGCTGCCAGCAGCGCGGCTGCTGTCAGCAGGAGGGGGAGGGTGATCCGGTTCATCGCGTGGCTTTCAGGAAGGCGGCTTCGAGCGTCGCGCCGCCCAGCGTCGCGGTGACGGTGGCGGGCGTGCCGTCGGCCAGCAGCCGCCCGCGGTGCAGCACCAGCACGCGGTCGGCGTTCTCGGCTTCGGAGACCAGGTGGGTCGCCCACAGCACCGTGACGCCGCGCCGGCGCACTTCGTCCTGCAGGCCGTCGATGAGGTCGCGGCGCGACTTCGGGTCGAGGCCCGCCGTGGCCTCGTCCATGAGCAGGAGGTCCGGGCGATGCAGCAGCGCGCGCACCAGCTCGACCTTGCGGCGGTTGCCGCCGGAGAGCTCGCGCACCTGGCGCTGCATGTCGGCGATCAGGCCGAAGCGCGCCGCCTCGAACGCGATGCGTTCGCGCGACGCGTGGAACGACAGCCCCTGCAGGTCGGCATGGAACTGCAGGTTGCGTGCAATGCTCAGGTCGAGGTCGAGCGACTGCTGCTGGAACACCACGCCGATGTGCGCGAGCGCGCGGCGCGCATCCGTGCGCATGGAAAGGCCCGCCACCTCGACATCGCCCTCGTCCGCCGCGAAGAGGCCCGTCAGCACCTGGAACAGCGTGGACTTGCCCGCCCCGTTGGGCCCCAGCAGCACCACGAAGCCGCCACGCGCGATCGTCACGCTGAGCGCATCCAGCGCGACCCGCGCGCCGTAGCGTTGCGTCAGGCCGGCGATCTTCAGCATGGGGTGCTGCTCGCGGCGCCGAGGGCGAGCGAGTTCTCGTCGCTGCGGTAGACCAGGCCCGCGTTGCGTCCCGCGCCGGGAACGAAGCGCAGCGGCTGCGCCGGCACGCCGTGCTGCGCGGCCTGCGCGCGATCGGCTTCGGCGCCGCGCAGGATGTCGTCGATGCGGCCGCGGTGCTCGCTCTTCGGGCACACCGGGTCGGTGGCCGCCGCATCGCCCGTCACCAGGAAGGCCTGGCAGCGACAGCCGCCGAAGTCGTGGTGGCGGTCCTCGCAAGTGCCGCAGGTCGCGTTCATCCAGGCCTGGCCGCGGTAGCGGTTGAACGCCTCGCTGCCGTGCCAGGCCTCGCTCACCGACATGTCGCGCAGGTTCGGCAGCGCGGGGCCGGGCAGCATGCGCGCGCTGTGGCACGGCATGGCGACGCCATCCGGCGCCACCACCATGAAGACCGCGCCCCAGCCTGCCATGCACGGCTTGGGCCTGGCGTCTGCGTAGTCGGGCGACACCCACAGCACCTTCATGCGGCTGGCGAGCCGCTCGCGGTGAGCCCGGACCACGGCCTCGGCCTGGCGCAACTCGTCCACCGTGGGCATCAGCGCCGCACGGTTGAGCCAGGCCCAGCCGTAGTACTGCGTGTTGGCGAGCTCGAGGTAGTCGGCGCCCATGCGCTCGGCCATGTCGATGATGCGGTCGACATGCTGCAGGTTGTGGCGGTGCATCACGCAGTTCAGCACCATGGGGTAGCCCTCGGCCTTGATGAGGGCAGCCGCCTTCGACTTGAGTTCGAAGGTCCGGGTGGAGCTGATGAAGTCGTTGAGCTCCCGCGTCGAGTCCTGGAACGAGAGCTGGATGTGGTCGAGGCCGGCCGCCTTCAAGGCCCTGGCACGTGCGCCCGTGAGTCCCACGCCCGAGGTGATGAGGTTGCTGTAGAAGCCGAGCTGGCGGGCGTGTGCGACGAGTTCCTCGAGGTCGTCGCGCACGAGCGGCTCGCCGCCCGAGAAGCCGAGCTGCACGGCGCCGAGTGCGCGCGCCTCGGCGAGCACGCGCTTCCAGTCGGCGGTCGCGAGCTCGCTGTCGTGCCGCGCATAGGCGACGGGGTTCGAGCAGAACACGCAGTGCAGCGGACATCGGTAGGTCAGCTCCGCCAGCAGCCAGAGGGGTGGGCGCCCGGCGCCCTGGGCATTCGGTGCCATGGCCTTGCCTATTGCAGCCAGCCGTGCTGCAGCGCCTGGCTCAGGAACACCATCACGTCGTCATGCAGCGAGGTCTGCGCGAACGCCCGCTCCAGCTCGGCGACGATGTCGTCCACCGTGCGCCGCCCGTCGCAGCGCCGCAGGATCTCCGCGGCCGGCGTGTTGAGCCGCACCATGCCTTCGGGGTACAGCAGCACCCAGCTGTCCTGCGCCGGCTCGAACTGCATCCGGAACAGGGCCGACATGCGCGGGCGGGCATCGGGCGCGATCATGGGCGTTGCGCCATCGGCATGTCGTCGGGAAAGCCGCGCTCGATCGCGTCGAGCATCGACCACAGGATGTCGAGCTTGAACTGCAGGATCGCGATCGCGCGCTCCTGCCTTGCCCGCGTGGTGCACCAGCGCCGCGCGACTTCGAGGCCGTGCTCGACGTCGCGCGTGGCCAGCGGTATGCGGCTGCGGAAGTAGGCCAGGCCCTCGGTGCCGATCCACGGGTAGAGCGTGGGCCAGGCCGCGAGCCGATCGGCGTGGATCTTCGGCGCGAACATCTCGGTGAGCGACGAGATGGCTGCTTCCTCCCAGGGGCGCTGGCGCGCGAAGTTGACGTAGGCATCGACGGCGAAGCGCACGCCGGGCTGCACATGGCGGTGCGACGAGAGGTCCTGCGGGTCCAGGCCCACGGCGGTGCCGAGGCGGCTCCAGGCCTCGATGCCGCCGGCGTCGTCGCCCGCGAACCCGTCGCGCCCGTCGTGGTCGAGGATGCGCAATATCCAGCGCCTGCGCTCCGCGCGGTCGCTGCAGTTCGACATGACGGCCGCGTCCTTCCGCGGGATGTTGACCTGGTAGTAGAAACGGTTGGCGACCCAGGCGCGAACCTGGAACGGCTGCAGCTCGCCGCGGTTCAGGCGCAGGTTGAACCGGTGGTGGATGTGGTAGCGCGACTCGCAGGCGCGCAGGCGCGCTTCGAACTCGTCGAAGGCCCACAGGCGCTGGAGCTCGTCCCGCGCCGATTCGCGCGATGGCGCGTGGCCGATGCTGTCGGCGATCACAGCGTGATCTCCATGCCGTCGTAGGCGACTTCGATGCCGTGGCCGTCGAGCACGCGGCGCTGCTCGCTCGCCTCGTCGAGGATCGGGTTGCTGTTGTTGATGTGGATCAGCACCTTGCGCCGCGCAGCCGTGGCCAGCATCACGTCGACCATGCCGATGCGCGTGGCGTTGCCGGTCTGCGGCAGGTGACCCATGTCGCTGGCGGTCTTCTGGCTGAGCCCGGCGTGTTGCATCTCGTTCTCGGCCCAGAAGGTGCCGTCGACCAGCAGGCAGTCGGCATCGCTCATCCATTGCAGTTCCTGCTCGCCGACTTCCGCGAGGCCCGGCGAATAGAACATGCGCCGGCCGTCGTCGAGGTCTTCGATCAGGAGCGCGATGTTGTCGCCGACCGTTTGTTCGCGGCGGTGCGGAGAGTAGGGCGGCGCCTTGCCCGGAATGGCCACGGCCGTGAAGCGCAAGGACGCAAAGCCGTCGATCGTGAAAGTGGCGCTGGTCTGCGTGCCGGCCACCGCCAGCATGTGCCAGTGCGTGCCGCAATAGTGCTCGAGCACGCTGAGCACCGGGAAGACCGTGGTCAGGTCTTCGAACACGCAGGGTGTGGCGTAGACATCGATGCACGGCCCTTCGCGCATGCCGAGCAGGCCGGTGACGTGGTCGATCTGCGCGTCCATCAGCACCACCGCCTTGATCGGCGTGTCGCGCAGGCCATGGCGCGGGTGCAGTTGCGCGTGGTTGCGGATCTGCTGGCCGATGTCGGGTGATGCATTGAGCAGCACCCATGACTCGCCATCGGCGGACACGGCGATCGAACTCTGCGTGCGGGCATGCGCGCTGAGTTCGCCCTGCCGCTGGCCGGCGCACAGCCTGCAGTTGCAATTCCATTGCGGAAAACCGCCGCCGGCGCCGGATCCGAGCACGAGTATTTTCATGGGGAAGGAATGGGGGACTGGCGTCAATGCGGCGAAGCGCCGCGCTGCCGCCAGGTTGCGGGAATTCAGCGATTCGAGATGTACATCGTGATCTCGAAGCCGAAGCGCATGTCTTCAAAAGCGGGTTGTGACCATTGCATGGAGTCTCCTTGAGGGCAGAACAGGTCCGGGCGGAATTGCCTTGGTGGACCCGTGCTGTTCCGCAAATCGCATGCCCGAGGCGATGCGCTCCGGAATGGGCGAAAGATTCGGGATTGCCCCTAGGCGAAGAGGCCTCCGGCGTGCGGATTCGGCGTCAGGGCAGCGCCGGCGCGGGGCGCCAGCGGACAGTGCTCCAGGACGGTACAGCGCCGTGCGACGCTGACACAGGGAATTCCCTTGGGGAGGAGGGCCTCAGTCGCCCTTGGTCCAGCGCAGCTTGCGGTAGATGGTGTTGCGGCTGATGCCCAGGCGTTTGGAGGCGACGGAGATGTTGCCGTTCGCGGCCGAGAGGGCGCTGCGGATCATGTCGATCTCGGCCTCGCCGAGGGTGCGCAGGGCCGCGGCTTCGGGCACGGCCGGCAGCGGTGCCGGCGTGTTCGATGCATCGATCGGGCGATCGGCGCCCGTCGCCGGATGCGCCAGGGGCGCATCGGCCACGGGCGGCGCGGTGCGCGCGGCCATCGCCGGCATGGCGGAGGGTGTCTCCATGGCGGGCCGCGCGCGCCGGACGTCCTCGAGGAAATCGTCGGACAGATGCTGCTCCGCGATCTGGCCTTCGCCCGCGGCCATCACGACGGCCGTGCGCAGCACGTTCGCCAGCTGGCGCACGTTGCCGGGCCATGCGTAGGCGTTGAAGAGCGCCATCACCGCGGCGCTGATCTCGGGCGTGCCATGCGGGCACTCGCTCAGCAGGATGCGCCGCGCCACCACGCCGAGGTCGCAGCGCTCGCGCAGCGCGGGCAGCCGCACCACGAGGCCGTTGAGGCGGTAGTACAGGTCTTCGCGGAAGGTTCCGGCCTCGATCATGTCGCGCAGGTTGCGGTGCGTGGCGCCGATGACCGCGATGTCCACCGGAATGGACTTGAGGCTGCCCAGCGGCGTCACGTTGCGCTCCTGCAGGGCGCGCAGCAGCCGCGCCTGCAGGGCCAGCGGCATGTCGCCGATCTCGTCGAGGAACAGCGTGCCGCCGTTGGCCTGCACGATGCGCCCCACCGAGCCCTTGCGGCGTGCGCCGGTGAAGGCGCCGTCCTCATAGCCGAAGAGTTCGGCTTCGATCAGCGACTCGGGGATGGATGCGCAGTTGACCGCCACGAAGGGCTGCTTGGCGCGGTTCGAATCCTGATGCACGGCGCGCGCAAGGAGCTCCTTGCCGGTGCCTGTCTCGCCGAGGATCAGCAGCGGAATGTCGCGGTTGATGACGCGCTGCACTTTCTGCACCATGGCCGCGATCTGCGGATCGCCCGTGTTGAGGTAGTGCAGACCCGAGAACAGCGTGCCCTGCGCGCACTGGGCCGCGCCGCCGGCGAGCGTGGCGACAGGCTGCCTGGCCGCGTCGGCGGCGGGGGACGCGTCGGTGACGGTCTGGGAGAAGAGCGGCTTCAGCACCATCGAACGCTGCGGCCCGTTGAAACGGGCGCTGACGTGGAACTGCCGCCCGCTGGCGAGGCTGACCGCCATGGGCGTGGGCAGCGGCGCGCGGAAATGGTCGAAGACGGCGGGCGCCGTGATGCCGAACAGGCTGGTGAGACTGTGCATCCGCAGGGCCGCGCTGCTCATGTCGAGCTGGTCGAGCGCGCTGCGGTTGGCGCCGAGAATCTTGCCGTCGACACCGACGACGATGATGCCTTCGAGCAGCGTGCCGATGAATTCCACGCGGCTGTGGAAGTGCAGCCGCAGGCGGTTGCCGTAGTCGTCCGACAGCCACTGGTTCTCGATCATGCGCGCCGACATGCGCACCAGGCCCATGGTGTGCTGGTGGTACGAGCGCTGGTCGCCGGTCACGTCGAGCACGCCGAGCATGTTGCCGCGCGGATCGAAGATCGGCGCCGCCGAGCAGGTGAGGAAGTTGTTGGCGTGGATGAAGTGTTCCCCGCCATGGACGACGGTGGGCGTTTCCTCGAACAGCGCCGTGCCGATGGCATTCGTGCCCTTCGAGTGCTCGGCCCAGTTGACCCCGGGCGACAGCGCGACCTTGTCCGCGCGCTGCAGGAACTTGTCGTCGCCGACCGAGTGCAGGATGGTGCCGGTGACGTCGGCCAGCACGATCATGCTTTCGGTGTCGACGATCTGCTCGAAGAGCATTTCCATGACCGGCGCCGCATGCGTGAAGAGACGCTGGTTGCGTTCGCGCGCCACCGCGAGGTCGCCGCGCATCAGGGGTTCGAAGTCCGGCCGTTCGACGCGGGTCAGGCCGAGCGCCGAACACCGTTGGTGCCATTGCTGGATCAACTCGGTTCGCTGCGGCTGCGGGAACGGAAGTGCCGCTGGCGTGGTCCAGGTGCGGCCGGTCGTGGCCAGGGCGCGCTGGTGGGATTCAACCATCTTTCTGTCTCCTCACTGCTTCTATCCGAGCAGGTTGTCTTGACGAAAACCCCTGTCACACCGCCTCGATGTGCTTCGTTCTGGTACACGGGGCGCCGGCCCTCGCCGTCCCATGCCGCCCTGACGCCCGCGAGGATGCCATACACATGGCCGCCGGCGCTTTGATTTGGCGCAGTACCGGGGCATGTTAGGCAATTTATGTTCCCGCTTGCAACAGCCTGGCGGTGGCACAGCGATTGCGAACCCGTCGATGTTTTTACTTCTACTTGACGGAGACCTTACATGACGAGTTTCGATCCGCGCGCCGCGCGAAAGGCCGGCATCCTGCTGGCGGCTGCGATATGCATGACAGGCGCCGGCGTCGCCTGGTCGCACGGCGACGTGACGCCGCAGGCTGTCGATACCTCCACGCTGCCCAAGCTCGGGACGGACTGGCGCGCCGAGAACCCGTTCCGAGGCAACGATGCGGCCATCAAGGTCGGAACCTCCGCTTACAACCAGAACTGCGCACGCTGCCACGGCATCGAGGCGATCTCCGGCGGCATCGCCCCCGATCTGCGCAAGCTCGACAACGATTGCGCGCCGCTCAAGGATGCGGCACGCAAGACGGCCTGCGTGAAGGAGATGGATGACTACTTCCTGACCACCGTGCGCCATGGCCGCACGCGCAACGGTGCCGTCTACATGCCGCCGTTCGAAGGCGTGATGAACCAGGAAGCCATCTGGTCGATCAAGGCCTACCTCGAAACGCGGCGCGACAAGCCGCTGTAGGGAGCGACGATGCGCACCCCACATTCATCGCGCCGCGATTGCCTGCGCTGGCTCGGCGCCGTCGGCGCGGCGGGCCTGGCCGGCATGCCGCTGGCTTCGGACGCCGCGCCGCTGGACCGCATCCGCGAGCGCGGGACGCTGACCGTGGCCGTCTACCAGGACATGCCGCCCTTTCACGTGGAGGGCAAGGGCATCGATGTCGACCTGGCGCAGGCGCTGGCGGATTCGCTGGGCGTCAAGCTCTCGCTGCTGCCCTTCCTGGCCGACGAGAACATGGGCGACGACCTGCGCAACATGGTCTGGCGCGGCCACTACCTCGGCTACGGGCCGGCCGACGTGCTGCTGCACGTGCCGGTCGACCGGCCGCTGATGGACGAGACGCCGCAGGCCAACATCTTCGCGCCCTACTACCGCGAGCGCGTCGTGCTGGCGCGGCAGCTCGATCGCCTGCCGCAGGTGGACACGCTCTCGGCATTGGGCGATGCGAAGGTGGCGGTGTCGGGGCAGACGCTGGCGGGCTGGCTGATGATCGGCGCCGACGGCGGTGCCTACCGCAACCAGCTCAACACGCAATGGAAGGACGGCGCCGCAGCGGCGCGCGCCCTGCAGCGTGGCGAGGTGGCCGCCGCCGCGGGCCTTGCCTCGGAAATGGAATCGGTGCTGCGCGGCGACGCCCGCTTCGCCATCGGCCCGCTGCCGTCGCCGCGCGCCCGGCGCAACGGCTGGGCGGTGGGCATGGCCGTGAAGAAAGACGCCACCGATCTGGCCCGGGCGCTGCAGGCCGGCATCAACGAGCTGGCGACCAGCGGGCGGCTGCGCAGGATGTTCGAAAGCGCCAACGTCTCCTGGCAGGCGCCCTGAGGCCCGAGGCCCGGATGACCGCGGGGCCGGCTACGGCCGGCCCTGTGCTTCCAGCACTTGCCACTCCGCATCCTCGTAAAGCCGCGAGCGGGTCAGGAAGCGCAGGCCCGTCGGACGTTCGAGCGAGAACATGCCGCCGTTGCCCGGCACCGCATCGATGATCAGGTGCGTGTGCTCCCAGTACTCGAACTGCGAGCGGCTCATGTAGAAGGGTGTGTCCGCGATCTCGCCGAGGCAGACGTCGGCGTCGCCCGTGATGAACTCGCCCAGGCCGAAGCACATCGGCGCGCTGCCGTCGCAGCAGCCGCCGGACTGGTGGAACATCAAGGGGCCATGCTCGGCACGCAGGCGCTCGATGAGCGCCTGCGCGGCCGGCGTCACGGACACGCGACGGACCACCGCGGCCGGCGCCGCGTCGGTGTTTCGCGTGTCGGGCATCGCTGCCTCGCTCAGAAGAAGCCCAGCTTGTTCGGGCTGTAGCTCACCAGCAGGTTCTTGGTCTGCTGGTAGTGGTCGAGCATCATCTTGTGGTTCTCGCGACCGATGCCCGATTGCTTGTAGCCGCCGAAGGCTGCGTGGGCCGGGTACTGGTGGTAGCAGTTGGTCCACACGCGGCCGGCCTGGATGCCGCGGCCCATGCGGAACGCGCGTGCGCCGTCGCGGCTCCAGACGCCGGCGCCCAGACCGTAGAGCGTGTCGTTGGCGATCTCGAGCGCTTCCTCCTCGGTCTTGAATGTCGTCACCGAGAGCACGGGGCCGAAGATCTCTTCCTGGAAGATGCGCATCTTGTTGTGACCCTTGAACACGGTCGGCTTGATGTAGTAGCCGGCGGCCAGTTCGCCGCTCTTCATGTTGCGTTCGCCGCCGGTCAGGCACTGCGCGCCTTCCTGCTTGCCGAGGTCGATGTACGACAGGATCTTCTCCATCTGTTCCTGCGAAGCCTGCGCGCCGAGCATGGTGGCCGTGTCGAGAGGGTGGCCTTGGGTGATGGCTTCGACGCGCCGAAGCGCGCGTTCCATGAAGCGGTCGTAGATGGACTCCTGGATCAGCGCGCGGCTCGGGCAGGTGCACACCTCGCCCTGGTTCAGCGCGAACATCGCGAAGCCTTCGAGTGCCTTGTCGAAGAAGGCATCGTCGGCCGACAGCACGTCCTCGAAGAAGATGTTGGGCGACTTGCCGCCCAGCTCCAGCGTGACGGGGATCAGGTTCTGGCTGGCGTACTGCGAGATCAGGCGGCCGGTGGTGGTCTCGCCGGTGAAGGCGATCTTGGCGATGCGGCTGCTGGAGGCGAGCGGCTTGCCCGCTTCGAGGCCGAAGCCATTCACCACGTTGAGCACGCCGGGAGGCAACAGGTCGCCGATGATTTCGATCAACACCAGGATGGACGCAGGCGTCTGCTCCGCCGGCTTGAGCACCACGCAGTTGCCGGCGGCCAGCGCCGGCGCAAGCTTCCACACCGCCATGAGGATCGGGAAGTTCCACGGAATGATCTGGCCCACCACGCCGAGCGGCTCATGGAAGTGATAGGCATAGGTCTCGTGGTCGATCTCGCTGATGCCGCCTTCCTGCGCACGAACGCACGACGCGAAGTAGCGGAAGTGGTCGATGGCCAGCGGCATGTCGGCGGCCATGGTTTCGCGCAGCGGCTTGCCGTTGTCGAGCGTCTCGGCCACGGCCAGCGTCTGCAGGTTCTGCTCCATGCGGTCGGCGATCTTCAGCAGGATGTTGGCGCGCTCGGTGGTCGACGTACGGCCCCATGCGGCCTTGGCCTTGTGCGCGGCATCGAGTGCGGCTTCGATGTCCTTCGCGTTCGAGCGCGGAATGCTCGTGAAGGCCTGGCCCGTGACCGGTGTCAGGTTGTCGAAGTACTGGCCGTCGATCGGCGCCACCCACTGGCCGCCGATGTAGTTGCCGTATTGCTTCTTGAAGGGGTTCGCAATACCGAGATTGCGCATTTCTGCCATGTCCATGAATCATCTCCGTTGAAGTTGAGGAAGAACGCATGGACTTCTTCGCAATCCTCGGACCAGCGGACGCCATCGCGTGCCAGGCAAGGCAAGTCCTTGTCGGCAAAGGATTTGTCGATGGGAGCGCACAAGCGCGACGTGCCAGTGATGCGCGGTGCGCTGTGTCGGAGCGGGACAGATGCTGCAGGATGGATCAGCGCGCCGCCGCGATGGCATGCCGCGGGCATCACGGCGTCATGGCATCGATCTTGCGCCCTTCCGGCGATTCAAAGGACTGAAAGAGGAGCAATGAACCCATGAACACGAATGCATCCAAGAACATCGAATCCATTCTGGTGGAGACCCGTGTGTTTGCACCGGACGCGCGCGCCACGAAGGGCGCGCGCATCGCCGGCATGGCCGCCTACGAGGCCCTGTGCAAGGAAGCCGCCGACGACTTCGAAGGCTTCTGGGCGCGCCTGGCGCGCGACAACGTCGCGTGGACCAAGCCCTTCACCAAGACCCTCGACGAATCCAGGGCCCCGTTCTACCGATGGTTCGACGACGGCGAACTCAACGCCAGCGCCAACTGCCTGGACAAGCACATCGGCACCCCGGTGGAGAACCGCACCGCCATCATCTTCGAAGCCGACGACGGCGCCGTCACCCGCTTCACCTACAAGGAACTGCTCGCGCGCGTCTCGCAGTTCGCCAACGCACTCAAGGCCCAGGGCATCAAAAAGGGCGACCGCGTCGTCATCTACATGCCCATGACCGTCGAAGGCGTCATCGCCATGCAAGCCTGCGCGCGCATCGGCGCCACCCACAGCGTCGTCTTCGGCGGCTTCTCCGCCAAGGCCCTGCAAGAGCGCATCATCGACGCCGGCGCCGTGGCCGTCATCACCGCCAACTACCAGCTGCGCGGCGGCAAGGAACTGCCCCTCAAGGCGGTGGTCGACGACGGCATCGCGCTGGGCGGCTGCGAGTCGATCAAGTCGGTGCTCGTCTACCAGCGCACCCAGACGCCGTGCCACATGGTCGCCGGCCGCGACCAGACCTTCGACCAGGCGCTGCAGGGCCAGAGCACCGAATGCGCCCCCGTGCCCGTCGGTGCCGAGCACCCCCTCTTCATCCTCTACACCTCCGGCTCCACCGGCAAGCCCAAGGGCGTGCAGCATTCCACCGGCGGCTACCTCCTGTGGGCCAAGCTCACCATGGACTGGACCTTCGACATCCGTGCCGAGGACGTGTTCTGGTGCACCGCCGACATCGGCTGGGTCACCGGCCACACCTACGTCGCCTACGGCCCGCTGGCCGCCGGCGCCACGCAGCTCATGTTCGAAGGCATCCCCACCTTCCCGCATGCCGGGCGCTTCTGGCAGATGATCGAGAAACACAAAGTCTCCGTCTTCTACACCGCGCCCACGGCCATCCGCTCGCTCATCAAGGCCGCCGAATCCGACGAGAAAGTCCATCCGAAGAACTGGGACCTGTCCAGCCTGCGCATCCTCGGCTCCGTGGGCGAGCCCATCAACCCCGAAGCCTGGATGTGGTACCACCGGAACGTCGGGCGCGAGCAATGCCCCATCGTCGACACCTTCTGGCAGACCGAGACCGGCGGCCACGTCATCACGCCGCTGCCCGGCGCCACGCCGCTGGTGCCCGGCTCCTGCACGCTGCCGCTGCCCGGCATCATGGCCGCGATCGTCGACGAGACCGGCCGCGACATCCCCAACGGCGCCGGCGGCATGCTGGTCATCAAGCGGCCCTGGCCGGCGATGATCCGCACCATCTGGAACGACCCGGAGCGCTTCAGGAAGAGCTACTTCCCCGAAGAGATGGGCGGCACCATTTACCTGGCAGGCGACGGCGCGGTGCGCAGCGCCGACCGCGGCTACTTCCGCATCACCGGGCGCATCGACGACGTGCTGAACGTCTCGGGCCATCGTCTGGGCACGATGGAGATCGAATCGGCGCTGGTGTCCAAGACCGACCTGGTGGCCGAGGCCGCGGTGGTGGGGCGCCCGGACGACGTGACGGGCGAGGCGGTGTGCGCGTTCGTGGTGTTGAAGCGCGGACGGCCAGATGGCGAGGAGGCCCGGCAGATCGCGGCCGACCTGCGCGCCTGGGTGGCCAAGGAGATCGGCCCGATCGCCAAGCCCCGCGACATCCGCTTCGGCGAGAACCTGCCCAAGACGCGCAGCGGCAAGATCATGCGCCGGCTGCTGCGCAGCATCGCCAAGGGCGAGGCCATCACGCAGGACACTTCGACGCTGGAGAATCCGGCCATCCTCGAGCAACTGGCCGAAGGCCACTGACATCGCGCGTGGAAAGAAAAAAGCACCTGGCGATTTCTCGCCGGGTGCTTGATTCACTTTTGGATTTGGTGGTGGGCCCTGAGTGACTCGAACACTCGACCTACGGATTAAGAGTCCGCTGCTCTACCAACTGAGCTAAGAGCCCCTGATCGACATTGCTGTCATTCAGGCAATCCCACGATTATAGCCATACTCGGCCACCTGACATTCAGGTCCGCATCGAAAATGCAGGCATCTTCAAGCGGCCCGGCTGCCGGCCCCGGCACTTCTGCGCTGAGTCCAGCGTTACCATGCCTGCCGGAACAAGGAGCCTTCGATGATCGAAACCAACGTCCCGCCGCAGGTGGTGATCACCGGCGCTGCCGGCGCACTGGGCCGCGCCGTGGTCCAGCATTTTCTCGATCAGGGCGCCCGCGTGGCCTTGATCGACCATCGCATGGAACATCTGGTCAATGCGTTTCCGGGCCTCGACAACTCGCAGCACCTGCTGATCGAGGCCGACGTGACCGCGGTGCCGGCCATGGCCGATGCGGCGCAGCGGATTCTCACCGCCTTCCGGCACGTGGACGCGCTGATCCACATCGCCGGCGGCTTCGAGATGGGCGAGCCGGTGCATGCCCTGAGCCGCGCCGCCTGGGACCGGATGATGAACCTGAACGCATGGTCCTTCGTCGCGGTCACGCAGGCGCTGGTGCCGTCGATGATCGAGCGCAAGGCCGGGAGCGTGGTCGCCGTCACCGCCAAGACCGCAGCGCGCGGCATTGCCTCGATGGCCGCCTACATCGCATCGAAGAGCGCGTTGCAGCGCCTGGTGGAAGCCTCGGCGGCCGAACTGGCGCCACACGGTATCCACGTCAACAGCATCGCGCCCAGCGTGCTCGACACGCCGGCCAACCGCCAGGCCATGCCCGATGCCAACCCGGATGGCTGGGTCTCGACGGTGGTGGCCGCGCGCACCATCGGTTTTCTGGCTTCGGCGAGCGCGGCTGCGCTGCACGGCCAGCATCTTGCGCTCGATGCCTGAGCAGGGCTAGCTAGAGGAATCGGCCGATCAGGGCGCGCAACCTGCTCAAGGGGGAAGCGCCGAAGGCGGCTTCCTGTCGCTGACGGGCCTCGCGCGCCTGCGTGAGCGTGCGGGCGAGGGCATCGAGGGCCTGCGGGCTGCGGTGCCAGACGCACTGGACCACGAAATGCCCACCGTCCCGGGCGCCGAGTTTCGGCGAGATCCTGATCTGCTCCCCGCCCATGCTGCGAAGCAGGCTCGCACGCACGCTGGCGAGCGCCAGGCCATCGCGCAGACCTTCGACGCGATGGCCCAGCGTATAGCCGATCGTCCGCACGCCCGGGAAGCGGTCGACGACGAATGCGGTGATTTCCACCACCACCAGCCTTCGAAGCATTCTCTGCTGCGGAATCGGCGACGACACGAAACCGCCGAGATGCAGGGTGCCGCCGTCCTTGCTCAGGATCACCGTCGTCACGGTGCCGAGGTGTCTGGCACCGTCGTAGACGGACAGGGGCTGCCCCAACTCGTACGGTGAGGAGTCGGGCCCCGCAATGCGTAGATTCCTGGAACTCATGAATGGAGAAGCGCGCCGGCGATGAGGTGTCCCGATGCGCTGCGCGCAGCGGTGAGGTCGATCACGCAAGCCTGCAAGCCAGGGCCGAAACCCCCGCTGCAGACCGCATGACATCTGGATGAATGGTGGAGAGGATGAGGATCGAACTCACGACCTCCGCATTGCGAACGCGGCGCTCTCCCAGCTGAGCTACCCCCCCACGCGACGCGTATTTTAACCAGAACCCGCGACCCGGCGCATGCCCCTGCGCTGCACGCGCGTTCGCGCTGCCTACATCAGCAGATGCTCGCCCGCGTTGTCGCCTCCGAGCGTGACGTAGTTGACCTTGCGGATGTCCATGAGCTTCCTGCCGCCCGCATAGCTGATGGAGCTCTGGATGTCCTGTTCCATCTCGACCAGCGTATCGGCGAGCTTGCCCTTGATCGGTTCGAGGATGCGCTTGCCCTCGACGTGCTTGTACTCGCCCTTGTTGAAGTCGCTGGCCGAGCCGTAGTATTCCTTGAAGAGCACGCCGTCGACCTCCACCGTCTTGCCCGGCGATTCCTCGTGGCCGGCGAACAGCGAGCCGATCATCACCATCGACGCACCGAAGCGCACGCTCTTGGCGATGTCGCCATGGTCGCGGATGCCGCCGTCGGCAATGATCGGCTTGGTCGCCACGCGCGCGCACCACTTGAGCGCCGACAGTTGCCAGCCGCCGGTGCCGAAGCCGGTCTTGAGCTTGGTGATGCAGACCTTGCCCGGGCCGATGCCGACCTTGGTCGCGTCCGCACCCCAGTTCTCGAGGTCGATCACCGCCTCGGGCGTGCCGACGTTGCCCGCGATCACGAAGGACTTCGGCAGCTTTTCCTTGAGGCAGGCGATCATGTTCTTCACGCTGTCGGCATGGCCGTGCGCGATGTCGATCGTGATGTACTCGGGCACCAGGCCGGCCGCCACCAGGCGGTCGACCGTGTCGTAGTCCGGCTGCTTGACGCCGAGCGAGATCGAGGCGAACACGCCCTTGGCCTGCATGTCCCGCACGAACTTCAGGTTGTCGAGGTCGAAGCGGTGCATCACGTAGAAGTAGCCGTTCTTCGCCAGCCAGGTGCAGATGGTCTCGTCGACCACCGTCTTCATGTTGGCCGGCACCACCGGGATGCGGAAGCTGCGGCCGCCGAGCGTGACGCTGGCGTCGCACTCCGAGCGGCTTTCCACGCGGCATTTGCGCGGCAGCAAAAGAATGTTGTCGTAGTCGAAAATCTGCATCACCAAGCTCCTTTGACAGTGGATTGAGCGCTTGGTCCGGCCGGTTTCCGAGGCGTTTTCGAAAAAGGAAACGCCCACGAAAAACCGGGCGCAAGAAACTTGGGCCCGGTGACTGATTTTACGCGGTGCGGCCGCCGAACGCATGCGACCGGTTCATATGACCGCCATACGCCATGCTTTCTACAATCGACGGATGCTCACCGACCTCGCGGCACCCGCAGATTCGCCGCTGCTCCACAACCTCAACCCGGAGCAGCGTGCCGCCGTCACGCTGCCGGCCGGCAATGCGCTGATCCTCGCCGGCGCCGGCTCGGGCAAGACGCGGGTGCTGACCACCCGCATCGCCTGGCTGCTGCAGACCGGCCAGGTATCGCCGGGCGGCATCCTCGCCGTCACCTTCACCAACAAGGCCGCCAAGGAAATGATGACGCGGCTGACGGCGATGCTGCCCGTCAATGTGCGCGGCATGTGGATCGGCACTTTTCACGGCCTGTGCAACCGCTTCCTGCGTGCCCACTGGAAGCTCGCCGACCTGCCGTCCACCTTCCAGATCCTCGACACGCAGGACCAGCTGTCGGCCATCAAGCGGCTCATGAAGCAGTTCAACGTCGACGACGAGCGCTTCCCTGCCAAGCAGACCCAGTGGTTCATCGCCGGCGCCAAGGAAGATGGCCTGCGTCCGCGCGACGTCGAAATCCGCAGCGAGGACGACCGCAAGAAGGTCGAGCTCTACCAGTTGTACGAAGAGCAGTGCCAGCGCGAGGGCGTGGTCGACTTCGGCGAACTGATGCTGCGCAGCTACGAGCTGCTGCGTGACAACGACCCGGTGCGCGAGCACTACCAGCGGCGCTTCCGCCACATCCTGATCGACGAATTCCAGGACACCAACCGGCTGCAGTACGCGTGGATCAAGATGCTGTCCGGCGCCACCGTCGACGGCCGCTTCGTGCCGGGCGACAGCAGCGTGATCGCGGTCGGCGACGACGACCAGAGCATCTATGCCTTCCGCGGCGCGCGGGTGGGCAACATGGCCGACTTCGTGCGCGAGTTCGAGGTCAGCCACCAGATCAAGCTGGAGCAGAACTACCGCAGCTTCAGCAACATCCTCGACTCGGCCAACGAGCTGATCAGCCACAACAAGAAGCGCCTGGGCAAGAACCTGCGCACCGACCAGGGCCCCGGCGAGCCGGTGCGCGTCTACGAGTCGACCAGCGATTTCGCCGAGGCGCAATGGATGGTCGAGGAGATGCGCCAGCTCGCGCGCGACGGCATCGCGCGCAAGGAAATGGCGGTGCTCTACCGCAGCAATGCCCAGAGCCGCGTGATCGAAACCGCGCTCTTCAACGCCGCCGTGCCGTACCGCGTGTATGGCGGCCTGCGCTTCTTCGAACGCGCCGAGATCAAGCATGCGCTGGCCTACCTGCGCCTGCTCGAGAACAAGGACGACGACACCAGCTTCCTGCGCATCGTCAACTTCCCGCCGCGCGGCATCGGCGCCCGCACCATCGAGCAGCTGCAGGATGCGGCACGGGCGGCAGGCCGCTCGCTGCACGATGCGGTGAGCGTGGTCGGCGGCAAGGCCGGCACCAATCTCTCGGCCTTCGTCGCCAAGATCGACGTGCTGCGCGAACAGACCGTCGGCATGTCCCTGCGCGAGATCATCGAACTGGTGCTCGACCACAGTGGCCTCGTCGAGCACTACAAGGCCGACCGCGAAGGCGCCGACCGCATCGAGAACCTGGATGAACTCGTCAACGCGGCCGAGAGCTTCGTCACGCAGGAAGGCTTCGGGCGCGATGCCGTCGCGCTGCCGGTCGACGAGCTGCGCCAGTCTCCGGCCAGCCAGGGCATCGATCCGAATCTTCCGCTCAGCGACGAGCCGCTCGCGCCCGACGCCGAAACCGGCGAGACCATGAGCCCGCTGGCCGCGTTCCTCACGCATGCCGCGCTCGAATCGGGCGACAACCAGGCGCAGGCCGGGCAGGACGCGGTGCAGCTGATGACCGTGCACGCGGCCAAGGGGCTCGAATTCGATTGCGTGTTCATCACCGGCATGGAAGAGGGCCTGTTTCCGCACGAGAACTCGATGAGCGACTACGAAAGCCTCGAGGAAGAGCGCCGCCTGATGTACGTCGCCATCACCCGTGCGCGCCAGCGCCTGTACCTGAGCCACTCTCAGACGCGGATGCTGCATGGCCAGACCCGCTACAACGTGAAGAGCCGCTTCTTCGATGAACTGCCCGAAGGCGCGCTCAAGTGGCTGACGCCGAAGAACCAGGGCTTCACGCCGTCGGCCTTCGGCTATGGCGGCGGCTATGCCACCACGCGCCCGGGGGGCGGCGGCTTCGGCAAGGACACCTTCGCGAACCCGCCCGTGCCGCCGCAAAAGACGGCACCTGCGCATGGCCTGCGCTCGGGCATGCAGGTGTTCCACAACAAGTTCGGCGAGGGCACGGTGCTCGCGCTCGAAGGCAGCGGCGACGACGCGCGCGCCCAGGTCAACTTTCCGCGCCACGGGGTCAAGTGGCTGGCCTTGTCGGTCGCGAAGCTGACACCGGTCTAGAGGCGGAACCGTCTCCCGACGGGCTGACGGAAAAGCCCGTCGATGCCGCTGTCGCAGCGGCATCGATTCGCCTGCGATCCACGGGCCACACAACTCCCTGAACGTCCGAGATGCGTCCTCGGCGCGCGTTCGTGCGCGGTCCTCGGCTCACGCCGCGCGGCCGTGCCGATTGACGGTTTTGCAGGCCGGGTGCTAAAGTGAATCAACTTTGCAACTCGGTCTCAGCCCGTGGGACAGAAGATGAGCTCTCTCGAATCCGCTGTATCGATCCTCGGTTGTTTTTCTTCCGACACGCCCGAGTTGGCGGTGACGGAAGTCGCCGCGAAACTCGCAATGCCGAAGAGCACCGTGTCGCGGCTGATGCTGGCGATGGCCGAGCAGCGGCTGGTGGAGCAGGACGAGGCGACGCGCCGCTATCGCGTAGGCCTCCTGCCCTTCCGACTCGGCCAGCTCTATTACGCGCACGTCAAGGTGGTGGAGCTGGTGGAGGCCGAGATCGAGGTGCTGATCAACGAGACCGGCTTCACAGGCTATGTCGGCGTTCTCAACGGCGCGGACATCGTCATTCTTCGCAAGCGACATGGGCGATACCCTGTCCAGATGATTCTGGACGCAGGATCGCGGATGGCCGCCGCGACCACCGCTTTCGGCAAGGCCTTGCTTGCGCGCCTGCCGAACGAGGAGCTCGGAAAGATCCTGCCGCCTGCGCTCGTCGAAGGAAAGAGCGGCGCGCGCAGACCGGTCGCCAGGCTCCTGACCGAACTCGATACGGTGCGGGCGCAGCACTGGGCCATCGGCGACACGGCCTTTGCCGGCATGTGCGCCATCGGCGCCGCCGTCGGCAGTTCCGACGATCAGCAGGCCATCGGCTTCTCGCTGTCATTCCCCGACATCGCCGTCAATGCGGCGGGACGCAAGGCGATCGCCGATCGCGTGGTCGATGCGGCCCGCAGGGTGGCTGTCATCACGGCCGATCCGTTCTGGGCGCAACGCCCGGCGCAAGCGCCATCGCCGGCATCGAAGGGATCGACGCCACGCGCCCGGACGGCCAAGCATCGACCCACATGATTTCACTCCAGGAGAACACCATGGCAAGCTTGTCGGATCGTGAGTTCGATCGTCGTCGGTTTCTTTCCGGCGCTCTGAGTGCGGGAGTCGCTTCGGCACTGCTGGGCGGCCTTCCCGGCCGGGTGTCGGCGGCCCAGGCCACCGAGCTCCGGCTCCTGTTCCCCGGCGGCTCGTGGAAGGACTGGTTCGACCAGACCTTCGTGACGCCCTTCGCGCAAAAGCACTCCATCAAGCCGATCTGGAAGACCGGACTCGGCTACGAACCGCTCATCATCGCGCAGCGGGCGCGCCCGCAATGGGACATGGGGCAGCTCGACCAGAGCACGTCGACGCAGCAAGGTGCGTTGAGCTCGGTCGTCGAGTGGAAAGAGGAGCGCATTCCCAACATGAAGAAGGTGCATCCCGCCTTCCGCTATCCCTATCTCGCCGGCCTGGTCCATACGCCCTACGGTATCGCCGTGAACACCAAGCGGATCAAGAAGCCGATCACCTCGTGGTTCGATCTGTGGGATCCGGAGTTCGCCGGCAAGGTCGGGTTTCCCGATTGGGTCTGGACGGGCGAGCAGGTGTTCCATGCGATCAACCTGCTGTCGGGCGGCGACCCGGAAAAGATCGATCCAGGCATCGAGAAGCTGAAGGCGCTCTACAAGACGAACAAGGCGCAGACCATCAACAACGTCGAGCACACCAAGCAATTGCTGGTGTCCGAGGAGATCTGGATCTGCCCGTATTTCGGCGCACGCACCGAGCAGGCCAAGGCGGCCGGCGCGCCGGTCGAATTCGTGATCCCCAAGGAAGGCGGCATGTCCTGGACCTACAACACCGCGATCATCGCCAACCGTCCCAAGGAAAGCATCGAGCTGGCCGAAGCATTCGCCAACGATACCCTGGACGCGGAAAAGCAGATCGCGTTCGCCCGCCTGTGCGGCTACCCGCCGACCAACATGGACGCGATGAAGAACCTGCCGCCGGACCTGAAGAAGCTCGAATTCAGCAGTGCGGATCTGGAAGGCATCGGCAAGCTGGCCCGGCGCTTCGACTACATGGCGCAGTTCGCCTACCGCGACCGCAACCGCGAGCGCTGGAACAAGGAGGTACTGGGTGCCTGATGCGAAAGCGGGTACCGCAGCACCGCAGTCCCTTCTGGTGCTGCAAGGCATCAGCAAGCGATACGGCGCCACGACCGCGGTGGGGCCGATCGACCTCGATGTCCGCCGCGGCGAGTTCCTGACCCTGCTCGGCCCTTCGGGCTGCGGCAAGACCACCACGCTGCAAATCATTGCGGGGCTGGTCGGCGCCACGGCCGGACAGGTGCGACTCGACGGCCGCGAAATGACAGGCGTCGCGACGTCGAAGCGGGACATGGGCGTCGTGTTCCAGAACTACGCGCTGTTTCCCCACAAGACCGTCTTCGACAACGTGGGCTTCGGCCTGCGCATGCGCAAGATGCCGCGCGAACAGATCCGCGAGCGCGTGCGCCGGATGCTCGAGACCGTCGGCTTGCCCGGGGTCGAGGCGCGCATGCCTGAACAGTTGTCCGGCGGGCAGCGGCAGCGCGTGGCCCTCGCGCGCGCGCTGGTGATCGAGCCGAAGGTGCTGTTGCTCGATGAGCCCCTGTCCAACCTGGATGCGATGCTGCGCAAACGCATGCGGCACGAGATTCGGGACCTGCAGCAGCGCCTGCGCATCACCACGATCTTCGTCACCCATGACCAGGACGAAGCCTTCGAGATGTCGGACCGCGTCGCCTTGCTCAACAAGGGGCGCGTCGAGCAGATCGGGTCTCCCGAGGATCTCTACGACTCGCCGGCCACGCGCTTCGTCGCCGAGTTCATCGGTGACGCGAACCTGGTCGAGGGTCAGGTGGTGGCGGCGCAGGCATCGGGCGAGGTTCGCATCCGCGTAGCCGGCGATACGGACCTGCCGGCCAGGGCCGTACCGGGCAGCCTGCGGGTCGGCGATGCCGCGTACCTGATGCTGCGTCCCGAACGCATCGAATTGATGACCGAGGCGCCGGCGTCGGGCGAGGCGCTCCCCGCCCGGCTGGTGAAGCGCGTCTTCTCCGGCGAACAGCTGAGCCTGGAACTGGAGACGGCAAGCGGCGTCCGCCTGGTCTGCACGAAGCCGAGCCTGCCGCGCTTCCGGCAACTCGCGGCGGGCGACGCCGTCTGGCTTTTCCCCACCGAATGCCGCGCGTTGAAGGTGGACGCCACATGAATCAGAGCGGCGGCCGCTTCGGCGTGGTGCTCGCCGTGCCCCTCACGGTGCTGTACCTGGTCTTCCTCGTCCTGCCGCTTGGATTCTTCCTGGCGATGGGTGTCTTCAGGTACGACGCCTTCGCCCTGTACATCCCGCATCCGACCGCAGAGAACTTTCTGCGCCTGATCGCGGATCCGTACTACCGGGCCATCATCGTCCTCACGCTGAAGCTCGCGGCGCTGACGACGCTGTGCAGCCTTCTGCTCGGCTATCCGATGGCCTACTTCCTGTCGCGCACCCAATCGGCCTGGCGCGGCGTGCTGATGTTCCTGGTCGTCGCGCCGCTGACCACCGGCGTGATCGTTCGCACCTACGGCTGGATCGTGCTGTTCGGCGCGGAGGGCCTGATCAACCGTGTGCTCCTGTGGACCGGCCTCGTCCACCAGCCGCTGCAGATCCTGAACACGCAGACCGCCGTCGTCGTGGCCCTCGTCCACATCCTGCTGCCTTACATGATCTTTCCGCTCTTCTCGTCGCTCACCGCGCAGGACCCCAGCCTGCGGCGGGCGGCCAGCACGCTGGGCGCGGGCACTGCGCGGATCTTCTTCGAGGTGACGCTGCCGCTCAGCAAGCCCGGCATCCTCATGGGCTCGGTGCTGGTCTTCACGCTCAGCGCAGGCTCGGTCGTCACGCCCACGCTGCTCGGCGGCAAGAACGTCCAGATGATGGGGCAGTCGATCTACGAGCTGGTGCTGCACACGCTGAACTGGCCGCTCGGATCGGCGATGGCGTCGATCCTGGTCCTGCTTCAGTTCGTCATCATCTTCCTGTATTTCCGCAGCGATCGACGGGCGGCGCTCCATGGCTGACAAGACTTCCGAGGCCGGGGGCGTGGGCCGCGTGCTGCTGCTGGCGGCCGTGCTGCTGATCTACATCTTCCTGCTCGGGCCGATCCTGATCATCGTCCTGACCTCGTTCACGGCGACCAGTTCGACCGCCTTCCCGCCCAGCGGCTTCTCGCTGCGCTGGTACGGCGAGTTCTTCCGCGCCGACAACTTCGTCGACGCCTTCCTGTTCAGCATCAAGCTGGCCAGCCTGTCGGCGCCGATCGCGACGCTGATCGGATTCCTGAGCGCCTATTCGATCATCCGCTTCGCGGGCAAGCGGCGCGAGCTGGCGCAGTCGCTGGCGCTGCTGCCGGCCATGGTGCCGCAGATTCTCATCAGCATGTCCTTGCTGCTCGCGCTGAATTTCGTGCCGCTGCCGAGCTTCCTCGCGCTTCTTGCGGGACACGTGCTGCTGTGCCTTCCCTTCGCCATCGCTGGCGTCTCGGCCAGCCTCGACGGCGTCGACGCGCAGCTCGAGACGGCGGCGCTGACGCTCGGCGCATCGCGCCTGCGGGCGCTCTGGGAGATCGTGCTGCCACTGACCGCGCCCGGCATCGTCTCGGCGCTGATCTTCTCGTTCATCATTTCTTTCGGCGACGCCTACATCGCCCTGTTTCTCACCGGCCCGGGCATGACGACCCTGCCGATCGAGATCTTTTCCCAGATCCAGTGGGAAAGCACGCCGGTGATCGCGGCCATCACCACCTTGCAGATCCTGCTCATCCTGGTTCTCGGCCTCGTCGTCGAGCGCCTCGTCGGGATGCGCCGAATCATGCGCATTTGAAGGAGCACCAACTGATGAAGAAGAGCCTGAAGAAAATGGAGATCGGGACTGCCGTCTCCGTCGCGCCCGGCCGGGTCGACGGCATGCTGCAGGTTGGCAGTCTGCCGGACGGTTCGCCGATGGAGATTCCCGTGATCATCGTGCGCGGCGCCGAAGACGGCCCCGTCGTGTGGATGCACGGATGCGTCCACGGCAACGAGTATTGCGGCGCGTTCAGCATCCACGCCCTGACGCGCGAGCTCACGCTGCAGCGCGGCACGGTGGTCGCGCTGCCGGTCCTGAACATCACCGGCTTCCAGCGGCAGCAGCGCATGAGCCCGTTCGACGGCTACAACGGCGGCGACCTCAACCGCTGCTTTCCCGGCAAGCCCGGCGGAACGCTGACCGAACAGATGGCGTTCCATATTTATCAGCATCTGCGCGAGCACGCGACGCATTTCGTCGACGTCCATACCGCTTTCACGGCCGACACGCGTTGGGCCCTTTTCGCGCCGCCCTCCGGCGACAAGGCAGACGTCGCGCACGGCATGGCGCGTGCCTTCGGCTTCGAGAACACGTTGCCCACGCCGCTGGACACCCTGGGCGGATCGGCCCTGATCGAGGCGGCGAAGGAAGGCATTCCCGGGCTGATCATCGAAGCCGGCGGCATCGGCTCGGCGTTCAGCCCCGAGACTGTGGCCGATTGCGCCGAGCGCTTTCGCAACGTGCTGCGCCATCTCGACATGCTCCCGGGCGAGACCACCGAATATGGCGGGCTGACCCTGTTCTCCAATTTCGCGTGGGTGAATGCGACGCGCGGCGGCCTTTTCCGCCCGGCCGTGAAATGCGGAAACCGGATCGCCGAGGGCGATCTGGTCGGCCGCTACTACGACGTGTTCGGCGATCTGGTGGAGGAGGCGAAGAGTCCTTTCTCCGGCATCGTCCTGGCGATCGGCGGCGGTCCGGTCATGCCCAACGGCGAGATCCTGGTCCATGTCGGCCTCGATCCTCAGCCCGCTCGATAAGGAGAATTCACGATGGACACCATTGAAATCGGCACGGCAGTCTCGAAGGGCCCGGGCGTTGCAAAAGGACGCCTGAAGATCGGCGAGTTGCCCGATGGGCAACCCATCCTCATTCCCGTCGTGGTGGTGCGCGGCGCCTCGGACGGGCCAGCCCTGTGGCTGCACGGCTGCGTGCACGGCAACGAATACTGCGGCGCGTTCGTGCTGCACGAATTGATCCGCTCCCTGTCGCCGGACACGCTCAAGGGGACGGTCGTCGCGCTGCCGATCCTCAACATGACGGCGTTCCAGAAGAACCAGCGCATGAGTCCGTTCGAGGGCTACAACGGCGGCGACCTCAACCGCTGCTTCCCGGGCAGCGCGACCGGCACGCTCACGCAGCAGATGGCGCACGCGATCTACAGCGAACTGCGCAAGCACGCCGACTACCTGATCGACATGCACACCGCGCTGACCGAGGACGTGCGCTGGGCCCTGTACGCCGACATCCCGGGCGAGATCGGCAAGAAGGGGGAGGGCATCGCGCGCGCCTTCGGCTTCCGCAGCACGCTGCCCGCGCCGCCGGACATCCTCGCGGGCTCGTCGATGATGAGCGCGGCCAAGGACGGCATTCCCTCCTTCATCATCGAGGCCGGCGGCAAGGGACCGGCCTTCACCGACGAGACCGTGCGCGACACCGCCGAGCGGCTGCGCAATGTCATGCGGCACCTGTCGATGCTGGACGGCGTGGTGACCGACTACGGAAAGCAATGGCACTTCTCGAATTTCGCCTGGGTGCATTCCACGCAAGGCGGCATGTTCCAGCGCCAGGTCCGTTGCGGGGACCGGGTCGAGAAGGGGACCGTGATCGGCAACTATTTCGACCTGCACGGCCACCCCGCGGGCGACGCGCATGCGCCCCATCCGGGCATCGTGCTGGCGATCCACCCCGGACCCGTGATGTCGACCGGCGAGACTCTGATCCACATCGGCCTTGATCCGCAGGAGGTCTAGCAGATGACGATCACCCCAACCATCGCCATCGTGGATGGCCAGATCGTCGACGGCACCGGCGGCGCGGCGATCCCCGATGGCCTCGTGCTGATCGAGAACGGCAAGATCACCCATGCCGGCAAGAAGAGCGCAAAGGCCATCCCGCGCGGCGCGCAGGTCATCGACGCCGCGGGGGCCTCGGTCCTTCCGGGGCTGATGGACGTTCACGTCCACATCTCCCTCAACGGTCCCAGCAACATCCAGCGCGAACTCATGTCGCGGCCCGTGGGGCAGGTCGCGTTCGAGATCGCCAGGAACCTGCGCGAGACGATCGCGGCCGGCACGACCACGATCCGCACCGTCAGCGACATGGCGCACCTGGACATCGCCGCGCGCGATTCGATCAACAAGGGCGTGATGCCCGGGCCCCGCATGCATCCCTGCGGCAAGGGGCTGACCACGACGGGAGGTCATGGCGATCTGCTGCCCTGCTGGATTTGCCAGAGCCACGGCGACGTCTCCGAGATGGTGGATGGCGTCGACGCGGTTCGCACGGCCGTTCGCCGGCAGGTGAAGGCCGGCGCCAGCTGGATCAAGCTGTTCCAGACCGGCGGCGTGATCGACCCCCATGGCCGCATCGACGCCGAGGAGTTCTCCCCGAGCGAGTTCGATGCCGCGTTCGAGACCGCCAAGCTGGCCGGCGTGCCCGTGGCCGTCCACGCGCACAACAAGGTCGCGATCCTGCACAGCATCCGAAGCGGCTGCCGCTCGATCGAGCACGGCATGCACTTCGACGAGGAGTGTGCCGAGGTTGCGCGCGAGCACGGCGCCTTCCTGGTTCCGACGCTGACGGTGATGGACCGCATCCTGACGCTCGGCGCCGAGAACGGTGTGCCCCAATCGACCATCGACAACGTGCGCGAGCGCACGAGCAAGCACCGCGAGTACGTGAAGTACGCCTTCGACATCGGCGCCAACATCGCCAGCGGAACCGACGCGGGCTCGATGCTCACGCCGCACGGCTCCGCCGGGCGCGAAGTGGTGCAACTCGTGAAGTGCGGCCTGACGCCCGAGCAGGCGATCTTCGTGGCGACGAAGAACACGGCGCGCCTGCTCAAGGTGGACGACAGGCTGGGCACGCTGCAGGCGGGCATGCTTGCCGACGTCATCGTGGTGGAAGGCGATGTCCTGAAGCAGCCCGAGAAGCTCGAAGCCGCCGAGAACATGCGCCATGTGCTGATCGGCGGGCGGCCCGTGGCCGCCGGCGGACATGCGCTGGCGAGTTGAAGCACGCACCGCAGGCCCTTACGGAGATTGATCGATGACCCATGCCGACGACGTTTCATCCATTTTCCAGGCCCTGGGCATCGGGGCCGACACGCAGAGCCGGGCGCCCGGCGTGCTCGAAGTCCGCACGCCGATCGATGGCAGCGTGCTCGCACGCATCGAAGCGACGAGCCCGGCGGCGCTGGATGCCGCCCTCGACCGCGCGCACCAGCGCTTCCTGGCATGGCGCGAGGTGCCGGCTCCCAAGCGCGGCGAACTGGTGCGCGCCTTCGGCGCCGCCGTGCGCCGCCGCAGGGCCGAGCTCGGCCGGCTGATCACGCTGGAAACCGGCAAGATCCTGCAGGAGGGCCTGGGCGAAGTCCAGGAAGTGATCGACATCTGCGAGTTCGCCGTCGGCCTGTCGCGGCAGCTCTACGGCCTGACCATCGCCAGCGAACGGCCTGAGCACAAGCTGCTCGAGACTTGGCAGCCGCTCGGACTGGTCGGCATCATTTCGGCCTTCAATTTTCCGATGGCGGTGTTCTCGTGGAATGCGGCCATCGCCCTCGTCTGCGGCAACACGCTGGCGTGGAAGCCGTCCGAGAAGACCCCGCTCAGCGCCGTCGCGCTGAACAGCCTGATGCAACAGGCCGCCGTCGAGGCGGGACTGGATCCGGCGGGCCTGAGCGAGCTCTTGATCGGCGAGCGTTCCGTCGGCGAGGCGCTGGTCGCCCATCCGAAGGTGCGGCTGGTGAGCGCGACCGGCTCCACGGCCATGGGCAGGAAGGTGGCCGTCGAATGCGCCTCCCGGTTCAAGCGCTCGCTGCTCGAACTGGGCGGCAACAACGCGGCCGTCGTCGGCCCCTCGGCCGATCTCGAACTGGTCGTGCGTGGTGTGGCCTTTGCCGCCGCCGGTACGGCCGGTCAGCGCTGCACCAGTCTGCGCCGGCTGATCGTGCACCGATCGATCTACGCGGCGCTGGTGGATCGCCTGGTCGCGGTCTTCGCGCGCCTGCCGGTGGGCGATCCGCTCGAAGACGGCACGCTGGTTGGCCCCCTGATCGACGAACGCGCCTTCGCCGCCATGCAGGGCGCGCTGGCCGATGCCCGGGCACTCGGCGCCAAGGTGCACTTCGGAGAGCCGGAGGCCGGCGCGGGCGCAGGCCACTATGTACGGCCGGCGATCGTGGAATTCGCGCAGCAGACGGGTCCGATGCTGCACGAGACTTTCGCGCCCATTCTCTACGTCGTGCCCTATGACGCCTTCGACGACGCCATCGCCATGAACAACGCCGTGGCCCACGGCCTGTCCTCGGCCGTCTTCACGCGCGACCTCGGGGAGGCCGAGCGCTTCACCTCAGCGGGTGGATCGGATTGCGGCATCGCCAACGTCAACATCGGCACCAGCGGCGCGGAGATCGGAGGCGCCTTCGGCGGCGAGAAAGAAACCGGTGGCGGCCGGGAGTCGGGGTCGGACGCCTGGCGCGCCTACATGCGCCGGGCCACGAACACCATCAACTACGGCAGCTCGCTGCCGCTGGCGCAGGGCGTCAAATTCGACCTCGGGTAGGCACGATGGCGGGCCGGGGTTGCCGTCCTAGTCGGCGTTGAAGCTGTCGCGGAAGGTGAACCAGGTGCTCGCGAAGAACATCGCCGCCATCACCAGCGCCCCGCCGATCATCACCGCGCCGCCCGCCGCCGACGCGCCTTCGCCGATGCCCATCGCGCCGAAGGCGACCAGCAGGCTGGCGATCAGGCTCAGCACGATGCCTGCGCCAATGAACACGCCGGTCCAGATGAGGCCGTAGACGGTGAGCGCACCGAAATTCCGGAAACACGCGACGAAGCTGAAGAACAGGCTCTTGGCCGGCGGCACGTGGTGCCAGTGCACCAGCGCCGGCGCATGCCAGAAGGCGAGCGACAGCGGCAGGTAGAGCGCCATCGCGGTCCACAGCGCAACCTGGAACTCCGTGCTTTCGGCGAGTTCGCGCGTGAGCGGCCCGCCCAGCAGGTAGACCTTGGCGAACTGGCCGCCGTCGGCCAGCGCCGAGATCGCCATCACGCCGAGAAACAGGACGGCGTAGAGCACGCCCAGCACCAGCATCGGCCGCATGTCGGCGCGCACCGCGTTCAGCGCCGCCATGAAGACCGCGCCCGCGGGCGGCTTCTCAGGCGCCGCCGCCTGCGCGGTGGCCGCCATGAGGCCGAGCGTCATGGTCGGCAGCAGCATCAGCGCGACGGCCGCGCCAATCAGCGGCACCTGCGATGCGATCGACACCAGCGCCATGAAGAAGAAGAACAGCGAGATGAAGGCGAGCGGCTGCACGGCGAAAGCCCTGAGCCCGGTGCGGACCCACAGCGCGCCGGTGCGCGCGGGGACGAGGTTGAGTTTCATCGCTTGGGTTCAGGCAGCGAGCGCCTCGGCGGCGGCCGCCAGCTCGAAAGGCCGGCGCGCGCGCTCGCGCAGCACGCGCTCGAAATGGGTCGGATCATGGGGCTTGAGCATGCTCGCCTCGCGCGGCAAGTGGAAGTCCCACAGGCGCGAGATCCAGAAGCGCAGCGCCGCCGCGCGCAGCATCGCGGGCAGCAGGGCGCGCTCGGCACCGGTCAGCGGCCGCACGGTGCCGTAGGCGGCCAGCAGCGCATCGGCGCGCGCAGCTTCGTGGCGGCCGCTCGGCAGGTCGATCGCCCAGTCGTTCAGGCACACGGCGAGGTCGAACAACCAGCTGTCGGTGCCGGCGAAGTAGAAGTCGAACACGCCGGTCAGCCGCGGCAATGTGCCGTCGGGGGCAGCGTCGAACACCACGTTGTCGCGGAACAGGTCGGCATGCACCGGCCCGCGCGGAAGGGCCGCGCAGGCGGACGATTCGGCGATGTGGTTCTGGTAGGCGAGTTCGCTGCGCAGCAGCGCGGCTTGCGGCGGATCCAGGTGGGGCAGCACCACGGGCGCCGTGTCGTTCCACCACGGCAGGCCGCGCAGGTTGGGCTGGATGCGCGGGAAGTCGCGTGCCGCCAGGTGCATGCGCGCCAGCAGCCGGCCCAGTTCGGCGCAATGGGCCGCGGTGGGTGCGAGTTCGCTGTGGCCCTGGAGCCGCTGGACGACCGCGGCCGGCTTGCCGGCCACCGAGAGCAGCAACTCGCACGGCGCATTGGCGGGGATCGACAGCGCATGGCCCGTGGGCGGCGCAATGGCCGGATCGGCCACCGGCTCGGGCACCGGCAGGCCGCGCGCCGCGAGATGCTTCATCAGGCACAGGTAGTAGGGCAGCTGCTCGGCCCCGAGGCGCTCGAACAGCGTCAGGACGAACTCGCCCGACGCTGTGGTCGCGAAGTAGTTGGTGTTCTCGATCCCGCCCTCGATGCCGCGCAGCGCGGCGAGCGCACCCAGGCCGAGGCGCTGCACCAGCGCGTCGGCCTCGTCGAACCCGACTTCCGTGAAGACCGCCACCGCCCGCGCTCAGAACTTGAGCACGTTCCAGACCCGCGGACCGTTGCCGTTGGTGCCGGTGTCCGATTCGCTCTGTCCGGGCCGGTAGCCGCCTTCGTTCGGCAGCACCTGGTAGGAGGGCACGTTGGCCTTCGGCTTCACGGTGATGCGCTGGGTCTGGCCGCCGTAGCGCACCTCGTCGACCGACGCCCCGCTGTCCTCGACGTGGATGTGTTCGATCTTCTGGTTCTGGCGGCCGGGTGCCGCGTCCTGGCCTTGGACCGCATCGGGCGGCGGTGGCGCCGGCTGAGGCGCGCTCTGGGCATGGACGACGGCGAAGGGTGCGACGCAGGCCAGAACCAGCGAGGCGAGCCGGAGCCGGCGAACGAGCAGGAATTTGGAGGAGGACATGCAGGGATTGTAGGTGGCGCTTCTCCCGCCGGGTGTCAGCGGGCGGCGATCGTCCGCGTGATGAAGGCGCCCGTGTGCGGCACGGCAAAATGCGCCGATGACCGACAAGAAAACGCTGCTGCTCGTGGACGGCTCGAGCTACCTCTACCGCGCCTTCCACGCCATGCCCGATCTGCGCGCCGTGCCGGGCGATGCCAGCAGCCCGGCCACCGGCGCCATCCGCGGCATGATCAACATGATGCAGGCCCTGCGCCGCGAGGTGCGCGCCGACTATGCGGCCTGCATCTTCGACGCGCCGGGCAAGACCTTTCGCGACGACTGGTACCCGCAGTACAAGGCCAACCGCTCGCCGATGCCGGACGACCTGCGCACCCAGGTCGACCCTATCCACAAAGTGGTCGGGCTGCTCGGCTGGCCCGTGCTGTGCGTGCCCGACATCGAGGCCGACGACGTGATCGGCACGCTGGCGCGCACCGCCGCCGCGCAGGGCATCGAGGTGATCGTCTCCAGCGGCGACAAGGACCTGAGCCAGCTGGTCGACGAGCACGTCACCATCATCGACACCATGAACGGCAAGAAGCGCGACGTGGCCGGCGTGACGGCCGAGTTCGGCGTGCCGCCGAACCTGATGATCGACTACCAGACGCTGGTCGGCGACACGGTGGACAACGTGCCCGGCGTCGAGAAGGTCGGCCCCAAGACGGCCGCCAAGTGGCTGCTCGAATTCGGCTCGCTCGATGCGCTGATCGCGCGCGCCGCCGAGGTGAAGGGGCAGGCCGGCGAGAACCTGCGCCAGGCGATCGACCGCCTGCCGCTCAGCAGGAAGCTGGTGACCATCCGCACCGACTGCGACCTCGACGGCCATGTGAGCGGACTGCCCGCCCTCGATGCGATCGCCATCGGCCCGCAGCAGATCGATGCGCTCAAGGCTTTCTATGAGGAATACGGCTTCAAGAGCCTGGTCAAGACGCTCGAGGCGCACGCGGTGTCGCCCGAGCTGATCGAGGAGAACAAGCGCAGGAAGGGCCCCGAGGCCGGCGCCGGCCTGTTCGACGAGCCGGGCTTCGAGGCGGCCGCCAAGGCCACCAACCTCGCCTACGACACCGTCATGACCTGGGAGGCCTTCGACGCCTGGCTGGCGAAGATCCAGACCGCCGAGCTGGTCGCGCTCGACACCGAAACCACCTCGCTCGACGAGATGCGTGCCGAGATCGTGGGCCTGAGCTTCAGCGTGACGCCGGGCGAGGCGGCCTACATTCCGCTCGCGCACAACTACCCCGATGCGCCGGCCCAGCTGCCGCTCGACGAAGTGCTCGCGAAGCTCAAGCCCTGGCTGGAGGACGGCACGCGCAAGAAGCTCGGCCAGCACATCAAGTACGACCGCCACGTGTTCGCCAACCATGGCATCGAGGTGCAGGGCTATGCGCACGACACCATGCTGCAGAGCTACGTGCTGGAGGTCCACAAGCCGCATGGCCTGGCCAGCCTGGCCGAGCGGCACCTGGGCCGCAGCGGGATCGACTACGAAGACCTCTGCGGCAAGGGCGTGCACCAGATCTCCTTCAGCCAGGTCGCGATCGACAAGGCGTCCGAATACTCGTGCGAGGACTCCGACCAGACGCTGGACGTGCATCGCGTGCTCTGGCCGCGCCTCGAGGCCGACGAGAAGCTGCGCTTCATCTACCAGCTCGAGATGGATTCGAGCGAAGCGCTCTACCGCATCGAGCGCAACGGCGTGCTGATCGATGCGCCGACGCTGGCCGCGCAGAGCAACGAGCTCGGCAAGCGCATCATGGCGCTGGAGGACGAGGCCTACGCGCTCGCCGGCCAGCCCTTCAACCTCGGCTCGCCCAAGCAGATCGGCGAGGTGTTCTTCACCAAGCTCGGCCTGCCGGTGGTCAAGAAGACGCCGAGCGGCGCGCCCAGCACCGACGAGGAGGTGCTGGAGAAACTCGCCGAGGACTTCCCGCTGCCGGCCAAGATCCTGGAGCATCGCGGCCTGTCCAAGCTCAAGGGCACGTACACCGACAAGCTCGGCCAGCTCGCCAATCCGCGTTCGGGCCGCGTGCACACGCACTATGCGCAGGCGGTCGCGGTGACGGGGCGGCTGTCCAGCAACGACCCGAACCTGCAGAACATCCCGATCCGCACCGCCGAAGGCCGCCGCGTGCGCGAGGCTTTCGTGGCACCCGCGGGCCGCGTGATCGCGAGCTCCGACTACTCGCAGATCGAGCTGCGCATCATGGCCCACATCAGCGGCGACGAATCGCTGCTGCGCGCCTTCACCGAAGGCATCGACGTGCACCGCGCGACGGCCGCCGAGGTGTTCGGCGCCGCGGTGGATCAGGTGTCGAGCGAGCAGCGCCGCTACGCCAAGGTGATCAACTTCGGGCTGATCTACGGCATGAGCAGCTTCGGCCTCGCGCGCAACCTCGGCATCGGGACCAAGGCCGCGGCCTCCTACATCGACCGCTACTTCGCGCGCTATCCGGGCGTCAAGGCCTACATGGACGAGACCAAGCTGCTGGCCAAGCAGCAGGGCTATGTCGAGACCGTGTTCGGCCGCCGCCTCTACCTGCCCGAGATCAACTCGCCCAACGGCCCGCGCCGCGGCGGCGCCGAGCGCGCGGCCATCAACGCGCCGATGCAGGGCACCGCGGCCGACCTGATCAAGCTCAGCATGGTCAAGGTGCAGCAGGTGCTCGACGCCGAGCGGCGCGGCACGAAGATGATCATGCAGGTGCACGACGAACTGGTGTTCGAGGTGCCGGACGAAGAGGTCGAATGGGTACGCACCGAGATCCCGCGGATCATGGCCGGTGTCGCAGACCTGAAGGTGCCGTTGCTGGCGGAGATCGGCTTCGGTCCCAACTGGGACAAGGCGCACTAGCCGGCCGGCCGCCTCCGCCATGCGCCTGCGCCACATCGAGGTCTTCAACGCGATCATGCTCACCGGCAGCGTGAGCGCGGCGGCGAGGCTCATCAACATCACGCAGCCGGCGGTCAGCCGCACGCTGCAGCATGCCGAGATCCAGCTCGGCTTCTCGCTGTTCCAGCGCGCCAAGGGGCGGCTCACGCCGACCACCGAGGCGCTGGCGCTCTATCCGCACATCGAGAAGCTGTTCGCGCAGCTCGACGAAGTGCAGCGGCTGGCCGCCAACCTGCGCACCGGCAGCGACGCGGGCGAGCTGCGCATCCTCACCGTGCTGGCGCTCAGCTACGAGGTGTTGCCGCGCGCGCTCAAGGCCTTTCGCGAGAAGCATCCCGCGGTCGCCGTGGTGGTCGAGTCGCTGCATTCGCCGCAGATCATGTCGGCGCTGCTGCTGCAGGAGGCCGACGTCGGCTTCGCCTTCAGCCCCGCCGTGCATCCCTCGCTCACGCAGGAGGATCTGGCGGACAGCCGCATGGTGTGCATCGCGCCCAAGGGCATGCTGCCGCGCGCGCTGGTGCGCGCCGGTTCGGTGGCGCTGCACGACCTGGTCGATCTGCCGGTGGTGGGCCTGGACAGCCGCGACCCGGTCGGCACCAGCCTGAGCCAGGCCTGCCGCCAGGCCGAGGTCGGCTTCCGGCAGGCGGTGGTCACGGTGCAGACCTACCATGCGGCGCTCGCGATGGCGCACCATGGCCTCGGCATCGCGCTGGTCGACGGCTGCACTGCGAGTTCGGCGGACCGCAGCAAGGTCGACGTGCTGAGGCTGGCGCCCGGCATCCCGGTGCCGATCCGCGCGCTGCGCTTCGCCGGCCGGCCCGATTCGGTCGCGGTGCGCAGCATCACCCGCTGCATGCGCGAGGCGATCGAGGGCATGCGATAGCCGATCGATCTCGCGATGTCTCAGGCGCTCAGTGCCTGCACCACCCGCAATGCAGACCCGAAGGCCAGCGTGAACCCCAGCGCGCCGTGGCCGGTGTTGAACAGCATGTTGGACGGCGCGCCGTCGAGGCGCCCGACGATCGGCACGCCGGTCGGCGTGGCCGGGCGCATGCCCGTCCATGGATGCAGCGCATCGAAGCGGCCGGCCTGCGGAAACACCGCGCGCGTCGCGGCGGCGAGCGTCTCGATGCGCGTGGCCGGAATGCTCGCATCGTGGCCGACCAGCTCGGCCATGCCGGCCACGCGCAGCCGTGATCCGATGCGCGCGAACACCACCTTGCGGGCGCTGTCGGTCACGCTCACCCGCGGTGCCGCGCCGGGCGCCGGATCGACGTCGACCGTGATGCTGTAGCCCTTGAGCGGATAGACCGGCAGGTAGGCGCCGAGCTGCCGCCCGAGCCGGTGCGAGGCCGTGCCCAGCGCCATCACGAAGGCATCGGCCTCGATGTCGCCTGCGCTGCTGCGCACCGCCGCCACGCGGCCGTCGCGCAGGTCGAAGCCGTCGACCTCGGTGTCGAGCATGAAGCGCACGCCGCGCGCGCGCAGCGCGCGGACGAGCTCGGTGCAGACCTTGAGGCAGTCCGCGGCGCACTCGCTCGGCGTGTGGACGGCGCCTGCGATCTGCGTGCGGTAGGCCGCCAGTGCAGGCTCGATGGCGATGCATTCGTCGGCGCTGACCAGCCGCTGCTCGCTGCCCATGCTGCGCTGCAGTTCGAGCTGCCGGCGCGCGCCTTCGAGCGAGGCTGCGCTCGGGTAGAGCACCAGCTTGCCGGTGGCGGAGAAGTCGCAGTCGGGCGCGATGTCGACCCGCATGGCCTCGAAGGCGCTGCGGCTCTGCGCGGCCAGCGCGAGCAGGCGGGCGGTGGTCTCGCGCGAGGTGCGCGCATTGCAGGCCGCCATGAAGGCCAGGCCCCAGCGCCACTGCAGCGGATCGAGCTGCGGGCGCAGCTTGAGCGGCGAAGAGGGCGACAGCAGCAGCTTGGGCAGCTGCTTCCAGATCGACGGATCGGCCAGCGGCTGCACGTACGAATAGCTCAGCTGCGCGCCATTGCCGCCGCTCGCACCGGCGCCCGGCGCGGCGCGGTCGATGACGCTCACCTCAAGGCCCTGGCGGTTCAGCTCCCAGGCGGTGGCCAGGCCCACGATGCCCGCGCCGAGCACACAGACGTGCATGAGATTGCGCTCCTGTCGATGTTGTTGGAGGATGCGCCGACTCTAGGCGGCTGCGCGCCGCGCGGGAAATGCCGAAACCACGGCGGGCCATAGCCAAAGCGCATGCCCTGCGGGTATCTACCGACGTGCCCATGAGTTTTGATCATGACCCGCCCTGCAAAAGGAATTGTGGGCCGCGCGCGAATCGTTCCTACACTCGGCCACGTTCATTCCCAACGAAAGGGCTCGCATGAAATTCTCCGCCTTGATGGCCGCCGTCCTGCTCACCGCCGTCGCAACGGGCGCCCAGGCCGCCGACACGCTCGCCAAGATCGCCGCCTCCGGCAAGATCACGCTGGCCTACCGTGAATCTTCGGTGCCCTTCAGCTACCTCGACGGGCCGAACAAGCCGATCGGCTTTGCGGTCGAACTCTCCAACGCGGTGGTCGATGCGGTCAGGAAGAAGCTCAACAAGCCCAACCTCGAAGTCGCGCTGATGCCGGTCACCTCGCAGAACCGGATCCCGCTGATCACCAACGGCACCATCGACCTGGAGTGCGGCTCCACCACCAACAACACCGCGCGCGGCAAGGACGTGGCTTTTGCGGTGAACCACTTCTACACGGGCACGCGCCTCCTGGTGAAGAAGTCGTCCCACATCAAGGACTACGCCGACCTCAAGGGCAAAACCATCGTCAGCACCACCGGCACCACCAACGTGCTGGTCATGCGCAAGTACAACGAGGAGAAGAAGCTGGGCATGGACATCGTGCTGGCCAAGGACCACGACGACTCGTTCCTGCTGGTGCAGAGCGACCGTGCGGCCGCCTTCGCGATGGACGACATCCTGCTGTTCGGCCTGATCGCCAACAGCAAGGACCCTGGCGACTACGAAGTGGTCGGCGAGCCGCTGCAGGTCGAACCCTATGCCTGCATGCTGCCCAAGGACGATCCGGCCTTCAAGAAGCTGGTGGACGATACCTTCATCGGTCTCATGAAGAGCGGCGAGTTCGAGAAGATGTACACCAAGTGGTTTATGTCGCCGATCCCGCCGAAGAACACATCGCTCAATCTGCCGATGAGCCCACAACTGAAGGAAAACTTGAAGGCCTTCAGCGACAAACCCGCTACATGAGCTCGCCCCCAGGCTGCGCGCACTTCGTGTCGCTTCGCCTTCCCCCTGCCGGGGGCGATACCGGTGGACCGGCGGAGCCGGATCCGCGGCATTTCTGGTAGGGGGCACAACGCAATCGTGGGAACGGGAGTGGGTGTGACACAGGTGGTCGGCATTCTGGGCGGCATGGGGCCGGCTGCGGGCGCGGACTTCGTGCGGCTGTTCGTGGAGGCCTGTGCGCGCCACCTGCGCGATCGGGGCGAGGCGGTGCGGGACCAGTCCTTTCCCGAGCACTGGCTCGCGCAGGTGCCGGTGCCGGACCGCAGCGGCGCGCTCGAATCGGCCGAGACGCTGGGCGCGCATCAGCCGCTGGAGCCGATGCTGCAGGCGCTGGGCCGGCTGGCGGCGCTGGGCAGCAAGGCGGTGGCGATCGCGTGCAACACGGCGCATGCATGGCACGCCACGCTGCAGGAACGCTTTCCGCAGATCGAGGTGCTGCACGTCGCGCGCGAGGTGTCGTCGCACCTGGCCGCGCAAGGCGTGCGCGAGGTCGCGCTGATGGCGACCGAAGGCACCTACCGCGTGGGCCTCTACGAACAGGCCCTGGCCGGCGCGGGGCTGGCCTGCCATCTGCCGCTGGCCGATGAGCGGCAGACCTTGATGCGCGGCATCTATGACGGCGTCAAGACAGGCGATATGCGCCTCGCGCAAGCCTGCTTCGCCGAGGTCGCGCTGCGCCTGGCGGAGCGCCACGGGCCGGCGGCGATCGTCATGGGCTGCACCGAGATTCCGCTCGGGCTCCAGGGCGTGCCGGCGGTGTCGGGATTGCGGTTGATCGATCCGGCCGTGGTGCTCGCATCGGCGCTCGCGGCCCGGGCCTACGCAAGATCCTCTTGACACGGTTGATAAGATGAAAGCCGCTGGGCCTGGTCCAAGGCCAGCGGGTGGCCTGGCGCCGCAAGCCGCTTTCCATCGAAAGCCGTCCGAAGGGCGGCTTTGTTTTTTGTCATGTCATCCGAGCCGTCATGAATCTGTTAGCCATCCTCGTCGCCACCCTGTTCGCCGGCATCGGCAGTGTCTGGATCGCGGCGCTGCTGCTGCGCGCCGGCGTGCGCGGCGAGGGCGCCGGCGGCGTGAACCCGCAGCATCTGCTGAGCCTGGCGGCCGGCGCCCTGCTGGCGACCGCGTTCATGCACCTGCTGCCCGAGGCCTTCGAAAGCGGCATCGAGCCGGGCCTGCTCTTCGGCGTGCTGCTGTTCGGGCTGGTGTTCTTCTTCCTGCTCGACAAGGCCGAGCTCTGGCACCACGGGCATGAGCACCATCATGGCGAGGCGCCCGACGCCCATGCGGGCCATGACCATGACCACGAACACGGTCATTCGCATGCGCATGCGGCACCGCGCAAGAGCGGCGGCTGGGCGGTGCTGACGGGCGACAGCGTGCACTGCTTCGGCGACGGCATCCTGATCGCCTCGGCCTTCATCGCCGACCTGCGCCTGGGGCTGGTGGCGGCGCTGGCCGTGCTGGCGCACGAGGTGCCGCATCACATCGGCGATCTGGTGGTGCTGCGCCAGAGCTCGCCCAACCCGCGCGCCGCGCTGATCAAGGTGTCGCTCGCCGGCACCATGACGGCGCTGGGTGGCGTGGTCGGCTGGTGGCTGGTCGACCGGCTCCACGGCCTGCTGCCGTATTTCCTGGTGCTGGCCGGCAGCAGCTTCGTCTATGTCGCGCTGGCCGACCTCATCCCGCAGCTGCAAAAACGCCTGCCTGCGCGCCAGACCGCACTGCAGATCGTCTGGCTCGTGGCCGGCATCGTGCTCGTGACGGTGGTGAGCCGGCTCTCGCACGAGGGCGAGGACGGGCACGAACACGGGCATGGCGCGCCGGCTTCGACGCAGGCGGACGGCAAGGCCAGGCATTGATTGGACACACGGGGCACTTTCTGACACGCTTGTTGCCCGGCGGCTGAAGCACCGTTCGGGGAACGGGCCCACACTGGGGCCAGACCAGAGATGCAGCAAAGGAGCTCGAAATGATCCGCGTCGATCCCACCCTTCGTACCGGCGAACCGCCGGACGACGAATCCGATGACGCCCTGCTCGGCGACGGCTTCGATTCACCCGATGCCGACGAGGCCGAAGTCGAGGCCGAAGCCGAGACCACGGACGAGCTCTCCGAGGAAACCGGCATCGACCTCACCGACGCGAGCGACCTCGACGCCGACCACGTGCCGGCCGACGAGGACCACGACCGCGTGATGCAGGCGCCCGACTGAGTGCCCGCGCCGCGCCCGGCGTGCGCGCCTTCAGGCTTCGAGCGTGAACCCGACCTTGATCGTCACCTGCCAGTGCGCGATCTTGCCTTCGACCACATGCCCGCGGGTCTCAGTCACCTCGAACCACTGGATGTTGCGCACCGATTCGCTGGCCTTCGCGATGGCGCGCTGGACCGCGTCGTCGCTGCTGGTGGGCGAAGAGCCGGTGAGCTCGATCAGCTTGTAGACATGGGTGGACATGGCGCGCTCCTTGGAATGAAACCCGGTCCGCGCCATCATAGGCACATGCCCGTGTCATGGCGCATCTCGTGAACCCGTCCCCGACTCCCCCCACATCCTCGCCCGACGCTTCGGTGCCGCCGCTGTCGGCGCGCTGCTGCATCGCCGGTGGCGGCCCGGCGGGCATGATGCTCGGCCTCCTGCTCGCGCGCGCCGGCGTCGAGGTGATCGTGCTCGAGAAGCACGGCGATTTCCTGCGCGATTTCCGCGGCGACACGGTGCATCCGTCGACGCTCGATGTGATGGCCGACCTCGGCCTGCTCGATGCCTTCCTCGCGCGGCCGCACGACGAGGCGCGCCAGCTCTACGCGACGGTGTCGGGCCAGCGCGTGCGGCTGGCCGACTTCACGCGGCTGTCCACCGCCTGCCGCTTCATCGCGCTGATGCCGCAATGGGACTTCCTCGATTTCCTTCAGGACGAGGCCAGGCGCTGCCCGGGCTTCCATTTGCGGATGAACGCCGAGGCGACCAGCCTGAGCGAGCGCGACGGCCGCGTCACCGGCGTCCAGGTGCGCACGCCGCAAGGCCTGCAGCACATCGCGGCCGATCTGGTGGTGGCGGCCGACGGGCGGCATTCGGCGATGCGCGCCGCGGCCGGCTTGAAGGTGCGCGACATCGGCGCGCCGATCGACGTGCTGTGGATGCGTCTGCCGCGGGCACCCGGCGATCCGGCCGATTCGGGCGGCTTCATCGACGCCGGTCACTTCATGGCGACCATCGGCCGCGATACCTACTGGCAATGCGCCTACGTCATCGCCAAGGGCGGCATCGCGGCGATCCAGGCGCGCGGGCTCGAGGCCTTTCGCGCCGATGTGGCGGCGGCCGCACCCTTCCTGGCCGATCGCGTCGACCGTATCGCGAGCTGGGACGACGTCAAGCTGCTCAGCGTCACGGTCGATCGCCTCGAGCAATGGTGGAAGCCGGGGCTGCTGTGCATCGGCGACGCGGCGCATGCGATGTCGCCGGTGGGCGGCGTCGGCATCAACCTCGCGGTGCAGGATGCGGTGGCCACGGCCAACCTGCTGCGCGACGCACTGGCGGATCCGGGCGTCGGCGCCGAGGCCATCACCCCGCTGCTCGCGCGCGTGCAGGCGCGGCGGCTGCTGCCCACGCGCGTCACGCAATGGGTGCAGGTCGCCATCCAGGATCGGCTGCTCACGCCGGTGCTGCAGAGCGGCGCGCGCGCACAGCCCTTCGGCGTGCCGTGGCCGCTGCGGCTGATGCAGCGATTTCCGATCCTGCAGGGCGTGCCCGCGTATGCCGTGGGTGTGGGCGTGCGGCCCGAACGCGTGGCGCCGCCGCGCCGCTGAGCGCGAGGCTTTCTTTTCTACTTCGCGCCGCCGGTGTACCTGGTGACGCTCTTGGCGCTGATGTCGTAGCCGCTCACGCCCATCATCGAATCGTTGCGCTGGGTCTGCAGCCGGCCGGTGACCCAGACAGTGTCCATGGCGCGGAACTTCGCGCCCTGCGCGCGCACGTGCAGGATCTGGTTGGCGGGCGGCGGCGGCGTGTGGATGCAGGCGCCGAAGTAGGGCACCAGCAGGAACTCGGTGACCTCGCCCTTGTCCTCTTCGAGCGGCACGACGAAGCCCGGGATCCTGATGTCGACGCCGTTCATCGCCGGGTTGGTCGGCGCGTTGTTCGAGGCTTCCTGCAGTTTCATGAGCAGGTCGTTGGCGCGCGGGTCGCTGTCGTCGAGCTGGCTCAGGTCCATGCCCTTCAACGCCTTCATCGGATCCCAGTCCTTGGGCACCAGCTCTTCCCACGCGATGAGCCGCGGCTCGCCCGGCGCGGCCTTGGCGGCGGCTGCCTTGCCGCCGATCGGGTTGGCGGGCGAGGTGGCCTGCGGCGCGGGATCGGCCGCGAAGGCGCTGGCAGCGAAGACGGCGGCAGCGAATGCAGCAAGAGGCAGACGCAATGTCATGGTTCAGATTCTCGGTGAGAGGCCGTCGGACAACGAAAGCCGATACGCGCGTATCCCGGGCAACAGGCTGGCCAGGAAGCCGGCCACGAGCAGGCTCGCCACCAGCAGCCCTTCGTTCAGTGTAGGCGCCGACAGCGTGAGCGCGAGTCCGAATTGCGATTGCAGCCACGGCGAGAGCAGGGCAATGCCGAGCACGGCAAAGACGATGCCGATCGCCACGCCCAGCCCCGTGACCAGCGCGCCTTCGAGCGCCAGCAGCGCCAGCACGTGCCGCAGGCTGGCGCCGACGGCACGCAGCACGGCCAGCTCGCGCCGGCGTTCGTCGAGGCCCGCCAGCACCACCGACACCAGCCCGGCCAGGCTGACCAGCGCGACCAGCGCCGACATCAGCAGCAGCGCGTTCTCGCCGATGCCGACCACGCTCCACAGCTCGTCGAGCGCAACGCCGGGCAGGATCGCCATCAGCGGCTCGGCGGCATAGGTCGAGACCCAGCGCTGCACCGCGAACACGGCCGCGCGGTTCTTCAGGCCGACCAGCGCCGCGGTCACGTTCTTCGGTGTGAGGTCGAATTTGCGTACCTGGTCGGCCGGTATCTTCACGCCCGGCATCGGCGCGCCGCCCACCCATTCGAGATGGATCGCTTCCATCGCCGCCAGGCCGATGTGCACCGTGCGGTCGACCGGTGTGCCGGTGCGCGCCAGCACGCCGACCACCGTGAAGGGCTTGTCGGCATGCTCGGCCACGTTGAGCTCGCCGCTGCCGTGCGAGAGGATGATCTTCTGGCCGACGTGGTAGCCCAGCTTGTCCGCGACCTCGGCGCCGATGACCGCATCGAACAGATCGCTGAAGGGCCTGCCCTCGCGCATGCGCAGCGGCTGGCGGTTGCCGTAGCGGAAATGCTCGAAGTAGTCGGGCGTGGTCGCCAGCACCGCGAAGCCGCGGTGCGAATCGCCGAGCGAGAGCGGCACGACCCAGGCCACGCCCGGATGCGCGGCCAGCGCCTGCACGCTCTTCCACTGCACGTTGTTGGTGGCCGCGCCGATGCGGAACACCGAGTACAGCAGCAGCTGCGTCGAGCCGGTGCGCGCGCCCACGATCAGGTCGGTGCCGGAGACGGAGGACGAGAAGTTCTCGCGCAGCTCGGTGCGGATGCGCTCGACGCCCAGGAGCAGGAAGGTCGACAGCGCGATCGAGAGCACCGTGAGCGCGAGCGTGAAGCGGCGGTTCCAGGCGCTGCGCCACGCGATGCCCAGCAGGGCCCTCATGGAAGCGCCCCCTGCGTCGCGCGATTGATCTGCGGCAGCAGCACGTGGCGCCCGAAGCGCGCCGCGATGCGCTGGTCGTGGCTCACGAACACCAGCGCGCTGCGGTTCGCCTCGCAGGCCGCGAGCAGCACGTCGAGGAAGGCTTCGCGCCGGTCCTCGTCCAGCGCCGAAGTGGGCTCGTCGGCGATCACCACTTCGGGATGGCCGATCAGTGCGCGCGCCGCGGCCACGCGCTGCTGCTGGCCGACCGACAGCCGCATGGCCTGGCGCGGCCAGAGGCTCCGGTCCAGGCCCATGCGCTCGAGCAGCAGCTCGGCCTGCGTGCGCGCCGGGCCGGCGGTCGAGGCCTGCGCCATGCGCCGCGCCGAGAAGCGGCAGGGCAGCATCACGTTGTCGAGCACGCTGAGGTAGGGCAGCAGGTTGAACTGCTGGAAGATGTAGCCCACATGTGCGACGCGGCAGCGGTCGCGCGCGGAACCCGAGAGCTCGGCCCAGTCGTGGCCCAGCAGCGTGATGCGCCCCGCGTCCGCCACCAGCACGCCGGCCAAGAGCGACAGCAGCGTGCTCTTGCCGCAGCCGCTCGGCCCGTGCAGGAACACGGCCTCGCCGGCGCTCACCTCGAGGCGTTCGATGTCGATGCAGGGCGCGCCGGCACCCGGCCAGCCGAAGCGCAGCGATTCGGCGACGAGCAGCGGCGTCACGAAGAGATCACTTGCTCCAGGTCAGGCGTGTGGTCGGCCGCTTGAGCGTGCGCTTGAACTGGCCCTGCGGCGCGGCGATCTGGACGTCGATCTGCCGGATGCCCTTGAAGGCATCGAGCAGCGCGATGTCGATGAACTTGGTCGCCTGCGCATTGGTGCAGTTGAAGGCGAAGGTGCCGTCGAGGTCGGCATGGCCTTCGGCGGCGTCGGCGTCCGCCTTGCCCAGGCCGAGCGCCGCGGAGCGCAGCGTCACCGGGCCGAGCTTGCAGTTGGCGCTGGGGTCGATCCTGAACAGCTGGTCGGCCGCGCGCAGCTGGGCGACGGCGTCGTCTGCGGTTTTCTTTTCGGCATCGGTCTTCGGTGCGTGCTCGAAGCCGATGAAGTTGTCGAGCGGCGAATCCATCTCGATGACCACGGTCGGGCCGTCGATCGCGACATCGAGCCTGAGCTGGCCGTGCACGTGCGCATGCTGTGCCTGCTGCGCGATGGCCGCGATCGGCAGCGCGAGCAGCGCAGGCAGTGCGAAGGTGGAAAGCAGCCGTGCAGGATTCATGCGTTTGCGCCTTGCCGGGTCGGCAGCCCCGGCGTGTTGCTCCATTCGCTCCAGCTGCCGGCATAGAGCGCGGTCGACCCGAGGCCCGCGATCTGCATTGCGAGCAGGTTGGGCAGCGCGCTCACGCCGCTGCCGCAATGGTGGACGACCGTGGCCGGATCCCGGCCCGCCAGCAAGGTCTCGAACTCGGCGCGCAACTGGGCGGCCGGCTTGAATTTGCCGTCGGGGCCGAGGTTCTCGGTGAAGGGCCGGTTCAGGGCCCCGGGGATGTGACCTGCGATCGGGTCCAGAGGTTCCACCTCGCCGCGATAGCGCGCAGCGGCACGCGCATCGATCAGCGTCTGGTCAGACTGGTCGAGCCGCGCGAGCACGCGCTGCGTGTCGGCGAGCACCACCAAGGGCGCAGCGGCCACGAAGTTGGATTGGAAGCGCGCGGGCTCGTCGCCGCCGGCGACCGCGCCGCCCGCGGCCTGCCAGGCCTGCAGTCCGCCGTCGAGCACGGCCACGGCCTCGTGGCCCATCCACTTGAGCATCCACCAGAGGCGGCCGCAGTAGTTGGCGCCGTTGCGGTCGTACACCACGGCCTGCATGCCGTTGGCGAAGCCGATCGACGACAGCCAGGCCGCGAACTTCTCGCGGCTCGGCAGCGGATGGCGGCCGCCCGATGCGGGCAGGCCCTCGTCCTGCGCCACCACCACCTCGCCGTGCGCGCCCGGCATGCCGTGCTTCGCGCTGAGGTCGGTGTCGAGGTCGGCGTAGAGCGCGCCGGGAATGTGTGCCGCGCGGTAGTTCTGCGCGCCGGCCTCGGGCTTCATCAGCTCGAAGCTGCAGTCGAACACCATCAGCGGCGCTGCGCTGCGCTGCAGGGCCGTCAGTTGCTCGGCGGTGATCAGGGTCGTGTACATGCGAAATCCTTCAATGCTCTTCGGCCGGCGCCTTCGGCAGCGATCGCTGGCGCAGCACGGTGGCCGCGATGCCGCTGAAGACGATCAGCACCATGCCGGCCCAGCCCATCGCGTCGATGCGGTCGCCGAACAGCAGCACGCTGTACATCGCGCCGAAGACGATGCCCGAATACTGCAGGTTGGCGACCAGCAGCGTCCCGCTCTCGGTCTTGGCGCTTGCATAGGCGCGCGTCATGCACAGCTGGCCCACCGCCGCCAGCACGCCCACGGGCGCGAGCCACAGGGCATGCATCCAGGTCCATTCGGCCCACGGCGTGGCTTCGCCGAGCAGCGTGGCCAGGCCGCCGGCGATCGCCGAGCCCACCGCGAAATAGAACACGGTTCGCTCCTCGGGTTCACCGAGCCGCGAGAGTGCCACCACCTGCATGTAGGCAAAGGCCGCCGTGAGGCCCGACATCAGCCCGACCAGGCCCGCGAAGCCCTGGCTGTCGTTGACGTTGGGCTTGAGCATCAGCACCACGCCGACGAAGCCCGCGAGCACGGTGAGGATCAGCGGCCCCTGCAGCGGCGGCCGCGGCAGGCTGCCGTCGCGCCCGGGCACCGGCATCCAGGCCAGCAGCGTGCCGCCGATCAGGAAGGCGGCGATCCAGACGCTGCTCATGTAGTTGAGCGTCATCGCGGTGGCCAGCGGCATGTGGGCGATAGAGTAGAACCACGCGCCCATCGACACCACGCCGATCAGGCTGCGCCAGCCGTGCATCAGCGGGTAGCGCGTGCCCAGCGAGACGCCGCGGCTGCGCGCCAGCGCCCACAGGAAAAGGATGCCGATCAGGCCACGGTACAACACCAGTTCGGCACTGGAGAACCAGGCCGAGGCGATCTTGACGCACACGCCCATGGTCGCGAAGACCAGTGCGCCCAGCACCATCCAGAGTGCCTGCATTGCCTCAGGGGCTCTTCATCTCGCGGCGGTACCATTCGTGGAACTGCTGCATGCCATCTTCCATCGGGCTCTGGTAGGGGCCGCTCTCGTCGTCGCCGCGCTGCATCAGCGCGCGGCGGCCGGCGTCCATGCGCTCGGCGATCTCGTCGTCCTCGGCGCAGGTCTCCATGTAGGCGGCCTGCTGGGCTTCGATGAATTCGCGCTCGAAGGCGACGATTTCCTCGGGGTAGAAGAACTCGACCATGTTGAGCGTCTTCTGCGGGCCGACCGGATGCAGCGTCGAGACGGTGAGCACGTGCGGATACCACTCGACCATCACATGCGGGTAGTAGGTGAGCCAGATCGCACCGTACTTGGGCGGCTTGCCCTCGCGGTACTTCAGCAATTGCTCCTGCCAGCGCTGATAGATCGGGCTGCCGGCGCGGCCGAGCCGGTTGGCAACGCCGACCGTCTGCACCGAGAAATGCCGGTTGAATTCCCAGCGCAGGTCGTCGCAGGTGACGAAGCTGCCGAGCCCGGGATGGAAGGGGCCGACGTGGTAGTCCTCGAGGTAGACCTCGATGAAGGTCTTCCAGTTGTAGTTGCACTCGTGCAGCACGACCCGGTCGAGCGCGTAGCCTTCGAAGTCGAGGTCGGCGCGCGGGCCCAGGCTGGCGAGGTCGGCCGCGACGTCGCGGCCCTGTCCGCGGGCGTTCTTCTCGAACAACAGGCCGTTCCACTCGGTCAGCGGGTAGTTGTGCAGGTTGAGGCAGGGATCCTGCTCGAAGTGCGGCGCGCCGATCAGCGTGCCGGTGCTGCGCGGATCGGCCGCGGCATAGGTCCAGCGGTGCAGCGGGCAGACGATGTTGCCGCCGCCCTGCGCATCGAGGCTGCCGCGGTCCTGCAGGATCAGCGCCTGGCGATGGCGGCACACGTTGGAGATCAGCTCCACGCCCTTGGGCGTGTGTACCAGCGCGCGGCCCTGCTGCTCCTGCGGCAGGGTGTGGAAATTGCCCGGCTCGGGCACCGCCAGCCGGTGGCCGACATAGCGCGGGCCCGCGGCGAAAAGCGTTTGCAGCTCGCGGGCGTAGAGCGCCTCGTCGAAATACGCGGAAACCGGAAGTTGGCTCGAGGCCTGCTGCAGTTGAAGACTTAAATCAGACATGGGTGACCTGACCAAGCTCCCCACAGGGAGAGAAGGAAAAACGGAAGGCTGCCGTCGAAAGGTGCTGAACGGCCCGAGGAATTGCGCCGGTGCGACCGGCCAGGGAAGACCAGGATTGTAGCCGTCCTAAAATGCCCTGTTTCATCCCCGATCCCCGAATGCCCAAGGTGCCTTCCTCCTCCCCGCCGGGCCAACCCCCTGCACCCGATACGGGCCCGCTGCCCCCCACCTACGAAGCCGGACTGCAGGAGCTCGAACGCCTGGTGGCCGAGCTCGAGTCGGGCCAGCTGCCGCTCGACCAGCTGCTCGGCAGCTACCAGCGCGGCGCCGTGTTGCTGGCCTTCTGCCGCGACCGGCTGCAGGCGGTCGAGGAACAGATCAAGGTGCTCGACGCCGGCAGTCTCAAGGCCTGGACGGCGGAATGAGCGGCGCGCCATTGCTGCATTGGGACGCTGCGCGGCTCGCCGCGTGGAGCGAACCGCATCTGGCCACGGTGGAGGCCGCGCTGTCGGCCTGGGTCGGCGTCGATGCGCCGCTCGAACTCGGCAACCCGATGCGCTATGCGGTGCTCGACGGCGGCAAGCGGCTGCGTCCGCTGCTGGTGTTCGCGGCCAGCGAAGCCGTCGGCGGCAACGCAGAAGCTGCGCTGCGCGCTGCCTGCGCGGCCGAACTGATCCATGCCTATTCGCTGGTGCACGACGATCTGCCGTGCATGGACAACGACGTGCTGCGCCGCGGCAAGCCCACGGTGCACGTGAAGTTCGGCGAGGCCGATGCGCTGCTCGCGGGCGATGCGCTGCAGGCGCTGGCCTTCGAGCTGCTCACGCCCGAGGGCGACGCCGTGGCGCCGGCCGTGCAGGCGCGCCTGTGCGGCCTGCTGGCACGCGCGGCCGGCGGGCAAGGCATGGCCGGCGGCCAGGCGATCGATCTGGCCAGCGTCGGGCTCGCGCTCGACGAGGCCCAGCTGCGCGAGATGCACCGCCTCAAGACCGGCGCGCTGCTGCAGGGCAGCGTCGAGATGGGCGCGGCCTGCGGCGGCCCGATCGCGGCCGGAGCGCTGGCGGCGCTGCGCGACTACGGCGCGGCCATCGGCCTCGCGTTCCAGGTGGTCGACGACATCCTCGACGTCACGGCCGATTCGCAGACGCTCGGCAAGACCGCCGGCAAGGACGCCGCGAGCGACAAGCCCACCTACGTGTCCCTGCTCGGCATCGACGGTGCGCGTGCGCAGGCCAGGGAACTGCTGGCCGATGCACTGGCCGCGCTGGATCGCAGCACACTGGCCGACACCGGCGCGCTGCGCGCGCTGGCCCACATGGTCGTCGAGCGCGACCGATAACAACAACAAGACGTTTTCCATGGCCCCGCTGCTTCCCACGATCCACGATCCCTCCGTCCTGCGGCAGTTCGACCGCGCCCAGCTCAAGCAGCTGGCCGACGAGGTGCGCACCTGCGTGCTCGACAACGTGTCGCGCACCGGCGGCCACCTGAGCTCGAACCTCGGCACGGTCGAGCTCACGGTCGCGCTGCACCACGTGTTCAACACGCCGCACGACCGCCTGGTGTGGGACGTGGGCCACCAGACCTATCCGCACAAGATCCTCACCGGCCGCCGCGAGCGCATGCCGACCTTGCGCCAGCTCGGCGGCATCTCGGGCTTCCCGCAGCGCAGCGAGAGCGAGTACGACACCTTCGGCACCGCCCATTCGTCGACCAGCATTTCGGCCGCGCTCGGCATGGCGATGGCGTCCAAGCAGAAGGGCGAGGACCGGCACGCGGTCGCGATCATCGGCGACGGCGCGCTCACCGCCGGCATGGCCTTCGAGGCGCTCAACAACGCGGGTGTCTGCGACTGCAAGCTGCTGGTCATCCTCAACGACAACGACATGTCGATCAGCCCGCCGGTCGGCGCGCTCAACCGCTACCTCGCGCAACTGATGAGCGGCAACTTCTATGCCGCCGCCAAGAACGTCGGCAAGAGCGTGCTGCGCGCCGCGCCGCCGCTGTTCGAGCTGGCCAAGCGCCTCGAGCAGCATGCCAAGGGCATGGTGGTGCCGGCCACGCTGTTCGAGCAGTTCGGCTTCAACTATGTCGGCCCGATCGACGGCCACGATCTCGATTCGCTGGTGCCCACGCTCGAGAACCTCAAGCACCTGCACGGTCCGCAGTTCCTGCACGTGGTCACCAGGAAGGGCCAGGGCTACAAGCTGGCGGAGGCCGACCCGGTGGCCTATCACGGGCCGTCCAAGTTCGATCCGGCCGTCGGCCTGGTGAAGCCCGCGACCGCGCCCAAGCAGACCTTCACCCAGGTCTTCGGCAGCTGGCTGTGCGACATGGCCGCGCAGGACGGCCGGCTGGTCGGCATCACGCCGGCGATGCGCGAAGGCTCGGGGCTGGTCGAGTTCGAGAAGCGCTTTCCGGGCCGCTACTACGACGTCGGCATTGCCGAGCAGCATTCGGTCACCTTCGCGGCGGGCCTCGCGTGCGAGGGGCTCAAGCCCGTGGTCGCGATCTACTCGACCTTCCTGCAGCGCGCCTACGACCAGCTGATCCACGACGTCGCGATCCAGAACCTGCCGGTGGTGTTCGCGCTCGATCGCGCCGGTCTGGTGGGCGCCGACGGCGCCACGCATGCGGGCGCCTACGACATCGCCTTCCTGCGCTGCATCCCCAACATGAGCGTCGCCTGCCCGGCCGACGAGGCCGAGTGCCGGCGGCTGCTCACCACGGCTTACGAGCAGAACCATCCGGTCGCGGTGCGCTATCCGCGCGGCGCGGGCGCGGGCGTCACGCCGGCGCTCACGCTCGAGGGCCTGTCCTTCGGCAAGGGCGAGGTCCGGCGTGAGGGGAAGCGCATCGCCATCCTCGCCTTCGGCACGCTGCTGTATCCGGCGCTCAAGGCGGCCGAGGCGCTCGACGCCACGGTGGTCAACATGCGCTGGGCCAAGCCGCTCGACGTCGAGTTGCTGCTGAAGGTCGCGGCCACGCACGATGCGCTGGTCACGGTCGAGGAGGGCGCCATCATGGGCGGCGCCGGCAGCGCCGTGCTGGAGGCGCTGCAGGCCGCGCGCATCGACAGGCCCGTGCTGCAGCTCGGCCTGCCCGACCGCTTCATCGAGCATGGCGATCCGGCCAGGCTGCTGGCCGGCATCGGCCTCGATGCGGCGGGTATCGAGCAGTCGATCCGCAGCCGGTTCGTCCAGGCGGCCTGAGATTCCGATTCCGCGCGGCCGCGTTGCGGCGTGCGGGCCGGCGCCGGGCCGTGGCGCGCCCACCGCGGCGCGCGCAACAACGCGTGACGCCCGGTTATTTTGTGTCACAGCGTGAGGTATTTCGGCGCGGCGTGTCCTCCCGCCTTGCCGATCGGGCGTTCAGCAGATTGCCCCTTCGCCTCGTGTCCGAATACCCCATCGATCCTCTCCCGCTCCGTAGCCTGCCGAAGCTTCGGCCGGGCCCCTGGTGGCCGCGCCTGAAACCGTGGCTGATGGCGGCGCTCGGCGTCGTTCTCGCCATCGCGATCGGCGTTGCGCTGCACCGGCTGCTGCATGAGGTTCGCTACGACGATGTGATGGCCGCGGTGCAGGCCACGCCGGGCTCGAACATCGCGCTCGCGATCGCGGCCACTGCCGCGAGCTACTTCGCGTTGAGCGGCTATGACGCCTCGTCGCTGAGTTATGCCCGCGCCAAGGTCGCGCGCTCCACGGTGCTGCTGACTTCCTTTGTCGCCTACGCCCTGTCCAACACCATCGGCCTCGGTCCGCTGACCGGCGGCGCGGTGCGCACGCGCATGTATGCGGCCGCCGGGCTGGAGCCGCACCAGATCGCGCAGGTCATCGTCTTCAACGCCGCCGCCTTCGGCCTGGGCATCGCGGCCTTCGGTGCGCTCGGGCTGCTGTGGGGCGCGCACGAAGTGGCGCCGCTGCTGCACGTGCGGCCGCTGGCGCTGCGCGCGCTGGGCGCGGCGCTGCTGATCGCGCTGGCCGCCTTCCTCTGGCTGTGCGCGCGGCGGCGCGCGCTGCATCTGGGCGCGCAGCGCACGCTGCGGCTGCCGCAGGCGGGCCTGGCCTTGCGGCAGCTGGTGATCTCGGCCGTCGAGCTGGCAGCCTCGGCCGCGGCGCTCTGGTTCCTGCTGCCCGCCGACCGGATCGCGCTGCCCACCTTCGTGATCTTCTATGCGATCGCCATCACGGCCGGCATCGCCAGCCATGTGCCCGGCGGTGTCGGCGTGTTCGAGGCGGTGATGCTGCTGGCCGGCGGCACGCACGTGCCGACCGGGGCGATGCTCGGCGCGCTGGTGCTCAACCGCGGCATCTACTACGTGCTGCCGCTGGTGGTGGCCAGCGCGCTGATCGTGGTCTACGAACTGCGCTCGGGCGTGGCGGCACCGATCGGCCGCGCGGCGGTGCGCCTGAGCCCGCGGCTGATGGCCGCGCTGACGCTGGTGGCGGGCGGATGGCTGCTGGTCTCGGGCGTCACGCCGCTGACGGAGGATGCGAAGGAAATCCTCGCCGCACTGAACGTGCCGCTGCCGCTCATCGAGGCCTCGCATTTTCTCGGCAGCGTCGCCGGGCTCGGCCTGGTGCTGGTGGCGCGCGGCCTGCTGCACCGGCTCGATGCCGCGTGGTGGGCGGCGCTCGGGCTCTCGATCGTCGCCCTGGTGCTGGCACTCCCCAAGGGCTTCGCGCTGCACGAGGCCGCGCTGCTGTCGGCGATCGCGGTGCTGCTCTTGATCTCGCGCCGCCAGTTCGACCGGCCCTCGACCCTGTTCTCGCAGCGGCTGGAACCCGAATGGCTGCTGGCGCTGGCGGGCGTCGTCGCGGCCTGCATCTGGGTGCTGTTCTTCGCCTACCAGGAAGTGGGCTACACCAACCGGTTGTGGTGGGAGTTCGAACTCGACGCGCAGGCGCCGCGCTCGCTGCGCGCGCTGCTGGGCGTCGTGCTGGCGGGCCTGGCCTTCGGGCTGTGGCAATTGCTGCGGCCGCCGGCGGGCGCGGTGGCGCTGCCTTCGGACGAGGAGATCGAACGCGCCGCCGCCATCGTGCGCGCCGGGCCCGCGTCCGAAGGCTGGTATGCGCTGACCGGCGACAAGCACCTGCTGTTCTCGCCGTCGGGCCGCAGCGTCCTGATGTTCGGCAAGCACGGGCGCTCGTGGATCGGCCTGTTCGGGCCCTTCGGCGATCCGCGCGAGTGGTCCGACCTGGTGTGGCGCTTCGTCGAACTCGCCAGCGCGCACGGCGGCCGGCCGGCCTTCTACCAGGTGCGTCCGGCCGCGCTGCCGCTGTACCTGGACTGCGGCCTGCATGCCTTCAAGCTGGGCGAGTACGCGCACATCGAATTGCGGGGCTTCAGCCTGAAGGGCGCCAGGCGCGCCAACCTGCGCTCGGGCATGAACCGGGGCGAGCGCGAAGGCCTCGGCTTCGAGGTGCTGCCGCCCGCGGCGGTGGGCGCGCTGCTGCCCGAGTTGCGCGCGGTCTCCGATGCCTGGCTCGAGCGCCAGAAGACGCGCGAGAAGGGCTTCTCGGTCGGCAGCTTCAACGCGCGCTATCTGGCGCAGCTTCCGGTCGCGGTGGTGCGCCGCGAGGGCCGGATCATCGCCTTCGCCAACCTGCTGGTCACCGCGGCCACGCAGGAGGCGAGCGTGGACCTGATGCGCTTCGTGCCCGATGCGCCGCCGGGCACGATGGATTTCCTGTTCGCGAAAGTGGTGCTGCACCTGCAGGCCGAGGGCTACCAACGCTTCGGCCTCGGCATGTCGCCGATGGCGGGCATGACCACGCGCCGGCATGCGCCGCGCTGGCAGCGCGTGGGCCGGCTGCTGTTCGACTACGGCGAGCGCTTCTACGGCTTTCGCGGGCTGCACAGCTTCAAGGACAAGTTCGAGCCGGTATGGGAAGCGCGCTATCTCGCCGTCCCCGGCGGCGTGACGCCGCTGTTCGTGCTGCTCGACCTGGCGGCGCTGATCGGCGGCGGCATCAAGGGCGTGGTCTCGAAATGAGCCGACGCATCCTGCGTGCATGCCGCGTGGCGCTGGCCGTCGCGTGGGTGATGTGCGCGACCTTCGCAGCGAGTTCCGCGCAGGCGCAGGCCGTGCCGCACACGGTCTCGCACGGGCAGTTCGAGAACGTGCTGGTGTTCCCGCCGGCCGGCACGGTGCAGCAGTTCGTGCTGCTGCTGTCGGGGCAGGCCGCGCCGAGCGGCGACGATCGTCAGCTGGCGCAGGCGATGGCGGCCAAGGGCGCGATGGTGGCGGTGGTGGCGCTGCCGCCGTTCTATCGCCGCATCGCGGCAGCCAGCGCCGCATGCGTCTATGCGGCCGGCGCGATCGAGAACCTCGCGCGCTACGTGCAGGCCTTCGAGAAGCTGCCGACCTACATCGCGCCGATGCTGGTGGGCACCGGCGATGGCGGATCCTTCGCCTATGCGCTGCTCGCGCAGGCGCCGGCCGACACCTTCACCGCGGCGCTGTCGCTCGGCTTTTGCCCGCGCCTGTCGCTCGGGATGCCGCTGTGCACCGGCAACGCGCTGCAGTGGCGCAAGGCGGGCGGGGGCAGCGTCGATCTGCAGCCGGCCGCGAAGCTCGCGGCGCCGTGGACGGTGCTCGAAGCCGGCAGCGACCGCGCGTGTGCGGCCGACGCGAAAGCTTTCGTCGAGCACGTGCCGCAAGCGAAGTGGATGCCGCAGGATGCGGCCGTGCCAGCACCCCATCCATCGGCGGCTTTCGAGGCCGCCTACGACACGCTGGCCTCGCACCGCGCCGCGCTCGACGTACCGCCCTCGCAGCTCGCCGATCTGCCGATCGTCGAGGTGCCCGCGAGCGGCGCGGGCGCGCGCTTCGCGGTGCTGGTGTCCGGCGACGGCGGCTGGGCCAGCATCGACAAGCACATCGCCGCGGCGCTGGCGAAGGCGGGCATCCCGGTGGCCGGCATCGACTCGCTGCGCTACTTCTGGACCGCCCGCACGCCGGAAGGCACGGCCGTCGACCTGGACCGCGTGATCCGCTACTACGCGGCGCGATGGCAGCGCAGCGAGGTGATCCTGATCGGCTATTCGCAGGGCGCGGACGTGCTGCCCTTCGCCTACAACCGGCTGCCGCCGCGCACGCGCGCCAGCGTGCGCCTGACCGCATTGCTCGGGCCGGGGCGAAAGGCCTCGTTCGAATTCCATGTCGCCAACTGGATCGGCGCGCGCGGCGATCGGCCGATCGCGCCCGAGGTCCGCACCATGCCGCCCGCCGGCACGCTGTGCGTCTACGGCGCCGACGAGCACGAGGATGCGCTGTGCCCGCAGCTCGCACCCGGCGAAGCCCGCGTGCTGGCGCTGCCGGGCGGGCATCACCTGGGCGGCGACTACGAGGCGCTGGCGGCGCGCATTCTCGAGGCGGTGCCGCGCTAGCGGCCGCCGCGCTCAGCCGCCGAGATAGGCGTCCTGCACCTTCGGATTGCCCAGCAACTCGTGCCCGCTGCCGGTCAGCACGATGCGGTCGGTCTCGATCACGTAGGCGCGGCGATATGGCGCAGCACACCTGCAACTTCCAAAAGCTCTCCGTATAGGGGTTTTCCTGATTACCTCGGGCCGGCAGAGTGGCACATTTGTCCTATTAATCTTATTCTTCCTATTTGACTTACCATGAATGAGAGCAGGACTTTTGACTTCGTCGTGGTTGGAGCGGGCTCGGCCGGGGGCACTTTGGCAGCTCGCCTCAGCGAATCCGGACGGCACCGCGTCCTGCTGCTCGAGGCAGGGGACGACAGCTTTTCGTGGTGGCTCAGGATTCCGGCGGGCGTGGCCAAGATTCTGGTGGGCGACGAACACTTGTGGAGGCTTCAAGCGGAGCCAGACCCAGGGGTGCTCAACAGGAGATTCTTCTTCCCGCGCGGCAAGCGGTTGGGCGGCACATCGGCCGTCAATGGCATGTTCTGGGTTCGAGGTGATCCGTGTGAATACGATCACTGGCGCAACATGGGGAACGCCGGATGGGGCTACGAGGATCTGCTCCCTCTGTTCAAACGCATGGAGACGTATTCAGGCGCGCCGTCGGAAGGCTCGACGCGCGGGACGTCCGGGCCTCTGCATATCTCTGAATACGGTCCTCGAGACGCGCTGACGGATGCATTTCTGAAGGCCTGCGCTCAGGCGGGAATCCCTGAGAACGAAGACTACAACGACGGGAAATACGCGGGTGCCTGTCTCATGCAGCTGTCGACCAAGGCGGGCCTGCGCTGGGCGGTTCGAGAGGCCTATCTCAAACCCGCGATGGCGCGACCCAACCTGGAGATCGCGCTCAATGCGCATGCGCGCAGAGTCCTGGTCGGCAATGGCCGTGCGGAAGGCGTCGAATATCTTCAGGATGGCGAGCTCCATCGTGCCCTGGCTTTCCGCGAAGTCGTCGTCTGCGCGGGTGCAGCGCATTCACCCCAGTTGCTGGAAGTATCCGGAATCGGCGACGAGAAGCGCATTGCATCACTTGGAGTCCCGCTCGTCAGGAATCTTCCAGCCGTAGGGGAGAACCTTCGCGATCACCTTCACGCGCGCCTGATGCTGAGGGCAAAGAATGTGAAGACGCTGAACATGATCATGCGCAGCGACTTCGAGAAGGCGCGAATGGGAGGGCTCTACGCGCTCACACGGAATGGGCTCATGTCCACACCGGGCGCCACCGCGCACGCCTTTGTTTCCGATCGAGCGGATGCCATACAGCCCAGCATCAAGCTGCAGTTGCATCACCTTTCGAGCCCCAACGAACGAGACCCGAAGCGCGTGGTGCTTGACGAGTTTCCCGGCTTCTCGATCGGGATCGTGCAGTTGCAGCCTCGATCGCTCGGTTCGGTGCACGCGTCTTCGCCCGACATTGCACTGCCGCCGATCATCACAACGCGACATCTGTCCGAACGCGACGACCTCGATACCTACATCCAGGGATTTCGGATCGCACGCAAGGTTGCGCAGCAGCCGGCGTTCGCAAATTACGTCGAAGAGGAGATTCGACCCGGAAACAAGGTCGAGTCCGACGAAGACATCGAGGACTACCTCAGGGCATCGATCTTTTCCTCCTACCACCCGACGGGCACGTGCCGCATGGGAAGCGACGAGGCCATCAGTGTGGTGGACGCCAGGCTGAGGGTGCATGGCATCGGAGGTTTGCGCGTTGCGGATGCCTCCATCATGCCGACGATCCCGTCTTCGAACACGAATGCGCCCGCCATCGTGATCGGAGAGAAGGCCGCACAGATGGTCCTTGAAGACGCCGTTCGTGCATAGCGTCTTTCGAATCAAACGAACTGGAAAACGAACCATGCCACATCTGGTCATCGAGTACTCCGTGCCGTTGAATCCGCCGAACGCGCAACGCCTCTGCCGGGCGACGGCCGAGTCCCTTCGCGCACACGTGAAGGCCAACGGCAGCCCTGAATACCCGCCCAGCGGGACCTTCGTGCGTGCCTATAGAGCAGAGGCAACCCAGCATGCCGAAGACAGAAACGACGCGCACTTCGTTCACGCGATCCTGAAGATCGGTCCTGGTCGAGATGATCCGACAAAGGAAAGGACCGGGAAGGCGCTGCTGCAAGCCCTGCAAGCCTTCTTCGAGCAAGGCACGGCAGCCAGCGTCCCGACGATATCCGTCGAACTGCTCGAATTTCCACAAACCCTGTGGCGCGCTTGACCAGGAATCCGCGCACGTGTCCCCAAGAGGGCGATGAGCACGGCGTCCTTGAAGCTGACGAAGCACGTCGTCGACATCAACTCAACGAAATGAAAAGGTAATCCCCATGCCTCGTATGACTCCTAGCGAAGCCTTCGTCGAAACACTGGTGGCCGAGGGCGTGCAGCACGTCACCGGATTGGTGGGTTCGGCATTCCAGGATGCACTGGACTTGTTTCCGCACGCCGGCATTCGATTCGTTCCGGTCCATCACGAACTGACCGCGGCGCACATGGCAGATGGCTATGCGCGGGCAACAGGACGGACGGCCGTGTGCATCGGGCAGAACGGGCCTGGCTGCACCAACATGTTGACGGCCATCGCTGTGGCCTATCAAGCGCATTCGCCTGTGGTGGTGGTCACTCCGTCTGCCATGAACTCCCTGTCTGGCCTGGATGGGCTGCAGGAGATCGACCAGATGGACATCTTTCGGGCTGTCACCAAGTTCCAGGCAAGGGTTCCGTCCCCGTCCCGGATGGCTGAGACGATGCGAGCTGCTTTCCGCCATGCGACTGCGAGGCTGGGGCCTGCCCAGGTCGATATTCCTCGCGACTTCTTCTATGGGGATACCGATCAGGTGATTCTCAAGCCGGAGCAGTACAGATCTTCGGCCACGATTCGCGCAGACGAGGCATCCATCGGTCGCGCTGCAGATCTGCTTGCCAAGGCCAAAAAACCGATGATCCTGGCGGGCTATGGATGCGTGGTCTCGGAGGCGTACGACGCGACGGCCGCGCTCGCAGAGTTCCTCGATTGCCCGGTTGCCAACACCTACTGGCACAACGATTCATTCCCGACGGATCATCCTCTGGCCGTCGGCGCCCTCGGATTCAACGGCTCGAAAGTGGCGATGCAGATGCTCGCCGAAGCGGATGTCGTGTTGATGCTTGGATCGCGAATCAATGACTTCGGCTACGCACCGCAGTATGGGATGCGCTACTACCCTCACCAGGCAAAGATCATCCAGGTGGACATCGATTCAGCGCAGATCGGGCGTTCCAAGCCAGTGGATGTCTCGGTGGTTGGTGATGCCAGACTCACCGCAACCGCCATCCTTGAGCACCTGCAGCGCCAGGGGGAAGGTTCCCGCCGCGGTGATACGCGCAGCACGGTTGGGGCGCTGAAGGTGCAATGGCGCGCGGAGCTGGACGTGATGTGTCGCCCGGCGTCCGAGTACATCAACCCGTACGCGGCAACTCGCGCCATATGCGAGGCTCTCCCGGAGAACGCATTTGTCACGACCGACATCGGCTTCTCCCCCTGCATTCCCAATGCATTCCTTCGCTTCACAAAGCCGCGCAGATATATAGCGCCAGGCAACTTCGCGAACGTCGGGTTCGGCTTCCCGGCGGCACTGGGCGTCAAGCTCGCCCATCCCGAAGATCCGGTGGTCGCATTCGTGGGAGATGGCGGCTGGGGCTTCGCACTCCAGGAGGTCATGACCGCGCTCGAGGAAAATCTCCCCGTCGTGGTCATCCTGATGAACAACGGTGTCCTCGGCGCGGAAAAGGCCAATCAAGCCACCTTCCTCGAGTCCCGGTTCGTGGGAGTCGATGTCGGCGCCGGATTCAACTACGCCGAGATCGCCAGGGCGATGGGGGCCGACGCGCAGCGGATCACTGACATCGAGCAGCTCGTGCCGGCATTCAAGAAAGCCGTCGAATCCAGCCAGATATGCGTTCTCGAGGTGATGACGGACCCGGAAATACTCAACAAGCCGTTCAGGGGCGAGGCACTGTCCAAGGCCGTTCGCCATCTCGACAAGTACAAGCATCTCGCATCGCCTGCCTGAGAAGTCCTTGGACGATTCATTGGAGTGCTATCCCATGCTCACGAAATCAAGCAGTGAATGGAGTTCCGCCATGTCAGGCGTTGAGACGTCCGACGGTCGGGCCGGCGTTGTACCGGCGATACGCATCCGGGGTTACGACCACACCTATCCCTCCGAGAAGGATGGACAACTGCGGCTCGTCGAAGCCCTGCGAGGCATCGACCTGAGCATCGGTTCGGGCGAGTTTGTCTCCTTCCTGGGCCCGAGTGGTTGCGGCAAGACGACGCTGCTCAACGTGCTGGGTGGGCTAGAAGCACCCCAAAGCGACGATATCCGAATCCTCGGCGAACCGCCCAGAGCGGGGAGGACGGATATCGCCTACATGTTCGCAAGACCCGCGTTGTTTCCATGGTTGACCGTGCTGCAGAACGTGCTGCTCGGCATGGAGGTGCGCCAGCTCAACGAGCAAGAACGCCTTCCGCGAGCACAGAGATTCATCCAATCGGTAGGGCTTGGTGGCTTCGAGGACGCCTATCCAGGGCAGTTGTCCCAAGGCATGCGGCAGAGGGCTGCCCTGGCCAGAACATTCTCCCTCAACAGTCCGATTCTGCTGATGGACGAGCCATTCGGCGCGCTGGACGCCCAAACCAAATTGACATTGCAGGAGCTGTTGATGGAATTGTTCGAGGAAGGCGGAAAGAAGACGGTGGTTTTCGTCACCCACGATCTGGGTGAAGCCATTGCACTCTCGGATCGCGTCGTCGTTTTTTCCGATCGACCGGGAAGGATCATCAAGGACTACAAGGTGCCGCTGTCTCATCCTCGCGTCGTCGAAGAGCTCCAGGGACAAGCGAGCTACCACGAAGTCTATGCAGAGCTATGGCAGACGCTCGCGCAAGCGAAGAGAAACACGCAAGGAGGGCATTGATATGGCATCGCATCATCTTGCCGATCTGGCGCGTGAGCGGAGCAAGGCCAAACGACGTCGCTCCACCGCCATATGGTTGATCCGCTTCGGGGCTCTTGCAGGCACCCTCGTGCTATGGCAAGCAGTTGCCGATCTGAAGATCGTCGACTCCGCACTCCTTTCTCGGCCCACGGACGTCGCGGACTACATGGTGCAGAACTTCGGAACCATTTTGGCCAAGAATGCCAGCGTTACCCTGCTGTCTGCGCTTGCAGGCTTCGTGCTCGGCAGTCTGGCAGCGACCATCGTCGGATTTCTGCTCGTGCGTTCACCGCTGCTCGAAACCGCGCTGGACCCTTTTCTGACGCTGCTCAATGCCTTTCCCCGAATTGCACTGGCGCCCTTGTTTGTTGCGTGGCTTGGTATTGGCGCGGTATCGAACATCGTGACCGCAATCACCGTGATCTTCTTTATCGTCCTGATCAACGTGATCGCAGGTGCCAAGAGCGTGGATCGAGACCTTGGCCTGTTGATGACTTCGCTGGGTGCTTCATCGGCTGTGAGGTTTCGCCGCCTCGTGCTTCCTTGGGCGGTGCCAAGCATCTTCGCCGGCCTCAAGCTCGCACTGATCTACGCGATGCTGGCGGTGATCGTCTCCGAAATGATGGCCGGATCCAAGGGGTTGGGTGGGCAGGTTTCCTATCTGAGCAACACCTTCCACATGGACGGCGTCTTCGCGGTCCTGATCTTCGTCGCCATTCTCACAACGCTTCTAACGACGGCGATGAACTGGCTCGAACGCAGGCTTCTCAGGTGGCAGGCGGCGTGAAGCTTCGACAACACATTGAAAATACAAGGAGACATTCATGAACTATTCTTTTGACCGGTTGCGGACCAGTCTGGTGGCGATTTTCCTGGCTGGACTGTCTTTGTCCTGCTTTTCTCAGAGCAATTCGCTGAAGGTTCAATACTATCCGGGCGTCGCTTTCAGCGTCACGTTCTACGTCGCCATGGCAGAGGGGCTTTTCAAGAAGCACGGCGTCGATGTAGAAACCGTCGGTGTGACGAGCGGGCCGGCGGCGCTCGCCGCTTTGAGTGGTGGCAGTGTCGAGATCGCGGCTGTCAATCCCGATCTGCTGGTCGCGGCTCGCCAAAGAGGCTTGGACTTCAAGGGAATCTGCGCAGCCTCGGGACCTTACTTCGAACTGGTCGGTGCAAGCGGCTTCGCCCGCAAGCCCTATCCGGAAGTCATGCAGCAGATATCGGGCAAGAACATCGGAGTCAATGCACTTGGCTCTGGCGGGCAGTTCTTCATGGAGGCGATGCTCGAGGGAGCGGGAATGTCCAAGGAGAGCGTGACCTACATTCCCGTCGGCCCGGTCGCAGCAGTTGAAGCGATGCAGAACAAGCGTGTCGACTTCTACATGTCGTTCGAGCCGATGACGACCTTCCTGACCCAGAGTGGCAACGGGAAGCTGCTGTGGAGTCTTGCCGATGCCGAGGGGCCCACAGCCCTCACCAAGTTGCGTGTCGGCATCGTCTGGATCGCGCAAGGAGGGGCGCTCGAGAAAGAGCCGGCGAAGTACCTGGCCTTCAACCGAGCCCTGGAGGAAGCCAAGGCCTTCGTCAGTGATCCGGTCAATGCGGACAAGGTCGCAGGTGATGTCCTCAAGCTCGCAGGCGTCAACACCAAGGGGCTGGCCGGGGGCGATGAAACGATGCGCGAAGTCATCAAGAAGAAGCTATTGCGCGTCAATGCGATCACTAGGTTTGACACCAACGAGGTCGACCAGTGGCTGACCTATATGGCGCAGTACCAGAACAGCATGCTCAAACCGTCGAGTGCATCGGCGGCGAGCGGTCAGGCGCTTTCGCAAAAGACTGTCTGGGCGAGCGGCTGCAAGTGAAGTTGACAAGAGACTTTTCTATCCACGAGGTTCACCATGCATCACCATAGTTCGGAGTTTTTATCCCGGAAGTACCTGGTGCTCACCGAACGGCTCGGCATTCGCTATCCCATCCTTTGCGCCACCGCAGGCGGGCCGTTCACCATCGATCTTGCGGTTGCAGTGGCGGAGGCCGGTGGCCTGGGTGGCTTGGGGGTGACACGTTGGCCCGACGAACTAGCGAAAGACAGAGTACGGATGATCGGTGCGAGAACGAGCAAGCCATTTGCCGTGGGGATCATTCTGGCGATTCTGCCGTCCGCTTCCAGGAAGCTGGCCCTGGTGCTGGAGGCGGGCGCGCCTGTTGTCCAGTTCTCGTGGGGAACGCCGACGCCGGAGCAAGTGGCTCTTGTGCGATCGTTCGGTGCGAAGCTGTCGATGCAGGTGACCAACCTGGGAGGGGCGAGGCAGGCTTTGGACGTGGGTGTCGACTACATCGTTTGCCAAGGGCAGGAGGCCGGCGGCCATGTGCAGGCGCAATCGAGTTGGCTGGACACGCTTGCGCCCATCCTGGAGATTGCTGGCGATACGCCGGTTGTCGTCGCCGGTGGACTCGGAGATGGCAAGGCCTTGAGAAAGGTTCTGTTGAACGGGGCCTCGGGGGGCATCTTTGGTACGCGCTTCGTGGCCACGCGGGAGTCCTGTGCAATTCCCGAATGGAAGGAGCAGCTGACGACAGCCATCGCGGCGGATACTGCGTTGACCGTGTGTTTCGACGAGGGATGGCCGCAGTCGTTGCACCGCGTGTTGCGCAACGAGACGCTGAACCAATGGGAGGCTTCTGGCTCGATGCCCAAGGGACGGCGACCGGGAGAAGGAGAGGTCGTTGCGAATGACGGCACCAATGATATCCTTCGCTACGAGGCGACTTCTCCCATCGTCGGGATGTCGGGAGATCCTGCCGAGACTTCGATGTGGGCCGGGATCGGCGTGGACGCGATCCACGACATCCCTCCTGCTGGAGAACTGGTGCGGCGTATCTGGGCGGAATGCGTAGGAGACAGTTGTAGTTCGCTCGCACCGAGTTGAATGACCCTACAGTTGAATTTCTTGATGACATCCCACCGGCCTCTCTACCAGACGCTTGCTTCAGTTCTTGAGCGCGAAATTCAGGAGGGCAAATGGAAGCCCGGCGATCGCCTTCCCACTGAAGTGGAGTTGATGGAACTTCACGGCATGGGCAGAGTGACGGTGCGTCATGCACTCGATCTCCTGCGTGGCAAGAACATGATCGAGCGCTTTCCGCAGCGAGGTTCGGTGGTACTGGATCCCAGTCTGGTTGTAGGGATGCGCAGCCTGGACACCATCAGCGATGTCGTCAGGCTCGGGATGGAAACAGAGACGGAAGCCGTCAGTTGGGGGCTGGTCGATGCACCCGAGTCAGCGGCCGTGTTCTTTGGCAAGGGACAGGACAAGGTCTACAGATTGCATGGAACTCGGCAGAAGCTCGGTGTCACGGTCTATGCAGTGACGAGCTATATCCGGGAAGAACTAGGTGCACGCATTTCAGAAGTCGACCTTTCCAGTCACACGCCCCTCGAGTTGATACGCAATCTGAACGTGCCCGTCGTGCGCGGTGACGAGGAGATCTGGGCAGAGAGCGCTGATGCGCAGATCGCCGATGAGCTTCATATCCCGGCTGGATCGACTGTGATCATTGAACAGCGTCGCCTGTATGGTCGCGGTTCACTGCCTATTGTTTTGGCCACCACATGGTGGCGGACTGATCAGTATCGAAGGATCTCCAAGATAACTCACTAGACATGATGGTCGCTCGATAGGCGAAGGAAGGCTCGTCTCCGGTATCGTGGATTGCGCACTCTGAGAGTGTGCCGAGCCACATGCGGCGGGTTTCCCCAGCCGCAATCCGTATGGAGACGAGCCATGGACGAGAGTATCAAGTTCTTCGTGGGTTTGGATGCGCACAAGGACAGCATTGCTGCTGCCGTTTGTGAAGCTGGGCGAGAGCCGAGCCGGTTCGTGGGCACGCTCGGGCCTGACGTGCAGGGGGTGCTCAAGACGCTGCGCAAGTACGGTCCGGCGCGGCAGGTGAGCGTGGTCTACGAGGCCGGGCCCACCGGCTACGGGCTGCATCGAGAGCTGACTCGGCGCGGCTATCGCTGCGAGATCATCGCGCCGTCCTTGATACCGCGGCGAGCAGGCGAACGCATCAAGACCGACCGGCGCGATTGGGCCCGGCTGGCCGAGCTTTCCCGGGCGGGCGAGCTCAAGGCCATCTGGGTGCCCGACCAGACGCACGAGGCGCTGCGCAATCTCTGGCGTGCGCGCGAAGACGCCGTGAACATGCGCCTGAGGGCGCGCCAGCTCATGGGCTACCTCGGACTCGTGCCCTCGGAGCATTCCAGCGGCACAGCGTGCGCCGTGGCTCGATCACCAAGACCGGCAATGCACACGCGCGGCGCCTGTTGACCGAGGCGGCGTGGAACTACCGTTTCCCGGCGCGCATCAGCAACGAGTTGCGCGACCGCAGCAAGGCGTTGCCGCCCGGCATTCGCACTCACGCATGGAAGGCGCAGGTGCGCTTGTGTTCGCGATTCGCGCAACTGTCGAGCCGAGGCGTGCAGGCCAACAAGGTCTGCGTGGCGGTGGCACGGGAGTTGGCGGGGTTCGTCTGGGCGATCGCCCAGCAGGCAACGCCCAGCCCTGCGGCACGATCACGATAGGAAGAACCCTCACCGACACTATCCACAGAACCCTTCGGGGGCAACCTGCGCCACTAGAGCGAGGCAGCTTCCATGACGGATCGATGCACGGTGGTAACCAACCCACGGATATCAGTCTGATCCATCGTCGCAGCAGCAGACTTGTGTCGCATCACCCCGTGCCACTGGCCCAACAACTCAATCCGTGCCCCTTGACACGGAGCGAACATATCAGTGTCGTGAGTTAGTCCCGCAAACAGCTCAGAACATCTGGAAGCTGCTGTTCGGCGTGCGATAAAGGAGGCACCGCCTTAGCCGCCCAGATACGCGTCCTGCACCTTCGGGTCACCGAGCAGCTCATGCCCGCTGCCGGTGAGCACGATGCGACCGGTTTCGATCACGTAGGCGCGGTCGGCGATCTTGAGGGCCTGCCGCACGTTCTGCTCGACCAGGAAGATCGTGAGGCCGGCCTTGTTGATCTCGCGCAGCGTGCGAAAGATGTCCTGCACGATGATCGGCGCCAGCCCCATCGAGGGTTCGTCGAGCAGCAGCACGCGCGGCTTGGCCATCAGGGCGCGGCCGATCGCGAGCATCTGCTGTTCGCCGCCCGAGAGATTGCCGGCGAGGCCGTCCGAGCGCTCCTTGAGCCGCGGGAACAACGTGTAGACATGCTCGAGCGCATCGGCGCGCTGAGCGCGGCCGTCGCGGCGCGTGTAGGCACCGAGTTCGAGGTTCTCGCGCACCGTCAGCGTGGTCAGCGTGGCGCGGCCTTCGGCCACCTGCACCATGCCGGCGCCGACGATCTTGTGCGGCGACAGCGTCGTGAGGTCACGCCCGTCGAGCACGACGCGGCCCGCCGCCTTCTTCACCAGCCCCGACAGCGCGAGCAGCGTGGTCGACTTGCCCGCGCCATTGGCGCCGACCAGCGTGGTGATGCGGCCTTCGTTCAGTTCGAAGTCGATGCCCTTGACGGCCTCGATGTGGCCATAGGCGACCTTGAGGCCTTCGACTTTGAGCAATGGGGTGTTCATGATGCCGCCCCTTCGCTGGTCGCTTCGTCTTCTTCGCGGCCGAGGTAGGCCTCGATCACCTGCGGGTCGTTGCGGATCTCGTCGGGCCCGCCGCGCGCGATGATCCGGCCGAAATTCAGCACCGCGATGTGCTCGCACAGGCCCATCACGAAGCGCATGTCGTGCTCGATCATGAAGATGGTGTAACCGCGGCCCGCGATGTTGCGGATCTCGTGCATCAGGTCGGTCTTCTCGGTGCTGTTCATGCCGGCCACCGGCTCGTCGAGCAGGAGCAGCTTCGGCTCGGTCGCCAGGGCGCGCGCGAGTTCGAGCTTGCGCTGGTCGCCATAGGAGAGGTTGTCGGCCACGTCCTCGCTCTTGTGGTCGAGCTTGACCCACGACAGCAGCTCGCGCGCCCGGTCGCGCGCGCGGCGCTCCTCGCTGCGGAACAGGCCGGAGGAGGCGAGCAGGCCGAAGGCGCCGTAGCGCAGCTGCGCGTGCATGCCGACCATCACGTTCTCCAGCAGCGACATCTCCTTGAAGATGCGGATGTTCTGGAAGGTGCGCGCGATGCCGCCGCGCGTGATCTGGTGCGGCTTCATGCCCGCGAGGTCGCGGCCTTCGAAGCGGATCGTGCCGCCGGTCACCGGCAGCAGCCCGGTCGTGAGGTTGAACACCGTCGTCTTGCCGGCGCCGTTCGGGCCGATGAGCCCGAACACGCCGCCCTGCGGCACGTCGAGGTGGACTTCCTGCAGCACCTTGAGGCCGCCGAAATGGCGCGAGACGCCGTCGAGCGAAAGCAGGGGCGTAGTCATGCGTGCACTCCCGCCTTGCGCCCGAACCAGTGCCGGAATCGCGCCGGGTCCCAGATGCCCTTCGGCAGGAAGAGCACGATCAGCACCAGGATCACGCCGTTCACCACCAGCCGGAAATCGCCGAAGCCGCGCAGCGCCTCGGGCAGGATCGTGAGGATCATGCCGCCGAGCACCGGGCCCGTGAGGCCGTTGATGCCGCCGAGCACGGTCATCGTGAGGATGTCGACGCCGCGGTCGAAGCCGAACTCGTTCGGCCCGATGAAGAAGGTCAGGTGCGCGTTGAGCGCGCCGGCCAGGCCGGCGATGGCCGCGCCCAGCACGAAGGCCAGCATCTTGTGCGCGCCGACATCGATGCCCATCAGGCCGGCGGCGGTCTCGTCTTCCTTGATCGACTCGAAGGCGCGGCCGATCTTCGAGCGGCGCAGGCGCCACAGCGCCAGCAGCACCAGCACCACTGCGAGCGCGACGTGCCACCATTGCGTCGATGGCGGGATGCCGTTCAGGCCGAGCGCACCGCCGGTGAGCGATTCGGCATTCAGGATCACGATGCGCACCACCTCGCCGAAGGCCAGCGTCGCCATCGCGAGGTAGACGCCCGACAGCCGCAGCGTCGGCTTGCCGATCACGAAGGCGGTGAATGCCGGTGCCGCCATGCCGGCCGCGATCGCGACCGGAAAGGGCACGCCATAGCTCATGGTGAGGATCGCCGAGGTGTAGGCGCCGATGCCCATGAAGGCGGCGTTGGCGACGGTCAGCATGCCGCAGGCGAGCGTGAGCCAGATCGACAGCGCCAGCAGCGCGTTCGTGCCCAGCGTGAGCACCAGGTTGCTGTAGACCTGCCAGAAGTTGTTGAGGGCGTCCATCAGACTTTCCGTTCTTGCAGCGTGCCGAACAGGCCCTTGGGGCGCACGAGCAGGACAAGGAACAACAGGCCGAACGCCACCGCGTCGCGCATCGTCGACCCGATGTAGGCCACCGACAGCACTTCTGCGAAGCCGAGGAACAGGCCGCCCAGCATCGCGCCGCGGATGTCGCCCATGCCGCCGAGGATGATCACCGCGATGCCCTTGTGCAGCATCGGCTGGCCCATCAGCGGGAACACGGCGTTGGAATAAAGGCCGATCAGCACGCCCGCCAGGCCGCCGAGCGCGGCGGCCGCGAAGGAGGTCAGATAGAACAGGCCCTCGACGTTGATGCCCAGCAGGTAGGCCGCTTTCGGCGACTCGGCGATCGCGCGCAAGGCACGCCCGAGCTGGGTGCGCTTGAGCGACACCATCAGCACCGCCATCAGCGCAAAGGACAGGATGATGATGCCGAGTTCGAGCGCCGTCAGGTGGATGCCCGCGATGCCCAGCGAATCGCCCGAGATCACGCCGGCCGGAAAGCGGATGTTCTGCGCGCCGAACAGGCCCTGCATGCCGTTGCCGAGGATGATCGCGACGCCGATGGTGGCGATCATCGGGATCAGGTGCGGCGCATTGCGTGCGCGCAGCGGCTTGAGCACCAGGAAGTCGATCAGGAGCCCGAGCAGCCCGCAGAAGACGAACGCGAACAGCAGGCCCGCCCAGAGCGGAAGCGCGAAGCGCGCCATGATCTCGACCGCCGCATAGGCGCCGACCATGAACACCGCGCCATGCGAGAGGTTGATGACGCCAAGCACGCCGAAGATGAGCGTGAAGCCCAGCGCGAAGAGCGCATACACGCATCCGAGCGAAAGGGCATTGACCAACTGCTGTTCAAGCATGGTGATAGCCTTCAAAAAATAAGAGCATGCGTGTACGTGAGGTGCCGCGGATCTGGCTCAGCCAGTCCGCAGGCACCGCCCCCGGCAGGGGGAAGGCGTAGGCGACACGAAGTGCGCCGCAGCCTGGGGGCGAGCTTATTTCTCGATGACGAAGTCAGCACCCTTCGTGACGCTCACGATGGGCAGCTGCTGCGCGTCGTAGCCGGCCGGCTTGCCGGCCTTGTCGGTGGCGCGGCGGAACTGGAACGCGCCGGTGGCACCCGTGTACTTCACCGCCGGCAGCGCATCGCGCACCGCCGCGCGGTCGGCCGTCAGGTTGCCGGACAGCTTCACGCCCTTCAGCGCCTGCGCCGCGATGTACATCGCGTCGTAGGCCTGGGCGGCGAACTGGTCGGGCGCCGTCTTGTACTTCTCGTTGTAGGCCTTGATGAACTTGCTGTTCTCGGGCGTCGCATTGCTGGCCGACCACGGGCTGCCGACATAGAGGTTGTCGGAGTTGCCCTTGGCCAGGTCGAACACCTTGGACGAGTTCATGCCGTTGCCGCCGATGAAGGGCACGTTGAGGCCGAGCTGGCGCGCCTGCACCATGATCGGCGCGCCTTCGGCGAGCAGGGCCGACAGCACGATCGCATCGGCGCCGCTGGCCTTGATCTTGGTCAGCTGGGCCTTGAAGTCGACGTCGCCCTTGGCGAAGGTCTCGGTGGTGGTGACCGGGATCTTCAGGTCTTCGAGGGCCTTCTTGAAGTTGTCGTAGCCGCTCTTGGTGAACACGTCGTCGTTGCCGTAGAGCACCGCGACCTTCTTGATGCCGGCCTTCTTGACCGCGACCTTGATGGTCTCGGGCAGCACGTCGGCCTCGGTCACCGAATTGCGGAACACGTAGTCGCCGATCGAGGTGATGCCGTCGGCCGTGTTCGAGGTGCCGAAGGCCACCGTCTTGGCGGCCTGCGCGATCGGGTCGGCGGCCTGCGCCGAGTTCGACAGCGTCGGGCCGAACACCATCAGCGCCTGGTCCTGGAAGATCAGTTTCTTGAAGACGTTGATCGCTTCTTCCTTCTTGCCCTGTTCGTCGGCGACGACGAGCTCGATCTTGTTGCCGTTGATGCCGCCCGCGGCATTGATTTCGCCAACGGCGAGTTCGAAGCCGTTGCGGATCGCAACGCCGTACTGGGCTGCGCCGCCGGACAGGGCCTCGGCCACACCGATCTTCAGATCGGCGGCCTGGGCGGCTGTGCAGAGAGCGCCGAAGGCGGCGAGCGCGAGCAGCGAGGTCTTGAACGGGAGTTGTCTCATTGGGTGATCTTTCGAGGGTCGTTGGAACGGGGGGGCTATTTTATAAGCCGGTGGTGCCACTTTAGGTTTCGTTGGCCGGCAGCTCCGTTTTGCCTTCGCTTGCCAGGGGTGGAAGGCCAAGGAAAATTCGGGTCATCAGGGAAAATGCGCATGCGGAGTCGCGGTAGAGGTGAGAAGGCTTTCACCAAGCGGGTGCGCGGGGATGGACCGTGTCGGCAGGGGACAGGAGCACTTTCGCGCGCGAGGCGGCTCTGGCCGCCGCAGACGAAAGTGCCGGCGGCATCGTAGGTTCCGACGCTCAGGGCGTTGGTGGTACGGAGCGCCGACTCATCGCACGGCGCATCGAGATGGCGAATGCGATGAAGAGCGCCACGACGGGCGTCGGGATGGGGATCGATGCGACCCGACTTACTCTTCGGACTCGTGCCGTATGCCGCGTTCGTCAATCCGGCAACACCATTTCGCCGACCTGGCCCAATTCAGTTTGCTCTTGTTTTTCTCGACCACACCATCGGCAAGCAAGTTGTCGGGCTGGCCGTCCAAACCCGTGTCGTCCTCATAGATATGAACAGAGAGCCCTTCACTCAACAAGACGGTTGCTCCGGACGAATTGGCTCGAGTGTCAGTCTTCGAGAGCAGTACCAAGTTGGGCTCCAGCATCTCGTTGAAGCCCACAAGAATGCGTGGTGATTTCACGTTTTGCTCGCTTCATCTATGCGGTGGTGCGGCCGAACCATTGCGGATGTCTCACTCCGGCCGCTTCCAGGCGGGATGCATGGACGTACAGGCGTGTCGGGTGAGGTTCATCGCCAGAGTGCCAAATGGGGTCATGCTTTTCCTCTCATCAGTAGCGCTTCCAATAGCTTGGTGGAGGGCGATCATCCGGATCGTTTGAGTACACTTCGAGATACGCAGCTTTCGGTACTGCACCATCCTTCGGAACCTTGCAGTCAACGTACCAAGCACGTGCGATGAGACCCAACTTGAGATTGTCAATGCGATCGTCCCCGCCAAAGGCCGTGTAATACACGCCTGACGGAGGAAGCCCAATGCGCTGGCGCCCATTCCTTGTTTGGAGGTCGATCTGCGCGTTGCTCACGGTAATCACCTTGCCGACCACGTTTGGATTGCTGGTGCCGGGTCTATAGGTATCCGGCCAGGGGAGCGTGCACGCGGCTTCGCTTGCGTTTGACATATTCCAGCAGAGCACCAAGAGTACGAGACTCCGTGTGATGGTTGTCCAAGAAACATTCATGCTCACCACCTTGAATACGGAAGCGATTGACCGGGATTGGCCTTTTCCAGGCTTCAGACTTCGAACACAAGGTATCCACGTCGGCATTTTGAGCACGCGTGCAACCAAGCGTAGGCACCCACCCTTGCTGTGGATCAAGTGCGTGATTGCCTAGACTTGACCCACCACCGTGAATCCAGCGCGAACGCCCGTCGGTCGTGCGCCACTTGGCGGTACCAAACTCCTTTGAGTTGGGATACTCACAGTGCGCCGACGGCACGACCGTCCATGGCGGAGAAGAGGGCATCGAGTTCGCTCGCATGGCCCAGGCGCGCATGCATTCTGGCCAACTCGCCGACGGCGCGATCGGCCAGCGCTTTGGCGTGCGGCTGCATCGCGCCAGTGCGGCTTCGAGTGCTGCGTTCTCGGACTGCGAGCTCGGGCCCATCGCGACCAGCGGTTCTTCGAGGCCCGGGACGATCCTGATGGGCGCGGGGCCGGCGCGCGACGCGATCGCCACCAGGAGCAGCGCGCCGAATCCGGCGCAGCGGCGCAAGACAGAGTGAAAGTGAGTGATGAGGTCCGGCGCGCTGCGCAGCCGCGCCATGGCCGAAGCCGATGCGCTGGTCATGATCCCGTCCCTTGCCCCTTGGGGGCTGTCGTTATTGCGGGCGGATCATAGCGACGCGTTTCAAAAGATCAAGCGCTGTCGGGCGCGGCCGAAGGGCTCGCTGGCCGCGCTTCCTACAATCGCCCGTCCTTGTCGTTTGTCCTTGTCTGGAGCCGAGTCTGATGCAGCGTCGTTCCCTGATCCAACGTGGCGCACTCGCGGGCCTCGTGGCCGCGGGCATCGCGCCCGCGGTGCACGCGCAGGCCGCCACGCGCTGGCGCCTCGCATCGGGCTTTGCGAGGCCGCTGGATCTTCTCTATGGCGGCGCCGAGACCTTCGCCCGCAAGGTCGGCGAGATGACCGGTGGCCGCTTCCAGATCGAGGTGCATGCCGCGGGCGAGCTGATGCCCGCGCACGCCGTGCTCGACGGCGTGCAGCAAGGTGCGATCGAAGCCTGCCACACCGCCGGCGCCAGCTTCGCTGCCAAGGACGAGGTGTTCGCCATCGGCTCGGCGCTGCCCTTCGGCATGAATGCGCGCGAGCTCTCGGCCTGGATGACCGAGGGCAACGGACTGAAGCTCACGCGCGAGTTCTACGGCCGCCTCGATGCGCTGAACTTTTCCTGCGGCAACACCGGGGCGCCGGCGGGCGCCTGGTTTCGGCGCGAGATCCGCAGCCCGCATGATTTCAAGGGGCTGAAGTTCTGCTTCGGCGGTCTGGCGCCGCGCGTGCTCGAACGGCTCGGCGGCGTGCCGCAGAAGCTGGCCGACAGCGAGGTCGTTGCCGCACTGGCCAAGGGCGCGATCGGCGCGGCCGAGGGCCACTCGCCCTACGACGACCAGAAGCTCGGCTTGCAGAAAGCGGCATCGCACTACGCCTACCCCGGCTGGTGGTCGGCCGGCCTGCAGCTCGAGCTGCTGGTCAATCGAAAGGCCTTCGATGCGCTCAGCGCCGAATACAAGGCCATCGTCGAAGTGGCCTGTGCATTCACGCAGCTCGACATGCAGGCGCGCTACGCTGCGCGCAACCCGGTGGCCTTGCAGCAGTTGATGCGCGGCGGCATCGTGGCGCAGGCTTTTCCGAAGCCGGTGCTCGAGGCCGCGTTCAGGGCGACCCTGGACCTGGACCGCGAGCTGAGCGCCAGGAATGCCGGCTGGAAGAAGATCCACGACGACTACCGCGCCTTCCAGAAGGAAGCGCTGATCGGCGCCCGCTACGCCGAGGCGCCCTTCGACGCCTTCCTGCAGTCGATGAAGTGGTGAGGCGCGAAGGGGCGTCGGGTTTCCATGGTCGCGCCGGCGGCGCGCGTCGCCATAATGCGCGATGCCCTCGAACCCTTCGTCCGGGGCGCCGTTCACCATGGCCGGCCTGCCTCATTCCATCGACTCGCCCGACATGCGGCGCGCGGGCCGTGAACTGCTCTCGCTGGCATTGATCGACGCGCGCAATCACACCTTGCATCTGCTGTCGCTCTACGAGCAACTGCTGGGCTCGCCCGCGCTGCCCGTGCCGCGGGTCGAAGGCATCGATCCGCCGCTCTGGCTGGCGGGTCATATCGGCTGGTTCGCGGAGTGGTGGATCGCGCGCAACACGCAGCGCGCCTTCGGTGCCGCATGCCCCGTGCGCCCGACGCGGCTGGCCGCGATCGAACCGCAGGCCGACCTGTGGTGGAACCCGGCGCAGCTGGCCGCGCAGGACCGCTGGTCGCCCGAACTGCCGGACCTCCAGCAGGCCAGGGCCTACCTGCTCGACACGCTCGAAAGCACGCTCGAACTGCTGGAGCACGCGGTCGAGACCGATGCCGGCCTCTACTTCTATCGCCTCGCGCTGTTCCACGAGGATTTGCGCGGCGAGCAGCTGGTCGTGATGGCGCAGACGCTCGGCATCTCGCTGGGTGTCGAGCTGCCGCCGGCCGCGGTGTCGCACGAGCCGGTGCTGGTGCCTTCGATCTCGTGGGAGCTCGGGCTGCCCGACGAGGGCTTTACCTTCGCCCAGGAACGCGGCACGTACACGGTCGAGGTGCCCGAGTTCGAGATCGACGCGCAGCCGGTGACCTGGAGCCAGTACGTCGAGTTCGTCGACGACGGCGGCTACGACCGCCCCGAACTCTGGCATCCCGAAGGCCGCGCCTGGCTCGAGTGCCAGGCCGAAGGGCGCCGCGGGCCGCGCCATGTCGAGCAGATCGGCGCCGCGCGCCACGGCACGGGCGGATCGGTGCTGCAGCGCCAGTTCGGCAAGACGGTGCGCGCCGCCGGCAACCGCAGCGCGGTGCATGTGAGCTGGTGGGAGTCCGATGCCTGGGCGCGCTGGGCCGGGCGCCGCCTTGCCACCGAGGTCGAGTGGGAGATCGCGGCCCACACCGCCGCGCGGCGCGGCTTTCGTTGGGCCGACGTGCACGAGTGGACCGCCGGCACGCTCAAGCCCTGGCCCGGGCATGTGGCCGATCCGTGGAGCGTGGACACCGAGTTCGATCCGCAGCCGGCCTTCGGCCGCGCGCGCGTGCTGCGCGGCGCGTCCTTCGCCACGCGCGCGCGCCTGCGCTCGCCCAAGCGCCGCGGCTTCGCGGCGCCCGAGCGCGACGACGGCTTCTTCGGGTTCCGGACCTGCGCGCTTTGAGCGTCGCCACGCGTGCCATCATCGCGAATCGCCTGCAGGCCCTGCAGGCGCCCACATCCATGGAAAGGACGCTGCCGGATGGCTCGCGTGCGTGACACGGCCGGCTACGACGGCCAGCGAGAGATGATTCTTGCCAATGCGGCGCAATTGTTCGCGCAGCGCGGCTATGCAGGCACGTCGATGAACGAGGTGGCGGCGGCCTGCGGCGTGTCGAAGGCGACGCTCTATCACTACGTGCGCGACAAGCACGACCTGGCCGTGCGCATCGCCGAAGACCATGTGCTGCGGCTGGAGGCGATCGTGACCGAGATCCTGCGCGAGCATGCCGAGCCCGAAGCCCGGCTGCGCGAACTCATCCGCCGCTTCGTCGCCGAATCCGCGATCGCGCAGAACGCGCAGCGCGTGCTGACCGAGGACGTGCGCTTTCTGCGCGAGGAAGACCGGGCGCGCATCATCGGTGTCGAGCGGCGCGTGGTCGCCGCCTTCGCGCGCACCATCGCCGAGGTGCGCGGCGAAGCGCCCGACAGCCTGCTGGGCAAGCCGATGGCGATGCTGCTGTTCGGCATGATCAACTGGATGTTCACCTGGCTCAAGCCGGACGGCGAACTCGACGGCGACGCGATCGGCCGGATCGTCTCGCAGTTGTACTTCGGCGGCGTGCGCGCCGTGGTGCGGCCGGGGTCGGCATCGCTACACTCCCGGGGCACGAAATGAGCGCGATGAACAGGACTTCACCATGAGTCGGCAGCCCCTGCGGATTCAGATCGGCAACCGCTGGACCTTCTTCACCTATGCCCGCACCGATTGCCGGCTGCTGGGCACCGTGCAGGACGGCATGCAGATCGGCGCGCTCGCTCAGCTCGATGATGGCTCCTATGCGCAGGTCAACGGCGACGTGATCCGGCCGCTCAACACCAGCCGCGTCATGCAGGTGCTGAGCCGCACGCCCGGTGCGCCAGCCTCCGCAGCGCCGGCCGCCGCCAGGCCGGCAACCCCCGCGACCGTTCCGACCGTGATCATCAAGAAGCGGCGCATCGTTCGTCCTTCGACCGAAAGCACCGGCGCCTGAGCACGCCGGCGCAGGATGTGAATGCCGCCGCCCTTGCCACCGCAAACCAGCGCCCTCTATAATCTACCGGACGGTCGGTCAATCATTTCAACCCAGAGAGGAACGCGATGAACGAAGCCCTGGTGCGCGTCACCGACAACGGCCCCGTGCGCACGCTGCAGCTGAACCGGCCGGAAGCGCTCAACAGCTTCACCTCCCAATTGCATGCCGAGCTCATGGCCGCGCTGAACGCCGCGGCGGACGACGACGGCGTGCGCTGCGTGGTGCTCGGCGGCGCAGGCCGCGCCTTCTGCGCGGGTCAGGATCTGGCGGATCCGATGGTGGCGCCCGACACCACGCCCGGTGCCCGGCCCAAGGATCTCGGCCATGTGATCGAAGCGCTCTATGCGCCGCTGGTGCTGCGCCTGCGTTCCATGCCGGTGCCGGTGATCGCGGCCGTGCACGGCGTCGCCGCGGGCGCGGGCGCCAATCTCGCGCTGTGCTGCGACCTCGTTGTGGCCGGCCGCTCGGCGAGCTTCATCCAGGCCTTCGCGAAGATCGGACTGGTGCCCGACACCGGCGGCACCTGGCTGTTGCCGCGCCTCGTCGGATCGGCGCGCGCGCTCGGGCTCGCGATGCTCGGCGACAAGCTGCCGGCCGAAGAGGCCGCGCAGATGGGCCTGATCTGGAAATGCGTCGACGATGCCGAGCTGGCCTCGACGGTCGATGCGCTGGCCGCGCGGCTGGCCGCGATGCCGTCGCGCGCACTGGCCGCCACGCGCCAGGCGCTGGCCGATGCACAGCGGCTCGACCTGCCGGCCGCGCTGGCCAACGAGGCCGGCCTGCAGCGCCAGCTGGGCGCCGCGCACGACTACCAGGAGGGCGTGGACGCCTTCCGCGCCAAGCGCGCCCCCCGCTTCTCGGACCGCTGAAAGGATTCGTCGAATGGTTGAACGCACACCGCAGCAGACGGCCGACTTCGTGCGCGAAGGCATGTATGCCAACGACCGCGCCACGCAGACGCTGGGCATGCAGATCATCGAGGTCGCGCCGGGCCGCGCGGAGATCCGCATGAAGGTCCGCGAGGACATGCTCAACGGCCACCAGACCTGCCACGGCGGCTTCATCGCCGCACTGGCCGATTCGACCTTCGCCTTCGCCTGCAATTCGTACAACGAACTCACCGTGGCTTCCGGTTTCGGCATCGACTTCGTCGCCCCGGCGCGCGAGGGCGACCTGCTGACGGCGCGCTGCGCCGAAGTCGCGAAGGCAGGGCGAACCGGTATTTACGACACCGAGGTGATCAATCAGCATGGCGATCGCGTGGCGGTGTTTCGCGGCCGTTCCTACAGCATCAAGGGCAAGCCGGCCGTGCCGGCCTGAGCGCCGCGACCGTCCGGTTCAAGGAGACCTTCATGCCCGTCCAACGCCCGATGCCCGGCGACCTCGAAGCGATCGAGTCGGCCAGCCGCGACGAGATCACCGCGCTGCAGGTGCAGCGCCTGCGCGCCACGCTGCAGCGCGCCTACGACCACGTGCCGCACTACCGGCAGGCCTTCGATGCGCGCGGCGTGCATCCCGGGGACCTGCGGCAGATAAGTGATCTCGCGAAGTTTCCGTTCACCGTCAAGAAGGACCTGCGCGACAACTATCCCTTCGGCATGTTCGCCGTGCCGCGCGAGCAGGTGGCGCGCATCCACGCCTCGTCCGGCACCACCGGCAAGCCGACCGTCGTCGGCTACACGAAGAACGACATCGCGACCTGGGCCCAGTTGGTGGCGCGCTCGATCCGCGCCGCCGGCGGACGGCCCGGCGACATCGTGCACGTGGCCTACGGCTACGGCCTCTTCACCGGCGGACTGGGCGCGCACTACGGCGCCGAACTCGCCGGCTGCACCGTGATTCCGATGTCGGGCGGCCAGACCGAGAAGCAGGTGCAGCTGATCAACGATTTCAAGCCCGACATCATCATGGTCACGCCCAGCTACATGCAGGTGATCATCGAGCAGCTGGTGCGCCAGGGCATCGATCCGCGCAGCACCTCGCTCAAGGTCGGCATCTTCGGCGCCGAGCCGTGGACCGAGGCGATGCGCCGCGAGATCGAAGGCAAGGCCGGCATGGACGCGGTCGACATCTACGGCCTGTCCGAGGTGATGGGCCCGGGCGTGGCCAGCGAATGCATCGAGAGCAAGGACGGCCCGGTGGTCTGGGAAGACCATTTCTATCCCGAGATCATCGACCCCGAGAGCGGCGAGGTGCTGCCCGACGGCGAGGAGGGCGAACTCGTCTTCACCTCGCTCACCAAGGAAGCGCTGCCGATCATCCGCTACCGCACGCGCGACCTCACGCGCCTTCTGCCGCCCACCTCGCGCAGCTTCCGCCGCATGGGCAAGATCGTCGGGCGCAGCGACGACATGCTGATCATCCGCGGCGTCAACGTGTTCCCGACGCAGATCGAGGAGATCGTGCTCGCGCACGGCAAGCTCTCGGGCCAGTACCTGATCAAGGTCGGCCGCGAAGGCCATCTCGACAGCGTCGAAGTGCATTGCGAGCTGCAGGCCGCCGCCGGCGATCCCGGCGAGGCCGAGCGCCGGCAGATCGCGCAGTGGGTGCAGCAGCGCGTGAAGACGCTGGTCGGCATCAGCACCACGGTGCTCGTGCAGAAGCCCGATTCGCTCGAACGCACGCTCACCGGCAAGGCACGCCGCGTGATCGACGAACGCAGCCGCTGAGCTGCCACGAAAGGACCGCCATGTACACGCAAGCGATGGACACCATGGGCAAGGACAAGGCCGACGGCCCCAAGGCCGTGCGTTCCGCCGAGGAGATGCAGCTCGAGCAGCGCTTCGACGAGCGCATCGATGCCGGCAGCTTCATCGAGGCCAAGGACTGGATGCCCGATCACTACCGCAAGACGCTGGTGCGGCAGATCAGCCAGCATGCGCATTCCGAGATCGTCGGCATGCTGCCCGAAGGCAACTGGATCAGCCGCGCGCCGACCTTGAAGCGCAAGGCGATCCTCTTGGCCAAGGTGCAGGACGAGGGCGGCCACGGCCTCTACCTTTACGCCGCCGCCGAGACGCTGGGCACCAGCCGCGACCAGTTGCTCGACGCACTGCACACGGGCAAGGCCAAGTACAGCTCGATCTTCAACTACCCGACGCTGACCTGGGCCGACATGGGAACCATCGGCTGGCTGGTCGACGGCGCCGCGATCATGAACCAGGTGCCGATCTGCCGCTGCTCCTATGCGCCCTATGCGCGCGCGATGATCCGCATCTGCCGCGAGGAAAGCTTCCACCAGCGCCAGGGCTACGAGGCGCTGCTCACGATGATGCAGCACGGCACCGAAGCACAGAAGGCGATGGTGCAGGACGCGGTGAACCGCTGGTGGTGGCCCTCGGTGATGATGTTCGGGCCGCCCGACGAACAATCGCCCAACAGCGCGCAGTCGATGCGCTGGGGCATCAAGCGCTTCTCCAACGACGACCTGCGGCAGAAGTTCATCGATGCCGCGGTCGAGCAGGCCAAGGTGCTGGGCGTGAGCTTGCCCGACCCCGACCTGAAGTGGAACGAGGAGCGCCAGGCGCACGACCACGGCGCGATCGACTGGGACGAATTCTGGCGCGTGATCGCCGGCGACGGGCCGTGCAACCGCGAGCGGCTCGGTGCCCGCGTGAAGGCCTGGGAAGAGGGCGCCTGGGTGCGCGAAGCCGCGCTGGCCCATGCGCGCAAACAACCAATGAAGGAAGCCGCATGACGCAGGACGTTCAGCACCAGGAGTGGCCGCTGTGGGAAGTGTTCGTGCGCAGCAAGGCCGGCCTCGACCACAAGCATTGCGGCAGCCTGCATGCGCCCGACCCGAAGATGGCGCTGCAGATGGCGCGCGACGTCTACACGCGGCGCCAGGAAGGCGTGAGCGTGTGGGTGGTGCGCTCCGACCAGATCGTCGCCAGCGATCCGGGCGACAAGGACATGTACTTCGATCCGGCGGAAGACAAGGTCTACCGGCATCCGACCTTCTACGCATTGCCCAAGTCTGTCGACCACATGTGAACATGGCCCACCCCCGTTTCTTGCTCGCTTCGCGTAGCCGAATCCCCCCTCAAGGGGGCAATACCAGCGGCCCGGCAAAGCCGGTTCCGCGGTATTCCTGGAAGGAGCCATTTGCATGCCAGTAGCCTCCATCGACATCGAGCGCAGCGCGGCCGTGCAGTACCTGCTGCGCATCGCCGACACCTGCCTGATCCTCGCGCAGCGCCTGGGCGAATGGTGCGGCCATGCGCCCGCGCTGGAAGAAGACATCGCGATGAGCAACATCGCGCTCGACCTCGTCGGCCAGGCGCGCGCGCTGCTCACCCGTGCCGGCCAGCTCGAAGGCCGTGCGCATGACGAAGACCAGCTCGCCTTTCTGCGCGACGAGCGCGACTACTTCAACCTCACCCTGGTCGAATTGCCGCGCGGCGATTTCGGCTTCAGCGTGCTGCGCAACACCATGGTCGCGACGCTGCTCAAGCTGCTGTGGGAGCGCCTTGCATCGTCGAGCGACGAAGAGCTCGCGGCCATCGCCGGCAAGGCGCTGAAGGAGGCGCGCTACCACCAGCAGCATTCCGCCGACTGGGTGGTGCGCCTGGGCGACGGCACAGCCGAATCGCATGCGCGCATGGACGCGGCATTGGAGCAGCTGTGGCGCTATGTGCCGGAGTGCTTCGAGTCCGATGCGGTCGAGCAGGAAGCCCGTGCGGCCGGGCTCGGGCCTTGCTGGTCGGAACTGCGCGAGCCCTGGCTGGCCGAGATGAATGCCGTGCTCGAGGAAGCCACGCTCGTGGCGCCGAAGGAGACTGCCTTCCGCAGCACCGGCAAGCGCGGCGTGCACAGCGAGCACATGGGCTACATCCTCGCCGAGATGCAGCATCTGCAGCGCGCCTTCCCGGGAGGCGTGTGGTGAGCGCAGTGCCCGCACGCTTGCACGTCGACCCGCGCGTCGCGCGCGCATGGGCCGTGCTCGACACCGTGCTCGACCCCGAGGTCCCCGCGCTCTCGGTCTGCGACCTCGGCATCGTGCGCGATGTGCTGCCCGATGACGACGGACTCGAGATCGTGCTGACCCCGACCTATTCGGGCTGCCCCGCCACCGAGGTGATCGAGCGCGACGTGCTCGCGGCCATCGAAGCCGCCGGCCTCGGCCCCGCGCGCGTGAGCCTGCGCCGCGCGCCGGCCTGGACCACCGACTGGATCAGCGACGAAGGCCGGCGCAAGCTCACGGCCTATGGCATCGCACCGCCCGGCGCGACGCGGCCGTCCGATGGCGCGGTGCCGATCCGCATCGTGCGGCGGTCCTCCGTGCCCGCGGAGTCCGTGGCGTGTCCGCGTTGCGGCAGCGCCCACACCGAACGTCTGTCGGCCTTTGGATCGACGGCCTGCAAGTCGCTGTATCGCTGCATCGCATGTCGCGAACCCTTCGAACACTTCAAACGGATATGACGAACACCCCCAGGCTTGCCCACTTCGTGTGGCCGCCAACCCCCTTGCAGGGGGCAACGCCAGCGGCCCGGCAAAGCCGGTTCCGCGGCGTTTCTGGAAGGATTCGACATGAGCGCTGACTTTCATTCCTTGCGCGTGCGCAGGATCGAGCCCGACACGGCCGAGGCGGTCATCGTCTCCTTCGATGTGCCCGAAGCACTGCGCGAGGTCTTCGGCTTCACGCAGGGCCAGTACCTCACGCTGCGCACGCAGATCGATGGCCAGGACCTGCGCCGTTCCTATTCGATCTGCGCCGGCGTCGACGACGGCGAACTGCGCGTGGGCGTGCGCAAGGTGCGCGACGGCGTGTTCTCCAACTGGATCAACAGCACGCTGCAGCCCGGCGACACGCTGCAGGTGATGGCGCCGCAGGGCCGCTTCTTCGTGCCGATCGAGCCCGGCGCGCAGCACCACCATGTCGGCATCGCGGGCGGCAGCGGCATCACGCCGATCCTGTCGATCATGAAGACGGTGCTGGCACGCGAGCCGCGGAGCCGCTTCACGCTGATCTACGGCAACCGGCAATTGCAGTCCACGATGTTCAAGGAAGAGATCGAGGACCTGAAGAACCGCTACATGACGCGGCTGGTGCTGCAGCACGTGTTCTCCGACGAGCACACCGATGCGCCGATCAACATGGGCGTGATGAACCGCGAGAAGATCGCACAGTTCCTGCAGAGCGTCGTGCCCGCGGCGGAGATCGACCATGCCTACATCTGCGGCCCGTTCCAGATGAACGACGAGGCCGAGGCCGCGCTGCTGGAAGCCGGCGTGCCCGAGGAGCGCATCCACATCGAGCGCTTCGGCGTGGCGCAGCCGGCGACTGGGCCGGGCGGCGTCGGCGCGGTGGTGCACGAGGCACTGCCGGGCGATGCCGAAGCGGCGCGCATCACCATCGTGCGCGACGGCCTCAGGCGCGAGATCCCGTTCAGCAAGGGGCAGCCGAGCATCCTCGATGCCGCCTCGTCTGCCGGGCTGGAGGTGCCGTTTTCCTGCACCTCGGGCGTCTGCGGCACCTGCCGCGCGCGGCTCCTGGAAGGGGAAGTGCGGATGGAGCGGAACTTCGCTCTCGACAAGAATGAGGTCGCGGCCGGTTTCATCCTGACCTGCCAGGCGCATCCGCTGACGGAGCGCGTGGTGCTGTCTTTCGACGAACGCTGAGCCGGCCCGTTTTCCTTCAACCTTCGGAGCCAACAATGAAATCTCTTTCCCGCGTCTGCGCGGCGATCCTGTGTGCGCTGGCCTTTTCGGCGCATGCCGACGTCAACGTCGGCGTCACGCTGTCGGCCACCGGGCCAGCGGCATCGCTCGGCATTCCCGAGAAGAACACCATCGCGCTGCTGCCCAAGACCATGGGCGGCCAGAAGGTGAACTACATCGTTCTGGACGACGGGTCCGACACCACGGCCGCGGTGTCCAACACGCGCAAGCTGATCAGCGAGAACAAGGTCGACGTGATCATCGGTTCGACCGTCACGCCCAACGCGCTGGCGATGATCGACGTGGTGGCCGAGGCGAAGGTGCCCGTGATCTCGCTGGCCGCCTCGTCGCGCATCGTCGAGCCGATGGATGCCAAGCGCAAATGGGTGTTCAAGACGCCGCAGAACGACATCATGATGTCGCTCGCGATTGCCGAGCACATGGCATCGCACGGCATCAAGACGGTCGGCTTCATCGGCTTCTCCGATGCCTACGGCGAGGGCTGGTACGAGGAATTCGGCAAGTCCGCGGCGCTGAAGAAGCTGCAGATCGTCGCCAACGAACGCTATGGCCGCAGCGACACCTCGGTCACCGGCCAGGCGCTCAAGCTGATGGCCGCCAAGCCCGACGCCATCCTGATCGCAGGGGCGGGCACGCCGGCCGCGCTGCCGCAGAAGACGCTCAAGGAGCGCGGCTACACCGGCACGATCTACCAGACGCACGGCGTGGCCAATACCGACTTCCTGCGCGTGGGCGGCAAGGACGTCGAGGGTACCTTCCTGCCAGCCGGCCCGATCCTGGTGGCGGCGCAACTGCCCGATTCGAACCCGATCAAGAAATCGGCGAGCGCCTACGTCAAGGCCTACGAGGATATGTACGGCAAGGGCAGCGTCTCCACCTTCGGCGGCCATGTCTGGGATGCCGGCCAGGTGCTGAATGCCGCGGTGCCGGTCGCGCTCAAGAAGGCGCAGCCGGGCACGCCGGAGTTCCGCGCGGCGCTGCGTGATGCGCTCGAATCGGTCAAGGACGTGGCCGGCGCGCACGGCATCTTCACGATGTCGCCGACCGACCACCTGGGCCTGGACCAGCGCGCCCGCGTGATGGTCAAGATCGAGAACGGCACCTGGAAATATCAACCCTGATGGACAGCCAGATCGCCCTGATCCTGGGGCAGGACGGGATCGTGAACGGGGCGATCTACGGGCTCATGGCGCTGGCGCTGGTGCTGGTGTTCTCCGTGACCCGGGTGATCTTCATCCCGCAAGGGGAGTTCGTCGCCTTCAGTGCGCTGTCGGTGGCCACGATGCAGGCCGGCCATGTGCCGGCCACGCTGTGGCTGCTGCTGGTGCTGGCCGCGGCCGCGCTCGCGGTGGAAGGCTGGCGCTGGAAGCGCGGCGCCGAGGTCGATTGGACCTCGACCCTCGCATGGTGCGTGGCGCTGCCGCTGGCGGCCTGCGCGCTGGTGCTGTGGCTGCGGCCGGCTTCGCTGCTGATGCAATCGGTCGCTGCGCTGGTGCTGATCATGCCGCTCGGGCCGCTGCTCTACCGCCTCGCCTACCGGCCGCTGGCCGATGCCACCGTGCTCACGCTGTTGATCGTGTCGGTGGCGCTGCATGGCGTGCTGGTCGGGCTCGGCTTGTTGTTCTTCGGCGCCGAGGGTTCGCGCACGCCGGCCTTCTCCGAACTGCGCACGGACATCGGCGGCATCCCGGTCACCGGGCAGTCGCTGGTGGTGGTCGGCGTCACGGCCGTGCTGGTGCTGCTGATGTTTCTTTTCTTCGAACGCTCGATCGTCGGCAAAGCCTTGCGCGCGACCGCGATGAACCGCGTCGGCGCACGGCTGATGGGCATTCCGACCGGCCTCTCGGGCGACCTGAGCTTCGCGCTCGCGGCGCTGATCGGCGCGGTCTCGGGCCTCTTGATCGCGCCGCTGACCACGATCTACTACGACACCGGCTTCCTGATCGGCCTCAAGGGCTTCGTCGCCGCGATCGTCGGCGGGCTCGGCAGCTATCCGCTGGCGCTGGTCGGCGCGCTGATCGTCGGGCAGCTCGAATCCTTCTCCTCCTTCTGGGCCAGCGCCTTCAAGGAGGTGTTCGTCTTCACGCTCATCATCCCGGTGCTGTGGTGGCGCTCGCTGCGCAGCCGGCATGTGGAGGACGAGGAATGACGCGCCGTCACCTGTCGCTCGCCTTCGTCGTGCTGCTGGCCGCGGTGTGGGGCTTCCTGCCCGACTTCCCGGTGCAGGTGCTGTGCTACGTCGGCCTCTATGCGATGGTCGCGGCCGGCCTCGTGATGCTGACCGGCGTCGGCGGCATGACCTCTTTCGGCCAGGCGGCCTTCGTCGGCACGGGCGCCTATGCGACGGCCTGGATCTGCACCTCGCCCGGCGCGAGCGCCGCGATCGCCGGCCTGCTCGGGCCGGCGGCGCTGCCATGGGTCGGCCTGCTGTTCGGCATCGTGCTGACCTTCGTCGTCGCCTGGGGATTGGGCGCCATCACGCTGCGGCTGTCGGGCCACTACCTGCCGCTGTGCACGATGGCCTGGGGCCTGAGCTTCTACTACCTGTTCGGCAACCTCGAGTTCCTCGGCGGCCACACTGGCGTCGCGGGCGTGCCGGCGATCGTGGTCGCGGGCTGGTCCTTCGCGTCGCCGCGCTCGCTCGGCCTCGTGATCTGGGGCGTGCTGCTGCTGGCGCTGTGGGCGCTGCACAACCTGCTCGATTCGCGCGAAGGCCGGGCCATCCGCGCACTCAAGGGCGGGCGCGTGATGGCCGAGTCGATGGGTGTGGACACGGCCCGCTACCGCATCAAGGTGTTCGTGCTGGCGGCGCTGCTGGCCGCCGTGTCGGGCTGGCTCTATGCGCACATGCAGCGCTTCATCAACCCGACGCCCTTCAACCTCGACATCGGCATCGAGTACCTCTTCATGGCGGTGGTCGGCGGCGCGGGCCACCTGTGGGGCGCGGTGCTCGGCGCGGCGATCATCACGCTGCTGAAAGAGAAACTGCAGGACGTCCTGCCGCAGCTGCTCGGCTCGAGCGGCAACTTCGAGATCATCGTGTTCGGCTTGCTGATGCTGTTCGTGCTGCAGCGCTTCGCCGACGGCGTGTGGCCGACGCTGGCGCGCCTGTGCGCACGCTTCCTGCGGCCGGACGCGGTGCGCGCTCCGCGCCGCACGCTGACGCTGCCCGAGGCCGCATTGCCGCCGCGCGGGCAGGTGGTGCTGCAGGCGCACGCGGTCACCAAGCGCTTCGGCGGGCTGGTCGCCAACGACGCGGTCAGCATGGACGTGAAGGCCGGCGAGATCCATGCGCTGATCGGGCCCAACGGCGCCGGCAAGAGCACCTTCTTCAACATGATCTCGGGCGTCGACGACCCGAGCGCCGGCGAGGTCCGTCTGATGGACCGGGCCATGACCGGCCAGCCCTCGCGCGCCTTTGCCGCACTGGGCCTGGGCCGCACCTTCCAGCACGTGCGCCTGCTCGGCCAGCGGCGCGTGATCGAGAACGTCGCGCTCGGCGCGCACCGGCGCGGACAGCGCGGCTGGATCGCTTCCATGCTGCGGCTGGACCGTGCGGAAGAAGCCGCATTGCTCGCGCAGGCGCATCGCCAACTCGATCGTTGTGGGCTCGGCGCGGTGGCCGATGCGCCCGCGGCCTCGCTGTCGCTGGGCCAGCAGCGCGTGGTCGAGATCGCGCGCGCGCTGGCGGGGCACCCGGCCGTGCTGCTGCTCGACGAGCCGGCCGCGGGGCTGCGCCATCTCGAGAAGCGCGCGCTGGCCATGCTGCTCGGCCAATTGCGCGCCGAGGGCCTGGGCATCCTGATCGTCGAACACGACATGGAGTTCGTCATGAACCTGGCCGACCGCATCACCGTGCTGGAGTTCGGCGCCGTGATCGCACAGGGCACGCCGGCCGAGGTGCAGGCCGATCCCAAGGTGCTGGATGCCTATCTCGGCGGCGCGGACGAGCCGATGGAAGAGGCGATCGCATGAGCGCGCCCTTGCTGCAACTCGAGAAGTTCTGCGTCTCGTACGGCGCGGTCGAAGCCGTGCACCAGATCGACCTGCAGGTGAACGCCGGCGAGATCGTCACCGTGATCGGCCCCAACGGCGCCGGCAAGACCACGCTGCTGTGCGCCGCGATGGGCCTCCTGCCGTCACGCGGCGGCGTGCTGCTCGACGGCCAGCGCATGGCGCGTCCGAGCATCGAGGCGATGGTCGCGCGCGGCGTGGCGCTGGTGCCCGAGAAGCGCGAGCTGTTCGGCGAGATGTCGGTCGAGGACAATCTGCTGCTCGGCGGCTTCTCGCGCTGGCGGCGCGGCGAGCGCGACCAGCGTCCGCGCATGGCCGAGGTGTTCGGCATCTTCCCGCGGCTGCAGGAGCGCCGCGCGCAGCTCGCGTCCACGCTGTCGGGCGGCGAGCGCCAGATGCTCGCGATCGGCCGCGCGCTGATGGCGCGGCCGCGCCTCCTGATGCTCGACGAGCCTTCGCTCGGCCTCGCGCCGCGCATCGTGCGCGAGGTGCTGCAGGTGGTGTCGTCGCTGCGCAGCCATGGCGTGTCGGTGCTGCTGGTGGAGCAGAACGCGCGCGCCGCGCTGCAGGTGGCCGATCGTGCTTATGTGCTGGAGATGGGCGCGGTCGCGCTTCAGGGGGCGGCGCAGGCGCTGCTGCACGATCGGCGGATCATCGATACCTACCTCGGTATCGGTGCGCGCGGCGAGGGCGGCGCGGCGTCCTAGGGCAGGCAGCCGGTCGCGGGCCGGGCGTTATGCTGAGGCCCATGCGACCTGCGAACAGATGCCGGCCGCCCGGCTTGTCCCGAGCCGCGGCGCATCCTCGGCTTCCCGTCTCTCCCGCCCGAAGGCGCGCATGAACGCCTTCGCCGATAGCGCCGTCGAGGCGGGCCGCCTGGTCGTCGCCGGCGATCCGCTGCTGCTGGCGATCGTCGGCCGTTCGCTCGCCGTCAGCGCCACCGCCTGCGCGCTGGCCTGCGGCTTCGGCCTGCTGCTGGGGGCCTGGCTCGCGGTGGCGCGCTTCTCGGGACGCGGGCTGCTGCTGACGCTGCTCAACACGCTGCTCGCATTGCCCTCGGTGGTGGTGGGGCTCGCGATCTACCTGCTGTTGTCGCGTTCGGGGCCGCTGGGTTTTCTCGGATGGCTGTTCTCCTTCAAGGCGATGGTGGTCGCGCAGACGCTGCTGGTGCTGCCGGTGGTCACGGCGTTGACGCGCCAGACCATCGAGGACGCCGACCGCGCCCATGGCGAGCAGCTGCGCTCGCTGGGCGCCGACTCGCTCGTCCGCGCGCTGCTGCTGGTGTGGGACGAACGCTATGCGCTGATCACGGTGCTGATCGCCGCCTTCGGCCGTGCCGTGTCGGAGGTGGGTGCGGTGATGATCGTCGGCGGCAACATCGACGGCTTCACGCGGGTGATGACCACCGCCATCGCGCTCGAGACCAGCAAGGGCGACCTGCCGCTCGCATTGGCGCTCGGGCTGGTGCTGCTCGGCACGATGCTGCTGCTCAATCTGGCGATCTCGGCGCTGCGCAGCTGGCGCGAGCGGGTCGACGGCGGCGCGGCCGAGGCGGCCGGGGTCCGCGGGATCGAGGTGGCTTCGTGAATCCGCCGCTCTTCAGCCTGCACGACATCGAGGTTCGCTTCGGCCGCGTCCAGGCGCTGTCCGGCGCGACTTTGTCGATCCACGCGGGCGAGCGTGTCGCGCTGATCGGTGCCAACGGCAGCGGCAAGAGCACCCTGCTGCGCATGCTGCACGGCCTGGTGCCGCATGCGGCCGGCGCGTTCATCGGCAGGGTGCCGCGCCGCGCGCAGGCCATGCTGTTCCAGCGGCCGCACATGCTGCGCACGAGCGTGCGCAACAACGTCGCGCTCGCGCTCTGGCTGCGCGGCGCGCCGTGGCCTCATGCGAAGCGCGAGGCCATGGCCGCGCTGGGCCGCGTCGGCCTCGGCGCGCTGGCCGAGCGCAATGCGCGCACGCTGTCCGGCGGCCAGCAGCAGCGCATGGCGCTCGCGCGCGCCTGGGCGCTGCAGCCCCAGGTGCTCCTGCTCGACGAGCCGACGGCCAGCCTCGATCCGACGGCCAAGCGCGATGTCGAAGCGCTGATCGCCGATGCCGCGCACGGGCGCACGCTGGTGTTCGCGAGCCATAACCTCGGGCAGGTCAAGCGCCTTGCCAGCCGTGTGATCTATCTGGAGCAGGGGCGGGTGCTGGCCGATCTGCCGGTGCACGATTTCTTCGACGGACGGCTGCCGGATGAAGCCCATTTGTTCGTCAAAGGAGAAAGCATATGAACACCCCCAGGCTTGCCCACTTCGTGTGGCCGCCCACCCCCTTGCAGGGGGCAACACCGGCGGCCCGGCAGAGCCGGTTCCGCGGTGTTTCGCGAACGGGCTTCGCTTCGCTGGCCGCGGGGGTACTTTTTTTGAGCGGTTGGTCGGTGCGGGCTGAGACTCTTACGATGGCATCGACGACTTCGACGGAGCAGTCCGGCTTGTTCGCGCATCTGCTGCCGGCGTTCAGACAGGCCAGCGGGATCGACATCAAGGTGGTGGCGGTCGGCACCGGCCAGGCGATCGACATGGCGCGGCGCGGCGATGCCGACGTGCTGTTCGTGCACGACACGGCGGCCGAGGAGAAGTTCGTCGCCGAAGGCTTTGCCGCCAAGCGCTATCCGGTCATGTACAACGACTTCGTGCTGGTCGGGCCGAAGAACGATCCCGCCGGGCTCCGGGGCAAGGACATCGTGGCGGCGCTGAAGAAGGTCGCCGCCGCGGATGCGCCTTTCGTGTCGCGCGGCGACAAGAGCGGTACCGACGCCGCCGAGCGCCGCCTGTGGATGCAGACCGGCGTGGCCGACGCGGGGCAGCCGGTGCCCAACGACAGGAAGGGCGCGGGCTACAAGGAATGCGGCTGCGGCATGGGGCCGGCGCTGAACATCGCGGCTTCGAGCGGCGCTTATGTGCTGGCCGACCGCGGAACCTGGCTGAGCTTCAGGAACCGCCAGGATCTCGCGGTGCTGGTGGAAGGCGACAAGCGGCTCTTCAACCAGTACGGCGTCATGGTTCCCAGCCCGGCGAAGTTTCCCCGGCTCGACAGCGCGGGCGCGCAGAAGTTCGTCGACTGGGTGATCTCGCCGGCGGGGCAATCGACCATCGCGAGCTACAGGATCGGTGGCGAGCAGCTGTTCTTTCCCAATGCGAGCCCGTGATGCCGCAGCGGCCGGCGCGCCTCACCGGTCCATCGGCAGGTACAGGCTTTCCTTGACCTCTTCCATCACGACATAGCTGCGCGACTCGGCCGTCACCGGCAGCTTCTTCAGCAGGCTGCCGAGCAGGTTGCGGTAGTCGCTCATGGCGCGCAGCCGCGCCTTGATGAGGTAGTCGAAACCGCCCGAGACCAGATGGCATTCCATCACCTCCGGCACGTGCAGCAGTTCCTTCTTCACCTTGTCGAACACGTCGCCGGACTTGGACGACAGCGTGATCTCCACGAAGACCAGCAGCGTCTTGCCGACGGCCTGCGGATCGATGCGCGCGTGGTAGCCGGCGATCACGCCTTCGCGCTCCATGCGCCGCACGCGCTCCGAGCAGGGCGAGGTCGACAGCCCGATCTGCTCGGCGAGGTCGGTCATGGAAATGCGTCCCTGGCGCTGCAGGATGTCGAGGATCTTGCGGTCCGTGCGATCGAGTTCGGTCATTTCACTCCTGAAGGCCTCTTTCGGCCGGGTTCGCAGCAAGAAGCACTGCGCTTCGCCGAGATTTCAGCGGAGTTTATGGCACGCTATTGAATACGCTTGAATCCTTCTGGCTTCGAAGGGGTTCGGCAATGAAAGTGATCGTTCTTGGCGGCGGCGTCATCGGCATCAGCACCGCTTACTACCTGGCGCGCGCCGGCGCCGAAGTCACCTTGCTCGACCGGCAGGACGGCCCGGCGCAGGAAACCAGCTTCGCCAATGCGGGCCAGGTGTCGCCCGGCTATTCGACACCGTGGGCTGCGCCCGGCATTCCGCTCAAGGCGCTGAAGTGGATGTTCCAGAAGCACGCGCCGCTGTCGATCCGGCCCGATGGCAGCCTGTTCCAGTTGCGCTGGATGGCGTCCATGCTGAAGAACTGCTCGCTCGAGCGCTACGCGGTCAACAAGGAACGCATGATGCGCGTCGCCGAGTACAGCCGCGACTGCCTGCGCGCCCTGCGCGCCGAGACCGGCATTCGCTACGAGCATCGCACCCAGGGCACCTTGCAGCTGTTCCGCACACAGGCGCAGCTCGATGCCGTGCAGCGCGACGTCGCGGTGCTGGAGGAATGCGGCGTGCCCTACCAATTGCTCGACCGCAGCCAGCTCGCGTCGGTCGAACCCGCGCTGGCCCGCACCGGCGACCTGCTGGCCGGCGGCCTGCGCCTGCCGAACGACGAGACCGGCGATTGCCATCTGTTCACGCAAGGGCTGGCCGCCATCGCGCGCGGCCTCGGCGTCGACATGCGCTTCGGCCAGCGGGTGGACGGCCTGATCACCGAAGGCGGGCGCATCACCGGCGTGCGCCTGGGCGGCCCGGCGGGCGAGGTGCTGCGCGCGGATCGCTACGTGCTCGCCTTCGGCAGCTATTCACGCGACTTCCTGTCGCCGCTGGGCCTCGACATTCCCGTCTATCCGGTCAAGGGCTATTCGCTGACCGTGCCATTGCGCGATCCGTCGCTCGCGCCGCAGTCCACCGTGCTCGACGAAACCTACAAGGTCGCCGTCACCCGCTTCGACGACCGCATCCGCGTCGGCGGCATGGCGGAGCTCGGCGGCTTCGACCTGCGCCTGAATCCGCGCCGGCGCGAGACGCTGGAGCGCGTCATCACCGACCTGTTCCCCTGCGGCGATCTGCCGCGCGCCAGCTTCTGGACCGGCCTCCGACCGATGACGCCCGACAGCACGCCGATCGTCGGCGCGACACCGTACGGCAACCTGTTCCTCAACACCGGCCATGGCACGCTCGGCTGGACCATGGCCTGCGGCTCGGCCAAGGTGGTGGCCGACCAGGTGATGGGACGCCGGCCCGAGATCCGCACCGACGGTCTCTCGATGGATCGCTACGGCGTGTCGCCATCCGGCCGCCGGATCGGAACGGGGCCTGCCGGAGCGGCGGCGTGAGCCGGCCTGCACGGGCACTCATCGATCTCGACGCACTGCGCCACAACCACGCGCTGGCACGCGCGCGGCATGGCGGCCGCGTGCTGGCGGTGCTCAAGGCCAATGCCTACGGCCATGGCGCCCTGCGGTGCGCGCAGGCGTTGGAGGCGCATGCCGACGGTTTCGCCGTCGCATTCCTCGACGAAGCGCTGGCCTTGCGCGCAGGCGGCATCCGCGCGCCGATGCTCGTGCTCGAAGGCGTGTTCACGGCGCAGGAACTCGAGGCCGCGCAGGCGCACGGCCTGTGGACCGTCGTCCACCATGACGGGCAACTGCAGATGATCGAAAAGTCACGGCCCGCCGTGCGAGACCTGAATGTCTGGCTCAAGGTCGATTCGGGCATGCGCCGGGCCGGATTTGCGCCGCACCAGGTGCGCGACGTGCACGCGCGCCTGAGGGGCTGCGGCAAGGTCGCACGGCTTACGCTGATGAGCCACTTCGCCTGTGCCGACGAACCCGGCGCCGCGCTGACCCGCGCGCAGATCGCCTGCTTCGACGAGGCCACGGCGGGGCTTGCGGGCGAGCGAAGCCTGAGCAACTCCGCCGGTGTGCTGGCCTGGCCGCAGGCCAACCGGGACTGGGCGCGCCCTGGCATCCTGTTGTACGGCGCGAATCCCGTGCCCGACGACACGCACGCACTGCGGCCCGTCATGCGCCTCCAGAGCCAGGTCTTCGCCGAGCGGACGCTGCAGGCCGGCGACGTGCTCGGCTACGGCGCGACCTTCGTGGCCAGCCGGCAGACCCGTGTCGGGCTGGTGGCCATGGGCTATGCCGACGGCTACCCGCGCACCGCGCCCACCGGCACGCCGGTGAGGGTCGGCGAGCGCATGACGCGCACGCTGGGCCGCGTGTCGATGGACATGATGACGGTCGACCTGAGCGAGCTGCCGGATGCCGGCGTCGGCAGCGAGGTCGAACTGTGGGGCGATCGCGTGGCGGTCAACACGGTGGCCTGCGGGGCCGGGACCATCGCCTACGAATTGCTGTGCAACGTGAAGCGCGTGCCGCTGGTCTACCGCGAGGCCGCGGCGCCGCACGCCCAGGCCCGGTAGTCCGGCCGGAAGGTCACAATAGGCCGGCCCATGCCGAAGCCAGCCGACATCCATCACGAAGCCTTGCGCATTGCCGGCGAGCGCGTCCGGCGCGACGAGGTGATCGAGGTCACCTACCCCTACACCGGCGAAGTGATCGCCACCGTGCCCAAGGCCACGCTGGACGACGTGCGGCGCGCCTTGCGCATCGCCCGCGACTACAAGCCCACGCTGACGCGCTACGAGCGCTACAGGATCCTGATGCGCGCCGGCGAGATCATCGCCTCGCGGCTGGACGAGATCTCGCGCACCATCACGCTCGAATCGGGGCTGTGCCGCAAGGACTCGCTGTATGAAGTGGGCCGTGCCTCCGACGTGCTGCTGTTCGCGGCGAACCAGGCGCTCGTGGATGACGGCCAGGTCTTCTCCTGCGACCTCACGCACCACGGCAAGAGCCGCAAGGTCTACACGATGCGCGAGCCGCTGCTGGGCGCCATCATCGCCATCACGCCCTTCAACCATCCGCTGAACCAGGTGATCCACAAGGTGGCGCCCTCGATCGCGACCAACAACCGCATGGTGCTCAAGCCGAGCGAGAAGACGCCGCTCACGGCCTTCATCCTGGCCGACATCCTGTACGAGGCGGGTCTGCCGCCGCAGATGCTGTCGGTCCTCACGGGCGATCCGCGTGAGATCGCCGACGAGATGCTGACCAGCCCCGACGTCGACCTCGTCACCTTCACCGGCGGCGTGGCGATCGGCAAGTACATCGCGGGCAAGGCGGTCTACAAGCGGCAGATCCTGGAGCTGGGCGGCAACGACCCCCTCATCGTGATGGACGACGCCGACATCGAGGAAGCCGCGATGCTCGCCGCCAGCGGCTCCTACAGGAATTCGGGCCAGCGCTGCACCGCCATCAAGCGCATGCTGGTGCACGAGGCCGTGGCCGACCGCTTCGTCGAATTGCTGGTCGAGAAGACCCGGGCGCTGAAGTACGGCGACCCGATGGATCCGGACATGGACATGGGCACGGTGATCGACGAGGCGGCCGCGATCCAGTTCGAGTCGGTGGTCGACGAGGCCATCGCCGGCGGTGCGAAGCTGCTGTGCGGCAACGTGCGCCGCGGCGCCCTGTACGCGCCCACCGTGCTCGACCGCGTCGATCCCGGCATGGCGGTCGTCAGGCACGAGACCTTCGGCCCGGTGTCGCCGGTCATCCGTTTCAAGGACATCGACGACGCGATCCGCATCGCCAACGGCACGGCCTACGGCTTGTCGTCGGCGGTGTGCACCAACCGGCTCGACCACATCACGCGCTTCGTCCGCGAGCTCCACGTCGGCAGCGTCAACGTGCGCGAGGTGCCGGGCTACCGGCTCGAGCTGACGCCCTTCGGCGGCATCAAGGATTCGGGCCTGGGCTACAAGGAAGGCGTGCTGGAGGCGATCAAGGGCTTCACCAACAGCAAGACCTACTCGCTTCCCTGGTAGCCGCGGGCTGACTCAAAGCCAGTTCCCGCCCTGCTGCATCTGGATCGTCGTCGCCGGATCGCTGCCGCCGAGCAGCGCGCCGAGCACCACGCTCAAGAGCGAGATGAAGATGCTCGCGAACATCGCGGTCCAGAAGCCGGAGACCCGGAAGCCGCGCACCAGCGCCGACACCAGCAGGATCATCAGCGCGTTGATCACCAGCAGGAACAGGCCGAAGGTGAGGAAGGTCAGCGGCAGCGTGAGAACGATCAGCAGTGGCTTGACGATGGCGTTCGCGAAACCGAGCAGCAGCGCGGAGATCACCAGCGCCGAGGTGTTCTCGAAGCGCAGGCCGCTGAAGATGTGGCTCGCTATCCAGAGCGAGAGGGCGGTGATCGCCCAGTGCAGGAGGAAGGGGGCCAGGTTGTTCAGCATCGGAAGGACTCGCGGTGGATGAAAGGGATGCGGTCCATCATATCGGTGCCCGTTCAGGCCCTGCCCGACGGCGCCCACCACTTCGCGAACAGGCCCGGCGCGCGGGTCTTCGCCGCGGCCGCGTCGCGCTCGCGGTACGCCTCGCGTTCCTTCTGCAGGCGTGCCATGAGCGCCGCGAGGTTGGCCTGGTTGTATTCCCACAGCCCCGCGACCACGAAGTGGCCCGCATGCGCGGCATCGGGCTTGGGCGTGATCATGATGTGCCGGGCGCCGATGCTCTGCAGCGTCGCGGAGCGCGCGCTCGCGAGCGTCATGCCGTCGCTGTAGCCCTCGATGTCGCGGCTCAGGGCGAGGCTCACGGCCTGCACGTCGGCGAAGTTCTCCACCAGGAAGGCCACGACCTCGAGCAGCACCAGCCTGCCGATCTCGCGCCGCTGGTGGGCGGGGATGTCGGCCGCGATGTTGAAGTGCTCGATGTGGACCTCGGTGCCGCCCGCGCTGACGGGGACCGGGTCCATGATGCCGACGCAGAAGTCGCGCTCGTACAGATGCATCGGTGCGCCCAGCACGTAGGGGGTCGAATCGGGCCCTGTGATTCTCAGTTGGGTGAAGCTCATGGTTCGCTGCGAACGGTGGGGCGAAATCGGGCACCGTGCCGCGTGTTTCCCTGGTCGCTGGTCCGATGGATTTTCGCCGATCGGATCGGGCTCCCGCGATGATTTTTCGAAGCCCGCCGCGGCCCGGGCTGTCGCCTGGGCGTCAGTACGCGGCGCTTACCAGGGGCCGACCGGCGAAGAAGGCCGAGAGCTTGTCTTCCACCCGCTGTGCCATGGCGGCGCGCCGCCGTTGTCGCTCGATGCGAAGCTCAGCTTGCCCGGGTTGGCGGCGCTTCAGCGTCCGCTGTTCTTGCGCCAGGCCTCGTAGGCGGCGCGCGTCTCGGCATTCGGCGGGTAGGTGCCGGCGAGCCTGGCGCCGCCTTCGATGCGCTCGAGGATGAAGGCCTCCATCTTTTCCTGTTCGGCTGCGTCGCGCGCGACTTCCTCCGCGAGGTGCCGTGGAATCACCACCACGCCTTCGTCGTCGCCGACCATCACGTCGCCCGGATAGACCGGCACGCCGCCGCAGCCGATCGGCACGTCGAGGTCGATCGCATGGTGGTGGATCAGGTTGAGCGGCGCGCTGCCGCCGGCGCAGTACACCGGGAAGTCCATCTGCGAGATCGGTCCGCTGTCGCGCACCGGCCCGTCGGACACCAGCCCCGCCGCGCCGCGCACCTTCAGGCGCGTGGTGAGGATCTGGCCGCCGGAGGCCACGCGTGTCTCGCCGCGGCAATCGATCACCAGCACATGGCCGGGCGGCACGCTCTCGATGCCCTTGCGCTGCGGATGGTTCGGATCGTCGAAGGCGCTGATCTGGTCGAGGTCCTCGCGCGCCGGGATGTTGCGCATCGTGAAGGCCGGCCCGACCAGGTTGCCGCCCGTCGGCTTCGTCAGCCGGCCGACGCCCTGCAGGTAGACATTGCGCAGTCCGCGCTTGAAGAGCTGCGTGCACAGCGTGGCGACGCTGACATGGCGCAGCAGTTCGCGGGTTTCGTCGGGGAGAGGAGGGCGAGTCGTTTCGGTCATGGTGTGTGCGATGGATGAGATGGTGATGGGGGTTGGCCCGGAGCTCAGTTGGGCGTCGCGCCCGACTTGCGAACCAAATCGGCCCAGCGTGGAATTTCCTTTTGCATCAGCGCCGCGAGCTGCGCAGGCGAGCCGGCGACGACCTCCATGCCGAGCTGGTTGGTGAGCCGGTCCTTCACGTCGGGCATCTGCAGGATCTTGTTGATCTCGGTGGACAGTCGCTGCGCGATCGGCTGGGGCAGATGCTTCGGCGCGTACACGGCCTGCCACGACGCCATCTCGAAGGCGGGCACGCCGGCCTCCTGCATCGTCGGCAGCTGCGGCGCGAGCGCCATGCGCCTGGCGCTGGTCACGGCCAGCAGCTTGAGCTTGCCGGACTGCACCAGCGGCAGGGCGGCGGTGATCTGGTCGAACATGAAAGTGACCTGGCCCGAGGACACATCGAGCATCGCGGGCGGCGTGCCCTTGTAGGGAATGTGGGTCAGCTTGACGCCGATCATGTCGGCCAGCATCTCGCCCGCCAGGTGCGTCGAAGTGCCGGCGCCCGACGAGGCGAAAGTGCGCTTCGCCGGGTCCTTCTTCAGGAGCGCGATCAGCTCGGCCACCGAGTTCACGCCGAGGTTCGGATCGACGATCAGCACGTTGGGCAGGAAGGCGACGAGCGAGATCGGCTCGAAGTCCTTCACCGGGTCGTAGGGCAGGTTCTTGTAGAGGCTGGCGTTGATCGCGTGCGTGCTGATCGTGCCGCCGAAGAGCGTGTAGCCGTCGGGCTTGGCCTTGGCGACGTAGCTCGCGCCGACCGCGCCCGCCGCGCCCGGCTTGTTGTCGACGATGACCGGCTGGCCCAGCGCGACGGCGAGCTTCTGCGCGATCACGCGGCCGATCACGTCGGTGGAGCCGCCGGGCGTGAAGGGGACGACGTAGGTGATGGGTTTCGTCGGCCAGTCCGCGTCGGCGGCCATGCCGATGCGTGGCAGCGTCGCGGCGAGGCCGGCGCTGCCGAGGCGCTTGAGTGCCGCGCGGCGGCTGGTGGTCGTGGGTTGCATGCGAATGTTTCCTTTGAAGGGGTGCTCAGTCCACACCGATGTTTTTTTCGCGGATCACCTTGCCGTAGCGGAGGCGGTCTGCGTCGATCTGCGCCTTCAGTTCGGCGGGGCTGGTGCCGCGCGGAACGGCGCCCTGTTCGATCAGGCTTTGCCGCGTCGCTGGCACCGCCAGCACCGTCTTCACGTCGGCCGCGATCTTGTCGACGATCGCCTGCGGCGTGCCGGCCGGCGCGAGCAGGCCGATCCATGAGCCCGATACCGCGTTGGGCACGCCGGCCTCGGCCAGCGTGGGCAGGTCGGGCAGCGTGGGCGAACGCTCGGCGCTGGTCACCGCGAGGCCGCGCAGCTTGCCCGACTTGATGTAGCTCGCCGACTCCAGCACCGAGGCGAAGAGCACGTCGACGTGGCCGCCCATCAGGTCGGTCATCGCGGGCGTGCCGCCCTTGTAGGGCACGTGCGTGAGGTGCACGCCGGCGGCGGCGGAAAAGATCTCGCCCGTCAGATGCGGCGAGCCGCCGCTGCCCGAGCTGGCCATCGTGATCTTGTCCGGCGATGCCTTCGCGAGCGCGACGAATTCCTTCACCGTCTTCGCCGGCAGGCTGGGGCTCACCATCATCGCGAAGGGCAGCTCGGCCACCAGCGAGATCGGCGTGAACGCGCGGTCCGGGTCGAAGGTCATCTTCTTGTAGAGCGAGGGATTGATGGCCTGCGTGCCGACGTTGCCGATCAGCAGCGTGTAGCCGTCGGGCCTGGCCTTGGCCACCACGTCCGAGCCGACCATGCCGGCCGCGCCGCCGCGGTTGTCGACGATCACGCCCTGGCCCCACTTCTGTCCCAGCTTCTGCGCCAGCACGCGCGCGCCGAGGTCGGTGCCGCCGCCTGCGGGGAAGGGCACGACGAAGGTGACCGGCCGTACCGGAAAGCCTTCGGCGCCCTGGGCCTGGGATGCGGCGGCGCAGGCCAGCAGCAGGGGCAGCGCGCTGCGAAGGACCCGCTGCAGCGCAGTCGGGCCGATGGGAATGGGGTTCATGGGTGTCTCGCTCTTGTGATTGGAATGAAGGGCTGAGTGCGGCGCCGGTACCCCGCGCGTCAGTGGATGTCGGGCTCGCTGGCCGCGGGCGCGGCGGCGTCGCTGCCCGCCACGTAGTCGGGCGCGAGGAAGTCGAAGTCGCAGCCGGTGTCGGCCTGCTGCACGTGCTTCAGGTACAGCACGCCGTAGCCGCGGCTGAACTTCGGGATCGGCTTCTGCCAGGCGGCGCGGCGGCGTGCGAGCTCCTCGTCGCTCACCTGCATGTCGATGCGGCGCGCGTCGATGTCGAGCGTGACCAGGTCGCCGTCGCGCACCAGCGCCAGCGGGCCGCCCACGTGCGACTCGGGCGTGACGTGCAGCACGCAGGCGCCGTAGCTGGTGCCGCTCATGCGCGCATCGCTGATGCGCACCATGTCGCGCACGCCTTCCTTCAGCAGCTTCTGCGGGATCGGCAGCTGGCCCCACTCGGGCATGCCCGGCGCGCCCTGCGGGCCGGCGCTCTGCAGCACGATCACGCTGTCCTTGGTGACGGGCAGCTCGGGGTCGTCGATGCGCGCGGCCAGATCGTCGTAGTTGCGAAAGACCACCGCGGGCCCGGTGTGGCGGCGCAGGTGCTGCTCCATCGCCGCCGGCTTGATCACCGCGCCGGAAGGCGCGAGGTTGCCATGCAGCACCGCGAGGCCGCCGCTTTCGAGCAGGGCGTCGCTGCGCGGGCGGATCACGTCGGTGTTGTAGACCTCGGCGCCCTCGATGTTCTCGCCCAGCGTGCGGCCGTTGCAGGTGCGCTGGCTGCCGTCGATCAGCTCGCCGAGCTCGCGCAGGAAGGCGCGCAGGCCGCCGGCATAGAAGAAGTCTTCCATCAGGTACTTGCCGCCGGGGCGCAGGTTGGCGAGCACCGGCGTGCTGCGCGCGAGTTCGTCGAAGCGCGCGAGGTCGAGCGCGATGCCGGCGCGGCGCGCCATCGCGATCAGGTGGACGATCGCATTGGTCGAGCCGCCGAGGCCGAGCACGGCCGTGACCGCGTTGTCGAACGAGGCCGCGGTGAGGAAGTCGAGCGGCTTCAGGTCTTCCCACACCATGTCGACGATGCGTTTGCCGGTGTGCGTGGCCATCATCGAATGGCGCGAATCGGGCGCCGGGATCGACGAGGCGCCCGGCAGCGTCAGGCCCAGCACCTCGGCCGCGCTGGTCATGGTGCTGGCCGTGCCCATGGTCATGCAGGTGCCGGGCGAGCGCGCGATGCCGTCTTCCACGTCCTGCCAGTCCTGCTCGCTGATGTTGCCGGCGCGCAGCTCGGCCCAGTATTTCCAGGTGTCGGAGCCGGAGCCGAGGAACCGGCCCTTGTAGTCGCCGCGCAGCATCGGCCCGGCGGGCACGAAGATGGTCGGCAGGTTCATCGCCAGTGCGCCCATCACCAGGCCGGGCGTGGTCTTGTCGCAGCCGCCCATCAGCACGCAGCCGTCGGCGGGGTAGGAGCGCAGCAGCTCCTCGGCCTCCATCGCGAGCAGGTTGCGGTAGAGCATCGTGGTCGGCTTCTGGAACGCCTCGCCCAGGCTCATGGCCGGGATCTCCACCGGAAAGCCGCCGGCCTGCCAGACGCCGCGCTTCACTTCCTCGGCGCGCTGGCGGAAGTGCGTGTGGCAGGAGTTCATGTCGCTCCAGGTGTTGAGGATCGCGATCACCGGCTTGCCGAGGTAATCGTCGCGCGAGAAGCCCATCTGCGCGGTGCGCGAGCGGTGGCCGAAGCTGCGCAGGTCCTTCACGCCGTACCAGCGGTGCGAGCGCAGCTCTTCGGGCTGCTTGCGGCGCGCGGCCGGCGAGGGGGGAGGCGATTCGGTCATCGGGGTGTCTCTGTGGTCATCGGATGCCGGGGCGGATCATCCGAAAATGTTAGCGCTGTCATTCAATCATAAGCGCCAGGCCGTGCGACGGTCAACAGGAGATTGGTGCGTGGATTCCCGCGCGCGGGTTCAGGTGCTCGCGCGCTCGATCAGCGAGAAGCCCAGGTCGACGATCTTCGATTCGATGGGCCGTCCCTCGGCGCGGTCGACGATGAAGCGCGCCGCCTGCCGCCCGATGGCCGTGCCGTCGATGCGCACGGTGCTGATCGCCGGATGGGCATGCTGGGCGAAGCCGAGGTCGCCGAAGCCCATCACCGCGATGTCCTGCGGCACGCGCAGGCCGCGCGCATGCGCCTCGGTGATGACGCCGTGGGCCAGTGCATCGGAACTGCACGCCACCACGTCGATGCGCGGCGCGGCCGCCAGCAGCTGGGCGAGGGCGCCGCGGCCGCTGCCGAGCGTGGTCGGCGCAGGCACCGCGCAGGTCTCGATGCGCTTGCCGCCGAGCGCGCGCCAGGACTGCTCGAAGCCGCTGCGCCGCAGGTTCGCGCGATGGTCGTCGCCGCTGATCACCGCAGGCCGGCGATAGCCCTTGCCATGGAGGAATTTCGCCGTGGCGGCGCCCACCTGCTCGTGCGAGAAGCCGACCAGCATGTCGACCGGCGTGGGCGTCAGGTCCCAGGTCTCGACCACCGGAATGCCTGAGGCGAGCAGCCGGCGCCGCCCTTCGGCCGAGCGCATGATGCCGGTCAGCACGATGCCGTCCGGCCGCCGGCCGACGATGGCGTCGATGAGCGCGTCCTCGCGCGAGTTGTGATAGCCGCTCTGGCCCAGCATGAGCTGGTAGCCCTTCTCGGCCAGCGCCTCGGTCAGCGCCTGCACCGTTTCGAGGAACACCGGCCCGGCGATGGTGGGCACCAGCGCAGCCACCAGCCGGCTGCGGTTGGAGGCCAGGCCGCCGGCCAGCAGGTTGGGCACGTAGCCGGTGCGCTCGACCGCGAGCCGCACCTTCTCGCGCGTCTTGGGCGACACCAGGTCCGGCGAATTGAGTGCGCGCGACACCGTGATCGCGGAGACGCCGGCGAGCTTGGAGACATCGTCGAGCGTGATGCCGCCGCTGCTGCGGCGGGCGGGGCGGGCGGGGGGCTTGGCGGCGGTCAAGGGGTTGGAAATGCAGGCGCTACCATCTTAGCGGATCGTGTGACGGCATTGCGTCGTCACGCCCGTTTCCAGCGCCCGGCGCCCTCACCCCAACCCTCTCCCAAAGGGAGAGGGAGCAAAACAGGGGCTTCGCTGCTGACCGCGTGCGCGGCTCAGTCCATCGTGCGGCGGCCGAAGGTCTTGGTCAGGAGCTCGTCGGCCACCTCGAGCGCGCGATGCTCGATGGTGGCGACCGGGTAGCTGCCCATCGTCATGCGGTCGAAGATCACGGTGGCGAAGCTGAACTCGGCGCCGAGCACGGCCGCGGCGTCCTGCAGGCATTCGGCGATCGAGCACAGGCCCTCGCTCTCGTAGCGTCGCGACCCGTCGCCGACGCCGACGCACGAGACGAAGTCTTTCTCTCCGCGCTGTGTGATTTCGATGGCTGGTTGCATGAGGGACTCCCGAAGTTCGCAGCGGGAATTCTGCAGAGCGCGCGCACCGGTGGCTACTGGCCATTGGTGGGTTCGGCGAGCCGTGCCGGGCGCGGGATTCGACGAACGACCTACCCCGAACGTTTGAGCCGGTCCAGCCGCAGCCGATGCCGGTCGTCGGTGACCGAGCGCGCCCCCAGGTAGACCGCACCGGCGGCTGCCAGTCCGCCGGCGCCGGCGAGCAGGAACAGCAGCAGGATCTGGTACTTCACCGCCTCGACCGGATCCATGCCGGCCAGCAGCTGGCCGGTCATGGTGCCGGGCAGGGTGATCACGCCGGCCGCCGACATCTGGTTGACGATCGGGATCATGCCGCGCCGGATCGACGCCCGGACCAGCTCCGACAGCGCCTGCCCGCTCGTCGCACCCAGCGCGAGCTGCGCCTCGATCGCCGCGCGGCTCGCGACCAGCCCGGCGAAGAAGCCATCGAGGCCGAGGCTCGCCGAATTGAGCACGCTGCCGAGCACGATGCCCAGCAGCGGGATCGCATAGCGCGGGTCGTACCACGGCTGCGGCCGGATGGCGGTCAGCAGCGCCAGCACCACCGTCGCCACGCTCGACAGCCCGACCACCAGCGCGCCGATGCGCAAGTTGCCCGCGCGTTGCAGCCGCCAGGGCGGACGCGCCGCCACTTCGCGCGCGGCCGCCGCGATCATCAGGGCGACGATGACCAGCGTCGCGGCGGGCGATGCCGCCGCGAAGACCCAGCGCAGCACCCAGCCGACCAACAGCAGCTGCACGACCATGCGCACGCTCGCCCACAGCAGCTGCCGGTGGAAGCGCAGCCGCAGCAGCAGCGATGCGGCCGCATCGATCAGCACCAGCAGCGCGGCCAGCGCCAGATCGGCGGGGCCGAGATGGATCGGCGTCATGACGGATGCAGCGCGCCGTCGCGCATCTCGAACAGGCGCCCGCCCATGCGCTGCGCCTGCTGCGTCGAATGCGTGACCATGAGGATCGCGAGGCCGGCCGCGAGACGCCGGCACAGCAGCGCTTCCATGGCGGCGGCGGAAGACGCATCGAGCGATGCGGTCGGCTCGTCGAGCAGCAGCACCTCGGGCGCCGCCGCCAGCGACCGGATCAGCGCCAGCCGCTGCCGCTCGCCGGTCGACAGCCGCGCGATCTCGGTGCGCAGCACATCGGGCGCGAGGCCCAGTGCCGGCATCAACGCATGCAGCAGCGCCGCATCGCCGGGATGGAAATGCGCGGCCGCGTCGGCGGCCCACCAGGCCGGCTCGGCGGCCTGGTAGACGACACGCCGGCGCCACTGCGGCGCGGGCCAGCTTTCGCGGCGCCGGCCGGCGAGTTCGACCTCGCCGTCGCCGGGATCGAGATCGGCGATCGAACGCAGCAGCGCACTCTTGCCGGATCCTGACTTGCCGAGCAGGCCCACGCATTCGCCGGCCGCGATCTCGAGGTCGAAGGGGCCGCCGGCCACCGAGCGCAGGCCGCGCAGGACGAGCAGCGGCGTCGCGCCGCCTTGTTCAGCCATGCGGGCCCTCCGCACGCAGCTGACGCGAGAGCGGCGCGAGGAAGACCGCGCCGCCCTGCGTCTGCATCGGAAAGACGGTGGCCGCGAGCACCGCGTACTCATGCCGGCGCGCGGCGGCGATGGGGTCGGCGGGCGCATCGGCCAGCGCCGGATGGCACATCAGCACGTCGCCGCTGCGGCAGGCCGCGATCCATTGCCACAGCCGCTGCCGGTAATCGGCCGCGCCGCCATCGAAGCCGTAGACGCCGAGCAGCCCGCGGCTGGCCGGAATGCCGTGGCGCGCGGCGCGTTCGAGCAGCCCGGCGCCGCCGAGCGCGAACACGAGATTGGCCTTCGCGCCGGCTCGCCAGCGCGGCGCGGGCGGCGCGGTGCTGCGGATCCATGGCGCGGCGGTGCCGTAGCGCCTGGCGATCTCGGCGACGAGCATGTCGCGCACCACAGCGAACTGATGGACATGCCGGTGTCCGTCCACGAAGGCCGGCGCGCGGCCGAATCCGTCCTCGAAGCGCGACAGCTGGTCCGCGATCTCGGCCCGGATCTCTGCGGGCCGCAGCAGGCCGAGCCAGCCCTTGGCGATCAGCGCGGCGAGGCCCGGCTCGCGCGCATCGCCGGGCGGCGGCGGCGTCAGATCGAGATGAAGTCCGACATCGAGCCGCGTGCGATCGATGCGGCGCAATCGCGAACGCCCCGTCTCCCAGGCGGGGCGCCGGACCATGCAGCCGGCCGCGGAGATCCTGCCGCGCTCGGCCAGATCGAGGATGGCCGCATTGACGCCTTCGCTCAGGCCGAAGTCGTCCGCGCAGATGCAGAGGTAGCGGTCGTGCGGCGATGGGAGCGTCATGGCGTTGCCGGCGCCGGCATCGCGCCGTCCGAAGCCGTCTCGAAGCATTGCGCGCTGCCGTCCGCGGTGCCCGCGAAGCGCCACACGGCCAGCCACGGGTTGTAGGCGGCAAGCTGCAGCTTCGCGAGCCACGGATGCGCGCGCTGCGAATTGGACGCGCCCACCACCCAGGTCGGCGCGGACAGGCACAGCGAGGTCTGCGCGGCGCCGCGGCCGGTCAGCAGCCGCGCGCCGAGCGCCGGCTCGAAGCGCCCTGCATCGTGCAATTCCTTGCGCCAGTCGTCGCGGCTGTCCAGCAGCGCGGGCGACCAGTCGCCCCACACTGTGACCGGGCGTTGCAGCCGCCAGTAGAACGGAATGTCGTAGGCGTAGGTATCGAGCATCAGGACCTCGTCGTGCGGCGCCACCGTCTGGCCGGCGGGCAAGGGCAGTCTCGCATCCGGCGGCGTGCCATAGGCCGCGATCAGCGCGATGCTCGCGCCGCAGGCCAGTGCCGCGAGGCCGGTGGTCCAGCGCAGGCCGACCGTGCCGCGCGCGGCACCGCGCACCGCGGCGAGCGCGCTCCTCGCGACCAGGCAGGCCAGCGGCGGCAGCGCGGGCAGCACGTAGCCGATCAGCTTGGAGCGCGGCAGCGAGAAGAAGGCCACGATGCACAGGCACCAGAGGCCCATCAGCCAGTCGACGTCGGACCATGGCGGCGGGGCCTTGCGCGTCTTCCAGTGCGCGATCGCGAGCCAGCCGAACCAGGGCAGCGTGAGGCCGGCGATCACCGGCAGGTAGAACCAGAACGGGTGTTCGTTGTTGAAGCCCGAGGCAGCGAAGCGCCGGAAGTGCTGCGTGACGACGAAGTAGTCGAAGAAGGCCGGATAGCGCATCTGCATCGCGACGAACCACGGGCCGGCGAGCAGCACGAACAGCGCCCAGCCCGGCGGCCACGCCATCAGCCGCAGTGCCGGCGGCCGGCCGGTCGCCACGCACCACACGACGAACACCAGGCCCGGCAGCACGAAGCCGATCAGCCCCTTGGCCAGCACGCCCAGCGCCGCGAAAAGGAAGGCGCCCGCGAGCGCCCGTCGCCAGCCCGCGCCGCGTTCCTTCGACAGCGTTGCGTCGGCCGCCAGCAGCACGGTGGCCGAGATGCAGCCGGCCACCAGCATGTCCAGGTTGGCGAACTGCGCGCCGACGTAGAAGAAGGGCATGCTGAGCAGCACGACGGCCGAGAGCCGCGCGCAGGCCTCGTCGGCCCAGCGGCGCAGGAACAGCCACAGGCCCGCTGCGGCGATCGTCGCGCCGATCAGCGAGGGCAGGCGCCCGGCCCATTCGGTGGGGCCGAGCACGGACATCGCCGCCGCGCCGATCCAGTAGAACAGCGGCGGCTTGTGGAAGAAGGGCAGGCCGTCGAGCCGCGGCACCAGCCAGTCGCCGGAACGCAGCATCTCGAAGGCGACGCCGACGTAGCGGCCTTCGTCGGGCGCCGTGAGCGGGCGGATCCAGGCGGTCGCCGCCAGCCACAGGAACATGCCGGCCACGACCAGGCCGGTCTGCCGCCAGGCAGAAGTGTCGGAGCTGAGCCGGGTCATGGCTGGACCGCGTCCAGGCCCTGGCCCAGTTCCTTCTTGACGATGTAGAGCGGCCGGCCCTTCACTTCCTCGAAGATGCGGGCCACGTATTCGCCGACGATGCCGGTCGAGATCATCTGGATGCCGATGAAGAACATCAGGCTGACGACGATGGTGGTCCAGCCCGACACGTCGTTGCCGTTGATCTCGTGGTCGATGACCAGGTAGGCGCCGTAGGCGAAGGCCGGCACCGCCAGCAGCAGGCCCACCACGCTGACCATGCGCAGCGGCCAGGTGGTGAAGGAGGTCAGCCCGTCGATCGCGAAATTGAAGAGGCGCAGCGCATTGAAGCTGCTGACGCCTTCCTTGCGCGGATGCGGGACATAGGGCAGCGCGACGGCCTTGAAGCCGACCCATGCATAGAGGCCCTTCATGAAGCGGCTGCGCTCCGGCAGGCTCAGCAGCGCGTCCACCACCTTGCGGTCCATCAGGCGGAAGTCGCCCGCGTCCTTCGGCAGCGCGAAGCGGTCGGAGTCGTTCACCATCCGGTAGAACAGGCCGGTGCCGAAACGCTTGAGCGCGCTTTCGTCGGTGCGTTCCTCGCGCACCGCATAGACGACATCGGCGCCGCCCAGCCAGTGGTCGATCATGGTGGTGATCAGCAAGGGTGAATGCTGCAGGTCGCCATCGAGCACCACCACCGCATCGCCGCGCGCCGCGCTCAGGCCGGCCGTGATCGCCGCCTCCTTGCCGAAGTTGCGCGAGAGCGAGATGCACCGGAATCCCGACAGCTCGCACCATTCGGCGGCGACGGCGACCGTGTTGTCGGTGCTGCCGTCGTCGACCACGATGATCTCCCACGCCATGTGCGTGCGCCACAGGAGTTCTTCGAGCCGCGAGAGCAGCTCGGTCAGGTTGCCGCCTTCGTTGAAGCAGGGAATCACGCAGGACAGGCTGCGGCCCGCCGCCGGGTGCGCGGGCTTCTCGCTGCGCGCGATGTCGACCCTGCCGCCGGTCGTGTTCACGGGATCACGCATGTCGCCGGTCTCTCTGGACGACGGGCTCGCCGGCTTCGTCGGCCGGCGGTCGCACGTGCAGGCCGTCGCGCGCGATGACCGGCCCGAGGTAGCGCCGGCACAGCCTGCGCACGATCTCGAAGAGCGCCACGATGACGAGGGCCAGCAGCAGCCCGGCCACGATGTCCGTCGGAAAATGGACGCCCACATAAATGCGTGCCCATCCCGTGACGACCGCTGCCAGTGCGCTCGCGATGGCGAAGTTCCGCAGGCCGGGGCGCAGCGCGAAGGCGAGCGCGATCGTGAACATCACGCTCGCATGCGCGCTCGGCATCGATCCGCGTGCACCGTGCGCGATGTAGGCCGGGCTCAGGCCGAGCATGAAGGGACGCGGCAGATCGAGCGCCGTCGCGATCGCATGCGCCGCCACGCCGGCGGCCGCGCAGGCCACCAGCATGGCCATCACATAGCCGCGTTGCGCAGGCTGGCGCCAGGCGACCCATCCCATGATTGCCACGCAGAGCCAGGGTCCGCCGACGGCGATCGCGGGCACGAGAGGCAGCAGCCAGGGACTCGGGTGATAGCCCGCGGCCAGCCATGGGAACAGTGCGAGGTCGAGTGCTCTCGCGTCGAGGAATTGAATCACGTTGAAATATCTCCGGCCATGAACAGGTGCCGGCCGCGCGGCGCGCAGCAGGGCCTCGGCGCCGTGCGGCGCCGTCGGTCAGGTCGCGAAAGGGGGCGCGGTCTCCGGCGGCTGGCGGCGCCAGGGCGCCGCGGGCGGCGGGGCGCCGCTGGTGTTGGGAACCCGCTGCGCGGGGCCGCTGCGCACGCGCTGCCCGGGCCGCAGCAGCAGGACCGTCAGCGGCAGCAGAAGCAGCACCAGGGCCATCAGTCCGTCGATGCCCTGCTGCAGCGCATGCGGCACGTCGATGCTCGCCGCCGAGGACGCGAAGAGCGTGGTCTCGCGATCGGCCTGATGGCCTGCGCGCTGGTCGGGCTCGAAGAAGGCGGCCGTGCTCGGGCTGCGGATGAAGAACTCGCCTTCGTTCTCCAGGCCGTCCTGGCAGAAGTGCGCACCGATGAAAGGCTGCAGCACCGCGAGCGCGATGCCGAGGACACACCACCCCATGCAGTGCTTTGCAATGAGGCGACGGATCCGCAGAGTCAGCATGGACCGGACTCTAGGAGCCGGGTGTGAAAGCAAGCTGAACGCCCGAGTCAGCTGCAAGGCAGGGTGCTTGCATCGCCCGGATGTCAGCGCCCGTTCCCCGGCGATGCTTCGGTCCTTCGCGTCATGAGGAAGACGCTCGCGAGAATGATGGCGGCGAGCACGGCCGTGGCCGAATACCGGCTCAATGCGAAGCCGCCTTGTGCCAGCGGCTTGTCCAGCAGATCGCCGACCGTCGCGCCGAGAGGGCGGGTCAGGATGAAGGCCATCCAGAAGAGCAGGGTCCTCGAAACCCGGGTCCGGAAATAGCAGACCGCCACGAGCGCGAGCCCTGCAGCGAAGACAAGGGCTCCGCCTTCGTAGCCCAGGCCGGCGCTGTCCGCCGCCCAGTCGCCCAGGGCCGTGCCCAGCGTCTGGGAGAACATGATCGTCACCCAATAGAAGATCTCCGCGACCGGCGAAGTGATGGACTTGACCGACACGGAGCCGAGCGTCAGATGCCAGAGCCCGATCGAGGCCAGCACAAGCGCGAGAAGGATGGACGATCCGCCGGCATAGCCGATGCCCAGCGACCGGTCCATGAAATCCGCCAGCGTCGTTCCCGCCGTCGTCGTCGCGATGATCACGGCCCAGTAGAGGTACGGATGGAAACGCTTCACGCGGATCTGGGCCGCGACGGCCACGATGAAGACACTCGCGAAGATGATCGTCCCCACGAGGTAGCCCAGGTTCATCGACATCGTCACTGCGTCGCCGCCGGTTTCACCCAGGGTCGTCGCCATGATCTTGATGAACCAGAACGCCAGCGTGATTTCCGGCACCTTCTGCCATCGGTCCGCGGCGGGCTGCGTGTTGCTGGATGCATCTCTTTTCATCGGGGGTTTTCCTGGCAATGGCCGTGACCGGCGCGATCTGTCGGGCCTCGGGTCCGACGCTGGCGTCCAGTCTGGCAGATGGGGGCTTATCGGAGCCTTAACGCCCTCACGCGTGTGTCAGGCGGCGCTCGTGCGTCAAGTCGCGAAGACGACTCTGGCCTCGAGCCCGCCGAGCGGCGCCGCGGCACGCAGGCTGAGCTGCGCCCCATGGCGCTGCGCGATCGCACTGACGATGGCCAGGCCCAGGCCGCTGCCGGGCACATCGCCGTCGCGCTGCCGCGCCTCGCCGCGATAGAAGCGATCGAGCACCCTTTCGCGCTCGGCCTCCGCGATGCCGGGCCCGTTGTCGATCACCTGCAGCATCGGGCGGCCTTCCAGCCGGGCCACGCGCACGTCGACGCGGCCGCCCGGCGACGTGTAGCGGATCGCATTGCCGATCAGGTTGTCCAGCAGCACCGCGAGCTGGTCGGGATCGGCGTCGATGGTGACTGTCGCCGGCGCGTCGGCGCCGAGGTCGATGCCCTTGTGCTCGGCTTCCACGCTGCGCTTGACGACCGCCGCCTGTGCCAGCTCCGCAAGGTCCACCGGCTGCCGCAGCTGCGCGCGGCCGTCGGGATCGACGCGCGAAAGATCCAGGAGCTGCGCGATCAGCCGCTGCGTGCGCTCCACGCCGAGCTTCAGTTCGCCGATGGCACGAGTGCGGCCCGCCTCGTCCTGCACACGCTCCAGCAGTTGCAGCTGCAGGCGCAGCGCCGTCACCGGCGAACGAAGTTCATGGGCGGCATCGGCGATGAACTGGCGCTGCACGGTGAACGCCTCGGCCAGCCGCTGCATCAGGCCGTTGATCGAGCGGATCAGCGGATGGATTTCGAGCGGCACACCCGCGGTGTCGATCGGGTCGAGCGAGACCGCGCTGCGCACCGCCACGTCGTTGGCCGCGGTGTCGAGAGGCCGGAGGCCGCGGCGCAGCGCGACCACCAGCAGGCCGCCGATGAGGAGCGTCAACCCCAGCACGGGAATCAGCAGTTTCGACGCGGCCTCTGCGGCCAGCAGGCGGCGCGACGAGGCGCGCTGCGCCGCCTGCACGACGCGATCGCCGCTCACGATCGTGTAGACGTGCCAGGCCTGCTCGCCCTTGCCGATCCGCGACAGGCCGCTGGCGGCGCTGAAGGGCAGGTTCGCATTCGGGCCGGAGATCGAGAGCCGGTTCCCCGCAAGATCCCAGACCGCCGTCGTGAAGTCGAAGTCGCCGTGTTCCTCGTAGACCTTGGGCAGGGCTGCGTGGCGCTGCGCGGCGTCGCCGCGCTGCAGGGCTTCGCGCGAGTCGGCCAGTGCCAGTGCGACCTGACGCAGGTTGTCGTCGAAGACCTCGCTCATTTCATCGAGCGTCACGAGGTACGAGGCCAGCACGAGCAGCATGGCGCCGAGGCTGAGCGCGCCGAGCACCCAGGCCAGCAGATGGCGCTCGAGCGACCGCATCGGCGGCATTCAGTCGGCGGCGACGCAGTAGCCCACGCCGCGCACGTTTCGGATCACGTCGGCACCGAGTTTTCTGCGCAGCCGGTGGATGTGCACCTCGACGGCATTGCTGCCCAGGTCGTCGTTCCAGTTGTAGATCGACTCCTCGAGCTTCTTGCGCGACAGCACCGCGCCCGGACGCTGCATCAGCACTTCCAGCAATGCGAACTCGCGTGCCGACAGCGCGACCGGCGCGTCTCGCCAGGTGACCGTCTTGCGCAAGGGATCGAGCGCCAGGCTGCCGTGCACCAGCAGCGACGACGCGGCGGCCGCGTGGCGGCGCAGCACGGCGCGCACGCGCGCGATCAGCTCGTCGAGGTCGAAGGGCTTGACGATGTAGTCGTCGGCGCCCGCGTTGAGGCCGGCGATGCGGTCGGCCACCGCATCGCGGGCCGTTGCGATCAGGACCGGCATCCGGTTGCCCGCGGCGCGCAGCGTGGCCAGCACCGCCATGCCGTCCTTCGCGGGGAGGCCAAGGTCCAGCACCGCGATGTCGTAGAGGCCGACCGACAGCGAAAGATCCGCGGCGCGGCCGTCGATCACCCAGTCGACGGCGAAGCCCGCATGGGTCAGCCCGGTCGACACGGCGCGGCCGATCATGCGGTCGTCCTCGATCAGCAGCAGCCGCATGCGAGCTCCGTGCGTCGAGCGTCGATCACCCGTTCGGGATCGGGGGTTGGGGTCGTCACGCCTGCGAGTCTAGGCATTCATCGCTTATCGGACACTTAACGGCCTGGCTCAGCCCTTCGCGACCTCGTGCGCCGCCATCAGCTCCAGCGCCTTCACCAGCGCCGAGTGATCGAGGTCCTGCCAGCCGTTGGCCGCGCAGGCCTGCATCAATTGCGCCGCGCCGGCCGTCTGCGGCAGCGCGACGCCGAGTGCGCGCGCACCCTGCAGCGCGAGCCCGAGATCCTTCTGATGCAGCCCGATGCGAAAGCCCGGTGCGAACGTGCGCTTGACCATGCGCTCGCCATGCACTTCGAGGATGCGGCTCGATGCGAAGCCACCCATCAGCGCCTGCCGCACCTTGGCCGGATCGGCGCCCGCCTTGCTCGCGAACAGCAGCGCCTCGCCGACCGCCGCGATGTTGAGCGCGACGATGATCTGGTTGGCCACCTTGGTCGTCTGCCCATCGCCGTTGCCGCCGACGAGCGTGATGTTCTTGCCCATCGATTCGAACAGCGGCCGTGCCTTCTCGAATGCGGCCTCGGTGCCGCCGACCATGATGGTCAGGCTCGCGGCCTTGGCGCCGACCTCGCCGCCCGACACCGGCGCATCGAGGTACTCGCAGCCGAGCTCATTGATCCTCTTCGCAAAGGCCTTGGTCTCGATGGGCGAGATGCTGCTCATGTCGATCACGGTCTTGCCGGCCGAGAGGCCTTCGGCCACGCCGTCCTTGTCGAACAGCACCGAGGCCACGTCCGGCGTGTCGGGCACCATCAGGATCACGACCTCGGTCTGCTCGGCGACCTCGCGCGCCGTCGCGCAGACGATCGCGTTGCCGGCCGCGATCTCGGGACGCACCTTGCTGCGCCGGACGATGTGGAGCTGGTGGCCGGCCTTGACCAGTTGCAGCGCCATCGGCGCGCCCATGATGCCGAGGCCGATGAATCCGATCTTCATGGCGAGGTCCTTTCAGTAGGTGGAGGAGGAGTCGGTGGGAGGCGGTGCGGCACGCATCTTCGCCATGACCTGCTGCGCGCCGGCGGCCATGAGCCGCGCGTCGGAACTCACGGTGACGAACTGGAAGCCCTGCGCGATGCGCGCCAGCGCGCCTTCGGGCGTGCCGTTGTGGATGCCGGCGACGATGCCGTGCGCCTTGGCACGTTCGATGATGTGCGCGATGGCCTCGGCCGCCTTCGGATCGACGTCGTCGAACACCGGCCTGCAGCCGAGCGCGAGCGACAGGTCCGACGGGCCGACATAGATCGCGTCCAGCCCTTCGACCGAGAGGATGTCGTCGAGGTTCTCGAGCGCCTGCGCGGTCTCGATCATCGCGAAGGTGACGATGGTGTCGTTGGCCTGCTGCGGATAGTCCGCGCCGCCGTAGAGTAGCGCGCGCACCGGGCCGAAGCTGCGCGTGCCGCGCGGCGCGTAGTGCGTCCACGCCACCAGCTTCTGCGCGTCCTCGCGGGTGTTGACCATCGGGCAGATCACCGCGTAGGCGCCGGCGTCGAGCGTCTTCATCAGGATGCCGGGCTCGAGCCAGGGCACGCGCACCACCGGCACCGTGTCGGTGGTCGAGATCGCCTGCAGCATGCCGACCATGGCCGGGTAGTCGATCACGCCGTGCTGCAGGTCGATGGTGAGCGTGTCCCAGCCCTGGTGGGCCATCGTCTCGGCCGAGAAGCTGTTGGCAATGGCGAGCCAGCCGTTGACGGCGGCGCCGCCCGATTTCCACAGCGTGCGCAGGCGGTTTTCTCTCATGGTGGCTCCTTGGTGGATGGGTGCGCGAGCACCGCGTTCAGCGATCGAAGGCCGCGCGCTTGGGATCGAATGTCCAGCCCGGGATCAGGCACTGCATCGCCACCGCATCGTCGCGCGCGCCGAGGCCGTGCTGCCGGTAGAGCTGGTGCGCCTTCTCGACCTCGGCCATGTCGAGCTCGACGCCCAGGCCCGGCTTCTTCGGCACCTGCACCAGGCCGCCTTCGATGCGAAGCGGCTCCTTCGTGAGGCGCTGGCCGTCCTGCCAGATCCAGTGCGTGTCGATGGCGGTCACGCGGCCCGGCGCGGCCGCGCCGACCTGCGTGAACATGGCCAGCGAGACATCGAAGTGGTTGTTGGAATGCGAACCCCAGGTCAGGCCCCAGTCGCGGCAGGTCTGGGCCACGCGCACCGAGCCGGCCATCGTCCAGAAGTGCGGATCGGCCAGCGGGATGTCGACCGATTGCAGCGACAGCGCATGCGCCATCTGCCGCCAGTCGGTGGCGATCATGTTGGTGGCGGTCGGCAGGCCGGTGGCGCGGCGGAACTCGGCCATCACCTCGCGGCCCGAGAAGCCGTCCTCGGCGCCGCACGGGTCTTCGGCATAGGCGACCACGCCGCGCATGTCGCGCATCAGGCGCACCGCGTCCTTCAGCAGCCAGCCGCCGTTCGGGTCGAGCGTCACGCGCGCCTGCGGAAAGCGCGCGTGCAGCGCGGTGACGGCTTCGATCTCCTCGTCGCCGCGCAGCACGCCGCCCTTGAGCTTGAAGTCGTTGAAGCCGTAGCGCTCGCGTGCGGCCTCGGCCAGGCGCACCACGGCGTCGGGCGTCATCGCCTTCTCGTGCCGCAGCCGGAACCAGGCGTTGTCGGCCTCGGGTTCGCGCGCATAGGGCAGCTCGCTCCGGTCGCGGTCGCCGATGAAGAACAGGTAGCCCAGCATCTCGACCGCGTCGCGCTGCTGGCCTTCGCCGAGCAGCGCGGCCACCGGCACCTCCAGGTGCTGGCCGAGCAGATCGAGCAGCGCCGATTCGACCGCGGTGACGGCATGGATCGTGGTGCGCAGGTCGAAGGTCTGCAGGCCGCGGCCGCCGGCATCGCGGTCGGCGAACTTCTGCTGCATCCGCTGCAGCACGCGCTGGTGGGCGCCGATCGGCTGGCCGACGACCAGCTCGCGCGCGTCGTCGAGGGTCTGGCGGATCTTCTCGCCGCCGGGCACTTCGCCCACGCCGGTGCGGCCGGCGCTGTCGGTGAGGATCAGCAGGTTGCGCGTGAAGAAGGGGCCGTGCGCGCCGCTGAGGTTCAGCAGCATGCTGTCGCGGCCGGCGACAGGGATCACGCGCAGGCCGGTGATCGAGGGCGTGGAAGAGGGCATGGGGGCTCCAGTGGACAAACGCCTGCCCGATCCTACGTCACCTGCGCATGGCGTAGAGCGCTGCCCGTGTGCGCGCGGCGCGCCTGGAAGCACCTAGAAGGTCTGGCCGAGCTTGAAGGTGCTCACCACCTGCGACAGGCTGCCGGCCTGCTCCTGCAGCGAGGCGGATGCGGCGGCGGCTTGTTCCACCAGCGCCGCGTTCTGCTGCGTGGCCTGGTCCATCTGCGTGATCGCCTGGTTGATCTGCTCGATGCCCGAGGTCTGTTCCTGGCTGGCTGCCGTGATCTCGCCCATGATGTCGGTCACGCGCTGGACGCTGTCCACGATCTCTTCCATCGTGCGGCCCGCTTCGCCCACCAGCGCGCTGCCCGCATCGACCTTGTCCACCGAGTCGCCGATCAAGGTCTTGATTTCCTTGGCCGCGGCCGCCGAGCGTTGCGCCGGGTTGCGCACCTCGGCCGCCACCACCGCAAAGCCGCGGCCCTGTTCGCCGGCGCGTGCGGCTTCGACCGCTGCGTTCAACGCAAGGATGTTGGTCTGGAACGCAATGCCGTCGATGACCGCGATGATGTCGACGATCTTCTTGGACGAAGCGTGGATCGAGGCCATGGTGTCGACCACTTGCGACACCACGCTGCCGCCCTTGACCGCGACCTCGGAGGCCGAGACCGCGAGCTGATTGGCCTGGCGTGCGTTGTCGGCGTTCTGCTTGACCGTCGAGGTGAGTTCTTCCATCGATGCCGCGGTCTCTTCCAGCGAACTCGCCTGCTGCTCGGTGCGCGAGGACAGGTTCTGGTTGCCCGAGGTGATCTCGCTCGACGCGGTCGTGATGGTGTCGGTGCCGGTGCGCACCTCGCCGACCACCTTGGCGAGGCTGTCGTTCATGTCCCTGAGCGCCTTCATGAGCTGGCCGACCTCGGCGGTGTCGGAGACCTCGATGTGCGCGCTCAGGTCGCCGCCGGCCACCTGCTGCGCCACCCGCACCGCTTCGCCCAGCGGCCGCGTGATCGAGCGCGTGAGGCGCCAGGCGGTGAAGATCCCGATCACCAGCGATGCGGCGCTGATCAGCAGCGTGATCCACTTCGCGTTCTGGTAGAGCGACTGCGCACCGGCCGCGTTCTCGTTGGCGCCTTTCTTCAGCACCTGCTCGAAGGCGTTCACGTGCGCGAGCACCTGGGTCAGCATCGGCATGCAGTCGCGGGTCAGCGCCTGGATCGCCAGCTCGGTCTTCTGCGTGGTGGCGAGCCCGACCACGTTGTTGGCGATGACCAGGTATTGGGCCTCCAGCGCCTTGAGCTGCTCCAGCATCCGGCGTTCCTCGTCGCTGGCCGAGGCGGGCTCCTTCATGATCGCGGTCAGCTGTGCCAGCCCCTCGTCGATCTCGCCCTGGGTGCGCTTGATCAGCGCGATGTCGGGCTGCTGCGCGGCCGGATCGGTCAGCAGTGCCAGGTTGCGCGCCGCGATGGCGCGCACGCCGATCGCGGCCTGCACCTTGTTGAGCTCGTACAGCTTGCCATCGCCGATCTCGGTGATGAATCGGATGCGATCCGAGAGATTCGCCATCTCCCGCACGCCGATGCCGGCGATGGCGAGCTGCAGCGCCAGCAGGATGGCAAAGCCCCAGCCCAGCCGCACGCTGATCTTCCAGTTCTTCATGATCGTTCCGATTCCAGGTCGTCGATGGGCCGCAGACAACGCCGCCCACCGACGATGTCTTGGCGGTGTTATCGGCACGAAACCGGAAAGCTTGAGGGCGCGCACGCGTCGCGCGTGAAAAAACCGGACCGTCTGTCGAACGGGCGTCGTCTGCCGCGTCATTGCAGTAACCCGTGTGTCCGGGCTTCGACCATCGAAGGGATTCCCCATGACCGTCGCCATGCCATCCATCTCGGCGCTCTATGCCGCCCTCTTCGGCCTGTTCGCGGCTGTGCTGACCGTGCGCGTGATCCTGAACCGCGTCAAGACCGGCATCCAGGCGGCGGACGGCGGCAATGCGCAGCTCGGCCAGGCGATCCGGGCCCATGTGAACTTCGCGGAGCAGGTGCCGTTGGCGCTGCTGCTGATCGTGCTGGCCGAGGTCGCCGGCACGCCGGGCGGCATCGTCCATGCGCTGGGCGCGGCGCTGGTGGTCGCACGGCTGGCCAATGCGTGGGGCCTGAGCCGGTCGCTTGGCCCGACGATGCCGCGCCAGGCCGGCGCGGGCCTCACGGTGCTGGTGGTCGCGGCGGCGTCGCTGCTGTTGCTGTACCGGCTGCTGGCCGCGCACTGAGCGTGGTGCTCGAGGTCGTCGGCTTCGCGCCGCCAATCAGGTTGGACCGGGTCAGCGTCACCCCGGATGCGCCGGCCGGCAGCGCGCGCTCAATCGGGCTTGATGTCCGCGTCCTTGATGACCTTCGACCACATCGCGAGCTGCTGGTCGACGAACTTGGCGAGCGTCGGCGGATCCATGTAGACCGCGAACGCGCCCTGGTCGTCGACCTTTTTGCGGAAGGACTCGCTCTCCACGATCTTCCGGATCTCGGTCGTGAGCCTGGCGACGATCTCCGGCGGCGTCTTCGCCGGCGCGAACACGGCGAACCACGACTCGACCTCGTAGCCCGGCAGCCCCGCCTCGGCCGAGGTCGGCACATGGGGCATCGACGGATGCCGCTGGGCGCCGGTATAGGCCAGGGCCTTGAGCTTGCCGCTCGGCAGGAAGCCGATCACGGACGGCGGCGTGGTGATGAACATGTCGACCGTGCCCGCGACCAGGTCGTTGATCGCCGGCCCGGAGCCCTTGTAGGGCACATGGGTCATCGGCTCCTTGATCTGCCGCGCCAGCAGCTCGCCCGCGATGTGCTGGATCGAGCCGTTGCCCGACGAGGCGAAGAACAGGCCGCCCTTCTTCTTTTTGCCGTAGGCGATCAGGTCCTGCACCGAGTTGACGGGCAGCGTGCCGCTGACGGCGATCACGTGCGGTGCGCGCATCACCATCGCGATCGGCACGAAGTCGTGGGTCGGGCTCCACTTGAGGTTCGGATAGAGCGCGGGATTGCCGACGTGGTAGCCCGAGTACTGCATCAGCAGCGTGTAGCCGTCGGGTGCCGCACGGGCGACGAACTCGGTGCCGATGTTGCCGCTGGCGCCCGGCTTGTTGTCGATCACGATCGGCTTGCCGAGCGCGCGCGCCAGCGGCTCGGCCACCAGGCGCGCCATGATGTCGGTCGAGCCGGCAGGCGCAGTGGGCACGATCATGGTGATCGGCTTCGAGGGATAGGCGTCGGCGCCCGCGGCCGCGGCGGATGCCAGCGCGACGCCGGCGGCGAGTGCGAGGTGGTGGACGAGCTTCATGGTTGTCTCCTGCTTGGGTTGGGCGGACCGTCCGGTGCCGTTCAGGGCGCCGGCTCCGAGATCTCGATGAGGTTCAGGTCGGGATCGCGCACATAGACCGAGCGGATGCGCGCGGTCGCACCGGTGCGCAGGACCGGGCCTTCGACGATGCGAACCTGCTGCTGTGCGAGCCGCGCGATCACGGCATCGAGGGGCACGGCTGCGACGAAGCAGAGGTCGAGCGCGCCGGGCGTCGGATGCTCGGCCTTGGGCTCGAACTCGCGGCCTTTCACGTGCAGATTGATCTTCTGGTTGCCGAAGCGGAAGGCCTTGCGTCCGGCGCCGAAGGTCTCCAGCGTCATGCCCAGCACGTCGACGTAGAAGCGCACGCAGGCGTCCTCGTCGGCGGTGGTCAGCACGAGATGGTCGAGGTGGTCGATCATGGACGAAGCTCTCGCGCATCGCGCGCATGGGCGCGGTCCGCGATGTCGGCGAACTCCGACGGTGGCGCATGCCGCGTCAGGCGATGGCCGGCGCGCGGCAGCTGGCTCGAGAGTTCGTGCTGCACCAGCGTCTGGAGCTGCGCGGCGGCGCCGATCAGCCCGTCGAGGTCCATGCCGGTGTCGTAGCCCATGCACTGCAGCATGTGGACCACGTCCTCGGTCGCGACATTGCCGCTGGCGCCGGGCGCATAGGGACAGCCGCCGATGCCGCCGAGCGACATGTCCAGGCGCCGGATGCCGGCTTCCACCGCGGCCACGGTGTTGACCAGGCCCATGGCGCGGGTGTTGTGGAAATGGGCCGTGAAGCCGAGTGCGGGATGGCGCGCCAGCGCGGCGGCGCAGAGCGCCTGCACCTGCGTCGGAAAGGCCATGCCGGTGGTGTCGCACAGCGTGATGCCCTGCACCTTCAACGCCGCGAAGCGGTCGATCCAGCCGAACACGCCGTCCTGCGGCACCTCGCCTTCCATCGGGCAGCCGAAGACGCAGGACAGCGACACGTTCACCGGCACCGCGGCCCGCCGCGCGAGCGCGATCACCTCGGCCAGCTGCGCGAAGGACTGCGTGCGCGTCATGCGCAGGTTGGCGAGGTTGTGGGTCTCGCTGACCGACATCACGAGGTTGAACTCGTCGACGCGGCCATCGAGGGCGCGCTCGGCGCCGCGCAGGTTGGGCACCAGCGCGGTGTAGACCACGCCGGGGCGGCGTGCGATGCGGTTCATCACTTCCTCGCCGTCGCGCAGCGCGGGGATCGCCTTCGGCGAGGTGAAGGAGGTGGCTTCGATCTTCGCGTAGCCGAGCGTGCTCAGCCGGTCGATCAGCGCGACCTTGTCGTCGGTGGGAATGAAGCGGCTTTCCATCTGGAAGCCGTCGCGGGTCGCGACCTCGTTGATGAAGAGGCGGGTGCCGTGGCCGGGATTCATGGCGGGGGTCCTTTCAAGACGCGCGTGCGGGCCAGCCGGCTCGCAGCAGGTCGGCGTCGTGTTCGCCCAGGCGCGGGGCCGGGTGCGCGATGCGTCCGGGCGTCGCGCTCAGCTTGGGCACCACGCCGGGCACCTTGAGCGAGCGGCCGTCGGCGGTCTGCGTCTCGACGAGCATGCCGCGCGCCTGGTAGTGCGGGTCGCGCGCGATGTCGGCGACGCTGTAGATGCGCCCGACCGGCACGCCGGCCGCGTCGAGCGCGGCCAGCACCTCGTCGCGGCCGCGTTCGCAGGTCCAGGCCTCGATGGCGGCATCGAGGGCTTCGACGTGCCGCACGCGGCCGTCGTTGTGGGCGAGGCGCGGATCGTCCTCGAGGTCGGGGCGCCCGATCGCGCGCATCAGCCGCCGGAAGATGCTGTCGCCATTGCCGGCCACCAGCACGTACTGACCGTCGCCGCAGCGGTAGGCGTTGCTCGGCGCGATGCCGGGCAGCGCGCTGCCGGCGGCCTCGCGCACCGCGCCGAAGGCGTCGTATTCGGGCAGCAGGCTTTCCATCACGTTGAATACGGATTCGTACAGCGCGACATCGATGAACTGGCCTTCGCCGCCATGCGCCGTGCGATGGTGCAGCGCGGTCAGCACGCCGATCACGCCGTGCAGCGCGGACAGCGTGTCGCCGAGCGAGATGCCCACGCGCACCGGCACGCGGCCCGGCTCGCCGGTGAGGTGGCGCAGGCCGCCCATCGCTTCGCCGAGCACGCCGAAGCCGGGCTTGTCGCGGTAGGGGCCGGTCTGGCCGTAGCCCGAGATGCGCAGCATGATCAGCCGCGGGTTGAGCGCATGCAGCTGCTCCCAGCCGAGGCCCCAGCCTTCCAGCGTGCCGGGCTTGAAGTTCTCGATCAGCACGTCGGCTTCGAGCGCCAGCGCACGTGCCGCCTCCTGGCCTTCGGCGCTGCGCAGATCGAGGCAGACCGAGCGCTTGTTGCGCGACTGCACCTCCCACCACACCGAGCTGCCGTCGCGCAGCAGCCGCCACTTGCGCAGCGGGTCGCCGACGCCGGCCGGCTCGACCTTGATCACGTCGGCGCCGAACTCGGCCAGCGTCTTGCTCGCGAAGGGGCCGGCGATGAGCTGGCCCAGTTCGAGCACCTTCAGTCCTTCGAGTGCATTCATGGAAGCGGACTGTAGGAACGGATCGGCGCGCGCGGAATTGCCGAGCCGGCAGCAGGCCTTCGCAGAACGCGAAGCCCCTGTCTAGAATCGTCCCGATGAGCAGTCCCATCAATCCGGCGCGCGTCGACTTCGTCACCCTGCGGCTGTTCTGCGCCGTGGCGCGGTCCGGCAGCATCACCAAGGGCGCGCAGGCCTGCCACCTGGCCCTGTCCGCGGCCAGCCGGCGGCTGTCCGATTTCGAGGCCGCCACCGGCTCGCGGCTGCTCGAACGCAGCGCACAGGGCATCGCGCTCACGCCCGCCGGCCACGTGGCCATGCAGCATGCGATGCGGCTGTTCCAGGGCTTCGAGCACTTCAGCAGCGAGCTCAAGGACTACGCGAGCGGCGTGCGCGGCCACGTGCGGCTGTGGGCCAACATGTCGGCATTGACCGAGTTCCTGCCCGCCGCGCTGGCCACCTTTCTCGCCCTGCATCCCGACATCCGCGTCGAGGTGGAGGAGCAGCTGAGCGGCGACACCGTGCGCGCGCTGGTGGACGGCCTCGCGGATGTCGGCGTGTTCGCCGAGAACACGCCGGCCTATGGTCTCGACGTCGTGCCCTTCCAGACCGACGAACTGGTCGTGCTGTGCGCCAAGGGACATCCGCTCGCGCGTTCGCGGCGCGTCGATTTCAAGTCATGCCTGGCGCACGAGTTCGTCGGCCTGAACCGCAGCAGCTCGCTGCTGGAGCTGACCTCGCGCGCGGCCGAGCAGGCCGGCATCGCGATGCGGCTGCGCGTGCAGGTGCGCAGCTTCGATGCCATGTGCCACATGATCGCGGCCGGCCTGGGCATCGGCGTGGTGCCGCTGGCCGCCTGCGAGGCGCAGGTGAAGGCGCTCGGGCTCAGGGTGGTGCGGCTCAGGGACGCCTGGGCCACGCGCCGGCTGCTGATGGCGACGAAGACGGGCGAAGCCCTCTCGCCGGCCGCGGCGCTGCTGGTGCAGCACCTGCGCCCGATCGGCGCCCTCGAACACCCGCGCTGAGCGCCCGCCGAGCGAAGTTTTTTCCGGCTTGACCCTGTTCGCCGGCCGGCCGGCTGCCGATAGAGGAGGGTGGCTTCCCCTCCGACGCCGGCCGAGAACCAGCCTGCCTACCGAATCCTCATGCGCGAGCGGTGCAGGATCGTGTATGGCCACATGCCGCTGCCCGAGTTCCTGGTGCTGCTGAAGCTGGCCGGCGATGCGGAGCTGCTGCATCCCGGCCTGGCGCGCATGCTGGGTGCGACGGCGGTGATCGGCCGGCCCGAGGCACTGGATCGTCTGCGCGCGCAGGAGACGCCGGCCGCCATCGGCCGCATCCGCTTTCATCTGGGCCGCTGTGCACGCCGCCTCGACCTGCCTTCGCTGCGCTGGCTGGTGGCCGGCGAGCAGGGGCCGTCGAGCCTGGCGCTGTTCGCGCTGCTGACCGGCATCCGCCCGCCGCAGTACCGCGGCACGGCGCTCGACCTGCCGCACGACGCCAAGGGCTTCCGGTGCTGCCGCCTGCTGATCGAACAGGCGCCCGCGCTGCGCCGGCCGCTGCGGCTCCTGGCCGCGCGCATGCACGAGCCGGAGGTGGCGCGATGGGCCGCCGTGGCCGAAGCCTGGAGCGACCTGTGCGCGCAGATGGACCACGAGCTGCCGGACTGGCGCGCCGAGGCGCGCGAGGCGCCGGTGCTGCGCTCGATGCTGGTCTGCTTCCGCGAGCTGGACCCGGCCTGCTTCGTGCATTCGAGCCGCATCGCGGCCTGAAGGCGAGGCGGCGGCCGCGAGTCAGGTCGACCGACATCCGCGGCGCGTATCCTGCGCGCCCATGACAACTCTTCCCGCACCGCCAGCGATCGAATCCGCCGCGCCGATTGCGGTCGGCTTTTTCGAAGCCTTGCGCTTCTGGCTCAAGCTCGGCTTCATCAGCTTCGGCGGCCCGGCCGGCCAGATCGCGATCATGCATGCGGAGCTGGTGGAGCGCCGGCGCTGGATCAGCGAGAAGCGCTTCCTGCATGCGCTCAACTACTGCATGCTGCTGCCCGGCCCCGAGGCGCAGCAGCTGGCCACCTACATCGGCTGGCTGATGCACCGCACGCGGGGTGGCATCGTCGCCGGCGCGCTGTTCGTGCTGCCCTCGCTGTTCATCCTGATCGCGCTGTCGTGGATCTACATGGCCTATGGCCAGGTGCCCGTGGTCGCGGGAATCTTCCACGGCATCAAGCCTGCCGTCACCGCGCTGGTGTTGCATGCGGCCCATCGCATCGGCACGCGGGCCTTGAAGAATCCCTGGATGTGGGGGATTGCCGCGGCCGCCTTCATCGCGATCTTCGCCTTCGACACGCCGTTCCCGGCGATCGTCTTCGCGGCGGGCCTGATCGGGCACTTCGGCGCCCGCCGGGCGCCCGGCGTCTTCGCCCTCGGTGGCGGACACGGCAGCGCGGGGAAGGGCTACGGCCCGGCGCTGATCGACGACGACACGCCCACGCCGGTGCATGCGCTGTTTTCGCGCAGCCGCCTGGTCAAGGTGCTGTGCGCCGGGCTCGGCCTGTGGGCGCTGCCGATGGCGGCGCTCGTCGCCGCGCAAGGCCTGCAAGGGACGCTCACGCAGATGGGCTGGTTCTTCACCAAGGCCGCGATGCTGACCTTCGGTGGCGCCTATGCGGTGCTGCCCTATGTGTTCCAGGGCGCTGTCGAGCACCATCACTGGCTCGACGGCCCGCAGATGATCGATGGCCTGGCGCTTGGCGAGACGACACCCGGACCGCTGATCATGGTGGTGGCCTTCGTCGGCTTCGTCGGCGGCTGGCTGCAGCAGGCCGCCGGGTCCGCCGGCCCGTTCGCGGGCGGTGCGGTGGCGGCCACCGTGGTGACCTTCTTCACTTTCCTGCCGTCCTTCGTTTTCATCCTGGCCGGCGGCCCGCTCATCGAGGCGACCCATGGCAGGCTCGGCTTCACTGCGCCGCTGTCGGCGATCACGGCCGCCGTCGTCGGCGTGATCCTGAACCTGGCGCTGTTCTTCGCCTGGCACGTGCTGTGGCCTCGCGGCTTCGGCGGGCCCTTCGACACGCTGTCCGCGTTCATCGCCGTCGCGGCCATGGTGGCGCTCTTTCGCTTCAAGGTCGGCGTGATGCCGCTGCTGGGTGCCTGCGCGACCGTCGGTCTGCTGGCGACCTGGCTTTCTGCCGCTTCGGCCGCATGACCTCCCGCGTCATCGACCCGAAGCCCTCCTTTCGCGACCATTCATTCACCCCGCGACGTTGCGGGCCGAACGAAACCTCGAAAGGAATCACCATGAACACCGCAGCACCCGATGCCACCCGCGTGGCCGACCAGTACATCGCCCTGTGGAACGAAACCGATGCCGGGCGCCGGCTGCAATTGCTCGAAGCGCACTGGACGGACGACGCGCGCTACGTCGATCCGATGGCCGAAGCCAGCGGCCGTGTGCAGATCAGCACGCTGGTCGGCGGCGTGCAGCAGCGCTTCCCGGGCTTTCGCTTCCGGCTCAAGGGCCAGCCCGATGCGCATGGCGAGCACCTGCGCTTCTCGTGGACGCTCGGCCCGAGCGGCGCCGAGGATTTGATCGAGGGCACCGACTTCGCCGAGCTCGATGCCGGCCGGCTGCGCTCGGTCACCGGCTTCCTGGACAGGGTGCCGGTCGGCGCCTGAGGCGCGGCAGGGCGCTCAGCCCGCGTCCGGCGCCTGGTCGTGGATGAGCCGCTTGCCGAGGCTCACGGCTTCGTCCTGCACGTAGCCGAGCCGGCGGTAGAACGCGATCACGCCTTCGTTGGACGAGCGCACCAGCAGGTTCAGCTTGGGGCAGCCGCGCTCGGTCAGCAGGCGTTCGGCCTCCTGCATCAGCGCGCGGCCATGCGACTGCCCGCGGTGCGCGGCCGACACGGCAACGTAGTAGACCCAGCCGCGGTGGCCGTCGAAGCCGATCATGGCCGTGGCCATCAGCTCGCCGTCCACCGTGCCGACCCGGAACAGCTCGGGCTGCTCGCCGAGCTTGCGCGCGATGTCGGCATGCGGGTCGTTCCACGGGCGCGTGAGGCCGCAGGCCTGCCACAGCGCGACGACCGCGGCTTCGTCCTCCGGCGCGAAGGCCCGGATCTTCATGATGCGGGTCACGGTCCTGCTCAGCGCGGCGCGTCGCCCTTGCGGTACTCGGCGGTCAGCTCGTCGAGCCGCTGCTTGAGGTCCGCGTCGAGCTTGTACGCGGCCGCCGCGAGCGTGGCATCCAGCTGCTCGGGCCGGCTGGCGCCCAGCAGCGGCGCGGTGATCAGGGGATTGGCCATCACCCAGGCGACCGCCAAGGTGGCGAGCGGCACACCGGCTTCATCGGCCAGCTTGTGCAGCGCGGTCACGGTCGCGAAGCTGCGCTCGTTCCAGTAGCGCTTCTGGTACATCGAGCCGGCGGTGCCGAGCGTGAAGCGCGTGTTCTCCTCGGGATTGGCGCCGGGCTTGTACTTGCCGGTCAAGAGGCCGCCCGCGAGCGGGTTGTAGGGGATCACGCCCAGTCCTTCCTCGTCCGCGAGCGGCAGCAGCTCGCGCTCGATCTCGCGGAACAGCAGGCTGTAGCGCGGCTGCACCGAGACCACCCGCGTGAGCCTGTGCAGTTCGGCACGGCCGATCATGCGCGCCAGCCGGTAGGCCAGGAAGTTGGAGACGCCGATGTAGCGCGCGCGCCCCGAGCGCACGATCGTGTCGAGCGCCTCGAGGCTTTCGTCGAGCGGCGTCTCGCGGTCGTCGCCGTGCAGCTGGTAGAGATCGACGTGGTCGGTCTGCAGGCGCTCGAGCGAGGCATCGATCGCGTCCAGCAGGTGCTTGCGCGACGCGCCCTGGTCCCAGCTGTTGTGGCCGACCTTGCCGACCGCCTTGGTGGCGACGATGAAGTCGCCGCGCCGGCCCGGCCCCTTGGCGCGCAGCCAGCGGCCGATGATCTCCTCGGTGCGGCCGGTGGTCTCGACCGTGCCGCCGAGCGGATAGACGTCGGCGGTGTCGAGGAAGTTGATGCCGCCCTCGGCCGCGCGGTCGAGGATGCGGTGCGACACCGCTTCGTCCGTCTGCAGGCCGAAGGTCATGGTGCCGAGCGCCAGGCGCGACACGGTGAGGCCGGTGCGGCCGAGGCGGGTGGTGGGGATGCTCATGGGTGCGGCTCCGTTCGCTGCTGTGTCGATCCGCGATGCGGGATCGAGCGCGCGATGATAGTCACCGGCGCGCAAACCTGCTGGCGCTGCGGCATGGCGCCGCGCGGCCTACGCAGCGCCGCCGCCCAGCTGCGCGAGCTGATCGCGGATCGCCGCCGCGCTGTCGGGCCGCACCAGCCGTGCGATCTCCCGGCCATCGCGCAGGAAGATCAGCGTCGGCCAGAGCTTGACGCCGAACGAGCGGCCCAGCGGCCGGCCGCTGCCGTCCTCGACCTTGAGGTGGCGCAGCGTCGGCGCCTCTGCCAGGGCCTCGCCGATCAGCGGCTGCGCCGCCTTGCAGATGCCGCACCAGTTGGTGCCGAATTCGACCAGCGTCGGGCCGCGCAGGGCGTCGAGCTCGGCACGCGAGGGTTGCGCCGTTTCGTAGGGTGCGTTCATGGCGCGATTCTGCTTCAGCGGCGCGGATGCCGCCGGCCGCTGGCGAGCTTGCGGTACACCGTGGCGCGGCTGATGCCGAGCGTGCGCGCCGCTTCGGCCACGTTGCCGCGCGCGTCGTCCACTGCGCGGCGGATCAGCTCGGCCTCGACATCGCGCAGGCGCGGCCGGCCGGTGCCCGCGACCGGCGCCGCCGGCCGGGTGGCCTGCGGCCGGGCCTGCACGCGCAGGCCGGACCACAGCGGCACCTCGAGCACCGCATCGCCGCGGCGCGCGGCATCGAACAGTATCTGTGGCGAGAGCGCGAAAAGCTCGCTGCAGTGCACGGCCGCGGCGGCCGCCAGCGGCTGGTGCAGCATCTGGCGCGCCGCGGCGTTGGCGCCGGTCACGCGGCCGTCGGCGTCGATGCACAGCAGGCCGCCGGTGCCGCTGGCGTAGCCGGGCCAATCGATGCCCAGCAGCAGCTCGCAGGGATGGTCGCGCACCAGCGCGTTCTCGATGCTGCGCGCCGACAGCGCCGCCAGGTGCTGCAGCTCGGGCCGCTCGACCACCTGCACGCCGGTCAGGTCGAGCATGCCGATGCATTCGCCCTGCGGACCGAAGAGCGGCGCGCCGGCGCAGCTGTAGATGCCGGTGTCGTCGAAGAAGTGCTCGCCGCGGTGCAGCCAGACGGACGCGTGCTCGGCCAGCGCCGCGCCGATGGCGGTGGTGCCGACCGCGCGCTCGGACAGGTCGACGCCGATGCGCGCGATGTCGCGCGCATGGCGTGCCGCCGCATCGTGGCCGGCGGGCAGCGCGCCGACGTCGACCACGATGCCGTCGGCGTCGGTCAGGATCGCGAAGTAGCGGGTGTCGGCGATCGCGCGCGACAGCCGCTCGAGCACCGGCCGCGCGGCCAAGACCAGCGCGCGGTTGCGCTCGGCCACGCGCGCGGCCGCGGGGCCCGAGACCGGGTCGAAACTCACGCGCTGCTGGGGCCGGTGGCCGGCCGCCAGGCAGCGCTGCCAGGAGCGTGCCAGCCAGGGTTCGATGCGCGCGGCGCGGGCGCCGGCGGCGGGCTCGCCGTCGATCCATTCACGCCGTGCCTGCGCGATGGAGAGGGAGCGCTCAGGCACGGGTGAGGCGGTGGCAGTGGTCATCGTGTTTCATTTTGAGAATTTCAAGGAGAACGTGCAAGCGTCTAGGGTTTTGCCTAGGATGGTGCTCTTGCCCGGCGTCCAAGATTCAATTCGCCGAATCAGCCATCCACCCACGGAGACAGCCACATGCAGGTTCCTTTCACGGTCAACGGGCGCGAGGTCACGGTCGACTTGCCGCCCAACACCTTCCTCGTGCACGCGATCCGCGAGCATCTCCATCTCACCGGCACCCACGTCGGCTGCGACACCGCGCAGTGCGGCGCCTGCACGGTCCACGTCAACGGCCGCGCGATCAAGTCGTGCAACGTGCTGGTGGCGCAGGTGGCCGGCGCCGAGATCACCACCATCGAAGGCGTCGCGCAACCCGACGGCACCATGCACCCGATGCAGGCGGCCTTCAAGGAATGCCACGGCCTGCAATGCGGCTTCTGCACGCCGGGCATGGTGATGAGTGCCATCGACCTGTGCACGCACCATCCGAAGTCGAGCGAGACCGAGATCCGCGAACTGCTCGACGGCAACATGTGCCGCTGCACCGGCTACCAGAACATCGTGAAGGCGGTCCAGATGGGCGGGGAAGCGATGGCCGCCGCGCCCGCCAAAGCCGCCGTCACGGCATAAGGAGCACGACATGGGCGCACCCGACTTCGCAGGCCTGCCGCACATCGGCGAGGCTCTCAGGCGCAAGGAAGACTACCGTTTCCTCACCGGCGCAGGCCAGTACACCGACGACGTGCCGATCGCCAACCTGAGCCACGCCGTGTTCGTGCGCTCGCCGCACGCGCATGCCACCATCAAGTCGGTCGACACCGCCGCGGCGCTCAAGATGCCCGGCGTGGTCGGCATCTTCAGCGGCAAGGACATCGAGGGCAAGATGGGCGGGCTGCCCTGCGGCTGGCTGATCAACAACCCCGACGGCACGCCGATGAAGGAGCCGATGCACCCGATCCTTGCGATCAAGAAGGTGCGCTATGTCGGCGACCATGTCGCGATGGTGGTGGCCGAGACGGTCGAGCAGGCGAAGAACGCCGCCGAGGCGGTGGTGGTCGACTACGACGTGCATCCGGCGCTGGTCAGCGTGGCCGACGCGGCGAAGAAGCAGAGCGGCGTGACGATCCACGACGAGGCGCCCGACAACCAGTGCTACAAGTGGACGCTGGGCGACAAGGCGGGGGTCGATGCGGCCTTCGCCAATGCGGCGCACGTCACCAAGCTCGACCTCGTCAACAACCGGCTGATCCCGAACCCGATGGAGGCGCGCGTCGCCATCGGCAACTACAACCGGGCAAACGAGGAGTACGTGCTCTATGTCGCCAACCAGAACCCGCACGTCGAGCGCCTGTTGATGACGGCCTTCGTGCTCGGCCTGCCCGAGCACAAGGTGCGCGTGATCGCGCCCGACGTGGGCGGCGGCTTCGGCTCCAAGATCTATCTCTATGCCGAGGACGTGTGCCTGACCTGGGCCGCCAAGCAGCTCAACCGCAGCATCAAGTGGACGGGCGAGCGCTCCGAGTGCTTCCTGTCCGATGCGCACGGCCGCGACCACGTGAGCCACGCCGAGATGGCGATGGACAAGGATGGCAAGTTCCTCGCATTGCGCGTGCACACCGACGCCAACCTCGGCGCCTACCTCTCGACCTTCGCGACCGCGGTGCCGACCATCCTCTATGCGACGCTGCTCGCGGGCCAGTACACCACGCCGCAGATCTACGTCGAGGTCGATGCCTGGTTCACCAACACCGCGCCGGTCGATGCCTACCGCGGCGCCGGCCGGCCCGAAGCGACCTACCTGCTGGAGCGCCTGGTGTCGCGCTGCGCGTGGGAGATGAAGCTCGGCCAGGACGAGATCCGCAAGCGCAACTTCATCACCGCCTTCCCCTACCAGACGCCGGTCGCGCTGCAGTACGACACGGGCGATTTCCATGCCTGCATGAACAAGTCGCAGGCGCTGGCCGACGTCGCCGGCTTCGCGCAGCGCAAGGCCGCCAGCGAGGCCAAGGGCAAGCTGCGCGGCATGGGCTATTCGAGCTACATCGAGGCCTGCGGCATCGCGCCCTCGAACATCGCGGGCGCGCTCGGCGCGCGTGCGGGGCTGTTCGAATGCGGCGAGATCCGCGTCCATCCGACCGGCAGCGTGACCGTCTTCACCGGCTCGCACAGCCATGGCCAGGGCCACGAGACCACCTTCGCGCAGGTCGTCGCGGCGCGCCTGGGCATCGCCGTCGAGGCGGTCGACGTGGTGCATGGCGACACCGGCCGCGTGCCCTTCGGCATGGGCACCTACGGTTCGCGCTCGATCTCGGTCGGCGGCGCGGCGATCATGAAGGCGCTCGACAAGATCGAGACCAAGGCCAAGAAGATCGCCGCCCATCTGATGGAGGCCAGCGATGCCGACATCGAGTTCGCCAACGGCGAGTTCACCGTCAAGGGCACCGACAAGAAGATCCCCTTCGGCCAGGTGGCGTTGACGGCCTACGTGCCGCACAACTACCCGCTCGACAAACTGGAGCCGGGCCTGAACGAGACCGCGTTCTACGACCCGACCAACTTCACCTTCCCCGGCGGCACCTACATCTGCGAGGTCGAGATCGACCGCCAGACCGGCGAGGTCAAGGTCGACCGCTTCACCGCGGTCGACGACTTCGGCACCATCATCAATCCGATGATCGTCGAAGGCCAGGTGCATGGCGGGCTGGTGCAGGGCATCGGCCAGGCGCTGATGGAGAACTGCGTCTACGACGAGAACGGCCAGCTGCTCACCGGCAGCTTCATGGACTATGCGATGCCTCGCGCCGAGGACTTCCCGATGTTCAAGCTCGACACCGTGTGCACGCCCTGCACGCACAACCCGCTCGGCACCAAGGGCTGCGGCGAGGCGGGCGCCATCGGTTCGCCGCCGGCCGTGATCAACGCGGTGCTGGATGCGCTGGCGCCGCTGGGCGTCAAGGACTTCGACATGCCGGCCTCGCCGCACCGCGTCTGGGAGGCGATGCAGAAGGGCAGCGCGAGCCTGACGCCGCAGCCCTCGCTGGCCGCCAGCACCCAAGGCCGTCCGGCTCCCTGAACATCCGAAGGAAATTCCACCATGTACCCCTTCACCCTCGAACGTCCGGCCACCGTGGCCGATGCCGTCAAGCTGGCCGGCGCGGGCGGCAAGCCGCTGGCCGGCGGCCAGACCCTGCTGGCCTCGATGAAGCTGCGCCTGTCGGCGCCCGAACAGCTGGTCGACCTGAGCGGCATCAAGGAACTCACCGGCATCCGAAAGGACGGCAATGGCTTCGTGATCGGTGCGATGGCGCGGCATCTGGATGTCGCGAACAACGCGGAGATCAAGTCGGCCTTTCCGGCACTGGCCGACCTCGCGTCGCGCATCGGCGACCGCCAGGTGCGTGCGATGGGCACGCTCGGCGGCTCGGTCGCCAACGACGATCCGGCGGCCTGCTATCCGAGCGCGGTGCTGGGCACCGGCGCGACGGTGATCACCGACCGGCGCGAGATCGCAGCCGACGATTTCTTCCTCGGCCTGTTCACCACCGCGCTGGAAGAGGGCGAGCTGATCACCGCGATCCGCTTCCCGATCCCGAAGCGCGCGGTGTACGAGAAGCTGCGCCAGAAGGCCTCGAACTTTCCACTGGTCGGCATCTTCCTCGCGCAGTACGACAACGGCGTGCGCGTCGCGGTCACCGGCGCGGGCAATGGCGTGTTCCGGCACAAGGGCCTCGAGGATGCGCTGAACAAGAGCTTCACGCCCGAGTCCGCGGCCGGCGTGAAGATCGATGCGAGCGATCTCAACACCGACCTGCATGCGTCGGCTGCGTACCGGGCGAACCTGATCAGCGTGCTGACGCAGCGAGCCGTCGCCAAAGCCCTGGGCTGAGGAGCGCTAAGCTGCAGAGATGATCGACACCACGCCCGCGCTCGCCTCGCCTTTCCCTTCCATCGACGCGGTCGTGCAAGGGCTTCAGGGCGCCGGCTATTACGCGGACCGCCGGCTCGCCACGGCGGTGTTCCTCGCACTCAAGCTCCAGCGCCCCCTGCTGCTCGAAGGCGAGCCCGGCGTCGGCAAGACCGAACTGGCCAAGGCGCTGTCGGCCGCGCTCGGCCGCGAGCTGCTTCGGCTGCAGTGCTACGACGGCCTCGAACAGCGCGAGGCGCTCTACGAATGGAACTACGCCGCGCAACTGCTGCACATGCGCGCGGCCGAGGCACTCGGCACCTCGAACGATGTCGAGTCCGAGGTCTACCAGCCGCGCTACCTGATCCGCCGGCCGCTGCTGCAGGCGCTGCAGGCGCCGGCACCGGGCGCGGTGCTGCTGATCGACGAGGTCGATCGCGCCGACGAGCCCTTCGAGGCCTTCCTGCTCGAATACCTGGGCGAGTACCAGGTCAGCATTCCCGAACTCGGCACTGTGCGCGCGCTGGTGCCGCCGGTCACGCTGCTCACCAGCAACCGCACGCGCGAACTCAACGACGCGGTCAAGCGGCGCTGCCTCTACCACTGGCTCGACTACCCGGAGCGCGAGCGCGAGCTGGCGATCGTGCGCGCCCAGGTGCCGCAGGCCAGCGCGGTGTTGTCCGAGCAGGTCGCGGCCTTCATCGGGCGGCTGCGCAGCGCGCCTTTCGTCAACGCCTTCCAGCGGGCGCCGGGCATTGCCGAAAGCGTCGAATGGGCGCGTGCGCTGATCGCGCTCGACACCGTCGAGCTCGACCCCGAGATCGTGGTCGACACCGCCGGCATCCTCTTCAAGCAGCGCGACGATGTGGCCGCGCTGACGCGTGAGCTGGCTTCAGACCTGCTCAAGCCCGAGGAGGAGACGAACCCGTGAGCGTGCAGCAGCTCGGTGACGCCCGCCGGGGCAAGCTGGCCGACAACATGATGGGCTTCGGCCGCGCGCTGCGCCGCGCCGGCGTGCGCACCGACTCGATGCGCATCGCGCTGGCGGCCGAGGCCGCCACGCTGGTGGGCGTGGACCACCGGCCCGACCTCGCGGCCGCGATGGAGGCGGTGATGATCAGCCGCGAGGAAGACCGGCTGGTGTTCCGCGAGCTGTTCGACGCCTGGTTCCGCGACCCCGAACTCGCCAACAAGATGCTCGCGCAGATGCTGCCGAGTGCCGAAGGCAAGGCCGAGCCGTCGAAGCGCCGTCCGCGCGTGCGCGAGGCGCTCGCGCCGCCGCGGCCGTCGGTGCAGCCGGTGCAGAACGAGCGCGAGGTCGACTTCGATGCCGCGATGACGGCGAGCGACCGCCAGCGGCTGCACCATGCCGACTTCAATGCGCTCGGCGCGGCCGAGTATCAGCTGGTCGAGCGGCTCGCACGCGATGTCGCGCTGCCGGTGCCGCGGCTTCCCGCACGCCGGCTGCGCGTGACCGGCGACGCGGGCGCGCATTCGCGCATGCACTGGCCCGGCGTGTGGCACGAGGCCGGACGCACCGGCGGCGAGATGATCCGGCTGCCGCGCCTGGCGCGGCGCAAGCAGCCGCTGCCCTTGCTGGTGCTGGTCGACGTGTCGGGCTCGATGGAGCGCTACGCGCGCCTGCTGCTGGCCTTCCTGCATGCGGCGACGCGGCATTCCGGCCGGCGCGACGTGTTCGCCTTCGGCACCCGCCTGACCGACCTGACGCCGGCTTTTCGCATCGCCGATACCGACGCGATGCTGGTCGCGGCCGGCGCGGCCATCGACGATTTCGCAGGCGGCACGCGCTTCGGCGCGTCGCTCGCCGAACTGCGCGAACGCCATGCGCGCCGGCTCACGGGCCGCCGCACGCTGGTGCTGGTGATCAGCGACGGCCTCGACACCGGCGAGCCCGACGCGCTGGAGCGCGAGCTGCTGTGGGTCAAGCGCCATTCGCGGCGCATTCTCTGGCTCAACCCCTTGCTGAGGTACGAGGGCTACGCGCCGCTCGCGCGCGGTGCGGCGGTGTTGCATCGGCATGCGGATGCGATGCTGGCGGTCCACAATCTCAGTGCCTTAGAACAACTGGCCGCGAGCCTCGCGGCCTTGATGCGGGCCGGTCGATAACGGCGCCGGCATCTGATCGAATCAACCAAGGAAACCATCATGGAAATGCTCGGCAACCGCCGGCTCGGCATCACGCAGCAGCAGGCCTGGGAAGCGCTCAACGATCCGGAGACCTTGCGCAAATGCATCCCCGGCTGCGACAAGTTCGAGCTCACCGGCGACAACCAGTACACCGTCGCGCTGGCGGTCAAGATCGGCCCGGTGTCGGCCAAGTTCAACGGCAAGGTCACGCTGGCCGACATCACGCCGCCCGACAGCTACCGGCTCTCGTTCGAAGGGCAGGGCGGCGTGGCCGGCTTCGCGAAGGGTTCGTCGAGCGTGTCGCTCAAGCCGGTCGCCGACGGCGCTGAAGGCTGCGAACTCGACTACACCGTCAACGCGCAGGTCGGCGGCAAGATCGCGCAGCTCGGCCAGCGCCTGATCGACGGCGCCGCCAAGTCGACCGCCGACGATTTCTTCAAGCGCTTCGAGGCCGAGATGCAGAGCCGCTACGGTCCGCCGCCGGCCGCCGAAGCGGACACTGCGCAAGCCGCCGCGCCCGCGGCGGAAAAGACCGGCGCCGTGGCCGGCTTCATGCAGAAGCTGGGCATCGGCAGGAAGGCCGACAAGCCGGACGACAAAGCCTCGGAATAGACGCCATGGAAAACCTCGACGTGATGGTGTTGCGCACCCTGCGCGACTGGCGGCAGGCCGGCCGCCGCGCACTGCTCACGACCGTGGTGCGGACCTGGGGCTCGTCGCCGCGGCCCATCGGTTCGATCATGGCGCTGGCCGACGACGGCGCCGTGGTCGGCTCGGTCTCGGGTGGCTGCATCGAGGACGACCTGATCGCGCGCTACAGCCGTGCCCACGGCGCCGAAGTCGAGATGCCGACCGGCGCGCCGGCCTTCGTCAAGTACGGCATCACCGCCGACGAGGCGCACCGCTTCGGCCTGCCCTGCGGCGGCACGCTGGAACTGCTGCTCGAATACGACCCCGATGCGGCATCGCTGGCGACGCTGGTCGCGTCGCTCGAACAGGGGCGGCTGATGCAGCGCACGGTGGTGCTGGCGGACGGGGCAGTGCGCCTGGCCGAGGCGACGTCGCCGGCCGAACTCTGCGTCGACGACAAGGAACTGACCAACACCTTCGGGCCCGAATACCGCATGCTGCTGATCGGCGCCGGCCAGCTGGCCGAATACCTCGCGACGATGGCCAAGTTCAGCGGCTTCGCGGTCACCCTGTGCGACCCGCGCGCCGAATACCGCACCGCATGGTCGCTGCCCGGCGTGACGATGAGCACCGAAATGCCCGACGACGCGGTGACCGCCTTCCGCCCCGACCGCCGTACCTGCGTGGTCGCGCTGACGCACGATCCCAAGCTCGACGACCTCGCCTTGCTGGAAGCGCTGGACAGCGAGGCCTTCTATGTCGGCGCGATCGGCTCGCGCCGCAATGCCGAGGCGCGGCGCGAACGCATGATCGAGCACTTCGAGCAGACCGAGGCCTCGCTGGCGCGCCTGCGCGGCCCGATCGGCATCTACATCGGCAGCAAGACACCGCCCGAGATCGCGGTGAGCGTGATGGCCGAGATCCTGGCGGTGAAGAACAGCGTCGCGCTGCCGCGGGAAGCCGATGTGGCGGTGGCCAAGTCGGCCGCAGTCTGAGAAGGGTTCGCGCTCAGCGCTTGCGCGGGCTCCACAGCCCGGCGAGGAAGGTCGTGTTGCGGCCCATCGCGCGCTGCATGTCGCGCGATTCGCGGGCCTCCGTCCGGGCCATGGAGAGCGCGAAGACGGCGGCGATCAGCACGAAACACAGCACGCCGGCGATCAGCAGCCCGGTGAACGAAGCCAGCCAGAAGGCGATGGCCAGCACGGCGATGTTGGCGAGAAGGATGATGGCGCGCATGGACCACAGGCTATCAGGGAAGCCGCGCGGCGTGCGTGAACTATTGCGCGGAATGCGGCGCTGACGCGGCTATTCGGCCGCGCTCGCGGGGTCGCGCGCCGGGCCGTCGAAGGCGCGCAGCAGCAGCGGCGCGAGCGCCTGCATGCCGGCCGTGGCAGGCTGCATCGGCAACAGCCCCGGCGTGAAGCCGAGCGCCTCGAAGCGCTGGAGCAGTGCGGTGTCGGCGCTGATGATGTGGACCGGCACGTCCCACGACGCATTCTTGCCGCTGACGCTGGCCAGCGGCTGGTGGTCGCCGATCACGATCGTCACGAGCTTCGCCGGCGCGTGGCCCGCGAGGTAGTCGCCGAGCCAGCGGAAGGTGTAGCGCAGCGAGGCCACATAGGCCGGCACCGGCTCGAGCCACGACACCGGCTCGGCCTCGGCCTCTGCGGCCTGTTCCGACGTGTAGGCGTCGTCGCGCAGCAGCCGCGCCCAATCCGCCACGTAGGGCGCCAGCGGACGAAAGGGCGCATGGCTGGCCAGCGTCGGGAACACGATGAAGCGCGGCGGGCGCTGCCCGGCTGGCACGGCCAGTTCCTGCGCCTGCAGCAGTGCCATCGAGGCTTGGTCCGGGATATGCCAGTAGCCGAAGGGCGGGCCGCGGTAGCCCATGTTGTTCGCATCGGCGTAGCGGTCGAAGCCGTAGAAGCTGCCTTCGGGCCAGGGGCGCTGCAGGCCGGGCATCCAGTTCACCGTGCGGTACCCGTGCTGCCGGAAATGCCGCACCAGCGTCGGCCGGTCGGTGGACAGCAGCAGCTCGTAGTCGCCCGGGTCGCGCGTGTCGACGCCGCTCAGCAGCGCGGCATGCGCGAGCCACGAGCCGCCGCCATAGGTCGGCGAACGAAAGCGCGCCGACACCACCTGCCGCCCGCCGTCCTTCAGCGCCTCGGCGAACTGCGCGCGCGCCGGCGCGAGCTGCGCGGCCTGCTGCGGATCGTCGAGCGTGCAGACACCATAGGACTCGGCAAAGATCAGCAGCACGTCGGCGCCATGAAGGCTGGCCAGGTTGGTCGCCTCGAACGCGGGACTGGCCGACAGCTGCGAAGCCACCTGGCCCGGCAGCAGCTGGCGGGTCAGCAGCGCGGCCTGGCGCGCGATCGTCGGCGCGACCGGGATCGAGAAGAACCAGCGCGTGTCGAGCCCGCTCCATCCATGGACCGCGAAGCTCGCCAGCAGCAGCACACCCGCGAGCCCGACCGCCGGCCGCGGCGGGGGCCAGGCCAGCGTGCGCGCCATCGATTGCCAGCACCGGTGCGCGACGGCATCCACGAGCCAGATGACGACGATGGCTGCGACGGCGCCGAGGCCGGCCTGCCACCCCGCGACATCGCCCATCCGAAGCAGCGCCGCCACATGCCGGCCGTCCCAATAGAGATTGACCGGCCGGCCGAACACCGCGCGCACGGTGACATCGAGGTAGCGCGCGGTCGCCCAGACGGTGGTGATGGCGGCCAGCGCACGCAGCACGCCGGCCCCGGCCCGGCCGCGCAGCGCGACCCACGGCATCAGCACCAGCACCGCCATGCAGAGCTCGAAGGACAGCCGCAGCGTCGGCCGCGGCCACAGCGTGCCGTCGAGGTTGTCGAGCGTCAGAAGTCCGTTGAGGATGAGAAAGGCGGCGCCGAAGCGCAGCAGCCAGACGGCCCAGCCCGTCGACGCCTCGCGCTCGCGTGCCTTCATGCGCCACCCACCGCGCAAGGTTGCCGCCGGCGCGCCAGCAGCATGATGTCCGCGCCGAAGGAGGCGGCGAGCAGCGCAAGGCTGGCGGCGGCGATGAGCGTGGTCCATGGCCGCGGCACGATCGGCGCGAGGCACACGATCAGGCTCGTGATCTGCACCACGCAGATCGTCTTGCGCCGCAGGCTCGGCGCCAGCGGCGCCTGCAGCCAGGGCCAGGCGCGCATCGCGAGCACGAACGCGTAGCGCATCAGCCCGGCCGCGAGGATCCAGGCGCCGACCTTGCCGAAATGCATGAGCAGCAGCGACAGCACCAGCGTCAGCAGCGCATCGGTCTCCATGTCGAAGCGCGCGCCGAAGGCGCTGGCCATGCCGGTGGCGCGTGCCAGCGGGCCGTCCGCCGCGTCGAGCAGCGCGGCGATTGTCGCGATCACGACCACGGTCCAGGCCGCGCGCGATGCGTCGCCCACCGGTTCGCCGATCACGGCGGCCAGCAGCGCGACCAGCGACAGGCGCAGCAACGTGACGCCGTTGGCCGGACCGAAGCGCGCCAGTTGCGCATCGGCGTCGAGCGCTTGCAGCAGGACTGCGATCGCCAACCCGTAGACGGCCGCGGCCTTGAGCGGAAACCAGGGACTGGCGCCATGGGCCGCCGCCATGCCGCCGGCCAGCACGCACAGCAGCACGAAGCAGGCCGCGGCGGCGCGCCGCGCGCCCCGCCGCGCGACGGGTGTCGTCTTAAGATCGGTCGCCAGTGGCTTGAACAACATGGATCGCTCGCGACAGGCGGGCACTTGAAAAAAGGCAGCATGCCAGTAATTCCGTCCCGCGTCGCGTCCGACGCCACATGGGCCTGCTGGACCGAGGCGCCCGGCCGTGCCGCGCTGCGCGCCGAGACCTTGCGAGCGCCCGGTCCCGGCGAGGTCATGGTCCGCGCGCTGCACAGCGGCATCAGCCGCGGCACCGAGTTGATGGTGTTTCGCGGCGAGGTGCCGGCCACCGAATTCGAACGCATGCGCACGCCGTTCCAGGCCGGCGATTTTCCGGCGCCGGTGAAGTACGGCTATGCGAGCGTGGGCCGGGTCGAGCAGGGGCCGGCTGCACTGGTCGGTCGCGACGCATTCTGTCTTCATCCGCACCAGACCCGCTACGTGGTGCCGGCCGATGCCGTCCATCTGCTGCCCGCGGGCGTGCCGCCGGCGCGCGCGGTGCTGGCCGCCAACATGGAGACCGCCGTCAACGCCTTGTGGGATGCCGCGCCGCGCCTCGGCGACCGGATCGCGGTGGTGGGCGGCGGCGTGGTCGGGCTGCTGGTGGCATGGCTCGCGGGCCGCATGCCCGGGTGCGCGGTCGAGCTGATCGACACCCACGCGCCGCGCGCCGCGGTCGCGGCGCAGCTGGGCATTGCGTTCGCCAGCCCGGATGCGGCAACGCCCGATGCCGATCTCGTGGTCCATGCGAGCGGCCATCCGGAGGGCCTGGTCACCGCGCTGCGGCTGGCGGCCTTCGAGGCCACGGTGCTGGAGATGAGCTGGTATGGACAGCGCGCCGTCACGCTGCCGCTCGGCGAAGCCTTTCATTCGCGGCGCCTCGTGCTCAGGAGCTCGCAGGTCGGCCATGTCGCGCCCGCGCAGCGCAGCCGCTGGACGCACCGGCGCCGCATGGCGCTGGCGCTCGCGTTGCTCGCCGATCCGGTGCTCGATGCGCTGATCACCGACAGCGCACCCTTCGCCGAGCTGCCCGCGGTGCTGGCCCGGCTCGCGGCCGGCGCGCCCGGCACGCTCTGCCAGCGCATCGACTATCCCTGAACTTCTCTCACTTCTCTTGCCTGGAACCAGCCCATGTACAGCGTCAACGTCCGTGACCATTTCATGATCGCCCACAGCTTCCGCGGCGCGGTGTTCGGCCCTGCGCAGCGCCTGCATGGGGCGACCTACGTGGTCGATCTCGAGCTGCGCCGCACCGAACTCGATGCCGACGGCGTGGTGGTCGACATCGCGCTGGCGACCGAGGTGCTGAAGAGCGTGCTCGGCGAGCTGAACCTGCGCAACCTCGACGAGGACCCGGCCTTCGCAGGGCGCAACACCACCACCGAATTCATGGCGCGCGTGATCTTCGATCGCGTTGCGGCATGCATCGATGCGGGCCGGCTCGGGCCGCATGCGAGCGGGCTTGCGGGCCTGCGCGTGACGCTCAACGAATCGCATGTGGCATGGGCCGCCTACGAAGGCGCCTTGCCGGCGAGACCGTGACGGCCTTGCGCTGCAGCTTTCTCGTGCCGGGCGAGCTCGGCACGCGCACCGGCGGCTATTCCTACGACCGCCGCATCATCGAGGGGCTTCGCGCGCTGCGCTGGCAGGTCGATGTGCATTCGCTGGGCGAGGGCTATCCCATGCCGGGGACCGACGCGATCGCGCAGACGAAGCGCGTGGTCGAAGCCTTGCCCGATCACAGTTGCGTGGTGGTCGACGGACTGGCGTTCGGCGCGATGGCGGAGATGGCGCAACGGCATGCGCAGCGCCTTCGATGGATCGCGCTGGTGCACCATCCGCTCGCGCTCGAAACGGGGCTGTCTGCAGCGCAGAAACGCGCACTGTTCGACAGCGAGAAACGCGCGCTCGCGACCGCCCGCTGCGTGATCGTCACCAGCCCATCGACCGCGCGTGCACTGGCCGGCTTCGACGTGCCCGCATCGCACATCGTCGTGGCGGAGCCGGGGACCGATCCGGCACCGCTTGCGACCGGCTCGGGCGCCGACGATGCGCTGTCGCTGCTGTGCGTGGCGAGCGTGACGCCGCGCAAGGGCCACCGGCTTCTGGTCGAAGCGCTCGCCGGATTGAAGGACCGGCGCTGGACCCTGCGTTGCGCCGGCAGCCTCACCATGGACGCAGCCTGCGCGCGGGAGGTCGATGCGGCCATCGAGCGCCATGGCCTGCGCGGGCGCGTCGTGCTGCACGGCGAACTCGACGAGGCCGGACTGCAGCCGCTCTACGCGGGCTCGGATCTCTTCGTGCTGCCTTCTTTTCACGAAGGCTATGGCATGGCGCTGGCCGAGGCACTGGCGCGCGGAATTCCGGTGCTCGGCACGACCGCGGGCGCCATCCCCGACACGGTGCCCGCCGATGCGGGCGTGCTGGTCGCGCCGGGCGATGCGGCCGCGCTGCGGGCGGCGTTGCAGCGCTTGCTGGATGATCCTGCATCGCGCGCGCGACTCGCCGAGGGCGCGTGGACTGCGCGCTTGCGGCTGCCGACCTGGGCCGGGAGTGCGATGCGCGTTGCGGCGGCGCTCGGTGAGCAGACTCGCATTGGAGGTCGATGATGGAAGCGCAGGACATCCGGATCGCGATCGATCGACATTGGACGGGAGTTCCGCGATGGCGAGGTGGCGCGCGAGATTCAGTACTTTGCGGATCCCTTCGAGGCGCCCGCCTGGCGCGCTCAATGGGTCGAGCGGGCAGGGTGATCGACGGTGTTCTTCCTCGCCCAGAAAGCGCCCTGCGCCATCGGCCAGTCCCGAAGTGCGCGCAGCCACTGGCCGAAGCCGTCGTAGCCTGCGTCCCTGTGCTGCACGGTCGGCGTGTCGCGCCGGACTTGCCGCTTCACCGGGGCTATATGGGCGGCTTGCGATCGCTTCTGATCTGAGTGGCTGAAGGACCGTTGTGGAGCGCGTCGTATAGCCGGTTGGGGCCCTAACCAGCTGTACAGTTTTCTCCGAAGCGGGCGTTCAACATAGCGTGATGCGGTTCCAAGTGATGCCCCCTATTCTCGAAAGTAGAACGCGAGCTGACACGCTTTCGCATCGGGTACTTGGACTCGTTGAGGTTCACCTCGGAGCACTCCATTGGTAACGGCTTTGGTCTCCGCCAAACCGAGGCTGCAACGGCTCGCAGGGTCGTCGTGCAAGACCCCTTCATAACCCAGGTCGCCATCGATAATTTCAACAATTGCCGTAGTTAGTAGATGTTTGCATCAAGGGTCCCACTGAATGGGTGGCTGTGGCTGGCGGATTCAACTGGTCGATGCAGCGTAGGGGCCGAACATTTTCCATGCCCCCGGTCCCTTACTCCTGCAAACCTGCGGCGACGAGGGCGACGCCCAACGCGGCGGCAAGAGCCAGCTCGCAGTCCACGCCCGCGAACTGCCGCCCGTATCGAAAGTTCGGCTGCAGGTTCATCACCGTGGCAGCGGCTTTGCGCGCGTCGTCGATCCTGCCAAGCCCGGCTAGCGCCGCGGCCTGCAGCATGTACGAGATGCTGTGCGCCGGGTTAGCCTGGATTGCCCGGGTCGCGGCTTCGGCAGCCGCATCGAAGCGGCCAGACGCGAACTGCCCGAGGACAATCGAGTGCCAGGCTGCGAAGGCCCAGCCATCGAAGGGGCTCAGCCGCAGGCCCTTCTCGCCCCATTCGATCGCCCGCTGCACCTGCCCTGACCAGCCGAACACCACGCTGCCGAGGATGTACGTCAGCGCGCTCGACGGGCTGATCGCGAGTGCGGCATCGAAGGCCGCCGACGCCGCCGCGCGATCGTGTGCATCCATGCCCATCGAGAAGCCGGCGAACGTCAGCGCGAGCGCGTCATCCTGGCCGTTCGCCATCGCCGACCGGGCGTGACCGATCGAGGCCTCGCGGTCGGCTTCGTCGAGCCCGCCGCGCAGGAACCGATTGTGGTAGCACATCGCGGCATAGGCATGCGCCAGGGCATAGCCCGGCTCGAGCGCCAGCGCGCGACCGAGCAGCCCCAGTGCCCGGGTGGAGGGCTCGGGCATGCCCGAGAAGACGTCGGCCTGCGCCTGCAGCACGATTTCGTATGCGTGGAGGCTGTCTGGCCGCTTGCGCCTGACGCGCCGCGCCTCGGCCTGCCGCAACGTTGGCTCCATCGCGCCGACCACGGCGATCGCCACCTCGTCCTGCAGGTCGAACACGTCGCTCAGCGCGCGGTCGTAGCGCTCGCTCCAGACCTGCACGCCACTGGCCGCTTCGACGAGCTGACACGCGATGCGAATGCGATCCGATGCCCTGCGCACGCTGCCCAGCAGGAGGTAGCGCACACCGAGTTCCCGTCCCGCCTGCATCGCATCGACCACCGACTGCTGCCGGTACTTCAGAGTCGAACTTCGCGCAATGACGAACAGCCACCGAATGCGCGAGAGGCCGTTGACGATATCGTCGACCATGCCGTCGGCGAAATACGCTTGCTCGCCGTCGCCGCACAGGTCCGCGAACGGCAGCACGGCGACCGACGGCTTGTCCGACGTGCCGAGCGCCGGTGGATCGTCAGGCAGGGCCGCCGTCGGAGCGAGGCTGATGGGCGGCCCGACATAGCGGTAGCCGCGCCGAGGCAAAGTCTCGATCCAGGCCGCGCCGCCGGCTTCGCCCAGTACCTTGCGCAGCGCTGCGATCTGCACCGTGAGATTGCTCTCCTCCACGACCAGCCCGGGCCACGCAGCGTCGATCAGGGCCTCTTTGCTGACGGGCTGGCCCGCCTGTTCGAGGAGCCGTTGCAGCAGCGCAGCGGCGCGCGGACCGAGCGCGGTGGGCCGATTGCCGCGCATCAGCACCCGAAGGCCGGGCTCAAGCCTGTATGGACCGAACGCGTAGGTATTGGTCATGGACACACCGCACCGATTTCGGAGATCCTTTGTGACTACTTCGGGGTTTCTTCATGACCTGCGGGCCGGCGTTGCCCATGATCTGTGCAGCCCCTCGGATGAGGGCAACAACCCACGACGGAGAAGTATTATGGGCAAGACCTCAGTGATCCGGATGGCGCACGATGACCACGACGTAACCCTGGCGGGCCAACCGATGGCCTTCTTGGTGACGGGTGAGCACTCCCAACACACCAGCATGTTCGAATGGACACTGCCGCCACGATTCTCGACCGGCCGGCACGTGCACCGCGTCCAGGAGGAAACCTTCTACATGCTTGACGGCCAGTGCGAATGGCAGGTGGGAAATGAGACCGTTCGCGCGCTGCCGGGCACCTTCGTCTTCATCCCGCCGGGCGTGCCGCACAACATCGCCAACGTCAGCGAACAGCCTGCCCGGGTGATCATGACCGTCTCGCCGCCCGGACACGAACACTACTTTGAAGAACTGGCCCGGCTCGCATCGGCCGGCGCGTTGCACGACGCCCGGGTGATCGGCGACCTGCGGCACCGCTATGACACCGATCAGCTCTCGGCGTTGCGCGCCGACGACTGAAGCCGGCTGGCACAGGTGCAGGCCTTCAACGGCTTCGCCATCTGGACGATGGTGTTGCTAAAGAAGGCGTTGCTGGCGCGACCGAGTCATTGAATCTGCAGTACCTTCACACCTGTCGTTCGGGAAAGTTTTTCTGGCCGCCTGGATGACTGAAAGTGGCCGGTGCCAGCTGTTGACGCATCCTGCCACAGCAGCTACCGCGGCCACCGAGGTCCGGCCGCGCAAGGCCATGCTGCGGCTGAAACCCAATAAAAATGGTGGCGCCGTCCAGATCCCGCTGCGGCGCTCAAGGTCGGCTCATGGCCGGAAGGCGCCCACGAGATCTTCGCCCAAAACCCTCCATTTGGCGGATGCTCTGCGTGCGGGCCGTTTCAGCGCAGAGCCCTTGCTTACCTCCGCGAGAAGGGTTGAAGCAGGCCTGCGTCGCGCTGGTCCTTTCACCGGTGGCACGGCGTGCTGCGCTTGCGTCGGCCAACTCACTGGCCTCGGACCGCGGCGCCCGTGAGCACCGAATCCAGCGCCTGCTTCAGCCGAGCGATCAGTTTGTCCGCCGACTTGCCGTCGGGTGTGTACGCGAGGGGATGTACGCCAAACACTTCGCACAGTTCGACTTGTTCAGTGTCGGACTCTTCAGCCCCCGCTCGTGACGACATCGATTCTCCTTTCACAACCAACCGAAAAACTTCAGCAAAACGAATCCTAGAGATTGTGGCGCTATGGGGCTCATTCCGCTGTCATCGACGCTCGCACTGAGACGGACGCATGACACAAGAATTCTCATTTGCAGCGGCTCTGAGGAAAGTCAGAAAAGCCCGTGGCCTGAGCCAAGAGGATTTTTCGAGCGTGTTCAGTCGCACCTACCTGAGTTCACTCGCGCCGGAAGAGGCCGGCCGCTGCTTCACGGTGGAGGACCTGTCGTGAAGGAGCCGGATGACTTGCCTTCCAACTCGAAGCCGCCGGCTTCGGACGAGAGATTCGGCACGATCGTTCATCGATGCACGCGCGCGGATCTATTGGACTTCGGTGACCTGGTGGATGTCAGCCTGCCGGCGTTCTGCGTCGGATTCAAGTTGCCTGTCGCTGTCAGTCGTGCGGTGTGGGTCGAGTGCGTCGCGCCTTATGAGGCGTGCATCGAGCAACCCGGCGGGCAGGCGGGAGCGATTCGCTTGTCGACGCTGTTGTTCGCTGCGGTGGACGCCGCGCGAAAGAACCAGGACAAGGCGGAGCTGCTTTTCAGCTTTGCGCTGAAACGCTCCGGCAAGGCGCCGAAGCGGAAGAAGCTCAAATTAATCTGCAGTGCGGGCGACCATGGTGAACCGATGCTCACGGTGCTGGATCGCTACGAGGATTAGCAGCGAACTCAGCCTTGTCGATGAGGTGGACGAAGTGATCGCAGGTCAGCTCCCGCCCGACTGCCGACGGACCAGCGTTGCAAGCAAATCAGCCACTGCCACTGCCACTGCCACTGCCATCGGCCTCGATCCCGCCGCGGGTCGCACCCGCAAGCGGACCCTCCAGTGCGTCTTTGATGAAATCCACAAATGCCCGTAGCGGCGCCGGCAGCAAGCGGCGGCCGGGGTAATAGAGAAACGGCCCGGGGAAGCGCAGCCACCAGGGCTCGAGGATCGGTTCGAGCGCGCCGCTGACGAAGTAGGGCCGCAGCCAGTCCTCGAACAGGTAGATCACGCCGGCGCCGGCGATCGCTGCGTCCACCACGAGATCGGTCGTGGCGCCGATCCGCACGATCAGCTGCCCCGTCACGTCGACACGCAGCATCTCGCCGTCGCGTTCGAACTCCCACAGCGGCATCGAGCCGCTGGAGAAGCGGCCGCGAAGACACGCGTGGCCGAGCAGCTCGCGCGGATGCTCCGGGCGGCCATGACGATCGAAGTAGGCGGGCGCGGCCGCGACCGCGAAGCGCTGAAAGCGCGGACCGATCGGCACCGCGACCATGTCCTGTTCGAGCCGCTCGCCATAGCGGATGCCGGCATCGCACCCGGCTGCCAGCACATCGACGAAGCCGTCTTCGGCAATCACTTCGAGCGAGATGTCGGGATAGGCGGCGAGGAAGCGCGGCACGATCGACGGCAGCACGAGGCGCGAAGCGCTGATCGGCACGTTGAGCTTGAGCGTGCCGGCCGGTCGATCGCGAAAGCCATTGACCACGTCGAGCGCCGCTTCGACTTCGGTGAGCGCCGGCCTCAGCCGCTCGAGCAGGCGCTGTCCCGCTTCCGTCGGCAGCACGCTGCGCGTCGTGCGGTGCAGCAGCCGCACGCCGAGCTGAGTCTCGAGCCGCCGCACGGCCTCGCTCAAGCCCGATGCGCTCGTGCCGCTCAGACGTGCACCGTCGCGAAAGCCCTTCGCGCCTGCCACCGCCACGAAGGCGTTCAGATCCCCGAGGTCGACTTTCATTGTTTGGAATCCCGCACAGCCTGTGCCGATTATGGTGGGTTATCAAGCAGCGGTTCGCTGCCTAGACTGAGGCCCATGTCCCAGACTCAAACCCACACCATCACCTTCACGCTCGGCGACCGCACCGTCCACCGGCTCGGCTACGGCGCCATGCAGCTCGCCGGACCCGGCGTGTTCGGGCCGCCCCGGGATCGCGAAGCGGCGCTGGCCGTGCTGCGCGAAGCGGTCGAAAGCGGTGTCGATCACATCGACACCAGCGACTTCTACGGCCCGCACGTCACCAATCAGATCATTCGCGAAGCACTGGCGCCTTATTCGAAGGACCTCGTGATCGTCACCAAGGTCGGCGCGCGGCGCAGCGACACCGGCGGCTGGCTGCCGGCGTTCTCGCCTGATGAGTTGGCACAGGCGGTTCACGACAACCTGCGCAACCTAGGCCTCGACGTGCTGGACATCGTGAACCTGCGCGTCATGTTCGACACGCACGGTCCGGCCGAGGGGTCGATCGAGGCACCGCTCGCGGCGCTGGCCGAGCTGCAGCGCCGCGGTCTGGTGCGCCATATCGGCCTGAGCAACGTGACGCCGACCCAGGTCGCCGAGGGGAGCGCCATCTGCCGCATCGTCTGCGTCCAGAACCACTACAACCTCGTGCATCGCCACGACGACACGTTGATCGACGAGCTGGCACGCGACGGCATTCCCTACGTGCCGTTCTTTCCGCTCGGCGGCTTCACCCCGCTTCAGTCCTCCGGTCTCTCCGATGTAGCCCGAGGCCTTGGTGCCACGCCGATGCAGGTGGCGCTCGCGTGGCTCCTGCGCCGCGCTCCCAATATCCTGCTGATCCCCGGCACCTCGTCCATCGGGCATCTGCGCGAAAACCTGGCGGCGGCGAAGCTCGAGCTGCCTGACGACGCGATCGAAGCGCTGAATCGCGTGGCCGTTTCGCGCGGCGCCTGAGAGCGCCGCTCTACTTGCGCAGGATGGGTCGTTGCCGGGTCAAGCCTGGCGCAGAAAGGCGTCGTAGGCGGCAATCGTCCGGCCGACGGCCTCGTCGGACTGTCCGGGGTACCAGACAGTCGCCGGCATCGGGGTGACGACGGTGCCTTCAGGCGCAAGTCGCCGGGCCAATGCCAAGCCTTCGACCAGCATGTCTGCAGGCCCCGCACAGATCATGGCCGGACGCGGCAACAGCGCAAGACGTGCGCGCGTGTCATAGACGAAGGCCGACCGATACGACAGGTGGTAGGTCGTGCCGCTCTTGAGCAGGCCGACGGTCCAGTCATGCAGGGTTTGCAAAGGCGGCAGGCCCAGCGAGCGCGCCGCGTCGCGCCGTTGCCGGTACCAGGGCCAGAACAGGAACATGTCGCGGCGCATGTTCCAGGCCTTGAGCAGATGCGTACCCCAGCGATCGGGCGTGATGGGCGGCAGGTAATGCTGCAGGATGTCCGCAGCGAAATCGGCATCGATCAGCACCGGCGCCTCCAGCACCATCCGGCCGATGCGCTCGGGCCTCTGGATCGCCAGTTCCATCGCGACCATCGCGCCGGTGTGGGTGCCGAACAGATCGACGATGTCCAGGCCGAGGGCGTCGATCACCTCCAAGGCATGGCGCGCCAGCACGGCAATGTCGATGTCGCCTTGTGCCTTGCCGGAGTCACCGTTGCCCAGATAGTCGCAGGCAATGACTTCACGGCCGGCGGCGAGGCCCCGCATCAGGGGTTCGAGTGGTGCGGCCGATCCGGGCGCGGAGTGGAACATCAGCAGCGTCCGGCCACCGCGGCCGGTCCGGCGCAGGTGGACGCGGCCCGAGGGCGTTTGCACGTAGCCGTAGCGCATGGCGTTGCCATCGGCCGGAGGTGGCGCCGCATGCGAAGCCGGCGGCAGTGATCCGGCAAGAAGGGCGAGGCGGTCCTTCAGCTCATGCATGTCGCGCACGTCGATGGCCGCCCGATCACCGTCGACTGCCGCGAAGCCCGCCGCGCAACAAGCCCAGAGGGCGGCATAGGCGTCCGGGCGCACCGCCGCAGCGACCACCGCCGCGTCCAGCGCATGATCGTCCGGCAAGGGGGAACCCGTCTTGCCAGCGCGCGCCGGGTCGGCCGGGTCGAGCATGGCGCGGTCGCGAAAATGGGACCACAGGGCCAGCAGGTGCCCGCCGTCATGGCGCAACGCCAGCGAGGAAGGGCCGCTGTGATGGACCCGCCATTGCGCCGCCTTGTCGCGGTCCAGCAGCAAGGGTGTGCCCAGGCCAGGGCGCCGTGCAGCCAGTGCCAGCGCGATGGGCGCGCTGAGGTCAAGCGCCAGCAGCGCGCCCTGCGCGATGCCCAGGAGGGTCAGCGCTTCGTCCAGAATGCCGGCGAGTTGTGCCGGGCTGTGCGGTGCGATGCCCGACGAGCCGCCGATGCCCGGCAGTTCGATTACCGTCACGCGCCAGCCCTGACATGCAGCGTGCACGAGATCGGCAGCGACGGCCGCGGACATCACCAGCCCCGGCAACACCACCAATTGAGGCCCGGTGCCGGCACGGTACACCCGCAGGGCGCCCGCGCTGGTGGTGACGTAGTCTGCGACGCCCACGCTGGAAGACGAGAAATCGGTCATTGAGTTGTTCTGTCGCGTTCAATGCTCCGCGCGTTCTGCGGCAGTGGACGGGATGCTAGGTCACAGGCCGTGGGGGGCCTGCAGGGTATTCATCTAAATGTCCACATGGTGGAGTGGAATTGCTCCGCTCTTGTGCATCGGATCGGGTCCAGGAGCAGTCCTTCGCCAACGTCCGCTACACCGCTTGCAGGGCGCAGCATGGCCGTACCAGCAACCAGCGTGGGTGTTCAGCAAGCGCGAACTTCCCGGCCTGCCTTCCGCGGCCATTCACGTCGTCCGAGGTGACGTGAGGCCGGTGCACGAAGCAATGACGCTGGCTGCGCGGGGCAAGAACGATTCCATGACGCCGGGTTGCTCGACGAGAGCATTGTTCAAATCGGATCCGTCACCCTGGCCTCCGGCAAGCCGCTGCTTCCCCGCCGCATTGTGTCGCCGCCCATGCAGCTCAAGGAGGCCAAGCTTGTCGGGCCCGGATTTGCCGAACTCACCTACGCAGTGCCGGCGAAGCAGTGATGCTCGCGCGCGTCCCCAGGTACTCCGACAACAGCTTGCCCGCCACCGACAGGCCCTCTGCGTCGCGAAAGCAGAGAACGAAACGGCGCTCGGCCCACGGCTCGGCCAGCGAGATGACGCGCAAGCCGTTCGATGCGCCTTGGCGGTCGGCCACTTCCCTGGAGATGACGCCGATGGCCAGGCCTGCGCGCACCGCGCCCAGTGCTGCCTCGAAATTGCCCACGATGATGCGATGCAGCAAGACGCGGCCCGACAGCGCGGCGGCGCGCTGGAGCGTGACCTCCAGCGTGCTGCTGCTGGGCACGCCGACATGCTCGTAGCCGAGCGTCTCTTCGAAGCGAACCACCTTTCGCGAGGCGAGCGGATGGCCGCGCGGCACGACGATACAGAGATGATCGCTGCGGTAGGGCCGATGCTGCAGCGTCCCGAGACCGACGGCATCCCAGCACACGCCCAGCGACGCCAGGCCATCGCGCACGCCTGAGACAACCTCCGGACTCAATCGCTCCTCGAGGTCGACCTGGATGGTGCTGTGCGCCGGCATTTTCAGGAAGGACGCGACGTCGTTGGCGAGCGGCCCGGCCATGGTCGAGATGCTTGCGAGAACCCGCACCTGGCCGCGCGCGCCCGTGAGGTAGCTTTCCATGTCGCGCTCGATGCGTGCGGCGCCGTCGAGCATGCCGCGCGCATGCTCCAGCAGGGTCTGGCCCGCTGCCGTCGGGACGACGCCATGGCGCTTGCGCACCAGCAGCGGCGTTCGCAGTCGATCCTCGAGCTGCGCCAGCCGCTTGCTGATCGCAGAGCCGACGATGTGGGCCTGCTCGCCGGCGCGCGCCATGTTGCCGGTCTCGCAGACCGCGACGAACAGGCGCAGCGTAGTGAGGTCGAGGTCGCGCAAGATATTCCGATCGGGAATTCAGAGCTTCTCAAATTGACAACCAGGCTCTGTTTGGAAATTCTAGACTGCTAACGCAATGACAAGAGACACACAACCCATGACGCCTTCCTCCACCCTGCCGCGCCAGGTCGTGATCCGGGAGGTCGGCTTGCGCGATGGCCTGCAGATCATCCCGCGCGTGGTGCCGACGGCCGCCAAGCTCGAATGGATCCGCGACGCCTATGAAGCGGGGCAGCGCGAGATCGAGGTCGGTTCCTTCGTGCCTGCGCGGCTGCTGCCGCAACTGGCCGACACCGCCGAACTGGTCGCCTTCGCCAAGACGCTGCCGGGCCTCAAGGCTTCGGTGCTCGTGCCCAATCTCAAGGGGGCCGAGCGCGCCATGGCATGCGAGGCCGATCTCATGCTGCTGCCGCTGTCGGCCAGCCACGCACACAGCCTTGCCAACCTGCACAAGACACCCGACGAGGTGGTCGATGACATCGCGCGCATCCGCGATGCGCGCGATGCACGCGGCTCTCGCACCCGCATCGAGGTCGGCATCAGCACCGCCTTCGGCTGCACGCTGCAGGGTCGGGTCGAGCCGTCGGAAGTGCTTCGCCTGGTCGAAGCGGTGATCGACGCCGGTGCCGAGGCTGTCGGTCTGGCCGACACGGTCGGCTATGCCGATCCGGCCATGGTGCGTTCGCTGTTCGAGGCCGTGCTGCCGATCGCCGGCGACAAGCTCAATTGCGGGCACTTCCACGACACGCGCGGCCTCGGCATGGCCAATGTCTATGCCGCGCTCGAACTCGGCATCAGCCGCTTCGATGCGTGCATGGCCGGCATCGGCGGCTGCCCGCATGCGCCGGGCGCCAGCGGCAATGTCTCGACCGAGGACCTGGCCTACATGCTGGCCAGCATGGGCATCGAGACCGGCCAGGACTTCGATGCGCTGCTGGCGCTCCGGACCAAGGTCGCGCACTGGCTCGAAGGCGAGACGCTGCACGGCACGCTCTGGCGCGCCGGACTTCCCAAGACCATGAAGCAGGAGCTCGCCCGATGAGCGATGCGCTTCAAGTTGCTCAGCCCCTCGAGGGCTTGCGCGTCGTCGAATTCACCCACATGGTGATGGGCCCGACCTGCGGCATGGTGCTGGCCGATCTCGGTGCGGAGGTCATCAAGATCGAGCCGGTGAACGGCGACCACAGCCGCCGTCTGGTCGGCGCGGGCGCGGGTTTCTTCCCGATGTTCAATCGCAACAAGAAGAGCATCGGCATCGACCTGCATACCGAGGAGGGCGCCGAGACCGCACGGCGCCTGACCGCCACGGCCGACGTGGTGGCCGAGAACTTCAAGCCCGGCACCATGGCCAAGTACGGCCTCGACTACGCCTCGCTGGCGAAGGTCAACCCACGCATCATCTACGCCAGCCACAAAGGCTTCCTGCCCGGACCCTATGACCATCGCACCGCGCTCGACGAAGTGGTGCAGATGATGGGCGGCCTGGCCTACATGACCGGCCGCCCCGGCGATCCGCTGCGTGCCGGCACCAGCGTCAACGACATCATGGGCGGCCTGTTCGGCGCGATCGCGGTGCTGGGCGCGCTGATCCAGCGCGGCATCACCGGCCGCGGCATGGAGATCCAGTCGGCGCTCTACGAGAACAACGTCTTCCTGATGGGGCAGCACATGCTGCAGTTCGCGGTGACCGGCAAGCATCCGGCACCGATGCCCGCACGCGACAACCCGTGGGCGGTCTACGACGTGTTCACCGTCAAGGGCGGCGAGCAGATCTTCCTGGCTGCCGTCAGCGATGCGCAGTGGCTGACCTTCTGCGACGCACTGGGCTTCGCCGACCTCCAGGCCGAGCCGGAGCTTGCCACCAACAACCAGCGGGTCGCGCACCGGCCCCGCTTGCTGAAAACCATCGCCGAGCGCATTGCCGACCGCAGTGCGGACGAATTGGCGCAGTTGATGGAGAAAGCCGGGCTGCCGTTCGCGCCCATTCGAAGGCCCGAGGACCTCTATGACGACGAGCACCTGCTCGCCACCGGCGGACTGGCGGACATGCGCCTGTCGGATGGACCCAAGGCCGGTCAGACGGTCAAGACGACCTTGTTTCCCATCACGCTGGAGGGGCGCCGACTCGGTGTTCGGATGGACCCGCCGCGACTGGGCGAGCACACCGCCGAGCTATTGAAGCAAATGGGCTGCAGCGACGCCGAGGTCGAAGCCCTGCGCAGCCGCAAGATCGTGGCCTGATCAAAAAAAAGGAGACACACATGAGCACTTCGAGCTTTCGTATTTCACGCCGGTCGGCACTGGCGGCTTCGGCCGCCGCGCTGGTTGCCGGCCCCTGGGCACTCGCTGCGCATGCGGAGGCGGGCACGATCCGGTTCATCCTGCCCAATGCCGCCGGCTCGGGCGTGGACACGATCACGCGCGCGGCCCAGCCGGCGCTTTCCAAGGCCTTCGGCGCCTCGGTGATCGTCGACAACCAGCCCGGCGCCGGCGGCGTGGTCGGGTTGCAGGTCCTCGCGCGCTCGGCACCGGATGGCAACACCTTGTCGATCGTGTCGAACAACGTCGTGATCTTCCCGAGCGTGATCAAGTCGCTGTCCTTCGACATGCCGGGCGACTTCACGCCGATCGCGATCATCGGCGCCACGCCGATGGTGCTGGTGGTCAATCCGGCGCGGGTCCCGGCCAGGAACAGCAAGGAGTTCATCGCATTGCTCAAGAGCAAGCCGGGCGAGTTGAATTTCGCCTCGGGCGGCACGGGCACGATCCTGCACCTGGCGACGCAGCTGTTCCTCGAGGAGGCGGGCGTATCGGCCAAGCACATCCCCTACAAGGGCGTCGGGCCGATGGTGGCGGGACTGATCGGTGGGCAGGTCGACTTCGGCACCGCAGCACTTCCCAGCGTGCAGCCGCACATCAAGAGCGGTGCGCTGCGCGCGATCGGCATGCTGACGGCACAGCGCACACCCGCAGCGCCGGACATCCCCACCTTTGCCGAGCAAGGGCTGCCGAACTTCATCGTCGACGCGTGGTTCGCGGTCATCGGACCCAAGGGCATGAGCCCTGCCGGCGTTGCAAAGGCCCACGATGCCGTGGTCGCTGCCTTCGCTGATCCGGCGGTCAAGCAGGCGATGACCCATCAGGGCAACACCATTGCCATCAGCACGCCCGAGCAGGCTCAGGCGTCATTCCGCAGCGAGATGACCAAGTATGCGGCGCTGGTGAAGAAGGCAGGCATCGAACCGGAATAGGCAGCGCGCGATCGATGCGGCGCAGGCGCTGAAGTGGGGCCTCGTTTCGCGCGTCGTGCCGCCCACCGACCTGCTGGACACGGCGCTCCAACTGGCGCAGCGCATCGCAGCGAATCCGCCGCACGCGCTGCGGATGACCAAGCGCCTGATCCGCGAAGGGCCGCACCTGCGCCTCGACTCGCTGCTCGAGATGTCGGCGGCCTTCCAGGCGCCGGCCCATCACACCGCGGACCACGAGACAGCCCTGGAAGGGCTGCAGCGAAGCCGGCCGAAGCGGTAAGCCGGCACGACTTTCCATCCCAACCCGGAGCGCGCCCGTTCCTAGCATTGCCGCACGCGCCGGGCGGCCGTCCGACGAGGTCGCGCGGACACTGGCGCCGCACATCGGCACGGCGCTGGGGCAGACCCTGTTCGTGGAAAGCCGGGTCGGTGCGAGCGGCAATATCGGCACCGAGTACGTGGCCCGCGCAGCGCCGGATGGCTACACCGTGCTCTACCAGACCTCGGGCCTGGCCATCATGCCGGCCCTGTTCAGGAAGCTGCCCTACGACCCGCTGGCCGGCTTCGCGCCGGTGACCATGCCGGCGGACATCAACGTGATCCTGCGGGTGCGGAATTCCCTGCCGGTCGCGGATCTCTCTTCCTTCCTGCAATACCTGAAGGACCATCCCGGCAAGCTGAGCTACGGATCGGGCGGAAGGGGCAACATCACCCATCTGGCCGTGGAGGTGCTGCTGCGGCAACTGGGATCCAGCGCCGTCCATGTGCCCTACAAGGGAACGGCGCCCGCCATGGTCGATCTGCTCGGCGGCCAGATCGACTTCATGCTCGATGCCATCAACACGGCCTATCCCTACGTGAAGGATGGCCGGGTCCGCGCACTCGCCGTCACCGGCGGCAATCGTTCACCGCTGCTGCCGCAGTTGCCCACGGTGGCCGAGGCAGGCGTACCTGGCTACGCCATGTCCACCTGGCAATGCATGCTGGTGCCTGCGGGGACGCCGGCTTCCATCGTGCAGGCACTCAATGCAGCCGTGAACAAGGCGGTGGCCGATCCGGATCTGCAGAAGCAGTTCGCGGCCGTCGGCGTTCAACTGCAGTCATCGACACCGGCTCAACTCGAGGCACGCCTGCGTGCCGACATCCCCAACTGGATCAAGGTGGCACAGGCGGCCGGCGTGCAGCCTGAATAGAGGATCGCGTCAACCGGGGACGCGCAGGCATGTCTCCACGGCCGGCTTCGAATGTCGATTGCCCCAGCAGCGCTCAGGTGCTCCAATGGGGGCGCCTGCCGGCGACGAAGGAGACTTCCATGGCCTACGAAGCGCGATATGTCCTGCGACCCAACCCCGGTGCCGATCTCGGGGCCGTCATCGAAGCCGTGAAGGTGGGCGCGGCGCTCTGGAAGAAGCATGGTGCGCTCAACCCGCAGCTGTGGAGCGTGGCCGCAGGCGAACTGGGCAACTATGTTCTGACCCTGCAGTTCGAGAACGCGACGGAGTACGCCAAGGTCACGGATCCGTTGTCAGCCGATCCCGAATTCCGGCGCTGGCAAGCGAACAATGTCCAGTCCGGCGCGTTCACATGGGTGCGCAGCAACCTCATGCGCGAGCTCTCCCTGTCGTAGAGACATCCGTACGTAGGGGGCCGCCTGCCGATCGCTCACGGCAGGTTCTCGCGAAAGATCACCTGGCTGCGCGTGCTCTCCACGCCCGCCAGCGCCTCGCGCCGGTCGCGCAGGTTGGTGAAGATGCGCACGCAGTTCATCAGCGTGATCTGCGGACTCTGGGTGATCACCGCGTCCATGCTGCCGTCGATCAAGAGCGCGCGCGTGTCGGGCGTGAGGCCGTGGCCGATGAAGACCACCTGGTGCTCGCGGCCGGCCTCCTTGAGCGCGCGTGCCACGCCATCGGAGGCGCCGCCGATGTTGTAGATGCCGCCGAGCGCGGGATGCTGCTCCAGCAGCGCGCAGGTCTGGCGGTAGTTCTTCTCGGCGTCGTCGTGGCCTTCGCGCAGGCCCACCACCTGCAGGTGCTCGAACATCTCGCCCATCACGTGCAGGAAGCCGGCCTCGCGCTCCTCGTGCGCGCTGTAGCTCAGGCTGCCGGCAATGAGCGCGACCTTGGCCGCGCGTGCACGCATGAAGCGGCCGATCAGGTAGCCGGCGGTGCGGCCGGCCGCGCGGTTGTCCAGCCCGATGTAGGCCACGCGCCGCGAATCCGCAAGATCGGAGATCAGCGTGATCACCGGCACGCCGCGGTCCGCGAGCGTGGCCACCGCTTCGCGCACCGCCGGATGTTCCAGCGCCATCATCGCGATGCCGTCGCAGCGCCGGCCGCGGCGCAGCAGCGCGGCGGCGAGCTCGTGCGGATTGAAGCTCTCGATGAACTCGGCGCGGCACTTGACGTTGAAGGGCGCCCAGTGCTCCTGCGAGTAGCCGACCATGTCGCTCAGCATGCGCAGGAAAGGATTGGTGCCCGCGGGCAAGAGGAAGCTCAGGCGCAGCGGTTCGGGCGCGAGCGCGGCCAGGAGGCCGGTCTCGGGCAGGTAGTCGAGCGCCGAGGCTGCCTTGAGCACGCGGTGCGCGGTGGCGTCGCGCACGCGGGCGCGCTTGTTGAGCACGCGGTCGACCGTGGCCGTCGACACCTTGGCCGCGCGCGCGATGTCGACCATGCGGGCCCGGCTGGCATCGGTGGAGGAGGGCGGGGAAGGGCGTGCCGGCATCTATCAAAAACTCTCAAATTTCCGGTTTGACGATGGCGAGCGTTCTACCTATCGTTGGCTGGCTTTCAAGCAATGATGCATCAAATCGCATCATCAACACAACGGAGACAGACATGCAGCCGATGAACCGTCGCAGCGTACTGCGCACGCTTTCCGCCCTTCCCGCCGCAAGCATCGTGACGGCGCTGCCGAGCGTCGCGCGCGCGGCCGAGTTCTCGTACAAGTACGGCAACAACCTGCCGCTCTCGCACCCGCTGAACGTGCGTGCGCAAGAGGCCGCCGATCGCATCCTGAAGGAGAGCAACGGCCGCGTCGAGATCAAGATCTTCCCCAACAACCAGCTCGGCGGCGACACCGACATGCTGGCGCAGGTGCGCTCCGGCGGCATCGAGTTCTTCACGCCCTCGGCGCTGGTCATCGCGACGCTGGTGCCGGTGGCCGCGATCAATGCGGTCGGCTTCGCCTTCTCCGACTACAACCAGGTCTGGGCCGCGATGGACGGCAAGCTCGGCGCCCACGTGCGCGGCGCCATCGCCAAGTCGCGCCTCTACGCCTTCGAGAAGATGTGGGACAACGGCTTTCGCCAGACCACCAGCAGCAAGGCGGCGGTCGATTCGGCCAAGGACATGGACGGCCTGAAGATCCGCGTGCCGGTGAGCCCGCTGTCGATCTCGATGTTCAAGGGCCTCGGCGCCGCGCCGACCAGCCTGCAGTTCAGCGAGGTCTACACCGCGTTGCAGACCAGGATCGTCGATGCGCAGGAGAACCCGCTGCCGATCATCCAGGTGGCCAAGCTCTACGAGGTGCAGAAATACGGCTCGATGACCAACCACATCTGGGACGGCTACTGGTTCATCGCCAACGGCCGTGCGTGGGACGCATTGCCCGACGCGATGAAGACCATCGTCGCGCGCGCCATCAACGAGGCCGGCCTGCAGCAGCGCGAGGACATCAAGAAGCTCAACGAGTCGGTGGTCGGCGATCTGCAGGCGAAGGGGCTGGCGATCAATCGACCGGCCGCGGACAGCTTCCGCGCCAAGCTGCGCGAATCGGGTTTCTATGGCGAATGGAAGGGCCGCTTCGGTGCCGAGGCCTGGACGCTGCTCGAAGGCGCCGTTGGGAAGCTGGCCTGATTCAATGGCCCACGGTTCCACCTTCGAGGCCGCGCCGATCGGCCTGCCCGCGCCGGCGCTGAGCGCGTTCGCGCGCCGCGCCGACCACTGGCTTGGCGTGACGGTCGAATCGGTCGCGGCGCTGCTGGTGCTGGTCGAGATCTGCGTGCTGTTCGCCGGCGTGACCTCGCGCTATCTGTTCCATGCGCCGCTGGTGTGGTCCGACGAGCTGGCCTCGATCCTCTTTCTCTGGCTCTCGATGCTGGGCGCTGCCGTGGCGCTGCGGCGCGGCGAGCACATGCGCATGACGGCGCTGGTCGATCGCGTGCAGCCCTCGACGCGCGCGATGCTCGATGCCTTCGCGCTCGCGGCTTCGCTGGCCTTTCTCGCGCTGGTGATCTGGCCGTCGATCGACTACGCGGCCGAGGAATCCTTCATCGTCACGCCGGCGCTGGAGATCAGCAACGCGTGGCGCGCGGCCGCGATTCCGATCGGCGTCGGGCTGATGATCGTGATGGCGCTGCTGCGCTTGCTGCGCGTCTGCAGCCTGCGGCAGATCGCGGTCTCGGTGCTGGGCGTGGCCGCGGTGGTCGCGCTGTTCTGGTTCGCGGGGCCGCTGCTCGCGCCGCTGGGCAAGCTCAACCTCGTGATCTTCTTCGTGCTCGTGGTGGCGGCCACGGTGTTCGCGGGCGTGCCGATCGCCTTCTCGTTCGCGCTGGCGACCTTCGGCTATCTCGCGCTGACCACGCACACACCGATGCTGGTGATGGTGGGGCGCCTGGATGAAGGCATGTCGCACCTGATCCTGCTGGCGGTGCCGCTGTTCATCTTCCTCGGCGCGCTGATCGAGATGACCGGCATGGCGCGCGCGATGATCCAGTTCCTCGCCGGCCTGCTCGGGCATGTGCGCGGCGGACTGTCGTATGTGCTGATCGGCGCGATGTACCTGGTGTCGGGCATCTCGGGCTCGAAGGTGGCCGACATGGCGGCCATCGCCCCGGTGCTGTTCCCCGAGATGGTGAAGCGCGGCGCCAAGCCCGGCGACCTCGTCGCGCTGCTGTCGGCAACGGGTGCGCAGACCGAGACCATTCCGCCTTCGATCGTGTTGATCACCATCGGCTCGGTGACCGGCATCTCGATCGCCGCGCTCTTCACCGGGGGGCTGCTGCCGGCCGTGGTGCTCGGCATCGCGCTGTGCCTGGTGGTGCACTGGCGCTACCGCAACGAGGACCTGAGCGGCATCGAGAAGCAGGGATGGCGCCGCATCGGGCGGCTGCTGTTCGTCGCGCTGCCGGCGGTGCTGCTGCCCTTCGTGATCCGCGCGGCGGTGGTCGAGGGCGTGGCGACGGCGACCGAGGTCTCGACCATCGGCATCGTGTATTCGGCATTGATCGGCCTCGTGGTCTACCGCCAGTTCGACTGGCGGCGCCTCAGGCCGATGCTGGTCGAGACGGCCTCGCTATCGGGCGCGATCATCTTCATCGTCGGCTGCGCGACGGCGATGGCCTGGGGTCTCACGCAGTCCGGCTTCTCGCAGGATCTGGCGCAGTGGATGAAGTCGATGCCGGGCGGCGCCTATGGCTTTCTCGCGGTGTCGGTTCTCGCCTTCATCGTGCTCGGCAGCGTGCTCGAAGGCATTCCCGCGATCGTGTTGTTCGGCCCCTTGCTGTTCCCGATCGCCAAGGCGGTCGGCGTGAACGAGGTGCACTACGCGATGGTGGTGATCTTCGCGATGGGCATCGGCCTGTTCGCGCCGCCCTTCGGCGTCGGCTACTACGGCGCCTGCGCGGTCAGCAAGGTCGAGCCGGCCGAGGGCATCGGGCCGATCTGGGGCTACATGCTGGCGCTGCTCGTCGGCCTCGTGCTGGTCGCCGCGATTCCCTGGTTCTCGATCGGTTTCCTCAAGACCTGAGCCCCTCTTTTCAACCGGAGTTTTTCATGAGCCGATTCTTTGGCGAGATCCGCCAGCTGGGCTATGTCGTGCCCGACATCGAGGCCGCGATGGATTATTGGAGCCGCACGCTCGGCGTCGGCCCGTGGTTCTACAACCCGAAGGTGCCGATCGTGAACTACCGCTACCGCGGCGAGGAACATGCGCCGCACAACTCGGTCGCGCTGGCCAACTCGGGCTTCGTGCAGGTGGAGCTGATCCAGACGCGCAACGATGTGCCTTCGATGTACCGCGACTTCCAGCAGGCCGGGCGCACGGGGCTGCAGCATGTCGCCTACTGGACTTCGAACTACGACGCCGACCTGGACCGCCTGTTGCGACAAGGCTTCAAGGCAGTGATGAGCGGCGAGGTCGGCGAGCGCGGACGCTTCGTCTACTTCGACACCGAATACCACCCGGGCACCGTGATCGAGCTGTCGGAGGTCGCGGGGCCGAAGGGCCGGATGTTCGATCTGATCCGCCAGTCTTCCGAAGGCTGGGACGGCGCCGATCCGGTGCGGCCCTTTCCCGATCTGAGCCGGCTGTGAACGCGCCATCCGAGCGCTTGCGGGCGCGGTACCTGATCGAGACGCCGCTCGATCCGGCCGCGGTCGCCGAAGTCATGGCGGGCGAGCAGTCGAGCGGCACCTTCGTTCGCGTCGAAGGCGAGACCGATGCGCTGCGCGAACGTGCGCGCGCGGTGGTCGAGTCGGTGGTCGAACGCGAAGCCGCGCCAGTGCCGTCGCTGCCCAACGCCTTCCTCGAACGCAAGGGCAGGGGCGGCCCGTGGCGGCGCGCGCAGATCGACATCTCGTTCCCGGTCGCCAACATCGGTGCCAACCTGCCGACGCTGGCAGCCACCGTCGCGGGCAATCTCTACGATCTCGGTGAAGTCACGGGACTGCGGCTCGAATCGATGCAACTGCCGCCCTCGTACCGTGCGCGCTTCGAGCTGCCGCGCGTCGGCGTCGCGGGGACGCGGCGCGCGATCGGCGTCGCGCACGGCGCGCTGGTCGGCACCATCGTCAAGCCCAATGTCGGATTGTCGGCAGCCGAGACGGCGGCGCTGGTCGGCCGACTCTGCGCCGCCGGCGTCGACTTCATCAAGGACGACGAAGTCTGCGCCGACCCCGACCATGCGCCGCTCGCCGAGCGCGTGCCGGCCGTGATGGCGGTGGTGCGCGAACACCGCGAGCGCACCGGCCGCAACGTGATGGTCGCGTTCAACATCACGGACGAGACCGATGCCATGCGCCGCCATGCCGACCTGGTCGAGCGCGAAGGCGGCGACTGCGTGATGGCGAGCCTGAACTGGTGCGGCTTCTCGGCCATCCAGACGCTGCGTCGTCATACCGCGCTGGCGCTGCACGGCCATCGCAACGGTTACGGCGCGCTGTCGCGGCATCCGCTGCTCGGCATCTCGTTCCAGGCGTATCAAACGCTGTGGCGGCTGGCCGGCGTCGATCACATGCACGTGCACGGCCTGCAGGGCAAGTTCGCGCAGCCCGACAGCGAGGTGATCGAATCGGCGCGCGATTGCCTCGCGCCCTTGTGCGAGGGGGGCGACGATGCCGTGATGCCGGCCTTCTCGTCAGGCCAATGGGCCGGCACCGTGCCGGCCACCTGGACCGCGATCGGCAGCGACGACCTGCTCTTCATGTCGGGTGGTGGGATCCTTGCGCATCCCGATGGCGCGGCAGCGGGCGTCGCCAGCATCCGCCAGGCCTGGGCCGCGGCGCGCGGCGGCGTCGTGCTGGCGGACCGGGCACGCGAGGCGCCGGAGCTTGCGCGCGCGTTGGCGTTCTTCGGGCGGGCATGAATTGGCCCCGGCGATCCTCTGCTACGGCGACGATTTCACCGGCGCGACCGACACGCTTGGCACGGCTGCGCGCGCCGGCCTGCGCACGCTGCTGTTCCTGAGGCCGCCCGACGCGGCGCGGCTCGAACGCGCGGGGTCGCTCGATTGCGTCGGCATCGCGGGGGCCGCGCGTGCGATGAATCCCGCCGAGATGCGCGCCGAGCTGGCGCCGATCGCGAAGCTGTTCGAGACGCTCGGCGCGCGCGTGCTGCACTACAAGACCTGCTCGACCTTCGACAGCGCGCCGGCCGTCGGCAGCATCGGCGTCGCCGTCGATGTGCTGCGCGCTGCGGTGTCGCAGCCGTGGGCCGCGATCGTCGGCGGGCAGCCCGGCATCGAGCGCTTCTGCGTGTTCGGCCATCTGTTCGCTGCGGCCGGCGCGGGCGGCGAGGTGTTTCGCATCGATCGCCATCCGACGATGAGCCGTCATCCGGTCACGCCGATGCACGAGTCCGATCTGCGGCGCCATCTTGCGCTGCAGGGGCTGACGGGTGTGCGCTCGTTGCCGTACACAGCCTATGGCAAGACGCCCGGCGCATTGCGCGAGGATCTCGAAGCATTGCTGGCGGGCCGGCCCGAAGCGGTGCTGTTCGATGTGACGGACGACGCGCAGCTCGCATCCATCGGGGCGCTTCTCTGGCCGCGTGCGCTCGAGGATTCCTTGCTCACGGTCGGCCCGAGCAGCGTGGTGCAGGCGATCGCGGGCCAGTTGTGCGCGCGTCCGCCGACGGCCGCCACGGTCGCGCCGGCGCGCGGACCGGTGCTGGTGCTGGCCGGCAGCCTGTCGCCCGTGACCGAGCGGCAGATCGTTGCCGCGCACTCGTACGACACCGTGTGGCTCGATCCGGCGCAGCTCGCGCAGCCGGATGCGGCGCAGCGCGCGGTCATGGCCGGGCGGATCGCCGAACTGCTCGCCGCGGGAAAGAACGTGCTCGCGTGCACGCGCCGGCCGGGCACTTCCTCGGCCGGCGACGCGCCCGTGGACGCGCGTGGACTCGCGCGCGCCGGCGGCGACCTGCTGGCCCGCGTGCTGGCGCTGGCGCCGCTTGCGCGTGTCGGCGTCGCCGGCGGCGACACCTCGAGCCATGCCGTGCAGGCGCTCGATGCCTGGGGCCTGTCGTACCTCGCTGCGCTGGGGCCCGGCACCGGCCTGTGCCGGTTGCACAGCGACGTGCCGGCGCTCGACGGCATGGAGATCATGCTCAAGGGCGGGCAGATGGGTTCGGCTGACGTGTTCGAGCGGCTGGTCCACGGCACTGCCTGACCCCAGGGCCAATGGCCCGCCGCGCATGGATCCACCGTGGATTGGCCCGCCGCATGGCTCTTCCGGGCCTGTCGAAAAGCAAGGAAAAAGACAACACTGACAAACATCAAGACATCACCGCGAAGACCTTCTTCGCATAGACGCTCAGGGAGTTTGCAGTGGCCATCAAAACCGCCGAAAAAGAACTGATCCAGCGTGTGCTGGACACCCTCGAACAGATGCTGTGCGAAGTGTCGGGCTCGGCGGAATGGGTTCGCTGCTTCCCGTCCGCCGGTGATCTCTCGGCGCCGACGGACGGGTGGATGGACACCATCCGTACCGCGGAGGTGGCGCAGCACAACCGGCCGGCGCAATCGGCCTACTTCTGTCTGACCTCCGCCAGCGCGCTGGTCGACGTGACGCGCTCGCTGCTCAAGCAGCTGGACGCGCCGTGCGAAGCGCAAGGCACGGAATGCTGGAGCGAACTCAGTGCCGCATCCAAGGCCGCCGGACAGTCCGCCTACCTCGCATCGGTGATCCTGGCCGGCCCGAGGGCGCGGCCCGCGATCGGCAACAGGGCTTGCGACCAGGTGACCCGCCACCATCGCCCGGGTGTCGGCGCGTCGGCGCGTTCGTCGCTGGGGGCGGGTCTCATGGGCCGGCTCATGAGCCTGTTCGACACACGCCCCGCCGCGCGCTGCGGCTGAACTTGCATGCGTGCGTACAGCGCCGCACGGCCTTCGTTGCGCTGCAGACGAGGAGAACGCGATGAACAAGTACACGATCCGCTGGCTTGTGGCTTCGGTGTGCCTGCTGTTGACCGCTTGCGGCGGCGGCAGTGGTAGCGGGACGCCGTTCTTCGCCGTCGCGTCGTCGAGCGGAAGTTCGCCGCCTGCCGAGACCCGGGTCGAGCCTGTGCCGCCGCCCGCGACCCAGCTGACTGCAACGCCGCCGGAACCATCGCAGGCAGAGCCGCCGGCGGCCCGCCACATCATCGGCGGCACGCTTTCCGGACTGCCGCCCGAGGCGCAAGTGGTCCTGCTCGACCACGGCGGCGACGCGCTGACGCTGACGGCCGATGGCCCGTTCAGTTTCGCAACGTCCGTCGCCTCCGGCGCGGCCTATGCGGTGACGGTGGGCACGCAGCCTGCGTGGTCCGGCTGCACAGTGCGCAACGGCAGCGGCTCGGCGGCCGCCGATGTGACGAGCGTGTCGGTCATCTGCGCGGGGGTGTCCGCGCAGGTCACGACGCTGGCCGGTGGGACGAGCCGGGGCGCCCTCGATGGCGTCGGCGGCGCCGCGTCGTTCAACGCACCCGTCGGCGTGGCGGTGGATGCTGCCGGCAAGGTCTACGTGGGGGATACGCAGAACAACAACATTCGCGAGATCGCGCCGGGCGGCGCCGTCACGACGCTGGCGGGTTCGACGAGCGCCGCGTTCGCCGACGGCACCGGCCGCGCGGCATCGTTCAACGCGCCGCAAGGCGTGGCGGTGGATGACGCCGGCATGGTGTACGTGGCGGACTACGCGAACCATGCCATTCGCAAGATCACGCCGGACGGCGTGGTCAGCACCCTGGCAGGCTCCGGGGCCGCTGGCTCCTTCGATGGCGCCGGCCGCGCGGCATCGTTCTACTTCCCGGCCGGCGTGGCCGTGGACGCCCAGCGCAACGTCTACGTGGCGGACACCGGCAATCACTTGATCCGCAAGATCACGCCGGACGGGGCGGTCAGCACCTTCGCGGGCTCGGGAGCACTGGGTGGGGACGATGGCGCCGGTCGCGCTGCGTCGTTCCGCGACCCCTATGGCGTGGCCGTGGACGCCGCAGGCAATGTCTACGTGGCGGACTATTCGAACAACCGGATCCGCAAGATCACGCCGGATGGCGTGGTCAGCACCCTGGCGGGCTCCGGAGCGCCGGGTTCGGACGACGGCGCCGGCGGTACCGCGTCGTTCCGCCACCCCTACGGCGTGGCCGTCGGCCTCGGCGGCAATGTCTATGTGGCGGACTACGGAAACAACCGGATTCGCAGGATCACGCCGGCCGGTGTGGTCAGCACCCTGGCCGGCGATCCGAACGGAGGTTTTGCCGACGGCATCGACGGTGCGGCGTCCTTCGACGCCCCGACCGGTGTCGCCGTCGATGCCAGCGGAAACCTCTACGTGGCCGACTCGGCCAACAACGCGATCCGCAAGATCGCCGCCGTCCGCCCATAGCGCCTTCGCGCGCGGCTCGATCGATCCACGCCGCGCCGGGACAATGGGGCGTTCGGCATCGAACGCCCTTTGCCGGCGCGCCGCATGGCGCCACAATGAGGGCTGACCCTCAGGGTTTTCCCAGGTGTCCCATACCGGTCACCACATAGCCGCTATGGGCGAGCGGGTATGCATTCGGGGCGTCAAAGCACTAACTTCCAATGGCCGGATTTCTGATCCTTCCAACCAGCGCCACCACGAGCATGAGCATGACCCCCAGCACCCAACCCATCCGCTTCTTCCACCGCGGCCGGATCGTCGATGTGAGCGGCGTGCATCCGACCCGCTCGGTGCTCGACTGGCTGCGCGAGGACGCGCGCTGCACCGGCACCAAGGAAGGATGCAACGAGGGCGATTGCGGCGCCTGCACGGTGGTGATCGGCGAGCTGGCCGAGCCCGGCGATACGCGCGCGGTCGGCGGCCTGCGGCTGTCCACGGTGAATGCCTGCATCCAGTTCGTGCCCACGCTGCACGGCAAGGCGCTGTTCACGGTCGAGGACCTGAAGGCGCAGTGCGGCAAGACGCGCGATCCCGCGCTGCACGACAAGCACGCGGTGCAGAGCCTGCATCCGGTGCAGCAGGCGATGGTCGACTGTCATGGCTCGCAGTGCGGCTTCTGCACGCCCGGCTTCATCATGTCGCTGTGGTCGACCTACGAGCATCACCAGGACAGCGGTACCCAGCCGACGCGCCAGCAACTGGCCGACGACCTCTCGGGCAACCTGTGCCGCTGCACCGGCTACCGGCCGATCCTCGATGCCGGCCAGCGCATGTTCGACCTGCCGGCGGTGCGGCTCGATACCGGCCCCGTGGTCGAGGCGCTGACGAGCCTGCGCCATGACGCGACCTTCGACTACGCGGCGCCGCTGGGCCAGCGCGTGGACCGCTTCCATGCGCCCACCACACTGGCCGAGCTGGCCGCGCTGCGCGAAGCGAATCCGCGCGCGCAGCTGCTGGCCGGCTCCACCGACGTCGGCCTGTGGGTCAACAAGCAATTCCGCGACCTGGGCGACATCCTCTACGTCGGCGACGTGGCGGAGATGAAGACGATCGAGCAACGCGGCAGCGGCGCCGGGGCCGAGCTCTACATCGGCGCCGGCGCCACGCTCGAGGATGCCTACCGCGCGCTCGCGCAACGCGTGCCCAGCCTGACCGACGTCTGGCTGCGCTTCGCCTCGCCGCCGATCCGCAACGCCGGCACCATGGGCGGCAACGTCGCCAACGGCTCGCCGATCGGTGATTCGCCGCCGATGCTGATGGCGCTCGATGCGCAGATCGAGCTGCGCCGCGGCGCGCGCGTGCGCCGCATGCCGCTGCCCGATTTCTACCTCGACTACATGAAGAACCAGCTCGAGCCCGGCGAGTTCGTGCAGGGTCTCGCGGTGCCGCTCGCGGCGCTCGAACGCGAGGTGCGCGTCTACAAGATCAGCAAGCGCTTCGACTGCGACATCTCGGCCCTGTGCGCCGGCTTCGCGATCGCGCTCGACGGCGAGACCGTGAAGGAAGTGCGCCTCGCTTTCGGGGGCATGGCCGCCACCGTGAAGCGCGCCGCGCAGACCGAGGCGGCACTCGTCGGCAAACCCTGGACGCAGGCCAGCGTCAACGCCGCCAAGCTCGCGATGGCGCAGGACTTCAAGCCGCTCAGCGACATGCGCGCCAGCGCCGACTACCGCCTGCAGGTGGCGCAGAACCTGCTGCAGCGCCTCTGGCTGGAGACCCGCGTGGCCGATCCGCTGCCCGCGCAGGCCACCAGCGTCTGGAGCGTGATGCCGCATCAAACCAGCGCAGCACAAGGAGCCTGAGATGAACAAACCTTTGGACCCCCGCATGTTCCAGTCCGCGGAAGCCTTCGCCGACTATCTCCAGAACACGGCCGCGCGCATCGATGCGCGCGCCGAGGCCAAGGCACACGACAACGGCGCGCGCGTCGGCATCAGCCGGCCACACGAATCGGCGCACCTGCACGTGGCCGGCGAGGCCACCTACATCGACGACATCCCCGAGCTCGCGGGCACGCTGCATTGCGCGCTCGGCCTGTCGCCGGCGGCCAACGGCCGGCTCAAGGACATGAAGCTCGACGACATCCGCGCGATGCCCGGCGTGGTGGCGGTGCTCACCGCGGCCGACATCCCGGGCAGCAACGACTGCGGCTCGATCATCCATGACGACCCGATCCTGTGCAGCGGCGACATCCGCTACCTCGGCCAGCCGGTGTTCGCGGTGATCGCCGAGACGCGTGACGCCGCGCGCCGCGCCGCGGCCCGCGCCAGGACCGCGCTCGACATCGAAGCCGCGCCGCCCGTGCTCACGCCGCAGGACGCGCATGCCAAGGGCCAGTACGTGCTGCCGCCGATGCACCTCGCGCGCAACACGCACGCGGCCAGCGCGCAGGACGCGATCGCGAAGGCGCCGCGCCGCCTGAAGGCGAGCTTCGACGTCGGCGGCCAGGAGCAGTTCTACCTCGAAGGCCAGATCAGCTACGCCATCCCGAAGGAGGGCGGCGCGATGCATGTCTACTGCTCGACCCAGCACCCCAGCGAGATGCAGCACCTGATCGCGCATGCGCTGCACCTGCATGCCAATGAAGTGCATGTCGAATGCCGGCGCATGGGCGGCGGCTTCGGCGGCAAGGAATCGCAGTCGGCGCTGTTCGCCTGCGTGGCCTCGGTCGCGGCGCGTCAACTGCAGCGCCCGGTCAAGCTCAGGCTGGACCGCGACGACGACTTCATGATCACCGGCCGCCGCCACTGCTTCTGGTACGAGTACGAAGTCGGCTACGACGACGAGGGCCGCATCCTCGGCGCCGAGATCTCGATGGTGTCGCGCGCCGGGCATTCGGCGGATCTCTCGGGGCCGGTGATGACGCGCGCGCTGTGCCACTTCGACAATGCCTACTGGCTGCCCGACGTGTCGATGCACGGCTACTCGGGCCGCACCAACACGCAGAGCAACACGGCCTTCCGAGGTTTCGGCGGACCGCAGGGCGCGATCGCGATCGAGAACATCCTCGACACCGTGGCGCGCGAACTGGGCCGCGACCCGCTGGACGTGCGGCGCGCCAACTTCTACGGCAAGGACGAGCGCAACGTCACGCCCTACGGCCAGACGGTGGCCGACAACATCATCCACGAGCTGGTGGACGATCTCGAGGCCAGCAGCGACTACCGCGCGCGGCGCGAGGAGATCGCCGGCTTCAACGCCAAGAGCACGGTGCTCAAGCGCGGCATCGCATTGGCGCCGCTCAAGTTCGGCATCTCCTTCAACGTCAAGCATTTCAACCAGGCCGGCGCGCTGGTGCATATCTACACCGACGGCTCGATCCTGGTGAACCATGGCGGCACCGAGATGGGGCAGGGCCTCAACACCAAGGTGGCGCAGGTGGTGGCGCACGAGCTCGGCGTGAGCTTCGAGTGCGTGCGCGTCACGGCCACCGACACGCAGAAGGTCGCCAACACCTCGGCCACGGCCGCATCGACCGGCGCCGACCTCAACGGCAAGGCCGCGCAGGACGCCGCGCGCCAGCTGCGCGAGCGCCTGGCTGCCTGCGCCGCGAGCCGGCATGGCGGCGATGCCGCGTCGGTGCGCTTCGTCAACGACAAGGTCGAGGTCAACGGCCGCTCGCTGCCCTTCGCCACGCTGGTCGGCGAGGCCTACCTCGACCGCGTGCAGCTCTGGTCCGACGGCTTCTACGCCACGCCCGGCCTGAGCTGGGACAAGGACACGATGCAGGGCCGGCCCTTCTACTACTTCGCCTACGGCGCCGCCGTCAGCGAGGTGGTCGTCGACACGCTCACCGGCGAATGGAAGCTGCTGCGCGCCGACATCCTGCACGATGCCGGCAAGTCGCTGAACCCGGCGGTCGACATCGGCCAGGTCGAGGGCGCTTTCATCCAGGGCATGGGCTGGCTCACCACCGAAGAGCTGGTCTGGCATCCGAAGACCGGCCTCCTGACCACGCACGCACCCAGCACCTACAAGATCCCGACCGCCAACGACTGCCCGCCGGTCTTCAACGTGCAGCTGTTCGAAGGCCAGAACTTCGAGGACTCGATCCACCGCAGCAAGGCCGTCGGCGAGCCGCCGCTCCTGCTGCCGTTCTCGGTCTTCTTCGCCATCCGAGATGCGGTCTCTGCCGCGGCCGACCACAAGGTGGATCCGCCGCTGAAGGCGCCGGCCACCAGCGAGTCGATCCTGCGTGCGATCACGGCGGTCCAGGCCTCCTTGTCGAACTGAAGGCCATTCCATGTGAATGCAGCGCTGTATAACTGCCCGCACATCAGCAACCGGGCGGCCAGCCATGCGTGATCAAGCGCTATTCGACAAGATCGATTTACACCTCATCCGGATTCTTCATACCGTGTTGACCGACCGCAGCGTCTCGCGCGCCGCCATCCGGCTGGGCATGTACCAGCCCGCCGTCTCGGCCGCCCTCAAGCGGCTGCGCGAGCTGTCGGGCGATCCGTTGCTGGTGCGCTCGGGTGCCGGCATGGTGCCGACCGACGCCGGCCTGCGCATGATCGAGCCCAGCGCGGCCATCCTGCGCTCGGCCGAGGTGCTGTTCTCCGACGCCCGCGGCTTCGACCCGCAGAGCGCGGTCACCACCTTCCGCATCGCCGCCAGCGACTACCTCGACCCGCTGTTCCTGCCGACGCTGGTGTCGCAGGTGAAGAGCAACGCGCCGCTGTGCGGCATCGAGATCCATCCGCTGTCGCCCGATTCGGACTACCACGCGCACCTGTCGCTCGGCCACGTCGACCTGGTGATCGGCAACTGGCTCAAGCCCCCTGAAGACCTGCACATGTCGCGCCTGTTCGGCGACGAGATCGTCTCGCTGGTCAACAAGGACCATCCGGCCGCGCGCCGCGGCTGGGACGCCGACACCTGGCTCAGCGCCGAGCACATCGCGCCGACGCCCACGCACCCGGGTGCGCGCGGGATCATCGACCAGATGCTCGACGAACTGGACATGCAGCGCAACATCACGGCGCGCTGCGCCCACTTCGGGCTGATACCCGACATGGTCGCCTCCAGCCTGCTGGTGCTGACGACCGGGCGCCAGTACTGCGAGCGCTTCATCCCGCGCCTGCCCGTGAAGATCCTCGAATGCCCGGTCGTGCTGCCGCGGCTCATGTACTACCAGCTCTGGCACGAGCGCACGCATTCGTCGAGTTCGGCGCGCTGGCTGCGCGACCGCATCAAGTCGGTGGCCGCCTCCCTGCGGCCGCCTCCCGCAAACACCGCGACGGCCCACAGCACCTAGCGCCGCCGCGGATCGAGACATGGATAACAACGGAGACAAAGCGATGAACTGGATGGAACGGGTGTTCAAGCTCAAGGAGCACGACACCACGGTGCGCACGGAGCTGCTGGCGGGGCTCACGACCTTTCTGACGATGGCCTACATCATCTTCGTCAACCCGTCGATCCTCGGCGACGCGGGCATGCCGAAGGACTCGGTGTTCGTCGCCACCTGCCTGATCGCGGCGCTCGGCACGGCGATCATGGCGCTCTACGCCAACTACCCGATCGCGCTCGCGCCGGGCATGGGGCTCAACGCCTATTTCGCCTACGTGGTGGTGCTGCAGATGGGCTTCACCTGGCAGGCCGCGCTCGGCGCGGTGTTCATCTCGGGCTGCCTGTTCCTGGCGGTCACGCTGTTCGGACTGCGCGAGCTGATCATCCGCGGCATCCCGCATTCGATCCGCATCGCCATCACGGTCGGCATCGGGCTCTTCCTGGCCATCATTGCGCTCAAGAACGCGGGCATCGTGGCGCCGTCGAAGGCGACCTACGTGACGCTCGGCGACCTGCACACGCCGCAGGTCGTGCTGGCGACGATCGGCTTCTTCGTCATCGTGGTGCTCGACCGGCTCAAGGTGCGCGGCGCGATCCTGATCGGGATCGTGCTCGTCACGGTGCTGTCCTTCTTCTTCGCCGGCAACAAGTTCAACGGCGTGTTCTCGGCACCGCCCTCGATCGCGCCGACCTTCCTTCAGCTCGACATCAAGGCGGCGCTGTCCGGCGGCATCCTGAATGTGATCCTGGTGTTCTTCCTGGTCGAGCTGTTCGACGCCACCGGCACGCTGATGGGCGTGGCCCGCCGTGCCGGCCTCCTGGTGCCGGGCAAGATGGAGCGGCTCAACAAGGCGCTGCTGGCCGACAGCGGCGCGATCTTCGCCGGTTCGCTGCTCGGCACCTCCAGCACCACGGCCTATGTCGAGAGCGCTGCCGGCGTGCAGGCGGGTGGGCGCACGGGCCTCACCGCGCTCACGGTGGCGATCCTGTTCCTCGCCTCGCTGGTGATCTCGCCGCTGGCCGGCTCGGTGCCGGCCTATGCGACGGCGCCCGCGCTCTTCTTCGTGGCCTGTTTGATGCTTAGGGAATTGACCGAGCTCGACTGGGACGAAACCACCGAAGTGATTCCGGCCGCCGTGACCGCATTGACCATGCCCTTCACCTACTCGATCGCCAATGGCCTGGCCTTCGGCTTCATCACCTACGCGGTGCTGAAGCTGTTCACCGGCCGCGCCAAGGAGGCGCACTGGATGGTCTGGCTCATCGGCGGCGTGTTCCTCTTCAAGTTCATCTATATCGGAGGATAGTGGTCGGACATTGACGAAAATCAGCGATCGCGCAGGGCGCGATTCAGGGCTTCCACGACAACCCACAGGCCAGGCACAGGCATGACAATCCACAGACTCCAGCTCGCGCACATCACCAAGCGCTATCCCGCGGTGGTCGCCAACAGCGACGTATCGCTCACCGTCGGTCCCGGCGAGACCCACGCGGTGCTCGGCGAGAACGGCGCCGGCAAATCCACGCTGATGAAGATCATCTACGGCTCGGTCAAGCCGGACGAAGGCAGCGTGATGTTCAACGGCCAGCCGGCCAACATCCGCAACCCGCAGGAGGCGAGGGCGCTGGGCATCAGCATGGTGTTCCAGCACTTCAGCCTGTTCGACACGCTGACCGTGGCCGAGAACGTCTGGCTCGGGCTCGACAAGAGCCTGGCGCTGGCCGAGGTGGCGCGGCGCATCACGGCCAAGGCCGGCGAGTACGGGCTGGACATCGATCCCTCGCGCCCGGTCCACACGCTGTCGGTCGGCGAGATGCAGCGCGTCGAGATCATCCGCGCGCTGCTCACCGATCCCAAGCTGCTGATCCTCGACGAGCCGACCTCGGTGCTGACGCCGCAAGCGGTGGTCAAGCTCTTCGTGGTGCTGAAGAAGCTCGCCTCCGAAGGCTGCAGCATCCTCTACATCAGCCACAAGCTGCACGAGATCCGCGAGCTGTGCACCGCCTGCACCGTGCTGCGCGGCGGCAAGGTGACGGGCGTGTGCAACCCGCAGAACGAATCCAACGAGTCGCTGTCGCGGCTGATGATCGGCGCCGAGCCGCCGCCGCTGCAGCACCGGCCGGTGCGCGCGGGCGCGGTGGCGCTGCGCGTCAAGGCGCTGGCGCTGGCGCGCGAGGACCAGTTCGGCGTCGACCTCGACGGCATCTCGCTCGAGGTCAAGGCCGGCGAGGTGGTGGGCATCGCGGGCGTGTCGGGCAATGGCCAGAAGGAACTGCTCTATGCGCTCTCCGGCGAGGACACGCGCGCCGAGCCGGCGATGATCGAAGTGTTCGGCCAGCCGGCAGCGCGCCTGCGGCCGCGACGGCGCCGCGCGCTCGGCGTGCATTTCGTGCCGGAGGAGCGGCTGGGCCGCGGCGCGGTGCCGACGCTGAGCCTGGCGCACAACATGCTGCTCACGCGCAGCAACGCGGTGGGCAAGGGCGGCTGGATCCGTACCGGTGCGCTGCAGCAGCATGCGGCCGGCATCATCCAGCGCTTCAACGTCAAGGCCGGCGGTCCGGGTGCGGCGGCGCGTTCGCTGTCGGGCGGCAATTTGCAGAAGTTCATCGTCGGCCGCGAGATCGATGCCAATCCGAAGATCTTCATCGTCTCGCAGCCGACCTGGGGCGTGGACGTGGGCGCCGCGGCGCTGATCCGCGGCGAGATCCTCGCGCTGCGTGACGCCGGCTGCGCGGTGCTGGTGGTGAGCGAGGAGCTCGACGAGCTGTTCGAGATCAGCGATCGCCTCTATGTCATCGCCAAGGGCCGGCTCTCGCCGTCCATCGACCGCGCCGCGGCCACGGTGCCGCAGATCGGCGAATGGATGAGCGGCCTGTGGGACGCCTCGTCGCCACGCCGCGCCGACACGAACACGGAGGTGGCCCATGCTTAAGCTCGAACCCCGCCCGCAACTGTCGCGCTTCTGGAGCTACGCCTCGCCGATCCTGGCGCTGCTGGTCACGGTGGTGATCGGCATGGTGCTGTTCGCGCTGCTCGGCAAGGATCCCGTCAAGGGCCTCTTGGTCTTCTTCTGGGAACCGATCAAGAGCGGCTATGCGCTGGGCGAGCTGATGGTCAAGGCGACGCCGCTCCTGATCATCGCGCTCGGGCTGGCCGTGTGCTTTCGCGCCAACGTGTGGAACATCGGTGCCGAAGGGCAGTACGTGTTCGGCGCCATCGTGGCCGGCGGCGTGGCCTTGCTGGCCGACAAGAACACCGGCCCCTGGATCGTGGTCCCGATTCTGTTCGCGGGCATCCTCGGCGGCATGGTATGGGCCGGCATCACCGCCTTCCTGCGCGACAAGTTCAATGCCAACGAGATCCTGGTGAGCCTGATGCTGGTGTACGTGGCGATCCTGCTGCTGGGCTACATGGTCGCCGGGCCGTGGAAGGATCCGCACGGCTACAACTTCCCGCAGAGCAAGACCTTCGAGGCGGTGACGCAGATCCCGCGCCTCATGAAGGGCTCGCGCGTGAGCATCGGGCTGATCATCGCGCTGTGCGGCGCGGGTGCGCTGTGGGTGTTCCTGTTCCGCACGCGCGCCGGCTTCGCGCAGCAGGTCGGCGGCCTCGCGCCGGCGGCGGCGCGCTATGCGGGCTTCTCGGCGCGGCGCGCGGTGTGGATCGCGCTGCTGACTTCGGGCGGCGCGGCCGGCCTCGCGGGCGCGCTCGAAGTCGCGGGCCCGATCGGCCAGCTCACGCCCTACCTGCCGGCGGGCTACGGCTTTGCCGCGATCATCGTCGCCTTCGTCGGGCGGCTGCATCCGGTGGGCATGATCTTCTCGGCGATCCTGATGAGCATGTTCTACATCGGCGGCGAACTCGCGCAGTCGCGGCTCGGGCTGCCGAAGTCGCTGACGGGCGTGTTCCAGGGGCTGCTGCTGTTCACGCTGCTGGCCTGCGACACGCTGATCGTGTATCGGCTCAAGCGCAAGGCGGAGCCCAAGGCGCTGCCGGCTGCGGCCGCGGCATCCGGTACTTCGTCGCTGCAGGCCAGCACGCCGCTCACCGCACCGGTGCCCGTAGCTCAAGTCACGACCGAAGGAGCCGTCTGATCATGGAATCCTACGCACTCCTCATCGGCTCGATGCTGAGCGCCGGCACGGTGCTGGCGATCGCGGCGCTGGGCCTCCTGATCAACGAGAAGGCCGGCATCGTCAACCTCGGCGCCGAGGGCATCATGCTGTGCGCCGCGATCGCCGGCTTCGCCACCGTGGTCGTCACGCACAGCACCTGGCTCGGCTTTCTGGCCGGCATGGCGGCCGGCGCGCTGCTGGCGGCCTTCTTCGGCGTGCTGGTGATCTGGCTCAACACCAACCAGTACGCGACCGGGCTCGCGCTGAGCCTGTTCGGCGTCGGCTTCTCGGCCTTCGCGGGCATCAACTTCGTGCAGGCCAAGCTGCCCGAGAGCGTGTCCTATGCGCTGCCGGTGCTGGGCGACATCCCGCTCATCGGGCCGGCGCTGTTCCGGCACCATCCGATGGTGTATTTCGCGGTGGCGCTGACCTTCGGGCTGGTCTGGTTCCTGTACCGCACGCGCGCCGGGCTGGTGCTGCGCTCGGTGGGCGAGTCGCCCGAGTCGGCGCATGCGCTGGGCTACCCGGTGCGGCGCATCCGCTTGATGGCGGTGATCGCCGGCGGCGCGCTGTGCGGGCTCGCGGGCGCCTACCTGTCGACGGTCTACACGCCGCTGTGGGTCGAAGGCATGGTGGCCGGCCGCGGCTGGATCGCGCTGGCGCTCACCACCTTCGCGACCTGGCGGCCGATCCGCGTGCTGCTCGGCGCCTACCTGTTCGGCGGCGTCTCGATGCTCGGCTTCTACCTGCAGAGCACCGGCATCAACGTGCCCAGCCAGTTCCTGAGCATGCTGACCTACATCGCGCCGATCGTGGTGCTGGCGCTGATCTCCCGCAACCCCGCGTTCATCCGCATCAACATGCCGGCGTCGATAGGGAAACCGTTCTACCCCGGCTCATAATCGCGTTTCGTTTTCGTGCTCCGCAACCTGTCCTTCGAGGATTCGACAATGACTGATCTGAACAAGCGTTCCCTGCTCAAGCTGGCTGCCCTCACGGCGGTCGCCTCGGCCGCCCTCGTGGGCTGCGGCAAGAAGGACGAGGCGGCGGCACCGGCCGCGGCGCCCGCCGCCCCGGCACCGACCGCCGCCGCAGCGCCTGCGCCCGCTGCCGCGCCGCTGAACATCGCGTTCGCCTACGTCGGCCCGGTCGGCGACGGCGGCTGGTCCTTCGCGCACGACAAGGCGCGCAAGGCGCTCGAGAAGGAATTCGGCGACAAGATCAAGACCACCTTCGTCGAGAGCGTGCCCGAGGGCGCCGACGCCGAGCGCGTGTTCCGCGACTTCGTGAGCCAGGGCAACAAGCTGATCTTCGGCACCACCTTCGGCTACATGGAGCCGATGCTCAAGGTCGCCGCCGACAGCAAGGACGTGAAGTTCGAGCACGCCACCGGCTACAAGACGGCCGAGAACATGCGTACCTACGACAGCCGCACCTACGAGGGGGCTTACATGGCCGGCATCGTTGCGGGTTCGATGACCAAGACCAACACGCTCGGCGTCGTCGGGTCGGTGCCGATCCCCGAGGTGCTGCGCAACATCAACAGCTTCACGCTGGGTGCGCAGTCGGTCAATCCGAAGATCACGACCAAGGTGGTGTGGGTCAACGAATGGTTCAGCCCGCCGAAGGAGACCGAGGCCGCCACGGCGCTGATCAACGGCGGTGCCGACGTGCTGTTCCAGAACACCGATTCGCCGGCCGTGCTGAAGACGGCCCAGGAAAAGGGCAAGCGCGCCTTCGGCTGGGATTCGGACATGACCGCCTACGGCCCGAAGGCCCACCTGGCCTCGGCCGTGATCAACTGGACGCCGTACTACATCAAGGCCACGCAGGACGTGCTCGACGGCAAGTGGGCCACGGGCCAGAGCTGGTGGGGCGTGAAGGAAGGCGCGATCGACCTGGTGTCGATCGCCGACGACGTGCCGGCTGAGGCCAAGGCCAAGGTCGACGAAGTCAAGAAGGGCCTGAAGGATGGCACTTTTTCGATCTGGAAGGGCCCGATCGTCGGCCAGGACGGCAAGGAAGTGGTCGCCAAGGACGCGGTGGCGGACGACAAGTTCCTGACCAGCATCAACTTCTACGTCAAGGGTGTCGAAGGTACGGTTCCCGGAGACAAGAAGTAATTTTTCCTTGATCCTTCGAGGGCCGCTTTCGGGCGGCCCTTTTTCATTCTGGAGAACCCGCGATGACCGCCGTCAAACCCGTTGCGATCGAACGCCTGCCCGCACTGCTGCGCGCGATGCCCAAGGCCGAACTGCACATCCACATCGAAGGCTCGCTGGAGCCCGAGCTGATCTTCGCGCTGGCGCAGCGCAATGGCGTGGCGATTCCGTACGCGAGCGTGGAGGATCTGCGCCGCGCCTATGCCTTCACCAACCTGCAGAGCTTTCTCGACATCTACTACGCCGGCGCGAGCGTGCTGCTGAAAGAGCAGGATTTCTACGACATGGCCTGGGCGTATCTCGAACGCGCCGCGGCCGACCAGGTGCTGCGCACCGAGATGTTCTTCGACCCGCAGACGCACACCGCGCGCGGCGTCGCGATGCAGACGGTGATCGACGGGCTGCACCGCGCCTGCGTCGAGGCCAAGGCCGGGCTGGGTGTCGATGCGGCGCTGATCCTGTGCTTCCTGCGCCATCTGAGCGAGGAAGACGCCTTCGCCACGCTCGAACAGGCGCTGCCGTTTCGCGACAAGTTCATCGGCGTCGGCCTCGATTCGAGCGAGCTCGGCCATCCGCCCGAGAAGTTCGCGCGCGTGTTCGCGCGCTGCCGCGAACTGGGCCTGCACCTCGTCGCGCATGCGGGCGAGGAAGGGCCGCCGGCCTATGTGTGGAGCGCGCTCGACGTGCTCAAGGTCGAGCGCATCGACCACGGCGTGCAGAGCGTGCACGACGCGGCATTGATGAAGCGGCTCGCGCAGGACCGCATTCCGCTCACCGTGTGCCCGCTGTCGAATCTCAAGCTCTGCGTGTTCCCCGACCTCGCGCAGCACAACCTGCGGGCCTTGCTCGATGCCGGCCTGGTCGCCACCGTCAACTCGGACGACCCGGCCTACTTCGGCGGTTACATGAACCAGAATTTCACCGAGACCTTCGCCGCCACCGGGCTCACGGCGCAGCATGCCTGGCAACTGGCGGCCAACAGCTTCGAGGGCAGCTTCGCCGAGGCAGCCGCCAAGCGCGCCTATGTCGACCGGCTCAACGACGTGTTCGAAGTTTTCACCTGAATCGGCCGCATCGGCGTTCGCCACGCCGGCCGTTAAAATGCCACCCAGGCGCTGCTGCCCCGCAGCGCCTGTTTTCATTTCAGGGGCCATGTAGAGGACCACCATGTACAAAAACCTCGCAGCCGCGTTCGCGGCCGCTTGTTGCATTTCATCCGCCTTTTCCCAGTCCGCGCCGGCGGCCCCGCCGCTGAAGATCGGCTTCGTCTATGTCGCGCCCATCACCGATGCCGGCTGGGTGCGCCAGCACGAGGAAGGCCGTCAGGCCGTCGAGGCCGCGCTGCCCGGCCGCGTGAAGACCACCTACGTCGAGAACGTGCCCGAGGGGCCGGACGCCGAGCGCGTGATCCGCGATCTTGCCCGCCAGGGCAACAAGCTGATCTTCACGCCGAGCTTCGGCTACATGGAGCCGACGCTCAAGGTGGCGCGCGATTTCCCCGACGTGAAGTTCGAGTCGATCACCGGCTACAAGACCGCGCCCAACGTCGCGACCGCCAATGCGCGCTATTACGAAGGCCGCTACCTTGCGGGCATCGCCGCGGGCCGCATGACGAAGACCCATGTCGCGGGCTATGTCGCGGGCTTTCCGATCCCCGAGGTGCTGCAGGGCATCAATGCCTTCACGCTCGGCATGCGCTCGGTCGATCCGAAGGCGGTGGTCAAGGTGGTGTGGCTGGACGCCTGGTTCGATCCACCGAAGGAGCGCGATGCCGCCATGACGCTGTTCGACCAGGGCGTCGACGTGATCTCCTTCCACACCGGCTCGACCGCGGTGATGGCCGCGGCGCAGGAGCGCGGCAAGATGGCCGTGGCCTATCACTCGGACATGCGCAAGGTCGCGCCCGATGCGCAGATCATCGCCGTCACGCACCAGTGGGGCGGCTACTACACGCAGCGCGCGCGCGCCGTGCTCGACGGCACCTGGAAGAGCGGCGATGTCTGGGGTGGCGTCAAGGAAGGGATGATCCGCGTCGGCGACTTCGGGCCGAAGGTGCCGAAGGCGGTGCAGCAGGAGGTGCTGGCGCGCCAGCAGGACATCGCCGCCGGGCGGCTGCAGCCCTTTCGCGCCGTGACGGACGTGCGCGACAACGAGGGACACGTCGTGATCCCGAAGGGCGGCGCGCTCAGCGACGCGCAGATCCTGCAGATGAACTGGCTGGTCGAGGGCGTGCAGGGGCGCATCGCACGCCGTGCGGGCTGAGCCGGGCGCTGCGGCGCCGCGGCCTCGGCGGCCCCCTCAGTGCACGAAGCCGCGCTCGCGCGTGAAGTAGCGGCTGTCGGCCGACAGCGCCCTGATGCGCACGGCCGGCTGTCCCGCGTAGAGCGAGAGCTCCTCGGTGTGCGCCTTGTTGAGCACCGAGGCGGCACCGAGCACGCAGCGGTCGGGCAGGGCGGCACCGCCCAGCACGGTGACGCGCGTACCGATGAGGCAATAGGCGCCGATGCGGATCGGCTTGCAGTCCTGCCGTCCGTCGACCACGTTGATGCCGTGCGTGATCAGCTGCGAGTGGTAGCCGGCGAGCGTGGTGTAGTCGCCGATCTCGACGCGGTCGGTGCAGTCGATGATGTGCGACTTGGTGATGGCCGCGTGCGCGCCGACCACCAGCGTGGGATCGCGGTCGGCCCGGTGGGTGAAGTGGGCGCCGTCCGGCGAGTGGCCGGTGATCCAGTTCGAGCGGTTGATGATCGAGTGTTCGCCGCACTCCAGCCGGCCCAGGTGGATCGCGACATTGAAGTGGCCGATGAAGGCACGCTCGGCCATCACCAGCTCGCCCGGGAAGACATAGGAGAGCCCGATGCGTGCCGTCTCTGCGAGCTGATAGCCCCAGAACCGCTGCAGGGCCCAGCGCTTGAGCGTCCAGGGCAGGATCACCACGGCCAGCGCCAGCAGCCTCTTCATCTTCATCGGCCGTCCTTGCGCGCGTCGACCAGGCGGCGGTAGATCGCGACGTAGTTCGATGCCATCTGCGCGGCCGTGTAGCCGGCCGCATTCTCCAGGCCCAGCCTGCGCATCTCGGGCAGCCGCGGCGCGGCGCGCTCGATCGCCTCGGCGATGGCCGCCGGGTCCTTGGGGTCGATGTAGACGGCGCCGGGGCCGCCGATCTCGTTCATCGGCGCGAGGTCGGAGGTGAAGACCGGGCAGCCGCAGGCCTGGGCCTCGATCACCGGCCAGCCGAAGCCTTCCTGCAGCGAGGGAAAGAGCAATGCGGTGGCACTGGCGTAGAGCGCGCGCAGTTCTTCGTGCGAGACGTTCTTCACCGTGTCGATGCGATCGGCGAGGCCGTGCTGCTGCACCAGCTCGGCCAGTGAAGGCTCCAGCGACGGGCCGACGAAGAGCAGCCGCTGAACGACGGCCGGCGTGCCGCTGGCGGCGGCGCGCTGCTGAAGCGCGATGAAGGCCTGGACCACGGTGCGGCGGTTCTTGCGCGGCAGGTCCATGCCGACGTGGATCAGGAACCGGTCCTGTGGCGAGAGGCCGAAGCGGGCGATCAGGCGAGCGGCTTCGTCGGGCGCGACCGGTGTGAAATCATCGTTGAGCCCGTTCAGCACCGTCGTGATCCTGTGCGAATCGACGATGTGAAGCGCCAGCAGCGCGCGCTGCGTCAGGTGCGAGACGCAGGCCACCAGCTCGGCCTTGCCCAGCCCGCGGGCGATCAGCCGCTGGAACAGCCTGCCGCTCCAGCCGACCTGCCAGCCCTCGACCATGCCCAGCGAAGCCTCCACGGCGATGACGTCGTGGCAGGTGACGAGGTTGGCCTTGCGCTGCACCCAGGGCACGTACATGGCATTGGAGTGGTCGCAGATGTGCACCACGTCGGCCCAGCGCAGCGCCGCCGCGAGCGCCGGGCGGAAGAGGACGAACTTGTCCACATAGCCGAGCCACTTCCACAGCCGGGATGCACGGGACACGCGCAACGCGTGCTGCGCCGGCGTGAGCACGCGCAGTTCGCAGCCCAGGCGCGGCAGTTCGCGTTCGAGAACTCGCTTGAAAGCCTGCATGCTGGTCTGGCCGTCCGGCAGATAGTTGCCGATGAGGAGCACTTTCATCGCTGGGGCAGGCTCCTCGCCGCGTCGCGTGGGTTCATGGAGTTTCCTAAGGTGGCGGCATTATGTTCGAGAGGGCGGCCGCATTCGGCGCGCATGCCATTGTCCGGGGCTTCAGGCGGCGCGCAGGCGTGCACAAGGACCGCCTTCCGGCAATTCTTTGCATGCAGCTGTGCCGGCCATATAAAGTCCATACGCGTGCGCGCATCGCGTGACGATCCGATTGGCTTACCCTCCGTGTCCATGCAAGCGTACCGTGCCTCACTTCTGCGATTCGACGATACCGGCCGGCCGGTCTTTGACGAGGACGGCCTGCTGGTGGTCGGACCGGACGCGGCCGGCCGCCAGCGCGTGCAGGACGCCGGTGCGTACGCAACGGTTGCGGCCCGTCATCCGGGCGTGGCCGTCACCCACTGGCCGGGCCGCATCCTGGCGCCGGGCTTCGTGGACATGCACATCCACTTCCCGCAGACCGACATCATCGGCGCGCCGTCGGACGGCCTCCTGCCCTGGCTCGAGAACTACACCTTCCCGGCCGAGAGCCGCTTCGCCGACCCGGCCCATGCGGCCGAGGTGGCCGAGGTGTTCTTCGACGAGCTGATGCGCAACGGCGTCACCACCTCGCTGACCTTCGCGACCTCGCATCCGGCCTCGGTGCAGGCCTTCTTCGCCTCGGCCAAGCGGCGCCAGCTGCGCATGATCACGGGGAAGGTGTTGCAGGACCGGCATTCACCGGACGGTGTACGCGACGACACTGAACGTAGCCTGACAGACACCGAGGCGCTGATCCGCCAATGGCACAACGTGGACCGGCTGGGCTACGCCATCACGCCGCGTTTCGCGCCCACCAGCACCGATGCCCAGCTGCGCGGCGCCGGCGAACTGGCCGCGAAGTACCCGGACACCTGGGTCCATTCGCACGTCGCCGAGAACAAGGACGAGGTGAAATGGGCACGCGAGCTGTTTCCCAGGGCGCGTTCCTACCTCGACGTCTATGCGGGCTTCGGCCTGATGCGCGAGCGCGCCGTCTACGCGCACTGCATCCACTTCGACGATGACGACCGCCGGCTGATGCGCGAGACGAAGACCGCCACGGCCGTCAGCCCGACCAGCAACCTGTTCCTCGGCAGCGGCTTCTTCGACTTCGAGGGCGCCGACCGCATCGGCTATCGCTATGGCCTGGCCAGCGACGTCGGCGGCGGCACGAGCTTCTGCCCCTTCGCGACCATGCTGGCCGCCTACTACGCGGGCCGCGAGGGCCAGACCAAGCCGGGCATCAGCATCCCGCCCTCGCAGCTCTGGTGGCGCCATACCGCCGGTGCGGCGCACGCGCTGGGGCTCGATGGCGTGGTCGGCAACCTGCAGCCGGGCTGCGAGGCGGATTTCATCGTCATCGACCCGAAGGCCACGCCGCTGCTCGCGCGCAAGACCTCGCTGGCGAACAGCCTCGAGGAACTGCTGTTCTCGATGATCGTGCTGGGGGACGACCGGCTGATCGAGCGCACCGTGATTTCCCAGGCCATCGACGCCTGAGCGCGGCCGGACGGGGTGGACCTGGGCCGCTGCCTAGAATAGCGGCCCCAGGAAGGACCTCAGCATGAGCATCAAGAGCGACAAGTGGATCCGGCGCATGGCCGAGCAGACCGGCATGATCGAGCCCTTCGAACCGGGCCAGATCCGAGAACGGGACGGCCACCGGATCATCAGCTACGGCACCTCGAGCTACGGCTACGACATCCGCTGCGCGCCCGAGTTCAAGGTCTTCACCAACATCCACAGCACGGTGGTCGACCCGAAGAACTTCGACGAGAAGAGCTTCGTCGACATGCACGGCGAGTTCTGCATCATCCCGCCCAACAGTTTCGCGCTGGCGCGCACGGTCGAGTATTTCCGCATCCCGCGCAACGTGCTCACCATCTGCCTGGGCAAAAGCACCTATGCGCGCTGCGGCATCATCGTCAACGTCACGCCCTTCGAACCCGAATGGGAAGGCTACGTCACGCTGGAGTTCAGCAACACCACGCCGCTGCCGGCCAAGATCTATGCGGGCGAGGGTTGCGCCCAGGTGCTGTTCTTCGAAAGCGACGAGGTCTGCGAGACCAGTTACAAGGACCGCGGCGGCAAATATCAAGGGCAACGCGGGGTGACCTTGCCCAAAGCCTGAGGCCGCACACCGGCCCGGTCCTACAGCGCCTTGCGCCCGCCATCACCTGTGCCGCGTGCCGCCGCCCGGCACCATCGCTCCGAGTCCGTGCACGAGGTGCGGCCAAGGAGCGACACGATGTCGATATTGCAGACCCTGCGCGAGGCGCACCCCTACCGCCTGCTGCTGATCGCGACCCTCGCGGTCATCGTGCTGGCCCAGATGGCGGCGATGGCGATGGTCGCCCGCTCGCAGGTGAGCAAGGCGCAGGCCTTCTACGCCGAGGCCGCGCGGACGCAGCCGGCGTCGAAGGCGCCGGCTGCCACCGCCGCCGTCGAGACCGAAGCGCCGTCCGTGCCCTCGACCCCGGTGGCGCCGGCCGGCGTGATGCATGTGGGCTACGTCGTTGCGCGCTGAGCGCGTACCATCCATGCGACGGCCGCGGGGGCGGCACAGGAGATCGTCATGAGATGGGAAGGCAACGAGCAATCCGACAACGTCGAGGACCGCCGCGACGAAGGCGGCGGCGGCGGCGGCGGCTTCGGGCTGCCGATCGGCGGGCGCAGCGTCGGCATCGGCACCGTGGTGGTGGCGCTGATCGCGGGCTGGGTCTTCGGCATCAATCCGCTGACCGTGCTGGGGCTGCTGAGCGGCGGTTCGCCCGCGCCGCAGGTCCAGCAGCAGGGCCCGGCCCACAAGCCGCCGGCCAACGACGAGCAGGCGGCCTTCGTCTCCACCATCCTGAAGAACACCGAGGTGGTCTGGAGCGACATCTTCCAGCGCAGCGGCGAAACCTACACGCCGACGCGGCTGGTGCTGTTTCGCGGCGCCACGCCGACCGCCTGCGGCACCGGCCAGTCGGCGATGGGGCCGTTCTACTGCCCGGGCGACAAGAAGGTCTATATCGACCTCGGCTTCTACGACACCCTCAAGAACCAGCTCGGCGCGCCCGGCGTGTTCGCACAGGCCTACGTCATCGCGCACGAGGTCGGCCACCACGTGCAGGACGAACTGGGCATCACCGCCAAGGTCGACCAGGCGCGCGGGCGCATGAGCCCGACGCAGGCCAATGCGCTCAGCGTGCGGGTCGAACTGCAGGCCGACTGTTTTGCGGGTGTCTGGGCACAGCATTCGCAGGAATCCAAGCACTGGCTGGATCCCGGTGACATCGAGGCGGCCATGAACGCGGCGCAGAAGATCGGCGACGATGCATTGCAGCGCGCCGCCGGCCGTGCCATCGTGCCCGACAGCTTCACCCACGGCACGAGCGCGCAGCGCCAGCGTTGGTTCGGGGCCGGTTACAAGAATGGCAGCATCCAGGATTGCGACACGTTCGGCGCAAAAAGCTTGTAGCTGGACTTGTTGTTCGCCCCCAGGCTTCGCGCACTTCGTGTCGCTTTGCCGACCCCCTGCCGGGGGCGGGCCGGCCGCTTCCGCATGACGGGCGTGGCGGCCCTCTGACAGGTCAATACGGGGCGGTTTCGGGCGGTAACGAGGCTGTCACGCCCCTTTTTTGCGGCGGTGCGACAATGGAGGGCTCAATGACAAGCTCCTTCTCCAATCTTTCCCTGGCCGAACCCCTGGCGCGCGCCGTTGCCGAAATGGGCTACGAGACCATGACGCCGATCCAGGAACAGGCCATTCCGGTGGTGCTGGCAGGCCAGGACGTGATGGGCGCGGCGCAGACCGGCACCGGCAAGACGGCCGCCTTCTCGCTGCCCTTGCTGCAGCGCATGCTCAAGCACGAGAACAGCTCCACCTCGCCCGCGCGCCATCCGGTGCGTGCGCTGGTGCTGCTGCCCACGCGCGAGCTGGCCGATCAGGTCGCGCAGCAGGTCAAGCTCTATGCCAAGTACACCCAGCTGCGCAGCACGGTGGTGTTCGGCGGCATCGACATGAAGCCGCAGACGCTTGAGCTCAAGAAGGGCGTCGAGGTGCTGGTCGCCACGCCGGGCCGGCTGCTGGACCACATCGAGGCCAAGAACGCGGTGCTCAACCAGGTCGAGTACGTGGTGCTCGACGAGGCCGACCGCATGCTCGACATCGGCTTCCTGCCCGACCTTCAGCGCATCCTCTCCTACCTGCCCAAGCAGCGCACCACATTGCTGTTCTCGGCCACCTTCTCGCCCGAGATCAAGCGCCTGGCCGGCAGCTACCTGCAGAACCCGGTCACCGTCGAGGTGGCGCGGCCGAACGAGACGGCCTCCACCGTCGAGCAGCATTTCTACAGCGTCAGCGACGACGACAAGCGCCGGGCATTGAAGCAGATCATTCGCCAGCGCAGCCTCACGCAGGCCTTCGTCTTCGTCAACAGCAAGCTCGGCTGCGCCCGGCTCGCGCGTTCGCTCGAACGCGAGGGCCTGAAGACCACCGCGCTGCACGGCGACAAGAGCCAGGACGAGCGGCTGAAGGCGCTCGCGGCCTTCAAGGCCGGCGAAGTCGACCTGCTGGTGGCCACCGACGTGGCCGCGCGCGGGCTCGACATCAAGGACGTGCCGGCGGTCTTCAACTTCGACATCCCGTTCAACGCCGAAGACTACGTGCACCGCATCGGCCGCACCGGCCGTGCCGGCGCATCGGGCCTGGCCGTGAGTTTCGCCAGCGGCGGCAACGACGTGCGGCTGGTGGCCGACATCGAGAAACTGCTCAAGACCAAGATCGAGCTCGAACCCATCGAGTTCGAGGAAGACCGCCCGCGCGGCCGCATCAACGATGGCCGCCGCCACTGGCGCGACGAAGGCGAGGCCGGCGATGCGCGCGACGTGCTCGACACGCTCGACCGCCCGCGCGAACGCGCCGAGGCCCGGCCGCTGCGTGGCGGTAGCGGTGGCGGCCGCCCGCACCGCGCGCCGAGCGCGCCGCGCGATCCTTTCTTCGAGCAGCCTTACGAAGCGCCCGAGCGCGAGGCCGAGCCGGCCTGGGAGGCCGCTGCCAAGGCCGCGCCGGCGCGGGGCATCTCGAGCAACATCAAGACCAAGCGCAAGGTCGCGGCGCTGTTCAAGACCAGCGAGCCGAGCTGAGTCTTTCGCCAGGCAGGTTGCCGGTCAACCCGGCTTCTGCGCCTCCGGGCACTTCACCTGAATCAGCTCGCGCGCCAGCGGCGTCGCGCCGATGCGCACCGCGCTCAGGCAGCCGCCCCAGACGCAGCCGGTATCGGTCGAGATCAGGTCGGGCCGCGAAACCCAGCCCAGCGTCGACCAGTGGCCGAAGGCGATCGTGGCCGCGGCGCTCGCGCGTCCGGGCACGTCGAACCAGGGCATGAAGCCGTTGGGCGCGGTGCCTGCGCCGTCCTTGCTCTCGAACTCCATCACGCCTTCGGCCGTGCAGAAGCGCAGCCGCGTGAGTGCGTTGACGATCACGCGCAGGCGCATGCTGCCCGTGAGTGCATCGTCCCACTGCGCGGGCTCGTTGCCATACATCGTCTGAAGGAAATCCTCCAGCGCCGGGCCCCGCAGCACCGATTCGACCTCGGCCGCAAATGACAGCGTATCGGCCACGCCCCACTGCGGCAGCACGCCGGCATGCACCATCAGCAGCTCGCCGCCGTCCAGCGTCCGGTGCAGCGCCATGGGCTGGTGGCGCAGCCAGTCGAGCATCGCCTCGCTGTCGGGCGCATCCAGCACGCCCTGCAGCGTGTCCTTGCGGCCGGCCTTGCGCGCGCCGTGGGCGATGCCGAGCAGGTGCAGATCGTGGTTGCCCAGCAGGCTCTGTGCGGCCGCGCCATAGCGCTGCATGCGCCGCAGCACCTCGGCCGATGCCGGACCCCGGTTGACCAGGTCGCCGAGCACGATCAGCGTGTCCCGGCTCGGGGAGAAAGCGAGTTCGTCGAGCAGGCGTTGCAACGCTTCGTCGCAGCCCTGCACGTCACCGATCAAGTAAAGTGCCATGGTCCCCATTCTCTCCCCCCTACATGGATGTTCTCCTGCTGGCCTTGCTGACGACGCTCAATGCGGCGTTCGCGATGTCCGAAATGGCGCTTTCGACCAGCCGCCGGGCACGCCTGATGGCGCTCGCCGAAACCGGAGATGCGGGCGCCGCCGCGGCGCTCAAGCTGATGGAGGATCCGACCCAGTTCCTGTCCAGCGTACAGATCGGCATCACCTCGATCGGCATGCTGAGCGGCATCGTGGGCGAGGCCGCCTTCGCGGCACCGCTTTCGGTCTGGATGGAAACGATCGGCATGGGCGCGCGCACGGCCAGCATTGCGTCGACGGCGGTGGTGGTGAGCTGCATCACCTTCTTCACCATCATCTTCGGCGAGCTCGTTCCCAAGCGCATCGGCCAGCTCTATCCCGAGCCGGTGGCGCGTTTCGTCGCGCGGCCGATGCGCAGCCTCGCCACTGCCGCCAAGCCCTTCGTGCTGCTGCTGTCGGGCGCGACCGCCGCCACGCTGAAGCTGCTGCGCATCGACTCCAACGCGGCGCGCGTCGTGACCGAGGAAGAGATCTCCGCCAGCCTGGAGGAGGGCGTCGATGCCGGCGTCATCGAGATGCACGAGCACCAGATGGTGCGCAATGTGTTCCACCTCGACGACCGCCGACTGTCTTCGCTGATGATTCCGCGCGCCGACATCGAATGGCTCGAAGCCTCCTTCACCGTCGCACAGGCGCTGCAGCAGGTGTCGGCCGCGGGCGCGCTCAATCTCGTCCACTCCTGGTATCCGGTGTGCCGCAATTCGCTCGACGACGTGACCGGCGTGATCAGCGTCGCGCACTTGCTCACGCTCGGCACCGCGCATGCCGAAGCCATCGAGCACGCGACGCAGCCGGCCGTGTTCGTGCCGGAGACGCTGACCGGCATGGAACTGCTCGAACAGTTCCGCGAGCGCGCCGGCCGCCTGGTGTTCGTGGTCGACGAATACGGCGTGGTGCAGGGCTTGATGACGCCGCGCGACCTGCTCGAGGCCATCACTGGCGAACTGCAGGTCGCCACCCACGCCGAGGCCTGGGCTCGCGAACGTGACGATGGCGTGTGGGAGCTTGACGGTCTGATGCCGGTGTCCGAGCTGCGCGCGCGGCTCGGCATCCGCGAGCTGCCCGAGGAAGAGCGCGGACGTTACAACACCGTCGCCGGCCTGTTGATGTTCGTCTCGGGGCATCTGCCTGCCGCCGGCGAGCGCATCGAATGCGCGGGCTGGTGCTTCGAGGTGGTGGCGCTCGACGGCAAGCGCATCGACCGCGTGCTGGCCTACCCCGACGCCAGCGCCGACGACCTCGCGCCCTGAGCGCGGCGCAGCGCTCGCGCGCTCAGCCCGGCGAGCCCGATGCGGAGGCCGGCTGCACGCGCTCCTGGGCCGTCACCATCCGCGTCATGCGCCGGCCGTCGCGCAGCAGCGAAACCTGGACCGCATGCCCGATGCGGTCCGCGTTGAGGAGGCGCAGCAGGTCGTCGGCACCGGCGACCATGATCCCATCGAGCGCCACGATGATGTCGCCGACGCGCAGGCCGGCGAGCTCCGCCGGGCCGCCGGCCATCACTTCGCCCACGCGCACGCCATGCGCGCCCGACTGGGTGGCGAGTGCGATGCGCCGCGCCAGCGGCACCGTCTGCGCCGCGATGCCGAGGTGGGCGCGCCGCACCCGGCCGTGGGCGATGAACTCGCCGATCACGAAGCGCGCCGTGTTGCTGGACACCGCGAACGCGAGGCCTTGCGCGCCCGCGATCATCGCGGTGTTGATGCCGACCACCCGGCCCGATGCCGCCACCAGCGGGCCGCCGGAATTGCCCGGATTGAGCGCGGCATCGGTCTGGATCACATCGTCGATCAGGCGGCCGCTCTGCGAACGCAGCGAGCGCCCCAGCGCCGACACGATGCCGGCCGTCACTGTCGACTCGAAGCCCAGCGGATTGCCGATGCCCACCACCAGGTGCCCGCGCTTGAGCACCTTGGAATCCTCCAGCACGGCCGCCACCGCGCCGCGCGGCAGTTCGGCGCGCAGCAGGGCCAGGTCGGTGGCGGGATCGTCGCCGAGCACCTCGGCATCGGTGTCGCCGCCTTCCGCCATGCCCAGCCGCACGCGCCGTGTGCCGGCGACGACGTGGCTGTTGGTCAGCACCAGCCCGTCGCCGGCGATGACCACGCCGGAGCCGAGTCCGCCGCGCCGGCCGGGCCGGCGGCTTTCCACGCGGACCACGGCCGGCCCGACCTGGTCGGCCACCGCGGAAACCACGCGCGAGTAGGCATCGAGCGGCGCTTCGTCGCCGGCCTCGGGTGCGCCCTCTGGCGGCGCGGTGCTGTGCGTTGCGTCGAACATGGATTCCTCACAGATGAATGACGCCCTGCCGCACTGCATGGGCCACCGCGTCGGTGCGGCCCGTGGCATCGAGCTTGTCGAGCAGCGAGCCGACATGGAACTTGGCGGTATGGACCGAGATGCCCAGGCGCCGCGCGATCGCCTTGTTGGAGGCGCCCTCGGCCATCAGCGCCAGCACTTCGAGCTCGCGCTTGCTGAGCGCCGCATCGGCCAGTGCCGCGGGCGTCGCCGCATCGGCCGGCACCAGCGCCGCGTCGGCGGCCTCGCCGGCTTGCGCCAGGCGCAGGCCGGGCACATCGGCCAGCGCGGCCGCGATGCGTTCTGACAGCACCGGATCCGCGATCGCCAGTGCGATCACGACCGGTTCGGCGGCGGCGTTCGGGCTCAATCGGCGGGCCTTTCGCCGACGGTGAGCCTGGCTTCGGCAGGCTCGCCGGCGCGCTGCAGCGTGAGCGTGAGAACCGTGCCGACGCTGGCCGGGCCCAGCGCGCGCAGCAGCATCTGGATGCTGCGCACCGGCTGGCCGTTCCATGCCACGATCACATCGCCCTGGCGCAGCCCGGCCGCTGCCGCCGGGCCGTTCGCCGCCACGTTCATCACCATCGCGCCGACGCCCGAAGGGTTGAGCTTCACCGGCTGCAGGGCCAGCCCGAGGTAGCCGCGCGGCACGCGGCCATGGGTGGCGAGCAGCGAGGCGACGCGCTCGATCGTTGCCGCCGGGATCACGAGCACGCGCTGCCGCGGGCCGAACACGGCCATGCCGAATGCGCGGCCGCCTGCATCGACCACGAGGCCGCCTTCGGCGCTGCGCCGCAGCATCAGATCGAGTTCGATCCGCGCGTCGATGTCGCCGCCGCGAAGGCTGCGCCAGGCCGGGCCGGCCAGCGAGACCGTGCCGGCTGCGGACAAGGGACTGCCGTTCGAGGCGCCGACGGCCAGTGCGATCGCACCGGCTTGCGCCGCGGGCGCGGTGTCGAGCGCCACGGGCACCAGCGCCGCAGCCTCGATGCGCAGCAGGGCGATGTCGGTGCCGGGATCGCGGCCGGCCACCGCGGCCTGCACGCTGGCGCCGCCGGGCAGCACGAGCTCGACGGTCTCGTCTTCGGGCAGCGCCTCGTCGCAGGTGACGACGAGGCCGTCGCGCCAGACGAAGCCGCTCGCCCGCACGCGGCCCGCATGGACCGCGACCACGCTGCGCGATGCAGCGGCCACCGCGTCGACCATCGCCGCGGAAAGCTGCGCCAGGGGTGAAGCAAAAGAAGTGTCGGACATCGGATCTCCTTGGGTGGCTTCATTGTGCGAGGCCGCCCCGGGCCGCCGCTACTGCCCTGATGGGCAGGTGGGGCGTTATTGCCTGCCTCAATGGACCCTATTGAAGCCTTGTATTTGGAGATCGGCGCGCCGAGGCGTAGGCTTCCGCTTGCGCCGCTGTCCCGCGATGAACGACAGCGACGGTTCCGTTTGTACAGACCAACCCCTCCACAGGAGACCGACATGGGCTTGAAAGGATCGAGAACCGAGCAGAACCTGAAGGACGCCTTCGCAGGCGAATCGCAGGCCAACCGACGCTACCTGTATTTCGCGAACAAGGCCGACATCGAAGGCCAGAACGACGTGGCGGCGCTGTTCCGCTCCACCGCCGAAGGCGAGACCGGCCATGCGCACGGCCATCTGGAATTCCTCGAAGCGGTGGGCGATCCGGCCACCGGGCTGCCGATCGGATCGAGCCGGCAGAACCTCACGGCCGCAGTGGCCGGCGAGACCCACGAATACACCGACATGTACCCGGGCATGGCCAAGCAGGCCCGCGAGGAAGGCTTCGACGAGATCGCCAACTGGTTCGAGACGCTGGCCAAGGCCGAGCGCTCGCATGCCAACCGCTACACCAAGGCCCTGGACGCACTGGCCGATTAACTCCCAGGCTTCGCGCACTTCGTGTCGCTTCGCCAACCCCCTTGCAGGGGGCAACACCTGCGGACCGGCGGAGCCGGATCCGTGGTGTTTCACGAACGACCGCGTGACCGGGGTCACGGCGGTGTATTGCAAGGGCACTCATGAGCAATCGAGAAGGCAACCTCGAGGCGCCGACGCGTCATCCGGTGGACTGGAAGAACCCGGACTACTACGACCAGGCCGCCTGCGAGAAGGAGATGGAGCGGGTGTTCGACATCTGCCACGGCTGCCGGCGCTGCGTGAGTCTGTGCCAGGCATTCCCGAACCTGTTCGACCTCGTCGATGCGACCGAGGACGGCGAGGTGCATGGCGTGGCGAAGAAGGATTTCGCGCAGGTGGTCGACCAGTGCTACCTGTGCGACCTCTGCTACATGACCAAGTGCCCGTACGTGCCGCCGCATCCGTGGAACGTGGACTTCCCGCACATCATGCTGCGCGCTAAGGCCATCAAGTTCAAGCGCGGCGAAGTCGCTGCGGGCGAGAAGCTGCTGGCCTCGACCGACATCCACGGCCAGTTCGCGGGCATTCCGGTCGTGGTGCAGGCGGTCAATGCGCTCAACAGGACGCGGCCGGTGCGCAAGCTGCTCGACAGCGCGCTGCACGTGCATCCCGACGCGTGGCTGCCCGACCTGGCGACGAAGCGCTTTCGCTGGAGTGCGCCCGCCGACGATGTCGCCCGGCCGGTGGTGGACGGCGAGCGCACGCCCGGCAAGGTGGCGATCTTCTCGACCTGCTACGTGAACTACAACGAGCCCGGCATCGGCTTCGACCTGATCAAGCTGCTGCGGCACAACGCCATCCCCTACGTCGTGGTCGACAAGGAGAGCTGCTGCGGCATGCCGAAGCTGGAACTCGGCGATCTCGACGGCGTCGCCAGGCACAAGGAGGCCAACATTCCGGTGCTTGCGAAGTACGCGCAGGACGGCTTTGCGATCCTGTCGGCCATCCCTTCGTGCACGCTGATGTTCAAGCAGGAGCTGCCGCTGCTGTTCCCCGACGATGCCGACGTGAAGCGCGTGCAGCAGGCGATGTTCGATCCCTTCGAGTACCTGGTGGCGCGCCACAAGGACGGCCTGTTGAAGACCGACTTCAGCACGCCGCTGGGCAAGGTGAGCTACCACATCCCGTGCCACGGCCGGGTGCAGAAGATCGGCAAGAAGACCGAGGAGATGTTCAAGCTGATCGGGCAGGCGGTCAGCGTGCAGCTCAACACCGTCGAGCGCTGCTCGGGCCATGCCGGCACCTATGGCGTGAAGACGGCGACGCATCCGATCGCGATGAAGATCGGCAAGCCGGTGTTCAAGGCGATGGCGAAGGACGCGCCCGACTACATCAGTTCCGACTGCGCGCTGGCCGGCCACCACATCGCGCAGGGCATGGCACAGGATGCATTGCCGGCCGCGCGGCTGCAGCATCCGCTGAGCCTGATGCGCATGGCCTACGGCCTGGAGTGAACACGATGGCGATCACCAAAGAGAGTCTGATGACGCTGGAGGCCTACGCGAAGATCCGCAAGACCAGCACCGCCGAGTTCATCGCGCACCGCAGGCTGCGCACGGCGCATCTGGGCGAGCACATCAGCATCCAGTTCGAGGACGAGCGCACGATCCGCCGGCAGATCCAGGAGATGCTGCACATCGAGAAGATCTTCGACGAAGAAGGCATCCAGGGCGAGATCGACGCCTATGCCGCGCTGGTGCCCGACGGCACGAACTGGAAGGCGACGCTGCTGATCGAGTACCCCGATCCGCACGAGCGCAAGCGCGAGCTGGCGCGGCTGATCGGCGTGGAGGACCGCGTGTTCGTCGAGGTCGAAGGGCACGACCGGGTCTACGCGATCGCCGACGAGGACCTCGATCGCGAGAACGACGAGAAGACCTCCGCGGTGCATTTCGTTCGCTTCGAGTTCGGCAAGGCGGCGCGGGCGGCGGTGCGGGCGGGGGCGGGGGTCAAGCTCGGGTGCGACCACACGCACTATCCGGCGTTGATGACGATCGGGCCGGAGGTGCTGGCCAGCCTGGCGGGTGATCTGGTTCTTGCTCCCTCTCCCTCTCCCTCTGGGAGAGGGTTGGGGTGAGGGCGCCGGGCGTCTAGTACGGCTGCATGTTTTCTTGAGGCCGGAGCCGGGAATTCGCCCCGGCGGGCGAGTCACGTTCTTTGTCTCGCCAAAGAAAGTAACCAAAGAAAGGCGACCCCCACTGTGCGCGACCCCTGCGCTTCGCCACGGGGCAACCTGCGGTGCTCGCTTTTCGGCGCGCACAGAGGGGATGAGGGTCCACGCGCCATGGCGCGTATATGTGTTTCTCGGGCCGTCGCTTCGCTTGGCTGGAGAACAGCCAAGACAACCGAATGCCGCTGCTGATTGCTGATCGCACTTGTCGCCCGCCGGGGCGAATTCCCGGCTCCGGCCTTCGATCAAACGCAACGCACAAGGCAGAGGCCCGGAGCCCTCACCCCAACCCTCTCCCAGAGGGAGAGGGAGCAAGTCAATTCGAGACATCTCCGAACACGAGCTCCAGCGCTTCCCGCGGCAGCCGCCCGCGCAGCGCGATCGCCACCACTGCGGCACCGCCCGCCGGCGCCTCGGTCGCTCGCAGTGAGCCGTGCTTGCCTGCAAACTGAATCTCGGACCACTGTTCTGCGCCCGTGCGCACCAAGCCTTTCAGTCGCAGCAGTCCAGCCGGCGTATCCCGCAGCCATTCGCGCAGCGATGCCGCAGCGAAAGCGTGCCCGGGCCTGCAGGACCACGTGTCGAACAACTCGCCATGATCATGCGGATGATCGTGATCGTGATCGTGATCGTGATCGTGATCGTGATGGTCATGGTCATGGTCATGGTCATGGTCATGGTCATGGTCATGGTCATGGTCATGCCCACTACCACGCCCACGCCCCCCTGGCAGCACCAGCCCCTCGAGCAATGTCATCGGCACATGCGACTGCGTCGTCTCCAGCTGCGGCGTCTTCCCCGCAATCGTCGCGATCCATTCACGCACGCGCACGAGTTCTTCCGGCGCGACGAGGTCCGTCTTGTTCACCACGATCAGATCGGCCGCGCGCAGCTGCCGCTCCAGCGTGTCCGTCAACAGCGGATCGCGCGCCTGGTCCCGCACCGCACCCGCATCGACCAGCACGATCACGCCGTCGAGATTCAGCCCCGGATCGGCCATGCCCAGCTGCGCGATGCGCCATGGATCCGACACCCCGCTGGCCTCGATCACCACCGCGTCGAAAGGCGTCGCTGCGTCGAGCACCGCGATCAGCGCGCGCGACAGGTCGTCGCCGATCTGGCAGCACACGCAGCCGTTGGTCAGCGCGATGGTGTCGCCGCTGGCCGCCGCGATCAGCTCGGCATCGATGTTGAGCGCGCCGAAGTCATTGACCAGCACCGCGATGCGCCGTCCGCGCGCCTCGCGCAGCCAGCGGTTGAGCAGCGTGGTCTTGCCGGCACCGAGAAAGCCGCCGATCACCGTCAGCGGCAGCCGGCGCCGTGGCTGCTGCGGCGCCATGCCGCTCAGCCCCGGCGCGCCTCGAAGACGCGCCCCGACAGCACGGTGCCCCAGACGCGCGCCTCCTTCAGCTTGGCCGGGTCCATCGCGAGCGGGTCGTCCTCGAGCACGCAGAAGTCGGCGCGCTTGCCGCATTCGATGCTGCCGATCTCGTGGTCGAGCTTCAGCGTCCAGGCCGCGCCGAGCGTGATCGCGCGCAGCGCCTGCGGCACGCTGAGGCGTTCGGCTTCGCCCAGCACGCGGCCCTTGGGCGTGACGCGGTTGACCGCGCACCACGCGGTGAACAGCGGCCCGAGCGGCGTGACCGGCGCATCCGAATGGATCGCCAGCGGCACGCCGGCGGCGAGCGCGCTGCCGCAGGCATTGATCCGGTTCGCGCGGTCGGGGCCCATCGTCATCTCGTAGTGCTGGTCGCCCCAGTACCAGATGTGATTGGTGAAGAGGTTGGCGCACAGGCCGAGTGCGGCCATGCGGTGGAACAGCGGCGCATCGATCATCTGGGCGTGCTGCAGCGTGTGGCGATGGTCGGCGCGCGGTGCGCGCGCCAGCACGCGCTCGATGGCGTCGATCGCCGCCTCGCTGGCCTCGTCGCCATTGGTGTGCGTGTGGATGGTGAGACCGGCGCGGTGGTAGGTCTCGAAGTCGGTCTCGTACTGCGCCGGCGCGGTGACCCAGATGCCGTTGGGCGCGCCGTTGAAATGCCCGGGCCAGCGCAAGCGCGCCGAGAAGCCCTGGATCGAACCGTCGAGCATCATCTTGACCAGCCCGTAGCGCAGCCGGTCGGTGTTGCGCGGCATCAGGCCCCGCACGTGCTCGGCACCCAGCGCCGCGGCATGCGAGCCATGGAAGGCCTTGAACGCGGGCAGGATGCGCACGCTGAAACCCTCGTCCTGCGTGACCGTCTCGAGCACGCCGCAATCGACTTCGGTCAGCGCGTTGACCAGGTCGGTCGCCGTCGTCACGCCCTGCAGGCAGGCGAGGCGGCCGAAGGAGCGCACGCCGGCTTCGGTCATCGGCGCCAGCAGCCCGGCGTTGCCGATCTTGCGCAGCACCAGGAACATCGCGGCCGGCTCCTGCAACTCGCCGGTGGGTTCGCCGTCCGCCGCGCCGCCGGCAAACTTGACCACGCCTTCGACCTCGTTGTCGCGCGTGATCCCGGCCAGCCGCAGCATCGCGCTGTTGACGTTCATCAGGTGGCCGTTGGCATGGCTGATCACGATCGGGCGCGTGACGCTGGCGCGATCGATGTGCGCGACCGTCATGCGCTCGCCGCCGAAGTAGATCGGATCGAAGCCCCAGGCGATCAGCGGCTCGGTGGCGGGCCGGCCTTCGGCATCCATCTGCGCGGCGACCTCGGTGAGCCGCGCGACCACCGCGTCCATCGAGCGCAGGCCGCTCCACACCTTGCCCTGCGGATCGCGCCGGTCGAACCAGCCGAGGTACGCCCAGTCCCACATGCTGCCTTCCTTCAGATGGCAGTGGCCCTCGACCAGGCCGGGCATCAGCACCTTGTCGGCGAAGCGCGTGTCGAGCTCGAAGGCGCCCCAGGCCTGCATGTCGGCCAGCGTGCCGACCGACAGCACGCGTCCGTCGCGCACCGCGACGTGCGTCGCGGTCTCCTGCATCGGGTTCATCGTGATGATCTTGCGGGCGGGGTAGACGGTGGTGGAACTCATGGCGATATCGAAAGAAGAAAGGAAGGCGGAGAACAAGGCCTCAGGCCTCGGGCATCCGCAGGGGAGGGCGCGGCATGCCATCGACGAGGTCGACACGGCGGCAGCGCACCCAGTGGCCGGGCGCGGCTTCGCGCAGCGGTGGCAACTCGGCCGCGCAGGCCGGCTCGGCGACCGGGCAGCGGCCGGCGAAGCGGCAGCCCGCGGGCGGATCGATGGGGCTCGGCGGATCGCCCGTGAGCTTGATGCGCTGCGCCGCGCGGCGGCGCCCGCCGCCGACCGTCGGCACCGCCGACATCAGCGCGACGCTGTAGGGATGCAGCGGCTGCGCGAAGAAGGCGCGGCGCGGCGCGCGCTCGACGATCTGGCCGAGGTACATCACCGCGATGTCATCGCAGATGTGCTCCACCACCGCCATGTCGTGCGAGATGAAGAGGTAGGTCAGTCCGAGTTCGCGCTGCAGGCGCGCCAGCAGGTTGAGGATCTGCGCGCGGATCGCGATGTCGAGCGCCGAGACCGGCTCGTCGCACACCACCAGTTCCGGATTGGTGGCGAGCGCGCGCGCGATGTTGATGCGCTGGCGCTGACCGCCCGAGAACTGGTGCGGGAACAGGTGCTGCTGTTCCGGCCGGAGGCCGACCTGCTCGAACAGTTCGGCCACGCGGCGCGTGCGCTCGGCCGGCGTGCCGACCTTCATCAGGTCGAGCGGCGCGCGCACCGCGGCGCCCGCGCGTTCGCGCGGGTTCAGCGAGGAGAACGGATCCTGGAAGATGATCTGCATGCGCGTGCGCGCCTGGCGCAGCGCCTCGCCCTGCAGCGCGCCGAGGTCGGTGTCGCCGAGCTGCATGCGGCCGGCGGTGAACGGCGCGAGGCGCATCACCGCCAGCGCCGTGGTGGTCTTGCCCGAGCCCGATTCGCCGACCAGCGCGAGCGTGCTGCCGCGCCGGATGTCGAAGGAGACGCCGTCCACCGCCTTCACCACCTCGGCGGGCTTGCCCCAGCCGGTCTTGCGCGGGAAGTGGACTTGCAGATCGCTGACGGACAGCAGCGTGTCGGTGGTGACCGGCATCATGCGGCCTCCGCCATGGCTTCGGCATGCAGCCAGCAGGCCGCGCCGTGCGGCATCGCCGCATCGGTCGGCGCCACCAGCCCGTCCACCTGGAACATCGGCGGCACCTCGGTCGCGCAGCGCGGCATCGCATGCGGGCAGCGCTCGCGGAAGGCGCAGCCGGCGCCCAGCTCCCAGATCGACGGCACCACGCCCGCGATCTCGGCCAGCGCCACGCGCTCGCCGTGGTTCGCGGCCACGCTGCTGCCGAGTTCGGGCAGGCAGTCGATCAGCCCCCGCGTGTAGGGATGGCCGGGCTCGGACAGCACCTGCTCGGTGCTGCCCTGCTCGATCACGCGGCCCGCGTACATCACGATCACGCGGTCGGCCATCTCGGCCACCGCGCCCATGTCGTGCGTGATCAGCATGATGGCCGTGCCCCTGTCGCGCTGCAGGTCGCGCAGCAGGTCGAAGATCTGCGCCTGCACCGTCACGTCGAGCGCGGTGGTCGGCTCGTCGGCGATCAGGATGTCGGGCCGGCAGGCCAGCGCCATCGCGATCATCACGCGCTGGCGCATGCCGCCCGAGAGCTGGTGCGGATACTCGTCGACGCGCCGCTCGGGTGCGGGAATGCCGACCTGCTGCAGCATCTCGATCGCACGCTGGCGCGCGGCGCCGGCATCGAGGCCCGCATGCAGGCGCAGCGATTCGCCGATCTGGTCGCCGACGGTGAACACCGGGTTGAGCGAGGTCATCGGCTCCTGGAAGATCATCGAGATCCGGTTGCCGCGCACCGCGCGCATGCGGGCCTCGTCGGCGGCGACCAGGTCCTCGTCGTGGAACATCACACGGCCGGCGCTGATGCGGCCGGGCGGCGAAGGGATGAGGCGCAGCAGCGCCAGCGCGGTCATGCTCTTGCCGCAGCCCGATTCGCCGACCACGCACAGCGTCTCGCCGGCGCGGATCTCGAAGTCGACGCCGTTGAGCACCAGCGCCTGGCCGCGGCGCGTGCGGAATTCGACGTGCAGGTCCTGCACGCGCAGGATGGCATTGGCTTTGTCGGTGCTCATCAACGCTCCCTCAGTTTCGGGTTGAGGGCATCGTTGAGCCCATCGCCGATCAGGCTCACCGCGAGCACGGTGACGAAGATCGCCGCGCCCGGAAAGGCCACCGCCCACCAGCACGACAGCACGTACTGGCGGCTCGATCCGATCATCAGGCCCCAGCTCATCTGGTTGGGATCGCCGAGGCCGAGGAAGGACAGGCCGGCCTCGAACAGGATCGACACGCCGACCGCCAGCGTGGCCGACACCACCAGCGGCGGCAGCGCGTTGGGCAGGATCACCTTCCAGATGATGCGGGCGTCGCGCGCGCCGATGGCGCGCTCCGCGCGCACGAATTCCAGCCCGCGGTACTTCAGGAACTCGGCGCGCGTGAGCCGGGCCGTGCCGGTCCAGCTGACGATGCCGATCGCGATCGTGACGGTGAGCAGCGTCGGCGAGAACAGGGTCACCACCACCATCGCGAACAGCAGCGCCGGCAGCACCTGGAAGAACTCGGTGATCTTCATCAGGATGGCGTCGACCTTGCCGCCGTAGTAGCCCGCGAAGGCGCCGAGCGTGATGCCGATCGCGACCGACAGCAGCGCCGCCACGGCGCCCACCAGCAGGGTCGCGCGGCCGCCGTAGATCAGCGTGGTCAGCACGTCGCGGCCGAGGTAGTCGCTGCCGAGCCAGGCGTCCTCGGTGAAGGGCGGCGTGAGCGGCGCGGCCTTGATCTCGAAGGGGTCGGCCGGATAGACCCACGGGCCGGCGATGGCAACCGCCAGCACGATGAGCAGCATCACCATGCCGGCAATCGCCGAAGGGTTGCGCACGAACATGCGCATCGCCTCGACGGTCGGGTGCTCGACCTTGGGTACGGCGCGAGGCTTGGCGGTGGGCGAAGTGATCGCGGGGGAGCTCATGAGGTTTTGATCCGTGGGTCGATCAGGCGGTAGCACACATCGGTGAGCAGGTTCATCACGATCACCACCACCGAGGAAAACAGCAGCACGCCGAGGATGGTCGGGTAGTCGCGGCGCAGCACCGAGTCGAAGGCCAGGCGTCCGAGGCCGGGCCAGTTGAACACCGTCTCGACCAGGATCGCGCCCGCCAGCACGTTGCCGAACTGCAGCCCGAGCACGGTCACGACCGGCAGCAGCGCGTTGCGCAGCGCGTGCTTGTAGAGCACCACGCGATCGGCCAGGCCCTTGGCGCGCGCGGTGCGGATGAAGTCGGCGCCCAGCACGTCGAGCATCGACGAGCGCGCGAGGCGGCTGTACTGCGCAAGGTAGACCAGGCCCAGCGTCACCATCGGCAGCACCAGATGCTGCAGCACGTCCAGCATGTCCATCACGCCGCCGCCGCTCGCATCGGCCGCGCGCATGCCCGACACCGGCAGGATCGGGATCAGCGAGGCGAACAGGATGATCAGCATGATGCCCATCCAGAACACCGGCGCGGCGAAGCCGATCATGCTCAGCACCGTGATGCACTGCGACAGCAGCCCGTTGGGCTTGCGCGCCGACAGCACGCCGAGCGTGGTGCCGACCACGAAGGCCATCAGCACCGAGCTCAGCACCAGCAGCAGCGTGGCGGGCACGCGCTCGGCGATCATCGAGCTCACGGGCAGGTTGAAGAAGTACGAGTAGCCGAGGTCGCCGCGCACCACCTTGCCGAGGTAGACCGCGAGCTGCACGGGCAGCGGCTTGTCCAGCCCGTACTGCGCGCGCAGCTGCGTGCGCAGCTCGGGGCTCATGCCGCCGCTGGCGCCGGCGATGGTTTCCACCGGGTCGCCCGGTGCGGCGTGCACCAGCACGAAATTGAGGACCACCACCGCGAGCACCAGGGCCACGCCCTGGAGCACGCGGAAAAACAATTGACGCGCGAGATTCATGGGCGGCTACTTGAAGTAGACCTCGTCGAAGGGCGACATCGGCCCCCAGATGGTGGTGGGCACGTTCGCAACCTTCTTGACGGTGGCCGTGTGGTACGGGATCTGGTTGATGAACAGGATCGGCAGCTCGTCGGTCACGATCTTCTGGAAGGTCGCGTAATAGGCCTTGCGCTGGGTCGGATCGACCAAGCCGCCGGCGGTGTTGAGCAGCTCGTCCACCTTCGGGTTGTTGTACGACTGCGTGTTGGTCCAGACGATCGGCTTGATGTTGGTCGACAGGTAGGTGCGCGCCACGCCGATCACCGGATCGCCCCAGTTGAACACCGCGTCCATCGACATGTCGAAGTCATGGGTCGCCATGCGCTTGGCCCAGGCCGGGAAGTCGGCCGAGGCGCGCACCTCGACCGTGATGCCGACTTTCTTGAGCTGGCCGCGCAGGTACTCGGCCACGGTCTTCTGCTGGTCGTCGCCGCCCGGCAGGTAGTCGACGGTGAGCTTGAAGCGCTCGCCGCCGGCGCCGGCCTTGTAGCCGGCGTCGTCGAGCATCTGGGCCGCCTTCTTGAGGTCGTAGGGATAGCGCACCAGGTCGGTGGTCGCGAAGGGGCTGCTGGCCACGATCGGGCCGTCCGACACGGTGGCGAAGCCGCCCATCAGCGCCTTGACGATGAAGTTCTTGTCGACCGCGGTGGCGATCGCCTTGCGCACGCGCACGTCCGACAGCGGCTTCTTCGCGGTGTTGAAGGCCAGCCAGTTGAGCGCGCCGATGCCTTCGTAGCCCTTGGCCGTGAGCGCGATCTGCGGATTGGACTGCAGCCGGCGCAGGTCGGTCGCCGCGGTGACGAAAGGAATCATCTGGATCTCGTCGCGCTCCAGGCTCAGCACCAGCGTGGCGATGTCGGGCGCCATGTTGATGACGATCTTGTCGAGGTAAGGCTTGCCGGGCAGGAAGAACTTGTCGAAGCGCTCCATCACGATGCGCTGCGAGGGATTGAACTCGGTCACGCGGAACGGGCCGGAGCCGATCACGTCGGTGCTGTTGCGCGGGTGGTTCTTCAGGTCCTGGCCGTCGCCGTAGATGTGCTTGGGCAGGATCGGGCACAGCGCCGGCGACATGGCCAGCACGATCGCCGGGTGCGGCGTGCTCATGCGGATGATGGCGGTGTAGGGATCGGGCGTGTCGACCTTCTCGACCGGACCCATCATGGTCTGGAACGGGTGGTTGGCCTTGATCGCCATGACGGTGAAGGCGACGTCGGCCGAGGTGACCGGCTTGCCGTCGTGGAACAGGGCGTCATGGCGCAGGTTGAGCGTGAGCGACTTGCCGTCCTCGGCCAGCTTCCACGATTCGGCGAGATAGGGCTGCGGGTTCCACTTGTCGTCGAAGCGCAGCGGGCTCGCGAAGATCTGCGTCGAGGGCACGGCGGTGGCGACGCCCGACTGCACGGCGCCGTTCAGGTGCCGGGCCGTCTGCGTGCTGCCGATGACCAGCGTGCCGCCGCGCTTGGCTTGCTGCGCCAGTGCGCCCAGCGGCAGCAGCGAGCCCGAAGCCATCAGTGCGACCGACGAGAGCACGGCGGTGCGGCGGGTGGGATGGAAATGCGACATGACGGACACCTCGTGAAGTTCTTCGGCAAAGATGATCGACCATAACGGCCGCGAGGTCGAAGATATTCGTTCCATCGATGCCGGCGAAGAGCCACGTCCACGCGACCCGCAGGGCCAGAAATCGCGGGTTTGTCCTGTTGTGCACCACAGCAATGCGTTGGCCGCGCGGATGCGCGAGCCCGGTGCGCCGACGCCTATTTCTCGTCGCGCAGCCAGTACCACTTGTAGAGCATGCGCTGGCCGATGCGGCGGAAGGGCGCGAAGGCCGGCGACTCGACCAGGCCCAGCACGTTCGGGAAGGGCAGCGGCGACTTGTAGATCGGCAGCTCGAACACTTCGCGGCCGCTGTCCTTGCCGGCCACGCGCTCGGCCAGCCGCTTGCCGGCCCAGGTCGAGAACGACACGCCATTGCCGCCGTAGCCGACCGCATACCAGATCTTCTTGCCCGCATCGGGCTGGGTGATGCGCGGCATCATGTCGTGGCTCACGTCGACCCAGCCCCACCACGAGTACTCGATCGGAATGCCGGCCAGCGGCGGGAACTTGCGCGCGATGGCATCGGTGAGCAGCTTCAGGTGCACCGGGTCTTCCGCATCGGCGCCGCTGACCGAACTGCGGCTGCCCAGCTGCAGCCGGTTGCCCTTGAGGAGGCGATAGTAGAAGCGCAGCGTGCGCGTGTCGGTGAGGAAGGTGAGCGACCTGAAGTTGGTCGCCTCCAGTTCCGCATCGGTCAGCGGCCGCGTCACCACCGAGTTCGAGAGGATCGGCATGATCCGGTTGCGCAGCAGCGGATTGAGTCCCTGGCCCGTGTAGCCGCCGGTGCATACCGCCACGCGCCTGGCGCGCACCGTGCCGCCAGGCGTGCGCAGGTGGTGCACGCCGTCGATGGTCTGCCAGCCCTGCACCGGGCTCGAGGTATGGACCTTCACGCCGAGCGCGCGCGCCTTTCGCATCAGGCCGAAGGTGAACTTCAGCGGATGGATGCCCACGCCTTCGGCCTCGAGCATCGCGCCGGCGGTTTCGCGCTCGTCGCAGTACTCGCGCCGCACTTCCTCGGCCGTGAGCATGCGCGTGTCGTAGCCGAACTGCTCGCGCATCACGCGCGCTTCGCTCTCCAGGCCCGCGAGCTTCTCGGGCCGGTGCGCAAGGAAGAGGTGGCCGCCGTCGTAGGCGTCGCAATCGATCTGTGTCGTCAGGTGCCTGAAGTTCTCGAAGCCGCCGCGGATCTCGGCATCGAGCCGGCGCGCGACGTCGATGCCCCAGCGCGCGATCCACTGCGAGCGCTTGAGGCGCCCGCTCGCGTTCTGGCCCTGGCCGCCGCTGCGGCTGGAGCAGCCCCAGGAGGCCTGGTTGGCCTCCAGCACCGTCGCGGCGATGCCGTGCTCCTGCGCGAGGTAGAGCGCGGTCGACATGCCGGTCGCGCCCGAGCCGATGATGGCCACGTCGACATCGATGTCGCGCATCACCGGGCCGTCGTCTTCCGGCGGCGCGCCGGCGCTGGCCACCCACCAGGTGGGCGCGTAGGCGCGTCCGGCGCCGGGGTCGGGCGCCACCAGCGGGTCGTAGCGCGGGTCGTAGGGCTTGCGCGCGGGCGAGGCGGGTCCGCTGGCGAACTGCGCGGTGCCGGTCGTGGTCATGAACGCTCCCGGAATGGACTACTTGGCGGCGGGCAGGTTGGGGCGTGCCTTGCGGAACACGTTCTTGAGCTGGATCTTGCCGTCCTTGAAGGTGAAGACGTCGATGCCGTCGGTCTCGATGCGGCTGCCGTCCGCGGCGGTGCCGGTGAAGGTCCACTGCGAGGTGCCGAAGTCGCCGTGAACGAAGTGCTGGCCGTTGCGCCATTGCGCATCGGGCACGGCTTCCCAGGCGGCGGCGAAGGCGCGGCGCACGGCGGCGGTGCCGGTGATCCGCGCGCCGCAGGCCTCGGCGCCGCCGGCGGTCTGGAACACGCAGTCCTCGCTCATGAAGCTCATCAGCGCGTCGATGTCGTGGCGGTTCCAGGCGTCGCTGAAGGCGGCCAGGGTGGCGGTGGTCACGGGGGCGGTGGTGGATGCGGTCACGCGGAAACTCCTCAGATGAATGGGGTCAAGGGTAGGGAGCCGTCGCGTGGAGCGGTAGGGCCAGATGCGGGGATTCGACCGAGCCAGTGGCCCCGACTGGTTCTAAACTTCCCGCACCATGCCGAATCCGCGATCGACCCAATGGGCCCAGCTCTTCGCGCTGCCCGACCAACCCGGCCTGCCGCTGCAGGGCCGCCTGCGCGCCGCGGTGGTCCAGGCCATCCTCGAAGACCGCCTGACCTCCGGTGCGCCGCTGCCTTCGTCGCGCGAACTCGCGGCGCTGCTCGGCCTGAGCCGCAATACCGTGACCTCCGCCTACCTGCAGCTGATGGACGAAGGCTTTCTCGAAGCGCGCCCGCGCAGCGGCGTGTTCGTGGCGGCCAATGCGCGGCCGCTGTCGGCCGCGCTGGCCGAGCCGCTGGTGGGCCGCAGCGGCCAGTCGGGCCTGCCGCCGGACTGGTCGGCGCGCGTGCGGCGCTCGCTGCTCGATCGGCCCACGCTGTCCAAGCCCGAGCGCTGGCGCGACTATCCCTATCCCTTCGTCTACGGCACCTACGATCCGCAGCTTTTCCCCACCGAGGACTTCCGCGAATGCTGCGCGCGCAGCCTCGCGCGCTCGCAGCTGCCGCACTGGACGCCCGACTTCGAGACCGACGACGTGCCCGACCTCATCGAGCAGATCCGCACGCGCCTCCTGCCCAAGCGCGGCGTGTTCGCGCTCAAGGAAGAGATCCTCGTCACCCTCGGCGCGCAGCATGCCTGCTACCTGCTGGCCGATGCGCTGTTCGACGAGAACACCCGTGTCGGGCTGGAAGAGCCCGGCCATCCGCATGCGCGCAACAGCTTCGCGCTGCGCAAGCCCAAGTGGGTCGAGATCGACGTCGACGAGGAGGGCCTGGTGGTCGATGCGCTGCCGGCCGCCGACTATCTGTTCGTCACGCCCTCGCACCAGAGCCCGACCACCGCCACGCTGAGCCTCGAGCGCCGCCAGTGGCTGCTGCGCAAGGCCGAGCTGCAGGACTTCGTGATCATCGAGGACGACTACGAGGCCGAGAATCTTTATGAAGGCGCGCCCATGCCGGCGTTGAAGAGCCTGGACAAGACCGGCCGCGTGATCTACGTCGGCTCGGTGTCCAAGAGCCTGTCGCCGGCGCTGCGGCTGGGCTTCATCGTGGCGCCGCGCGCGCTGATCAAGGAACTGCGCGTGATCCGGCATGCGATGGTGCGGCATCCGAGCGCCTTCCTGCAGCATGCCTATGCGCTCTTCCTGTCGCTCGGCCATCACGAGTCGCATGCGCGGCGCGTCAACCATGCGATGCAGGAGCGCCTCGCGCTGGCCGCGCAGGCGCTGCGCGATCACCTGCCCGATTTCGAATTCACGATGCCGCAGGGCGGCGCCTCGCTGTGGGTGCAGGCGCCGACCTGGGTCGATGCGGCGGAGCTGTCGCTGATGGCGCGCAGCCACGGGGTGCTGATCGAGGCGGGGGATGTGTTCTTCGCCAAGCCGCCGTATCCGTGTCCCTTCTTCCGGCTGCGCCTGTCGTCCATCGCTTCGGCGCAGATTCCGGCGGGGATCCGGGCGCTGGGACTGGCGGTGGAGGAACTGGCGCAGGCGCGCGGCGAGAAGCGGGCGCCTGCCAGCCGGCCGCATTGACCGGCCCGCAATGCACCGCCACCGTGCGGCGCCCAGCGCCAGCGCACCACAACAAGGGTAAATCCCAGCCCCCTGGCTCCATGCCAACGCGCAGGCTGGCCCTTCCGACCCGCGCCGCTTGGGTGCAAAGTCGCTTCCAGTTCACCTCAAGGAGAAACAGATGAACGTGCCTCGTCTCATGCTTCGATACGCCGCCCTGGCCGCCGCGATGTTCTGCGGTGCCGCATTCGCCCAGACCAAGGAGGTCACGATCGCCCACCAGGACATGCTGGACCCGTACCGCATCGTCATGGAATCGGGCGAACTCGAGAAGGCGACCGGCTACAAGATCAACTGGCGCATGTTCGGCGGCGGCGGCGACGTGATCCGCGCGATGGCCTCGGGCGACGTCCAGATCGGCGAGGTCGGCTCGGCCGGCATCACCGCGGCGGCGACCCAGGGCCAGGACATCAAGCTGTTCTGGATCCTGGACGACATCGCCGACGCCGAGGCGCTGGTTGCGCGCAACGGCTCGAACATCAACAGCGTCAAGGACCTCACGGGCAAGAAGGTCGCCACGCCCTTCGTCTCGACCTCGCACTACCAGCTGATGGTCGACATGAAGGCCGAGGGCGTCGATGCCAAGACCGTGAACGTGATGAACCTGCGTCCGCCGGAAGTCGCGGCCGCATGGGAGCGCGGCGATATCGATGCCGCATTCATCTGGGATCCGGTGCTGACCAAGATCAAGGCCAACGGCAAGGTCATCGCGACCTCGGGCTCGATCGGCAAGAAGGGCTATCCGACCTTCGACGGCATGGTCGTCAGCTCGAAATGGGCCGCGGCCAACGAAGGTTTCATGGTTGCGCTGGTCAAGGCGCTGGCCAAGGCCGACGAGGAATACCGCAGCAACACCGCGAAGTGGACGGCCGATTCGCCGCAGGTCAAGGCGGTCGCCAAGTGGACCAAGGCGGATGCCGCCAACGTGCCCGCGGCGATGGCGCTCTACCGCTTCCCGACGCTGGCCGAGCAGGCTTCGCCCGCCTGGCTGGGCGGCGGCGCCGCGAAGGCGATGACCAACACCGCGGCGTTCCTCAAGGAACAGAACCGGATCCAGGAAGTCAAGCCGAGCTACGCGGACTTCGTGACCACGACCTACGTGCAGAAGGCAATGGGCAAATAAACGTACTCCCCCAGGCTGCGCGCACTTCGTGTCGCTTCGCCAACTCCCTCACCGGGGGCAACACCAGCGGCCCGGCAAAGCCGGTTCCGCGGTGTTTCGCGAAGGGGCGCGACGTTTCGCAGGGTATGGGTCACTGGTTTTCTGCATGGAGCGCTGAGATGCCAACATTGGACATCCGTGAATTGACGGTCAACTACGCGGTGAAGGGCGGCACGCTGCAAGCGCTCGCGCCGGTGAACCTGACGATGCGCGACGGCGATTTCGTCGTCGCGCTCGGCGCCTCGGGCTGCGGCAAGACGACGCTGCTCAATTGCATCGCCGGCTTTCTGCCGGCCTCGACCGGCGACATCCTGCTCGACGGCAAGCCAGTGGTCGGCCCGGGCGCGGACCGCGGGGTCGTGTTCCAGAAGCACGCGCTGATGCCCTGGCTCAACGTGCGCGACAACGTTGCGCTCGGCCTGCGCCTGACGGGCGTGGACAGGGCCCGGCGCGACCGCGTCGCGGCCGAGAAGCTGGCGCTGGTGGGCCTCGAGAAGTACGGCGACAACGCCGTCTACGAGCTCTCCGGCGGCATGCAGCAGCGCGTGGGCATTGCGCGCGCGCTCGCCTCCGATCCGGCGGTGCTGCTGATGGACGAGCCGATGGGCGCGCTCGATGCGTTCACCCGCGAGACCGTGCAGGAGATCCTGCTGCGCGCCTGGTCGGCGACCCACAAGATGGTGTTCTTCATCACCCACTCGGTCGAAGAGGCCCTGTTCCTCGCGACACGCCTGATCGTGATGAGCCCCAGCCCCGGACGCATCTCGCACGTCTACGACAACGTGCCGTTCTCGCGCCAGTTCCTCTCGCACGGCGACGCGCGCCGCGTCAAATCGGAGCCGGAGTTCATCCGCATGCGCGAAGAAGTGCTTTCCATCATCCACCACCGCGAGCCTGCGGCTCGCGCCACTGCGGAGGCCGATCATGTCTGAGGTCGCACAACCCGCCGTCATCGCGGTCCCGCCGGCCGCAGGCGCTCCCGCGCAGCTCAAGACCAGCTCGTTCAAGGTGCCGGGCGCCGGCAACAGCGCCACGATCAGCGTCGTCACGGTGATCGCGCTGCTGGTGCTGTGGTTCCTGGTCACCAACCTGGGCCTGGTCAAGCCGCTCTTCCTGCCCTCGCCGCAGGCGGTGTTCCAGCAGTTCTACGACTACCTGACCGGCCAGGCCAACGACAAGCCGCTGGCGCAGCACTTCACGGCCAGCATGCTGCGCGTGTTCTCGGCCTTTATCCTGGCCTGCCTGACGGCGATCCCGCTGGGCATCGCGATGGGCATGAGCCGCGTGGTGCGCGGCATCTTCGATCCGCCGCTGGAGTTCTACCGCCCGCTGCCGCCATTGGCCTACCTGCCGCTGATCATCATCTGGTTCGGCATCGACGAAGTGCCCAAGGTGCTGCTGATCTTCCTGAGCTGCTTCGCGCCGCTGGCGCTGGCCGCGCGCGCGGGCATGCGCAGCGCCTCGCAGGAGCAGATCAACGCGGCCTACTCGATGGGCGCGAGCTACATGCAGGTGATCCGCCACGTGATCCTGCCCTCGGCGCTGCCCGACATCCTGATCGGCATGCGCATCGCCATCGGCTTCGGCTGGACCACGCTGGTCGCCGCCGAGATGGTGGCGGCCAATGTCGGCCTCGGGCAGATGGTGCTCAATGCATCGAACTTCCTGCGCACCGACATCGTCATCATGGGCATCATCGTGATCGGTGTCGTGGCCTACATGTTCGACCTGCTCATGCGCTGGGTCGAGCGGCGGCTGGTGCCGTGGAAGGGTCGGATGTAAGGCCGACGCCGGGACATCCGCTGCCGGCGCGGCCCGCGGCCGGCCTCTACCGGCCGCCGCGGCCCGCCTGCAGCGAAGGCGCCGCAAGGCCGATCTCGTCGGGTTCGGGCGAACGCCCGATCCACCACGCGCACACCGCCGACACCGCGCCCGCGAACACCACGTACCAGCAGATCAGCCACGGATCGCCGCCGCCCGACTTGAGCAGTGCGGTCGCGATGATCGGCGTGATGCCCGAGGCGAAGATGCCCGAGAACTGGTAGACGAAGGAGATGCCGGTGTAGCGCACCTTGGCATCGAAGAGATCGCAGAAGAGCGCGGCCTCCGGCGCATAGACCGCCGCGTACAGGATGCCGAAGGGCACGACGATCGCCAGCCAGATCAGGAGCACGTTGCCGCCGCTGTGGGTCATCAGCCAGAAGCCGGGGAAGGCCGACAGCGCGGTGATGATCGAGCCCCACATATAGACCTTCGGGCGACCATGCCGGTCCGACATGCGGCCGAAGTAGGGAATGGCAAAGCACATCACCACCGCCGCCGCCATCACGCCCAGCAGCGAATCGGTGCGGCTGATCTTGAGCGTGCTGGTGAGGTAGTTGATCGAGAACACCGCGAACACGTTGAAGAAGACACCGTCGATGTAGCGCGCGCCCATGCCCTTCAGGATGTTGCCGGGGTAGCGCCGCAGCATGTCCATGAATGGAATGCGCGATTCGGCGTTGCGCGCCTTCAGCGCCGAGAACTCCGGCGTCTCCTGCACGCGCAGGCGGATGTACATGCCGACCACCACCATCACGCCCGACAGCAGGAAGGCGATGCGCCAGCCCCAGGCCAGGAACTGCGCGTCGGTCAGCAGCGAGGACAGCAGCGCCACCACGCCGGAGGCCATGCACAGCCCGACGGCCAGGCCGATCTGCGGCAGTGAGGCGTAGAAGCCGCGCTTGCCTTTCGGCGCGTACTCGTAGGCCATCAGCACCGCGCCGCCCCATTCGCCGCCCAGGCCGATGCCCTGCGCGACGCGCAGCAGCAAAAGCAGAAGCGGCGCCGCGACGCCGATCTGCGCATAGGTCGGCAGCAGGCCGATCAGCAAGGTCGAGATGCCCATGATCATCAGCGTGATGATCAGCATGCTCTTGCGGCCGATGCGGTCGCCGAAGTGGCCGAAGATCACGCCGCCCAGCGGCCGCGTCACGAAGCCGACCGCGAAGGTGGTGTAGGCCAGCAGCGTCGACACCACCGGGTCGCTGCCCGGAAAGTAGAGCTTGTTGAAGACGATGCCCGCGACCACCCCGTAGAGGAAGAAGTCGTACCACTCGATGGTGGCGCCCACGATCGCCGACATGACGACCCTGCGAATCACCTTCTCGTCAATTGCACTCATGTGTTGTCTCCATTGAAGTGTCTTAGTGAATGCCCGTGCGGGCCCGGATCTCTCGCAAAATCAGTGCGGTCTGGCGGCGTCCTCGCGAATCATGTCGACGGCCTTCTCGGCCATCATCACGGCCGGCGCGTTGGTGTTGCCCGAGACCAGCGTCGGCATCGCCGAGCAGTCGATCACGCGCAGGCCGCCGATGCCGTGCACGCGCAGCCGCGCGTCGACCACGGCCAGGGGGTCGCTGCCCATGCGGCAGGTGCCGGTGGGATGGAAGATCGTGGCGCCGTTGTCGCGGCAGAAGGCGAGCAGCTCGGCATCGCTGGCCGCGCCCGGGCCGGGCTTGACCTCGCGCTTCACATAGGGCCGCATGGCCGGCGACTCGGCGATGGCGCGTGCGGCTTTCATACCCGCGACGGCGGTCGCGCGGTCGAGCTCGGTCGACAGGTAGTTGGGCTGCATCTCGGGCGGCTCGAAAGGGTCGAGCGAGCGGATGCGTATGTGGCCGCGCGACTCCGGCCTGAGCTGGCAGACCGAGAAGGTGAAGCCCGAGTACGGATGCACCTTGCCGCCGGCCATGTCGGCCGACAGCGTGGCGACATGGAACTGGATGTCGGGCGTCGCGGCCACGGGTCGCCCCTCGGCATCCTTGAGTGCGCGCATGAAGCAGCCGCCCTGGTTGATGCCGACCGCCAGCGCGCCGGTGCGGTGCAGCAGCCACTCGATGCCGAGCTTCGCCTGGCCGACCCACGAATTGAGCTGGTCGTTGGTGGTGATCGGCTTGGTGCACTCGTAGCCGAGCCGGATCTGCAGATGGTCCTGCAGGTTCTCGCCGACGCCCGGCAGGTCGTGCAGCACCGCGACGCCGCGCGCCTCGAGCAGTGCACGCGGCCCGATGCCCGAGAGCTGCAGCAACTGCGGCGACTGGATCGAACCGGCCGCGAGCAGCACCTCGGCATTGCAGCGTGCGGTCTTCATCTCGCCGCCCTGTCGATAGCGCACGCCGACCGCGCGCCGGCCCTCGAACACGAGGCCGGCCGCGAAGGCATCGGTCTCGATGCGCAGGTTGGGCCGGTGCCGCGCCGGCACGAGGTAGGCCTTGGCCGTGCTGCAGCGCCAGCCCTTGAAGGTGGTGAGCTGGTAGTAGCCGGCGCCTTCCTGCGCGGCGCCGTTGAAATCGCCGGTGCGTGGCACGCCGATCTGCTGCGCGCCGTCGATGAAGGCCTCGATCAGCTCGTGCTTCGCGCTGATGTCCGAGACCTTCAGCGGGCCGGCGCCGCCATGGAAGGCATCGCTGCCGCGCTGGTTGCCTTCGGACTTGACGAAGTAGGGCAGCACGTCGTCATAGCCCCAGCCCGCATTGCCGAGCGCGGCCCAGTGGTCGTAGTCCTCGCGCTGGCCGCGGATGTAGATCAGGCCATTGATCGCGCTCGAGCCGCCCAGCGTCTTGCCGCGCGGCCAGTAGATGCGGCGGCCGTTCATGTTCGGATCGGGGTCGGTCTCGAAGCGCCAGTTGTAGGTGGCGCTCCACATCGTCTTGCCATAGCCGATCGGCAGGTGGATCCACAGCGAGCGGTCGGCCGGCCCGGCCTCCAGCAACAACACGCGCGTGCCCGGGTCTTCGCTCAGCCGGCCGGCCAGCACGCAGCCGGCGGAACCGGCACCCACGACGATGTAGTCGAACGCTTCACTCATTCAGAAGAACCCCGGCAATGGAACAATCGCTGTCGTTGGATCGAGTGGCCGCATCGTAGGTCATGTATTTTCGGAACACAATGTTCCACTTTAGAGGTTTACCCGTATGACGCGTTCCGCGCGCTCCGCTGCCGCCGTGCTTTCCCAGGCGCCCACGTCGCCGCCCGAAGAGTCCGCTTCGGGCTCGTCGGCCGAGCGCAGCCTGCGCCTGCTGGCGCTCCTGGCCAACGAGGGCCGCGCGCTGTCACTGGCCGATCTGGCCGCGCGGCTGTCGCTGCCCAAGGGCACCGCGCATCGCATCTGCGCGCAGCTGCTGGCCGGCGGCTTCCTGGCGCGCGACGTGGACGAGCGTTCGTTCAGCGTCGGGCCGGCGCTGCGGCAGCTGGCCTTCGACACGCTGAACCATGGCGTGGTGCGCGGGCTGCGGCACGAGGTGCTGGCCGAGCTCGTGCGGCAGGTCGGCGAGACCTGCAACTTCACCACCATCGACGGCGTGCAGGTGCTCTACCTCGACCGCGTCGAGGCGCAATGGCCCCTGCGGCTCACGCTCGATGTCGGCTCGCACGTGCCGCTGCATTGCACGGCCAGCGGCAAGCTCTTTCTGGCGCGGCTGCCGCCTGCCGAGCGCGATGCGTTGATCGAGCGCATCACGCTCACGCGCATGACGGCCAACACCATCACCTCGGCCGCCAAGCTGCGCGCCGAGTGCGATGCGATCGCGAAGCAGGGCTATTCGTGCGACCGCGAGGAGTTCATCGCCGGGCTGATCGCGGTGGCGGTGCCGGTGGCCGCCGCGTCGGGTGAGGTCCGCGCCGCGATCGCGGTGCATGCGCCGACGGCGCGCATGACATTGGATGATGCGGTGGAGCGTATCGATGCGCTGCGTAGTGCGGCTGCGCGCATGGGTGGGTTGCTCTAGCCTGATTGGCCCTTGATGGGCGCAATTGCGTAGCTGTATCGGATAAGACGCGCGATGCGTCAGCAGCTCGTCCACGCGGCTGTCAGTCGCGTGGACGGCTTGGTCTCACCCTATTCCCTTCTGCTGTGATTGGAGATCGTGTTCCATAGACATCCCTAGCATTGGTCGGTAGGAGCCCAACCAAGCAGACATGCGGCAAGCATCGAATACGCCAGCAAGCCGACACCAAGTGCCGCGATGACCAGTCCTGCAAGGATGGCAACCCAGCCATTGAGAGAAGACGACGGAGCGCGCCCTTCAATCCAACAGGCACAGACCGGCGGAATATCCATAGGATCCCGGTTGCTATACAGGCCACACCGGCAACCCTGACAGCTGCCTTTGCGCCAAACAGAAGGTGGCGCCAAAAAAGAAAATGAAAACAACCGCGCCGACACACCACTCGATTCGATGACGTTTTTCAGAAGGCATTGCCCCCCTCCTTTGCGAAATTGATCGTCGCCGTAGATCGCCGTGATCTGTTCATCAAAATTTGCATTCGCGTTGATATTTCAGAATGAACTGCGACCCAGCCAGCCACGGCCATGGCCGCAAATGACGAAAGCCGCGATGGCTCTCGTCGTCAATGCATATTTGCAAGTCAACCGGTATATTTACTTCAAAGATTTCCTGTCATAACTTGCCGTTTCCTTGGTGCTCTTCTGATGCATATATCGATGTTTTTCATCGAATCTAACGTCAAAAACTTTTATTTTATCTGATTTCTCAAGTCTTTTTATAACGCAGCGAGCGCGATCGCCGGGTTGTCCTGTTGAGCAATTGACGTAGTCCTTCTTCGATAGTATTTTCATTGAAAACTCGAATGCTTGCGCTTGTTTCCGCCATTTTGAAAGCAAATAATAGTCGGAAAAAAATATAAATACAGATAGGCAAAATCCGCAATTGCATCCGGCTTTATCTCTCTGTTGGACTGAAATGCTTGGCATGTGTTATCTGGGCAAAATTCAATATAATTTCGAGATTTGTTGCTGCTATGAATCATTTGGGGAAATTGTTTCGAGAGTTGCTGCAATGATTCACTCAGGCCGTCCTGCCGCGCCTGGGCATAGCAAGAAAAAAATTCACAACACACCAGGAGCGTGAGCGCGTAGCCAAGGGTTTTCATTTTGATCAATTTTTCTCCATACTCGGTCAAGGCGATTCATTGGCGCCTAGTGACGGCACGCCATTGCCAGGGGTCAGCTGCAGATGCCAATGATCTCGATTGGGGGTATTTGGAAAGCTCTCGAACTGACCTGCGCCAAAGCCGCATGCAGTAGCGCACTCCTTTACATCTGCATCGCTCCCAGCATTGTTGGCTCGTGGGCCAGCAATGTCACAAGCCTCTCCTTTGTAGTGAAAGCTACGAGGACTATGGCCGGTCTTCTCCGCGCCGCCGGTGATGAGCAAATCCAACGATGAGTTGCCTGTTTTTCTTCGCAAGCACAGCTCCACACACTGGAGTTGCGTTGCCACCGGACCGGTGACCGGTACTGTCGCGGGAGGAGGGCGGTTGTAGTGGATCAGTCCGAGCGGATCCGTAGAGACCAGGGGATTGCCTTCTACATATGCGAATAGATTGAGTCCTCCTGTTTCTCCTATGGGATCGCGATTCAACCATCTCCCCCGCCGTGGGTCATAGCCCCGGTACACGGCAAAAGCCAAGCCGCTCGACCCATGCCTGAACAATCCGCCGAATGCGAAGTCCGCATCGATATCACCGTTCACGGTGTTCCGGCTTCCATACGGTTCGAAGTCGTATCGTGCTCTCGTCCTGCCGTCCGCATCAACCAATTGCCGCACGCTGCCCAGCGAGTCGGAGATATAGCGAAAGGGAACGCCATCCTGCACCACCCCCTGGGCAAAATACCGTTTGCTCACCGGCGCCCCTGCCTTCATGTTGTCGCGCTCCAGGCAGCGTTCGAGCCCGCACCATAGATAGGACCTGTCGGCCACCACGACACCCTCTTGCCGATCGATGATGCGCACGAGCCGGCTCTGCCCGTCATAGACAAAGCTGCTGTCGGTGTTGTTGACGGTGTGGCTGACCAGCCGGTTCGCGGCGTCCCATCCGTATGTCGCGGCTCCGACCTTCAGCGGGTTGCCGCCGGCATCGTAGGTTCCTGCGCTCAGGGCATTGGTCGCGGTGACATCCAGATCTCGGACGATGCCATTGCCGTTCATCGACACCAGATTCGACGCCTTGTCGTAGCCATATGCATACGAGGCAAGGATCGGCGCGCCGGGTATGTTCAATGCGCTGCTTGCGGCGATCAATCGATCCGTGTCGTCGTAGCGATACCGGGTCAGGCGCGCGTTCGGGTTCGGCGCAGGCGTGATGCCGCTCGTACCACCGTTCGCACCAGCACCACTTGTCGTGCCGGGCCCGGCTTCCGCGTCGGCGCTGTTGGCCGTGGCAGCGCCATTGTTCGTGCCCGAACTGTTGCTCGCCCCATCGCTGCCGCTCGCTCCGCTGCCCCAGTTCACGCCGCCCGTGGAGCCACCGTTGCCGCCCCCTCCGCAACTGACCATCAGCGCAAGGGCCACTAGCGGCACCCCGATATGCACCGAGTGCCGGTTCGTCGTGCGCCATGTCGCGATCGCGAGGGCCAGTGCGATGAAGAGCGCCGCGAAGGCACCCGGCGCGGCGATCGAGGCCAGCCATCGCACGGCCGCAAGCGGCACGCCGCTGTCGCCGGGATCGCCTGCGCCCATCGGCGACAGGGCCGACAGCTTCTCGCCGGGCAGCGCATCGGCAAAGCTCAGAACGTTGTGGTTGGCGTCGTAGGTGTACGCGTAGCTCGCCAGCGGCGCGCCGGTCGCGCTGGTGTAAGCGATCTGCTTGAGCATCTCGTCACCCTGGGGTCCGTAGTAGCGCATCGCCGTCTGCAGGCCGTCGGCGCCCACGATGGCCGAGACCCGATCCGACGCGCCGACATAGCGATAGTCGAAGCGGCCCAGCGCACTCTCGACCGACGCCAGGCGATCGATGGCGTCGAAGCTGCGCTTGTCGGTCGCGCCATCAACATTTCGCTCGATCACGCGGCCCAGTGCGTCGTAGGCATAGGCCACCGTATCGGTCAGTCCTGGCTGCCCGGCCACGGGGCTGGTGATCATGGCGAGCTGGTTCGCACCGGGGCTGCCCGCCAGGTTGTAGGCATAGGCGGTGACGCCGTTCGCATCCGTCATCGACACGAGCCGCGGGTAGACGGCGTCGTAGACATAGGTGACGCCGGCCGTCGACGTGCGCGCGCCAAGGTACCCGAGCGAGGCTGGCCTGTCGTCCACGGTGTAGGTCATCGCCCGCGTCTGCCCCTGCGCATCGGTCACCGATTTCAGCCGCCCGCTCAGGGGTTCGTAGCCGTAGGTCTCGGTGCTGCCATCCGCATGGTGTTTGGCAACGGGGCGGCCCTGCACGTCGATGTCCCAGGAGGTCACGTTGCCCTTGGCATCGGTGATGCTGCGCAAGGTACCGTTCTCGTGGTAGCCGAAGGCGGTCGTCTGCCCGAGCGGATCGGTGATGGAGATGAGCTGCCGATTCGCGTCGTAGGCGTAGCGCGTGATGCGCCCAAGCCGGTCCTTGGAGGCGACGCGATCGAGCTTGTCATAGGTGTGCTGCGTGGTCGTGCCGTCGGGGTAGCCGATCTGCGTGAGGCGGTCGAGCGCGTCGTACTGGTAAGTCTGCGTGTACCCCTTGGAGCCGGTGCTGCTGGCGACGCGATCGAAGGCGTCGTAGCTCAGGTTCAGGCGCGCGGCGCCCTTGGCGTCGAGCACGGTGAGGAGCCGTCCGGCCTCGTCGTAGACGTAGCGCGTGGTGTTGCCCAGCGGATCGGTCACGCTGACGGGTTGGCCCGCCGCGTTGTAGGCGTAGTGCGTGACCTGACCCGCGGCATCGGTGCGGGAGAGCGGCAGATGCTGGCCGTTGTAAGTGAACGTGGCCAGCGTCGCCGATCCCGCACCGGCGGTGCGCTGCTGCACGGCGAGCAGATCAATGCCGCCATCGGCGTACGAGAACAACGATGTGCGCCCCGCCGGATCGGTGACCGAGACCGGCTTGCCGAACGCGTTGCGATCGAAGCTCGTCAGTTGCGTCGCGCCGCCATCCAGCACGCGCGCGACCTGATTCGGCATGCCCGAGGAGCCCTCGTAATACGACGCGCTCTGCCCCGGATAGAGATTCCACACGCGCCCCTCCAGCGGCGCCTTCGTGCTCTCGGCGATGGGCGAGGTCAGGCCGCTGGGGTCATGCAGCCAATGCGTGAGCCGCGCCGCCGCATAGTTTCCCGCGGCGACCGCATAGGCATGCGGGTCCCAGTGGAAGCTATTGCGGTATTGCAGGTAGATGTTCTGAAGCGATCCATGCATGACCGGCACAGGGGACTCGCTGCCGCCGATGCCCGGCGCGGAATGGCGAAACTCCACGCGCTCCGTGAAACCGAGCGGATCGGTCATCTCCAGGTAGCGGCTGTTGACCGTCATGTCCTGGCCGTAGCGGAAGTGGCTGGTGCCGTACGGCGTCGTCATCGCGTTGACGAGCCCGCCTGCGTCGTAGGTGAAGGACGAGGTGATGCCGATCACGTCGGTGATGGAGGTGAGGCGGCCCTGGCCGTCGTAGCCGAGGTCGGCATGCCGGCCGAACGGGTCGGTGATCCGGGTCACGAGCAGCGGCGACGATGGGGCTTCGTAGGCGAACACCGTGTTCCTGCCGACCGCATCGGTGATCGAGGTCAGGCGAAGCTGCGCGTCGTAGTTGAAGCTCAACGCATTGCCGGCCGGATCGACGATCTGCGTGAGGAACATGCGGCGCGGCCGGACCGTCGCGCCATCCGCATGGCCGAACACCTGCTTGCTGCCGTCGGGCATGCGCAGCTCGTACGATGACGCCGCGCCCGTGCCCGGAATGCGCGCCAGGATCGATCGGCTCTCACGCTCGAGGCCGAAGGTTCCCGTGGCCCGCGTGTAGGCGCCAGGCAGGTAGTCCAGCGGCCCGACCGAGCCGCCGCCGGCCACATGGCGAACGACGCCGATGCCCGGCTGCGCCGGATCGTCCTCGATCCACGAGAGCACGTTCAGGGACCATTTGGGGCTGACGTTGAAGAAGCCGAAGACCGCCGGCTGGCTCGATTCCCGCTGGTTGTAGCTCAGCCGGATCTGCACCGGCGGACCCTTGGGCTGGGTGTAGCCGACGGGCGTGTCGTTGAGGTTCAGGCTCACGAGCATGGTCTTGGCATTGACTTCGCACATGCGGTCGCAGCTGATCGGATACAGCCCCTTCGACGCAGGCAAGGTGTTGCCCGGTTCGTTGTTCGCCGTCTGGCCCATGCCATGGACCCGCCGGGCTTCGTCGACGCTCGCGCTGCGCCAGCCCGCATCCGCGCTCGCCGCGTGCGGCACCAGGAAATAGCCGCTGGATTCCTCGTCGATCGCGGCCCGCGTCAGCCATGCGTCGCCGCTCGCGAAGGTGGGGTCCTGCACGTGGTAGCGGCCGTTCTTCTCTTCGACGATGGCGGCGTAGTGGTGCAGCTTCCAGTGCGCGACGGAGGGGACGGGGATCGCTTGCCGCGGCGTCCTGAGAACGACCCGATGCGCAAGGCCGACCTTGGCGGCAAGCTGCGATAGCTGGTCCAGGTCGAAGCCCTGCGGTCCGGAGCGCTGGGCGTTCATGAGCGCGATCCTGGCCGGCTGCGCATTCATCGAAGTGAGCAGATTGCGTAGCGCCATCGGGCCGCACAGGTAGGCGGTGCCGTAGTCGTTTCGAAAGGACCACAGCCCCTCGCGTGCGCCGGCGATCATCTCCGTCGCGGGACCGCCGACTGCACGATCGCCCATGTCGGAGAACAGGGCATCGAGCTCGGCTGCGTGCCCCAGGCGGGCGTGCATGCGTGCCAGTTCGCCGGCTGCGCGATCGGCCAGGGCCTTTGCCGGTGGCTGCGTCGCGCCGCGCCCGAGCTGCCAGGCCTGCGCCCATGCCGTCATGGCCTTCGAGAAATAGCCCGCGTGGTAGTAGCCGATTCCCAGGTCGGTCAGGAGTGCCATGCGCCAGGCGGAGCGCGGATGGTCGGCAAGGAAGGCGGTCAATGGCCTGGCCGCATCGGCGAAATCGCTGGGCGCGCTTGGCGGGCTTGGCGGCTGCGCGAACCGCGCCAGTGCGGCTTCGAGTGCCACGTCCTCGGACCGGGAAGCCGGGCCCATCGCGACCAGCGGTTCCTCCAGACCCGGGACGATCCGCAGCGGGCCCGCGCCGGCGTGCGACACGGCGGCAAGCAGGAGCAGCGCGCCGGACACAGCCCAGCGGCACAAGACACAGAGAGAGTGAGTGAGGAGGCCCCGCGCATGGCGCGGCCGCACCATGGCCGCAGCCGATGAGCTTGTCATGATCCCGTCCCTTGCCCCTTGGGGGCTGTTATTGCGGGCGGATCATATCGACGAAGCTCGAAAGATCAAGCGCTGTTTGGCGCTACGCAAGAATCCACGGCCGACGAGGCTTCGTCGCCCTCGTCGCCATACTCGGTCTTGAAGCTTTGCGGCTCGCGTCCGTTCTCGGTCAGCAGTGCACCGTCGCAGTCACTGCAGCTTGATGCCGGCGTTGCGGATCACGGTCTTCCACTTGTCGATCGCCTGCGCGAGGTTCTGCCCGAACTGCTGCGGCGTGCCGCCGACCACCTCCGCGCCGTCTTCCGAGAGGATCTTGCGGAACGATTCCGAGGCCACGATCTTGCCGATCTCCTTGTTCAATCGCTCGACGATCGGCGCCGGCGTGCGGATCGGCACCATCACGCCGTAGAGCGAGGTGGCGTCGAAGCCCGGAATGGTTTCGGCGACGGTCGGCACGTTCGGCATCGCGGGCACGCGCCGCGGACCGCTCACCGCCAGCGCGCGCAGGCGGCCCGCGTCGACATGCTGCTTGATCGACAGGATGGTGCCGAACTTCCAACTGATCTGGTTGCCCAGCAGATCGACGGTCGCCTGGGCGTCGCCCTTGTAGGGGATGTGGTTCATCTTCACACCGGCCATCGAACACAGCAGCTCGCCGGCCAGGTGCGTCGCGGTGCCGGTGCCGCCGGAGCCGTAGTTGATCTCGCCGGGATGCGCCTTGGCCAGCGCGATCAGCTCGGCCACGTTCTTCGCCGGCGTCGCCGAATTGACGGCCAGCACGTTGGGGGACACCGCGACCTCGATCACCGGCGCGAAGTCGCGCAGCAGGTCGTAAGGCATGTCGGACCGCAGCCCGGGATTGATGACGTGGCTCGGCGACACCATCAGCACGGTGTAGCCGTCGGCCGGCGCTTCGGCCACCTGGCGCGTGCCGATGATCGTGCTGCCGCCCGGCACGTTGTCGATCACCACCGGCTTGCCGAGCGCGCCGGTGAGTTTCTCGCTCAGCAGGCGCGCGATGATGTCGTTGGGACCGCCGGGCGGGAAGGGCACGACCAGCCGGATCGGACGATCGGGGTAGGCGGCGAGCGCCGCCGTGCCCAGCGCCGCGAACGCCAGCGCGGCCAGGCAGCGCGCGGGCCGCAATCCGTGCAGGCGCGGCAGTCGGAACTTGATCATGTCTTTGTCTCCTGTCGTTCTTTTTTTCGCGCGCGGGCGGGTCAGCCGCGGGCCGGCCCGATGACGTTGCGCAGCGTGCCGATGCCGATCACCTCGGTTTCCATCACGTCGCCCTGCTGCATGAACTCGGGCGGCACGCGCGCATGGCCGACGCCTTCCGGCGTGCCGCTGGCGATGATGTCGCCCGGCTCCAGCGTCAGCCCGTGCGAGAGCTCCTCGAGGATGCGCGGGATGCGGAAGTACATATGCGAGGTGCTCGACGACTGCTTGACCACGCCGTTGACCCTGCAGGCGATCTTCAGGTCTGCCGGATCGAGCGCATCGGCGGTGACGATCCACGGCCCCATCGGGCAGCTGCCGTCCAGGCTCTTGCCCTTGAACCACTGGTTGCCGTGCTGGCGCTGGATGTCGCGGCCGGTGACGTCGTTGAGCACGGTGTAGCCCCACACGTGGTCCATCGCCGCGGCCTGCGCGATGTTCTTGCCGCGCTTGCCGATGATGACGCCAAGCTCGGCCTCCCAGTCCAGTTTCAGCGTGATCGTGTCGTCGATCGGGATCGGGTCGTAGGGGCCGCCGACCGCGGTGCTGGCCTTGGTGAAGAAGGTCGGGCGATCGGGCAGGTCGACCTTGGCGGCACGCGTCTTGTCGCCTTCCTCGAAGTGCGCGAGGTAGTTCCAGCCGACGCAGAACACGTTCTTGCGCGGCTTCGGGATCGGCGCGAAGAGATGGACGTGGTCGAGCGCGATGCGCTCGTGCGGCTGCGCGAGCACGGCGCGCACCCAGGCGAGGCCGGCGTCGCCGGCCTCGATCAGGCCGAGCAGGGAACTGTTGTCGAAGGGTGCATCGGGAAGGGCGGCGAGGTCGATCACGAAGCGCTCGTCGACGACGACGCCGGGGCGCGGCGCCTCCTGGGCGCTCGATGCAAAGCTGACGAATTTCATGGGAGAAGAAAAGAGAAGAGATGGGAAGAGGTGGAGGGATGGGTCAGATCAGGCCGCGATAGGAACCGCCGTCGAGCTGCAGGTTCTGGCCCGAGATGTAGCCGGCCTGCACGCTGCACAGGAAGGCGCAGGTGTCGCCGAATTCCTCGGGCTTGCCCAGGCGTTTGGCTGCAATGGTCTCGGCGATCACCGCCATCGCCTCGTCGCGGCCGATGCCGCGTTCCTTCATCATGCGATCGGCCATCTCCACCTGACGGTGGGTGCCGAAGCGTTCGGGCAGCAGGTTGTTGATGGTGACGTTGTCGACCGCGACGTCCAGCGCGAGCGAACGGGTCAGCGCCGTCAGTGCGGTGCGCGGCGCGGTCGACAAGGCCATCGTCGGCGTCGGCGACTTCACGCGCGCCGAGGTGATGTTGACGATGCGGCCGAACCTGCGCGCGCGCATGCCGGGCAGGAGCGCCTTGATCATGAACATCGGCGCATAGAAGTTGGCCTCCATCGCGCCTTCCCAGTCCTCGCGCTCGAAGCCGAGGAAGGGCCCGGGCTCGGGCCCGGCATTGTTGTTGACCAGGATGCTCGCGCCGGCGCCCGCGGCGGCCAGCACGCTGCGGCCGGCCTCGGTATTGAGGTCGGCGCGCACCGGCTTGACGGTGGCGCCGGTGGCGCTGCGGATCTCGTCGGCGGCGGCCTGCAGGCGGTCGGCATCGCGGCCATTGATGAGCACGGCGCAACCCTCACGCGCCAGCGACATCGCGCAGGCCTTGCCGAGGCCGTCGGACGAGGCGCAGACCACGGCCGTGCGGCCCTCCAGCCCGAGCTTCATGCCTTCGGTCCCGGGGCGCCGACCACCGCGCGCAGGTGGTCGACGGCTTCCGAGCGCGTGCCCATCCAGACGTCGGGCGCATTCTTCGCCAGCCGGATGATCTTTTCGTAGGCCGCCATCGCGAGCGGCCGGCCCGAGACGTGCGCATGGATCGCGGGGTCGATGCGCGCCGCGCCGGTCTCGTGGTTGCGCGCGCAGTCGAGCCAGTCCTCGAACAGCGCGACCATGTCGCGCGGCGAGTTGCCGTAGCGCATGTAATGCGGCAGGTCGTTCACCTCGGTGTTGTTCGGGAAGGCGACGATGGAACGGTCGCCATAGCGCATCACGTAGGGCAGGTCGTCGTTCAGCGTGTCGCCGTGCCAGTCGTAGCCGGCCTCCAGCAGCATGCGCGGCGTGCGCAGGCCGGGCGTGCTGCGCGGGCTGATCCAGCCGCGCGGGCGGCGGCCCATCGCCTTCTCCAGCAGCGCGGTGGTGCGTTCGATGTTGGCGCGCTCCTCGGCTTCGTCGAGGTACACCGGGATCACGTCCATGGTGTAGGAATGCGCGACCACGTCATGGCCGGCGTCGGCCATGCGGCGGATCACCTGCGGATAGTGTTCGGCCAGGATGCCGCTGACGTTGAAGGTGGCGCGCACCTGGTTGCGCTCCAGCACGTCGAGGATGCGGAAGATGCCGCGCCGGTGCCCGTACTCGGCCCAGCTCATCGCGTTGAGATCGGGAAAGCCCTGGCGCAGCGGGTTGCCCATCGGGCCGATGCCGGGCCACTTGCCATCGGACCACCATTCGAACGAAACGCGCGGGAACACCGCGATCCGCTTGCCGCCGGGCCAGCGGAAATCGGCCGGAGTCCGGATCTCCGTGGCGCCGGCGTGAATGTCCAGGGAATGCTGCATCGGGCTGTCTCCAAGAATTTGCGTGGGCCGCAAGATAATCGATATTATTTTTATGGTCAACGGGAAATCGATTTTATTTCCAGAGTCGCAATGACAGAATCCCGGCAACCCGCAGGGAACCCAGGCCTCATGAACAACCCATCCGAACCCCCGAGCAGCGCGACGGGCACGCTGTCTTCCGTGGCGTATGAACGCCTGCGCCAGGAGATCATTCACGCGTTGCTGCTGCCGGGCCGCAAGCTCCACATCGCACAGCTCTGCGCGCGCTACGACATCGGCCTGAGCCCGATGCGCGAGGCGCTGCACCGGCTGGCGCGCGACGGCCTCGTGAGCCACAGCGACCAGCGCGGCTTCCACGTCACGCCGGTCAGCGAGGCGCATCTCGACGAACTCACGAAGACCCGCGGTTGGCTCGACGAGCTGGCGCTGCGGCAGTCGATCGCGCACGGCGACCGCGCGTGGGAAGAGCACGTGCTGCTGTCCTACCACCGGCTCTCGCGCCTGCACCGCGTGGCGCCGGGCGGTGCCGAGCCGCAGATCAACGCGCCATGGGAAGACGCGCACCGGGCCTTTCATGCGAGCCTGCTGGCGGCCTGCGGTTCGAGCTGGCTGCTCGGCTATTGCGGACAGCTCTTCGATGCGGCGGACCGCTACCGCCACCTGAGCCGGCTGTCGAACGCGCGCGAGGTGGTGCGCGTGCGCGACGAGCACAAGGCGCTGATGGAAGCGGCGATCGAGCGCAAGACCGAGGAGGCGGTGCAACTGCTGCTCGACCATCTGGCGAGCACGGCGAAGCTGGTGCGTGACAGTTTGCAGGCTGCTTCGGACAAGGCTGCCGGGTCGGGGCATGAGCCGGGGGGGCGTGCTGCTGGGTCGTCGCGACGGGCGGTGCGGCGCGCAGTCGCTGATCCCTCTCTTGCTCCCTCTTCCTCCGGGAGAAGGCGGGGGTGAGGGCACCGGGCCTTTGCTCTGTGCGTTGCGCTTGATGTGAGGCCGTCGGCCGGGAATTCGCCCCGGCGGGCGAGTCACTTTCTTTTGCTTCGCCAAAAGAAAGTAACCAAAGAAAAGGCGACCCCACTGCGCGCGACCCTCCGCTTCGCTACGGGCAACCTGCGGTGCTCGCTTTTCGCGGGGTCCGCGCAAACTCGCTTCGCTCAAACAGTGCGCGGCCCTGATCCGCGAAAAGCTGCGCTCCTCGGCGCGCGCAGAGGGGATGGAATTCAACGCGCCATGGCGCGTATTTGTGTTTCTCGGGCCGTCGCTTCGCTCGGCCTTTGAACAGCCGACTGCGGTCGAGTATCGAGGCCGCTAATTGCTAATTGCAACTCGTCGATCATCGGAGTCAACGGCCGATGATCATCTCGACCCGATCCATCCACGCAATCTCCGCACTCGCACCGCCCCACACAAGTACGCGCCATGGCGCGTTGACCCTAACCCCCTCTGCGCGTGCCGAGGAGCGCAGCTTCAGGCGGATAAGGGCCGCGCACTGTTTGAGCGCAGCGAGTTTGCGCGGACCCCGCCTGAAGCGAGCACCGCAGGTTGCCCGCAGCGAAGCGGAGGGACACGCGCAGTGGGGTCGCCTTTTCTTTGCTTACTTTCTTTTGGCGAAGCAAAAGAAAGTAAGTCGCCTGCCGGGGCGAGTCCCGGCCTCAGGACTCAACAAGAAACGCAACATACAAATCAACCGCCCGGCGCCCTCACCCCAACCCTCTCCCGGAGGGGGAGGGAGAAAGACAGAGAGTCGATGATCGTCTTACTCCGCCCCATCGATCCCCAGCCTCACCCAAACAACCCCACCACCGACCGCACCACACTCACCCCCGCCAACGCAATCAGCAGATTCAACACATGCCGCCGAAACTGCGCCTCGGACACACCGGCGAACGAGCGCTGCCCGACCCAGATGCCGACCAGCATCGCCGGCGCCAGCCACAGCGCCCACGTCAACGTGCCGACACCCAGCAGCCCACCGGCCATGCGCGCACCCGAAGGCATGAGCGCCGCGCTCACGAGCGACACCACGTCGGTGAACAGGAACAGCGCGATCAGCGTCGCACGCAAGGTGGCCGGCGCCATCTGCGCCGTGCTCAGCAGCACCGCGATGGCGATGCCGCCGATCGCGGCCACGCCGTTGATGAAGCCCGACACCATGCCGGCCGCCAGCCGCACGCTGCGCGTCGGCCGCAGCGTCGCCTTGCGCCCGCTGCGCAGCAACAGGGCCGCCGCCATCAGCAGCGCCCCGATCAGAAGGCGCAGCGGCGTCTCGGGAAGCCACGCCAGCAGCGCAACGCCGATCGGGATGCACAGCAGATTGCCGAGCGCGAGCCAGCTCAGCCAGGGGCCGTCGATGTCGCGCGCGATGCCGCGCAGCTGGCTCAGGCTGGCCAGCACCTCGAGCATGAAGATCGCCGGCACCACCAGCGCCGGCGAGATCACGACCGAGATGCCCGCCACCGTGATGGCCGAGAAGCCGAAGCCGGCGAAGCCGCGCACGATGCCGGCCGCGAACACCACGCCGAGGCTGTAGACGAGCAGGGCTGGCGCCAGCGGCGGCGTCAGCAGCTCGGGGCTCATTCGAAGAGCGGCAGCAGCTTCAGGCGCTGCACCTTTCCGGACGGCCCGCGCGGCAGGTCGGTGACGAAGCGGAAGTGGCCCGGCGTCTTGTAGCGGCCGAGCGCCGTGTCGCAGAAGGCGCGCAGTTCGTCCTCGGTGCAGGCCAGGCCTTCGCGCAGCACGATGCACACGCCGATCTCCTGGCCGTAGTGCGGATGCGGCACGCCGACCGCGGCGGCCTCCAGCACCGCGGGATGCTGCAGCAGGGCCTCGTCGATCTCGCGCGGCGCGATGTTCTCACCGCCCTTGATGATCAGCTCCTTGATGCGGCCGGTGACGAAGAAGAAGCCGTCGGCGTCGCGGTGCCCGAGGTCGCCGGTGCGCAGCCAGCCGTCGGGCGTGAAGCTCGCGCGCGTCGCTTCCTCGTTCTTGTAGTAGCCGAGCATCACGTTGGGGCCGCGGATCGCCAGCTCGCCGGTCGTGCCGTCGGGCACCTCGGCCAGCGCCGCATCGATCACGCGCGCCTCGCAGCCCGAGGCGCGGCCCACCGAGCCGAGCTTGCGCGCGGCCGGGGCGAGCGGATTCGAGAAGGCGGGCGCCGCGGTCTCGGTCAGGCCCATGGTCTCGACGATGCCGATGCCGAACAGCTGCTCGAATGCGCGATGGTGCTCGGGCGGCAGCGCGGCCGATGCGGAGCGGCACAAGCGGATGCGCGCCGTCTGCGCCGCCGGCGGCCGCTCGCCTTCGAGCAGGTAGGAGATCATGGTCGGCACCACGTTGATCCAGGTGCACTGCGTGTGCGCGGCCTGTTCCCAGAAGCGGCCGGCCGAGAACCTCGGCGCCATCGCGAGGCTGCCGCCCTGCACGAGCGGCGCCAGCATGGTCACGGCGAAGGCATTGATGTGATAGAGCGGCAGCACGGCCAGCACGCGGTCGGCGGCGCCGAGTTCGTGCTCGGTACTGATGGCCTGCGCATTGGCCGCGAGGTTGCGCTGGCTCAGCATCACGCCCTTGGGCATGCCGGTGGTGCCGGAGGTGTACATCAGCAGCGCGAGGTCGCCGGGCGCGGGCGGCGATGCATCGGCGAGCGCAGGCACTTGCGCCTCGCCCGGCAGTGCGGCCGCATCGGGGTCGACCACGATCACGTCCACCGTGCGGTCGAGCCCGGCCAGCATGCCGCGCACGCGCTCTTCCCATTCGGGTGCGACGCAGACCACGCGGCAATCGGAATGCGCGAGCACGTAGCGCATCTGCTCGGGCTGCGACAGCAGGTTGACCGGGTTCACGCACAGTCCGCCGTGCATCGCGCCGAGCAGCACGCGCAATGTCTGCAGGCCGTTGGGCATCACCACCGAGACCGTGTCGCCCGGCTGCGCGCCACGGCTGCGCAGCAGCGCCGCGACGCTGCGGCAGCCGCGCACCAGTTCGCCGTAGCCGAGCTGCCGATCGTCCTGCGTGGCGACCGCATAGGTCGCCTGCGGCCGCGCGGCCGCCTGCCGCTCGATCAGCTCATGGACGGTGGCAGGCGCCTGCCTCACGCCGCACCATGCTGCGCGAAGAAGGCGCCGAAGATCTCCTCCTCGCCCGGCATCTGCTCCGGGATCGGCCGCGACACGCGCGTGATGTTGAGGTAGTGGCGGTAGTTCATGTTGTCGGAGAAGTTGTTCTTGCCCCAGGTGCCGCAGCCCATCGACAGCGAGAACGGCAGCCCGTTGTCGAAGCTGCCGCCGGTGGCGATGCAGTGCGCCTGGTCGACGATCACGCGCGACACCGGCAGCGTCAGGCCGAGCGTCAGCGCGCGTTCCGGCTTCGCGCTGTGCAGTCCCACCGAATGGCCCGCGCCCTCGTAGGCGTAGATGCGCGCGACGATCGATGCCGCGTCCTCGAAGTCGCGCGCCGCATAGATCGCGAGCACCGGGCTGAGCTTCTCGCCGGAGTAGGGATGTTCATGGCCCACGCCGTCCTCGGCCACCATCAGGATGCGCGGCTGGCGCGCGGCGATCGCGCGCCAGGCGTCGCGTCCGGCCGCGTCCTGCTCGGCCGCGCGTTCGGCGATCTGCGTGGCCGACTTGCCGATCACCGCGGGCGACAGCTTGCCTTCGGGCCACATCAGCGCCTGCAGCGCGGCCTTCTGCGGGCCGTCGAGCATGACCGCGCCGCGCGCCTCGAGCGCGGCGATCAGCGCGGGCCGCGCCGCATCGATCACCACCAGGCTGTTCTCCGACGAGCAGCTGGTCGCGTTGTCGAAGGTCTTGGAGCGCACGATGCGGTCGGCCGCCAGCGCCGCGTCGGCCGTCTCGTCCACGATGCCGGCCACGTTGCCCGCGCCGACGCCGAAGGCCGGCGTGCCGCTGGCGTAGGCCGCGCGCACGTTGGCCTGCGAGCCCGTCGCCACCACCAGGTCGCACAGGCGCATCAGCTCGGCGGTCGACTGCTTGTTGACCGGCGAGGGCAAGAGCTGCACCAGGTCGCGCGGCGCGCCGATGCGGTCGAACTGCGCATGAATGAATTCGATCAGCCGCGCGGCCGTGGACCAGCCCTTGGGCGAGGGCGCGACGATCACCGCGTTGCGGCCCTTGAGCGCATTGATGATCTTGTTGGCCGGCGTCGCGCCCGGGTTGGTCGAGGGCGTGATGGCGCACACCACGCCGACCGGCCGCGCGATCTCGATGATGCCGCGCGCGGGGTCTTCGACGATCACGCCGACCGAGCGCGCGCCCTTGAGGTCGCGCAAGAGGCCGAAGGTCTTGCGGTGGTTCTTGGCGACCTTGTCCTCGACGTTGCCGACACCGGTGTCGGCCACCGCCAGCTCGGCCAGCTCGCGGTTGCGCGTCGGCTCGATGATGGCCCAGCCGGCGGCCGTGACCGCCATGTCGACCTGTTCCTGCGACCAGGTTTCATAGATGCGTTGCGCCGCACGCGCGCGCGCGACGAGTTCGGCGATCGGGCCTGCAGGAGAAGGTGTTGAAGTTTCCATGGTCGTCATAGTTAGGGGACTCTCTAGTCGGGAAACACCGCGGAACCGGCTCCGCCGGGCCGCCGGTGTTGCCCCCGGTAGGGGGTTGGCGAAGCGACACGAAGTGCGCGCAGCCTGGGGGCGAGCGTGATTCACCACGAAGTGCGCGCAGCCTGGGGGCGAGCTCTAGTCCACTTTGATGTTGGCTTCTTTGGTGAGCTTGGCCCAGCCGGCGAGTTCCTTCGTCACGACCTTGCCGAGCTGCTCGGGCGTGCCGCCGACGCCTTCAGCGCCCTGGGCCAGCAGCTTCTCCTGCACCGCGGGCTCGTGCACCACGGTGTTCATCACCTTGTTGAGCTTGTCGATGATCGCGCGCGGCGTCTTGGCCGGCACGAACATCGCGTACCAGGAGTCGACCTCGAAGTCGGGGATGCCCGCTTCCTGCATGGTCGGCACGTCGGGGAAGGCCGCGCTGCGCTTCTTGGTCGATACCGCGAAGGCCTTGAGCCTGCCGGACTTCACGAACGATGCGGCAGCCGGGATCGACACCCACAGCAGCGGCACCTGGCCGCCCATCACGTCGGTCACGGCGGGGCCGCCGCCGCGGTAGGGCACGTGCGTCATCTGCGTGCCGGTGCGCAGCTTGAACATCTCGCCGGCGAGATGGCCGGGCGAGCCGTTGCCCACCGAGGCGAAGGAGAGGCTGCCGGGCTTGGCCTTGGCCAGCGCGATCAGCTCGGCCACGTTGTGCGGCGGGAAGTCGGTGTTCGACACCAGGATCTGCGGCAGCGAAGCCACCATCACCACCGGCGCGAAGTCCTTCTCGGTGTCGAAAGGCAGCTTCGGATAGATGTTGGGGTTGATCGTGTGCGAGGACAGCGTGAAGAGCACGGTGTAGCCGTCGGGCGCCGACTTGGCCACGATGTCGGTGCCGATCGAGCCGGCCGCGCCGCCGCGGTTGTCGATCACGAAGGGTTGCCCCAGCAGCGCCGCGCTGCGTTCCTGGATGATGCGCGCGATCACGTCGGTGCCGCCGCCGGGCGGATACGGAACGATCAGCCGGATCGGTTTGGTGGGATAGTCGCCGGCGCCCTCGGCCTGTGCGGCGAAGGGCATCGCCATGGCGGACATCGCCGCGCAGGCCAGCAGCACGGCACGCAGCCACGGTGCAAATCGATTCATTCCAGTCTCCTTCTCTTGGTGGTGGGCGTCGGCAGACGCGTCGCGAGCACCGGTTCGCACCGGTAGCCCAGCGTGATGCTGGCATCGCGTGCGCAGGCCATGACCTGTTCGGCGAGCCCGCGGGCCTGGGTGCGCGTGAAGCGGATCGACGGCACGCTCATGCCGAGTGCCGCGACCGCTTCTCCGCGCGCGTTGAAAACCGGCGTCCCGAGGCCGCAGACGCCGAGGCGCCATTCTTCGCGATTCTCGGCATAGCCGCGCGCGCGGGTGCGCTCGAGCTCGGCCTGCAGGGCGCCGAAGTCGACGATGCTGTGGGGCGTGTGCGCGATCAGCCGGCTGCCGAGGCGCTCGTGCAGCGCCGCCGCGTCCAGCCCGGCGGCCGCGAGCAGCGCCTTGCCCGAGGCCACGCAGTAGGCCGCCGCCCGGCCGCCGATGCGCGAGTACGCGGCCACCGGCAGCGGGCTGTCGAACTTGTCGAGGTAGACGATCTCCGCACCGTCGAGCGTCGCGAGATGGATGGTTTCGCCGGTGGCGCGTGCCAGCGCCGCCAGATGCGGCCGCAGCAGCCCGGTGATGTCGGCGACCTCGGCCACCAGCGCGCCGAGCTCGAACAGGCGCAGGCTCGGCCGGTAGGTGCTGGTGGCCGCATCCTGTGTCGCCCAGCCGCACTCGACCAGCGTCTGCAGCGTGCGATGCGCATTGCTGCGCCCCAGGCCGAAGGCCTGGGCCAGGTCGGTCACGCGGCAATCGCGCTGCTGGCGGGCCATCCATTCGATCACGGTGAGGCCCTTGGCGAGGGTGGAGTCCATGGAATCCTGTGCTTCGGCTGTCCTGAATAATAGAACTCTGTCCGAAGATTTGGAACAACTCTAGGCTGCGCGGAGGATGCTGTCAACCCGGGGCAGGCGAGCCGCCGGCGGGCGGGCCGTCAACGCCGGTGCTGTCCGGCGATGAGTTCGGTGATCTCGCGGAAGATCGTGTTGCCGGTGGAAGCCGCGAGGTCGAGCACGTGGCTGCGACTGTAGTACGGGCTCAGGTCGAGCCCGACGCCGACGCCCGCGATCGCCACGCCGCCGGCCTGCTCGCGCCGCGCGACGACGTCCTTGAGGTGGTGATCGAGATAGTGCGCGTCGTTCGCAAGGTTGGTCGCGCTGTCCATCGGCGAGCCGTCGGAGATCACCAGCAGCAGCCGGCGTTCCTCGGTGCGCGCGAGCAGGCGGGCGCAGGCCCAGTCCACCGCTTCGCCGTCGAGCCCCTCGCGAAACAGGTCGGCCTTGAGCAGCGCCGCGATGGCCGGCCGCGCGCGCCGCCACGGCGTGTCGGCATCCTTGAACACGATGTGGCAGCGTTCGTTGAGGCGGCCCGGGTGCGCGGGCTTGCCGGCGCGCAGCCAGGCGCGCTGCGCGCGGCCGCCGTTCCAGGCACCGGTCGTGAAGCCCAGGATCTCGCTCGCCACGCCCGCCTGTTCGAGCGCGCGTGCCATCACGTCGACCAGCATCGCGACCGATTCGGCATGCTCCTTCATCGAGCCGGAGCAGTCGATCAGGAAGCTCAGCACGCAGTCGGCTGCCGGCTCCTGGCGCTCGGTGCGGAACAGGCGCCGTTCGGTCGGCGAGGCGACCAGCTGCGCGAGCCGCCGGCCGTCGATGTGGCCTTCTTCCTGGCCGCCGTCCCATCCGTCGCGCGCGGGCTCGGCGAGCAGTGCGCGCAGCGCGCGCGCCAGGCGCGCGACGTTCACGCCCTGCGCGGCGACGCGCCGGTCGAGCTTGTCCCGCAATTCCCCCAGCAGGTCCCGGCGTACCAGCGATGCGGCTGCGTGCTCGCGGTCGTAGGCCTCGGTGAAGATCCGGTAGGCGCCGTCGGCATCGTCGAGCACCGCGCTGCGGCCCGAGACCGCGGTCGTGAAGCGCTCGATGATCTCCTGGTCCATGTCGGCCACCAGGCTGAAGACGCTGCGCTTGTTGTCCGAATCGGCATCGTCGTGCGCATCCTCGGCCTCGTCGTGGGCCGCGTGCAGCATGCCCGAGACGGTGTGCGCGATCGACAGCGCATGGACCGCATACGCGGCCTGGTCGAAGCGCGCGCGGCGCAGCGCGGCCAGTGCGTGGCCGATCAGCGGCGAGAGCGCGAAGCGCGTGGCCTCCAGCATGTCTTCGGTTTCTTCCACCACCTGCTGGCCGCTGACGCGCGCGCGGCAGATCTGCGCCACGGCATAGAGCAGCAGCCCGCGCGCGCTGTCGGTCATGCCGGCGTGATGGAAGCCCAGCGACCATTGCTCGTGCCGGTGCCGCAGGTTGCGCTGCATGCCGGGCAGGTCCTGCGGTGCCAGCGCCTCGACGCGGAACTGCTCCAGCATCTCGAACACCATGCGCGCCACCGGCTCTTCGGGGCGCAGGCGCGCATGCAGGTCCGCGTCGCAGGCGGTCAGGCGCAGCGCGAGCCCGTCGGCCGCGCCGCGGAAGGAGGCGAAGTCGTCGGTGTCGGGCGAGGGATGCAGGTGCGGCGCGAACCAGGGCAGCGGCGTGCGGCCACGGTGCAGGCGCTGGCCGCGGAAGTGCAGGTCGGCCTCGCCGCTGAAGGCGCGCACGACGCCGGCGCAGAGCTCGGCAACTTGCTCCTCTTGCCGAACGCGGCGCTGCGCCTCGGTCATGGCGGGCTCAGCCTTGCGGGCTCGTCAGCTGGTGCGACTCCTTCAACTCGAGGTCGAAGCAGCGCTGGAAGTATTCGGCCACCAGCGGCCGTTCGGCGTCGTCGCACTTGTTGACGAAGGACAGGCGGAACGCGAGCGCGGGGTCGCGGAAGATCTCGATGTTCTCGGCCCAGGTGATGACGGTGCGCGGCGACATCAGCGTCGACAGGTCGCCGGCCGCGAAGCCGCGGCGCGTGAGATCGGCCACTGCGACCATCGACCGGACCAGCGCGCGGCCGGCATCGTCGGCCAGCGAAGGCACGCGGGCCTGCACGATCGCCACTTCCTCGTCGCGCGGCAGGTAGTTCAGCGAGGCGACGATGTTCCAGCGGTCGATCTGCGCATGGTTGAGCCGCTGCGCACCGTGGTAGAGCCCGTTGAGGTTGCCCAGGCCCACCGTGTTGGCGGTCGCGAACAGGCGGAAGAAGGGATGCGGCGTCAGCACCTTGTTCTGGTCCATCAGCGTGAACTTGCCGTCGCGCTCGAGGATGCGCTGGATCACGAACATCACGTCGGGCCGGCCGGCGTCGTACTCGTCGAAGATCAGCGCCACGGGCCGCTGCAACGCCCAGGGCACGATGCCTTCCTGGAACTCGGTCACCTGCTGGCCGTCGCGCAGCACGACGGCGTCCTTGCCGACCAGGTCGAGCCGGCTGATGTGGCCATCGAGGTTGAGCCGCACGCAGGGCCAGTTCAGGCGCGCCGCGACCTGTTCGATGTGGGTCGACTTGCCGGTGCCGTGCAGGCCCTGCACCATCACGCGCCGGTCGCGCGTGAAGCCGGCCAGGATGGCGAGCGTGACGTCGGGGTTGAAGCGGTAGACCGCGTCGATCTCGGGCACGTGCTCGTCGCGTTCGCCGAAGGCCGGCACCTTCAGCTCGCTGTCGATGCCGAACACCTCGCGCACGGCAAGCATCCGGTCGGGTTTCAGCGCGGCGGTGTCGGTCATTTCATCTCTCCATCGAACGCAGGACACGGGGCCCGCCGGCATCGGCATCGATGCGGCTCAGCGCCAGCGCGGCACGCTGCAGCGCGGGCAGCAGCAGCTTCGCCTTCGCGGCATCGAGCCGCATCACCGGCGCCTGCACCGCGACGCAGAGGTTCGAAGGCCCATCCGGGGACGGCACCAGCGTCGCGATGCAGAGCAGGCCGGGCAGGAACTCTTCCTGATCGAGCGCGAAGCCGTCCTTGCGCACGCGCTGGACCTCGCGCTCGATCTGCGCGAGATCGGTCAATGTCTGCGGCGTGTAGGCATCGAGCGGCGCGTTGGCCAGGAGGCGCCGGCGCTGGGCCGGGCTCATCTGTGTCAGGAAGATCTTGCCGCTGGCCGAGCAATGCACCGGCACGCGCGAGCCGGAATGCAGGTAGAAGCGCAGCGGCGCCGCGGTCTCCACGCGGTCCAGGTAGACGACCTCGCTGCCGGAGAGCGAGGTGATGTTGCAGCTCTCGCCCACTTCCTCGACCAACTGGCGCAGCACCGTGTGCCGCGCGCCGTGCAGGCTGTCGTTGAGCAGCAGGTTCTCGGCCAGCCGCCGCAGCCGCGTGCCGATGCCGTAGTGCCGGCCGTCGCCTTCGCGCTGCAAGAGGCCCGCGGTTTCGAGCTGCTGCAGCATGCGGTGCAGGGTGGGCTTGGGCAGGCCGGTCTCTTCGACCAGGTCCTGCAGCGCATGCCGCTGGTCCTTGGCGGCGATGGTTTCGAGCAGCGCGAAGAGCCGCAGCGCGGGCGTGTCGCCGCCCGGTTCCGGCGCTTCGGCTTTCAGACCCTTGACGACTTTCATGGGATGGATCATAGTTGTTTTTACAAAAAACAAGACGTATCGTCCCATTTTTTGTAATTTGTTGACGACAAGGCTTTGCGCGCCTATATTTCGCCGGTACGAATTCCGGAACCATCGGTTCCAACTTTTGATAGATCCGCGACCACCCCTGACCCCAAGGAGACCTCCATGAGCAAGCAACCCCCCGCCGCCGCAGCCCGGGCCGCCGTGACCGGCGTGCAGAAGATGACGCCCTCCGAAGCCTTCGTCGAAACGATGGTCGCCAACGGCGTGACCGACATGTTCGGCATCATGGGCTCGGCCTTCATGGACGCGATGGACATCTTCGCGCCGGCCGGCATCCGCCTGATCCCGGTGGTGCACGAGCAGGGCGGCGCCCACATGGCCGACGGCTATGCGCGCGTCTCCGGCCGCCACGGCGTGGTGATCGGCCAGAACGGCCCCGGCATCAGCAACTGCGTGACGGCCATCGCGGCGGCCTACTGGGCGCACAGCCCGGTGGTGATGATCACGCCCGAGACCGGCACCATGGGCATGGGCCTCGGCGGCTTCCAGGAAGCCAACCAGCTGCCGATGTTCCAGGAGTTCACCAAGTACCAGGGCCACGTCGTCAATCCGAAGCGCATGGCCGAGTTCACCGCGCGCTGCTTCGACCGCGCGATCTCCGAGATGGGCCCGACGCAGCTCAACATCCCGCGCGACTACTTCTATGGCGAGATCACGACCGAGATCCCGAAGCCGATGCGCGTGGAACGCGGCGCCGGCGGCGAGAAGAGCCTCGATGCCGCGGCCGAGCTGCTGGCCAACGCCAAGTTCCCGGTCATCCTGTCGGGCGGCGGCGTGGTGATGGGCGATGCGGTCGAGGAATGCAAGGCGCTGGCCGAGCGCCTGGGCGCGCCGGTGGCCAATGGCTATCTGCGCAACGACTCGTTCCCGGCCAGCCATCCGCTGTGGGCCGGCCCGCTGGGCTACCAGGGCTCGAAGGCGGCGATGAAGCTGATCTCGCAGGCCGACGTGGTCATCGCGCTCGGTTCGCGCATGGGCCCCTTCGGCACGCTGCCGCAGCACGGCATGGACTACTGGCCGAAGGATGCCAAGATCATCCAGGTCGAAGCCGACCACACCAACCTCGGCCTGGTGAAGAAGATCACCGTCGGCATCCACGGCGATGCCAAGGCCGCCGCGGTCGCGCTGCTCAAGCGCCTCGAAGGCAAGAAACTCGCCTGCGACGCCACCAAGGCCGAGCGCGCCGCCAAGATCAAGGCCGAGAAGGACGCCTGGGAAAAAGAACTCACCGAGTGGACCCATGAGCGCGATCCCTTCAGCCTCGACGCCATCGCCGAAGCCGAAAAGGAAAAGGGCAACTGGCTGCACCCGCGCCAGGTGCTGCGCGAACTCGAGAAGGCGATGCCGCCGCGCGCGATGGTCTCGACCGACATCGGCAACATCAACGCCATCGCCAACAGCTATCTGCGCTTCGACGAGCCGCGCAGCTTCTTTGCACCGATGAGCTTCGGCAACTGCGGCTATGCGCTGCCGACCATCATCGGCGCCAAGTGCGCCGCGCCGGACCGCCCGGCCATCGCCTATGCGGGCGACGGCGCCTGGGGCATGAGCATGGTCGAGATCATGACCGCCGTGCGCCACGACATCCCGGTCACGGCCGTGGTGTTCCACAACCGCCAGTGGGGCGCGGAGAAGAAAAACCAGGTCGACTTCTACAACCGCCGCTTCGTCGCCGGTGAACTCGAGAGCGAAAGCTTTGCCGGCATCGCGAAGGCAATGGGCGCCGAAGGCATCGTGGTCGACAAGCTCGAGGACGTGGGTCCGGCGCTGAAGAAGGCGATCGACATGCAGATGAACCAGGGCAAGACCACGGTCATCGAGATCATGTGCACGCGCGAACTGGGCGATCCGTTCCGCCGCGATGCCTTGTCCAAGCCGGTTCGCTTCCTGGACAAGTACAAAGACTATGTCTGAAGCGCACCCCCGGCTCGCGGCGCTGGTGCAGCGCGCGCAGCAGGGGGCGAAGGGCGCGCGCATCGCGCTGGTGTATCCCTGCGATGCGACGGCGATGGACGCGGCTGCGCGCATTGCCGATGCGCGGCTCGCGCAGCCCGTGCTGGTCGGACCACGCGACGGCATCGCGCGCGCCGCCGAGGCGGCCGGGGTCGATGCGTCCGGCTTCGAGATCATCGACACCGGCAGCGAAGCGCCCGATGCCGCGCGGCGCGCTGTCGCGCTGGCGCGCGAAGGCGCGGTCGGCGCGCTGATGAAGGGCTCGCTGCACACGGACGAACTGATGTCGGCCGTGGTCGAGCGTCATACCGGCCTGCGCGGCGAGACGCGCATCAGCCACGTCTTCCTGTTCGACCTGCCGCGCTATCCGAAGCTGCTCGGCCTGGCCGACTGCGTGGTCAACATCGCACCGACGCTGGCCACCAAGCGCGACATCCTCGGCAATGCGATCGCGCTGCTGAACAAGCTCGGCATCGCGCAGCCGAAGGTCGGCATCGTCGCGGCCGTGGAATCGGTCAACCCCGCGATACCGGCGACCGTCGATGCCCAGGCCCTGGTCGAGATGGCGCGGCAGGGGGCGTGGCCCGGGGCGCTGGTCGAAGGCCCCTTCGGCTTCGACAATGCGATCTCGGCCGAGGCCGCGCGCATCAAGAAGATCGACTCGCAAGTCAGCGGCGATGCCGACCTGCTGCTGATGCCGGACCTCAATGCCGGCAACATGCTCTACAAGAGCTTCGTCTACATCGGCGGCGGTGAATGCGCGGGACTCGTGCTCGGCACGCGCGTTCCGGTCGTGCTGACCTCGCGTGCGGATTCGCTGGTGTCGCGCATTGCGTCGGTGGCGCTGGCGGTGCTCGCGGCGGCTTGACGTTGCACGCGGTCGACGGCTTGCAAGCCCGCATCCGCGGCCGTTGAATGGGACGGCGAGGTCCGCGCATCTGCGGATCCTTTGAGAACTTTCTCCCTGCTTGTAGTCAGAGTCCGGTCCACCTATATTGGCGCCGGATTCGCATGCAATGCAATTGCGCTGTCCACAAAAAAAACAGGCCACAACAGGGAGCTATCACCTATGAGAAGTCCATCGCGGCTCGCATCGCTGCGAGCATGGGCTGCGCGCGTTCCGCGCAGCATCGATCCGCACACCGCATCCCAACACCATCCGCCTCTTCGACCGCGCCGCAGGGCGCAGGCGGGCAGGTTCATGGAGGCGGTGTGTCGCGCATCAGGCCGTTGCGTTCGAGCAGCCCGCGCAGCGCTGACCCAGCGGGACTTGGGTCGACTCCTGCTTTGCGTCATCGCCGCAGCCGTTCCTGCCTTCGCTTCAGCGCAGTTCCGGCCCGATCTCCATACAACGCCGTTTCGCATCGTCAACAAGCTGCGCGGCTTTTGCATCCAGCAATACGAAGACGGATACAAGGGCACGGATGCCCTGCTGTTTCGGACCGCGACGTGCAGCGACACTGATTTTTTTCAGAAGTTCTACTTCTTCGACCACGCCGCAGACACGCCCTATGTTCCTCAATTGGAAGGCAGAAGCGAGCCCGTTCGCATCCTCGAGGCAGGAAGCATCGAGTTCACGCCACGGCAGTGGTACAACTTGAATGCGGATGCCTCACCGGGTTCTTTCGTTTACAACCTCCACACGGATATTCAGTTTCCTGCCCTTGGAGGTGAGGGTGGAAACGCATACTGGTACCTCACGCGAAAACTGGACACGCAAAACCTGGTCAATACGCAATTCGAGGGACTGATCTTCAATGCGTCCACGCACAATTGCCTGAGTTATCAAGATCACAACCCGGCAATGGGAACTCAGATTGTCTCGGGTACATGCCAGAACGAGGACGTATGGCGGCTCGAGCCGACGACCTACTTCACGCCTTCGTCGCAGCAATAAGGAGGCGCATCGTCATGAAACTCGGATCCCTTTTGAATCGGCTGGCCTTCATGGTGATGAGCCTGTCGACCCCGCTCCTGGCGTTGGCGGCACCCGATCTGAACACCACGCCATTCCATATCGTCAACAAGCTCAATGGCCTGTGCGTCCGCATGCAGACGGGCCCTCGCGTCTCGACCTATCGCACCGCGACGTGCAACGATTCGGACATTCTTCAGAAGTTCTATGTTCGTCACGCCGTCGAAGACAAAGCCTATATCCCCCAAGTCGACGGCTCCGCGCCGTTTCGAATCCTCGCAGCAACCGGGTACGACAGTTCACCCAGGCAATGGCTCAATCTGGGTTCCGACAGCGCATGGGGCTCTCCGGTGTGGAGCGATCTGTCTCAAACGAACGTCCCATTTCCCCCCGGCGGGGCGCGCGCGACGTGGAGACTGTTGCGGACCGGTGGTACCCAGACACTCGTCAACACCCAGTTCGAAGGGATGATCACGAACGTGGCGACAGGCATGTGCCTGGGTTATCAGGGCGGCAATCCCGTCGCGTTCATTGTTGTGGGAGCGTGCGGGAATCAGGATGTATGGCGGCTCGTGCCGACGTCCTATCCGGCGCCGTAGTCGCCGGTCGAAAATACAAGGCGGCATACTGGGCAGTCTCTACGCACCGGACGGCACCGCGTCATTGCAATGCTTCAGAAAATCCGTGGTCGCCCGCCCCAGCCGCTTCTCGGTATGCAACACGATCGCCAGCGTGCGCACCGCCCGCGGCAGCCGGGTGCGCAGCTCGACCAGCCGTCCGTCGTCGATGCTCTGCGCCACCGCGTGACGTGACAGGCAGCTCAATCCGCCCCCCGCCGCCACCACGCGCTTGATCGCCTCGGTGCTGCCGAGCTCGAAGCCCACGCGCACGTGGGCGAGGTTGCGGATCAGCCAGGCGTCGGCGACTTGGCGCGTGCCGGAGCCGTGCTCTCGCATCACCCAGGTGAGCTCGGCCAACTGGCGCAGCGTGGCGGTGCGGCCGGCCAGCGGATGGCCTGGCGCGGCGACGACGATGAGCTCGTCGTCGAGCCAGGGGCGCACGGTGACTTCCGGATGCGTCTGCGGGCCTTCGATGAAGCCGACGTCGACGTCGAAGCCGGCCACCGCCTCGATCACCTCGCTGGTGTTGCCGATGCGCAGCTGGACCTGGCTCTGCGGATGGCGCAGCGTCCATTCCGAGATCAGTTCGGGCAGGAGGTATTCGCCGATCGTGAAGCTGGCCGCGACCCGCAGCGGCGCCGCATGCTCCTCGCTGAAGAGGGCCTGCAGCTCGGCCGCCTGCTCGACCAGGGCCTGGGCGCGGGGCAGCAGCGCGCGCCCGTTCTCGTTGAGCTGCAGCCGGCGCCCGATGCGGTCGAACAGCTCGACGCCGAGCGAGCCTTCGAGATCGGCCAGCGCGGTGCTGGCGGCCGACTGCGAGCGCGCGATGCGGTCGGCCGCGGCGCGCGTGCTGCCGCCACGCGCCGTGGCGACGAACACTTCCAGGTGGCGCAGATTCAGACGCAGCCTCGGCGGAATCCACTGATTGGTTTTGTCGATCATTCTGACCGGTATTCTCCGCTTTTTCCTTTGAGCACTCTTGTCTAAGATCGCGCGAAGACCGGGGCTTTGATCCCTGGCCGGCGTGCCTCACGCACGCGCCAACAAGGGTTGCCCAGTGTTCGATTTTCTTTCGCGCGAGCCCGTCCACGATCCGCTGGCTTCGCCCACGCCGACCGCGGGCACCGAGGTCAAGACCACCACCTGCTACATGTGCGCCTGCCGCTGCGGCATCCGCGTGCACCTGCGCGAGGGCGACAACGGCCCCGAGGTGCGCTACATCGACGGCAATCCCGACCATCCGCTGAACAAGGGCGTGATCTGCGCCAAGGGTTCGTCGGGGATCATGAAGCAGATCTCGCCCGCGCGGCTCACGCAGCCGCTGCTGCGCAAGCCGGGCACCGAGCGCGGCGCCGGCGAGTTCGAGCCCATCAGCTGGGAGCGCGCCTTCGACATGCTCGCCGAGCGCCTGGGCAAGCTGCGCGCAACCGATCCGAAGAAGTTCGCGCTCTTCACCGGCCGCGACCAGATGCAGGCGCTCACGGGCCTCTTCGCGCGCCAGTTCGGCACGCCCAACTATGCGGCGCATGGCGGCTTCTGCTCGGTCAACATGGCCGCGGGAATGATCTACACCATCGGCGGCAGCTTCTGGGAATTCGGCGGCCCCGACCTCGATCACGCCAAGCTGTTCGTGATGATAGGCACCGCCGAAGACCACCACAGCAACCCGCTGAAGATCGCGCTCAGCAAGTTCAAGCGCCAGGGCGGGCGCTTCATCTCGATCAACCCGGTGCGCACCGGCTACTCGGCCATCGCCGACGAATGGATCCCCATCAAGCCGGGCACCGACGGCGCGCTCTTCATGGCGCTGCTGCACGAGCTGATCGCGAGCGACCTGGTCGACCATGCCTTCCTCAAGCGCTTCACCAACGCGCCCCAGCTGGTGGTGCTCGACGATTGCGAGCGCCAGGGCCTGTTCGCCTTCGACCCCGATCGCGGGCCGCCGGGCGATGGCCGCGAGCCGCACAACAAGCTGATCTGGGACAAGGCCGATGGCACGGTGAAGCCGGCCTATCCCGAAGGCATCGCGGACGGCTGCGATCCCGCGCTCGAAGGCCACTACACGCTGGCCGACGGCACGCGCGTCGCGCCTTCGTTCCAGCTGCTGCGCGACCGTGTCGCCAGCTGCACGCCCGAGTGGGCGCAGGCCATCACCGGCATCCATGCCGATCGCATCCGCAAGCTCGCGCGCGAGATGGGCGAGACCGCGCTGAAACAGGCCTTCGAGCTGCCGATTCCCTGGACCGATGCCTGGGGCAAGGTACATCCGACGACGCAGGGGCGCCCGGTCGCCTTCCATGCGATGCGTGGGCTCGCGGCGCACTCCAACGGCTTCCAGACGATCCGCGCGCTGGCGGTGCTGATGAGCGTGCTCGGCACCATCGACGCGCCCGGCGGTTTCCGCCACAAGGCGCCGTACCCGCGCCACATCGTGCCGAACTACCGCGCCTTCAACTCGCCCGAGATGATCCAGCCCAACACGCCGCTCAACGCGGCGCCGCTGGGCTTCCCGGCCAGTCCGGAGGAGCTGGCGATCAATCCCGATGGCTCGCCGATCCGCATCGACCATGCGTTCTCGTGGGAGCATCCGCTGTCGGCGCACGGGCTGATGCACAACGTCATCACCAACGCGGTGAAGGGCGATCCCTACCGCATCGACACGCTCCTGATCTTCATGGCCAACATGGCCTGGAACTCGAGCATGAACACCTCGGCGGTGCGCGAGATGCTCAACCGCAAGGACGAGAAGGGCGAACACCTGATCCCCTTCATCGTGGTGTGCGATGCCTTCCAGAGCGAGACCGTGGCCTTCGCCGACCTCGTGCTGCCCGACACGACCTACCTCGAGCGCCACGACGTGATGAGCATGCTCGACCGGCCGATCTCCGAGTTCGACGGGCCGGTCGATTCGGTGCGCATCCCGGTGCTGCCGCCGACCGGGCAGTGCAAGCCCTTCCAGGAAGTGCTGATCGAGCTCGCATCGCGACTCAAGTTTCCGGCCTTCACCACGCCCGAGGGCGGCCGCAAGTTCGCCGACTATCCCGACTTCGTCGTCAACTTCCAGCCCGCACCCGGCATCGGCTTCCTGATGGGCTGGCGCGGCAAGGACGGCACCGAGCACCTGCGCGGCGCGCCCAATCCGAAACAGTGGGAGGCCTACGCGAAGAACAACTGCGTCTTCCAGTACCACATGCCGGAGACGATGCACTACATGCGCAACTGGAACCGCGAGTACCTGGACTTCGCCAAGGACAAGGGCTGGCGCCAGAAGAACGACGTGGTCCAGCTCGCGCTGTACTCCGACACCTTGCAGAGCTTCCGCCTCGCGGCGCAGGGCAAGAGCGCGGGCCGCCAGCCGCCCGACGAGCTGCGCGCGCGCATCGACACCTACTTCGATCCGCTGCCCTTCTGGTATCCGCCGCTCGAGGAAGATGCGACCGATCTCGCCGCCTACCCGCTGAATGCCATCACGCAGCGGCCGATGGCGATGTACCACTCCTGGGATTCGCAGAACGCGTGGCTGCGGCAGATCCACAGCCACAACTACCTGCATGTGAACCCGCTCACCGCCAAGGCGGCCGGCATCGCCGACGGCGGCTGGTGCTGGGTCGAGAGCCAGTGGGGCCAGGTGCGCTGCATGCTGCGCTACAGCGAGGCCGTCGAGCCCGGCACGGTGTGGACCTGGAACGCGATCGGCAAGGCCGACGGCGCCTGGCAGCTCGCGCCCGGCGCGGACGAAGCGCGCAAGGGCTTCCTGCTCAACCACCTGATCTCGGAGGAGTTGCCCTTCGACGGGCCGAAGGGCGGCAAGACCATCAGCAACTCGGACCCCGTCACCGGGCAGGCCGGCTGGTACGACGTGCGCGTGCGCATCCGGCCGGCCGAGCCGGAGGAACCGGCCGAGAGCTTTCCGCAATTCGCCAGTATGCCGGTCGTGCCCGGCGTGCTGGGCAAGGCGGCGAGCGTGTTGACCTACTTTGCGGGACGCAGGAAATGATTCAATGGCTCAAAGACCTGATGGGTGCTTCGCTCCCTCTCCCTGCGGGAGAGGGCTGGGGTGAGGGCGGCGGCGGGGGATCGGGTGCGATCGCCATGAAGGCTGGGGTGCCCTCACCCCAGCCCTCTCCCAGAGGGAGAGGGAGTCATGCCAGCGTGCGCGCGGAGCAGGGCGAGACGCTCGCCAAGCAGCTCGCCCTCGTGATCGACCTCAACGTCTGCGTCGGCTGCCATGCCTGCGTGACCTCGTGCAAGCAATGGAACACATCGGGCAGCGCCGGCCCCCTGGCCGACGAGCAACCCTATGGCGCCAACCCGACCGGCACCTTCTTCAACCGCGTGCAGACCTACGAGGCCGGCGCCTTCCCGGGCACCGACACCATCCACTTCCCGAAGAGCTGTCTGCACTGCGAAGACCCGCCGTGCGTGCCCGTCTGTCCGACCGGTGCCAGCTACAAGCGCAAGGAAGACGGCATCGTGCTGGTCGACTACGACAAGTGCATCGGCTGCAAGTACTGCGCCTGGGCCTGTCCCTACGGCGCGCGCGAGCTCGACGAAGAGCGCCAGGTGATGACCAAGTGCACGCTGTGCGTGGACCGCATCTACGACGAGAAGCTGCCCAAGGAAGACCGCAAGCCCGCCTGCGTGAAGGCCTGCCCGACCGGCGCGCGGCTGTTCGGCGACGTCAAGGATCCGAATTCGGAAGTCTCGATCGCGATCCGCGAACGCGGCGGCTATTCGCTGATGCCCGAATGGGAAACCAGCCCGGCCAACCAGTACCTGCCGCGGCGCGTCACCGACATCGCGGGCGGCGCGAGCAAGATCGACCCGAAGCTGGGTGGGCTGTCATGAACCCGGCATTCTCGGTCGTCATCTTCACCACGATTGCCGGTGCCGCGCAGGGGCTGGTCGTCACGCTCGCATTGGCCGTGCTGGCAGGCCTGTCGCTCGCGCCGGCCTTCGCGAGCACTGCGCTGATCGTCGCCGAGGTCATGCTGCTGGTCGGGCTCGGTGCGTCATTCGGCCACCTGGGCCGGCCCGAGCGCGCCTGGCGCGCCGCGATGATGTGGCGTACCTCGTGGCTGTCGCGCGAGGTGATCGTGCTGCCGGCCTTCATCGCGGTGGTCGCGCTGTGGTGGCTGGCGCTGCGCAACGGCATCGACAGCATGGCGCTGCCGCTGGCCGCGCTCGTCGTGGGTGCCTTGCTCTGGTACTGCACCGCGATGATCTATGCCTGCCTGCGCTTCATCCAGGAGTGGGCGCAGCCGCTGACGCTGGTCAACTTCGCGCTCATCGGTCTCTCGTCGGGCCTGATCCTCGCGAGCGCGCTGGCGGCGCTGATGGGCGAGCACGCGCTGCTGCAGCTCACGGCACCGTGCGCGTTCGCGGTCACGGCGATCGCGTGGTTCACGCGCACGCTGGCCTTGCGCCGTAATGCCGCGCTGACGCCGCGCTCCACGCTGCAGTCGGCCACCGGCATCCGGGCGCCGAAGCTGATGCAGAAATCGATGGGCATGTCGGCCGGTTCGTTCAACACGCGCGAGTTCTTCCACGGCGCCAGCCGTACGGCGTTGAAGCAGGTCAAGCTGGCCTTCATCGTGCTGGGCTTCGCGCTGCCCTGCGTGCTGCTGCTGTGGGCGATGAGTTCGCAGTCGACCCTCGTCTTCGTGCTGGCGCTGGCGGTGCAGATACCGGGCCTGGTGGCCGAACGCTGGTTCTTCTTCGCGCAGGCGAAGCATCCGCAGAACCTGTACTACCAGTTCGTCTCCTGAGCTGACCATCGTCCTACAGCCGGTTGCGGCTTCGGCGGCGCGCGAGGACGGGCCAGGCCGCCTAGGCTGAGGTCGCAACAGCCTGAGACAGGCGAAAGGGACCTCATGACGATCCAAGCTTTGAGACCGAAGTCACGCACCTCCTGCGCACTGGTGATCGCATGCGCCGCACTCGCGCTCGGCGCCTGCGACGACCGTGCCGGCAAGGACACGGCATCGCGCAGCGCCGACCCCGACGTGCAAAAGGCCGAGAACGCGGTGGCTGCCGGCGCCAGCAAGGCGGCCGAGCTGGCGGAGACCGCGCGCGACAAGACCGAGGCCTTCATCAAGTCGCCCGGCGTGCAGCGCGACGCGGTGGCTGCGGGCCAGGCGCTGAAGAACGCGGGCAACGCGATGGTCGCGACGGTCGACGATGCGGCCATCACCGCCTCGGTGTCCACCGCGCTCGCCAAGGATCCGGAACTCAGCGCCGTGCGCATCGACGTCAACACCAAGGGCGGCGCGGTGAGCCTGCGCGGCCCGGCACCCAGCGCCGCCGCGAAGGCGCGCGCGAGCGAGATCGCCAAGGCCCAGACCGGCGTGAGTTCGGTCGACAACCAGCTCGACGTGCGCTCGATGTGAAGCCGCTGCTTCAGGCAGGCCGCGCGTGCGCCTTCGCAGGCCGCACGCACAGCAGCAGGATGATCCCCGAGAGCGCGTAGAAGGCGATCACCAGCAGCATGCTGTAGACCGGGCTGCCGGTGCGCGCGCTGAGCCATCCGGTGACCGACGGGCCGGCGGCGGGACCGAGGTTGCCCAGGCTGCTGATGAGCGCGATGCCGCCGGCTGCGCTCGCCTTCGACAGGTACTCGGTCGTGGTCGTGAAGAACAGCGGCGTGGCCGCGATCCAGCCGATGCCGGCCAGCGTCAGGCCGGCCATCGACGCGGCCAGGTTCCCTTGCGACAGCGCGATGATCCCCATGCCCGTTGCCGCGGCCGCCACGCAGGCCATGTAGTGCCAGCGCCGCTCGCGATGCTTGTCGGAATGGCGGCCGATCCACACGGTCGCGAAGATGCCGCACAGCTGCGGCACGGCGGCGCACAGGCCCACCATCAGCAGGTCGGCCACGCCCCAGCTCTTGATCAGGCTCGGGATCCAGAACACCATCGTGTAGGTCGCACCCAGGAGCAGGAAGTAGGCGAGCGCGAGCGCATAGACCTTGGGGTCGGCGAACAGCTGGCCGAGCCCGGTGTGCGACGCGGACTCGACATCCTTCTCGTCGTGATCGAGCTGCCAGCGCAGGGTCTTCTTCTCGTCCTGCGACAGCCATTTCGCGTCCTCCGGCTTGTCCTGCAGGTAGAGGTAGGCCACGATGCCCAGCACCGCGGCGGGCAGCCCCTCGACGATGAACAGCCACTGCCAGCCGTGCAGGCCCCCTGCGCCGTTGGCGTACTTCATGATGGCGCCGCACAGCGGGCCGGCGACGACGCTCGAGATGGCGGTGGCGGTCATGAACAGCGCGATCATCTGGCCGCGCCGCGCCGACGGATACCAGTACGTGAAGTACAGGATGATGCCGGGAAAGAACCCCGCCTCGAAGACGCCGAGCAGGAAGCGCGCGACATAGAACTGCATCGGCGTCTCGACGAAGGCCATCGCCGTCGCGACGATGCCCCAGATCAGCATGATGCGAAGCAGCGTCTTGCGCGCGCCGATCTTCGCCAGCAGCAGGTTGCTCGGCACCTCGAACAGGAAGTAGCCGATGAAGAAGATGCCGGCGCCGAAGCCGTAGGTCGCATCGCTGAAGGTCAGCGTCTGCTTCAAATGACAATCCGTCTCCGTCATCACCTTGTTGGCCTGGCACTGGTGCAAGCCGTACTGGTCTTGCCGCTCGACCTGGCCGCGCAAACCCGGCCGGCCAAAGGGGCCGCCACGGCCGGCGGACCTGGCGCTGCGACAGCCGCGGAACGCGCTGTTTTGCGCGTGGCCTGTGAAGGCGACAACGTGGGCGCCGCAATCACCCTCAACGGCCAGTTCAAAGGCGAATGCCCGGTCGACATCACGGTGCTGGAGGGCCGCATTCAACTGCGAGCCGTCAAGCAGGTGGACGACTCGCGAGAGAGGACGTTCGAGCAAGGCTTTTCAGTCGTCGGGGGCACAGGCAAACGCATCGACGTGGTCCTGGGCCCCGTACAACTCACCGCCGACGCGCAACAGCGTGAAGCGCAGCGCGCCAAAGAGGCGCAGCAACGCAAGGCCGATGCCCTGGCGGCCGCCATCAAAGCCGCCGAAGGCGGCGACGCCTCAGCCATGTATGCACTCGGCCGGCGCTTCGAACTGGGCCACGGCCTGCCCATCGACTATGCGCAGGCCGCGGCCTGGTACGGCAAGGCTGCGGATGCAGGTGATGGCCGCGCTGCATCCCAACTGGGGTACATGTACCTGGCCGGGTCTGGCGTTCGGAGCGACAAGCCCACGGCGCTGACGTACATCAAGAAAGCAGCCGATCTCAACGACCCACGCGGCTTGGGGCTGTGGGCGCTCAACGGGTACCCCATGCGTGGCAACGACTTCGCACCGGAAGCAATCTCCCTTTATCAGCGCGGCGCAGAAGGAGGCGACCCGCAAAGCCAGCACTTCATGTATGTCATTGGCAGTGCCGCCGGACAATCAGCCAAGAGTCAAGAGTGGGCGCGCAGGTCAAGAGAAGGGTATCGCCGACAAGCCGAGGACGGCGACTTTATTGCGATGTTCGGATTCGCTGACACGTACAGGTATTTCGAATACGACAACGACAATGCGCGCTACGTCAAGCTCACCCGCGACGCGATAAGCGCCGCCGAGAAGGCCGCGGCTGCAGGCAACTCCTGGGCCGCTCTCAAAGTGGCACTGGCCCATTACGATCTGTTCCACGCCGATTCCGGTGGCAACAAAGATGCGGAAAAGGCCGCCGCTCGGGAGTGGCTGAAGAAGGCCGCGGACTTGGGAGAACCGCAAGGCAAGTGGGGGTTGGCAAACATGACCTTCGACTGAGCAGAAGGGCGCCCGCGGGGCAATGGGTGAAGCATTGTCAGGTCAAAGGTTGACGCCGTTGTTTTGACGTCGTCTGGCCATACCGTGCCGATCAGGCGCGCTGGCCACCAGAGGCCGTGATCCGTTCGCCGGTCACCCAGGCCGAATCATCGGAGGCCAGGAACAGCGCCACGCGAGCGATGTCGTCCGGCATGCCAGGACGACCGAACGGGATCGTCGCGACCATGGCGTCGACGGCCTCCTGCGGCCAAGCCAGAGCTGCGATGCCTTCAGTGAAGGTGGCGCCTGGTGCGATGCTGTTGACGCGGATCTTCTTCGGAGCGAGTTCGATCGAGGTCACGCGCGTGACGGAGTCGACAGCGCTCTTGGATGCCGCGTAGATCACCGAGTTGGGCATGTAGCCGACACTGGCGATGGAACTGATGTTGATGATGCTGCCGCCGTTCGGGCCGATGTACTTCGCCGCTTCTTGCGTTGCAGTGATCACGCCGAGCACGTTCGTGCTGAACTCGCGATGGAATTCTTGCTCCGTGGAATCCTGTAGGGGTGCGAAGGCGTAGACGCCCGCATTGTTCACCAGGATGTCGAGAGCGCCGAAGGCGCGCTTCGACTCTTCGAACAGTCGCTGGATATCGGCGGTCTTCGAGAAGTCGGCCTGAATGGCCACGGCCTTGCCGCCGGAACGCTTGATCTCGGCGACCAGGGCATTCGCTGCTTCCTTGCTGGTCGCGTAGTTCACGACGACGCAGGCGCCGGAACTGGCGAAAAGCTTGGCAATTCCGGCACCGATCCCTTTGGAGGCGCCGGTGACGATGGCAACCTTGCCGGTCAGTGTGGTCATGAATTGATGTCCTATCGATTGACGGCGCCACGTCGGCGTCTGGATGGACTGTCGTCGATCGATGAACGCATGAGTAGGTGCGCCGACAACTAAGACTTATTCGCCAAATGGATCGCTCACCCCACCGAACATTGAGCCGATCGATCTGCTAGCGGCGAAGTTCTGCGATCAGGTACTCGACGAGCGCGCGTGCCGAGGGCTTCGGTTGTCGACCTGGCGTGAACATGCCATGGACTTCGACCTCGCCCATCTTCCAATCGGGAAGCAGTTGAATCAACGAGCCGCGCGCGAGTTCGGCGCGACATCCCCACAGAGCTGTGGTCACGACACCGATTCCCGCCACGGCGGCAGCGACCGCCGCTTCGTTGACGGATACGGTCAGATGGCTGTTGATGCGGACCACCACGCTTTGGCCATCCTTCTGAAAGGACCATGTGCCGGCGCTCGTTCCAGCAGGCCCGACGATGCCCGCGTGCGCAGCCAGGTCTGCGGGCGTCTTGGGTGTGCCCCTCGCCTTCAGATAAGTCGGCGACGCCACGAGCATTCGCTGGGTTCGGCCGATCAGGCGCGCGGTGGCACTCGAATCGGCCAACTCGCCGAGGCGAAGTGCGACATCGACACCTTCCTTGATGGTGTCTTGCCGTTGATCGCTCATCAACAAGCTGACGTTCAGCGAAGGATGGCGCGCCAGAAAGCCCGGCATCACGGGGATGATTTCGCGCACGCCAAAGCTTGCAGGCATGGCCACACGCAGTGACCCACGCAGCTCCCTCGATCCACGTGCCTCGTGATCGGCTTCCTCAAGGGAAGCCAGGATCGCTTCGACACGCGCCAGATATTCGTTGCCGACGTCAGTCAGCGTGACAGCCCGCGTCGTGCGGGCAATCAAAGCCCCGCCAACGTCTTTTTCCAGCGCCGCGATGATGCGCGATACCGACGGCTGTGAAAGGTCAAGCTCTCGCGCCGCAGCCGAGAAGCTTCCCGTTCGGGCGACGCGCACGAAAAGTCGCAGCGCCAGCAGTTTGTCGTTCATGCGAGAAGTGTGTCGTAGACCGAGCGCGCGAACACCGCCCAATAAGACCGTTGCTACCTGGCCAGGGCCACCAGCTTTTCCTTGGCACTTTGCAGGAAGCCTCCGCGCTCGATGCCACGCTTTGCCTTGGTCTCACCTTCTGCAATGATTTCGAACGCAGTGGGCGCAGCCAGTTTCCGGCCAAGGTCGTCGCGTTGGGCGAGTGCGGCGTGACGCTTGCTGGAAATGACGTGGACCTGGAGGTGCCGGCCGATAGCTGCCGAGACCTTCCGGCAGGCCGCTGACATCGCCGCTTCATCGGGGACCTGCCGGCCGTGCACAACGAGCAGTTCAATCGTGGCGTCCTTGCCTTCTCCGAGGATGTAGGCGCGCAGAACAGAATCCCTGAACTTTGAACGCAGCATCGTACGCAGGGGTTCGGCGGCAGCGAACGACTTGAGCGCGAGAGACCGAAGCTCGCTGTAGAAAACGAACGACATGTTCGTCTCGACCGTTTCAGGTTCGTCGGCCTCCGACTTGTGCCTGGTCAGGATGCCGCTCTGGATGAGATGCTCTTGTGTCCGCTCGACTTCGTCTGCATCCAATCTGGCCTTCTTGGCGAGCTCCGCGACGGAGAACCTGTGGGTCGGTGCTGCGAAAACGACCTTCAGCAACTTCTGGACTTCTGGCGCGAGGAGAAAATCTGCGGCACTCATTCTGGTTTCAAACAACTGCTACCCTGTGACGACCGGCCCTTGCCCCATGCGAACGCAGGGAGGTCAGCGGCATTTCTAACACAGAGGGCATCACGGCTGCCTCTGCCCAGCAACATTTCAGCGCCCGACGAGGAGTGTGAATATGGAATCAGCCGTCGCCGCGACTTTCGACGAAGCCTATTACCGGCGCTACTACTTCGACAAGAAGACCAAAGTGGTGGACCCCCAACATGTCGAACGGTTGGGCGCGTTTGTCTGCGCCTACCTGCGATACCTGCGCGTGCCCGTACGGCGAGTGCTCGACGTGGGTTGCGGCATCGGCCTCTGGCGCGACATCGTGGCGCGGCAATTCCCCTTGGCCAGTTACCACGGCGTCGAGTTCAGCGAATATCTGTGCGGGCGCTACGGGTGGGAGCGCGGCTCGGTGGTGGACTACCAGGCCAGGAAGCCCTTTGACTTCGTCATCTGCCAGGGCGTGCTGCCCTATCTCAGCCCGCCGGATGTGAAGCGCGCTCTGCGCAATCTGAACTTGCTGAGTCAGGGCGCCCTGTATGTGGAGGCCGTGACGCGCGAGGACTATGCGCGCGACATCGTGGATGAGGACTTGACCGACCCGCACATCTTTCGCCACAGCGCCGAGGTGTACCGAGCCGGGCTGTCTCGGCACTTTCGGGAGGTGGGCGGCGGCGTGTGGCTGAGCCGGCAGGCCGAGTTGCCACTGTTCTCTCTGGAGTGCGCAGCAGAGTGACGTCTCCTAGGAAATCCCTGCAGGATCTTCGTGCCCAGGTTCCCCGCCTCCATCGCGTTCGGCCAACTTCCATGCCGTGCGTCCACTTCTTCACGGTACAAGGCGGCCTCGGGGAGGCACACTGATGCGATGTTCAGGGCACTCTTTCTCCTCTTTGCCGTTCTCCTGCCGATTGGATTGGTCTACGCTTTCGGCGCTTGGACGCTGCTCGCGCTGTTCGGGGCGATGGCCGCAACACTGCTCTTCTCAACCCGCAAGGCACGCGGCGCCGAGGCGACGCAGGGCGGCAGGCTTACCGGATACCACACCACCACGACGGCGAACTTCTAGGCTCCGCCGATCAACTTGCGGTCTTCCCGCGTCTCCTGCCTGAAAGTCCTGTGGACGGCGTTCACTTTCCGGATATAGTTGTGGACGGCGTACACAACAGAGGATGCCGGCCAGAAGTCATTCTGGCCCTGAGGCTTGCTCGATGGCCACACCGGTGAGGCCATGGAAAGCTCGGCGCCTGCGTCAGGCCGACGCTCGAACACGCAAAGGACAATCATGAGCAAGGTATTCGTCAACATCGGACTCAGCCTCGATGGCTACATGGCCCCGGAAGGAATGACCATGGGCAAACCTGAGTACAAGAACTGGGGCGCGAAGTGGGGTGCGATGATGGCCTGGATCCTCAAGCAACAGTACTTTCGCGAGAACGTCCTCAAGCTCGAACCAGGGGGAGAGACCGGACCGGTCAATGACCTGGTTCGCAGCACCGTCGAGCGCATCGGCGCCAACATCATGGGCAAGCGAATGTTCGACCAGGGCGAGATCGCCTGGCCGGAGGACGCGCCGTTTCACACGCCGGTCTACGTTCTGACCCATGAAAAACGCGACCCTTGGGTGCGCCCCGGCGGGACGACCTTCTACTTCGTCAACGACGGGCCGGAGCGTGCCCTGGCGCTGGCTCGAGAATCCGCAGGCAGTCGCGACATTCGCATCGCGGGCGGGGCGGATGTGATCCAGCAGTACCTGAGTCTGGGTGTCGTCGACGAACTGGAGATTGCCTTGGCACCCGTGTTGTTCGGCGGCGGGCGGCGTCTCTTCGAGAACCTGCAAGAGTCCGTGCCGCAGTTTCGCATCGACAGCGTTCTGGATGGTTCAGCCGCCACCCACTTGCGATATGTGCGCCAGTGAGAGCGGCCCGGCAACTGGTTGCAGCGGTTCGCCCGCTGGACCGGAGCGTTTGCAAGCCTGAGAGACGCGACGCCGCATCCTGCCGTCAGGGCGATGTGCAGGCATTCAGCATGCCGGCCATGTCGACCTCGATGAAGTGAGAGTGGCAAGGTCGACAACCTTGCCTACCCACAGTCGCAGCGGCTCAGACCTGGCGGTCCATCGTGAACACGATGCGGGGATGGCCGTCGGGCCTGTCCCAGAATTCGCCCGCCCTCTGCAACGCAACCGCCTGCACCGGCACTTCGAATTCGCCGGCGGCGGCTGACGCGAAGAGGTCGCGAATCGCGTCCTTGATCCGCGGCAGCGGGACGCTGTTGATGCCGCTGCCGAGCAGCTCGATCGACGACGAGCGCAGCACGGGACTCGGTAGCGTGATGTCGGGCCCGCTGGCCGAGCCGATCTGGATGTAGCGAATCGGCACCGCCTCCGGCGCGGCCTGGGCGGCAGCGACCAGAATGGCCTCGGCGCTCGGTCCCCAGAGATAGTCCAGGACGACATCCACGCCGTTCCGGAACGAGGCCTTGAGCGCCTTGTCGAGCGCGCCGGCCTCCTGGTTGAGCGAAATCGTGAGGTCGGCGCCCAGGGATGCCAATCGCGCGAGCGCCTCGGCGTTGCGGCCGGTGGCGATCACTCTTCGTGCGCCCAGGCGCTTGGCCACCTGCACCGCCAGACCCCCCGACGTGCCCGTGGCCCCGTTGACGAGCACGGTGCCGCCCGCAGCGAATCGGGCGCGTTCCTTGAGCGCGACCCACGAGGACATGCCGGGGATCGCGATCGCCGCCGCCGCGATGTCGCTCAGCTTGTCGGGAAGCTCGATGCAATGCGCCGGGTCGACCACCGACAACTCGGCCATGCTGCCATGCGGCGACTCGGGCAGGAGGAAGTAGACACGGCGGCCGTCTTCGAGAATGCCCGTGCCGTCGATGCCCGGGACGAAATTCTGTCCGCCTGCAGCGCTGTAGTGTTTTCCGGAGGCGCGGCTTTTCGTCACGTGGCTCAAGGCCGCTGCCCTGACCTGGATCAACCGGCAGCCCTCCGCTGCGCGAGCATCGGCGAGCTGTCCGTAGACCGGCGTCGCGCCGGCCTGTTCGATCATTGCTGCGTTCATGAGCGGGCTCCTTGCCGGCGATCATAAGCAGCCAGCGCGCCACGCGGCACGCCGATGCGAGCGCCTAACCCAAGGCCAGCCGCGTCCCCGCCCCGCTCGCAGCGCGGGCCGTGCCGTCCGGCCCATAGAAAGGCTGCCGCCCCGCATGCAGGAAGTGCAGTGCCTTGCGGGTGAAGTCGAGATGGCTGTTCACCATCGAGCCATTGCGGCGATTGCGTGCCCTGGCTCTTTCGGCCAGCACCAGCAGCCCGGCCCATGCAGCCAGCGAGGCGTCGCCGCTCGCGGCCGCGGCCGCATCGGCGCCCGCGCGTCCCGGCCCGAAGCCCAGCGCCATCTGCGTGGCCTCGCGCTGCAGGTCCAGTTCGGCCATGCGGTCCAGCAGCTCGGCCTTGCGCGCGCTGATCGATTCGAGCTCGGCGAAGCGGCCTTCGGTCATGGCCTCCTGTTCCCGGTCCATGGCTTCCAGCAGTTCCTCCGCGCAGGTGCATTCGGCCTGCAGGTGCGACAGCAGGGTATTCATTGGTGCACCCTTGGCGCTTCGCGCCTTCCCGCCAGGCGGGAGCGAGCTTGCTTGGAGCGGTCCGGCGCGGCGCTCATAAGGCAACCTCCTGCTTGACGCTGCCTTGGACAGGTGCTGAGGTGGCGATCCGACTTCCGTGCCCTCGTGGTGACTGCCCGCGGCGCTGGCTGTTCGACAGCCCGCATGAGACCTGCAGCACCCGAGGTGCCGGAAGGCCACGACGGGCCACCGGATGTAGCGCTACGCCTACCCAGCCAGAGCGCCAATTTATGAGCGTCCCGCCATGCCTTCCGACACGGACAGTCTTAACCCAAACCGATGGAGGTTGTCCATGACTCGTAGTGTCTTTGTCGGCCTGGATTGGGCCTACCGCTCGCACGCGGTGTGCGTGATCGATGCTCAGGGCAGCGTGCTCAAGCACTTGACCATCAGCCACGACGCCCAAGGACTGGGCGAGCTGCGGCACGCGCTCGCTGCCTTCGGCAAGGCCTTGCCCATCGCCATTGAACGGCCTTCGGGCCTGATCGTCGATGCCCTGGTTGAAGCCGGCCATCAGGTCTTTGCAATCCACCCCAACCCCGTCAAGGCCAGCCGCCCACGCTACCGCAGCACCAACGCCAAGAGCGATGCGGGAGATGCCTTCATGCTGGCTGACTTGCTGCGTACCGACGGTCATCGCTGGCACGCTTTGCAGCCCCAGTCGGCGGCTATCCGCGGCTTGCGCGCCCTGGTGCGCACACGCGACGATTTGGTGACCACGCGCGTTCGCCTGGCCAACCAGCTCACCGCACTGCTTGATGCCTATTGGCCTGGCGCCGCCTGCATCTTTGCCGCCGTCGATTCGCCCATTGCACTGGCCTTCATCGAGCAGTGGCCTACCGCGCGCAAACTCACCGCCCGCCAGATCGCCGCCTTTTGCAAGCGCCATGGCTACAGCGGCCGGCGTTCGGCCGGTGTCTTGCTCGAGCGCCTTCAGGCTGCCGCGCCAAGCCTGTGCGAACCCACGCTCGCCCAGGCCCACGCTACGGCCGCCTTGGCCTTGGTGGCCGTGCTCAAGCCCCTGAGCGTCCAGATCAAGGCCCTGGATGCACACATTGCCCAAGCCATGACCGCGCTGCCGCAGGCCATCTCGGTGATGTCGCTGCCGCGCGCCGGTTGCATCTGCGCCGCCCAGATCCTGGCCGAATTGGGTGACGTACCTGAGCGCTTTGCCAGCGCCCAGCAGCTGTGCTCCGAGGCAGGCGTCGTACCGGTCACCTACGAGTCCGGCAAGAGTCGCGCCGTCACCTTCCGATGGGCTTGCAACCATCGCCTGCGTCGAGCCATTACCTGCCTTGCAGACAACTCTCGTCATGCCAGCCCATGGGCTGCCAGCGTCTACAACGCCGCGCGCAAGCGCGGTTGCGATCATCCGCACGCAGTGCGCATATTGGCTCGCGCCTGGACCCGTGTGCTCTGGCGCATCTGGACCAACGGCACTCTCTACGACCCGGCCATCCATTCCAGCGCTTGTCGCATCGAAATCTCTCAAGAGGGTTGACACCGGATGTCTCATGCGTCCTTCTTCTTCGACCCGAGCAGGTCGCGCACGCTGTCGATCAGGCCGTCCGCGATGCGCTCGGGATGGACCTGGTAGCGGCCGGCGCGGATGTCATCGCGGATCGCAGCGACGCGCGCGGCATCGAAGTCGCCGCCGGGCGCGCTGGGCAGGGAGTGAACTTGCGCGGACATCTGCGCTGCATCCTTGGTGCTGCCAGCGGCGTCGGTCCCTGCTGCGGGTGCGGAACCCGCCTTGGCCGGGCGGGCGGGGGGCGTGGCCGAAGTGGCGGATTGATCAATTTTCACGGTGGTTCCTCAAAGGGCTGACCTCTATATCGGCGGCTTGTGCCGGAACTTTAGGCGAGTTGTCCAGGAAATTCGAGTGGCCTACTGCGTCAGCCGGATCTGCCCCTCGGCATCCGCCAGCCCGCTGACCATGCGGCCGTCGCGCGTCTTGGCCTGCACCATCGCGCCGACCTCGGCATGCGTCATCGCGCGCGCCTCGGTGCTGACGACGAAACCCGGGCCCTCGGCGACCACCTGGACCGTCTGGCCCTGCTGGATCACGGTCGCGCCGCGCAGGAGTTCCCGGCGCAGCGGCGCGCCCGAGGCGATGCGGTTGGCCGCCACCACGCCGGTCAGCGCGGCGGCGTCGGTGACGACCGAGCGCGGCAGGCGGGTGAGATCGCCGCTGCGCTCGGCGACGTCGCCCGGGCCCAGCGGCCTGCCGCTGTCGATCGCTCGCGTGGCGACGAAGTAGCGTCCCTCGACCGCGACATGCGCGGGCACGAAGCGCGTCCAGGGCCTGTCGCCCGGGCAGCGCAGCCCGATCGACACCCGTCCCCAGATCGCCGCGCCCGGTGGCACGAAAGGCTCGAGCGCATCGCAGGCCGGCAACGGCCCCGAGCCCGGCGCATCGACCGTGATGCGGACCTTGCCCGGCAGGCCGGCGGTCTGGACCTTGAGAAACTCGTCGACGGCGGCGCGCGCCGGGCCGGCGAGCGGCTCGGCCGCAGAGACCGTGCCGAGGCCCGCCACGAGCGCCGGCAGGGCGAGGCAGACGAGGCGGGACCAGGGCAGGGACATGTCCATCTTCGATCGGTGAGGGGTTGCGAAGCCGGTGCTTCTCCAGGCAAGTGCAGAGACACCGGGGCTGGGTCATTCTAGGAAGCCGCGGCGCCGATCGAAGTTGCGAAGTGTGGGCGAAAACCCCCTTTGTTCGAGCCATTGCCAAAGCGATGCATGCATAGACTCGCTTTCCATCAGTCGCCATGCCTTGTGCAAAAGCGATGCCTCAAATGGTGGAAACACAATGATCGACAAGCTCGATGCGGCGCTTCGCTTCAACCGCGAAGCCCTCAATCTGCGGGTGGAGCGCCAGAACGTGCTGGCCTCCAACATCGCGCATGCGGACACGCCGAACTACAAGGCACGCGATTTCGATTTCAGCAGCCGGCTGAGCCAGGCCGTCGAACAGGGACGCACGTCGCAGTCGGTGCAGATGGCCACCACCTCCGCGCGCCACCTGGCCGGCCAGGCGCAGGCCGCGCCCGACGAGGAGCTGCAGTACCGCGTGCCGACCCAATCGAGCATCGACGGCAACACCGTCGACATGGACGTCGAGCGCGTCAACTTCGCCGACAACGCGTTGCGCTACGAATCGAACCTCACCGTCATCAGCGCCAAGATCAAGTCGCTGCTGTCGGCGGTGCAGCAGTAAGCGCCGGAGCCGCACATGCCTTCTCCCGGTGCCATGAACATCTTCAGCGTCGCGGGCTCTGCGATGACCGCGCAGTCGCAGCGCATGAACGTCACGGCCAGCAACCTGGCCAATGCCGACAGCGTGGCCGGCCCCGACGGCCAGCCCTACCGCGCCAAGCAGGTGGTCTTCGAGGTCGATGCCGCCGGCTCGCAGGAGGTCGGCGGCGTGAAGGTCGCACGCGTGGTCGAGGACCCGTCGCCCTTCAAGATGGTCTACGACCCCAAGAACCCGCAGGCCGACGGCAAGGGCTACGTCGCCATGCCCAACGTCAACGTGGTCGAGGAAATGACCAACATGATTTCCGCCTCGCGCAGCTACCAGGCCAACGTCGAGGTGCTCAACACCGCCAAGACGCTGATGGTCAAGACGCTCAGCATCGGCCAGTAAGCCCAACCCCAGACAAAGAGCAAAACCCCATGGCCATCTCCGACACCTCCTCGATCACCGGACTGAACGCCGCCAGCGCGGCGGCGAGCGCCACCACCGTCTCGAACGACGACACCGAGCAGCGCTTTCTCAAGCTGCTGGTGACGCAGCTCAACAACCAGGATCCGCTCAACCCGATGGAGAACGCCGAGCTGACCTCGCAGCTCGCGCAGATGAGCACCGTGAGCGGCATCCAGCAGCTCAACAGCACGCTCTCCGGCCTGGTGAGCCAGACCGGCTCGAACCAGGTGCTGCAGTCGGCCTCGCTGATCGGCTACTCGGTGCTGTCGCCAAGCAGCGAGCTGAACGTGACGGCCGACAAGGCCACGCCCTTCGCCGTCGATATGGCCGGCTCGGCCTCCGACGTCAAGGTGACGATCACCGATGCATCCGGCAGGACGGTGCGCACGCTCGACCTCGGCACCCAGCCGCAGGGCGTCGCCGGCGCGAGCTGGGACGGCCTCGACGACGCCGGCAACGCTGTGGCGGCCGGCACCTACCAGTACGCCGTGGCGGCGACCAACGGCGGCACCGCGGTCGATGCGACCGCGCTCTCGTTCTCGACCGTGGCCGCGGTCAAGCAGGCGTCGGGCGGCGTCACGCTGGAGCTGGCATCGGGCAGGAGCATCGGCCTGGCCGACGTGCGCATGTTCCTCTGAATTCCTTCTGCTCTCGCAAGCCACTTTCCCCTGGCGGCAGTCCTCGCGCTGCAGGCCGCTTCTCCATTGCATTGAATAACAAGGACTAATCATGAGTTTCTCCCAGGGCGTCAGCGGCCTCGGCGCGGCCGCAGCGAATCTCGACGTGATCGGCAACAACATCGCCAACTCGGGCACCATCGGCTTCAAGTCGGCGGCCGCCACCTTCCAGGACGTGTACGCGGGCTCGCGCGTCGGCCTCGGCGTCGCGGTGGGCGGCGTGGTGCAGAACTTCACCCAGGGCGTGACGCAGACCAGCAGCCGCCCGCTCGACGTCGCGATCCTCAACGGCGACGGCTTCTACCGTTTGAGCAGCGCCAGCGGCGAGGTCATGTACTCGCGCAACGGCCAGTTCACCAAGGACAACAACGGCTACATCGTCAACGCGGGCGGACTTCGGCTGACCGGCTACGGCGTCAACGCCAACGGCGGCATCAGCGGCGGCACGCCGGCGCCGATCCAGATTCCCACCCAGGCCATGACGCCGCGCGCGACCACCACCGTCAATGCCGAGTTCAACCTCGACGCGCGCAGCACGGTGCCGACCAAGACGCCGTTCGACCCCGCCGACAACGACACCTTCAGCTACTCCAACGCCATCGGCCCGGTCTACGACTCGCTGGGCAATTCGCACGACCTCGCGGTCTACTTCGTGAAGACCGGCGCCAACAGCTGGGACGCCTACGGCACCGCGGACGGCGCGCCGCTCAACGGCGGCGCCGCACTCTCGGGCATGACCTTCGACAGCAACGGCAACATGACGGCGCCGGCCGGCGGCAAGCTGAACATCGCGGGCCTGAGCTTCACCAACGGCTCGGCGCCGCTCACCATGAGCGTCGACCTCTCCGGCACCACGCAGTTCGGCACCCTCAACGGCATGAGCAAGCTGAACCAGGACGGCTACACCTCCGGCGAGCTGACCTCGTTCGCGATCAATCCCGACGGCACCATCACCGGCAAGTTCTCCAACGAGCAGACCAAGCTGCTGGGCCAGGTCGTGCTGTCGTCCTTCGCCAACCCGAACGGCCTGGAGCCCAAGGGCGACAACGTCTGGGCCGAGACCGCGGCCTCCGGCCAGGCGCTGACCAGCACGCCCGCCGAAGGCACCAAGCAGGGCTCGCTGCAGGCCGGCGCGCTCGAATCCTCCAACGTCGACCTGACGTCCGAACTCGTCAACCTGATCGTCGCCCAGCGCAACTACCAGGCCAACGCGCAGACCGTGAAGACGCAGAACGAGGTCATGCAGACCTTGATGAACATCGGCTGACCGCCGCAGGACCCACGCAATGGATCGAATGCTGTATGTCGCGATGAGCGGCGCCAAGCAGGCCATGGAGCAGCAGGCCTCGGTCGCCAACAACATGGCGAACGTCTCGACGCCGGGATTCCGCGCGCAGATCAACAGCTTCCGCGCGGTGCCGGTGGTCGGCGAGGAGACGCCCACGCGTTCCTTCGTCGTCGCCACCACGCCCGGCGCCGACTTCACCCACGGCCCGCTCACCGAGACCGGCCGCGCGCTCGACGTCGCGGTCAAGGGCGAGGGCTGGCTGGTGGTGCAGACGCCCGACGGCGGCGAGGCCTACACCCGTGTCGGCAACCTGCAGGTGGGCGCCGACGGCCAGATCCTGACCATGGGCGCGCGCCCCGTGATGGGCGAGAGCGGCACGCTGGTGATCCCGCCCGGCTCCACCGCGACCGTCGCCGAGAACGGCCTCGTCACCGCACGCGGCGCCGGCGATCCGAACGTCGGCGTCGGCGAGGTCGGGCGCCTGAAGCTCGTCAACCCGCCGAACGCCGACCTGGTGCGCGGCGAGGACGGCCTGTTCCGCATGCGCGACGGCCTGCCGCCGGCGCCGGCCGACGAAGCGGTCACGCTGGTCTCCGGCGTGGTCGAGGGCAGCAACGTCAATCCGGTCGAGGCCATGGTGGCCATGATCGCCAACGGTCGCAGCTTCGAGATGCAGATGAAGTCGATCCAGTCCGCCGACACCAACGCGCAGTCGGCCAACAAATTGCTGGCGTACGGCTGAGGCCGAATCCCATCCGCCGTCCGTTCACCCGCTCCGCAGGAGATTCCCCATGTTGCGTTCCCTCTATATCGCCAAGACCGGCCTCGAAGCCCAGCAGACCCAGCTCGACGTCGTCTCCAACAACCTGGCCAACGTCGGCACCACCGGCTTCAAGCGCAGCCGCGCCGTGTTCGAGGACCTGATGTACCAGAACCTGCGCCAGGTCGGCGGCCAGACCTCCGACCAGACGCGGCTGCCCTCGGGCCTGCAGGTCGGCACCGGCGTGCACGTGGTCTCGACCGAGCGCATCCATGCGCAAGGCAACATGACCAAGACCGACAACCCGACCGACATCGCGATCAACGGCAACGGCTTCTTCCAGGTGCTGATGCCCGACGGCACGACCGCCTACACGCGCGACGGTTCGTTCACGCCCGACAAGGACGGGCAGCTGGTCACGGCCAGCGGCTTTCCGGTGCAGCCGGCGATCACCCTTCCGCAGAACTCGACCGGCATCACCATCGGCCGCGACGGCATCGTCACGGTCACGCAGGCCGGCACCACCGCCAGCGTGCAGGTCGGGCAGCTGCAGCTCGCCACCTTCCTCAACCCGACCGGGCTGCAGAGCATGGGCGAGAACCTCTACACCGAGACCGATTCCTCGGGGCCGCCGAACCAGGTTAACCCGGGGCTCGACGGCGCCGGCATCGTGAGCCAGGGCTACATCGAGGCTTCCAACACCAACGTGGTGGAAGAGCTGGTGAACATGATCGCGGCGCAGCGCGCGTATGAGATCAACAGCAAGGCGGTGCAGGCGTCCGACCAGATGCTCCAGCGCCTAGGCCAGCTGTAATGCACACCGCAGGGCGTTTCGCGATCTCGGTGGCGGTCGTCGCGCTGGCCTCCGGCTGCGCGCAGCTTCCGCGCGAGCCGCTGGTGCATCAGCCGATGACGGCGCGCGCGGACCCGTATGCGGCAATGGCGCCGCGGCGGGCGAACGGGGCGATCTTTCAGGAGGGGCCGGGCGGCAGCGCGCTGTTCGAGGACCGCAGGCCGCGCAACGTCGGCGACATCCTGACCATCGTGATCAGCGAGAAGGTCAACGCGAGCAAGAACTCGGGCGCGAACGTCAGCCGCAACGGCAGCGTCGGTGCAGCCTTCGGCGCGATCCCGAAGCTGCTGGGCGGCCTGCTCGACGGACAGGACGCCAAGCTGTCGGGCAACAACGTGCTCGATGCCAAGGGCGGCGCGAATGCCAACAACACCTTCAACGGCGTGATCACCGTCACGGTGACGGACGTGATGCGCAACGGCAACCTGCTGGTGAGCGGCGAGAAGCAGATGGGCATCAACCAGGGCACGGAGTTCATCCGTTTCTCGGGCGTGGTGAATCCGCGCACGGTCTCGGGCAACAACACGGTGCCTTCGACGCTGGTGGCCGATGCGCGCATCGAGTACACGGCCAAGGGCTATATCGACGAGGCGCAAACCATGGGCTGGATGCAGCGTTTCTTTCTGAATGTGATGCCGTTCTAGATATGGCTCCCCCCAGGCTGCGCGCACTTCGTGTCGCTTCGCCAACCCCCTGCCGGGGGCAACACCGGCGGACCGGTGGAGCCGGATCCGCGGTGTTTCTTGAATAGAAAGATCCTTTTCATGCGACGTTTAATTTCTCTGGTCGGTGTTGCTGTGCTCTGCGCGCTCGCGTTGAGCGCACCGGCGCACGCAGAGCGGCTCAAGGAGCTCGCCAGCATCCAGGGCGTGCGCGACAACCCGCTGATCGGCTACGGGCTGATGGTGGGGCTCGACGGCACGGGCGATCAGACGATGCAGACGCCGTTCACCACGCAGAGCCTGAACAACATGCTGCAGCAGCTCGGGATCACGATTCCGGCCGGCGTGAACATGCAGCTGAAGAACGTGGCTGCGGTGATGGTGACGGCGACGTTGCCGTCGTTCGCGCGCCCGGGCCAGAACATCGACGTGACGGTGTCCTCGATGGGCAATGCCAAGAGCCTGCGCGGCGGCACGCTGCTGATGACGCCGCTCAAGGGCGTCGACGGCGCAACCTACGCGATCGCGCAGGGCAACCTGGTGGTCGGCGGCGCCGGCGCCTCGGCCAACGGCAGCAAGGTGCAGATCAACCAGCTGAGCGCCGGCCGCATCCCGGGCGGTGCGCTGGTCGAGCGCACGGTCGAGTCCGCCTTGGGCAGCGACGGCGCCATCTCGCTCGAGCTCACGCGCTCCGACTTCGGCACCGCGGAACGCGTGGTCGAGGCCGTCAACCGCCAGTTCGGCGCCGGCACCGCCAACGCCATGGACGCGCGCCAGATCCGCGTGCGCGCGCCCGCGCTGCAGGATCACGTCGGCTTCCTCGCGCGGCTGGAGAACATCGAGGTCACGCCGGTGCAGGCCGGGGCGCGCGTGGTGATCAATGCGCGCACCGGCTCGGTGGTCATGAACCAGGCGGTGCGGGTGAGCGATTGCGCGATCGCGCACGGCAATCTCTCGGTCGTCATCAACACCGAGCCGGTGGTCAGCCAGCCCAACGCACTCGCGGGCGGCACGACCGTGGCCGCGCAGACCTCGCAGATCTCGGTCAACCAGGGCGGCGGCGCCTTGCAGATGGTGCGCGGCGGCGCCTCGCTGTCCGACGTGGTCAAGGGCCTGAACAGCCTGGGTGCGAATCCGCAGGACCTGGTGTCGATCCTGCAGGCCATGAAGACGGCCGGCGCGCTGCGCGCCGAGCTCGAAGTCATCTGAGGACGGCATGGCGATGACGTCCCTCAACGCGTCGATCGGCACCGATGCGGCGAACCGCAGCGGCGCGCTGGACCAGCGTTTCGCGCTCGACGTGCAGGGCGTCGATGCGCTGCGGCGCACCGCGCGCACTTCGCCCGAGGAAGGGCTCAAGCAGGTCTCGCGGCAGTTCGAGGCGCTGTTCATGAACATGGTGTTGAAGAGCATGCGCGAGGCCACGCCATCGAGCGGCCTGCTCGATGACAGCAACCAGAAGCTCTACACCTCGATGCTCGACCAGCAGCTGGCGCAGAACCTGTCGGGCCGAGGTCTCGGGCTGGCCGAGGCGATGCTGGTGCAGCTGCGCCGCGCGTCGGCATCGGGCACGCCGGAGGCCGAAGGCGATGCCCGAGGCGCGGGCATGTCGCTCGCGCCGCGGCCGGGGCTGCCGATCCGGCCGCAGTCGGGGATTCCGCTCGGCTCCTCGCCGACGCCGCCGATGGCAACGGGGCGCGCCGACCTGAGCGCCTACCAGCTCAACAACGACCGCGCCGCATCCGGTGCGATGGCCTCGCTGCAAAGCCATGTCGACAGCTTCGTCAGCCGCATGGGCACGTCCGCACAGGCGGCGAGCGCGGCCAGCGGCGTGCCCGCGCCGCTGATCCTCGCGCAGGCCGCGCTCGAGTCCGGCTGGGGCAAGCGCGAGATCCGCGGCGACGACGGCACGCAGAGCTTCAACCTGTTCGGCATCAAGGCCGACCGCGGCTGGCAGGGCCCGGTGGTCGAGACCACCACCACCGAGTACGTGGACGGCGTGCCGCAGCGCGTGCGCGCGAAGTTCCGCGCCTACGGCTCGTACGACGAGGCCTTCACCGACTACGCGAAATTCATGACCGGCAATCCGCGCTATGCCAACGTGATCACCACCGGCGATCCGACCGAGGCCGCACACGGCCTGCAGCGCGCCGGCTACGCGACCGATCCGCAGTACAGCCAGAAGCTGGTTCGCATCATGCAGAAGTTCGTCTAGGAACGGACCCCGACAAAGGAATCCCATGCCACAGATCGAAAGCCTCGAACGCCCCGCAGACGCGGCGGCCTCGCGCGGCGATGCCCACGCAAGGCGGCTGGAGGTCGTGACCTTCACGCTGGGCGCGGAGGAATACGGCATCGACATCCAGAAGGTGCAGGAGCTGCGCGGGTACGACGCGGTGACGCGGATCGCGAACGCGCCGGAGTACATCAAGGGGGTGGTGAACCTGCGCGGGATCATCGTGCCGATCATCGACATGCGGGTGAAGTTCAACCTGGGCACGCCGAGCTACGACCAGTTCACGGTGGTGATCGTGCTGAACATCGGCGGCCGTGTGGTGGGGATGGTGGTGGACAGCGTGTCGGACGTGATCACGCTGACGCCCGAACAGATCAAGCCGGCGCCGCAGATGGGCTCGGTGCTGGACACCGACTACCTGATCGGCCTCGGCACGGTCGATGAGCGGATGCTGATCCTGGTGGACATCGATCGGCTGATGTCGAGCGACGACATGGGCCTGATCGAGAAGATCGCGGCCTAGCGACCCGGCCGATCGAAGCCGGCGCGGGATTTTTGAAGGAGGAGGCAAGGATGAAGAACTGGAAGATCGGCACTCAACTCGGCATGGGCTTCGCGCTGGTGCTGGCGCTCGCCGCCGGCATCGCGGCCGTCGGCGTGCTGCGCCTGCAGGCCGTGGGCGATGCGACGCAGGAGATGGCGCAGCATTCGCTCGCCAAGGAGCGCCTGGCCGCGGCATGGCTGCAGTCCACCAGCAACAACAGCGTGCGCACCTTCGCGCTGCTCAAGAGCGACAACCCCGAGGTGCAAGCCTACCTGCAGAAGAACATCGGCACGACCAGCGCGGCCATCTCGGCGACGCAGAAGAAGCTCGAGGAGATGCTGGCCTCGCCCGAGGAACTCGCGCTGGCCGAGGACATCCGCAAGCGCCGCGCCGAGTACGTGGGCTTGCGCAACGACATCCTCAAGCTGCAGGCGCAGGGCCGGCAGGCCGAGGCCGCGCAACTCACCGATGGCCAGCTGGTGCCGCTGCTCGACAGCTACGACGCCAGCATCCGCGGCATGCTGAGCCACCAGCAGGCCGAGATCGACAAGACGGCCGCGGCCATCGACGAACTCCACCGCTCGGGCCGGCGCAACCTGCTCGTGCTGGCGGCGCTCGCACTGGCGCTGGGCGCGCTGCTGGCATGGCGGCTCACGCGCGGCATCGTGCAACCGATCGACGAGGCGATCCTCATTGCGGAGACCGTCGCCTCGGGCGATCTGAGCCAGGAATTCGCGACCGAACGCGGCGGTGATTTCGGCCGGCTGCTGAACGGCATGGGCGAGATGGAGGACACGCTGACCGAACTGGTGCGGCGCATCAAGGGATCGACCGATTCCATCGTGGTGGCGTCGAGGGAGATTGCCTCGGGCAACCAGGATCTTTCTTCGCGCACCGAAGAGCAGGCGAGTTCGCTGCAGCAGACGGCAGCGTCGATGGAAGAGCTCACCTCCACCGTCAAGCAGAACGCCGACAACGCGCGCCAGGCCAACCAGCTCGCCGTGTCCGCTTCGGAAGTCGCAGTCAAGGGCGGCAGTGTCGTCAGCCAGGTGGTCGACACCATGGGCTCGATCAATGCGTCCTCGCGCAAGATCGTGGACATCATCGGCGTCATCGACGGCATCGCGTTCCAGACCAACATCCTGGCATTGAACGCGGCCGTCGAAGCGGCCCGTGCCGGCGAACAGGGCAGGGGCTTTGCCGTCGTCGCTTCGGAAGTGCGCAACCTCGCGCAACGCTCGGCCGCAGCGGCCAAGGAAATCAAGACCCTGATCGGCGACTCGGTGGACAAGGTCGAGGAAGGCAGCAAGCAGGTGGCCGAGGCGGGCCGCACGATGCAAGAGATCGTCGGCAGCGTCAAGCGCGTGACCGACATCATGGGCGAGATCACGGCGGCCAGCCAGGAGCAGACCTCGGGCATCGAGCAGATCAACCAGGCGATCACGCAGATGGACCAGGTCACGCAGCAGAACGCGGCGCTGGTGGAAGAGGCCGCAGCGGCGGCGGCCTCGCTGCAGGAGCAGGCCGGTGGTCTGTCGCTGGTGGTGGGCGAGTTCCGATTGGACTGAATTTCGAGTCGACCTTCAAGAATGGCCCGCAGCTGCCGATAACCCCTCTGCAGCACCCGTTTCCCTGGAGAGAAAAGGCCCCTGTTCGACCTGAACCTCCGGAGCCTGAGCCTCACCAGGCGGCGCGGTGCGGACAACGGACAACAGATTCAAACCGGAGGCACAAGAGATGCTGATGAAGACCACAGACACATCGAAGCCGGCCGCGGAGCATGCGGCCCCGGCGACGGCACGCGCGGACAAGCCGCTGGAGTTCCTTTCCTTCACGCTGGGCGCGGAGGAATACGGCATCGACATCCAGAAGGTGCAGGAGCTGCGCGGGTACGACGCGGTGACGCGGATCGCGAACGCGCCGGAATACATCAAGGGGGTGGTGAACCTGCGCGGGGTCATCGTGCCGATCATCGACATGCGGGTGAAGTTCAACCTGGGCACGCCGAGCTACGACCAGTTCACGGTGGTGATCGTGCTGAACATCGGCGGCCGTGTGGTGGGGATGGTGGTGGACAGCGTGTCGGACGTGATCACCCTGACGCCCGAACAGATCAAACCGGCGCCGCAGATGGGCTCGGTGCTGGACACCGACTACCTGATCGGCCTCGGCACGGTCGATGAGCGGATGCTGATCCTGGTCGACATCGGCCGCCTCATGTCCAGCGACGAGATGGGCCTCGTCGAAGCCATTGCCTGAAGTTGCCCGCCATCACCTCGAACACCGGATCCGCGCCATGAACTTTCTTTCCAACCTCCGTATCGGCACGCGCCTGGCGACCGGCTTTGCCATCGTCCTCGGCCTGACCATCCTCTCGTCCGCCTTCGCGCTCGTCAGCGCCCGCAACAGCGCGGAAGCCACCCGCCACATGATGCAGGGTCCGCTGGCGAAGGAGCGGCTCATCGCCGACTGGTATGTGCTGACCTACTCGGCCATCGCGCGCACCTCGATGATCGCCAAGACCTCCGACGAGACGCTGCCCGTCACCTTCGCCGACGTGATCTCCGACAGCGTGAAGAAAGGCAGCGAGACCATGGCCAAGGTCCAGGCGCTGCTGGTGGCCGATGTCGAGAAGACGACCTTCCAGTCGATCGTCGACCTGCGCGCCAAGTACCAGACGGCCAAGGACCTGGTCGGCAAGACCAAGGCGGCCGGCGACGCGGCAGAGACGGAGCGGGTCTTCAAGGACGTCTTCACGCCGGCCGCGAAGGCCTACGAAGGGCGGGTGCTCGACCTGCTGGCGATGGAGCGCAAGGCGATCGATGACCAGAGCCGGGCCATCGACGCGGCGAACGCGCGCAGCTTCAACCTGAGGCTGGCGTTGACCCTGCTGACGGTGATCGCCGGCGGCGCCTTCGCGTTCTTCATCTCGCGCAGCATCGTGCGGCCGCTGGGCCATGCGATCAAGGTCGCGGAGACGGTGGCCGGCGGGGACCTGAGCTCGCACATCGAAGTGGCGAGCCGCGACGAGACGGGCCAGCTGATGCAGGCGCTCAAGCACATGAATGCGAGCCTGGCGAAGGTGGTCGGCGAGGTGCGCTCGGGCACCGACACCATGGCGACGGCGTCGAGCCAGATCGCCTCGGGCAACCAGGATCTTTCTTCGCGCACCGAAGAGCAGGCGAGTTCGCTGCAGCAGACGGCAGCGTCGATGGAAGAGCTCACCTCCACCGTCAAGCAGAACGCGGACAACGCGCGCCAGGCCAACCAGCTCGCCGTGTCCGCTTCGGAAGTCGCAGTCAAGGGCGGCAGTGTCGTCAGCCAGGTGGTCGACACCATGGGCTCGATCAATGCGTCCTCGCGCAAGATCGTGGACATCATCGGCGTGATCGACGGCATCGCATTCCAGACCAACATCCTGGCGCTCAACGCAGCGGTCGAAGCCGCCCGTGCCGGCGAACAGGGCAGGGGCTTTGCCGTCGTCGCTTCGGAAGTGCGCAACCTCGCGCAACGCTCGGCCGCGGCGGCCAAGGAAATCAAGACCCTGATCGGCGATTCGGTGGACAAGGTCGAGGAAGGCAGCAAGCAGGTGGCCGAGGCGGGCCGCACGATGCAAGAGATCGTCGGCAGCGTCAAGCGCGTGACCGACATCATGGGCGAGATCACGGCGGCCAGCCAGGAGCAGACCTCGGGCATCGAGCAGATCAACCAGGCGATCACGCAGATGGACCAGGTCACGCAGCAGAACGCAGCGCTGGTGGAAGAGGCGGCAGCGGCTGCGGCCTCGCTGCAGGAGCAGGCTGCCAGCCTGTCGAGCGTGGTCGGTGTGTTCAAGCTCGATGCCGGCACACATGGCGCCTCGCCGCTTGCCCGCATCGTGCCGATCGCCGGTGCGGCGCCCCGGACGCCCGCGAAGGCACGCGCCAAGGCCTTGCCCGCGCAACGCGAAAAGGGCGCGGGATCGCAGCCCCAGCTTGCGCTCGCTGCAGGCGCGGCCGGCGACTGGACGGAGTTCTAGGATGACACGACGCTACGCAGGAGAATGAAAATGCAATGGTTCCAACAGCTTCGCGTGAGCGTCCGGCTGATCCTCAGTTTCCTGGTCGTCGCGGCGGTGGGCGGCGCCATCAGTGCGCTCGGCATCTTCCACATGGGCCGCATCAATGCATTGACCGAAAGCCTCTACGACAACGAGCTGCATGCGTTGAAGGCTGCGCAGGAGGCCCACATCGACCTCATCGATGCGAGCCGCGCCCAGATGAGCCTGCTGTCGGCCTCCACGCGCGGCGACCGCAACACCGGCGCGAAGGCGCTGAAGTCCGCGCTGGAAGGCCTCGAAGCGCAGCTCGCGCAAGCCAGGCCGCTGCTCCAGGACAGCGACGAGGGACAGGCGCTCTTCAAGCAGTACGAGAGCCTGATGCCGCCGTTCAGGAAGCGCATGCTGGATTTCGTGGCGCTGATTTCCAGGCAGTCGCTGGACAGCTCGCAGTTCGATGGCCAGGTGACCGAGGACAGCGACAAGCTGCTGAAGGATTCGCGCGTGCTCGAGGACGTGCTGAGGAAGATGGTGGTCTACAGTGACCAACGCGCCAAGGCCAGCGTCGACGATGTGGGCGAGACCTACCGGACCTCGCGGCTGCTGATGGCGGCGCTGGCGCTGGCCGGGATCGTCGGCAGCGTGGGTCTGGGCGTGATCGTGGCGCGTCTGCTGGCGCGTCAATTGGGCGGCGAGCCGGGTTATGCCGCGGCGGTGGTGGGCCGCATCGCCGGCGGCGACCTGACGGACGAGGTGCAGGCGCGCTCGGCGAAGGACGGCAGCCTGCTGCATTCGATCAAGCAGATGCAGCACCAGCTGACCGAGGTGATCGGGCGCATCCGGGTTTCGACCGACACGATCGCGACGGCCTCGGGGCAGATCGCAGTCGGCAACCAGGATCTTTCTTCGCGCACCGAAGAGCAGGCGAGTTCGCTGCAGCAGACGGCAGCGTCGATGGAAGAGCTCACCTCCACCGTCAAGCAGAACGCCGACAACGCGCGCCAGGCCAACCAGCTCGCCGTGTCCGCTTCGGAAGTCGCAGTCAAGGGCGGCAGTGTCGTCAGCCAGGTGGTCGACACCATGGGCTCGATCAATGCGTCCTCGCGCAAGATCGTGGACATCATCGGCGTCATCGACGGCATCGCGTTCCAGACCAACATCCTGGCATTGAACGCGGCCGTCGAAGCGGCCCGTGCCGGCGAACAGGGCAGGGGCTTTGCCGTCGTCGCTTCGGAAGTGCGCAACCTCGCGCAACGCTCGGCCGCAGCGGCCAAGGAAATCAAGACCCTGATCGGCGACTCGGTGGACAAGGTCGAGGAAGGCAGCAAGCAGGTGGCCGAGGCGGGCCGCACGATGCAAGAGATCGTCGGCAGCGTCAAGCGCGTGACCGACATCATGGGCGAGATCACGGCGGCCAGCCAGGAGCAGACCTCGGGCATCGAGCAGATCAACCAGGCGATCACGCAGATGGACCAGGTCACGCAGCAGAACGCGGCGCTGGTGGAAGAGGCCGCAGCGGCGGCGGCCTCGCTGCAGGAGCAGGCCGGCAGCCTCGTCGAGGCGGTCGGCGTCTTCAGCCTGCGGACCGCCTGAGTGCCTGCGCCGGCCTTCATTTTTCGGCGCCGTTGCCGATATACAGGACCAGGGCATCGATGCGATCGATGCCGCGATCCAGATCACTCTCACAGGTAAAAGCCTTATGTCCGGAAGCTTGTTCCTCACGGGTCTGAGTGGCCTCAGCGTGGCCCGAACCGCGTTGGTGACCACGGCCCACAACACCGCCAACGTGTACACGCCGGGCTACAGCCGGCAGGTCGCCGAGATCGCCAGCGCCGGCGCCATCTCGAGCGGCTCGGGCTTCATCGGCAGCGGTGCCAACGTGAGCACCGTGTCGCGCAGCTACGACCGCTACCTCACCGCGCAGCTGGCCGCGGCGCAGTCGGCCTCCGCCGCGCTCAGCACCAACAGCACGCAGATCAATCGCGTCGATACGCTGCTGGCCGACAAGACCTCGGGCCTGACGCCGCTGATGCAGAGCTTCTTCGCCAGCATGCAGGGCGTGGCCGACACGCCCGCCGATCCGGCCGCGCGCCAGCAGCTCATCAGTTCGGCGCAGTCGCTGTCGAGCAAGTTCCGCTCCACCGACCAGTATCTGAGCGACCTGAACTCGTCGATCAACGACCAGATCGGCGGCAGCGTCGACCAGATCAACACCTACTCCAGCAAGATCGCCAGCCTCAACAAGCAGATCAGCATGCTCAGCGACATGGCCGGCGGCCAGCCGCCCAACGACCTGCTCGACCAGCGCGACCAGCTGGTGAGCCAGCTCGGCCAGATCGTCGACGTCAAGGTGCTGCAGCAGGACAACGGCAAGTACAACGTCTTCATCGCCACCGGCCAGTCGCTGGTGGTGGGCGACCAGGCAGCGAAGATGGTGGCCGGGCCGTCCGCGGCCGATCCGACGCGCGAGGCCCTGTCCCTGGTCGGCTACGCGGGCAACACCAGCGAGATCAGCGACGAGACCATCACCGGCGGCTCGCTCGGCGGCCTGATGGCCTTCCGCAGCCAGACGCTGATCCCGACGCAGAACGCCATCGGCCGGCTCGCGATGTCGATCTCGGATGCGGTCAACGCGCAGCACAAGCTCGGCGTCGATCTGAACGGCGCGCTGGGCCAGGACTTCTTCACCCAGGCCACGCCGGGCGTGCTGTCCAATGCAGGCAACACCGGCAACCTCGTGCTCGGCGCGACGCTCACCGATGCGTCGCAGCTCACGATCAGCGACTATTCGGTGGAAGTGCGCGATGTCGCGGGCACGCTCAACTATTCGGTGACGCGGCTGTCGGACAAGCAGTCGATGGGCAGCTTCACCAGCCTGCCGATCAGCTTCGACGGCGTCACCGTCGCCGCGACCAGCGGCACGGCGCAGGCCGGCGACACCTTCCTCGTGCAGCCGACGCGCACCGGTGCGCGCGACCTCGACGTGCTGGTGCGCGACCCGGCCAAGGTCGCCGCCGCATCGCCGCTTTCCACCGGCAACACCGTCGGCAACCAGGGCAGCGGCGCAATCGGCAGCGCGAGCGTCGATGCGAGCTATCCGGCCTCGCCGCTGGCCGCCACGGTGACGCTGGGCTACGACGCCGCGAGCCAGACGCTGTCGGGCTTCCCGGCCGCATCCCCGGTCACGGTGACGCTGGCCGACGGCACGGCCACCACCTATGCGGCGGGCGCTGCCGTGCCCTATACGGCCGGCGCGGCGATGAGTTTCGGCGGCATCAGCGTGAGCATGACCGGCGCGCCCGCGCACGGCGACACCTTCACCGTCGGCAAGAACGTCTCGGGCGTGTCCGACGGCAGCAATGCGCTGCAGCTCGGCGCGCTGCAACGCAAGGCCACGATGGGCAACGGCACCACCACTTTCAACGGCGCCTATGCGCAGCTGGTCAGCGAGGTCGGCAACCGCGCGATGGAGATCCAGGTCGCCGGCGCCACGCAGGACAGCGTGACCAGCCAGATCAAGGCCAGCCAGCAGTCCATCTCCGGCGTCAACCAGGACGAGGAAACCGCCAACCTGCTGATGTACCAGCAGATGTACCAGGCCAATGCGAAGGTGATCCAGACCGCATCGACCATGTTCGACGCGATCCTCGGCATCAGCGCCTGATCCCCCGCAACACCCAGATCCCAGGAGCCGCGATGCGCATCAGCACCCAGTCTTTCTACGAGCAGAGCCTCAACGCGATGGGGCAGCAGCAGCAGCAGCTGTTCAAGGTCCAGCAGCAGCTCGGGACCAACTCCAAGTTCCTCACGGCCGGCGACGACCCGGTCGGCGCGGCGCGCTCGCTCGGCGTCAGCCAGACGCTGGCCGAGTCGGCGCAGTACGCATCGAGCCGCGACCACGCGATGCTGTCGCTGTCGCGCGAGGAAGGCGCGCTGGACTCCGTCACCTCGATCCTCCAGAACATCAAGACCCTCACCGTGCAGGCCGGCAACGGCACGCTGTCGGATGCCGACCGCAACGCGCTGGCCACCACCATCCAGAGCAACCTCGACCAGCTGGTCGGCGTGGCCAACTCCGACGACGGCAACGGGCAGTTCCTGTTCGGCGGCTTCAAGAGCGCCAACGCGCCCTTCGCCGCGACGGCCGGCGGCGGCGTGCAGTACGTGGGCGACCAGGGCCAGCGGCTGATGCAGGTGGATGTCGCGCGGCAGATGTCGACCTCGGACGACGGCCGCACCGTCTTCCAGTCGGTGCAGGGCGGCGCGGGCTATGTCGCTTCGGGCACGGCCGGCAACACCGGCTCCGGCGTGTTCGGCGCGATCGGCGTGACCGATGCGACCGCGGCCAACTATGGCAAGGATTTCACCATCAGCTTCGCCGGCGGCAACTACACGGTGACGACCAAGGACACGCCGCCGGTCGTCGCGGCCACCGGCGCGTTCACACCCGACACGCCGATCGCCTTCGGCGGCCTGCAGATCAGCATCAGCGGCAAGCCGGCGGACGGCGACAGCTTCGACGTCTCGACGGCCAGGAACGCCGGCACCGACATCTTCGCCGCCATCGGCCAACTGGTCAGCGCGCTGCGCACGCCGCTCGAAGGCGGCGGCGACGCGGCGCAGGCCAAGCTGCTCAACGCGCTGAGCACCGCCAACGTCAAGGTCAGCAACGCGCACGACAACGTGCTGACCATCCTGTCGTCGGTGGGCTCGCGCCAGAACGAGCTCGACGCGCTCAACACCAGCGGCGCGACGCGCGACCTGCAGGACAAGAGCTACCTCTCGTCCATCCAGGACCTGGATCCGGCCAGCGCGATCTCCGAGTTCTACCAGCGGCAGACCTCGCTGCAGGCCACGCAGCTGACCTTCGCCAAGCTCAGCAGCATCTCGCTGATGAACTACCTGTAGCGCGGCGCGCGCGGCTCGGACAGTTGCGCTCTTTGCATATCGCAATTGATTGGTTCGTGATTGCGTGATGGCTCCCTAGACTTCGGCGCTCCACCCAAGGAGCACCGTCCGTGAGCACTGTCACCGCAACCAACATCGATACCTCTTTCGGCGATTTGTATATTCGCCGCGTCGCCGGCCGCATCGGCGGCGAGGTCCTCAACGTCAAGCTGAGCGCGCGGCTGGATGGCGAGGTGATTGCCTCGATCCATGCGGCGCTTGTCCGGCACAAGGTGCTGTTCTTCCGCGGACAGACGCAGCTCGGCGACCGCGAGCAGGAGGCCTTCGGCGCGCGCTTCGGCCGCGTCGTGCCGCATCCGACGGTGCCCGCGGTCGAAGGCCTGAAGCTGCTGGAGCTCGATGCCTCGCGCGGCGGCGGTCGTGCCGATTCGTGGCACACCGACGTCACCTTCGTCGATGCCTTTCCGAAGATCTCGATCCTGCGCGGCGTCACGCTGCCGGTCCATGGCGGCGATACCGTGTGGGCCAACACCGCGGCCGCCTACGAGCAACTGCCGGCCGGACTCCGCACGCTCGCCGATGGCCTGTGGGCGGTGCACAGCAACGCGTACGACTACGCCGGCGGCCGCGACGTGGTGGACCCCGAACGGCTGCGGCACTACCAGGACGTGTTCGCCTCCGCCGTGTACGAGGCCGAGCATCCGCTGGTGCACGTGCATCCCGTGTCGGGCGAACGCGCGCTGCTGCTGGGCCACTTCATCCGCAAGATCTCGGGACTCTCGAGCGCGGAGTCCGCGCGCATCTTCGAGATCCTGCAAAGCCGCGTGATCGCGCTGGAGAACACGGTGCGATGGACCTGGCAGAAGGACGACGTGGTGATCTGGGACAACCGCGCGACCCAGCACTACGCCATCAACGACTACGGCGACCAGCCGCGCGTCGTGCGCCGCGTCACGATCGAAGGCGAGCCCGCGGTGTCGGTGGACGGACAGCGCAGCCGAACGCGCCGGCGCCCCGATGCCGTCAACGACGGACGCCTCGGCGCCGACCTCGCACGCGCTGCCTGATCGTCGCGCCTTCACACCCACTCGTCGCCGGAACCACGCGTTCACCCCCTCCATGAAATTCTTGCGTCCCCTTCTTCTCGTCGCGCTGTGGCTGGGCCTTGCCGCCTCGGCCGCCGCCGAACAAACCGAACTGCGCTACCAGGGCTGGACCGGCCAGGTCACCTTTCCCGAACTGGCCGAAGACCTCGGCTATCTCGCGCCCGTCAAGCTCGAGTGGATCGGCAACACCATCAGCGGTCCGCAGGACATCCAGACCGTGGTGACCGGCGACATCGATTTCGGCGGCGCCTTCAACGGCGCGGTGGCCAAGCTGATCGCTGCCCATGCGCCGATCAAGCCGGTGATCGCCTACTACGGCGTCGACGACACCACCTGGAACGGCTACTTCGTGCGCGCCGACAGCCCGATCCGCAGCGCGCGCGACCTGATCGGCAAGAAGGTCGCCGTCAACACGCTCGGCGCGCACCACGAGTTCATGCTGCGCGAGTTCCTCGCGCGCGGCGGCCTGACGCCGGCCGAGATCCAGCAGGTCACGCTGGTGGTGGTGCCGCCGGTCAGCGGCGAGCAGGCGCTGCGCCAGGGGCAGGTCGAACTGACGACGCTGGGCGGCGTGCTGCGCGACAAGGCGCTGGAACGCGGCGGCATCCGCAAGCTGTTCTCCGACCTCGACCTGTACGGCAACTTCAGCGCGGGGACTTACGTGCTGCGCGACAAGTTCATCAAGGACAACCCGGCCACCGCGCGCCGCTTCGTCGAGGCCACCGCGCGCGCCATCGAGTGGGCACGCAATTCGCCGCCCGAGGAAGTGCGAGCGCGCTTCGACAGGATCATCGCCCAGCGCAAGCGCAACGAAGACAACTCGACCATCAAGTACTGGAAGAGCACCGGCGTCGCCGGCAAGGGCGGGCTGATCGCCGACAAGGAACTGCAGGTCTGGATCGACTGGCTGGTGAAAGACGGTGTGCTCAAACCCGGCCAGCTGCGCGCGGCCACGCTCTACACCAACGAATTCAATCCATACCGCACCGAAGCGGTGGGCGTGGCGGCGAAATGACCTCGCGCATCACCTTCGAAAAAGTGCGCAAGGAGTTCGTGGTCCGCCCGGACGACGGCGGCCCGGCGCAACGCTTCACGGCGCTCGAGGACATCTCGCTCGAGGTCGAGGCCGGCGAGTTCCTCACGCTGGTGGGCCCGAGCGGCTGCGGCAAGTCGACCTTGCTCGATCTGCTGGGCGGGCTGACTTCGCCGACCTCCGGGCGCATCCTGCTCGACGGCAAACCGATCAGCGGGCCGGGCCGCGATCGCGCGATCGTGTTCCAGCAGTACGCGCTGTTCCCCTGGCGCACGGCGCTGCAGAACATCGAATTCGGGCTCGAAGTGGCGGGCGTTGCGCCCGCCGTGCGGCGCGAGCGGGCGCGGCACTACCTCGACCTCGTCGGGCTCTCGGCCTTCGGCAACCGCCATCCGCACGAACTGTCGGGCGGCATGAAGCAGCGCGTCGCGATCGCGCGCAGCCTGGCCTGCGAGCCCGAGGTGCTGCTGATGGACGAGCCCTTTGCCGCGCTCGATGCGCAGACACGCGAGAACCTGCAGGTCGAGCTGTTGCGCATCTGGCGCGCCACCGGCAAGACCATCGTCTTCATCACGCACGGCATCGACGAGGCCATCGTGCTCGGCCAGCGCGTGGCGGTGATGAGCGCGCGGCCCGGCCGCATCCGGCAGGTGTTCGAGGTTCCCGCGGCGCTCAAGCAGGCGGCGGAGGACGTGCGTTCGCTGCCGCTCTTCGGCAGCGTGCGGCACCAGATCTGGACCCTGCTGCAGGACGCGCCGTCCCTCTCTTCCATTCCATCCAACCAAGAGGCGATCGCCCATGTCTAGTGCCCAACAGACCCTGCACCACACGCTGCAGACTTCCGCACCGCCCGATGCCGTGCCATGGCGCGCGACGGCGCTGCGGCCCGTGCGCTGGCTCGCCCGCGCGCTGGACCGCACGGCCATCCTCGTGCTGCTCGCAGTCCTCTGGGAGGTCCTGCCCCGGCTGGATCTGACCGATCCGACCTTCCTGCCGCCGTTGTCCGAAGTTCTCGCCGCGGGATGGAGCCTGGCGCTCAATGGCCAACTCGCGGAGCACACCGGCGCCAGCCTGTTCCGCGCGCTGGCGGGCCTCCTGATCGCGGTGGCCTATGCGATCCCGCTGGGCCTGGCCATCGGCTGGTACCGGCGGCTGGCCGATCGATTGGATCCGCTGATCGAGATCCTGCGCAACACCGCGCCGCTGGCGCTGCTGCCGGTGTTCATCCTGGTGCTGGGCATCGGCGAGGTGTCGAAGGTGGCGCTGGTCGTCTACGCGTGCTCGTGGCCGCTGCTGCTCAACACCATCTCGGCGGTGCAGCAGGTGGACCCGCTGCTGATCAAATCCGCGCGCACCATGGGCGCGACGCCGATGCAGCTGTTCCGCAAGGTGATCCTGCCGGCCTCGGTGCCCGCGGTCTTCGTCGGCATCCGGCTGGCGAGCGCCTCGGCCATCCTGGTGCTGGTCGCCTCCGAGATGGTGGGCGCGAAGGCGGGGCTGGGCTATCTGATCATCTATTCGCAATACAACTTCCAGATCCCGCAGATGTACTTCGGGATCATCGCCATCACCTCGCTCGGCCTTGTCTTCAACTGGCTGCTGCAGCGGCTCGAACACCATTTCACCGCCTGGAAACATCCATGACGCAACGCCAACTGCGCCTCGGCGCCTTCATCATGGCCACCGGCCATCACGTCGCCGCCTGGCGCCATCCCGGTTCGCAGGTCGACTCGGGTGTCAACATCGACCACTACATCGAGGTCGCGAAGACCGCCGAGCGCGGCCTGTTCGACCAGGTCTTCGTGGCCGACAGCCCGGGCGTCGGCTTCCATGGCGACGGCGAGGCTTTCAGCCGGCAGGGCCGCGTGTCCTACTTCGAGCCGGTGACGCTGTGGGCGGCGCTGTCCGCGGTCACGAAGCACATCGGCTTCGTCGCCACCGCATCGACCACCTACGAGGATCCCTTCCTGCTGGCGCGCAAGTTCGCCTCGCTCGACCACTTGAGCAAGGGCCGCGCCGCATGGAACGTGGTGACCACCGGCGCCGACAACGTGCACGGCAATTTCGGCCTGGACCGGCATCCCGATCCGGCTGTGCGCTACGAGCAGGCGCACGAGTTCATCGACGTGGTCAAGGGCCTGTGGGACAGCTTCGAGGACGATGCCTTCTCGCGCGACCCGGCCTCGGGCCGCTACTTCGATCCGGCGAAGCTGCATGCGCTGAACCATGCGGGCAAGTACTTCAAGGTCAGCGGTCCGCTCAACCTCGAACGTCCGCCGCAGGGCTATCCGGTGATCGTGCAGGCCGGCTCGTCGGAGCCCGGGCGCGAACTCGCCGCGGCCTCGGCCGAGGCCATCTTCACCGCCTGGACCAGCCTGGCCGAAGCACAGGCCTTCTACCGCGACGTGAAGGGCCGGCTGGCCAAATACGGCCGCGGGCCCGATCAGTTGCTGGTGCTGCCGGGCATCTCGCCGGTCATCGGCCGCACCGAGGAAGAGGCGCAGGCCAAATGGGCCGAGCTGCAGGCACTGATCCATCCCTCGGTGGGCCTGAACACGCTGCAGATCTTCTGGCCGGGCGAGGACCTGTCGACATGGGATCTCGATGCGCCGCCGCCCTACATCCCCGAGCCGCCTGCCGGCCGCAACAGCCGCGCCCACGTGGTGCTCGAACTGGCGCGGCGCGACCGGCTCACGGTGCGCCAGCTCTACGAATACCTCGCGGGCGCGCGCGGCCACTGGGTGGTCGTCGGCACGCCGCAGACCATCGCCGACCAGATGCAGGAATGGTTCGAGAACGAAGCGGCCGACGGCTTCAACGTGATGCCGCCGGTGCTGCCGCAGTCGCTCGAAGAATTCGTCGACCTCGTGATCCCCGAGCTGCAGCGGCGCGGCCTGTTCCGCACTGCGTACGAAGGAAAGACGCTGCGCGAGAACCTTGGCCTCGCGCGGCCCGTCAATCAGTTCGCCGAGCGCGCGCGCAAGGTGGCCTGAACGACGCGATCGCCGAGTCGTGGCGAGGTGCGCGGCGTGCCGAGCGCCGCTCAGGGCTGCTTCGGCACCAGGCGCGGATCCTTGAGCGCCGGGTCCTCGCCCTTGACGTGCGACTTGCCGGCCTCTTCGGCGCGCTTCATGTCTTCGGCCTCGGCCGCGTCACGGGGCTTGGCCGCGCGCGCGGCCGGCTCGACCTTGCCGGCCTCGACGAATTCGCGCTGCGCCTTGTCGTAGCGGCGCGTGGCGTCGTAGTTGCCTTCGCCTTGCAGGTCCTTGTCCTTGTCGGGTGGGTTCATCGCGGCTCCTTGGGTTGAGGAACCACACTAGATCCATGCAGCCCGAGAGCGAGCGGCAAGCAGCGGGGCGCAAGGTAGGCGGAGTCCGACACCGGCGCCACTCAGCCTTCTCTCGTTCCCCGGAGATAGGCCGGCGCCTGCGCATGTTTCTCGAAGCCGCCGTAGCGCACGGACGACGGGTAGTACTCCGCGCCGAACTGCACCTTGCCCGCGGCTTCATCGCCGCCGACGCTGGCGATGAAGGCGAGCATCAGATCGATGCCGGCGGACACGCCCGCCGATGACCACACCTTGCCGTCCTGCACGTAGCGCTCTTCCACGACCGTCACGTCGCCGAGCGCGCGCAGGCGTTCGAGCGAACCCCAGTGCGTGGTTGCCTTCTTGCCCGACAGCAGCCCGGCCGCATGCAGAACGAAGGCGCCGGTGCAGACCGACAGCACGGCCTGGCAATGCCTGGCCTGCTGCGCGACGAAGTCGACCAGCACCGGGTTGTCGACTTCGCGGCGCGTGCCCTGCCCACCGGGGACCAGCAGATGGTCGAGCGGCGGGCAATCGGCGAAGGACACGTGGGGATTGATCGACAGGCCCTTCGAGCATCGGACCGGACCGGGCGACTGGCTGACGATGAGGCAGGGGGCCGGGCCGTCTGCGAACTTGCTCCACATCGTGAGCATTTCCCAGGGGCCTACGAAGTCGAGTTCTTCGACTTCATTGAAAACGAGGATGCCGAAGTTCATGAGCAGGACCTTGTGCGTGCGCGGCTGAACGAATGAGGGATGACGCCATCCTACCGAGGACTCAGCGATGCAACGCCTGGGTCAACCCGAGCAGCGAAGCCAGCGCATCCGCAAACCGCGGCTCCAGAAACGCCCCCAACTGCGGCATCAACAACCCCAACATCCCCACCCCCGCCAGCAGCGTCAGCGGAAACCCCACCGCAAAGATACTGAACTGCGGCGAAGCCCGATTGAGGATGCCCATCGCAAGGTTGAGCGTCAGCAGCGCCGTCACCAGCGGCAGCGACAGCATCACCCCGGTCGAGAAGATCCGGCTCGCACCGAGCACCAGGAACATCCATCCCTGCGCGGCCAGCGGCGCGTCGGCAATGGGCAGTGTCTGGAAGCTGTCAGCCAGCGCAGACACCAGCAGCAGATGACCATCGACGGCGATGAAGATCAGCATCGCGAGCATGTTGAGCAGTTGCGCCACGACCATGGTGGAGCCGCCGCTCATCGGATCGAAGAAGGACGCGAAGGACAGGCCCATCTGCAGGCCGATGTACTCGCCCGCCGCCATCACGGCGGCGAAGACCATGCGCATGGTGAAGCCCATCGCGACGCCGATGAGCACCTGCTGCACCAGGATCCAGATGCCGCCGACCGAGACCACCGGTACCGGGGGCAGCGGCCCGAGCGTGGGCGCGAGCACGAGCGCGAGCAGTGCCGCGATCGCGACCTTGACCTGCCGCGGCACCCAGATCTCGCCGAAGACCGGCGCGGTGCTGACCAGCGCCAGCATGCGGACGAAGGGCCAGAGGAAGGCAACCAGCCACGCCGTCAGCTGGGCCGAGGTGACCGAGAAGACCGGCGGCATCAGCCCACGAGCTGCGGGATGCTCGCGAACAGCGCGCGGATGTAGTCGAGCATCTGCCCGAGCATCCAGGGGCCCGCGATCACGAGGGTGACGAACACGGCCAGCAGTTTCGGGATGAAGGACAGCGTGGCCTCGTTGATCTGCGTGGCGGCCTGGAAGATGCTGATCACCAGGCCGACGACCAGCGCCACCAGCAGCAGCGGCGCACCGAGCAGCAGCGAGACCTGGATCGCCTGCGAGCCCATGGACATGATGGTTTCGGGTGTCATCGTTGGCTCCTCGCGGCTAGGTGTAGAAGCTCTGCGCCAGCGCGCCGATCAGCAGCTGCCAGCCATCGGCCAGCACGAAGAGCATCAGCTTGAAGGGCAGCGCGATGCCGGCCGGCGGCACCATCATCATCCCCATCGACATCAGCACGCTGGCCACCACGAGGTCGATGATGAGGAAGGGAATGAAGATGGTGAAGCCGATCTGGAACGCGGTCTTCAATTCGCTGATGACGAAGGAGGGCAGCAGGATGCGCAGCGGCACGTCTTCGGGGCCCTGCATGTCGGGCACCTTGGCCAGGCGCGCGAACAGCGCGAGATCGTTCTCGCGCGTCTGGCGCAGCATGAAAGTCTTGAAGGGCTCGATGCCGCGCTCCAATGCCTTGTCGGCGCTGATCTTGTTTTCCGAGAGCGGCTTGTAGGCGTCGGTGTAGACCTTGTCGAACACCGGCGACATCACGAAGAAGGTCAGGAACAGCGACAGGCCGACCAGGATCTGGTTGGGCGGCGACGATTGCGTGCCGATCGCGGTGCGCAGCAAGCCCAGCACGATCAGGATGCGCGTGAAGCTGGTCATGCTCAGCAGCAGCGCGGGCAGGAAGGACAGCGAAGTCAGCAGCACCAGCGTCTGCACGCTGAGCGACCAGGTCTGGCTGCCGCCGGGGCCGGGCGTGCTGGTCAGGCCGGGCAGGCCCTGCGCCCAGGCGGCCATCGGCAGCACGGCCGCGAGCAGCAGGAGCGCACCGCGCAGGCCGCGGCGCAGGAAGGCGTTGCGGGGCACTGGAGCACCTTCGCGCAGCAGCGCTTCGGTATTCGCCTTCGGAACGGCCGGTCGGCTCATGCGGCCGGACGCTGCTTGACGCCGAGCGACTCGCGCAGCTTCTGCGCGAACAGGTCGATCGGCGTGCGCGCGGGCGCGTCGCCTGCGGCGGGCGCGTTCGGCAAGGCCTGGGCCGGCAGCGTGTGCAGCGTGTTGATCTGGCTCGCGGTCACGCCCAGCACCAGCCAGGTCGCGCCGACCTCGACCACCACCACGCGTTCGCGCTGGCCGACCATCGAGCTGGACAGCACCTTCACCAGCTGGCCGCCGCCGAAGCGCTGCAGGCCGAAGCGGCGCGCGAGCCAGGCGCACGCGAAGATCAGGCCGATCACGACCAGCATGCCGAAGCCGGCCTGCAGCATGCCGGAGGCGCCGACCGCCGGCGCGGCCTCCGCGACCGGCGTGTGCACGGTCGGCAGCGCGGCCTGCGCGGGGAGGGCGGCCAGCGCCGCGATCCACGCCAGCGCGCGCGGTGCCTGCGGCCGGTGCCTTGCAGGGATCATGAGCGCGCGAGTTTCTGCATGCGTTCGGACGGCGTGATGATGTCGGTCAGCCGGATGCCGTACTTCTCGTTCACCACCACCACCTCGCCCTGCGCGATCAGGTAGCCGTTGATCAGCACGTCCAGCGGCTGGCCCGCGAGGCCGTCGAGTTCCACCACCGAACCCTGCGAGAGCTGCAGCAGGTTCTTGATGGTGATGCGGGTGCGGCCGATCTCGGCGGTGAGCTGCACGGGCACGTCCAGCACGCGCGTGAGATCGACGGGCGAGGTCACCGTGCCGGGTGCGGGCGGTGCCGCTTCCTGGATCTGCTGGAAGACCTGCGCGGTGGCCGGTGCTGCCACCGGTGCGGGTGCGGCGGCCGGCGCGGCGGCCGCGGTCTGCTCGGCCAGCGCGCTGGCCCAGTCGTCCGCGTCGCCGGCGGAGGAGGTGTTGTCAGTCATGGTCGTTCTTCGAATCGCTGTCTTGGTGGGTGATCATGTGCTGCACGCGCAGCGCGTAGCGCTCGTTCGAGATGCCGAAGCCGCACTCCATCACCGGGATGCCGTCGACCTTGGCGGTGACCGTGGTCGGCAGCTCGATGGGCAGCACGTCGCCGACCTGGAGCTTGAGCACCTCGCCGATGGTGGAGGAGAGCGTCACGAAGTCGGCGCGCAGCTCGACGTCGGCGCTCTGCATCTGGCGCGACATCTGCGTGACCCAGCGCTTGTCGACCTCGACCTCGTCCTGGATCGGGTTGGACAGGAGGTCGCGGATCGGCTCGATCATCGAGTAGGGAATGCACACGTGCAGGAAGCCGCCGATCGGTCCGAACTCGATCTGCAGCGTGGTGTTCACCACCACCTCGTTGGGCGCCACGATGTTGGCCAGCTTGCCGTGCATCTCGGCGCGCACGTAGTCGAAGTTCAGCGGGTACACCGGCTGCCAGGCGTCGCCGTAGCATTGCAGCGAGAGGTCCAGCAGGCGCTTGATGATGCGCTGCTCGGTGCGCGTGAAGTCGCGGCCCTCGACCCGCACGTGGTAGCGGCCGTCGCTGCCGAACAGGTTGTCGACGACGAGGAACACGAGCTTCGGATCGAACACGAAGAGTGCCGTGCCGCGCAGCGGCTTCATGTGCACCATGTTGATGTTGGCCGGCACCGGCAGGTGGCGCACGAACTCGCCGTACTGCTGGATCTGCACCGGCCCGACCGAGATGTCGGGGCTGCGGCGCATGAAGTTCAGCAGCGCGCTGCGCAGGCCGCGCGCGAAGCGGTCGTTGATGACCTCCAGCGTGTGCATGCGGCTGCGCACGACGCGGTCGGGCGCGCCGAGGTCGTAGGCCGGCAGGCCATCGCGCACCGGCGGGGGCGCCGCGGGTTGGTCGGTGCTGCCGGTGACGCCCTGCAGCAGCGCGTCGACCTCGTCCTGCGAGAGGACCTGTTCATAGGCCATGGATCGCTTGTCCGGACGCGGTCACTGCACCACGAAGGTGTTGAAGGAAACGCCGGCGATGCCCTGCGGCTTCAGGTCGTCGCCCAGCGGACGGTCCAGCTCGGCGCGGATCTCGTCGGCCAGCCGGGTCTTGTCCTCGGGCGAGACCAGCGAGTCGGGTGTGCGGTTGGCCAGCAGCATCAGGAGCCGGCTGCGCAGCTCGGGCATGAATTCCATGATCTGCGCCTTGGCCTTCTCGCCGTGCACCTTGAGCGCGACGCCGATGTGCAGGAAGCGCGGGCGGCCTTCGCCCTGGAGATTGACGGTGAGCGGCTCGAGCGCGATGAAGATCGGCTTCTCGGGCACCGGCGCGGCCACCTCCGCGGTCTTGAGTTTCGGCAGCACCACCAGGTAGCCGGCCGCGGCGGCGGCGAGGAGTCCGATCGTGATCACCAATGCAAGGATGAGCAGTTTCGGCGAGCGGGCAGGAGGAGCTTCGAGTGCGACGGGAGGAGAGGTAGCCATGATGGAGCTGAATAACGGGTCGGGTCTATTCTTCGCGAACAGGCCGGCGGACGAACGGGCGATCAAGTGGGGAAAAGCGCTTCAGATCCCGTCATTGCCGCGCGGCCGCGCGCCGGGTGGTCAGGCGAAGGTGTCGAGGCCGGCCTTCGATGCGTGCGCGGCATTCGGCCGCGCAGCCGGCACTGCGGCGGATGCGGCGAGGGCATCGCGGCGCGCAGTGCCCGGATAGTCCGGCGTGTTCGATGGCCGGGGCTGCTGCTGTTCGAAGGCATTGCCCTGGCCGGGCTGGCGCGCCTCGGCGCCGACCGAGGTCTGACCCAGGCTGATGCCTTGGTCGGCGAGCGTGGTGCGCAACTGCGGCAGCGCGGCCTCGACGGCACGGCGCACGCTTTCGTGGGCCGAGACGAACATCGCCTGCGCCTGGTTGTCGCCGAGCGTCAGCGTGACCTTGAGCGGGCCGAGGCCCGCCGGGTTGAGGTTGAGTTCGGCGACATGCTGGCCGCTCGTGCTCATGCGGATCATCTGGTGTCCGATCGCCGTGCCCCATTCGCTGCTGCCGACGGGCGGCGCCACCGTCAGCACCGGCGTGGTGTTCGTGGTGACGGTCTGCCGTTCGATCGCCGTCGGCACCAGGGCCTGCAGCGGCGGCAGCGGCTGCGGGCTGGTTGTCGAGGCGGCATCGGCGCCGTCGCCGGCCGAGGCCTCGGGCGCGGCGGCGAGCTTGGCGGTGGCGGCCTCGATCGGGGCGCTCGCATTCGTCTTCGCGGCGTTGGCCGGGGCGGCATTGGCGGTCGAGGGTGCTGCGGCGATGGACGATGCAGCGCTCGCGTTCGGCGGCTGCGCCGTGTTCGCCGCAGCGGGCAGGGCGGGCGATGGCGACGAGGGCGTTGCGGCGCTTGTCGTCTTGCCGGGATCGGATGGCGGCATCGTCTTGGCGAGTCCGGCGCGCAGGCCGGCGTCGAGCGGCGATCCGGGTTGCGCGGCCTTGGCCACATCCTGCGCGGCGTCGGGCTTCGGCGCGGGATCGGACTTCGATGCCGGATCGGCATCGGCCGCCGGCGTGGCCGTGGCCACGTCCTGCGACGAAGCCATCTGCTGCGAGGCCGCGTGCACGGCCTGCGGCAGCACGCCATCGGCCGGGGCACTCTTCGCGTTCGCTGCGCCCGGCGATGGCGTCGCCGCACCGGGCAGCGCCGGCGTCGGGGCCGCCACCACAGGCAGCACCGCCGGCGCGAGCAGCGCCATCACGTCGGCCGCGGACAGCTCGCTCTTTCTGCCGGCCGCCCGCTGCGGCTTGTGCGCGTCGGCGGCTTCGGCTTCGGGAAGCCCGGACGCGTTTTCGCGCGTCTTCGTCGATGCGGCCGTGGTGCGCACGCGGTCCAGCGCGGCGCCGAAGCTGCCGCCTTGCGAATCATCGGCGGCGCGTCCACGCGCACCCGAAGGCGAGGCCGCGGGGCCGGACACGTTCGCAGGGGCGGCGGGCAGGATCATGGAAGGCATGGCGGCTCCGGAAAGCATCAGGGGATCGGGTGGGTGGGGCGGTCGAAGAACTTGCGCGCCGATCGCTCATCGCTCTCGCGCTGTTCGTTCTTGGCCTGCGCCAGCAGTTCCTGCCGGCGCACGCGCTCGGCCAGGGTGTCGAAGGAATTGAGCCGGCGCTTGTGGTCCTGCCAGTCGACGCGCCCGTGGTCGACGCGGCTCGCGGCCTGGGCGGCGATGGCGCGCTGCTGGTCGATCGCGCCGTCGAGCGTGGCGAGGAAGTTCTGGTAGTTGCGCCACTTCGCCGTCGGCAGGCCCTGCATCATCAGCGCCTGCAGCTGGTCGTAGTAATCGCGGCGGTACTGCTGCAGCAGCGCCAGTTTCTGGTCGGCGGTGATGCGCGCGGTCTGCAGCGTGCCGAGGCGGCGCGCGGCGTCGTCGGTCTGCGTGCGTTCCAGGTCGGTCAGCGTGTCGAGGGGAAGTCGCTGGGGCATGCGGAATCCTTGCGGTGCGTTCAGGCGGGTTCGAACAGCTTGGCCATGCGCGCGATCGAGTCCGCATAGTCGGTGCGCTCGGTCATCGATTGCTGCAGGAAGGCTTCGATGCGCGGATAGAGCGCGATCGCCTGGTCCAGTTGCAGATCGTGGCCGGGCGCGTAGGCGCCGACGCTGATCAGGTCGCGGTTGCGCTGGTAGCGCGACAGCATCTGCTTGAAGCGCCGCACGGTGTCGAACTGCGCGGGCGTGATCAGCGCCGTCATGGCGCGGCTGATGGAGGCCTCGATGTCGATCGCCGGATAGTGGCCCGCTTCGGCCAGCGTGCGCGACAGCACCACGTGGCCGTCGAGGATCGCGCGCGCCGCGTCGGCGATCGGGTCCTGCTGGTCGTCGCCTTCGGACAGCACGGTGTAGAAGGCCGTGATGGAGCCGCCGCGGCCTTCGGCATCGCGCGCGCCGTTGCCGGCGCGCTCGACCAGCGCGGGCAGCTTGGCGAACACCGAGGGCGGATAGCCCTTGGTGGCCGGCGGCTCGCCGACGGCCAATGCGATCTCGCGCTGCGCCATCGCGTAGCGGGTGAGCGAATCCATGATCAGGAGCACGTTCCGGCCCTGGTCGCGGAAGTACTCGGCCAGGCAGGTCGCGTAGGCGGCGCCTTGCAGCCTGAGCAGCGGCGAGTTGTCGGCCGGCGCGGCGACCACGACGGCGCGCGCCAGGCCTTCCTCGCCGAGCGTGTTCTCGATGAAGTCCTTCACTTCGCGGCCGCGTTCGCCGATCAGGCCGACCACGATCACGTCGGCGCTGGTGTAGCGCGCCATCATCCCGAGCAGCACGCTCTTGCCGACGCCGGAGCCGGCGAACAGGCCCATGCGCTGGCCGCGGCCGACGGTGAGCATGGCGTTGATGGCGCGCACGCCGACATCGAGCACCGAATCGATCGGCGCGCGCGACAGCGGATTCATCGGCGTGGAGGACAGCGGCACCTTGCGGCTGATGTCGAGCGGACCGAGCCCGTCGAGCGGCCGGCCGGCGGCATCGACCACGCGGCCCAGCATGCCTTCGCCCACCGGCAGCCGCTTGGTATGGGCATCGCCGACCGCGCCGCGTTCCATCAGGCCGGGCCGCGCGAACACGCGCGCGCCGGGCAGGAGGCCGGCCACTTCGCTTTGCGGCATCAGGAACAGGCGGTCGCCGGCAAAGCCGACCACTTCGGCTTCGGCATGGCGCAGCGGATAGCCGGGCGGCAGCTCGATCAGGCAGTCGCTGCCGACGGGCAGTTGAAGGCCGACCGCTTCGAGCACCAGACCGACGGCGCGCGTGAGGCGGCCCGAGGTCGTGGTGGTGGTGCAGCGGCTCACGTCGCTGCGTGCCTGGGCGAGCGTGCCGAGCCAGGATTGCAGGTGGGGGTTGGGCTGGACGGTTGGCATCAGTTCAGTGCCTCCGCAGCGCTTCGCAAGCTGGGCCTTTTCGGGGAACACCGCGGAACCGGCTTGGCCGGGCCGCCGGTGTTGCCCCCTGCATGGGGGTGGGCGGCCCCACGAAGTGGGCAAGCCTGGGGGTGTGTCTCATGATGCATCGACGTCGCGGTGCAGTGCCGCTGTCACGCTTTTCCAGCGCGTCTCGAGGCTCGCATCCATCTCGCCGCTGGCCGATTGCACGCGCACGCTGCCGCGCGCCATGGTGTCGTCGGGGCGCACCTGCCAGCCGGCGATCTGCAGTTCGTTGCCCAGGCTGTTCTTCACCAGCGCGACATCGTCGGGATGCAGCAGCAGGCGCGGCTCGCCCTGCAGCGCGGGCTCGGCATGCAGCAGGTCCTGCACCAGCGGCAGCACCCATTCGGGCTCGGCGCGCAGCGTGCGGTGCACCACCTGGCGCGCAACGTCGAGGGCCAGCGTGAGGATCGCATCGGCCAGCTCGCTCTGCGCGCGCTGCAGTGCGGCCGGCAGCGTCGCGGCCAGCGCGCGCAGGTGTTCGGCATGGGCGCTGGCGGCGGCCAGGCCGGTGGCCAGCCCTGCGGTGTGGCCTTCGGCATGGCCCTGGGTCCAGCCGTCCTGGCGGCCTTCGGCTTCGCCGAGGGCACGCGCTTCCAGGCGCAGGCGGCGCAGTTCGGCTTCGTCGACCGATGCCTTGGCGACGATCGGCAGCGGCACGCTCGTGGCGTCGCTCTTGCGGGGCGGGAGCGGCGCGGCCGCCGGTTCGTTCAGCGTGCCCATCTCCCAGCGCTCCCAGGCGGAGACGGCGGGCTTCGCGGCCTTGCCCGCGGCGGCCGCGCGCGCGGGCACATAGGCAGCGGCCAGGCGCGCACGCGCGCCCGATGGGGAAGGCTGCTTAGACAAAGTCATCGGTACCCGGCGTGGAGATCACGATCTCGCCGGCCTCGGAGAGGCGGCGCGCGACTTGCAGGATGGCCTTCTGCTCGGTCTCGACCTGCGACACGCGCACCGGGCCGCGCAGCTCCATGTCCTCGCGCAGCGTCTCGGCGGCGCGCTGCGACATGTTGTTGAGGAACTTGTCGCGCAGTTCCTGCGGCGCGCCCTTGAGCGCGATGATGAGCGACTCGGATTCGATGTCCTTGAGCAGGCGCTGGATGCTGCGGTCTTCCAGGCTCAGCAGGTTCTCGAACACGAACATCTCGTCGACGATGCGCTGCGCCAGGGCTTCGTCCTGTTCGCGCACGTGGGCGATGGCTTCTTCCTCCTGCGCGGTGGTCATCAGGTTCACGATCTCGGCCGCGGTGCGCACGCCGCCCAGGCGGCTGCGCTTGAGGCCCTGGCCCGACAGCATCTCGGTCAGCACGTCGGTGAGCTCGTGCAGCGCCGCCGGCTGCACGCCGCCGAAGGTGGCGATGCGCATGACCACGTCGTGGCGCAGGCGCGCCGGCAGCTTCTCGAGCACCTCCGACGCCTTCATGCGGTCGAGGTGGATCAGGAGCGTGGCGAGGATCTGCGGATGCTCGTCGCGCACCAGCTCGGCGACCTCGCCGGCCTCCAGTTCGTTGAGGCGCTCGATGCCGCCGTGCGGTTCCTCGGGCTGCAGGATGTCTTCCAGCAGGTTGCTGGCGCGGTCGTCGCCGAGTGCCTTCTTCAGCACCGCGCGGATGTAGCTGCTCGAACCCAGGTGCAGGGCCGACAGCTGCTCGGTCTCCTCGCGGAATTCGGTGAGCACCGACATCAGCTCGTCCTTGGACACCTGGCTCAGCTTGGACATCGCGATGCCCAGCGTCTGCACCTCGGAGGTCGGCAGATGCGCCAGCGCCGCCGCGGCGCGGTCTTCGCCCAGGGCCATCAGCAGGATGGCGCTCTTGCGGGTTCCCAGTTCGCTGCTCATGGCGTGTTCATCCAGTGCTGGATCAGCGCGGCGACCAGCTTCGGATCGCGGTCGGCGGTTTGGTGTGCGTAGTCCATGATGGCCTTCTGGCGGTTCACTTCGCGGTCCTGCAGGCTTTCTTCGGGCGCCGGCGCCTGCGCCTGCGCTTGCGTCGGCGCCTCGACCGGTGCCGGCGGCGCGGCCACGGGGGCGGGTGGTGGTGGTGGCGGCGGCGGCGCGAGGTGCTTGCGCATCAGCGGGCGCAGCACGGCAAGCCAGGCGAACAGGGCCAGGCCGGCGAGCAGCAGGTAGGGGGCGATGGACTTGCCGAGATCGAGGTTCTCGCGGTCGCGCCAGAACGGGACTTGCGGTGCCGGCGGCTCCTTGTCTTCCTGGGCGAAGGTGCTGTTGACGACGTTGAGCGAATCGCCGCGCTCCTGGCTGAAGCCGACGGCCTCGCGCGCCAGGTTCCTGATCTGGTCGAGCTCGGCGGGCGTGAGGGCGCGCGCCGTGCTCTTGCCGGAACCGTCGGCGACTTCGCGGTCGTTGACCACCACCGCGACCGACAGGCGCTTGACGGCACCCGCGCCCTGCTGCACGTGGCGGATCGAGCGGTCGAGTTCGTAGTTGGTCGTCACGTCGCGGCGCGTGCTGCCGGGGCCGGCCGGCGCGGTGGTGGTGGTGGTCGTGGCGCTGGCAGGGACGCCGGGCGCTCCGGGCGGCACGGGTGCGGCGGTGCCGTTGGCCGGCTTGGGTGTGAGGATCGGCGCGCTCGGATTGGTCGGCGGCTGGTTCGTCAACGCGCCCGGGATGCCGCCCGGCGGCGTGCCGCCATGCTGGCTCGATTCGCTGGACTGCTGGCTGCGCACCGCCATCGAGGCGGGGTCCTGGTTGGGGCGGTATTTCTCGTCGGTGTTCTCGACCACCGAGAAGTCGATCTCCGCCGCGACCTGCGCGCGCACGTTGGCGGCGCCGAGGATGGGCTGCAGGATGGCCTCGATGCGGCGCACGTAGCCCTGCTCGATCTCCTGCGTGTACTTGAGCTGGCTCACGTCCAGCCCGCGCGCGCCGCTGTTGGCCGCGGACAGCAGGTTGCCGCGCTGGTCGACCACGGTCACGCTCTTGGCGTCGAGCTCGGGCACGCTGCTGGAGATCATGTGGACGATGGCGCTGACCTGGCCTTCGTCGATGCTGCGGCCGCGCTGCAGGTTGAGCACCACCGAGGCCGAGGGCTTCTTCTGGTCGCGCACGAACAGCGAGGGCTTGGGCAGCGCCAGGTGCACGCGCGCCGATTCGACGGTGCCGATCGACTCGATGGAGCGCGCGAGCTCGCCTTCGAGCGCGCGCTGGTAGTTGACCTGCTCGGCGAACTGGCTGGTGCCGAACTTCTGGTTGTCCATCAGTTCGAAGCCGACGCCGCCGCCCTTGGGCAGGCCCTGCGCGGCGAGCTGCAGGCGCACCTCGGGCACCTTGTCGCTCGCCACCAGGATCGCGCCGCCGCCCTCGGCGAACTTGTAGGGCACGTTCATCTGCTGCAGCGAGGCGATGATCGCGCCGCCGTCGCGGTCCGACACGTTGGTGTAGAGCACCTTGTAGTCAGGGGCGCGGCTCCAGAGCATGAAGGCGGCAGCCGCCGCCACCAGCGCCGCCGCGCCGATGATGAAGGGCAGCCTGGGCTGCGCGCGCAGCTTGTCGAGCAGCTGCGGCGCGGGCGTCGCGGCCCCGTCCAGAGCGGCCGTCGAACTCATGCGCGGACTCCCATGACGACAGGTGCCAGGCGGGCCATGGTCATGGAGAGGAAGGGGAGTCGTCGATGTTCAGAGGTCATGCCGCGGGGCTGGTGGTGTCACTGGCAGGCTGTTCGTTTCGGCGTTCATTGTCTGCAGCCGGTGCGATTTCGATTGGTCGAACAGCCGGGGCTTTTGCCATCAGTTGGCGGCATGCCCAAAGGCCTTGCGCTGCTACGCTGACGGCACCCGGAAGCGCATCGGTGCTTCCATGCCAACCCGAAAGCCACAAGGAAAAGATCAGCCATGTCGATCTCCGCCATCGAGTCCGTCCTGCAGCAGATGCGCGCCACCGCGCTCCAGGCAGGCTTCGCCCCGCCTGACGGCCCGGCCTCCGCTGCCGGCGCCGAACCGGGTGGCTTCGCCGCCGAGCTCAAGCGCTCCATCGACAACATCAGCGGCGCGCAGCAGCAGGCCTACGGCCAGGCCGAAGCCTTCGAGCTGGGCAAGCCCGGCGTCGCGCTCAACGACGTGATGGTCGACCTGCAGAAGGCCAACGTGGCCTTCCAGACCGGGCTGCAGGTGCGCAATCGCCTGGTCGCGGCCTACCAGGAAGTGATGAACCTGCCAGCCTGACCGGCCCGCGCAGGGTGAGCGCGCGCTTTTTTGACGGCCCCCCTAAATGTTTGGAAACCCCTGCCGATAACTAACTCAACGATGGCTTGAGTCTCACCACAAAGAGCGGGTCCAGCGTTACGGCCTCGTGCCGGTTTCCACAACCTTTGTCAATCAGGAGTCGAAAATGGCGCAAGTCATCAACACCAATTCACTTTCCCTGCTCACGCAGAACAACCTGAACAAGTCGCAGGCATCGCTCAACACCGCGATCCAGCGCCTGTCGTCGGGCTTGCGCATCAACAGCGCCAAGGACGACGCCGCCGGTCAGGCCATCGCCAACCGCTTCACGGCCAACATCAACGGCCTGACGGTTGCACAGCGCAATGCCAACGACGGCATCTCGCTGGCGCAGACGACGGAAGGTGCATTGACCGAAGTCAACAACAACCTGCAGCGCGTTCGCGAACTGGCCGTGCAAGCCGCCAACGGTTCCAACTCGCCCTCCGACCTGAAGTCGATTCAGGACGAAATCACGCAGCGCCTGGCCGAAATCGATCGCACCTCGCAGCAGACCGACTTCAACGGCGTGAAGGTTCTCTCGGCCGGTGCCAAGCCGCTGAGCATCCAGGTCGGTGCCAACGACGGTGAAACCATCAACATCGACCTCAAGCAGATCGACACCTCGACGCTCGGCCTGAAGGGCTTCTCGGTGGCCAACAACGCGCTGCCGACCAGCGCGGCGATCACGCAGACCAACCTGAGCGGCACGCCCGCCGCGGTCGACCTGTCGGCCGTCGCGACGGACCTCGGCGTCAGCGGCAGCTCGCTGAGCCTGCACAACGTGCTCGACAAGAACGGTGCTGCGACGGCCAATTTCGTCGTCCAGTCCGGCAGCGACTTCTATGCCGCTTCGGTCGATGACACCACCGGCAAGGTCGTGCTCAACACCGCGCAAGTCGGCTTCACCGACACCGACAACGGCGTGACGCCTGCGGTGACGCTCGCCAACCAGCACATCAAGGTCGGCGTGGATGCCACCGGCGCGGCCACGGGCTACGTGACGGTGCAAGGCAAGAACTTCGACATCACCGCGGCTTCGATCGCCAACGGCGGCGCCACTGCCACCGACACGACCCCGACCGCCATCGAACTGAGCACGGCCACCCCGACCGCCCAGTTCGCCGGTGCCTCGTCGGTTGACCCGATGAAGACGATCGACGCCGCGCTGAAGATGGTCGACGACCTGCGCAGCTCGCTCGGCGCGGTGCAGAACCGTTTCGACTCGACGATCTCCAACCTCGGCACCACGGTGACCAACCTGTCTTCCTCGCGTTCGCGCATCGAGGACGCCGACTACGCAACGGAAGTGTCGAACATGACCCGCGCGCAGATCCTGCAGCAAGCCGGCACCTCGGTGCTGGCCCAGGCCAACCAGACCACGCAGGGCGTGCTCTCGCTCCTGCGTTAAACGGCAAGACGCGTCAGGCCCTTCCCGAAAGGGAAGGGCAAGGTTGGGTGCAGGCGTTCGGGTTTCGGCCCGAAGCCGCCTGCGCTGTCCTCTGCGGTCTGGGTCTCGAAGGCCGAGACCGCAGAGGACAGCGAAGCGCAACGAATTTTCAATCGCGCGCCATGGCCCCGGCGGCCGGCACGCGTTCAATGACAGGAATGATCGCACCATGACCATCAGCAGCATCGGCGTCGGATCGGGTCTCGATCTGAGCACCCTGCTCACGCAGCTCCAGACGGCGGAAAGCCAGCCGCTGGTCGATCTGCAGAGCCGCCAGACGAGCTACACCACCAAGCTGTCGGCCTATGGGCAGTTGCAGAGCTCGCTCAACACGCTGCAGGCCGCGGCCGACAAGCTGTCCGCACCCTCGCTGTTCCAGGGCGTCAAGGCGAGCTCCAGCGCGTCGGACGTGCTGTCCGCCACGACCGACACGACCGCGGTCGCCGGCAGCTACGCGATCAACGTCACGCAGATGGCGCAGTCGCAGGCGCTGGTCGCGACGGGCCAGGCCAGCGCGAAGACGGTGATCGGCCACGGCACCATCAGCTTCGACTTCGGCACCATCACCGGCGGCAGCTTCGACGCGGCGACCGGCACGTACACCGGTGCCGGCTTCACGCCGGACACCACCCGCACGGCGGCCCCCATCACGATCGACGCCAGCAACGACACGCTCGAGGGCATCCGCGACGCCATCAACAAGGCCAAGATCGGCGTCACGGCCAGCATCGTCAACGACGGCAGCGGCACGCCCAACCGCCTGGTGCTGACCTCCACGCAGACCGGCCAGGCGTCGAGCATGAAGATCTCCGTGACCGGCGACGCCACGCTGCAGAACCTGCTCGGCAACGACCCGGCCGGCGCCCAGAGCATGCAGCAGACTCTCAAGGGCCAGGATGCGCAGCTCACGGTGAACGGCATCGCCATCACCAGCGCCAGCAACACGGTCAAGGAGGCGATCCAGGGCACCACGCTGAACGTGGCGAAGATCGGCAGCAGCAACGTGAACCTGAGCACGGACACCGCATCGGTGGCGTCGGCGGTCAACGATTTCGTGAAGGCCTTCAACGGCCTGCAAGGCATGGCCGCCACGCTGACGGCCTACAACGCAGACACCAAACAGGCGGCTCCGCTGCTCGGCGACGCGACGCTGCGCAACCTCCAGACGCGCATCCGGCAGACTTTGACCACGCCCCAGGATGGCGGTCCGAACGACATGAAGGTGCTGTCCGAGATCGGCGTCTCCTTCCAGAAGGACGGCACGCTGGCGGTGGACTCCGACAAGCTCAACGCCGCGCTGGCGAACAACCTCGAGGGCGTCTCGCACCTGTTCGCCAGCGCGGACGGCAGCACGGCCGGCTATGGCAAACAACTGAGCGCCCTGGTCACCAATGTGACCTCGAGCGGCGGTGCCCTGAAGACCGCGACGGACGGCATCAACACCACCCTCAAGCAACTCGACGACCAGTACACGGCCATGTCGGCGCGCGTCGACGACACGGTGGCCCGCTATCGCGCGCAGTTCAATCAGCTCGACGTGCTGATGAGCAGCATGAACAACACCATGACCTACCTCACGCAGCAGTTCGCTGCGATGAACAAGTAAGACCCGCCCGGAGCCCTCGATGTACACACCCCACACCTATCGAACCGGCGCCAGCGCCTACGCGCAAGTCGGCGTGGAAACCGGTGCGATGAGCGCATCGCCGCATCAGCTGATCTGCCTCCTGTTCGACGGCGCCAAGACGGCGCTCGCGATGGCGCGGCACCACATGGCCCACGGCGATGTACCGGCCAAGGGCAAGGCGATCTCGCATGCCATCAGCATCATCGACGGCGGGCTCAAGGCCAGCCTCGATGCCAAGGCAGCGGGCGCCGGTGGTGCGGAGCTGGTCGGCAACCTGGCGGCGCTCTACGACTACATCAACCAGCGTCTTCTGCGGGCCAACCTGCGCAACGACGCCGGCGCGCTCGACGAAGCCGACCGGCTGCTCGAGAACGTCGCCTCGGCATGGCGTGAAATCGATGTCGGCCGTCCCGGCCGCTGATCAACTACTACAGGACAACGCTGCCCGACATGACAGCCGAACAGCAGACAGGGAGAAAAATGGCAACCCGAAGTGAGGTCATTCATTGCTACAGCCAACTCGCCGCGTGCCTTGCACTCATGGTGAAGCTGGCTCGCGCGAAGGAGTGGGGCCGGCTTCCCGAACTGGAGATCCAATGTGCGGAGATCGTCGAGCGCCTGAAGGTCGTCGAACCCATGGAGTTGCTGGACTCGGAGCAGATGCAGGAAGCGCGGCGGATGATGGAACGCATCCATGCCGATCAGGACGAGGTCTGCCAGCTGGTCAAGCCGCAACTGGAAAAGCTGGTGGCGAGAATGTCCTTCCTGCAGCAGCAGAAGAATCTGGACAAGATCTACGGACTGCCGCATTGAGCAGAGCACTCGCGTCATGAGTGCCGCCCGGCCGCCCGAAGGCGCTCGCACCGCAGCCCGCAAGGCGGAGGTTGTCTTATGACAGGATTGACCGGACTGATCGACACGCTGCTCGCCGCGAAGCTTTCGCAGCGGCTGGACGTGCTGGCGATCAAGTCCGAGGTCGAGATCGCGGGACCGGGGCCGGTGATCCAGGCCCAGAAGGTCGACAACGACACTCGCCTGCTTTCCAACGCCGCGCTCGATCGGCAGATCGCCGCCGACGCGCCTGCCGGGTCGCAGCCGGCCATGGCGCCGGCGCCTGCCGCGCAGCTTTCCGTGGCGGCACGCGCGATTGGCGTCCTGCTGGCGGAAATCCGGGCGGATGCGGGACCGGTGCGCGACGCCGCGCCGGTCTGGCCCTCCGCGAGTACGCCGTCGGCCGAAGCACTCGCGTCCACGCTGGCGCGAGCGGTGTCCGTGAGCGGGCTCTTCTACGAATCGCATCTGGCCCAGTTCGCTGCCGGCCAGCGCACGCTGGCGCAACTCGCGCAGGAGCCGCAGGCGGCCTGGGGCGCGCCGGCTGCGGCGTCTTCGCGACCGATGCCAACGCGCGTTGAGGTGACGACGGCCGGTACGCCGGTGCGCGCGGCGCCGGGTGCGAGCCCGGCATGGCCGGTCGCCGATGGCGGGCCCGGTGCAATCTCCGGCTTGCTCTCCGAAGCGGCCGACGCACCGGCGTCCATCGAGTCTGCCGCATCGTCGCCGGCCGCCGCGCGTCCGCCCGGCGTGACCGAGGAACGCGGCGCCGTCGCGCCACGCGTCGCTGCATCGCCTTCCGAAACGCACGCTGCCGCCGGCGCCCTTCGCGCCGATGCGGTGCGCGTGCAGGCAACCTATCGCCAGACCGATGCCGTGGCGACGGGAACGGCGCTGGACACCGCGGCGCTGCATCGCCTGGCCGACACCGCGCCTGGCGCGGAAGGCGTGTCGGCGACGAGCGGGGCGGCCAGGGCGCTGGCGCCTGCCGACATCATTCATCCCCAGGCGGCGACGATCGTCCACCAGCAGCTCGATCTTCTGGCCACGGCCGTCTTCCGCTGGAGCGGCGAGGCATGGCCCGGCGCACCCATGGCGTGGTCCATCCGCGAAGACAACGAGGACGAGGCCGCGGGCCGGCATGCCGGTGCGACGGACGAAGCGCCCGCGCGCCGGTGGACGACGACGCTCTCGCTCAGCTTGCCGAGGCTGGGCGCCGTGGATGTGCGTCTGAGCCTCGCAGAACCGATGGTGCAGGCGCAGGTCGCGGCCAGCGACCCGGGCACGCTGGCCGATCTGCGGGTGGAGGGCCGTGCACTGGCTCGCCGCCTCGAGACGATCGGTCTTCGACTGCAGGATCTCCAGATCACCGGAATGCCTCGGCCATGAACAGCGCAATGGACGATCGCCAAAGTGCCGTGGCACTGTCTCGTCCCGACCCTGCCGGGGCACCGACGGTCGTGGCCAAGGGCTACGGGGTGGTGGCCGAATCGATCATGCGCGAGGCGCGGGCGAACGGCCTGTACGTTCATGCATCGCCCGATCTGGTGCGGCTTCTGATGCAGGTCGACCTCGACCAGCAGATCCCGCCCCGGCTGTACCTTGCCGTGGCCGAAATCATGGCCTGGCTCCATGGCCTCGACGCCGCGGCCAAATCTTCGGCGAGCCCTACAGTTTTCGACTGACCTGCCGATATAAGCCGGGAGAGAAGAAAAAAAGTGCGACGCGGACTCCGGGCGTGGCGTTGACGGTTGTTTTTTGAATTGATACGTTTTGTTTCCTTTTAATAAAATCGTCATGCAAATGCTTGATTAATTAAGACTAGTACTTTTTGTTACTAAATTTGAAATAATACTTTTTTCTAAAAACTGATGAGACCTGGGTGAGCGGAATTTTGAATGAATTAGGACTACACCCAGAGTGTCGACGAGTTGGTTGTGTCGGACAGGTTCTCTCGGTGATGTCAGATAAGTCTCACTTTCCAAGATGGCTTAGTTACCTTTGTTAAACATGTTAAATTTTGTGTTTAAACTGCGGTTTCGATGAATGGAGTGCGGAGTGGAAATGGAAAACGAGAGGAGCGGAATTCATGGCGAGATTTCAAAAGAAATCAGCGACATCAATTTGGCCTATATGCTGCTTGCGCAAAAACTCGTCAAACAGGACCGGGCCGCAGCGATGCTCCGCCTGGGCGTCGGCAAGGAGCTGGCCGACCTGCTGGCGAACATGTCGCTGACGCAGATCGTCAAGCTGGCCGCGTCGAACTTTCTGCTCTGCAGCTTTCGCCTGGACGACCATCCGATGTTCGCGGTGGTCGGCGAAGGCAAGGATGCGACGCTGCAGCACGCGCACATGTCAATCCTCATGGCCGCGCGCCAGATGCAGGGTGTGGGTGCGCTGGCATGAGCTCCAAGAGCGTCCTGGGCGAAGTCCGCCAGGTTCAGTTGGCCATCGAGCTGATTGAACTGGGCGCACGCCTTCAGTTCCTGGAAGCCGAAGTGGGCCTCAGTCGTGAGCGCCTGATCCGGCTCTACAAGGAGTTGAAGGGTGTCTCTCCGCCCAAGGGACTGCTGCCGTTTTCCACCGATTGGTACATGACCTGGATGGCGAACATCCACTCGTCGATGTTCTACAACATCTATCGGTTCATGCTGGATCAGGCGGACCAGGGCGAGCTTCAGGCCCTGATCAAGAGCTATCGGCTGTACCTCGAGCAGATCGAATCGGCCGGCGGCGAGGTGGTGCTCGACTTCACCCGCGCCTACACGATGGTGCGTTTCTTCGACAGCGACATGCTGCAGCTCAGCGGCTGCACGCGTTGCAAGGGCCTGTTCGTCGCCCATGCGCACGACAACAAGAGTGGTTATGTCTGTGTTCTCTGCCGCCCACCGTCCCGGGCAGGCAAGGCACGCGGCGCCAAGCGCGTCGCGGAGCAAGCGGTTGCCGATCTTGCGCCGGCAGGCGCCGGGTTCGCGGCCGAGCCGTCGGCGGCTGGCGCAGGGATCCACTGACGTGGTCCATGTGCCTGGCGCCATGTTTTGATTTTTGACGCCTGATGGCAAAAGGGGACGCACGTGCTGGTTCTGGTTGGGTATCTCGTGGTGGTGGGCGCCGTCTTCGGCGGCTACGGCCTCATGGGCGGGCACTTCGGCGTTCTGTTCCAGCCCGTGGAGCTGCTCATGATCGGTGGCTCCGCGCTGGGTGCCTTCGTGGCAGGCAACAACGGCAAGACCATCAAGGCGACGATCAAGGAGCTCCCGCTCCTGCTGCGCTCGTCCAGGCACAACCGCCAGCTCTACATGGACCTGCTGGCGCTGCTGTACGAACTCCTGGCCAAGGCGCGCAAGGACGGCATGATGAAGCTGGAGGCCGATGTCGACGATCCCTCGCAAAGCGAGATCTTCGGCCGCTACCCGAGCATCATGGCCGACGCGGGTGTGATGGAGTTCCTGTGCGACTACCTGCGGCTGGTGATCAGCGGCAACACCGACGCCTTCGAGATCGAGGCGCTGATGGACCACGAAATCGAAACCATCCGGCATGAAGCCGAAGTGCCCGCGCACAGCCTGGCCCGTGTGGGCGATGCATTGCCGGCCCTGGGCATCGTGGCAGCCGTGATGGGCGTGGTCCATGCGCTCGGCTCGGCCAACCTGCCACCGTCCGAGATGGGTGCGCTGATCGCGCACGCCATGGTCGGCACCTTCCTCGGCGTGCTGCTGGCCTACGGCTTCGTCTCGCCGCTGGCCTCGCTGATCGACCAGAAGGTCGAAGAGGCGATGAAGATCTACCAGTGCGCAAAAGTCACCCTGCTTGCGAGCCTGAATGGCTATGCGCCGCAGCTCGCCGTCGAGTTCGGCCGCAAGGTGCTGTTCTCGACCGAGCGGCCTTCCTTCACCGAACTGGATGACCACGTTCGGGAAGTCAAGGCCCGCTGAGTCCACGGGTGCCCGGCCATGAGCGCAGAGAAAGCCCGGATCATCGTCAAGCGCGTGGCGCCCAGCAGCGGCGGCCGTCACGGCGGCGGCTGGAAGATCGCCTACGCCGACTTCATGACGGCCATGATGGCGTTCTTTCTCGTCATGTGGCTGTTGTCGATCTCCTCGCCCAAGCAGCTCGAGGGCATCGCCGAGCACTTCCGCATGCCGCTGCGCGTCGCGCTGGCCGGCGGTGAGAAGAGCAGCCTCAGCACCAGCATGATTCCGGGCGGCGGCGACGACGTGGTGAAAACCGACGGCGAGGTCAAGAATGCCGACAGCGACGGCGACCGCCAGAATCAGAGCGACGACGCGGCCGATGCCGACCGGCTGGCCATCATGAAGAAGCGCCTGGACGATCTGATCGAGAAGAGTCCCGTCTTCAGGCAGTTCCGCTCGCAGATCCTGATCGACATCACGACCGAGGGCCTGCGCCTGCAGATCGTTGACAGCGACAACCGCCCGATGTTCGACCTGGCCAGCGCACGCGTGGTGCCGCACATGCAGGCCATCCTGCGCGAACTCGGGCCCGCGCTCAACGATCTGCCGAACAAGATCACGCTGTCGGGCCACACCGACGCGATCGTCTACACCAACGGCGACAGGTCCTACGGCAACTGGGAGTTGTCCGCCGACCGGGCCAACGCCTCGCGGCGCGAACTGGTGATGGGCGGCATGAACGAGGACAAGGTGCTTCGCGTGATGGGCCTGGCCGACAGCATGCACCTCGACAAGGTCAATCCGCGCAACCCGATCAACCGGCGCATCAGCGTCATCGTGCTCAACCACCGCACGCAGGAACGCATCGAGCGCGAGAACAGCGGCGATGCACAGACCACCCGGATCAGCACATTGACGAATGCGGACCCTGCCAGAGACAACGTCAAGCTGACCTCGTTCAAGCCGCCGGCACGGGCGAACTGAGCGCAAGACACCCTACCGGCATCAAGGTCCGGCCTCGGAGCACCCCATGGATCTCAGTCAGTTTTCACAAGCATTCTTCGTCGAGGCCATCGAGCTTCTGGCGCAAATGGAGCAATTGCTTCTCGAGCTCGACGTCGAGGCACCCGACAGCGAACAGCTCAACGCCATCTTCCGCGCGGCCCACTCGATCAAGGGCGGCGCCGCCACCTTCGGCTTCGCCGCGCTGACCGACACCACGCACCTGCTGGAAACCCTCCTGGATCGGGCACGCCACGGCCAGCTGAGCCTGAGCGCTCCGATGATCGATGCATTTCTTGAAACGAAGGACGCCTTGCAAGAACAACTGACTGCCTACCAGGCTGGCAAAGAACCCGAGCCTGAGAAAGTCGCGCACATCTGCGCAGTGCTGCAACAACTCGCGCTCGAGAGCGGCGATCGGCAAGCCGCGCCCGCACCGGCGCCCGTCGCCGCGCCTGCAGCCGCGCCCGCACCGGCGGGCGACAGGGCACTGCAGGTGCGCTTCACCCGCCTGTCCGACAGCGAATGCGATCTGCTCGCCGACGAACTCGGCAACCTCGGCCGCGTGCTGTCGCGCACGCGCAGCGGCGACCAGTTGTCCGTCGTGCTGCAGACCAGCTGCGAGCCCGGCGACATCACGGCCGTGTGCTGCTTCCTGATCGACGAGTCGCAGATCGACATCGGCGTCGTGGCGGAACCTGCCGAAGCGCCCGTCGAATCCGAACCCGCAGTTGTCGCCGCGCCCTCGGCGGTCGCGGCTTCCGCTGTCGCTGCCGCGGCCCGACCCGCGCCGCCGTCGCCCGCGACACCGAACGCAGGCGCCGGCGCCAGGGAATCGAGCTCGATCCGCGTCGACGTCGAGAAGGTCGACCAGCTCATCAACCTGGTCGGTGAACTCGTCATCACGCAGTCGATGCTGACGCAGGCCGCGACCATGCTCGACCCGGTGGCCTACGAGCGCTTCCTCAGTGGCCTCGGCCATCTGGAGCGCAACGCGCGCGATCTGCAGGAGTCCGTGATGTCCATCCGCATGATGCCGATGGACTATGTGTTCAGCCGCTTCCCGCGCGTGATCCGCGACGTCAGCGCCAAGCTCGGCAAGCAGGTGCGCCTGGACACCTTCGGAAAGGAAACGGAACTCGACAAGGGTCTGATCGAGCGCATCGTGGACCCGCTCACGCACCTGGTGCGCAACAGCCTCGACCACGGCATCGAGACGCCGCAGGAGCGCCTGGCCAAGGGCAAGGACGCGACCGGCCAACTGCTGCTTTCCGCGCAGCACCACGGCGGCAACATCGTGATCGAGGTCAGCGACGACGGCGCCGGCCTCAACCGCGAGAAGATCCTTGCCAAGGCCCTGCAGCAAGGCCTGCCGGTGAACGACGCCATGCCCGACGAGGAAGTCTGGCAGCTGATCTTCGCGCCCGGCTTCTCCACCGCCGAGCAGATCACCGACATCTCCGGCCGCGGCGTCGGCATGGACGTGGTCAAGCGCAACATCCAGGAAATGGGCGGCCACGTGGAGATCATCTCGCGCGGCGGCCATGGCACCACGACGCGCATCGTGCTGCCGCTCACGTTGGCGATCCTCAACGGCATGTCGGTCAAGGTCGGCCGCGAGGCCTACATCCTGCCGCTGAGCTACGTGATCGAATCGCTGCAGCCGCGGTCGGAGCATCTGCACTCGATCACCAGCGACGGGCACGTGATCAAGGTGCGCGGCGAGTACCTGCCGCTGATCGAGCTGCACCGCGTCTTCGACGTCGGCGGCGCGCAGACGGATCCGACGCAGGGCATCCTGGTGATCGTGCAGGCCGACGATGCGCGCTTCGCGCTCCTGGTCGACGAACTGCTCGGCCAGCACCAGGTCGTGGTCAAGAACCTCGAGACCAACTACCGCAAGGTGCCCGGCATCTCGGCCGCGACGATCCTCGGCGACGGCAGCGTCGCCTTCATCGTCGACGTCGGCGCCATGCCGCGCATCCAGCGCGCGCGGGCGGCGGGCGCCGCGGCGCTGGCAGGCGCGGCCCGGATGGACGCGGTGGCGGCCTGAGCCTGCACGTTGCGAGATACGACAAGGGGATGTGATGCGATTCGACTTCTTTCGTCGCCAGTCCGAAGGCGCCGTGGTGCACGACGGATCGGGCGCGCCGCCGCGCAGCCGCGGCGATGCGCCGGGCCAAGCCGGCTACCTGAGCGCCACGCCGCTGCTCGATCCGCAGAAGCAGGCGATCGGCTATCGGCTGGCCTGGTGCGCGGCGCCGGGTGGCGAGGCGGCCGGCACCGCCGCGCACCTGCGGGCGCTTCTGGCTTGCGTGGCCATGCATCTCAACGACCGCAAGACCGGCTGGCGACTGGGCCGCACGGCGCTGTTCCTGGACATCGATGCCGACTCGCTGCTGCTGGACGAACTGCAATCGCTGCCGCCCGAGAACGTGGTGCTGTGCGTGGGGCCGGAAGACTTCGCGCAGCCGGACGTGCAGGGTGCGCTCCTGTTCCTTCGCGAGCAGGGCTACGGCGTGATGCTGTGCCGCAGCCGGGCGCTCCCGATCGAAGCGGAGTTGCGCGGACTGGTCACGCACTTCGATGTCGGCAGCGGCGCCGCCGACATCGTCGCCGAGGTGCGCGGCGCACAGGTGCCGGGCACGGCGCCGGTCCGCCTGATCGCGACGCAGATCGCGAACTGGGAAGAGTTCGCCGCCTGCGCCGCGCGCCGCCTGGAGATCTTCGTCGGCGGCGCCATGGCGCCGCCGCAGCTGAAGAAGACCGATCAGGTCCTGCAGCCGGAGTCGCTCCTGATCATGCGGCTGATGCAGATGATCCGGCGCAACGACGACGTGCGCGAGATCGAGTCCGCGCTCAAGCACGATGCGGTGCTGACCTACCAGTTGCTGCGGCACATCAACTCGCCCGCCATCGGCGTCGGCGTCGAGATCCATTCGCTGCGGCACGCGGTGTCCATGCTCGGCTACTCGCCGCTGTTCCGCTGGCTCTCGCTGCTGCTGGCCACCAGCAATGCGCGGACCGCCTCGCCCTACCTGATGAAGCAGGCCATCCTGCGCGGCCGCTTCGTCGAGCTGATGGGGCAGGGCATGCTGGCGGCCGGGGACGCCGACAACCTCTTCGTGGTCGGCATGTTTTCCCTGATCGACCAGCTGCTGGGCGTGCCGATGGAAGAAGTGCTGGCCAAGGTGCAGCTCGCCGAATCGGTCCAGCAGGCGATCCTCGCGCGCGGCGGCATCTACGGCCCCTTCCTCGCGCTCGCCGAAACCTGCGAACGCGACGCCCGCGATGCGGCGCGCCTGTCGGAAGCCTTGTTCCTCAGTGCCGAACAGGTCAATGCGGCGCACCTCTGGGCGATGGCATGGACGCAGGGCGTGAACACCTCCGAGGCACCGGGCTGAGCATGACGTCGCGCGATCTGCCGGGCTTTTGTCACGTTGATCGGGCCATTGCGCGAGATGTCCGCCATGTACATTGAAATGCCCTCATCGACATCGCCCGTGAACTCCGAATTCCTCTTCACCGACAGCGACTTCGCGAAGATCCGGACGCTGATCCATCGCCGTGCCGGCATCGCGCTGGGCGAGCAGAAACGCCAGATGGTCTACAGCCGGCTCTCGCGGCGTCTGCGCGAATTGCGGCTGCCGGAGTTCTCGACCTATCTGCAATTGCTGGAATCCAGCAGCGACGGCGACGAATGGCAGTCGTTCATCAACTCGCTGACCACCAACCTGACCTCGTTCTTTCGCGAGGCCCATCACTTCCCGGCGCTGGCCGAGCACGTGCGCAAGGCACGAGAGCCTGTCACGGTCTGGTGCGCGGCCGCATCGACGGGCGAGGAGCCGTATTCGATCGCCATCACCCTGATCGAGGCGCTCGGCGAGCGCGCGAGCACGGCGCGCATCATCGCCACCGACATCGACACCGTCGTGCTGGCCAAGGCCTCGGCCGGTGTCTTCAGCCTCGAACAGGTCAACCGGCTTTCGGCCGAGCGCCTGAAGCGCTTCTTCAACAGGGGCACGGGTGCCAATGCCGGGCGCGTGCGCATCCGCCCCGAAGTGGCTGCGATGGTCAAGTTCGCGCGGCTCAACCTGCTCGATCCCTCGTGGTCGGTGAAGGAGCCGGTGGACGCCGTCTTCTGCCGCAACGTGATGATCTATTTCGACAAGCCGACGCAGAAGAAAGTGCTGGGTCGCTTCGCGCCGCTGCTCAAGCCGGGCGGACTGCTGTTCGCCGGCCACTCCGAGAACGCATCGCTGGTCGACCCCAACTTCAAGCCGCTGGGCCAGACGGTCTATGCGCTGGCGCGCGGCCGCGTCCCGGGCACGGACACAGGCACCTCATGAGCGCAGCGGAACCGGGCTCGGTGGCCAGCCTCCACTACTTCGACCGCGATGTCGGCCGCATGGCCGTCAAGCTGCTGCCGTCGGAGTACTACGTCACCACCACCGGCACCGTGCTGAGCACGGTGCTGGGCTCGTGCGTGGCGGCCTGCCTGCTGGATGCCGAGGCCGGCGTCGCCGGCATGAACCATTTCATGCTGCCCGAGGACGGCGAGCCCGCGAACCGCGATGCCGGCGCCGCGATGCGCTACGGCGCCTATGCGATGGACGTGCTGATCCGCGAGATGGTCCGCGCCGGCGCGCTGCGCGAACGTCTTTCGGCCAAGGTGTTCGGCGGCGCCGCGGTGCTGGCCAACATGACCACGCTCAACATCGGCGACCGCAACGCGGACTTCGTGCTGCGCTATCTGCAGGCGCAGCGCATCGCGATCGCTGCGCAGGACCTGCGCGGCCAGCATGCGCGCCGGGTGTGCTTCCTGCCGATCACCGGCAAGGCCGTCGTGCGCAAGCTGCGCGCGCAGACCGACGTCCAGCTGATCCAGCGCGAGGAGGGCGAGCTGCTGCGCAAGCTGTCGGGACTGCACGCTGCTCCCGGCGCGGAAAAGAACAGGGCCGTGGCCGGCGATGTCTTGCTCGCAGCCCGAAGAAGGGGAAGCTGGTGAGTCCGAACAAGATCAAGGTGCTGTGCGTCGACGACTCGGCGCTGATCCGCAGCGTGATGACCGAGATCATCAACAGCCAGCCCGACATGACGGTGATCGGCACGGCCGCGGACCCGCTGGTGGCGCGCGACCTCATCAAGGCCACGCATCCCGACGTGCTCACGCTCGACGTCGAGATGCCGCGCATGGATGGCCTCGAGTTCCTCGAGAAGCTCATGCGGCTGCGGCCGATGCCGGTGGTCATGGTGTCCTCGCTGACCGAGCGCGGCTCGGAGATCGCGCTGCGCGCGCTCGAGCTCGGCGCCATCGACTTCGTCACCAAGCCGCGCCTGGGCGTGCGCGACGGCCTGCTCAACTACACCGAACTGATCGCCGGCAAGGTCCGCACCGCCGCCGCCGCGCGGCTGCTGCCGGCGCGCCATGCCATCTCGGCGAAGGCCGCGCCCGAGCTGCAGGAGGCCTTGCTGCGCAGTCCGCTCCTGAGCACCGAGAAGCTGATCATCATCGGCGCTTCCACCGGCGGCACCGAAGCCATTCGCGAAGTGCTGCAGCCGCTGCCGCCGGATTCGCCCGCGGTGCTGATCGCGCAGCACATGCCGGCCGGCTTCACGAAGTCCTTCGCACAGCGCCTGGACGGCCTGTGCCGCATCGGCGTCAAGGAGGCCGAGCAGGGCGAGCGCGTGCTGCCGGGCCATGCGTACATCGCGCCCGGCGGCTATCACCTGTCGCTCGGCCGCAGCGGCGCCAACTACGTGGCCCAGGTCGACCAGGCGCCGCCGGTGAACCGCCACCGCCCCTCGATCGACGTGCTGTTCGATTCGGTGGCCCGGCATGCCGGCAAGAACGCCATCGGAATGATCCTCACCGGCATGGGCCGGGACGGCGCGGAAGGCCTGCTGCGCATGCGGCAGGCCGGCGCGCACACGCTGGCGCAGGACGAGGCGAGCTGCGTCGTCTTCGGCATGCCGCGCGAGGCGATCGCGCTCGGCGCCGTGGACGAAGTGGCGCCGCTGGCGGAGATGTGCCGCCGCGTGATGGCGCATCTGCGCACCTTCGGCGCGCGCGCGAACCGGGTCTGACGCGCGCGCACCGGACGACGAACTGAAGTGAACTGAACCGTTGGAGAAATCGTGATCGACAAGAGCATCAAGATATTGGTCGTGGATGACTTTCCGACCATGCGCCGCATCGTGCGCAACCTGTTGAAGGAGCTGGAGTTCCTCAACGTCGACGAAGCCGAGGACGGCGCCGCAGGCATCGAGAAGCTGCGCGGCGGCAACTTCGGCTTCGTGGTCTCGGACTGGAACATGCCCAACATGGACGGGCTGACCATGCTCAAGACCATCCGCGCCGATCCGGCGCTCGGCAAGCTGCCGGTGCTGATGGTCACGGCCGAGGCCAAGAAGGAGAACATCATCGCCGCCGCGCAAGCGGGCGCGAACGGCTACGTGGTCAAGCCCTTCACCGCGGCGACGCTGGAGGAGAAGATCACCAAGATCTTCGAGAAGCTCCACAAAGAGGCGGCCTGACATGAACCGCGACGCGTTCGAAACCGTGGAGCAGGGGAACACCGCCGAACAGTTGCTCGGCCGCATCGGGCAGTTGACGCGCCAGTTGCGCGAAGGCCTGCGCGAGCTGGGGCTCGACAAGGAGGTGGCCAAGGCCGCGCAGGCGATCCCCGATGCGCGTGACCGCCTGAACTATGTCGCTGCCATGACCGAGCGGGCGGCGCACCGCGCGCTCAATGCGGTCGATGCCGCGCAGCCGTTGCAGGAAGGCCTGGCGGCGGATGCCAAGGCGCTCAGCAAGCGCTGGGACGAATGGTTCGCCAGCCCGATCGAGCTCAACGACGCGCGCGAGCTGGTGCGCGACACGCGCGGCTACCTGCAGGAGGTGCCGCAGAAGACCGGCGGCATCAACACCCAGCTGATGGAGATCCTGATGGCGCAGGACTTCCAGGACCTGACAGGCCAGGTCATCAAGAAGATGATGGAAGTGGTCAACGATGTCGAGACGCAGCTGCTGCAGGTGCTGATCGACAACGCGCCGATCGAGAGGCGCCCGGAGGCCGTCAGCACCGTCAGCACCGTCAGCACCAGCTTGCAGAACGGCCCGCAGATCGTCCCCGGCAATCCCGAGGCGGTGACCGATCAGGCGCAGGTCGACGACCTGCTCGAAAGCCTCGGTTTCTGAGGCCGCGCGACATGCAGCCGATTGAGCGAGAAGGAGGACGAAGCCGGCCCTGATCGGTCGATTGTTCCGGCGCACCGAATCCAATAATCAGTCATGAGCAGGCGTCCTTCGCCGGCGCTCTTTCGGAGCATGAATGGCTGAGGAAAGCGATCTCGAGAAAACGGAACCTGCCTCCGCGCGGCGCCTGGAGAAGGCGCGCGAGGAAGGCAACGTGGCTCGCTCGCGCGAGCTGACCACCTTCGTCATGCTGGGCACCGCCATCGCCGGCCTGTGGTTCAGCGCCGGCTCGCTCGGCGGCAGCCTCGGCGGCGCCTTGCGCCACGGCTTGCAGTTCGAGCGCGCCACGGCCTTCGATCCCTCGCAGATGCTGGCCCGCACCGGCCTGATGGCGCTGCAGGCGCTGCTGGCGCTGGCGCCGCTGTTCGCGATGATGGTGGTGGCGGCCGTGGTCGCGCCGATGATGCTGGGCGGCTGGCTGTTCTCGACCAAGTCGGTGGCGCCGAATTTCGGCAAGCTCAATCCGCTGGCCGGCATCGGCCGCATGTTTTCCACGCAGACGCTGGCCGATCTGGTCAAGGCGCTCGTCAAGTCGATGCTGATCGGCGGTGTCGCCTACAAGGTGATCGTCGGCAACCTCGAGGCCGTGATGGCGCTGATGGCGCAGCCGGTGAGCGCCGCGCTGCCGCAGACCGTGATGCTGGTGGCGCGCAACTGCGCGCTGATCGCGGCCACGCTGCTGCTGGTGGCGCTGATCGACGTGCCTTACCAACTGTGGAGCTACTACCGCAAGCTGCGCATGTCGCGCGAGGACCTGCGCCAGGAGCACAAGGAAAGCGAAGGCGATCCGCACATCAAGGCGCAGATCCGCCGCCAGCAGCAGCAGATGGCGCGCCGCCGGATGATGGCCGAGGTGCCCAAGGCCGACATCGTCGTTACCAACCCGACCCACTTCGCGGTCGCGCTCAAGTACCTCGACAGCGACATGCGCGCGCCGCGCGTGGTGGCCAAGGGCACCGACCTGGTGGCTGCGCGCATCCGCGAGATCGCGGTGGCGAACAACGTCGCCATCCTCGAGGCGCCGCCGCTCACGCGCGCGCTCTACAAGCACACGCGGCTGGGCGACGAGATCCCGGGCGGCCTCTACACCGCCGTGGCCGAGGTGCTGGCCTGGGTCTACCAGCTCAAGCGCTGGAAGAGCGAAGGCGGCGAGGCGCCGCGCACGCCGACCGACCTGGCGATTCCCGAATCGCTCCAATATTCCTTGAAGACCGCATGAACGCGATGGCCAACTTGATGCGTCTGCCGACGCAGATGTTCTCCGGCACCCAGTTCAAGGGACTGGCCGGCCCGGTGCTCATCATCATGATCCTGAGCATGATGGTGCTGCCGCTGCCGCCCTTCCTGCTGGACCTGCTGTTCACCTTCAACATCGCGATGTCGGTGATGGTGCTGCTGGTCAGCATGTACACGATGAAGGCGCTGGACTTCGCGGCCTTCCCCGCGGTGCTGCTGTTCTCGACGCTGCTGCGCCTGTCGCTCAACGTGGCGTCGACGCGCGTGGTGCTGCTGCACGGCCACACCGGGCCCGACGCCGCCGGCAAGGTGATCGAGGCCTTCGGCCACTTCCTGGTCGGCGGCAACTTCGCGGTCGGCGTGATGGTCTTCATCATCCTGGTGCTGATCAACTTCATGGTGATCACCAAGGGCGCGGGCCGCATCGCCGAGGTCGGCGCGCGCTTCATGCTCGACGCCATGCCCGGCAAGCAGATGGCGATCGACGCCGACCTCAACGCCGGCCTGATCGGCGAGGACGTGGCCCGCAAGCGCCGCACCGAGGTCGCGCAGGAAGCCGACTTCTACGGCTCGATGGACGGCGCCAGCAAGTTCGTGCGCGGCGACGCGGTGGCGGGCCTTTTGATCATGGTCATCAACATCATCGGCGGGCTGGTGGTCGGCGTGGTGCAGCACGGCCTCGACTTCTCGGCCGCCGGCAAGACCTACACGCTGCTGGCCATCGGCGACGGCCTGGTGGCGCAGATCCCGGCGCTGGTGATCTCGACCGCCGCCGGCGTGATCGTGTCGCGCGTGACCACCGACGAGGACGTCGGCAGCCAGCTGACCGGCCAGCTGTTCTCCAACCCGCAGGTGCTGTTCCTCACGGCCGGCATCATCGGCCTGATGGGCCTGATCCCGGGCATGCCCAACCTGGCCTTCCTGCTGATCGCCGGCGGCCTGTGCTGGCTCGGCCGCCGCATCCTGATGCGCAAGCCGCTCGCGGCCGCCGAGCGCGCCGACGCTGCGGTGCAGGCCGCGGCCGCGACGGCCGCCGAGCCGGCCGAGGCGACCTGGGACGACGTCGCGCTGGTCGATCCGCTGGGCATGGAAGTCGGCTACCGCCTGATCCCGCTGGTCGACCAGTCGCAGCACGGCGAGCTGCTCGGCCGCATCAAGAGCATCCGCAAGAAGGTCGCGCAGGAGATCGGCTTCCTGGTGCCGGTGGTCCACATTCGCGACAACCTCGAGATCAGTCCCAACGCCTACATCGTCAGCCTGAAGGGCGTGGAGATCGGCCGCGGCGAGGCTTTCCCGAACCAGTGGATGGCGATCAATCCCGGCCAGGTGAACGGCACGCTGCCCGGCACGCCGACCAAGGATCCGGCCTTCGGCCTGCCCGCGATCTGGATCGACGGCACGCACCGCCAGCAGGCGCAGATCCACGGCTACACGGTGGTCGATGCCTGCACCGTGATGGCCACGCACCTGAACCACCTGATCCAGACCCATGCCGCCGAGCTGCTCGGCCGCCAGGAAGTGCAGCAGCTGCTCGACCAGATCGCCAAGACGGCGCCGAAGCTGACCGAAGACCTGGTGCCGAAAATCGTCACGTTGAGCACGCTGCACAAGGTGCTGCAGAACCTGCTCGACGAACAGGTGCCGATCCGCGACATGCGCACCATCCTCGACGTCATGGCCGAGCATGCGCCGAGCGTCAAGGACGCTACCGAGCTCACGTCGCTGACGCGCCTGGCCCTCGGCCGCGCGATCACGCAGCAGCTGTTCCCGGGCGATACCGAGCTGCAGGTGATCGGCCTCGACGGCTCGCTCGACGGCGTGCTGCAGCAGGCGATGACCAACAGCAGCGGCATCGAGCCGGGCCTTGCCGACAGCCTGCTGCAGCAGGCGCAGGCCGCGATCGCGCGCCAGGAACAGATGGGCCTGGTGCCGGTGCTGGTCGTCCAGCATCCGCTGCGCGTGCTGCTGTCGCGCTTCCTGCGCCGCAGCCTGCCGCAGCTGAAGGTTCTGTCCCATGCGGAGATCCCTGACTCCCGCAACATCAAGATCACCGCCACCCTTGGAGGAAGAGTTTGAGCATCCCGACCGACGTGCGCACCGCCGCACGCAAATTCGTCGCGACCACCAGCCGCGAGGCCTTGCGCCTCGTGCGCGAGGCCCTGGGCGCGGAAGCCATCGTGCTGACCAACCGTGCGCTGCCCGACGGCGTGGAGATCGTGGCCATGGCGCATGGCGACGTGGCCGAAGCGCTGGAAGGCGCCACGTCCGCGCCGGCACTCGCGCCGCCGATTCAGCCCGCGCCCGCCGACACGGTGCTCAACGAACTGCATTCGATGCGCGGCATGATCGAGGAACAGCTCGCGAGCGTCGTCTGGAACGACAAGCAGCGCCGCGACCCGGTGCGCGGCCGCCTCTTGCGCACGCTGCTCGGCGCCGGCTTCAGCGCGCGCCTGTCGAAGGCCATGCTCGAGAGACTGCCGACCGGCCAGAGCTATGCGCAGGGCATGGCCTTCGCGCGCGCCGAGCTGATCCGCGCGGTGCCGGTGCACGAGGACGAGGATGCGCTGCTCGCGCAGGGTGGCGTCTACGCGCTGATGGGGCCGACCGGCGTCGGCAAGACCACCACCACCGCCAAGCTCGCCGCACGCTGCGTCATGCGCTTCGGTGCCGACAAGCTGGCGCTGGTCACCACCGACAGCTACCGCATCGGCGCCTACGAGCAGCTGCGCATCTACGGCCAGATCCTCGACGTGCCGGTGTATGCGGTGAAGGACGCGGCCGACCTGCACCTGGTGCTGCAGGACCTGCGCGACAAGCACATGGTGCTGATCGACACCGTCGGCATGAGCCAGCGCGACCGCGCCGTCTCCGACCAGATCGCGATGCTGTGCAACAGCCATCGCCCGGTCAAGCGGCTGCTGCTGCTCAACGCGACCAGCCACGGCGACACGCTCAACGAAGTGGTGCATGCCTACCGCAACGGCGGTGGCGGCAATGCGCTGGCCGGCTGCATCTTCACCAAGGTCGACGAGGCCACGCATCCGGGCGCGCTGATCGACACGGTGATCCGTCACCGCCTGCCGGTGCACTACATCTCCAGCGGCCAGAAGGTGCCCGAGAACCTGATGCTGGCCGACCGCGCGCAGCTGGTCGACAGCGTGTTCCAGCCGCGGCGCCACAACCCGCTCTTCGTGCCGGCCGAGATCGACCTGCAGGACGAGCCCGCGGGCGCCGCGTCCTCGGCGCAGGTGGTGCAGGCGCAGGCCGAGACCGATCGACTGCGCGTGCAATACCAGAACCTGATCCGCGCGATGGCGCACGACGCGCAGGAACTCGCGACCGCCGCCGGCGCACTGGCCGGCGCGCAGATCGGCTTCGAGGCGGCGCGCCGCCTCTGGCGGCAGGCGGCCGACGAGGACACCGGCCACAAGGCTGTGCTGCAGGACTTGCTGCTGCATGCGCGCAGCGAGATCGCCGCGGGCTGCGAGACCCATGTGCTGGCGCTGTGCGGCCAGGTCGGGCTGCGCTCCAACGAAGGTGTCGATGCCTACGAATGCCAGGGCAGCCTGATGCTGTCCGATCGCAGCGGCCTGCCGCTGGCCGCGCCGAACCAGTGGCTCTCGACCGCGGCGACCGCGGGCGGAAGCGCCGCGGACGCGAAGCGCAAGCCCGGCATGCGCCAGATCCCCTGGCTGCGCGGGCAGGACTTCGGCAAGCCGCTGGTGCACCTGCTGTCGAAGCTGCCCGGTGCGGACTTCATGGTGCAGTGGCAGGCCCAGGGCCAGCAGTGGCTGGCGCGCGCACCGGGCTCCACCGGCGTGATCGATCCGCGCTCCGGCGCCGCGCGCACGCTGGCGCGCATGGACTGGGACTTCGCGCCGCCGCATCCGGTGGTCTTTCGCGGCAAGCCGGCGCGGCAATGCGAGGCGCAGGCCGAAGTGGTGTTGCGTGGCGCGGCCGTGGCCGATGCCGGCGACGCCGCGATGCCCGCGCTGCGCTGCGTCGTGACGCGCGTGATGGATGCGCAGGGCCGCAAGGTCCTCGCGCAGGGCTATCTGCTCACCAACATCGTCGTCGGCGTCGCCGCGCAGCAGCTCGCGCAGTGGCAGGCCTGGGCCGCCGAGGCGGAGCCGTGCTTTCGCCTGATCCGCCAGGGCGTGCAGCAGGTCGGCGGCATCGGCGAGCCGGGCGATCCGCACATGATGAAGCGCCTGTTGATCGCCGGCCAGGTGACGACCACCGTGTGGCGCCTGCTGCACGCGAAGGGCGAATGGGCCGACCGCACGCGCATGCTGCTGAACCAGCTCACCGGCCGGCCGGTGCGCTCCAGCCGGCCGCTCACCGGCAACGCGCTGTACGGGGGCGTCGGCAAGCTGTTCCTGCTGCTCGAGGCGCTCGGCACCGAATCCACCGCACCGACCCGCCGCTCCGAGGCGATGGCGCAGCATGGGTGAGGCGCGCGCCATGAAAGCCGGAGTGCACCGATGAGCGCCGCCCGGCCGCCCGAAGGCGCTCGCACCGCAGCCCGCAGGGCGGAGGTTGTCTTATGAGCAAACTGGTCACCGACCAGGCCGATGGACTGCGGCGCCTGCTGGCGCGCACGCCCACGCGCGTGATCGCCGTCGCCGGCATGGGCCGCGGCGTCGGCGCCACCACCACCGCGATGAACCTTGCTGCGGCCCTGGTCCACCAAGGCAAGCAAGTGCTGCTGCTGGACGAGCACGACGCGACACCGGCATCCGCCTGCGCGCTGTGGTCGATCGCGCCATCGGGCACGCTCGCCGATGTCGCCGGACGCCGCCTGGCTTGCGAAGAAACCATGGCACTGTCGGACTGCGGTGTCGGCGTGCTGCCCGCACGCCCCGATGCGCAGCCGGCCGGCCTGGACCCGCGCACGCTGTGGCAGGGCAGCGCGATCCTGATCGACGCTGCGCTCGACGGCGAAGGCTGCCTGTCGATGCTGGCGCGGCAGGCGGACGACCTGGTGCTCGTCTTCCGGCCGCAGCCGGCATCCATCACCGCGGCCTATGCGGGCATCAAGCGGCTGCACTACGCGCACGCGCTCAAGCAGCTTCGGCTGCTCGTCAACGGTGTCGGTGCGGGCGACGAAGCCGCGCAGGTGATGACCAACCTGGTCGACACCAGCCGGCGCTACCTCGCCGTTTCGCTGCAGCCTGCCGGAGGGGTCCGCGCCGACCGGCATCTGCGGGACGCGCAGCGCCTGCACCAGACCGTGGTGGAGGCATTTCCCGCCAGTCCGGCGGCCATCGATTTCCGCGGCATCGCGGCCGGCATCGGCCAATGGCCCTGGCGCGCCGCCGCCCTGCGGCCGCCGCCCGCGGGCCGCACGCATGGGGGCCCCGGCGCGACGCCGGCCCGCGACACACAAGCTTCGAACACAGCCGCCGTCTGAGACGGCGCATGGAGAAGGAACAGGACAGTCGTGTACACCGCACAGGGAACCATTGAGAAGTCGCACCTGCTGGAGCAGCACCAGCCGATGGTGCGGCGCATCGCGCTGCAGATGATCGCCAAGCTGCCCGCCAGCGTCGAGCTCGACGATCTGATCCAGGCCGGCATGATCGGCCTGCTGGATGCATCGAAGCGCTACGAGGACAACCGCGGCGCCCAGTTCGAGACCTTCGTCAGCCAGCGCATCCGCGGCGCGATGATCGACGAACTGCGCGCCACCGACTGGGGCTCGCGCGGCCTGCGCGCCTCGGCGCGCAAGGTCGAGCAGGCGGTCCAGGCGCTCGAACACCGGCTCGGCCGCGCGCCGAACGAGGGCGAGATTGCCAAGGAACTCCGGATGACGCTGGAGGCCTACCAGGGCCTGCTGCAGGAAGTGCAGGGCTGCCAGCTGCTGTATGTCGAGGACTTCTCGCAGGGCGAATCCGAGAGCAACTTCCTCGACGCCAACGCGCAGGAGGCGCGCAGTGCGCGCGGCAGCAGCGACGATCCGCTGGAGCAGCTGCTGCAGAGCGGCCTTCGCCATCAGCTGATCGATGCCATCGGTTCGCTGCCCGAACGCGACCAACTGCTGCTCAACCTCTACTACGAGGAAGAGCTGAACCTGCGCGAGATCGGCGCCGTGCTCGAGGTGAGCCAGTCGCGCGTCTGCCAGCTGCACAGCCAGGCCATCAGCCGGCTGCGCGCGAAGCTGAAGGATCTGCTGTAGCGGCGCACCGGCGGCCTCGGCCGCTGGGTGCCTCTACAGCTGCTTCAGGATCTCCTGCGCCATCGCCCCCAGCGCCACCGTGCGCTCGACACCGCCGCGCTTGATCGCTTCGCGCGGCATGCCGTAGACGACGCAGCTGTCCTCGTCCTGCGCGACCGTGCGGGCGCCGGCGTTGCGCATCTCGAGCAGGCCGGCCGCGCCGTCATCGCCCATGCCGGTCATGATCACGCCCAGCGCATTCATGCCGGCGCTCTTGGCGACCGAGCGGAACAGCACGTCGACCGACGGCCGGTGCCGGTTGACCAGCGGCCCGTCGACCACTTCGACCCGGTACTGCGCGCCGCTGCGCTGGAGCACGAGGTGCCGTCCGCCCGGCGCGATCAGCGCCCGGCCGGGCACCACGCGGTCGTTGTGCTCCGCTTCCTTCACCGCGATGTGGCAGAGGCCGTCGAGCCGCGCCGCGAAGGCGGCGGTGAACTTCTCCGGCATGTGCTGCACGATCACCAGGCCGGGCGAGACGCGCGGCAGCGCGGTGAGGATTTCCTCCAGCGCCTGCGTGCCGCCGGTCGAGGTGCCGATGGCGACCACGCGCTCGGTGGTCTGCACCATCGCGCGCGCCGGCTGCGGCGCGAGGATCACGTCGGCCGTGTGCCGCGCCACCGGCACGGCCGGCGCCGTCTCGCGCGCGGTGATGCGCCGCACCCGGGCCTGCGCCGCGCTGCGCACCGTGGCCACCAGATCGTCCGAGGCCTCGACCAGGAACTGCTTGAGGCCGAGCCGGGGCTTGGTGACGATCGCCACCGCGCCGGCGGCCAGCGCCTCGAGCGTGGTCCTGGCGCCTTTCTCGGTCAAGGTCGAGCAGATCACCACCGGCGTCGGCCGCTCCTGCATGATGCGGCGCAGGAAGGTGATGCCGTCCATGCGCGGCATCTCGACATCGAGCACGATCACGTCGGGCCACTGCTGCCTGAGCCGTTCGATGGCCAGGAGCGGATCGGCCACCGCGGCGATCACCTCGATGCCGGCCGCCGCGCCGAGCAGTCCGGCGACCACCTGCCGCACCACGGCCGAGTCGTCGACCACCATCACCTTGATCGGATTCATGCGCAGGGTCGTCCGTGTCTGTTCACGGTTTGCGGTAGATCGACGGCGCCACCTGCTGCACGGCGGTGCTGATCTCGTTCAGGGTCTCGGAGTGTCCGATGCAGAAGTGTCCGCCGGGCTTGAGCAGCGCGAGCACGCGCGCCACCACCTGGCGCTTGGTGTCGCCGTTGAAATAGATCATCACGTTGCGCAGGAAGATCATGTCGAAGCTGCCCAGGGCCGGCAGCACGGCGTTGAGGTTGACCTGCGCGAAGCGCACGCGCTCGCGCAGCGGGCGCTCGACCAGCAGCGTGCCTTCCTGTTCGCCCAGTCCGCGCAGGCAGAAACGCTTCAGGTAGGCCGGCGGCACGTGCCGCGTGCGCTCCAGCGGATAGTGCGCGGCACGCGCGCGCTGCAGCACGCGGCTGCTGATGTCGGTGCCGACCACCTCCCAGGCCGTGGCGCCCAGGCAGTCGGCCAGCACCATCGCGATGCTGTAGCACTCCTCGCCGGTCGAGCAGGCCGCGCTCCAGACGCGCAGCGGCTGCGGGCGCGATGCCGCGGCCAGCGCCAGCGTGCGCAGCAGCTCGAAATGCCTGGGCTCGCGAAAGAAGTAGGTTTCGTTGGTGGTCAGCAGGTCGATCGCGGTCTGCACCTCGGCCGCCGCGCGGCCGCTGTCCAGCAGCGCGAGGTAGTCGGTGTAGCTGTTCAGCCGATGGGCCTGCAGCCGCTTGAAGAGCCGCCCGCACACCAGCGCCTTCTTGGCCGGCGACAGGGTGATGCCCGCGGCCTCGTGGATGAAGCGCTGGAAGCGGCCGAACTCGATGTCGGTGAGGGTGTTGTCCAACACGGTGCGCGCCGGCTCAGTGGGCCGGCTCGTCCTGCGCTTCGGCCTGGAGCGCGGCGAGCGCGCCCGCCTCGTCCAGCGACAGCACGTGGTCGACGTCGAGCAGGATCACGAAGCGGCCCTTCACCTTGCCCATGCCCTGGATGAAGTCGCTGCGGATGCGGGCGCCGAAGTTCGGCGGCGGCTCGATGTCGGCCGGTGCGATGTCCAGCACCTCGTTGACCGCATCGACCATCACGCCGATGACCTGGCGCTCGCCGCCGGTCTCGACTTCGACGATCACGATGCAGGTGCGCTTGCTGACCTCGCTCGAAGGGCGGCCGAAGCGCGCCAGCAGGTCCATCACCGGCACCACCGCGCCGCGCAGGTTGATCACGCCGCGCACGCTGGCGGGCATCATCGGCACCTCGGTCAGGCTGTGGTATTCGATGATCTCCTTGATCGCCAGGATGCCGATCGCGAAGGCCTCGCCGGCCAGCATGAAGGTGAGGTACTGGGCCGGCTCTGCGGAGGCCGGCGCGCCGCCGGCGAGCCGGGCGGTCTGAGCCAATGCATTCATCGCGCCGGCTCCTCAGAACCTGGCGAACTGCGATTCGTCGGGCGCATCGACGCCCGCGAAGGCGAGGGCGCCCACCGGCGCGAAGCCGCCGCCCGTGCCTTTCTTCGCGGCGGCGCTCTTCTTCGCCGCGGCCGGCTTGCCTTGCGGCTTGCCGCGCGCCGGTGCGGCCGGGGCGCCGGCCAGCTTGAAGAAGGACATGGTCTGCTGCAGCTGCTCGGCCTGGCTGCTCATCTCCTCGGCCGTGGCGGCCAGCTCCTCGGAGCTCGACGCGTTCTGCTGCGTGGTCTGGCTCAGCTGCGTGACCGCGGAATTGATCTGGCCGACGCCGGAGGACTGCTCCTCGGAGGCCGCCGTGATCTCCTGCACCAGGTCCGAGGTCTTCTTGATGTTGGGCACGATCTGGTCGAGCAGCCGGCCGGCCTTCTCGGCCAACTCGACGCTGGAGCTGGCGACGGTGCCGATCTCCTGCGCCGCGACCTGGCTGCGTTCGGCCAGCTTGCGCACCTCGGCCGCCACCACCGCGAAGCCCTTGCCATGCTCGCCGGCGCGCGCCGCCTCGATCGCCGCGTTCAGCGCCAGCAGGTTGGTCTGGTAGGCGATGTCGTCGATGATGCCGATCTTCTGCGCGATCTGCTTCATCGCCAGCACGGTGGCTTTCACCGCCTCGCCGCCTTCGCCGGCCTCGCCGGCCGCCTGGGTCGCCATGCCGTCCGTCACCTTCGCGTTCTCGGTGTTCTGCGAGATCGAGGCGGTCATCTGTTCCATCGATGCGCTGGTCTCCTCGACGCCGGCGGCCTGTTCGCTCGAGGCCTGCGACAGCGACTGCGCCGTGGCGCTGACTTCCTCGGACGCACCGGCCAGCGCCTCGGCGCCGCTGTTGACTTCGGTCACCACGCGCGAGAGCTTCGCCACCGTGTTCTGCATCGCCTGCAGCAGCTGGCCGGTCTCGTCGCGGCTGGCGGATTCGACCTGCACCGTGAGATCGCCCTCGGCCAGCCGGTTGGCGACGTCGACGGCGCGCGCCAGCGGCCGGGTGATGCCGCGGCTGATGAAGAAGCCGAGCGCGATGCCGAACAGCACGCCGCCGGCGATGATGCCGATCATGGTCGTGCGGCTGGCGCGGTAGAGGTTGTCGGTCTCTTCCGCCGCGCGCCGGGCGCCCGCTTCCTTCTGCTCGATCAGCTCGTCCAGCATGGTGTCGAGCTTGTCGGCCTTGTCGCGCACCTGGTCCATCGCCTGCATCAGCGCGTCGTCGCGTTCCTGGAACTTGCGCGTCGCGGCCAGCGACAGCGCGCGCTGCATGTCGCGCTGGTACTCCTGCGCGAGGCTGTTGAAGGTCGAGAAGATCTCCTTGGCGCGCGCGTTGGCGAACAGCGGCTGCGCCTTCTCGATGAAGTCCTTCATCGCGGCGCTGCTCTTGTCGATCTGCGCCTGCTGCTTGTCGCGCTCTTCCTGCGACGTGGCCAGCAGGTAGTTGGAGCGCGCGCGGCCGGCGTAGATCAGGTGCACGTTGGCTTCCTTGACGTGCGAGAGCCCCATCAGCTCGTTGTTGTACATGTCGTCGGCCTTCTCGTTCATCTGGCTGGTGTTGCTGATGCCGATGAAGCCGACGACGGCGCTGATGCCCGCCACCAGCACGAAGCCCGCGATCAGCCGCACGCCGATCTTCAAGTTGCTGAACATGGTTGTCCTTTCTGGAGTCTGGAGAGGCCGCCTCAGGCCGGAACGGCGACTGCTGCGGAGGAAGAGAGGGAAGAAATCGGATGGCCCGTGGCCGCCAACACGCGGGTGGCCTGCTGCATTAGCATCGGCACATCGAGGATCAGCGCGACATCGCCGCTGCCCAGGATGCTGGAGCCGCTGATGCCCTGCACCTGGGCGAACATCTTCGACAGCGGCTTGATCACCGTCTGCGCCTCGCCCATCAGCATGTCCACCACCAGGCCGAACTTCTGCCCGGCATGCTTGACCACGACGATGTTCTGGCGTGCGGCGGGCGGGCCCGCGACCTCGAACAGCGTGCGCAGCCGGATGAAAGGCAGCACCTGGCCGCGCAGGTCGATGTAGTCGTGGTCCGCTTCGGCGGCGAACTCGACGCATTCGTCCACCACGTCCAGCGGCACCACGAACACCGACTTGCCGACGCCGACCTGGAAGCCGTTGATGATCGCCAGCGTGAGCGGCAGCCGCACGGTGACGGTGGTGCCCTGGCCCGGCCGGCTGTCGATGCCGACGCTGCCGCGCAGCGCGCTGATGTTGCGCTTGACCACATCCATGCCGACGCCGCGGCCCGACAGGTTGGTCACCTGCGCGGCGGTGGAGAAGCCGGGCTCGAAGATCAGCGCGTAGATCTCGGCGTCGCTCAGGCTGCGGCCGGCCTCGACCAGGCCGCGCTCGACGGCCTTGGCCAGGATGCGGTCGCGGTCGAGGCCGCCGCCGTCGTCGCTGACCTGGATCACGATGCTGCCCGAGTCGTGGTACGCATTGAGCGCTACCGTGCCCTGCGGCGGCTTGCCGCGCGCGGCGCGCAGCTCGGGCGCGTCGATGCCGTGGTCCATGGCATTGCGCACCAGGTGCATCAGCGGGTCGCCGATCTTCTCGACCACGGTCTTGTCGAGCTCGGTGTCCTCGCCGCTGACGCCGAGCGCGATGTCCTTGCCGAGTTCGCGCGCCACGTCGTGCACCACGCGATTGAAGCGGCCGAAGGTGGCGCCGATCTTGACCATGCGCAGCTGCAATGCGCTGTCGCGCACTTCCTCCACCAACTCGGACAGCGTGGCATGGCTTTCCTGCAGCTCGACATGGCGCGTGCGCCGCGCGATCAGGTTGGCGCCGGCCGCGGCGATGATCAGCTCGCCGACCAGGTTGATCAGCCGGTCGAGCTTGTCGGCATCGACGCGCACCGACTGGCTTTCCGGCGCCTTGGCGTCGCGCGGCGGCTTCGGTGCCGGTGCCGATGCCGTCGCGCGGTGTGCGGGCGATGCGGCCTGCGGCGCGGCTTCGATGCCGGGCGCGGGCGTGACACGCAGTTCGCAATCGTCGATCACGAACTCGAACACGTTCTCGATGGCCGCCCGTCCGGCCTCGCTGGCGAACAGGATCCGGAAGCCGAGTCCGCACGATTCCGCGTCCAGCGCTTCGAGCACGGGCACGCCGTCGTGCAGCGTGACGATGTGCTCGATCGTGCCCAGCGTCGCCAGGTAGCGCAGGAAGGACAGCGGGTCCATGCCGTTGCGCAGCACACTGTCGCCGAAGCGCAGCGCGATGTGCCAGCGGGCGGTGTCGCCGTCCGCGCTGGCGACGACCGGACCGGCGGCGGGTGCCTGGTTGCCGGCGCCGAGGTGGTCGTGCAGCCGCTCCAGCAGCGCGGCGCCGTTCTTCTCGTCCTCGGCCGCGAGCGCGCGGCCGCCCGACTCGGCCGCGTCGACCAGCCGGCCGATGTGATCGGCGCAGGCCAGCAGCAGCTCGATCAGCGGCTCGCCGAGCGGGATGGTGCCGCTGCGGACTTCGTCGAGCAGGCTCTCCACCACGTGGGCAAAGGCCACCAGCGCATCCAGGCCGAACAATCCGGCCGAGCCCTTGATGGTGTGTGCGGCGCGGAAGATCGCGTTGACGCTTTCGGTCGTGTCGTCCTCGCCGGCGATGCGCAGCAGCGCGGCCTCCATGTCCTGCAGCTGTTCGCGGGCCTCCACGAAGAAGGTCGGCAGCGCGTCGTCGAAGTTCATGCGGGCTCCTGCAGCAGCGCGCTCGCATCGAGGCCGAGGAAGCGCAGGGATTCGGCCACGGCCGGCGCGATGGCGCACACGTGCAGCACGCGCTGCGCGGCCGATGCGCTCTTCGCGGCAGCGATCAGCAGCTGCACGCCGGCGCTGTCGATCTCGGTGACGGCCGACAGGTCGAGCGCGATGTCGCCCTCGCTGCCGGCCAGCGCGGCCAGCAGGCCGGTGCGCAGCTCGGCGGCGCGATAGATCGTCATCTCGCCCTCGATCGCATGTGCAACGCTCATTGGTGCACCCTTGGCGCTTCGCGCCTTCCCGCCAGGCGGGGGCGAGCTTGCCTGGGGCGGCCCGGCGCGGCGCTCATGGCAGCACCAGCTTCTGCACCACCGCCAGCAGCTGCGGCGGGTTGAAGGGCTTGAGCATCCAGGCCTTGGCGCCGGCGGCCTGGCCTTCGCGCTTCTTGCCCTCCTGCGACTCGGTGGTCAGCATCACGATCGGCGTGAACTTGTAGGCCGGCAGCTCCTTGATCTTCTTCACCAGGCTGATGCCGTCCATGTTCGGCATGTTCACGTCGCTGATGATCAGGTGCACCTTCTGGCCGCCGAGCTTCTTCAGCGCATCGACGCCGTCGCAGCCCTCGATCACGTCGTAGCCGGCGCCCCGCAGGGCAATGCTCACCACCTGCCGCAGCGAGGTGGAATCGTCGACGATCATGATGGTCTTGGCCATGATGTTTCCTGGGGGCTCCGGGGAGGGGATCAGAAGAAGACGACATCGCCGGAGGCGGCCGCGGGGGTCGCGGCGCCGGTGTCGCCGCTGTGCGTGGCGCGCTCGTCGGCCATCGCGTAGCTCTTCTCGAGTTCGGACAGCAGCGCCGCGGCATCGATCGGCTGCAGCGTGCCGGCGCGCTCGAAGTGCTGGCTGCTGTCGGCCAGCAGCACCGGCAGGCGCTCGATGCTGTGGCGCACGTGCGTCATGCGCTGGCTCACGCGGTCCTGGAACTGCAGCTGCACCAGCGCTTCGACGATCTCGGACTGGATGCCCACGCTTTCCTGCTTGAGCACGTCGGCGGAGGCTTCCAGCACTTCGGTCACGCTGCGGAACTGGGCCAGCACGCCGTTGATCGCGGCTTCGGAGGCGACGGCGGATGCCGCCTCGCGCCGTGCCGAGGCCTGCGCGCTGTCGCGCGCCGCGGCGATGGCGGCGCTGATGATCTTCACTTTCTCGGTCATGTGCTTGCCGGTTTCGGCCGACATGGCCGAGAGCTTGCGCACCTCCTGCGCCAGCACGCCGAAGCTGCGTCCGCTGTCGCCCGCATGCGCAGCCTCGATGCGCGCATTGATCGCCAGCAGGTTGGTCTGGGCCGCGATGCTCGCGACCTCGAGCGCCATCTGCTGCAGCTCGTCGACGAAGCGGCCCAGGCTCTGCACCTCGGCATGCATCGCGCCGTTGCTGGCCATCGCGGCGCGCAGCGAATCGAGCACGCCGCGCAGTTCGAGGCCGCTGCGCTCGAAGACGCCGGCCACGCCCTGGTCGCCGCCCTGCATCGATGCCTTGAGCGCCTGGTCCAGCCGGTCCACGATGCCGGCGAAGCGCTGGGTGAGCGCGGCCACGGCATCCTCCATCTGCGCGCGCGAGCTTTCGATGTGCGCGCTCCACACCGGCAGCAGGTCGCGGCCGAGCCGGTCGGTGCCGGCGACGAAGCTGGCGGTCGCGCCGTGTGCGGCGGCCTGCTGCCGCAGCCGCTGGCGATCGGCGAGCACGCCGGCGCCGAGCAGGCCTGCGGCGCCGAGCGCGCCCCACACGGTCCATCCGCCGGCACCGAGCACGCCGATGCCGCCGGCCAGGCCGATGCCGGACGAGTGGAAGCGAGCCAGCGCGTCCTTGCCCGACGGCCACCACGCCCTCGCGAGGAAGGTCGGTCGTAGCGCTGCGCTGAGTGAGATGAAAGCCATGGCCTCTCTTCGGAATGAGTTGTCTGGTTCCGAATGTACGAAGCAGCGGCCGCTTGCAATGGGTCGATCAGCGGCACAAAAGTCCTGCAGATCGCGGGATCGGGCGCTTTGCGGCATCGCCCAAGTTCCTCCCAGATTGGTGGAGATCATTCGCTTCTTCACTCGGTGCTGGACCACCAAGGACTCTCATGAAATTGACATCGATCTGCGGCGCGATCGCGTGCGCCGCCCTGCTTCAAGGCTGCGTCATCGTGCCGCCACCGCCACCGCCACCGCCAGCGCCGCCGATGGCGATGGCGTTCGGCGAGAACCTGCCGCCGCCCGGGATGCGCGAGGCCTGCGATGGCCAGGAGGAGGGCGCGGCCGCGCAGCTGCTCGAGCGGCGCGGCGAGCGTGTCAACGGCATCTGTGCGCGGAACCCGGACGACACGCTGTCGTTCAGGTCCGCGCCGCATCAGTGAGCTTTCGACATGGACACCGGCAGCATCGGGCTTGCCCTCATCGTCGTTCTCGTGCTCGTCGCGTTCTGGCGCTCGCTCGCAGCCAACGTGGCGGCCTCGGCCTCGGCCATGCCGTCCGCGGCCGACACCGTTCGCGCGCCGCAGGCCGCGCCAAGCCGGCCCGAAGACCTGCGCCTGCTGCTGGATGCGATGTCGCGCAGCTGTGCGCCCAGCCTGCATCGCGGCGGCATCCATCTGGACATCCGCCTTCCGCGCGAGGCCTTGATCGTCTGCGTCGCGGAGGACGACATGCATGCGCTGTTCGTGCGCATCGCCGAGCATGCGTCGCAGGTGCTGGACGAGGGCGCGACGCTGCGGGTGCTCGCGTGCGCCGAAGGATCACAGGCCGTGGTGCGCTGGATCGAATCGGACACGGCCCAGGGTCGGCCGCAGCTCGCGCAGTTCCTCGATGCGAAGGACCGTGGCCTGTCGGCCAGTGCGCTCGCGTGCGAGCGGATCGCCCATCGCCACGGCGGGCGCATCTACGCGGCGCCGTCGGTGCTGGGCGGACTGGGCCTGACGCTGCGCCTTCCGCTGCAGGGCGCAGCGCCTCCGAAGTCCAACGCGCCGCGCGGGAGCGCGACCGCCCCATGGGCCTCGCATGCGCTGCGCAGCATGGGCTGCGCGGCGCTCTTCTCGGTCACCGCCTGCCAGGACCACGGCGGCGGTGTCGAGGCGAACGCGCCCGAGAGCCTGTCGACGCTGGCGCCGATCATGGCCATCGAACGGTCAGCCCTGCCCATCGTGGTCTCCGCCCAGCCGGACCGTCGCACGGCGCGGACCCTGCCGCCGCGACTCGCAGGCTCCGGCATCAGCGTCGCCGACGGTCCCGGGGTGGCCGACAATTGAGGTGCACCATCGATCCGGGCCGCGCCGGCCGGGCTCCCGCCGAGCCTCGGCCGTCGGCGCTCCCGCCACCATGCATCCTCTGACACTCTCGAAAAAGATCTTCCTGGCCCTGGCGACCTTGCTGGTGGTCCTGCTGCTGATCTTCGCGGGCTTCTCCATCTTCGGGCTGAAGCGCGGGCTCGGCCCCTATGTGGCCGAGATCGAGATCCGGCGCATGGACTGGCTGGCGCAGATCCTGCAGGTGCACTACGCGGGCCGTGGCAACTGGGACAGGCTGCGCGACGTCGAGGCCTGGCGTCGGATCGAGATGGGCGACATCGGCCTCGGCGCCAGCGTGACGGACGGCGTGGCGAACGATGCCGCCGATCGCCGGCTGCCGCCCTGGTACGCGCGCCAGCTGCCGCCCGGCTTCGGCAACTGGCCGCCGCCGCCGCCGCCGATGGCCGGGTTCTTCGAAGGCACCCGCGAGCTGCCCGATTCGCCCGACTCGGTCTACCAGCGTCTCGGTCTGCTCGATGCGGCCGGCAAGCCGGTGGCCGGAACCACCGGCGATCTGGCGGACGCCGCGCGATTGCCGCTGCACCAGCATGGCCGCACCATCGGCTATCTCGTGCTGTCGCCGCTGAAGGGGCTGGAGAGCGAAGCCGACCGCGCCTTCCTGGCGCGGCAATCGGGCTTCGTGATGCTCACCGGCGTCGCCGGGCTGGTCTTCGCGCTGGCGATGTCATGGCTGCTGGCGCGGCGCTGGTTCGCGCCGATCGACGACCTGATGCAGGGCGCCGAAAGCGTGGCGCGCGGGCGGCTCGGCACGCGCGTGCCGGTGCGGGGCTCGGACGAACTCGCGTTGCTGGGCCGGACCTTCAACTCGATGGCCGAGCGCCTGGACACCATCGACGCCTCGCGCCGCACCTGGCTCGCGAATGCGGCGCACGAGCTGCGCACGCCGCTGGCCGCGATGCGCGCCGAGATCGAGGCGCTGCAGGACGGCGTGCGCAGCTTCGACGACAAGACCGCCCTGCGCCTGCACCGGCAGGTCATGCGTCTCGCACAGCTGGTCGACGACCTTCGAAGCAGCATGCACGAGGCGGAGGATCAGGCACCGGTCCGGGCGCCGGTCTTTCCGCTCACGGTGCTGGCCGAAGCGCTGGCCGCCACGCGCGCGCGTTTCGAACAGCACGGCATCGCGATCGAGGCGCCCGGCGTCGGGCCGTCGAGCGCGGTCTGGAAGACGGTGGTCGACGGCGACAGCCGGCAGCTCCATCAGGTGTTCGGCAACCTGCTGGAGAACACGCTGAGCTACACCGATGCGGGCGGCTGCCTGCGCATCGATGCGAGCGTGGCCGAGACCGCGGACGGGCGCCGGCTGGTGCTGCACTTCGACGACAGCGCGCCCTGTCCCGCGCCGCAGGACATGCCCCGGCTGTTCGACCGGCTGTTCCGTGCCGAGGCCTCGCGCGATCGCGCCTCCGGCGGATCGGGCCTGGGCCTGTCGATCTGCCGCACGATCGTGGAGGTGCATGGCGGCAGCATCCAAGCCTCGGCCTCGCCGCTGGGCGGGCTGCGCATCACCCTGGTCCTGCCGCTGGGAGGCCACGCATGACGCGCATCCTGATCGTGGAGGACGAGCAGGACATCGCCTCGGTGCTGCAGGATTACCTGCGCCATGCGGGCTTCGAGACCGAGCACGTGATGGATGGCCGCACGGCGCTCGAGCGCATGCGGGCCGCGCCGCCGGACCTGAGCCTGCTCGACGTCATGCTGCCGCAGCTGGACGGCCTGGCCGTGCTGCGCGAGGCCCGCGCGCATTCGAGTCATCCGATCATCATGCTGACGGCGCGGGTCGAAGAAGTGGACCGGTTGATCGGTCTCGAGCTGGGCGCCGACGACTACATCTGCAAGCCCTTCTCGCCGCGCGAGGTGGTGGCGCGCGTGCGCGCGGTGCTGCGCCGCTTCGCTGCCGGCGGCGCCGAGGCGGCGACCGCCGCGCAGGCCGGCGCGCTGGCGCTGGACGAGACGCGCTGGCACGCCGCGCTCGAAGGCGCCACGCTGCAGCTCACGCGCAGCGAGTTCCGGCTGCTGCAGGCGCTGGCGAAATCCCCCGGGCGCATCTTCTCGCGCGGCCAGCTGCTCGAACTGGCCTACGACGATGCGCTGGACGTGACCGAGCGCGCGGTCGACAGCCACGTCAAGAACCTGCGCCGCAAGCTGGCGGCCGCGGCGCCGGGGCACGAGTGGATCCGCTCCGTCTACGGCGTCGGTTTCTCGTTCGAGGCGAGGCCCGGCAGCTAGGGCGCCGCGCGCCGCATGCTGCGGTGCCCCGCGTCATGCAGGGCACACGCGCTTGTTGTAATGTGGCGGACCACTGCGTCCTTCACAATCGCCGCCATGGACCCCATCACCTCGATCGATCGCTACGAACCCGATTACACCCAGACCTGCGAAGTCTGCGGCGGCACGCCCGTCGTCACGGGCACGAAGGCCGGTCAGGTGGTCTACAGATCCACCATGTGCGGGCCCTGCCTGTGGAGCGAGCCCAAGGCGGCCGACCCGGCGACGTGGAACGAGGACGTGGCAAGTTAGGCGTCTGCGCGGCGCTCAGTCGTCGCGGCCTGCGGCCGGCACGCGCGTCGCGAGCGGCGCAGGGTGGTAGTCGGGCCGCAGGTGGCAGCCCTTGCCGAAGGTGGGCTCCATCTGCGTGCACAGCTGCGCCACTTTCTGCGGCGTCGGCCGGTCGCCGCGTTCGACCCAGTCGAGCAGCGCGTGCATGAGCGCGGGATATTCGGCATCGCTCAGGTAGCTGTGCTCGGATTCGTCGGCGAAGTTCTGCACCAGCCATTGCGAGGCGCCCGCGCTGTCGACGATCTGGCGGTAGGCGCTTTCGAGTTCGACGAAGGCCGTCGGGTCGTGGATCGCATGCAGCGTCAGCACAGGCAGCCGCAGCCGGCCGCTCGGCCGGCTGTCCGCTGCCAAGGCGCCGACGGCCTGCGGATCGGCCTGGTAGCGCAGCACGCCGGCGTTGAGCGCGGCGTCATCGCTCGACCCGCTGTAGACCACGTGCGCATTGCCGAAGGGGTTGCGGTTGCCGAGGCGCTTCTGCGTCAGGTCCTGGAACAGCCAGGTGGCCCAGTTGAGGTGCGAGACCAGCGTGCGTTCCGGAATGCGCACCACCGACAGGATGGTCTTCAGATGTGCCTGCTGTTCGGGCGTGCGCTGCGCGGCCGGCAGCCCGACGCCGGTGCATGCCTTGACGCGCGCCGCCAGCTCGGCGCGCGTGAGTTTCGAATCGAGCGGCAGGCCCTGCCACAGCGGGTACTGCGGCTCGTCGGGCCGCGGGTGGTTGTGGCACACATACTGGTAGACCACGCGCAGGTCCAGCCGGAAATCGTAGGCATTGCCGCCACCGCCGAGCACGCCGCTGGTCAGCAGCACGCCGTCGTAGGCAGGACGCTCGCCGGGCACCGGGCCGTAGGTTTCGGCCGCCTTGGATGCGACGCCGCCGCCATAGCTCTGGCCATGCAGGATGGTGCGCTCGGGCTGGCCGAAGCGCTGCACGAAGAGGCGGCGCAGGCGTTCGGTGTCCTCGCCCGACATGGTGATGCCGTAGCCGCCGCGCCGGTAGGTCGAGCCGGCCCAGGCATAACCGGCCTTCACCATCACGGACCAGCGCTTCAGGTCCTCGGCGCCGCGCTCGAGCGTCGGCGCGCCGACTTCGGGGCCGCCGTGCGCATGCATGACCAGCACGTGACGATCCCAGTGCGCAGGGATCGCGATCCAGTAGAACGCGCCCTCGCGGTCGCGGCCGTTGTAGCAGTGCGCGTCGGCCGGCACGGTGGCGGGGCAGGTCGCGCTTTGCGGCTGAGTGGCGGGCTGCATCGGCCGTGCCGGAACGTGCGCGGCGAGCATGGCCAGCGACAGTGCAGAGGCGAGGCGGGCGATGAAAAGGACGGTGTTCAATGGATGTCTCCTGCGTGATGACGGGATCGTGTCGCGGACCTCAGCGTGCCACGTGCGCGGTCTTCGCGTTGACGATTTCCTCGGGCTCCTGGGCCTCGATCCAGCTCTCGTTGTTGAGCCCCGCCTGCAGCCGCGCCTCGTCCAGTTCGTTGGTCCACTTGGCCACCACGATCGTGGCCACCCCGTTGCCGATCAGGTTCGTCAGCGCGCGCGCCTCCGACATGAACCGGTCGATCCCCAGGATCAGCGCCAGCCCCGCCACCGGCACGTGCCCCACCGCCGACAGCGTCGCCGCCAGCACGATGAAGCCGCTGCCCGTCACACCCGCCGCTCCCTTGGACGTCAGCACCAGCACCGCCAGCAGCGTGATCTCCTGCACCAGCGTCATCGGCGTGTTGGTCGCCTGCGCGATGAACACCGCCGCCATCGTCAGGTAGATCGACGTGCCGTCCAGGTTGAACGAATAGCCCGTCGGGATCACCAGCCCCACGCAGGTCTTCCTCGCCCCCAGGTTCTCCATCTTCTCCATCATGCGCGGCAGCACGGATTCGGAGGACGAGGTGCCCAGCACGATCAGCAACTCCTCCTTGATGTACTTGATGAACTTCCAGATGCTGAATCCGTGCAAGCGCGCCACCAGCCCGAGGATCACGAAGATGAACAACAGGCACGTCAGGTAGAAGGTGCCCATCAGCTTGCCCAGCGAGAACAGCGAGCCGATGCCGTACTTGCCGATGGTGAAGGCCATGGCGCCGAAGGCACCGAAGGGGGCCAGCTTCATGATGTAGTTGACGATGGTGAAGAGCACGTGCGAGCCCTTCTCGATGACGTCGAAGACCAGCGTGCCGCGCCCGCCGAAGCGGTGCAGCGCGAAGCCGAACAGGATGGCGATCAGGAGCACCTGCAGGATCTCGCCCTTGGCGAAGGCGTCCACCAGGGTGTTGGGGATGATGTTGATGAGGAAGTCGACGGTGCCCTGCATCTTGCCGGGGCCGGTGTAGGCGGCGATGGACTTGGTGTCGATGCTGGCGGGGTCGACGTTCATGCCGGCGCCGGGCTTCAGAAGGTTGACCAGCAGCAGGCCCACGATCAGGGCGATGGTGCTCATGACCTCGAAGTACAGCAGGGCCAGGCCGCCGGTCTTGCCGACTTTCTTCATGTCCTCCATGCCGGCGATGCCGACCACGACGGTGCAGAAGATGATGGGGGCGATCATCATCTTGATGAGCTTGATGAAGGCATCGCCCAGGGGCTTCATGGATTCGCCCACCGAGGGGTAGAAGTGGCCCAGCAGCACCCCGATGATCACCGCGGCGATCACCTGGGCGTAGAGGGAGCGGTAGAGGGGCGGCTTGCGCGGCGGCGCTGAAAGGGACATGGTCAATTGCGGACTCCGAGTTGAAGAACGGCGCCGGTGCCGCTGGCAGGAACGAAGCCCAGCAGGCCGGCGTTGTAGATGAGGTTGCCCGCGCTCGTGCCGGTGCTCTGCACCACGCCGAGCACCGGGTTGTCGTAAGCCAGCGTGCCGCTCGCGCCGCCGAGGTTGAAACTGCTGCCGCTCACCGTGGCTTCCGAGGCGCCGCCGTTGTTGTCGGCGGTGACGAAGTGCCCGTCGGCCGTGCCCGGGCTCAGCGTGGTCTGCGGTGCATAGAGGCGCATGCCATAGCTGGTCGCCGATTCGCGCACCAGGAAGATCGGCACCGTGACTGCGCCGACCTGCCCGAAGATCGCCGAGCCGCTCGGCGTGCCGCCGGTGGTCACCGCGCCGCCGGTCGGCGAGGTGGCCAGCATGTCGAAGGCGTTGCGCGCACTGTTGTACGTGAGGTAGCCCTTGGTGGTCGAGGTGCAGTTGGCGTCGTAGGTGATGAAGCCGCCGCTGACCGGGGCCTGGCACGACTGGAAGGTGCCCGCATTGCGTACGCGCGACGAGGCCGTGTAGGCGCTCGCGGCACCGGCGCTGCCGTACTGCACGCCGACCACGTTGAAGATGTTGGCCACCGGATTGAACACCGCCGGTGTCGCGGCGTTCTGGAAGGTGTTCTGGAACGCGATCAGCGGCACGAAGCTCGCACCCGTCGGCGCCGCGACGCCGCCCTGCACCGCGCCGCCCGCGCCGAAGGTGAAGCCGGCGCCGTTCTCGCCGCTCGTGTAGTTGCAGTTGCCGTTGGACACCAGCGTGCCGTTGCGCTGCGTGCCGGCCGCGCGCTGCAGGCTCGCATCGATGGTGACGGTGTAGTGCAGCGTGGTGGGATCGACCGCCAGGCTGAGCTCTTCGCCGAACAGGTCGCCGCCCTTGTACGTGGTCGCGCTGGCCGGCAGGTTCGGACAGGCGAGCGGGTCACCGACCTCCTGCACGCAGCTGTAGTTGACCGCCGCGTCCATGCTGCCGCTGCCCTTGAACTTGGGCCAGGCCGGGAACTGGCACAGCGGCCGCGTGCGGCCATAGGTGCCGGCCACGCTGTCGGCGACCACGCCGGTCGCGGGCGCGAGGCCATGCTCGACCCAGTTCTCCAGCGCCGCGAGCGAATCCCAGGCGGGGATGAAGACGCCGGTGCCATGGCCCATGCCCGGCACGGTGTAGAAGCGGATGCCCTGGTCGACCGCGGCCTGTCCCAGCGTCGCGATGAGGCGGCCGTAGTAGTCGATGGTCGAGTTGTTGCTGATCACCTCGTCGGCCAGGCCCTGCATCATGATCAGCCGACCGCCGTGCGCGAGAAAGGGCGAGAGGTCGGCGTTGGTCGCATCGGTGATGGCCGAGACCGCGGCCACGCGCGCGGTGTAGGCGCCCGGGTCCAGCGGGTCGAGCGTGAGCGTGTCGAAGCTCGCGTTGCGCGTCACGAAGTACTTGGCCCATTGGTCGCCGGTGACGTACATGTTGGCATCGGCCGTGCTCGCCGGATTGCCCGGCACCGCGCGCGTGCCGAGGTCACGCGACGTGAAGGGGCCGGCCACCAGCGCACCTTCGAGCAGGTTGTAGCCGCCCGCACGCGTCACGCCGTTGGCCAGCGTGTAGTGGGTGAAGACCAGCGGCGACTCGATCGCGCGGATGCTCGCGAGCTGCGGATCCGACAGGCAGGTGTCGCCGTTGTCGGTGCCGCCCGCGCAGCGCAGCGAGGCCAGGACCTGTGCGTTGAGCTGGCGGCAGCTCTCGACGTTGCTGACGATGCCGTCGGTCGCGCCATCGAGCCGGTCGCAGGCCGCCAGCACGGTCTTCTGCACCAGCAGCGTCTTGGCGAGGTTGACCCAGCCCACGCCGCCGTTGGCATAGAGCGCGCGGCCGACCGCGACGTTCGACAGCCGCGTGCCGGTGTAGTTGAGCGCGGGCTCGTTGGCGATCACGCCGTCGTAGTCGTTCGGCCAGCGCTGGATGTGCAAGAGCGCGTCGCGCCCGCCGGTCGAGGTGCCGAGGAAATAGGCCTTGGCCGGCGCGGTGCCGTAGCGCGCCTTCACCAGCAGCAGTGCCACGTCGTGCGTCTTCTTGAGCGACTGGCCGCCGTAGTTGGCGAGCGCCTCGTCGTTGGCGGCGAACTTGCCGTCGGTGATGCTGCTGCTCTGGTGGCCGGCATCGTCGCCGAAGGTGGCGTAGCCGAGCGCCAGCGGCGTCGGCTTGTCGGCCGGGCCGAAGCGCACGGGCTCGGTGCCGTCGATCAGCACGCCGTCGAAGCCGCCGCCGCCGAAGTGGATCACCTTGCGGTTCCATGCGTCCGGCAGGTTGACCGCGAAGGTGATCGCGGGCGCCTGCGGATCGACCGGCTGGATCGTGCCGCGCAGCTGGCAGTAGTCGCCCGACACGTTGCCGGCATCGGCGGCCGCGATGGCGTTGGCGCTGGTGACGACGGCGCCCTGCGTCGGCAGGCCGATCTGGCCGGCGCCGATGGCCATGCCGGCGAGCGAGGCGCAGCTCGCGACCGGCACGACGGGCGTGCCGGGCGGCGTGATCGGTTCATCCGGCTCGGAGCCGCCTGCAGGCGGCGTGGCCGTGCCGCTCGACGGCGGCAGCAGCGCGAAGCCGTTGCCTCCGCCGCCCCCGCCGCCGCAGGCGGCAAGCATCGCGGACAGGCCGAGGATGCACAGGCGTGCGCCGGCATGGCGCATCGAACGCAAGGATGAAGAAAGGCGCGACAGGCGCATGGTGTGTGTCTCCGGCGCGAGGCCTCGCAGGGCCTCTTGAATGAAGGGCGGGCCGAAGATAGTTGGCAGGGTGACTTAGCGTCAAATAAAATAAAGAGCCACTTTCGATATGAAAAAAATATGGAGATGAGACCGCTTCGCTACTTCGCGGCCGTGGCCGAGACCGGCCACATGACACGCGCCGCGGAAAATCTCGGCATCCAGCAGCCGCCGCTCAGCCAGCAGATCAAGGCGCTCGAGCGCGAGCTCGGCGTCGAGCTGTTCCGCCGCCATCCGCGCGGCGTCGCGCTGACCGAGGCGGGCCGCCAGTTCCAGATCGAGGCCACGCGCATGCTGCAGAACATGGAGGCCATGCAGCAGCGCATGGCGCGCGTCGCGCAAGGGCAGGAGGGCGCGCTGTCGGTCGGCTTCACCAGCTCGGCCGCGGCCCACCGCTTCATGCCCGAGGCCTTGCGCGCCTTTCGGCGCACCTATCCCAAGGTCGAGCTGCAGCTGCGCGAGAACAACGCGGCCGAACTCACCGAGGCGCTGGCGGCCGGCCGCCTGCATTGCGGCCTTTTGCGCGTGCCGGTCGCGCGGCCCGAGGGCTTGCTGTTCGAGACGCTGCTGCGCGAGCCCGTCGTGGTCGCGATGCCGAGCGACCATCGCTATGCGCTCGCGCGCGTGGGCAAGCGCGCGCGGCCGCTGTCGCTCGCGCAGCTGTGTGCCGAAGGGCTGATCCTCGTGCGCCGGCCCGGCGCACCCGGCCTCTATGCCGACCTGCTCGCGCTGTGCCACGCGAAAGGGCTGCAGCCGCGCGTGGTGGCCGAGGTCGATCGCATGATGACCAACCTCAACCTCGTCGCCGCGGGCGTCGGGCTGTCGGTAGTGCCGGCCTCGATGACCGGCGCCCACGCGCACGCGATCACCTACTGCGCGCTGGCCGGCAGCGGCGCGCTGGATGCGCCGATCACGCTCGTTCGCCGCAACGACGAAGACAACCTTCCGGCGCGCCACTTCGCGGCACTGCTGCGCGAGCTCGCGGCACGATGAGCCTGCGGCGCCGCGATCTCGCGCGGCTGGCGCTGGGCAGCGCGGCCTTGCAGGGCATCGCACCCGCGTTGCGTGCGGCGCCGGAAGCCGCGCCCTGGCCGAGCCGGCCGGTGCGGCTGCTGGTGGTCTATCCCGCAGGCGGCGTGAGCGATGCGACGGCGCGTGCGCTGGCCGAACAGCTCACGCCTGCGCTCGGCGTGCCGGTGCTGGTGGAGAACCGGGCCGGCGCGGGCGGCAGCGTCGGCATCGAGGCGCTGGCCCGCGCGGCACCCGACGGCCACACGCTGGCCTTTTCCGCGCTGAGCCCGGTCACGCTGCATCCGCTGCTCGTGCACACCGCCGCCGACCCGCTGCATACCGTGGTGCCCGTCGCGAGCGCGATGCGCACGCCGGTGCTGGTGGCCGCCACGCCGGCCTTCGAGGGACACAGCTTCGACGACCTGATCGCGCAGGCGCGCGCGAATCCGGGCGCCGTGCGCTGGGCCAGCTCGGGCGTGGCGACCGTCGGCCACATGGTGCTGGCGCAGGTGCGCATGCAGAGCCGCATCGCGATCACGCACGTGCCTTACCAGGGCGGCGGCCAGCAGCTCAACGATGCGCTCGGCGGGCAGTTCGAGGTGCTGTCGACCAACGTCGCCGCGCTGCAATTGCAGTATCTGCGCGCAGGCCGCCTGCGTGCGCTGGCCGTCGGCGCGCCCGAGCGGCTCGACGTGCTGCCCGAGGTGCCGACGCTGGCCGAGCTCGGCTATCCGCAAGCCAACCTCGTGTCGCTGTTCGGCATCTTCGCGCCGGCGCGCACGCCGGCCGCGGTGGTGGAGCGGCTCAATGCCGAGATCAACCGCGCGCTCGACAGCGAACTCCTGATCGCGCGGCTGCGCGTGGCGCACAACATCGCGGCGCACGGCAGCGTCGAGGCCTTCGCGTGGGAAGCGGCCGAGGACCGGCGGCGCAATCGCGTGTTGGTTCGCAGCCTGGGGATGCGGCTCGATTAGGTGTGGTGCAGGATGGCGGCCCGTTCGGGCATGTCTGCGATTGCGATGTAGTGTGTTGAGCCACCAATCTCACGAAGCACGGCTTCGATCTGGCGGACGCGCAGCAGGTGATCGAAACCGGGCAGACCGTGCCTTTCGAGGATCGGCGGTTCGGCTACGACGAAGAGCGATTCGTAACGCTGGGCCCGCTGGAGGGCACGATCGAGGTGATCGAGACCACGGAAACAGGCGACCACATCCGCGTTATCTCGATGCGAAAGGCAGATCGACATGAGCAAAAAATCTACCATGACAACCATCGATGATGATGCGCCACTGCGCGCGGCAGACATCAAGGCCAACAAGCTCGTACTACGCAAGCGCGGCCGGCGGGCAGGTGCTACCGCGCAAACAGCGCGTCAATATCTTCCTCGACGGCGCGGTGGTCGAGTACTTCAAAGAGAAGGCAGGCGACCGTGGCTATCAGACCTTGATCAACGATGCGCTCAAGCACGCGATCGACGCGGAGTCGCTGGAGACCGTGGTCAGAAAGGCCATTCGCGAAGAGCTTTGCAAGGGCGTCTGAACGGTTTTGGCCCAGCCTCCATACATCCGAGGTGTTCAACTTCTTGCTGTACGTAAAACCAAGGGAGGGTCAACTCTCGGCCCCAAAGTTCTTTTAGATCGACCGTTACATCGCCAATGAGAAAGGCCCCGTTGTTATCGTCTGGACAGCAACAGGGCCTTATCTATATTGGTGCCGGAGAGATGAATCGAACACCCGACCTTCTCATTACGAATGAGCTGCTCTACCGACTGAGCTACACCGGCTAAGCCCGCGATTATAGCGGTTCGTGGTACCCGGTCAGCCGCTCGACCTCATTCTTCGATCCAAGCACCACCGCCACCCGCTCATGGAGCTTCGTCGGCGCCAGGTCGAGGATCCGTTGCCGCCCGTTGGTGGCGGCACCGCCGGCCTGTTCGACCAGCCAGCTCATGGGGTTGGCCTCGTACATCAGGCGCAGCTTGCCGGCCTTCTCGGGCTCGCGCTTGTCCCAGGGGTACATGAAGACGCCGCCGCGCATCAGGATGCGGTGCACGTCGGCGACCATGCTGGCGATCCAGCGCATGTTGAAGTCCTTGCCGCGCGGGCCTTCCTTGCCGGCCAGGCATTCGTCGATGTAGCGCTTCACGGGGGCGTCCCAGTGGCGCATGTTGCTCATGTTGACCGCGAATTCCTTCGTGTCGGCCGGGATCTGGATGTCCTCCTGCGTGAGCATGAAGGAGCCCTGCTCGCGGTCGAGGGTGAACATGGCGACGCCGGCGCCCACGGTCAGCACCAGCGTGGTCTGCGGGCCGTAGATGCAGTAGCCCGCGGCGACCTGCCGGCTGCCGGCCTGCAGGAAGTCGGACTCCTGCACGCCAGGCGTGTCGTCGGGCTTCTTGAGCACGCTGAAGATGGTGCCGATGCTGACGTTGACGTCGATGTTGCTGGAGCCGTCGAGCGGGTCGAACAGCAGCAGGTATTCGCCCTGCGGGTAGCGGTTGGGCACCACGTAGATGCTGTCCATTTCCTCGCTGGCCATGGCGGCGAGGTGGCCGCCCCATTCGTTGGCCTCGATCAGCACCTCGTTGGCGATGATGTCGAGCTTCTTCTGGATCTCGCCCTGCACGTTCTCGCTCTCGGCCGTGCCGAGCACGCCGCCGAGCGCGCCCTTGTTGACGGCCTGGCTGATGCTTTTGCAGGCGCGCGCGACGACTTCGAGCAGGAGGCGCAGTTGCCCGGGGATGAGGCCGTCGGCGCGTTGCTGTTCGACGAGGTAGCGGGTGAGTGAAATCTTGTGGTGTTGAGCCATGGATGAATCAGAGAGAAATGGTTCGCGGCCGAGGCTCAGCCCGCCAGCGCTCGTGTGACGACTTCGTGCGTGTCCTTGCTGAGGTCGGGTTTGGCGGCCACGCGCGCGATCGCCTCGCGCGCCGCGCTGCGGTACGGCTCGGCCAGCTTGCTCCAGCGGTCGAGCGCGCGCGCGAGCCGTGCGGCCACCTGCGGGTTGATGGCGTCGAGCTCGATCACGCGGTCGCTCCAGAACACGTAGCCCGCGGCATCGGGCCGGTGCAGCGCGCCGGGGTTGGCGCTGCAATAGCTGAAGATCACGCTGCGCGCGCGGTTCGGGTTCTTGATCGAGAAGTCGGGGTGCTTCATCAGCTGTTTGACCAGCGGCAGGATGTCGCCGCCGCGGTCGGGCGCGCCGGCCTGCAGCGAGAACCACTTGTCGATCACCAGCGCCTCGTCTTTGAAGATGGCGTGGAAGCGCGCCAGCGCCTGCGCTGCCAATGCATGGCCCGAGGAGACCAGCGCGCTCAGCGCATTGAAGCGGTCGGTCATGTTGCCGGCGTCCTTGAAGCGCTGCAGCGTCTTGCCTGGCCACACGGCATCGCCCGAGGCGCGCGCCGCGAGGCACAGGTGGGCGAGGGCCAGGCCCGCGAGCGCGCGGCGGCCCGACGAGGCCGGGTCGGGCCGGTAGGCGCCGGTGTCGTGGTTCTGCGCGTAGGCCTCTTCCCATTCGGCGAAGAGCGCGGTGGCCAGCTGCGCGCGCATGCCTTCGCGCACCGCGTGCACGCGCTGCGGATCGACCGATTCCAGGTGCTCGGCGATGTAGGTCTCGGAGGGCAGGGTGAGCACCAGATCCTTGAACGCGGCATCGAGCTTCGGATCGCGCAGCACGCGGCGCATCGCTTCGATGTACGCATCGCCGAGCAACGCCTGCGTGCCGTCGGCGGCGGGCGCGTTGATCGCCTGCATCGCCGAGCGCAGCGCCAGGCGCTGGCCGGCTTCCCAGCGGTTGAAGGGGTCGGGGTCGTTGGCCAGCAGCGTGAGCAGCTGTTGGTCGCTGTAGTCGTGGTCGAGGATCACCGGCGCGCTGAAGCCGCGCAGGATCGAGGGCACCGGCTCGGCATCGACGTCGACGAAGACGACCTGCTCGCTGTCGCGAGTGAGAACCAGCGTGCGCGTGCCCTGGCTGGCGCTCTGTTCGCCCTCGAGCCGCAGCGGCAGTTCGCGGCCGTCGGCGCTCAGCAGGCCGAGGTTGACCGGAATCACGAAGGCTTCCTTCACCGGCTGGCCCGGCGTCGGCGGGCAGCTCTGGATGAAGTTCAGCGTGTAGGTGCGGGCCTGCGCGTCGTACACGCCCTGGGCCGCGAGGCGCGGCGTGCCGGCCTGGCCGTACCAGCGCTTGAACTGCGGCAGGAGGCGTGCGAGGTCGGAGTCGGGGTTGGCATCGGCGATGGCCTGCGCGAAGTCGTCGCAGGTCACGGCCTGGCCGTCGTGGCGCTCGAAGTACAGCGTGATGCCGCGCTCGAAGCCCTTGCGGCCGACCAGCGTCTGCATCATGCGCACCACCTCGGCACCCTTCTCGTAGATGGTGACGGTATAGAAGTTGCTGATCTCGATGTAGCTGTCGGGCCGCACCGGATGCGCCATCGGCCCCGCGTCCTCGGGGAACTGCGCGGTGCGCAGCACGCGCACGTCCTCGATGCGCTTGACGGCGCGCGCCGAGGCGTCGGCGCACAGGTCCTGGCTGAACTCCTGGTCGCGGAACACCGTGAGGCCTTCCTTGAGCGAGAGCTGGAACCAGTCGCGGCAGGTCACGCGGTCGCCGCTCCAGTTGTGGAAGTACTCGTGGCCGACCACGCTTTCGATGTTGCCGTAGTCGGCATCGGTGGCGGTGGCCTGGTTGGCCAGAACGTACTTCGTGTTGAAGATGTTCAGTCCCTTGTTCTCCATCGCGCCCATGTTGAAGTCGCTGGTGGCGACGATCATGAAGCGGTCGAGGTCCAGCGGCAGGCCGAAGCGCGCCTCGTCCCAGGTCACCGAGTGGATCAGCGAGTTCATCGCGTGCTCGGTCTTGTCGAGGTCGCCGGCGCGCACGTAGACCTGCAGCAGATGGTCGCGGCCGTTGCGCGCGCGGATGCGCTGCTCGCGCGCCACCAGCTTGCCGGCGACCAGCGCGAACAGGTAGCTCGGCTTCTTGAAAGGATCGACCCATTTCGCGAAGTGGCGGCCCTCGGGCAGCTCGCCTTGCTCGACCAGGTTGCCGTTCGACAGCAGCACGGGATAGGTTGCTTTGGCAGCGCGCAGCGTGACCGTGTAGCTGGCCATCACGTCGGGCCGGTCGAGGAAGTAGGTGATGCGGCGGAAGCCCTCGGCCTCGCACTGGGTGAAGAAGGTGTCCTCGCTGACGAACAGGCCCATGAGCTTGGTGTTCTTGGACGGGCAGCAGGTGGTGAAGATCTCGAGCTCGAAGGTCTCGGGCAGGTTGTCGATCACGAGCTGGTCGGCCTCCATGCGGAAGGACGCGCCCTGGCCGTCGACCAGCACGCGCGCGAGGTTGAGCTCATCGCCGTCCAGGCGCAGCGGCTGCGCGTGCACGTCGGGATTGCGGCGCAGGCGCATGCGGTTGAGCACGCGCGTCTTGGCCGGATCGAGGTCGAAGGTCAGCTCGACGGTGTCGATCCAGTAGGCGGGGGCGGCATAGTCCTCGCGACGGATCGCGACGGGCTGGCCTTGGGCATCACGCAACAGCATCGAGTGTCTCCAGAAATTTTGAGTTTGCGAGTTCTTCGTAGTCACGCACGGCCGCGATCACGTGCGGCCCTGCAAGTTGTTCGGCGCTGTGGCTGCTGCAGATCGCCACCGCCTGCATGCCGCCGCGGCGTGCGGCCTCGATGCCGAAGGGCGCGTCCTCGAACACGATACAGCGCGACAGCGACACGCCGATGCGGCGCGCGGCTTCGAGGAAGATCGCCGGCTGCGGCTTGCCGGGCAGGCCTTCGTCGCCGCCGACGATGGCGAGCGGCGGCGGATCGAGCGCCAGCAGCGACATCGTGAAGGCGATGTTGTGCTTGTCGCCGGCCGTGCCGACCGCGGTCTTCAGGCCGCGCGCGGCCGCCGCGCGTGCGAACGCGCGAAAGCCCGCGACCTCGCGGAACTCGGCGCCGAAGAGCTCGCGGTAGATCGATTCCTTCTGGTGCGTGATCTCGGCGCTCTCGGCTTCGCTGACTTCGCGGCCCATCAGCTCGCAGGCGCACTCGAAGGCCGTGCGGCCGTTGGTGCGGCGCATGAAGTCGGGGATGTCGATGGCCAGGCCGTGGCGGCGCCCGAACTCGACCCACGCCCTGGCGTGCCAGGGCATGGAGTCGACCATGGTGCCGTCCATGTCGAAGATCAGCGCGTCGGTTCTCTTCACGCTAGACGCCTTGCTTCAATGAGGCCTCGATGAACACATCGAGATCGCCGTCCAGCACCTTCTGCGTGGCCGACACCTCGACGTTGGTGCGCAGGTCCTTGATGCGGCTGTTGTCCAGCACGTAGCTGCGGATCTGGTGGCCCCAGCCGACATCGGTCTTGCTGTCCTCGAGCTTCTGCTGCTCTTCCTGGCGCTTGCGCATCTCGTGGTCGTACAGGCGCGAGCGCAGCCGCTTCCAGGCCACGTCGCGGTTGCTGTGCTGGCTGCGGCCGTCCTGGCACTGCACCACGATGCCGGTCGGAAGGTGCGTCAGGCGCACGGCCGAGTCGGTCTTGTTGATGTGCTGGCCGCCGGCACCGCTGGCGCGGAAGGTGTCGACGCGCACGTCGGACGGGTTGATGTCGATCTCGATCGAGTCGTCGATCTCCGGGTAGACGAAGATGCTGGCGAAGCTGGTGTGCCGTCCGCCCGAGGAGTCGAAGGGCGACTTGCGCACCAGCCGGTGCACGCCGGTCTCGGTGCGCAGCAGGCCGAAGGCGTAGTCGCCCTCGACCTTGATGGTCGCGCCCTTGATGCCGGCGGTGTCGCCCGGCGTTTCGTCCTCGATCTGGGTCTTGAAGCCCTTGCGCTCGGCGTACTTGAGGTACTGGCGCAGCAGCATGCTGGCCCAGTCGCAGGCCTCGGTGCCGCCGGCGCCGGCCTGGATGTCGACGAAGGCATTCAGCGGATCGGCCGGGTTGTTGAACATCCGGCGGAACTCGAGCTGCTTGATGTCGGCCTCGAGCGTGGCCGCGTCGTCGGCGATCGACTGCAGGCCGTCCATGTCGCCGTCTTCCTTCGACATCTCGTAGAGCTCGGTGTTGTCCGAGAGGCCGCTGGTGAGCCGGTCGAGCGTGACCACCACGTCGTCGAGGGATTTCTTCTCGCGGCCCAGGTCCTGGGCCTTCTTGGGGTCGTTCCAGACGGTCGGGTCTTCGAGCGACGCGACCACGGTCCTCAGGCGTTCGGCTTTGGCATCGTAGTCAAAGATACCTCCGTAAATCGACCGTGCGGGCGCTCAGGTCCGCAAGGGTGGCGCCGATTTGGTTGATTTGTTCTGCATCCATGGGAGTGTCCTGACGGTGTTCGGGGAAAACCGTGCATTTTCTCATGGCCGCGGCGTCTTCCCGCGGCGGCGTTCGGCGGGCTTCAGCCGGCCTGCGGCGGGGGCTGCAGCGGCAGGCTCACGCGGAACAGCGCGCCCTCGCCGGGGCGGCTCTCCAGCATGATCTCGCCGCCGTGCAGGCGCACGATCTGGCGCGTGATGAAGAGCCCCAGCCCGAGCCCGGGCGCGTGCTTGCGGCTGTCGTCGGTGCGCTCGAACTGTTCGAAGATGCGCGCGTGGTCTTCGGGCGCGATGCCGATGCCCTGGTCGCGCACGCTGATCTGCGCGCTGTCGCCCGTCTGCCGCACCGACAGTTGCACCGGCCGGCCGCCGCCGTAGCGCAGCGCATTGGTCAGCAGGTTGGTCAGCACCTGCTCGATGCGGAACTCGTCCCAGGTGCCGTCGACGCCGTCCTCGGCATCGAGGCCGATCGCGCAGCCGGCGGCTTCGGCCTGCTGGGCCAGGCTTTCCATCACGCGCTGCGCCAGCGCCGACAGGTCGATCGGCTTCGGCTCGATCGACAGCGCGCCGCTGCGCATGCGGGTGACGTCGAGCATGTCGTCGATCAGCCGCACCATGCTGCGGATCTGGCGCTGATCGCGCTCGATCATCGCGGGCAGCCGCTCGGCCTCGAAGGGCGCAAGGTTGCCCTTGGCGAGATGGAGCTTGCGCACCTGCGTCTCCAGGTACAGCGTGTTGAGCGGCGTGCGCAGCTCGTGCGAGACCATCGACATGAAGTTGTCGCGCATGCGCACCGCGTGTTCGAGTTCGCGCTGGGCGCACTGCAGTTTCTGCACCAGCAGCTCCTGCTGGTGGTTCGACGCGGCCAGCGCCTCCATCTCGCGCTTGAGCGCCTTGCGGTGCCGGTGCAGGTCGACGAACACGCTGACCTTGCTGCACACCACGTGGGCGTCCAGCGGCTTCTGCAGGAAGTCGACCGCGCCGCTCTCGTAGCCCTTGAAGCGTAGTTCATCTCGCTGCCGGCCGCGCTCACGAAGATGATCGGGATATGCCGCGTGCGCTCGGGGCCGCGCATCATCTCGGCCAGCTCGAAGCCGTTCATGCCCGGCATCTGGACGTCGAGGATCGCGAGCGCGAACTCGTGCGCCAGCAGCAGGTCGAGCGCTTGCTCGGCCGAGCCCGCCTTGAAGACCTGGCGCTCCGGGCCGCGGATCAGCGCTTCCAGCGCCAGCAGGTTCTCGGGCAGGTCGTCGACGATCAGCAGCTTGCTTTCGACATCAAAGTGCATGGGCGGCGTCCAGTCGCAGGAGCAGGGTGCGCATCTCGCGCAGCGGCAGCATGAAGTCGGGGGCATGCCGGCGCAGCGCCGCCTGCGGCATGGTGGCGACCTGCGCCTCCATCGGATCCTGCACCGCGGTCAGGCCGCCCGCGCGGTGGATCTGCAGCAGGCCTTCGGCGCCGTCCTCGTTGGCACCCGTGAGCAGCAGGCCCGCCAGGGCCGAGCCATAGACATCGGAGGCGGAAGCCATCAACACGTCGATGGACGGCCGCGAGAACAGCACCGGCGGCTCGCAGCTCAGTGAGAAGCGGCGGTCGCGCTCGATCGACAGGTGGTAGCCTGGCGGCGCGAAATGCAGCGTGCCGTCGGTGACCGGCACCTTGTCCTCGGCTTCATGCACGGCGAAGGGCAGGCGGTGGCTGAACACCTCGGCCAGCCGGCTCTCGCGGCCTTCGGGCAGATGGATGACGACCACCAGCGGCAGTTTCCAGTGCGGCGGCAGGTCGTGCAGCAGGGTCAGCAGCGCGTCGACGCCGCCGGCCGAGGCGCCGATCACGGCGGCATCGATGCGGCGCGCGATCTGGGGAATGCGCTTCATGATGCCTTGCGGTAGATGCGCTCCGCGCGCGACAGCGCGTCGAAGCTCTCGGCATGGCGGGAGAAGTCGATGCTCTCCTTGGCGCCGAGGCCGAGGAAGCCGCGATGGCACAGCGACTCGTGGAACAGGCTCAGCGCGCGGTCCTGCAGCTGGCGATTGAAGTAGATCAGCACGTTGCGGCAGGACACCAGCTGCGTCTCGGCGAACACGCTGTCGGTCGCCAGGCTGTGGTCGGCGAAGATCACGTCGGCGCACAGTGCCGGGTCGAAGCGCGCGGCGTCGTAGGCGGCCGTGTAGTAGTCCGAGAAGGCACGCTGGCCGCCGGCGCGCTGGTAGTTGGCGGTGTAGCCGCGCACCGCCTCGAGCGGGAAGATGCCCTGGCGCGCCTTCTCGAGCGACATGGGGTTGATGTCGGTGGCATAGATGCGGCTGCGCGCGAGCAGGCCTTCTTCCTCGAGCAGGATGGCGAGCGAGAACACTTCCTCGCCGGTGCTGCAGCCGGCGACCCAGACCTTGATCGACGGATAGGTCTGCAGGACCGGCACCACCTGCCGGCGCAGCGCGAGGAAATACGCCGGGTCGCGGAACATCTCGCTCACCGGGATGGTGAGGAATTGCAGGAGCCGGCTGAAGACGGCCGGGTCGCGCAGCACCTTGTCCTGCAGCGCCGAGATGCTCGGCAGGTTGAGCTGGCCGAGCGCATACAGCACGCGCCGCTTCTGCGACGCACCGGTGTAGTCGCGGAAGTCGTGGCTGTACTTGAGGTAGATCGCCTCCATCAGCAGCCGCAGCTCGATATCGGTGTCGCTCGGCGGTTCGCTCGCAGGGTTCACGGCAGTCGTTCCATCTTCGGCATCCACACGCGCAGCAGCGAGAACAGGCGATCGAGGTCGACCGGCTTCGCGAGGTAGTCGCTGGCGCCGGCCGCCAGGCACTGGGCCTGGTCGTCCTTCATGGCCTTGGCAGTGACGGCGATCACCGGCAGCTTGCCGAAGCGCGGATCCTGGCGTAGCCGCCGCGTGGCTTCGAGGCCGTCCATCTCGGGCATCATCACGTCCATCAGCACCAGGTCGATGTCGGGCACCTGGTCGAGCTTCTCGAGCGCCTCGCGGCCGTTGCGGCCGATCTCCACTTTCGCGCCGCGCTGCTCCAGCGCGCTGGTGAGCGCGAAGATGTTGCGCACGTCGTCGTCCACCAGCAGGATCGAGCGGCCCTCGAACACGCGGTCGCGGCCGCGCGCGGTCTTCAGCATGGTCTGGCGTTCGCTCGACATGCTGGCCTCGACCTTGTGCAGGAACAGCGTGACCTCGTCGAGCAGCCGCTCGGGCGAGCGCGCGCCCTTGATGATGATCGAGCGCGAATAGCGCAGCAGCTCGGCCTCTTCGGCGTGCGTGAGGTTGCGGCCGGTGTAGACGATCACCGGCGGGAAGGAGCAGATCTCCTCGGTCGCCATCCGCTTGAGCAGCTCCGCGCCCTGCATGTCGGGCAGGCGCAGGTCGGTGACCATGCAGTCGAAGACGCGGGTGCGCAGCAGCGCCATCGCCTCTTCGCCGGACTCGACCGCGGTGATGACGACGTCCTCGTCGCCGATCAGTCTGACCACGCTTTCGCGCTGCAGCGCATCGTCCTCGACCAGCAGCACGGTCTTGACCTTCTGCGTGAGCTTCTCCTCGAACTTGCGGAAGACCTGCGTGAGCTGTTCGCGCGTGGTCGGCTTGAGCGCATAGCCGATCGCGCCCATGTGCATCGCGGCCTCGGTGTTGTCCTGCGCGGACACCACGTGCACGGGGATGTGGCGCGTCTGCGGATCGTCCTTCAGATGCTGCAGCACGCCCAGGCCGGGGCTGTCGGGCAGGCGCATGTCGAGCAGGATCGCATCGGGCAGGAACTGCTCGGCGAGGCTGAAGCCCTCGGCTGCGCCCTGTGCGACCAGGCAGCGGTAGCCGAGCTCGTGCGCGAGGTCGTAGAGGATGTGCGCGAACTGCGGCTCGTCCTCGATCACCAGCACGCGGCGCCGCTGGTCGTGCGGCAGCGCGCGATCGTCGGCGAAGGGCGGCTGGAGCGGCGCCGGTGCTGGCGCGGGGGCCACGATCGGCGCGGCGGCGAAGGCGGGGCGATGCGTGCCGGCAGCGGGCCTTGGCGGTGCCGGCTGCCTGGATTGCGGCGCCCGCGCCGGCAACTGCAGCGTGAAGGTGCTGCCCTCGCCGGGCACGCTCTGCACGCTGAGCGCGCCGCCGAGCAGATGGGTCAGGTCGCGCGAGATCGACAGGCCGAGGCCGGTGCCGCCGTAGCGGCGGCTGGTGGTGCCGTCGGCCTGGCGGAAAGCCTCGAAGATCACGTCCTGCTGGCTCGGTGGAATGCCGATGCCCGAGTCGGTCACGGCGAACAGCGCACCGCCGTCGGGCGCGCCGGAGACGGTCAACGCCACTTCGCCGCGCTCGGTGAACTTGATGGCGTTCGACAGCAGGTTCTTCAGGATCTGCTCGACGCGCTGGCGGTCGGTTTCGAGCGTGGCCGGCGCGCCGGGCCGCACGTCGAGCCGGAAGGCGAGGTGCTTCTGTGCCGCCAGCGGCGTGAAGGTCATCTCCAGGCTGGCTGCCAGCCGTGCGGTGGCGACGTCCTCGGCCACCAGGTCGAGCTTGCCGGCCTCGACCTTGGCGATGTCGAGGATGTCGTTGATCAGCACCAGCAGATCGTTGCCCGAGGCGTAGATGGACTCCGCGAACTTCACCTGTTCCGCGCTCAGGTTGCCCTGCGTGTTGTCGCCGAGCAGCTTGGCGAGGATCAGCGCGCTGTTGAGCGGCGTGCGCAGCTCGTGCGACATGTTGGCGAGGAATTCCGACTTGTAGCGGCTCGCGCGCTGCAACTCGTCGGCACGCTCCTCGAGGTCCTGCTGCACGCGGCGCAGCGCGGCGTTGCGCTGGTCCAGGGCCTCGGTGCGTTCGGACAGCTGGCTGTTGGTCTGCTCCAGCTCGGCCTGCTGATTCTCCAGCGTGGCCTGCGAGGCGCGCAGGGCGCGCGACTGCTCCTCGAGTTCCTCGTTGGCGGTGCGCAGCTCTTCCTGCTGCACCTGGAGTTCCTCGTTGAGCTGCTGGGTTTCGGCCAATGCGTCCTGCAGCTGCTCGCGAAAGCGTGCGGCGGCAACCGAGCTGCCGATGTTGCCGGCCACCAGTTCCAGCAGGGCCGTGCCGCGCTCTTCGACGGCCTGGAGCATGCCGAGCTCGACAACGCCGTTGACGATGCCGTCGTTGGCCACCGGCAGCAGCAGCGACGCGGCCGGCGCGCTGCCGCCCAGGCCCGAGTTGACCTTGAAATAGGCGGCCTCGACCGGCGCGACCCGCATCAGCCGATTCTCGGTGGCGGCCTGGCCGACGAGGCCTTCGCTCGGGGACAGCACCTGCGGCGTGGCTTCGGCCGCATCGGAGAAACCGTAGCTTGCCACGCGGCGCAGCGTGCCGTGGCGTTCGCGCACATACATCGCGCCGACCACGTTGCCGACATGGCGCGCGAAGAAGGCCAGCACCTTGCGGCCCATCTCCTGCGCGCCGAGTTCGCCGACCAGTTCGCCGGTGAGCTCGGTTTGCGCGGTGCGCAACCAGGCCTGCCGCTGAAGGATTTCGGCGTGCGCGGCCTGTTCCTGCAGCACGCCTTCGTAGCTTTGGGACATCTGCATGAGCTGGCGGCGTCCGAAAAAGGCCAGCAGGCCGGTGACTGCCAGGGTGAAGAAGACGAACACGCCGACCACCGCGTAGCTGGTGTTGTTCGCCTCGGTGTTGCGCTGGAAGCGCAGCGCCAGCTCGGTGCTCATGAAGTTGGTGAACTCGGCGCGGACGTCGTCGGTCAGCCGCTTGCCGCGGCCCAGCGCCACCGGCTGCTGGTAGTCGCCGCCGTCGCGGCGCAGCGCGATCATCTCGCGCGCGAAGTCGTTCCAGGTGTTCTGCAGCGCGCCGATGCGGTCGACGCGGTCCACTTGCGACTGGTTGTCCGAGACCAGTGTCCTGAGCGCCGCCAGACCGATCTTGACCCGGGGCAGGGCGCTTTCGTACGGTTCGAGGAAGCTGGTGTCGCCCGTGATCAGGTAGCCGCGCATGCCGGTCTCGAGATCGATGATCTGCCGCTGGACCTCGCTGGCGCTGCGCGTGACGCGATCGGTGTGTTCGACCCAGGCGATCGTCGAGAGCAGGTAGAAGATGAGCAGCGCGAAGACCACCGCCCCGATCAGGCCGCCGATGATCGGGATCTTCAGATTGCGATTCAGCAGGCGCTGGAAGTCCTCGGGATCGATCGCGGATGGGCTGTTCATGAAGGGGCTTTGAGCAAAACCCGACAAGTCTGCCCGACCCCCGGTCCTTTGCTTGTCGGAGAAGGCCGCGCGAACCGGCTCAACCGGCGAGGAAGGCGTCGATCAGCGCCGCCACGCGCGCGGGCTGGTCGTGGTGGAGCATGTGCCCGGCGTCCTCGACGCACGCGATGCGCGTGTCGGGCACCGTCTTCAGGCGCTCGTGGTAGTCGGCCAGCGTGTAGCCGCCTTTCCACCAGCGGCCGAGGCTGTCGTCAGCGGCTTCCACCGCCAGCAGCGGCGCGGCGATGCAGGCATAGAGCGCGAGCGTCTCGTCGACGCGGAACAGGTTGGCGTTGATGATCTTGTGCGCCGGATCGCCGAGGATCTCCCAGGCCTCGCGGCCATCGGGCTGACGCCTGGCGACCGACCAGTGGGCCGCGAGCCAGTCGGCCTTGTCCTGCGTGAGGCGCGGGTTGGTCTTCATCAGGCGCCGGGCCACGCCGCCGGCCTCGGGGTAGGTCGCGAGTCCCATCTCGCCGCGGTGCAGGCGCTTGAGCTGGTCGATCCACTTGCCGAAGCGCGCGGGCGCTTCGTCGGCCCGCAGCGGCGCCATGCCGAAGCCTTCGAGGTTGACCAGCCGGCGCACGCGCTGCGGGCGCACGCCCGAATACTGCATCGCGATGTTGCCGCCCATGCTGTGGCCCACGAGGTCGATCGGCGTATCGCCCGCGTAATGGTCGAGCAGCCAGTCGAGGTCGGCCAGGTAGTCGGGCATCCAGTAGTTGTCGACCCCGCCGCCGTCGGTGAGGCCGAAGCCGCGCCAGTCGGGCGCGAGCACCCAGCGCGCCTCGGCCAGCGCGTCGACCACGAACTGCCACGAGGCCGCGACATCCATCCAGCCGTGCAGCAGCACCAGCGGCGGCCGCGCCGGCGAGGGCTCGCCCCAGAGGCGCACGTGATAGCGCAGGTTGCGCACGGGAACGAACTCGCTGCGGGAGGGGCGCAAGGCTTGGTACATGCGGCCGATGATAAGCAGCGCCCGGCGGCGGGCCTGCCTCCGGGGCGACTCGGCGGCGGCCGACGGCCGGGCGCGTTAGCATTTCGCCCATGAAAAAAATCCGGCTTGGCCACAGCGACCTCTACGTCACCCCGATCTGCCTCGGCACCATGACCTTCGGCGAGCAGGTGGACGAACCCACTGCGCACGCGATCCTGAACCGCTCGTTCGAGCGCGGCGTGGATTTCATCGACACCGCCGAGATGTATGCGGTGCCGACCCGCAAGGAAACCTTCGGTGCGACCGAAACCATCATCGGCAACTGGTTCGCGAAGCATCCGGGCATGCGGGCGAAGACGGTGCTGGCCACCAAGGTCGCAGGCCCGTCGCGCGGCATGGACTGGGTGCGCCAAGGCAGCGGCATGACGGCCGAGGACATCGTCGCCTCGTGCGAGAACAGCCTGCGGCGGCTGCAGACCGACGTGATCGACCTCTACCAGATCCATTGGCCGGAGCGGCACGTGCCGGCCTTCGGCAACCTGTACTACGACCCGTGCAAGGAAACGTCGCGCACGCCGATCCGCGAGCAGCTCGAAGCGTTGGCGAAGCTGGTCGAGGCAGGCAAGGTGCGCGCCATCGGCCTGTCCAACGAGACGCCCTACGGCGTGCACGAGTTCGTGCGGCTGGCCGAGGAGCATCGACTGCCGCGCGTGGCCACGGTGCAGAACGTCTACAACCTGCTCAATCGCACGGTCGAGAACGGCCTGGACGAAACCATGCACCGGCTCGGCGTCTCGCTGCTGGCCTACTCGCCGCTGGGCTACGGCCTGCTGACCGGCAAGTACGACGCCGGCGGAAGCACGGGGCCCGGTGCGCCTGCCGGCGCGCGCATCACCCTCTACGAGTCGGTGCGCAAGCAGCGCTGGGGCCGGCCCGGCTCGCTGGCGGCGGCGCGGCGCTACAACCAGCTGGCGCGCGAGCACGGCATGACGCCGACGAAGTTCGCGCTGGCCTTCTGCAACAGCAAGTGGCAGGTCGCGAGCACCATCCTCGGCGTCACCTCGGTCGCCCAGCTCGACGAGAGCATCGACAGCTGGGGCGCCACTCTCTCGCCGGAAGTTCTGGCCGAGATCGACCAGTTGCGCCTCGAGATGCACGACCCCGCGTTCTGATGTCAGCCCCCCGGCTTGCCACTTCGTGTGCTTCGCCACCCCCCGAGGGGGAGGCGCGGCTCGCCTTGGGGCGGCCCGGCGGCGGCCGCTGTCCTCGCTTCTCATGAGCAGCCGCAAGACCCACGTCAGCGAAACGCCCGCCACGCAGATGCTGAAGGCGAACGGCATCGCATTCACCGGGCATCCCTACGAGTACCTCGAGCACGGCGGCGCGCAGCACAGCGCCGCCGTGCTCGGGCTCGACCCCTTCACGGTGGTCAAGACGCTGGTGATGCAGGACCAGGACGCCCGGCCCCTGATCGTGCTGATGCACGGCAACCGCACGGTATCGACCAAGAACCTCGCGCGCCAGATCGGCGCCAAGTCGGTGGAGCCGTGCAAGCCGGAGGCGGCGAATCGGCACAGCGGCTACCCGGTCGGCGGCACCTCGCCCTTCGGCATGCGGCGCGCGATGCCCGTGTATGTCGAGGCCACGATCCTCGAGCTGCCGAGGATCGCGATCAACGGCGGGCGGCGCGGCTACCTCGTGGGCATCGACCCGCAGGTCTGCGTGAAGCTGCTCGACGCCAAGCCGGTTCACTGCGCGCTGGCAGAATAGCCCGCCGGTTCAGCGGCGCATGGCCTGTCCGGCGCGCCTGGAGACAACGTGAGTTTTCATCTTCCTTCGATCGTCGCGATCGTCCTGTCCTACCTGCTGGGGTCGCTCTCTTTCGCCGTCATCGTCAGCAAGTCGCTCGGCATGGCCGATCCGCGCAGCTACGGCAGCGGCAATCCCGGTGCGACCAACGTGCTGCGCTCGGGCCGCAAGGGCGCCGCGCTCGCGACGCTGCTGCTCGACGCGCTCAAGGGCTGGCTGCCGGTGTTCGCGATCCAGCACTTCGGCGGCCGCTTCGACCTGGGGCCGGACACCGCGGCGCTGGGCGGGCTTGCAGCTTTCCTCGGGCACCTCTATCCGGTGTTCTTCGGCTTCAAGGGCGGCAAGGGCGTGGCCACCGCGGCCGGTGCATTGATCGGGATCGAGTGGCTGCTGGGGCTCGCGACCGGCACCACCTGGCTGATCATCGCGGTCTTCTTTCGCTACTCGTCGCTGGCCTCGATCGTGGCCGCCTTCTTCGCGCCGGCCTACTATCTGCTGGGCGGCGGCATCGCCTGGCCGCTGAACCGCACGGTGCTGCTGGCGCTGATCGTCATCAGCCTGCTCCTGATCTGGCGCCACCGCGCCAACATCCGCCGGCTTGCGGCCGGCACCGAATCGAGACTCGGCTCGACAAAGAAGGAATGACCATGACATCCATCCAGCGCTTTCACGTCGGTCCGCGCCTGAGCGAAACCGCCGTCCACAACGGCACCATCTACCTCGCGGGCCAGGTGCCCGACGACACCTCGCAGGACATCCGCGGCCAGACCGCGCAGGTGCTGGCGATGGTCGATCGTCTGCTGGCCGAAGCCGGCAGCGACAAGTCGCGCATCCTGATGACGCAGATCTTCCTGGCCGACATTGCGGACATCGGCGCGATGAACGAGGTCTGGGACGCATGGATCCCGGCCGGCCACACGCCGCCGCGCGCGACGGTGCAGGCGGCGATGGCGAACAAGGCTTACAAGATCGAGATTGTGGTGACGGCGGCAATGGCTTGAGCATCGAGCCCGTCGTTGACCACGTGCTCCCGATGCCAGGAGCACCGCGGATCCGGCTTGGCCAGTCCGCCGGTGTTGCCCCCGGTAGGGGGAAGGCGAAGCGACACGAAGTGCGCGCAGCCTGGGGGCGAGCCTAGTACCGCTTCTCGAGCACCATCTGATCGGCGTCGCGCCGCATCGAAAAGTGGCTGATGAAACTGTTGCCGAGCAGCACGTACGGCATCGGCTGCTGCGAGACGATGGCCTCGATGTCATACACCTCGACATCGCCGACGCGCACCGAACCGAGCCGCACCCGATAGCCCGGCGCCACGCCGTTGGCAGTGTTCACGCGGATGGGCTGCCCCTTGCTGTAGTCGAGCCCGATGCGCTGTGCGTCGGCGGCCGACATCGCGACGGTGGTGGCGCCGGTGTCGACCATGAAGCTGACCGCCCGGCCGTTGATGGCGCCCTGCGTCGTGAAATGGCCGCCGCTCGACGCCGGCAGCACGATGCGGGTCCCGCCGCCACTGCCGCCACCACCGCCGATGCTGACCGGCGTGTCCATGCGCAGCGCGACGCGCTTGCCGCCGGATTCGACGGTGGCCTGCTCGGCCTGCAGGGCCAGCAGCTTGACGCCCTGGTAGGTCTCGCCGACCGCCACGGTCTTGGGTGCGCCGCCGTTGACGATGAGGATCGCGCGGCTGCCGATCGTGCCGGTCAGCATGATGGATTGCGCGTGCGCGAACGTGCAGGCTGCGGCCAGCAGCCATGCCGAAAGGACCGGCTTCATGACGGGCCTAGTCCCGGAAGTTGTTGAACGACAGCGGGGTGTCGGGCACGTCCTTCTTGATCAGCGCCATCGCCGCCTGCAGGTCATCGCGCTTGGCACCCGTCACGCGCACCGCGTCGCCCTGGATGGCGGCCTGCACCTTGAGCTTGCTGTCCTTGAGCAGCCGGGTGATCTTCTTGGCCTGCTCGCTCTCGATGCCGCTCTTGACCTTGATCACCTGCTTGACCTTGTCGCCGCCGATTTTCTGCACCGCGCCCTTGTCGAGAAAGCGCACGTCGACGCTGCGCTTGGTGAGCTTGCTGCGCAGGATGTCCTCGACCTGCACCAGCTGGAATTCGGCGTCGCCCGTCAGGGTGATTTCCTTGTCCTTCAACTCGACGGCGGCAGCGGTGCCCTTGAAGTCGAAGCGCGTCGCGATTTCCTTGGCGGTGTTCTCGACCGCGTTCTTCACCTCGGGCAGGTTGGGTTCACAAACGGTGTCGAAAGACGGCATGAAGGCTCCGGCAGCAACGAATTGAATTGCGCCGCGTGCGGTGCCGCGCGGCGTGCGAATGCGACAATTCTCCCATGATCGTGGAGCACAACGTACCGCTGCAGCAGCACAACAGCTTCGGCATCGTCGCGCGCGCGCAGCACCTGGTCCGCATCACCGGCGAGGCCGACGTGGCCGCGCTGCGCGCGGATGCACAGTGGCGCGACGCGCCGAAGTTCGTGCTCGGCGGCGGCAGCAACATCGTGCTGACCGGCGACGTGCGGCCGCTGGTGCTGAAGGTCGAGATCAAGGGCCTGAGGCTGGTCGACACCACGCCGCGCGCCTGGATCGTCGAGGCCGGCGCCGGCGAGAACTGGCACGACACGGTGCGCTGGACGCTGGCCCAGGGCTTTCCCGGCCTGGAGAACCTGGCGCTGATTCCCGGCACGGTGGGCGGCTCGCCGGTGCAGAACATCGGCGCCTACGGCGTCGAGCTGCAGGACCGCTTCGAATCGCTCGACGCGATCGACCTCGAGACCGGCCGCGGCTTCACGCTCGATGCCGCGCAGTGCGCCTTCGGCTACCGCGACTCGGTGTTCAAGCACGCGGCCAGCGGCGGCAACGACTTCGGGCTTGCGGGGCGCGCGCTGATCACGCGCGTGCGTTTGCGCCTGCCGCGGCCGTGGAAGCCGGTGCTGGGCTACCTCGACCTCGAACGCAAGATGGCCGAGACGGGCAACTTCACGCCGAGCGCGATGGAGATCTTCGACTGGGTCTGCGCGATTCGCCGCGCCAAGCTGCCCGACTGGCGGGTGCTCGGCAATGCCGGCAGCTTCTTCAAGAACCCGACGGTGACGCCGGAGCAGTGCGCCGACATCATCGCGCGCGATCCGAAGATCGTTCATTACCCGATGGCCGACGGCAGCATCAAGCTGGCCGCGGGCTGGCTGATCGATGCCTGCGGCTGGAAGGGCAAGTCGGTCGGCAATGCGGGCGTCTACGAGCGGCAGGCGCTCGTGCTGGTGAACCGCGGCGGCGCCGCCGACCCGGTCACCGGCGGCGAGGTGATGACGCTGGCCAAGGCGATCCAGACCAGCGTCTACGAGCGCTTCGGCATCCGGTTGGAGCCCGAGCCTGTGGTGGTCTGACCCTGCCTGGTCAATCCTTGTTGTCGTTTTTCAGCTGCGGCAGCGAGGCGCCCTGCGTCGACGACAACAGCCCCGTCGCCGTATAGATCGCCAGCTTGTCGCGCGTGTCGACGATGTCGAGGTTGCGCATCGTCAGCTGGCCGATGCGGTCCAGCGGCGTGAACGCGCCCTCGACCTTTTCCATGCTCAGCCGCTCGGGCTTGTAGGTGAGGTTGGGCGAGACGGTGTTCAGGATCGAGTAGTCGTTGCCGCGGCGCAGCTCGACGCTGACCTCGCCGGTGATCGCGCGCGCGACCCAGCGCTGGGCGGTCTCGCGCAGCATGATGGCCTGCGGATCGAACCAGCGGCCCTGGTAGAGCAGGCGGCCGAGGCGGCGGCCCTGGTCGCGGTACTGCTCGATCGTGTCCTCGTTGTGGATGCCGGTGACCAGCCGCTCGTAGGCGATGAACAGCAGCGCCAGGCCCGGGGCCTCGTAGATGCCGCGGCTCTTGGCCTCGATGATGCGGTTCTCGATCTGGTCGCTCATCCCCAGGCCGTGGCGGCCGCCGATGCGGTTGGCTTCGAGGATCAGGTCGACCAGGCTTGCGTACTCGACGCCGTTGATCGCGACCGGGCGGCCCTCGACAAAGCGCACCGTGACCTCTTCGCGCTTGACTTCGACTTCGTCCTTCCAGAAGGCCACGCCCATGATGGGCTGGACGATCTTCATGCCGCTGTCGAGGTGCTCGAGGTCTTTCGCCTCGTGCGTGGCGCCGAGCATGTTGGAGTCGGTCGAGTAGGCCTTCTCGGCCGACATCTTGTAGGCGAAGCCGGCCTTCTGCATGAACGCGGACATCTCTGCGCGGCCGCCCAGCTCGTCGATGAAGGTCTGGTCGAGCCAGGGCTTGTAGATCTTCAGCGCCGGGTTGGTGAGCAGGCCGTAGCGGTAGAAGCGCTCGATGTCGTTGCCCTTGTAGGTGCTGCCGTCGCCCCAGATGTGGACGTCGTCTTCCTTCATTGCCGACACCAGCATGGTGCCGGTGACCGCACGCCCGAGCGGCGTGGTGTTGAAGTAGGTGACGCCGGCCGTGGTCACGTGGAAGGCGCCGGCCTGCAGCGCGGCCAGGCCTTCGGCGGCGAGCTGGGTGCGGCAATCGATCAGGCGCGCCTTCTCGGCGCCGTAGAGCATCGCCTTGCGCGGGATCTCGTCGTAGTCGGGCTCATCGGGCTGGCCGAGGTTGGCGGTGTAGGCGTAGGGGATGGCGCCCTTGTTGCGCATCCAGTGCAGCGCGGCGCTGGTGTCGAGGCCGCCTGAAAAGGCGATGCCGACCTTCTGGCCGGCGGGTACGTTCTGGAGGATGGTGGACATGCTCGGATCCCGGTTCAGCCGAAGTGGCAGATGTAGCTGTAGGGCTCGCCGCTCACGCGGATCTGAAAGCTCGAGTTGCCAGGCACGCTGAATTTTTCGCCGGCGCCCGAGGCCACCCATGCATCGCTGCCGGCCAGCTTGTATTCGCAGCGGCCGCCCGTGCCTTCCATCAGCTCGGGCGCGCCGGTGTTGAAGGTCAAGGTGGAGGGCAGGATCACGCCAACCGATTTCTTCGTGCCGTCGGCGAGCGTGAGGCTGTGGCTCACGCATTTGCCGTCGAAGTAGACGTTGGCCTTGGTCGACACCGCGACGCTGTGGAGGGATTCGGTTGTGCTCATTGGAAAGAAGGAGGGCCTGGCGCCGGTTGCGGTCGGCAACCGGCAGCGCGCCGTTGCCGGACGCTCCGTGCGATGGTTGGAAAGCCCGTGATTTTAGGCTTGCCGGCCGGCCCTCCGGCCCGAGGCGCCGCTCAGCGCCAGCGGCCGCCGTGCCAGCCGCCGCCCCAGCCGCGCGAGTAGCCGAGGTTCAGCGACAGCCCGATGGGCGGATAGATGTAGGGATAGGGCGCGTAGCCGTAGGCGTAGGCCGGCTGGACAACCACCGGCGCGGGGTAGTAGGCCGGTGCGGGCTGCGCGTAGCCGGGCGCCTGGTCGCCCGACACCACGACGCCGGGCTCCGGCTGCACGTCGTTCCAGGCTTGCTGCGGCTGTTCGCCGCCGGGTACCAGCTGCGGTTGCGGCGCCACGGGCGAGGTGGTGACGCCGTAGTTGTTGACCTCGATCGGGATGCTGGCGCCCGGGCGGGTGTCGGTGTGGATCGTGTACTGGCGGCCTGCGTATTCGTAGGTCACGGAATAGCGGGTGACGCCGGGGGCTTCTTCCACCGGCTTGGCCGAGATGACGCGGGCCATCACTTGCTGGGCCTGCGCCATGGTGGCGACGCCGGCCAGTGCCGCGAGAAGCGAAAGGCCCAGAATGTTGCGAACGATCTTCTTGCTCATGTCAGAACTCCTTGAGGGGGCGCGTACGCCGCTGAACGGGTTGGATGAGTCCGCTCGGGTCGGGTTCCGGCCCTTTACACAGCGTAGCCTTTCCACTGCGTGGCGTCGAATCCAGTCGTAACGCCGGCCTTCGCGCCCCAGTTGACCACCGGTCGCTTGATGAGACTCGGGTTGGCCAGCAGCACCGTGCGCGCCGATGCACGATCGACGACCGCCGCGCGGGTCGCGTCGTCAAGTCGACGCCAGGTGGTGCCGCGGCGGTTGACCAACGCTTCCCAGCCCGGCGCATCCAGCCATCGGTCGAGTTCGGCCTCGGGCACGCCGTCCTTCTTGAAGTCGTGATAACGGTAGGCCACGCCCTGTTCGTCGAGCCAGGCGCGGGCGCGTTTCACCGTGTCGCAGTTCGTGATGCCATAGAGAGTCGTCATGCGGCGATGATGCCCGCGCCGCGCGTCGGCGACAATGCCGGCCTCCATGAAAACCCTTGTCGACTGGCTGGCGCACGCCGAGCACCTGCATCCCAAGAGCATCGAGCTGGGGCTCGACCGCGTCCGCGCCGTGGCCGCGCGCCTCGGCCTTGCCTTCGATTGTCCGGTGATCACCGTGGCCGGCACCAACGGCAAGGGCTCGACCTGCGCGATGCTCGAATCGATCCTCGTGCGTGCGGGCTACCGCACCGCGGTGTTCACCTCGCCGCACCTGGTGCGCTTCGAGGAGCGGCTGCGGCTCGTGGGCGGGGCGGTCGACGGCGTCGAACTGGCGCGGCATTTCGAGACAGTGGAAGCCGGCCGCGGCGATGTCGCGCTGACGTACTTCGAATTCACCACCCTGGCCATCCTGCTGTGCATGGCGGCGAGCAAGCCCGATGTGGCCATTCTCGAAGTCGGCCTCGGCGGCCGGCTGGACGCGGTCAACATCATCGATGCCGATTGCGCGGTGATCACCAGCATCGACCTCGACCACATGGATTTCCTCGGCCCCGATCGCGAGAGCATCGGCTTCGAGAAGGCCGGCATCCTGCGCGCCGGCCGGCCCGCGATCGTCAGCGACCCGATGCCGCCGCAGAGCGTGATCGACCACGCCGAGGCCATCGGCGCCGACCTCTGGCGCGTGGGCCGCGATTTCAACGTGACGGGCGACAAGCAGCAATGGGGCTGGAGCGGCCGCGGACGGCGCTACAGCGGCCTGGCCTATCCGGCCCTGCGCGGCGCCAACCAGCTGATCAATGCGGCCGGCGTGCTGGCGGCGCTCGAATCGCTGCGCCCGCGTTTGCCTGTCACTGCCCAGGCGATTCGCACCGGCCTCGCGATGGTCGAGCTGCCGGGGCGCTTCCAGATCGTCCCGGGCGAGCCCGTGCTGGTGCTCGACGTGGCGCACAACCCGCATGCGGTCGCGGCGCTGGCCGAGAACCTCGATGCCATGGGTTTCTATCCGACCACCCACGCGGTCTTCGGCGTGATGGCCGACAAGGACCTGGCGCCGATGTTCGCGCGCATCGGGCCGATGATCGACCGCTGGCACTTCACCGATCTGCCGACTGCGCGGGCCGCGCAGGCCGCCGACTTGCTCGCCCGCTGGCAGGCGCAGAACACGCGCGCCGATGCCTCGGGCAGCGTGCACGCGGCACCGATGGCAGCGCTCCGGGCGGCCATCGAGCAGGCGAACCCCGCTGATAGAATCGTCGTCTTCGGATCGTTCTTCACAGTGGGTGGCGTGCTCGAAAACGGAACACCCCGTCTGCGCGCCAGGCACCTGTCGTCCGGCTCCTGATCCGCCTGATTGCCGGCGCCTTTTCCACCTCACGCTGTACTCTCTCAGGAAAACGAATTTCATGGCGTTCTTCAAGTTCCGCACCCGCGGTCCGCAGGGCAACGAAGGGCGAAACACGAGCGTCGCTTCGGCGCCGGCAGAGAGCATCGAGGCCATGCGCCGGCGCGCGCGCCACAGGCTGCTGGGCGCCGCGGTGCTGGTGCTGGTCGGTGTGATCGGCTTCCCCTTGCTGTTCGACACCCAGCCGCGTCCCATCGCGGTCGACATTCCGATCGAAATCCCCGACCGGGCCAAGGTCAAGCCGCTGCCCTTGCCTGCGACACCCGCGCCGGCACCCGCTGCGGCATCGACGCCAGCGCCGACCCCCGGCAGCGATGCCGGCAAGGCCGCCGAGCCGAGCACGCGCGTGGCGGCCGCACCGCGCAGCAGCAGCCCCGACATGATCACGGAGTCGGCCGACGGCGTCGAGATCGCGCCCGACAAGCCCTCGCTCCCGGCACCCGACGGGAAGTCCGAGTCCGCACCCGCCCCCGAAACCAAGCCGCATCCCAAGCCCGAGCCCAAGGCCGAAGTCAAGCCGAAAGCGGAAGCCAAGGCCGAGTCGAAGCCCGAACCCAAGCCGGCCCCCGCCAAGCCTTCGCCTGCCGACGATGCAAGCCGGGCGCGCGCGCTGCTCGAAGGCAAGAGCGCCCCGACCGTGGTCGCCGCCGCCAAACCGGCTGCTGCGGCCGAGGACTCGGGCCGCTTCGTGGTCCAGGTCGGCGCCTTCGCCGACGCCGACAAGGCGCGCGAGGTGCGGCAAAAGCTCGAGAAGGCGGGGCTCAAGACCTTCACCACCGTCACGAAGACGGCCGGCGGCGAGCGCACGCGTGTGCGTGTCGGTCCCTTCGGCTCGCGCGCCGAGGCCGACCGCGCGGCGGGGCGCGTCAAGGGCTTGTCATTGCCCGCGGCCGTCCTCAGCTTGTAGTCACCGCTGGCTGACGTGGCACCGCTCGACTGGATCGCCGTTGCGCTGCTGGTGATCTCGATGCTGCTGGGCCTGGTGCGAGGGTTGGTGTTCGAGGTGATCTCGCTGGCGGGCTGGGTGGTCGCGTTCCTGTGCGCGCAGTGGTTTGCGGAGGATGTGGCGCGCTGGCTGCCGTTCGGCGATCCGGCGGCCACATGGCGCTATGCGGCGGGTTTCGTGCTGGTGTTCGTGGGCGTCGCGTTCGGTGTGGGGCTGGTGGCCTCGCTGGTTCGCAAGCTGGTCACGGTGATCGGGCTTCGGCCGGTGGATCGTCTGCTGGGCGCGGCCTTCGGCCTGGCGCGCGGTGCGGTCGCGCTGCTGGCGCTGGCGGTGGTGGTTCATTTGCTGGTCCTGAGCGACAGCGTCTGGTGGCGCGAATCGCGCAGCGCCATTGTTCTCGATGCGGCATTGCAGGGCCTGAAACCCGCGCTGCCTGAAAAGTTGGCAAGCTACCTGCCCTGAGAGGAAACGTTCATGTGTGGAATCGTCGGCGTTGTCAGCAGCGCCCCCGTCAATCAGCTGCTCTACGACGCGCTGCTGCTGTTGCAGCATCGCGGCCAGGATGCGGCCGGCATCGTCACGCTGCTCGAACGCAAGTTCTTCATGCACAAGGCCAAGGGCATGGTGCGGGACGTGTTCCGCACCCGCAACATGCGGGGCCTGCCAGGCGATATCGGCCTGGGCCAGGTGCGCTACCCCACCGCGGGCAATGCCTACAGCGAGGAAGAGGCGCAGCCCTTCTACGTCAACGCGCCCTTCGGCATCGTGCTCGTGCACAACGGCAACCTCACCAATGCGCATGCGTTGCGTGCCGAGCTGTTCTCCACCGACCATCGGCACACCAACACCGAAAGCGATTCCGAGGTGCTGCTCAACGTGCTCGCGCACGAGCTCGATCAGGCGACACGCGGCGGCCAGCTCAACTCGGCGACGGTGTTCGAAGCGGTGCGCCACGTGCATCGCCGGCTGCGCGGCTCCTATGCGGTCGTGGCGCTGATCGCCGGGCACGGCCTGCTCGCATTCCGCGACCCCTACGGCATCCGCCCGCTGGCCATGGGACGCAATGCCGACGGCACGGTGATGGTGGCGAGCGAATCGGTGGCGCTCGAAGGCTCGGGCCACGTGTTCGAACGCAACATCGCGCCGGGCGAGGCGGTCTTCATCGACCTGCAGGGCCAGGTGCATGCCGAGCAGTGCGCCGAGGCGCCGACGCTCAACCCCTGCATCTTCGAGTTCGTCTACCTCGCGCGGCCCGACTCGGTGCTCGACGGCATCTCGGTGTACCAGGCGCGCCTGAATCTCGGCGAGACGCTGGCCAAGCGCGTGGTCTCGACCGTGCCGCCGAGCGACATCGACGTGATCATCCCGATCCCCGAATCGAGCCGGCCGAGCGCGACGCAGCTGGCGCACCTGCTCGGCATCCCCTACCGCGAAGGCTTCGTCAAGAACCGCTACGTGGGCCGCACCTTCATCATGCCGGGCCAGGGCGTGCGCAAGAAGTCGGTGCGCCAGAAGCTCAACGTGATCGCGAGCGAATTCAAGGGCCGCAACGTGCTGCTGGTCGACGACTCGATCGTGCGCGGCACCACCAGCCGCGAGATCGTGCAGATGGCGCGCGACGCGGGCGCGCGCAAGGTCTATCTCGCCAGCGCCGCGCCGCCGGTGCGCTTTCCGAACGTCTACGGCATCGACATGCCGACCAAGGACGAGCTGGTGGCGCACGACCGCAGCATCGAAGAGATCCGCCAGCTGATCGGCTGCGACGCGCTGATCTACCAGGACGTCGAAGGCATGAAGCGCGCGATCCTGAAGGCCGCGTCGAGTTCGCCGGCGCAGAAGCTCGACGGCTTCGATGCCTCGTGCTTCGACGGCGTCTACGTGACCGGCGACATCGACACCGAAGCCATCACACGCATGAACGGCAACCGCCCGCGCATCGAGGAGAACGAGGAAGACTCGTCGCGCCTCGCGCTGCCCAACCTGAGTTGAAAGTCGAACCACCCGTGACCGACCGATCCCTGCCCGCCGGCCTGCACCGCGACACCCTCGCGGTGCGCACCGCGCTCGACCGCAGCCAGTACGGCGAGAACTCCGAGGCGCTCTTCCTGTCGAGCAGCTTCGTGCAGCCCGATGCCGAGACCTCGGCGCGCCGCTTCGCCGGTACCGAAGAAGGCTTTACGTACACGCGAACCTCGAACCCGACCGTGAGCAGCTTCGAGCGCCGCCTTGCCGCGCTCGAAGGCACCGAGGCCGCCGTCGGCGCATCGAGCGGGATGGGCGCGATCCTGATGATGTGCATGGGCCTGCTCAAGGCGGGCGACCACGTCGTGTGCTCGCGCTCGGTGTTCGGCTCCACGCTCAACCTGGTCGGCCGCGAGTTCGGCAAGTTCGGAGTCGAGACGACCTTCGTCTCCCAGACCGACGCCGTCGAATGGAAGGCCGCGGTGCGGCCGACCACGAAGCTGCTCTTCGCCGAGACGCCGACCAATCCGCTGACCGACGTGTGCGACATCCGCGCACTGGCGGACATCGCGCACGACGCGGGCGCGCTGCTGGCGGTCGACAACTGCTTCTGTTCGCCGGCCCTGCAGCGGCCGACCGAGTGGGGCGCCGACCTCGTCATCCATTCGGGCACCAAGTACCTCGACGGCCAGGGCCGCGTGCTGGCGGGTGCCATCTGCGGCCCGCAGAAGCTGATCGACGTGTTCGCCACCGTGGTCCGCACGGCGGGCATGGCCTTGTCGCCCTTCAATGCGTGGGTCGTGCTGAAGGGGCTCGAAACGCTGGGCATCCGCATGCAGGCCCATTGCGCCAGCGCGCTCGCGCTCGCGCAATGGCTCGAGACGCAGTCCGGCATCGCACGCGTCTACTACCCCGGCTTGCCTTCGCATGGGCAGCACGAACTGGCGATGCGCCAGCAGGCGGGGCAGGGCGGTGCGGTCGTGTCCTTCGACGTGCGCGGCCAGCCGTCCAACGAGACGCCCGAAACGGCGCGCGCCAACGCCTTCCACGTGATCGACAGCACGCGCGTGCTGAGCATCACCGCCAACCTCGGCGACACCAAGACCACCATCACCCATCCGGCCACCACCTCGCACGGGCGCCTGTCCGAAGCGCAGCGGCAGGCGGCCGGCATCGGTCAGGGCCTGATCCGCGTCGCGGTCGGGCTCGACCATATCGACGACATCAAGGCCGACTTGCTGCGCGGCCTCGGCACCCTCGCATGACATCACAGAAGACCCGCACCCGTTTCGCTCCCTCGCCGACCGGCTTCATCCACCTCGGCAACATCCGCTCGGCGCTCTACCCATGGGCCTTCGCGCGCTCCACCGGCGGCGACTTCATCCTGCGCATCGAGGACACCGACGTCGAGCGTTCCACGCAGGCGGCGGTCGACGTGATCCTCGAAGGCATGCAGTGGCTCGGCCTCGATCATGACGAGGGCCCGTACTACCAGATGCAGCGCATGGACCGCTACAAGACGGTGCTGGCCGAGTTGCAGGCCGCGGGCCAGGTCTACCCCTGCTACATGAGCGTGGCCGAACTCGACGCGTTGCGCGAGCGGCAGATGGTGGCCAAGCAGAAGCCGCGCTACGACGGCACCTGGCGCCCCGAGCCCGGCAAGACGCTGCCGCCAGTACCGCCGGGCGTGCAGCCGGTGCTGCGCTTTCGCAATCCGCAGGGCGGCGCGGTGGCGTGGGACGACAAGGTCAAGGGCCGCATCGAGGTCAGCAACGACGAGCTCGACGATCTCGTGATCGCGCGCCCCGACGGTACGCCGACCTACAACTTCTGCGTCGTGGTCGACGACATCGACATGGCCATCACGCACGTGATCCGCGGTGACGACCACGTGAACAACACGCCGCGCCAGATCAACATCTTCCGCGCGCTCGGCAAGGAGCCGCCGGTCTACGCACACCTGCCCACGGTGCTGAACGAGCAGGGCGAGAAGCTGAGCAAGCGCACCGGCGCCAAGCCCGTCACGCAGTTCCGTGACGAAGGCTATTTGCCCGATGCGATGGTCAACTACCTCGCGCGTCTCGGCTGGAGCCACGGCGACGACGAGATTTTCACGCGCGCTCAGTTCATCGAGTGGTTCAACCTCGATCATCTGGGCCGCAGTGCGGCGCAGTTCGATGAGGCGAAGCTGCGCTGGGTCAATGCGCAGCATCTGAAGGCGATGGCCGACGATGCGCTGGCGCCGCTGGTCGCAGCGCAACTGCAGCAGCGCGGCATCGCCGCCGACGAGCGGCTGGCCGCGATCTGCGGACTCTTCAAGGATCGCTGCGACACCACGGTCGCGCTCGCGAGCTGGGCAGCGGCCTTCTACGCCGACGTGGCGCCAAGCGAAGCCGATCGCGCGCAGCACCTGACCGACGCGGTGCGCCCCGCGATCGCCACGCTGGCGGACAAGCTCGCGGGCGTCGCATGGGACAAGGCCGGCATCGCAGCCGCCATCAAGGAAGTGCTCGCGGCGCATGGCCTCAAGATGCCTGTGCTCGCGATGCCGGTGCGCGTGCTCGTGATGGGAACGCCGCAGACGCCATCGCTCGATGCGGTGCTCGCGCTGTTTTCTCGTGAAACAGTGTTGGCACGTTTGAAAACAGCCTGATTTCTCAGGCTATAATTCGAGGCTCGACACCCGAGGGGGTATAGCTCAGCTGGGAGAGCGCTTGCATGGCATGCAAGAGGTCAGCGGTTCGATCCCGCTTACCTCCACCATCAGGGCGTCGAGAAGAACAAGCGCTGATCGCAGCGCGGTTCCTAAGGTTTTGACCCTATCGTCTAGAGGCCTAGGACACCACCCTTTCACGGTGGCTACCGGGGTTCGAATCCCCGTAGGGTCGCCAGTTTTCACTGCAAGGTGAAGCGGGCACAAGTCGCAGCACTTGGCTCCAATCGGAGCGAACGTTGTCTACCAGGAGTGGTAGTTCAGTTGGTTAGAATACCGGCCTGTCACGCCGGGGGTCGCGGGTTCGAGTCCCGTCCACTCCGCCAGAACTTCGGCCTTCAGAGGGAAATCTCTGAGGGCCTTGTCGTTTCTGGGCTTTTCCCTCGAAGCTTTCCCCACATTGCATCGGACCCGCACCTGCGAGAGCGCGAGGCACTGGCAGCGCGCGGACCTCGAGGCACGAGAGGTCGTCCTGCGAGCAAACTCATCTACCATCCGATGAAGAACGAAAGGAATGCTTCTTGAAGGACGCCATCACGACCACGCAATCCATGGACTGCGGCGCTTCTGCCGGATCACGAATTCGCGAGATGTCGTCTTCGACCGAGGCCCCGATGGATCGCGTCGCGCGCAGCCTGCTGTTCGTTCCGGGTGATCGGCCGGAGCGCTTCGACAAGGCCGTGGCGAGCGGTGCGCACGCAGTGATCCTCGATCTGGAGGACGCCGTCGCGCCCGACGCCAAGGCTTCCGCGCGCGAAACCGTGGGCGCCTGGCTCGCTGCGGGACGCCACGCGATCGTTCGCATCAATGCCGCGGACACCGACTGGTACGACGATGACCTGCGCATGCTCCAGGCGGCATCGGGTGCCAGCCTGATGCTGGCCAAGGCCGATGGCGACTCGCTCGCGCGCACAGCCCGTGCATTGCCCGGCCGGCCGCTCATCGCGCTGATCGAAACCGTGTCCGCGTACCTGGACCTGCGGCAATTTGCAAAGACACCGGGCCTGGTGCGGCTGGCGTTCGGAAGCGTGGATTTCGCCGTCGAAAGCGGCATCGCGGACGAGGGCGAGGCGATGACGGGCATTCGCACCCGGATCGCGTTGGAGTCCGTGCACGCGGGGCTTGCTGCGCCGATCGATGGCGTCAGTCTGGAGTTGAGCGATGCAGAGCGGATGCGCTCGGATGCCTTGCGCTCGCGGCAGCTCGGCTTCGGCGGCAAGCTCTGCATCCACCCCCGGCAGGTTGCCGCGGTCAACGCGGCCTTCGAGCCGACACCCGCGGAGCTGGCGTGGGCGCAGCGCGTGCTCGCCGCCTTCGAGGCCAGCCGGGGCGGCGCGACGACCGTGGACGGCAAGATGGTCGACAAGCCCGTCGTCGAACGGGCCAGGCGCATCGTTGCCTCGGGTCGTCCCGCCGGCGCCGCCCAGATGGCCAACCACGGCATCACCGCGCCAACAGGTGAAGCTTTGTCTTGACCTGGGCCCATTCTTCCGCGTCGGGCAGTGCGCCCTTGCTGCGAACGATGGGCTTCCAGATGCTCGCCAGTTCCACGTTGAGTTCGATGAAGTGGGCCTGGTCGGGCGGGACGTCCCGATCGGCAAAGATCGCGTTGACCGGGCATTCGGCCACGCACAGCGCGCAGTCGATGCAATCGTCGGGTCCAATGGCCAGGAAGTTCGGGCCTTCGCGAAACGCATCGGTCGGGCAAACGTGCACACAGTCCGTGTACTTGCACCGGATGCAACTCTCGGTCACGACGTAGGTCATGCGAATCCACCATGCGCCCGGCGTCACGATCGCTTGATCAGCACCTTCGCCGGGCCGCCGCGTTCGGGGACGGGTCGAATCATCATCGGCACGAAGCGCCACAGATAGAGGGCGAACGCGCCGATCCACGCAATGGCCGCAAGCTGGAGCACGACGAAGCTGGCATTCGAGGGCGCGAGGGCGATCAGTCGCAGGACGAATGCCGCCAGCATCAGGCAATAGCATGCCTTCGACATCCGATCGAGCACCAGGGGCCGGCCCAGGTGGCCCAGTGCGGTGCGCGTCATCATGCCCACGATGAGGACGGAAAAGCCGCCGATCGCAAGGACGTGGACGTGAATCGCCGCGCGTTGGACCAGGCCCAGGGAATGCAATGCGGCGAGCAGCAGTCCCACGCCGAGGCATGCATGGCCCACATAGAGAATCCACAGGATCGGGCGGCGCCGGACCGCGAGCGGCTTCCAGTCGAGCAACTGCACTCCGCACAGGAAGGCCGTGCATGCGAGTGCCAGTGCCAGCGCGAAATGCCATTGCAGCAGCGTGAACAGCACGGCCAGTGCGCCTGCTGCCAGCTGCCACCGTCCGCTGCGCTCGTGCATCGGAATCTTCAGTCCTTCGACGGCTCTCATTGCGAAGAACGGAATCACCCGCCGTGTGATGAGCAGCGCGATGACGGCCATGCACAGCAAGCCCGCATCGAAACGCTGCATCAGCAGCGAATAGTCGCCTTGCCAGGCGGCCAGCAAATAGAGGCCGTCCGCCGCGCCGAGCGCGAGGACCAGCCACGGGATCCCGTAGTTGCGCCGGTTTCTGGCGGTGTGAACGGCACGCCCGAGCGCCGCAGCGGCCAGCGCGAAGAAGGTCAGTTCGCTGGCCGCGGCGATCACGAACCCCAGCGGCGATGCGCACAGGAAGCCGATGCGCGCGATCGTCCAGAGCAGGCACGCCAGGGCCAGGGTCTTGCCTTGCATCGGATTGATGCCCGTCCACGTGGCGCCGGCCGTCATCAGGAAGCCCACCGCCATGGTCGCCACGAAACCCCACAGCATTTCGTGCGCATGCCAGGCCGGTCCTGCCAGCGTTCCCGATGCAAGCCGGGGCGCGAAGATCCAGATGCCGATCGAGGCGGCGGCCCAGAAGGTGCCGGCCGGATAGAGCGGCCGGAATCCCATGCCGAGAAACGCCGACAACTGCGGCTGCGGACGCGGCGTCGTCTGGAGCGGCTCTGGGTTTTGCATGGCGTCTTAAGATCTATTTTGAATAGATCTTAAGACAAACCTGCCTGCAGATCAACCAGGGTCGCGCGAGTCCTGGATGGAAAACGGCCCGGCCCACTCCGCCGAAGTCACATGAAGCCCGGATTGCGAGGCAGGTATCGGGTCCAGTCGCCAAAGGCCTGTGCGGACATCAGCACCATCGGAAGCGTGATGCGCATCCCATGCGCGATGGCGACACCCAGCGTCGCGCTCACGCCGGGAAGGAATGCCGACACATTCGGCGCGCCGCTCTGCGCCGCCAGGTGCAACGCGGCCCGGAACGCCTCGCCGCAAGCCTCGGGATGCGTGACCGCCAGTGGCCCGACATGCCCGTCGGCACTGACGTAGGCATAGCCGACGCGATCGGCGCCTGCATGGAGGATGACGCCGCGCATCGCCTGGTCGTGGATCAAGTACCTGTGATGCTTCTCGCGCGACACGCCCAGGGCTTCGGCATCGATCCTGGCAAGGCTCTCCAGATCGGAAGCGGTGTCTTCGAGCGGAACGCAGCGAAGTTGCGTGCCTTGCAAATGAAGCGCCAAGGTCTGTGCATTGACCTTCAACAAGTAGATCGGAAGCCGCGGGAACAGCCCGTGCCGGATATAGAGCCCTTGCGATACCGTGTTGAAGGTGAATGTGATCAGCGCCTTGCGGGTGCTGGCCGCTTTTTGCGCATGCGCCAGCGCTCGCGTCAGTAGCTCATTGCCGATGCCGCGCCCCTGGTGAGCCGGAGACACGAACAATTCCGAGAGAAACCACAGGTCACCGCAGACCCAGCTGTGGGTGAAGCCCAGGATCTGCCCCGCCTCTTCGGCCACCCACAACCCATCCGGATCGTCCTGCAGCGAAAAGTTCTGAAAATGAGGCGGGCGCAAGCTGGCCATCCGGCCGAAGCCGTGCCGTTCGCAGAGGTCGTTGATGCTGGAAACGACGAGCTCCTCGGCGCGTCCCAGTTCCTCGGCATGAGCGGGTCGGAAAACGACTGGCATGGGCGGCTCCTTCAAGGGCATGGCCGGCAGGCTTGGGCACCGGCGCGACAGCAGCACCTGCAGCTTACATGCGTGAGGGCGCATCGTGCGCCCCGATCAACGCGCAATAGGCCCGGCGCGTCTCCGGCGCCACCGCGTCGATCAACTGCGCATACGAGGTCTTGTGCCGGGCCAGCATGCGCGCGGACGCCACGGTCTTCGAGCGGCAGAACCAGTGGCAGGTGTGCTGCATGAGGAACAGCTCGGCCGACATGAGGAAGGCATTGCTCTTCGGTGGCCGGCCCAGGCTGTTCTTTGCCGCGCTGTCGATGCCCTGCGCATGGATCGCGAAAACCCGGCGCGCGTCGAAGGTCAGGGCGGGGAACAGCCGGTCGGCGTAGGGGACGGCCACTGCGAGCCTGCTGACGCGCGTGTCGGCCTCGGCGAGGCGGGAAAAATCCGCGACAAAGCTGTTGAACTGCGTCGCCAGCGCTTCTTCCGTCGTGTTCAGCAGGCGCCATATCTGCGCGCGGCGCTCGGGATCGTCTTCGCCGAGGCAGCGCAGGTAGCCCTCGGTCAGGCTTTCCATCAGCCGCTCGATCTGGTATTTGCCGAGATGGCTTCCCAGGAGGGCGATGCGGCGGCTCTGATCTCTGGCCCGGAGGATGTAGGCGCCGATGACGATCAGCGTCACCAGGGTGAGGATTTCCATGGCGGGGGCAGGGTGTTGTGGATGCGGCAGTCCAGTGTAGTGAGCGCAGCGCAAGCACGAGATGCCGTGAACAGGCCGATCCATGGCGAGCCGCCGCGCTAGCCAGCCAGCCAGCCAGCCAGCCAGCCAGCCAGGGTCGCACCGAAATCGGCCCCGCGCTTCAACATTGGCAAATTGCCTACGCGCGTTCGCGCTTTCGCCTCCGATACTCTGAGGCTTTTTCCAAGGCACGTGCTGTGAACGTACTGATCGTCGACGACAACGAGGCCGCGGCCGACCTTCTGCAGGAGCTGCTGGCGCTTCAGGACCACGGCGCGCGTTGTGCCTACACGGCGCAGCAGGCCATGGATGCGGCCGCGCAGCAGGCCTTCGACGTCGCGCTGATCGATCTCACGCTGCCCGATTTTCCGGGGCACGAGGTCGCGCGCCGGCTGCGTGCCGGCGCCGCGGGCAAGCCCTTGCTGCTGGTGGCCATCTCGGGCTTCGCGGCCGATGAATCGCCGGAGGCCTCCGAGGCCGGCCTGTTCGACCATCACCTGCAAAAGCCGATCGACTTCGAAACGCTCGACCGCATCCTGGCGGCGTACGCCGCGCAATGAAGGCATCCCCCGGGGCCCGCAGCTGGATCGCCGCCGGCGTGCGTCACGAGCTGCTCACGCGCGTGCTGCCGGCGCTGCGCCACGACATGGCCGCGCCGATGTCGGTGATCCGCATGGGCCTGCTCATGCTTAAGCGGCAGGCCTCGGCGCCGGCCGTCGACGAGGCGGCCTGGGAAGAGCGCATCGCCCTGGTCGAGGACCAGGTCGTCGCGCTGGTCAGCGGCGTGCGCTCGCTGCGCGACTGGGAGCTCGCGGTCAGCGACGACGGCATCACCCGCAGCGCGCTGGTGGCGCAGTGCACGGGGCTGATGCGCACGGCCTTCGAGTTCAGCGGCATCGGCCTCCAGGTCGGCGACGGACTCGAGCCCGAAGAGGCCGAGCCGCGCTTTCCTGCGGGCGCCGCCGTGCGCTACATGTTCCTCGGCGCGCTGAGCTATCTGCACGACAGTGCGCCGCAGATCAGCGCCATCCGCGTCGAGGCCGAGGGTGCCGACGCATTGCGCTTCACCGCGGCGCGCGGCGCCTCCGACGCTGCGGACCCGATGAAGCAGGCGCACCGCGCGCCGCGCAAGCTGGCGATCGACGTCATCGCGTTGCAGTCGCTGGCCGACGATCTCGGCTATGCGGTGGCGGTCGATCGCAGCACAGTGCGCCTGACGCTCGCACCGGCCTGATCCGCGCAGCGCGGCGGCCGATAGAATTTGCCGATGTTTCGCGTCCGCGTGCTCCTGCTCTGGCTCGTGATGCTTGCCGTGCCCTTCCAGGGTTACGCGGCGGCGTCGATGGGCGTTTGCACGGCACGCATGCCGGCGCCGGCGGCGGCCGCCGTGGGAGGCCATGCGCAGCCGCATGAACATGCCATGCACGATCACGCATCGGCCACGCAAACCCACCATCCCGCACACGCGAAGAGCGCCAAAGCGCAGCCGGACCTCGGCGCCTCGCAGTGCGCGAGCTGCAGCCTCTGCGCCGCCTGCCATGCGGCGGCGTTGACGGGCGTGCTGGCGGTCGCACTGCTCGCGCCTGTGCCGCAAGCCGATCCGGCAGAGCCTGCCGACGCGATGGCGACGCTCGCGCCACGCGTTCCCGACAAACCTCCCCGCGCATAGGCGCGCCACGTCGCCGGCAGCCCGCGCTGCCGGTGCACGGGCATTCATTCCTGCATTGCTTGTCGTCGCAGGCCCCGGGGCCTGCGACGCCACTCCGTTCATGAACATTGCGAGGACCCCATGTTCCATTCATCGCCGGCCCGTTGGTCGGCCATCTTGCCTGCCGCCGGCACCTTGCTGCTCGCGGGCTGCGCCACGGTCGGCATCGACGACGCGCTGCAGCAGGCGAACACCCGCACCCGATCCTTCACCGAGGGCAAGCTCACGCTCGCCCGCACCGACGCCGAGCGGCAGGCACGCACGGCACTGGCCACGGACCTGCTGTCGAGGCCGCTGTCGCAGGACGATGCCGTGCAACTGGCGCTCGCCAACAGCCCGGCCGTGCAGGCGCTGCTGGCGCAGGCCGGGGCCGAGATCGCGGGCGCCGTGCAGAGCGGCCGGCCGGCGAACCCGGTCTTCACTTTCGAACGCATGCGGCTGAATCCGCAGCTGGAGCTCGACCGGCTGCTGTCCTTCGGCCTGCTCGACCTGCTCCTGTGGCCGCAGCGCCGGTCGGTCGCGCAGAACCGCGAGGCCGAGGCGAGGCTGATGCTGGCGGGCGCCATCGTCGATCAGGTCACGCAGGTCCGGCAGGCCTGGGTGCGCGCCGTCGGAGCGCAGCAGTCGCTGCAGTACGCCGGGCAGGTGAACGAGGCCGCCGAGGCCAGCGCGGAACTCGCGCGGCGCATGCAGCAGGCCGGCAACTTCAGCCCGCTGCAGCGCGCGCGCCAGCAACTGTTCCAGTCCGATGCCATGGCGCGGCTCGCAGCGGCGCGACATGCGAGCATCGCGGCCCGCGAGGCGCTGGTTCGTGCGCTCGGCCTGGACGATGCGCAAGCCGCGAGGCTGCAGTTGCCGCCGCGCCTGCCCGAGCTGCCCGATGCGCCGCGCGATGCGCACGAGGTGGCCGCGACCGCCGCCGCGCAGCGGCTCGACGTCCAGCTTGCGCGCGAACGGCTCGAGATCGCCGGCAAGTCGCAGGGCATGAACCTGCTGCCGAGCTTCGTCGGCGTCGATGCCGGCCTGCGGCGCGACACGGTGTTCGACAACGGCACCGGCGCGCGCGGCACGCGCCGCGGCTTCGAGCTCGACATCCGGCTGCCGCTGTTCGACTGGGGCACGGCCCAGCGCGGCGCGATGGATGCGCAGGCGCTCGCGGCCGCCCATCGCTACGACGCCACGGTGCGCGATGCCACGTCGCGGCTGCGCGAGGCCTATTCCGGCTACCGCAGCGCCTACGACATCGCGCGCCACGAGCGCGACGACGTCGTGCCGCTGCGCCAGAGCATGGCCGACGAGAACCTGCTTCGCTACAACGGCATGCTGATCGGCGTGTTCGAGCTCCTGGCCGATGCACGCGACCAGATCGCGGGCGTCGATGCCGCGCTGCAGGCGCAACAACAGTTCTGGCTGGCCGATGCCGCGCTCGCGGCGTCGGTGATTGGCAGGCCGATCGCATCGGCCGCGTCGACCAGCCCTCTTTTCGAATGAGCGACATGAATCATCATCGACGCAATTTTCTCGGCGGCGCGGGCGCGATCGCCGGCGCGGTCGCGGCCACCTCGGTCGCGCGCGCGGCCATGGTCGCGCTGCCCGAACCCGCGCTGCAGACCCGCCCCGACACCATGCCGCCGCTCGCGCCGACGAGCGGCCGGCCCTACAACCCCGTCGTCACGCTCAACGGCTGGACGCTGCCCTGGCGCATGAACGACGGCGTGAAGGAATTCCACCTCGTCGCCGAGCCCGTGGTGCGCGAGATGGCGCCCGGCTTCAAGGCCGGGCTCTGGGGCTACAACGGCCAGTCGCCGGGTCCGACGATCGAGGTCGTCGAAGGCGACCGCGTGCGCATCTTCGTCACCAACCGGCTGCCCGAGCACACCAGCGTCCACTGGCACGGCCAGCGCCTGCCCAACGGGATGGACGGCGTCAGCGGGCTGACGCAGCCGGCCATCCCGCCGGGCAAGACCTTCGTCCACGAGTTCGTCGCACGCCGCCCGGGCACCTTCATGTACCACCCGCATGCGGACGAGATGGTGCAGATGGCGATGGGGATGATGGGCTTTTGGGTCACGCATCCGAAGGCCGCCCATCCGCTGATCGCCGAGGTGGACCGCGACTTCGTCTTCCTGCTCAACGCCTACGACATCGAGCCCGGCAGCGCGACGCCGAAGATCATGACCATGCTGGACTTCAACCTCTGGTCATGGAACAGCCGCATCTTCCCCGGCATCGACTCGCTCAACGTGCGGCACAACGACCGGGTGCGCATCCGTTTCGGCAACCTCACCATGACCAATCATCCGATGCACCTGCACGGGCATGAGTTCATGGTGACCGGTACCGACGGCGGGCCGGTGCCGCAGGGTGCGCGCTGGCCCGAAGTGACGACCGACGTCGCGGTGGGCCAGATGCGCCAGATCGAATTCATCGCCGATGCGGAGGGCGACTGGGCGCTGCACTGCCACAAGAGCCACCACACGATGAACGCGATGGGCCACGACCTGCCGACGATGATCGGCGTCGATCAGAGCGACCTGGTCGGCAAGATCACGCAGCTGGTGCCCGACTACATGGCGATGGGCGGGCGCGGCATGGGCGACATGGCGCGGATGCAGATGCCTCTGCCCGACAATACCGCGCCGATGATGAGCGGCGCAGGGCCCTTCGGTCCGGTCGAGATGGGCGGGATGTTCAGCGTAGTCAAGGTTCGCCGCGGCCAGAAGCCCGGCGACTACACGGACCCCGGCTGGTACAGGCATCCTGCCGGCACCGTCGCGCACGAGCAGAGCGCCGCGCTGGCGCAGGTGCCGCGCGCACCGGGCGCCGGCCCGGCGGCCATGCCGGTGCGCAACATGCCGGCCGCCGAGGTGGAAGTGCAGGTGCGCAAACCGAACGGCCATGCCGGCCATTGAACAAGGGAAAACCGGATGCAAAAACCAATCGGCAAGATCCTCGCGGCGACCCTGCTCGCCCTCGCGGGCATGGCTCACGCGCAGGCGCCCGATCTGAGCGACGGCGAGGTCCGCAAGGTCGAGAAGGACCGCGGCCTGCTCACCCTCAGGCACGGGCCGCTCAAGAACCTCGACATGCCCGGCATGACGATGATGTTCAAGGTCAGGGACCCGGGCATGCTCGACGCCGTGCATGTCGGCGACAAGGTCCATTTCAAGGCCGAGATGGTCGACGGCAGCCTCACGGTCACGCAGATTGAACCGGCGCGCTGAAGCCGCGCGGCGGACTCAGTCGGCCAGCTCGTCGAGGATCGGGCAGTCCGGCCGCTGGTCGCCGTGGCAGCAGTCGGCCAGGCGCTCCAGCGTGCGCTTCATCGCGGCCATTTCCTCGATACGCCGGCTGAGGTCGGCCGCATGGGCGAGCGCGATGCGCTTCACGTCCGCGCTCGCGCGGCGCCTGTTCTGCCACAGCTTGAGCAGCTCCGCGATCTCCGCCATGCCGAAGCCGAGCGCCCGCGCGCGCCGGATGAAGCGCAGCGTGTGCACGTCGTTGTCGGTGTACTGCCGGTAGCCCGCGTCGGTGCGGTTCACGCGGGGCACCAGCCCCAGCGATTCGTAGTGCCGCACCATCTTGGCCGAGACGCCCGAGCGTGCCGCCGCCTGGCCGATGTTGAAGGGCGCCGCCGCCGTGTCCGAGTGGCTCATCGTGCGCTTCCTTTCCAGCGTCGCAGCAGCAGCGCATTGCCCACCACGCTCACGCTGCTGAAGGCCATGGCCGCGCCGGCGATCACCGGGTTCAGCAGGCCGAAGGCCGCCAGCGGAATGCCCACCGCGTTGTAGACGAAGGCCCAGAACAGGTTCTGCCGGATCTTGGCGTAGGTGCGGCGCGAGATGTCGATCGCATCGCCGACCAGCGCCGGATCGCCGCGCATCAGCGTGATGCCGGCCGCGTGCATCGCGACATCGGTACCGGTCGACATCGCGATGCCGACATCGGCCGCGGCCAGCGCCGGCGCATCGTTGATGCCGTCCCCCACCATCGCCACGCGCTCGCCACCGGCCTTCAGCTGCATGACGATCGCGGCCTTGTCCCCGGGCAGGACTTCGGCGCGCACGGTGTCGATCTTCAGCATCCGGGCGATGGCCTCGGCGCTGCCGCGGTTGTCGCCGGTGACGAGCAGCGTGCGGATGCCTTGCGCATGCAGGCCGCGGATGGCGTCGGCCGCGCTGGCCTTGGGCGCGTCGCCGAAGGCCAGCAGGCCGATCAGCGCAGGGTGCCCGCTCACGTCCGCCAGCCATGACACGGTGCGTCCCTCGGCCTGCAGCTGCGATGCGCGCGCATCGAGCCGGCCCAGCGGCACCGACAGCTCGTGCATGAAGCGGGTGCTACCCAGCCGCAGCGCGCGGCCCTCGACGACGGCCTCCATGCCGCGCCCGGCCACGGCCTGGACGCCGCTCGCACGCGGCACTTCGATGTCCGCCTTTTGCACCGCAGTGAGAACCGCGCGCGCGAGCGGATGTTCGCTGCCGGCCTGGATGGCGGCGCTGGCGCGCAGCAGGGCCGCGGCATCGCCATCGACCGCCTCGAAGGCCAGCAGCTCGGGGCGGCCTTCGGTCAGCGTGCCGGTCTTGTCGAAAGCCACGACCCGGATGCCATGCGCCACTTCGAGGGCCTCGGCGTCCTTGATCAGGATGCCGTGGCGCGCCGCGACGCCGGTGCCGGCCATGATTGCGGTCGGCGTGGCCAGCCCGAGCGCGCAGGGGCAGGCGATCACCAGCACCGCGACCGCATTGAGGATCGCGGTCTCCCAGTCGCCGGCCGCGAACCCCCAGCCCAGCAGCGTCAGCAGCGCAACGCCGATGACCACGGGCACGAACACGCTGCTCACGCGATCGACGAGGCGCTGGATCGGCGCCTTCTCGGCCTGCGCCGATTCGACCTGCCGCACGATGCGCGCGAGCGTCGATTCGGCGCCCACGGCGGTCGTGCGCAGCAGCAGCAGGCCCGAGCCGTTGACCGCGCCGCCCGTCACGGGGTCGTCGGCCTGTTTGGCGACCGGCAGGCTCTCGCCGGTGATCAGGGATTCGTCGATCTCGCTGCGGCCTTCGATCACCCGGCCATCCACGGGCACGCGTTCGCCGGGCCGCACCACCACCAGGTCGCCGACCTTCACCTCGGCAATGGGCACGTCCTGCTCGATGCCGTCGCGGCGCACGCGGGCGCGCTCGGGCCGCAGCGCATTCAGCGCGCGGATCGCCTCGGTGGTCTGGCGCTTGGCCCGCGTTTCCAGCCACTTGCCGAGCAGCACGAGGGTGATCACGATCGACGAGGCTTCGAAGTAGAGGTGCGGCATGCCGCCGCTGCCCGCGTGCTTCCAGAGCAGGTAGAGGCTCAGGCCGTAGGCGGCCGTGGTGCCGAGCGCCACCAGCAGGTCCATGTTGCCGGCGCCGGCCCGCAGGGCCTTCCACCCGGCGCGGTAGAAGCGCGCGCCGAGCCAGAACTGGACCGGCGTTGCGAGCGCCAATTGCAGCCAGCCGTCGAGCATCCATTCCCTGCCGAAGAGGAGGCCGAGCATCGGCAGTGCGAGCGGCACCGAGAGGACCGCGGCCGCGACCACGGGGCCGCTGCCGGCCCAGCCGCTGGTCGGCGCCGCGGCTTCGCTCGCGCTTTGGTCGACGGCGTGCGCCGCGTAGCCGGCCTTCTGCACGGCCTCGATCAGTGCGTCCACCGCGGTCCCGGGGTCGGCCAGCCGGACCTGCGCCTTCTCGGTCGCCAGGTTGACGGTGGCCGAGCTCACGCCCGGCACGCGCGCCAGCGCCTTCTCGACGCGCGCCACGCAGGACGCGCAGCTCATTCCCTCGATCTGCAGCGACCATTCGCTGGAATCGGTGCCGGCGGCGGCCGGCAGTGCCACGCTGTTGCTCATCGAACTCACGCTCCTGTCTTTCATGCAGCGTTGTCGCTGGATGAGGGAAGTGTCAACCCTCCCATCATGGGAAGGTCAAGGGCGCTGCGGGCGACCTTGCGCGGCACAAGGTCTCAGGCGGGCCAAATGGCTGTATCGTTCGCTGGCATCCTCTTGCAATCCCTTCCCGCAAACCCGTTGACAAGGAGACATTCCATGGCCAATGAAAGCAATCCCTTCGGCGACGTCACCAAGATCATCGAGCAGTTCAAGGTGCCCGGTATCGACATGGCCGCCATCGCCGAAGCGCGGCGCAAGGACATCCAGGCGCTGGTCGATGCCAACAAGGCGGCCTACGAAGGCATGCAGGCGCTGTCGCGCAAGCAGGCCGACATGCTGACGCAGACGCTGCAGGGCATCCAGGAAGTCGCGGGCGGCGCCGGCTTCGGCGATCCGTCGAAGCAGACCGAACTGGTGCGCAAGGCCTTCGAGAAGACGCTGGCCGACATGAAGGAGCTGGCCGAGCTGGCGCGCAACTCGCAGGCCGACGCGATGTCGCATGTCACGCAGCGCGCGGCCGAGCACATGCAGGAGCTCAAGAAGCTGATGCAGCCCAAGTAGGCCGGCCGGAGCCGGGGCTGCCGACGACGATGGATTTCTACGACGGGCTCGCGCCGTTCTATCACCTGATCTATCCCGACTGGAACGCGAGCATCCGCCGTCAGGGCGAGCAGCTGTCGCAGCTCGTCGCATCCGAATGGCCGGGCACGCACCGCGTGCTCGACGTGGCCTGCGGCATCGGCACGCAAGTCCTCGCGCTGGCCGAGCGCGGCCATGCGGTCACCGGCGCCGACCTGTCGGCCGGGGCGGTCGAGCGCGCCCGCGAGGAGGCCCGGCTGCGCGGCCTCGCCATCGACTTCCGTGTCGCCGACATGCGCGAGGCCCATGCGGCACATGGCGGCGGTTTCGACCTGCTCGTCGCGTGCGACAACGCCGTGCCGCATCTGCTGAGCGACCAAGACCTGTTGCACGCGTTCCGGCAATTCGCGGCCTGCCTGAAGCCCGGCGGCGGCTGCCTGATCAGCGTGCGCGACTACGAGCGCGAGGCGCGCGGCACGAACCTCGTCAAGCACTATGGCGCCCGGGTGGAGAACGGCAAGCGTCACGTGCTGTTCCAGGTCTGGGACTTCGAGGGCGAGCATTACGACCTCGGCTTCTTCATCGTCGAGGAAGACCTCGTCACCGCGCAAGTCACGACGCGCGTGCTGCGCTCCAGGTACTACGCCGTGTCGACCACGCGGCTGTGCGAGCTGCTGCGCGAAGCGGGCTTCGACAACGTGCGGCGCCTCGACGGCGTGTTCTACCAGCCCGTGCTCGTCGGCACGAAGCCGGCCGGCGCATCCGCCTGACCGATGCGCATCCTGTGGCGCTACCTGCGGCCGCACGGCGGCCTCGTCCTGTGGGCGCTGCTGCTGGCCGGCGTGAGCCAGGTGCTTGCGCTGGTGGATCCGATCATCTTCGGCCGGATCATCGATGGCTATGCGATCCATCGCGCCGGCAAGACCGACCATGAACTCGTCACCGGCGTGCTGTCGCTGCTGGGGCTCGCGGTCGTGGTGGCGATCCTGTCGCGCCTCGCGAAGGCGGTGCAGGACTACCTCACGCGCCTTGTGGTGCAGAAGATGGGCACGCGCATCTTCAACGACGGTTTGCGCCAGGTGCTGCGGCTGCGCTTCCAGGAGTTCGAGGACCTGCGCAGCGGCGAGACGCTGTCGTTGCTGCAGAAGGTGCGCGCCGACTGCGAGCGCTTCATCAATACCTTCGTCAACACCGTGTTCGCGGCGCTGGTGGGCGTCGCTTTCCTGGTCTGGTATGCGGTGGCGAAGAACTGGATCCTGGTGCCGGTGTTCCTGGTCGGCGTGCTGCTGCTGGGCGGGCTCACCGGACTGCTGAGCCGCGAGATCAAGAGCCAGCAGCGCTCGATCGTGCGCGAGACGAACCGCAACTCGGGCTTCATCACCGAGTCGCTGCGCAATGTCGAGCTCATCAAGAGCCTGGGCCTGACCTTCGCCGAGATCCGTCGGCTGCAGGCGCAGACGGCGCGCATCTTTGCGCTCGAGATGCAGAAGGTCAAGCGCATCCGCCTCTTGTCCTTTCTGCAGGGCGCGACGCTGAGCCTGCTGAAGCTGGCGATCCTGTTCGCGCTCTTGTGGCTGATCTTCCGCAACGTGCTGAGCACCGGCGAACTGATCGCGATGCAGTTCATCTCGGTGGCGATCTTCACGCCGCTGCAGGAGCTGGGCAACATCATCCTGGCCTGGCGCGAGGCGGACGCGTCGCTCTTGAATTTCGATGCGCTGATGCAGCGGCCGGTCGAGCGCCGGCCCGAATCGCCGATCGACACCGGGCCGATCACGCACGTGCGCTTTTCCGATGTGAGCTTTCGCCACAAGGGCGCGGCCGACAACGCGCTGGACGGCGTGTCCTTCGCCGCCGGCCTCGGCGACACCATCGCTTTCGTCGGCCCGTCGGGCTCGGGCAAGTCGACGCTCGTGAAGCTGCTGGTCGGGCTCTACACGCCGGCCGCCGGTGAGGTGTTCTACAACGACATCTCGACGCGCGACCTGCGCTACAACCGTGCGCGGCGGCAGATCGGCTTCGTGACGCAGGAGCCGCATCTGTTCGCCGGCACGGTGCGCGAGAACATGCAGCTCGTGAAGCCGGACGTCAGCGATGCCGAGATCGTGACCGCGATGGCGCAGGCCTCCTGCGCCCATCTGCTGGAAAAGTCGCCCGAGGGCCTGGACATGACGATCGGCGAGGGCGGGCTGAAGCTCTCCGGCGGCGAGAAGCAGCGGCTGTCGATTGCCCGTGCACTCGTGCGCCAGCCGCGCCTGCTGATCTTCGACGAGGCGACCTCCGCGCTCGATTCGCTGACCGAGGAGCAGATCACCGACACCGTGCGCCAGGTGTCGGCGCGCAGCACGCAGATCACGATCCTGATCGCGCACCGGCTGTCGACCATCCTGCACGCCGGCACCATCTTCGTGCTCGAGAAGGGCCGCATCGTCGAAAGCGGCGATCACGCGACGCTGCTCGAACGCAAGGGCCTGTACCACGCGATGTGGCGCCAGCAGATTGGCGAGCGGCCGGTGCCGCGCTAAGCTGCGCGCCAAACGAAACCAAGGAGGTCTTTCATGAGCAACGCAGGCACAACGCCGGAACCACAGGCCGCCGTGCCTTCACCCGATGTGCGACGCCGCGCGCCGCTGCCGGCCGGCTATCGCGAGGGCGTCATCACGGCCATCACGGTGATGATCGGCTTCTCGCTCTCCTTCGTCCGCTACTGGGCCTTCGAGGCACCCGGCGACTGGACGGCGAATTCGGTGATCGCACTGGTCGTGCTGGTGATACCCATCGTCGTGCAGATCTACACGCTGTACCGCGCGCTGCTGGTGGCCGATGACGACGAGACGACCTACAGGTCCACCATCCGATGGTTCATCGGTTCCATCTGCGGCATGCTGGTATCGGTCGCGCTGGCTGCGATCGTGCTGTCGGGCCGCAACTGAGCGCACCCGCAATGCCTGGATGGTGCAGGCCTCACTGGGTGTTGAGGTAGCGCTCGATCTGGCAATCCCGGCCACCGGGATCGGTGCCGCAGGGCGACGGCGATGGCACATACGGCGTGGTCCCGCAGCCGGCCAGGATCAGCAGCGCCGTCAGTGCCAAGAGAATTCGCATCCGGTTTCCTTCAGGTCGTCGCGATGCAGTCATTCTCCGGCAATCGGACATGAGGCGCAGACGAAGCGCAGCACCATCTCGACCACGCTGTCGCGCCGCGCACGCAGGGCTTGCGGCGCCTGTGTGTCGCGCCTGAAGATCATGCCGAAGGTGTGCTGGTTCGAGACGTTGAAGAAGGTCAGCGCCGAGATCGACGCGTGGATGTCGATCGGGTCCAGCCCGGGGCGGAACAACCCGCTGGTCACGCCGCGGGCATAGACCCCGGACACCGTCTCGATGGCCGATCCGTTGAGCTGGCGGATGTTCCTGCTCTGCTTCAGGTAGGCGCCGCGCTCGATGTTCTCGGCCATCACCAGCCGGATGTAATCCTGGTTGCGCTGGTGGTGATCGAAGGTGAAGACCACGAGTCTCCGCAAGGCCTCCAGCGGTTCCAGGTCGTCCAGGCGCAACGCCGACTCGATCGCACGCATGCGCCGGTACGACTCCTCCAGCACGCGCACATACAGCTGCTCCTTGCTGCCGAAGTAGTAGTAGATCATCCGCTTGCTGGTTCGGGTGGCGGCGGCGATCTCGTCAATGCGCGCGCCGCTCAGGCCCTTCTCGGCAAACTCGTGGGTCGCCACCTCCAGAATGCCCGCCATCGTGCGCGCCGGATCGTTGGTGCGATAGGCCCGCCGCGCATCCCGCGGGACCTCGGCCTGCGCGCCGGACGCACGCAGCGGCGCAGCCACCGTTGCTGCCTTGGCTGCCATGGTCGGCTACTTCTTCGCGTCGGCGTCCTTGACCGCGGTCTGGATGCTGTCGATCAGCTTCGGATCGATCTTGGTCTTCAGGAAGTCGATCACCGGCGGCTGGGCCGCGGCGCGGAACTCGGCCAGCTCGGCGGCGGTCGGCGTGTACACCGTCACGCCCTTGTCGGCCATGGTCTTGTTGCCGTTGGCGGTGAACGTGCGGTTGACCTTGCGCTCCTCGGCGCAGGCCACCTTGCCCGCGTCGGTGACGACCTTCAGCAGATCCGGCGGCAGCGACTTGTAGAACTTGTCGCTGAGCACGAACCAGTCGATGCCGTAGTTGTGGCCGTCCAGCGTGACGTTCTTCTGGACTTCGTAGAACTTGGCGAAGATGAGCGTCGGGATCGGGTTCTCCTGGCCGTCGACCACGCCGGTCTGCAGCGCGGTGTAGGTCTCGGGGAATGCGATCGGCGTCGGCTGCGCGCCCAGCGCCTTCATCTCGGTGACGTACAGCGGCGTCTCCTGGACGCGGATCTTCATGCCGACCAGGTCCTTGGGCGAATGGATCGGCTTCTTGCCGCTGCTGAAGTGGCGAAAGCCCACTTCGCCGAAGCACAGGTTGTGCATGCCGGTGGCGGCGTTGAAGTCCGCCGACAGCTTCTGGCCGAAGGGGCCGTCCATCACCTTGTCCGCGACCTCGTCGCTCGGGAACAGGTAGGGAATGTCGGTGACCATCGCGCCGGGGAAGAAATTGGCCATCACGCCCGAGGCCAGGCCGGCCTGGATGAAGCCGTTCTTCACGCCTTCGACCACTTCGCGCTCGCCGCCCAGGGCGCCTGCACCGAAGATCTGCACGTCGATGCGGCCGCCGCTCTTGGCCTTGACCTCCTTGGCGAAGGTGTCGGCCATCACCGCCTTACGCGAGGTGCCGAGGTCGGCCGAATCGGCGTGCGCCAGCTTCAACACGAACTTGCTCTGGGCCAGGACGCTCGAGCTGGCACAGCACGCAAGCGCCGCCGCGGCGACGGTGGACAACAGGCGGAACGAGGGCTTCATGTGAGTGACTCCTGTGAGGTTGACGGTGGGAACGGAAAACGGGTGCGCTCAGTGAAGGTTGAACGCGTGCGGCAAGGCCAGGCTGATGGCGGGGAAGAGGGCGATGCAGATCAGTCCGATGAGCAGCACGGCCAGGTAGGGCAGAAAGCGCGGCGTCACCTTCTCGACCGAGGTGTCCATCACCGAACAGGTCACGAAGTAGCACACGCCGAAGGGCGGTATGAAGGTGCCGATGCCCATCGAGATGATGATCACGATGCCGAAGGCCATCGGATCGATGCCGTAGTTCCTGGTGAGCTGCAGCAGCATCGGGCCGAAGATCAGGAGTGAAGGCAACCCTTCCAGGATCGAGCCCATCACCACCATCAGCACGATGGAGAAAGCCATGAACGCGAAGGCCGAGCCGCCGAACATGGCCAGGAACTCGGCCACCACCGGCTGCAGGCCGCTGATCGCCAGGGTCCACGAGAAGGCGCTGCCGGCGCTGACCATGAACAGCACCATGCCCGCCATCGCACCCGAATCGGCCAGCGTGGTGATGAAGCTCTTGAGGTTCATGCCGCGGTAGATGAAGACCGAGACCGCGATCGAGAACACCACCGCGATCGACGACACCTCGGTCGTGGTCGCGAAGCCGCCGACGATGCCGATGATCAGGATGATCGGCACCATCAGCGCCGGCAGGGCGCGAATGCTCAGCCTCGTGCGCTCGGTCCAGGAGACCGCGGGGCAGCGCGGCCAGTCGAACCTCTTCGCGCGTCGGTTGATCATGATCATCAGGCACAGACCGAGCACCGCCGCGGGCACCACGCCGGCGACGAAGAAGGTGGCCACCGACAGCGTCGTGATCGAGGCCAGCACCATCATCACCAGGCTCGGCGGAATGGTCTCGCCCATGATGCCGGCGGCCGACAGCACCGCGCCGCTTTCAGCCGGGTCGTAGCCCTGCTCCTTGAGCATGCCCTTGAGCGTGGTGCCGACCGCGGCCACGTCGGCGATCTTCGAGCCCGAGATGCCGGAGAAGATGTACATCGCGATGACCAGCGCCTGCAGCAGGCCGCCGCGCATGCGCCCGACCATCGCGGTGACCCAGTCGGCCAGCGGCTTGGTCAGGCCGCCGTCGGTCATCACGTTGCCGGCCAGGATGAAGAAGGGCACCGCCAGCAGAATGAAGCTGCTGATGCCGTTGGACATTGCCAGCGACACGGCCATCGGCTCCTCGCCCGAGCTGTAGATCAGGATGTAGGCGGTGACCGAGAGCACATAGGCGATCGGCACGCCCGCGAACACCAGGAACAGCAGCAGCAACAGCGCGAAGCCGATGCCGGCCGTGCCCAGCCAGGGACCGGTGAAGTACTGCGCGAGGAACCAGGCCAGCGTCAGGCCGCCGACCAGCAGCACGGCGACGACGTGCTGCCGGGCGGTGTGCCGGCGCAACTCGGCCAGCGCGAAGACCACGGTCAGGGCCATGCCGATGAAGAAGGGCAGCAGGGTCCACGACTTCGGGATCTGCAGCACCACGGTCAGGGTGTTCCAGGCCTCGTGCCACATCGGCACCGCATAGCGCAGGCCGATGAGGGCCACCACGATCACGAAGTAGTGGCGGGCGCACTCGACGCACTCGCGCCAGCGCTCCGGCAGCTTGTCGATGGCGAAGCGCACCACCAGGTGCAGGCCGCGGTGGTAGGCGATCGCGCCGCCGATGAAGGCCAGGCTGGTGAGCGAATACTCGGCCACCTCGTTGGCCCAGACCAATGAAGTCCCGAGCAGCCCGCGCATCGCGGTGTTGCCGAACAGCAGCAGCAGTTCGAGGAACAGCATCAGCGAGAGCAGCACGTCGAACGTGCGCTCCAGGCGCGGCGAAAAGCGTTGATGGGGCAGCTCGAGATCCGCGGACATCTCGACACCGAGCGTGCGGTGTTCCGAGGTCGCGGCTGCAGGCTTCATCTGGGGTTCTCTTTTTTCGAATGCGGGTGCGAGCGCGGTGCCGACCGAGGGTCGGCCGACCTCCTCCGCACAAGAATGTACGAACTGGTTAGTTTTCCAGCCATACCCAATAACCCGCACGGTGCGGCGTTGCGCGCCGGCGCAGGAGCTTGCGAAGCGCTTATCGCTCGCGGCGGCTCTTCACATCGCCGAAGTCCACGAACGCCGTCGCAGCGAACGCGATGTCCGATGCGTTCTCGCGCGGCTCGGGTGGCGGCGGCGCGATGTCCACCAAGTCCGTCGCCGCAAGGCCGACTTCGCGTTGCGCGAGCAGTTCTGCGTGACGCTCCTTCGCGTTCTGGCGCAGGCGCGCGAGGTCGGCCCGGATCTCCTCGATCGAACGCATCTTGTTGGCGGGCGGCGTTGCCGCCTCCGGCTGAGCGGGGAGAGGCTGTGCAGCGTTCGATTGTGCGGCCGGCGCGGGCTGGGGCGATGCCGCAAGCATTGGCGCGGGCACCTGCGCCTCGAGCGCCGCCGGTTCCGTCACGTCCGTGGTGTTCGCGGCCGCTGCGATCGACGTCGGGGCGAATGCCGAAACCTGCGGCGCCGGTTCGGCCGTTCGCCGCACGCCCAGCGCCGCGCCGATGCCCTGGCCGATTCGAAGAAGGATTCCGAAAAAGCGAGACGCTTGCATGGCGGGGAGTCCGAAAAAAGTTCGCACGATTGTGAAGCGAACTGCGGCGGCCCATCAGGCGCGTTGTCCCGCATGTGGCGATTTGTCCACACGCTTGGCCGCGTTGGCGCAGGCGGCCACGCGGCGACGTCCTCAGCGCCGCATCGTGTCGCGCCGGCTGACCGGCGCCGCGTCGTTGCCCCAGGAGCCCCGGATGTAGGTGAGCACGGCGGCGATGTCGTCGTCGTCGAGCACATGGCCGAAGGGTGGCATGCCGTAGGGCCGCGGGTTGCCCGCGGTCGCAGGCAGGAAGCCGCCGTTGCGCACGACCTGGATCAGGTTGGCGGTCGAGTCCATCAGCACCGCACGGTTGCCCGCGAGCGGCGGGTAGGCGTTTTCGGCGCCCTGGCCCGCATCGCCGTGGCAGTAGGCGCAGCGCTGGTCGTAGATGCGGCTGCCGCGCGCCATCTGGCCGGCGTCGCGGCGCTGCGGCGCGGTGTCGGCCGCAGGTGCCGTGCCCGGCGTGCTGTCGGGCAGCTGCTTCAGGAAGACGGCCATCGCGTGCAGGTCGGCGTCGCTCAGGTGCTGGGTGCTGCGGTACACCACGTCGGCCATCGGCCCCATCACCGAGCCGCGCGGCGAGCTGCCGTTCTTCAGCAGCGCCACCACGTCCTCGGGTGGCCAGTCGGCGACGCCGGCCTCGCGCTTCGAGGTGAGCGAAGGCGCATACCAGTTCTCGACCGGAATGAGTCCGCCCGAGAGGCCGAGCTTCTCCTCGGTGGCGCCGAGCACGTTGCGCGTGCCGTGGCAGGCGATGCAGTGGCCCAGGCCCTCGACAAGGTAGGCGCCGCGGTTCCACTCGGCCGGCCGCGCGGGATCGGCGACGAAGCTGCCCGGCGTGAAGAAGAGCGCGCGCCAGACGGCCAGTGCGGCCTGTGTGTCGTACGGAAAGCGCAGCTTGTGCGGCCGGTTGGGCGTGGCCGCGGGCGGCACGGTGCGCAGGTAGGCATAGATCGCATCCGAGTCCTCGCGCGTCACGCGGGTGAAGCTGGGATAGGGGAACGCCGGGTAGAGCAGGTGGCCGTCCTTCGAGCGGCCGTTGTGCATCGCGCGCCAGAAGTGCGCCGCGCTCCAGCTGCCGATGCCGGCGTTGCGCTCGGGTGTGAGGTTGCTCGCGAAGACGGTGCCGAAGGGCGTCTCGATGCCGACGCCGCCCGCGAAGGGCGAGCCGCCATGCGTCGTGTGGCAGCTCGCGCAGTTGCCGGCGAGCGCGAGGTAGCGGCCGCGCTCGATCTGCGCCGGCGTGGCGACGAAAGCGGCGGAGGGTTCGGACACGGCGTCCTCGCCGCGCAGGTTGAGCGCGACGAGTGCGGCGACGGCCAGCAGCACGAGTGCCGCGAGGAAGATCAGGGAATAGACGAGGCGTCGCATGAAGAAGGGCCTCAGGGATTCATCGCGCTGCAGCGCAGGGGCAGCGGCGCGCGCGGCGCTGCGAGCGGATGGGGATCGGCCGGCACCGGCTGCACGGCCAGCCAGCTGGCCATGGCATTGATGTCGGCGGTCGTGAGCTTGCGGCCGACCTCGGCCATGCAGTCCGGCGCCAGCGCATGGCGCTCGCCGGTGACCCAGGTGCCGAGCTGCGACGAGAGATACAGCCGTGGCAGGCCGACCAGCGCCGGAATGCCCGGCTGAACGCCGGTGAGCGCCTCGCCGTGGCATTGCACGCAGGCCGGGATGTCGCGCGCCGCATCGCCGTGCATCACCAGCGCCTTGCCGCGCGCGAGCGTGTCGGCCGAGGCATCGCTGGTGGTCGCGACCGCGGGATAGGGCAGGTCGAGCGTGGCGAAGTAATGGGCGATCTCGCGCAGGTAGTCGTCGGACAGGTGCCGCACCATGTGGGCCATGTCGGCATTGAAGCGGCGGCCGTCGCGAAAGCTGCGCAGCTGGTTGAACAGGTAGCCCTCGGGCTTGCCGGCCAGGCGCGGGAAGAAGCCCTGGTCGCTGCTGGCGCCTTCGCGTCCGTGGCAGGCGATGCAGGCCGCGACGCGCTGCTCGATGGTGTCCGGCACATGGCCGGGCGCCGGCGAGGGCGCGGCGGCCTGCGCGATGGCTGACAGGCCGCAGGCCGCGAGCAGCAGGGCGGTGCGCCGCAGGGGTTGGTGAAGGAAGCGTGGGATGTTCATGCGTGTCGTGCGGCCGCTGCGGCACCTCGGTGCGCCGCGCGTGGCCACGTCGTCATTGTTCTTGATCGCCGAAGTGAAGGACAGCATCAGTGTGCCCGGATTCGACCGGAGCAGTCGCACGCGAGGCCCCTAAGCGATGGCGGCCGTGGCCAGCCGTCCCAGCGTGGCCAGCGCCTGTTCGCTGCGCGCGTCCCATGCGTGGCCATAGTTCAGCCTGAGGCAGTTCGTGAAGGCGCGCGAGGCCGAGAAGATCGGGCCGGGCGCGACGCTGATGCCGAGCGCCAGCGCCTGCCGATGGATCGCCAGCGCATCGGCGCCCGGCGGCAGCTCGACCCACAGGAAGTAGCCGCCCGCCGGATGCGTGGCGCGCGTGCCGGGCGGGAAGTGCTGGGCCACCGCCTGCGCGAACGCGGATTGCTGCGCGGCCAGCGTCTGCCGCAGCCGGCGCAGATGCTTGTCGAAGCCGCCGTGCTCGAGGTAAGTGGCCAGCGCGAGCTGCGACGGTGCCGAGGCGCCCAGCGTGGTGGTCAGCTTCTGCCGCGCGACCGCGCGCGCGTAGCGGCCGGGCGCGGCCCAGCCGATGCGGTAGCCGGGCGCCAGGCATTTGGAGAAGGACGAGCAATGCAGCACCAGGCCCTGCGTGTCGAAGGCCTTCGCGGGCACGGGGCGCTTGTCGCCGAAGTAGAGCTCGGCATAGACGTCGTCCTCGATCAGCGGCAGTTCATGGCGCGCGAGCAGCTCGACCAGCGCCTTCTTGCGTTCGTCGGGCATCGAGCTGCCGAGCGGATTCTGGAAGGTCGTCATCAGCCAGCAGGCCTTCGGCTGGTGGCGTGCAATGGCATGTTCGAGCGCCGCCAGGTCGATGCCTTCGCGCGGATGGGTCGGCACCTCGACGGCCTGCAGGCCCATGCGTTCGAGTGCCTGCAGCGCGGCATAGAAGGTGGGCGATTCGATCACCACTGCGTCGCCGGGGCGCGTCACCGCCGCGAGGCAGAGGTTCAGCGCTTCGAGCGCGCCGTTGGTGACCACGATCTCGTCCGTGTGCACCTGCAGCCCGCCGGCGAGGTAGCGCAGCGCGATCTGGCGCCGCAGCCGCGCATTGCCAGGGCTCAGGTCGTCGACGGTGCTCCACGGATCGAGCGCCTTGGCGCTCGATGCCATCGCCTGGCCCAGGCGCGCGAGCGGAAACAGGAGCGGGCTCGGAAAGGCCGAGCCGAAGGGCACCACCTCGCGCGTCATGCTGGCCTCGAGGATCTCGAACACGTGCTCGCTGACATCGACCGCCACCGAGGCATCGCTCGGCTGCGAGGTCTGCTCGGGTTCGGGCGGTGCCAGCCGCGCGCCGGCCGAGACGTAGTAGCCGGAGCGCTCCCGCGCCTGGATCAGACCGCGCGCCTCGAGCAGGTAGTAGGCCTGGAAGACCGTCGAGGCGCTCACCCCGCGGCTGGTGCTCGCGTGGCGCACCGAGGGCAGGCGGTCGCCCGGCCGCAGCACGCCGCCGCGGATGGAGGCCTCGACATCCGCGGCGAGCAGCTCATAGCGCTTCATGTAGTGGTTTCTGATCTGCTTTTTTCCGTGCCCACTGCGTCTTTCATAATGGCCGGGGTTGGGTCACATTATCTCTATCGCTTCACCGACGAAAAACGAGGCTGCCATGTCGAAATTCCTGCGCTACCTGCGTGCCGTGCTCTGGGCCTTCATCGGGCTCGGCGGCCGCCGCTCCGACGCGGCCGGGCGCGTCGATCAGGCCGGCGTGCTGCCGACGATTGCCATCGCGCTGGTGCTGGTGCTCTTGATCGTCTGCGGGCTGATCGCGCTCGCGAAGTTCGCCGCCGGGGCTTGAGTCAGGTAGCCCGGCTACAGTCCGGGCCATGCATTCCCGTTTCTACAGGCTGACCGGCTGGCACCGGTTGCTGGCCGGCGCCGTGGTGGGCGTTCTCGTGGCCCTGATCCCATGGCCGCTCGATGGTGTCTCGCGCGGACTGCTGGGCTGGTGCTGCGGCGCCGCGAGCTACCTGCTGCCGGCCTGGTGGATGGCCGAGGTGTCGAACGCGCAACGCACGCGGTCGCGCGCGCAGTCGCTCGATCAGCCCAGTGCGGTGATCCTCGGCATCATGCTGACCGTGGTCGGCGTCAGCGTGGTGGTGATCGTGATGCTGCTGCAGCAGGCGCGCCCGCTCCACGGCTCCGACCGCGCCGCGCACATCGCGCTCGGCCTGGTCGCGCTGGCGGGGTCGTGGCTGATGATCCACACGATCTATGCCTTTCATTACGCGCACCGCTTCTACCAGGAGGAGCGCGAGAAGTCGGCCGCCGGCCCGGGGCTGGATTTTCCGGGCGAGCTCGATCCGGACTACTTCGACTTCCTCTACTACTCGTTCGTGGTCGGCATGACCTCGCAGGTGTCCGACGTGCAGGTCACCTCGCGCGAGATGCGGCGCATCACGCTGATCCACGGCGTGCTGTCCTTCGCCTTCAACATGCTGGTGCTGGCGCTGTCCATCAACGTGGTGGCGGGCGCGATGCAGTAGCCGCCGCGGGCCGGCGCCGGCCGAGCACGACCATGCCCGTCGACAGTGCCACGCCGCACACGATCACGGCGGCGCAGACCAGCATCCACGGCGTGATCTGCTCGTCGAGGAACACGGCGCCGTAGAACAGCGCGAACACCGGCACCAGGAAGGTCACGGTCAGCGCACGCGCCGGCCCGGCACTCTCGATCAACCGGAAGTACAGCACGTAGGCGAGGCCGGTGCACGCCGTGCCGACCGCCACCAGCGCCAGCCATGCGTGCAGGCTCGGCATGTGCGCCGGCCACAGCCACCACGCGGGCAGCGCGAGCATGAGCGTGGCGCCGATCTGGTTGCCGGTCGCCGTGGCCAGCGCGGGAACGCCGGTCAGGTGCTTGCGCGTGAGGCTGGCGCCGAAGGCATAGCAGATGCACGCGCCGAGACAGGCCGCGATGGCCCAGAGCGCCGCGGTAGGGTCCGCGCCCGAGTGGAAGCCCGCACTGCGCGAGGCCAGCATCGCGACGCCGGCGAAGCCGGCCACCAGCCCCGCGCTGCGCGAGCCACCGGGCCGGTCGCCGAAGAAGGCCCAGGCCACCAGGGCGCCGAACATCGGTGTCGTTGCATTGAGCACCGCCGCCAGGCCGCTGTTGACGGTCAGCAGCGCGAACGAGAAGAAGGCGAAGGGCAGGCCGCAATTGAGGATGCCGAGCGCGAGCGCGGGTTTCCAGCGCTGCCGCAACGCGGGCCACTGGCCGCGCGCGAACAGCAGCGGCAAAAGGAACAGGGCGGCGATCGCGACCCGCACCGCGGCCGTGGGCAGTGCGCCGAACTCGGCCGCGCCGATGCGCATGAAGAGGAAGGACGCGCCCCACAGCGAGGCCAGCAGCAGCAGGTCGACCAGCCAGGCGCGGCGTGCAGGCCGGGCCGCGCCCGGTGCTTCCGTGAGGGAGCTGACGATGGTCGTGCCAGCGGTCGCACACTCGCCTTCGCTCATCGGGCGCCTTCGAGTTCGAGCAGCGCGGCCTTGCGATCGAGCCCGCCCGCATAGCCGGTCAGCGAGCCGTCGGTGCCGAGCACGCGGTGGCAAGGCACGATCACGCTGAGCGGATTGCGGCCGACCGCCGCACCCACCGCACGCACCGCAGCGGGATTGCCGACGCCGGCGCTCAACGCGCCGTAGCTGGTGGTCTGGCCCGGCGGGATGGCGAGCAGCGCCTGCCACACCGATTGCTGGAAGGCCGTGCCGTGCGAAAGGTCCAGCGGCAGGTCGAAGTGCTTGCGCGTGCCGGCGAAATAGTCGCGCAACTGGGCGGCCGCCTCGCGCAGCACCGGATGATCGGCATCGGGCACCCAGCCGGTCATGTCGGGCCAGTGACGCTGCTGGTCGAACCAGACGCCGGCCAGGCCCTGGTCGGTGGCCGCCAGCGTGATGCCGCCGAGCGGGCTGTCGAAATGCGCGGTGCGCAGGTGGGAGGTCTTGAATTTCATGGCTGTCAGGCAGGAATGCCGGTGGTGGTTGCGGGAGCGGGGCTGTACCAGGCGCGCAGCACCGCGTAGCTGCGCCACGGTCGCCAGGCCTGCGAGGCCTCGGCCGCGGCGCGCGCCGTCGAGACGCCGAGCGCTTTCTGCAGCGCCACGTCGCCGGAGGGAAAGGCATCGGGCCAGCGCAGCGCGCGCATCGCGATGTACTGCGCGGTCCAGTCGCCGATGCCGGGCAGCGCCTGCAGCGCCGCCAGGGTGGCCGGCACGTCGGCGCCGGCATGCAGGGTGAGCCGGCCTGCGATCACCTCGCGCGCCAGCGCGAGCAAGGCCGCCTGCCGCTGGCGCACGATGCCGAGTTGGCCCAGCGCATCGCCGCTGGCCTCGGCGATCGCGGCCGGTGTCGGGAACAGCCGGTCGAGCCCCGCGACCGGCGTCGCCAGCGCTTCGCCGAAGGCCTGCACCAGCCGCGTGCCCAAAGTGCGTGCCGCGGCCACGGTGATCTGCTGGCCGAGCACCGCGCGCACCGCGAGCTCGAAGCCGTCGACCGTGCCCGGCACGCGCAGGCCATCGCCATGCGGGAAGGCCGCATGCAGCGCGTGGTTGATCGCCATCGGCTCGGCATCGAGATCGAGCATCGCGCGCACGCGGCTGATCACGGTCGGCAGCACCGCCGCGAGCGAATCGCCGACGCGCAGCAGCAGCTGCTCGCGCAGCGGATCGAAGCGAAGCTGCAGCCAGCCCGTGTGCAGCCGCGTCGACTGCACGACGCGCAGCGTGCGCGCGAGCTGCATCGCATCGCCGGTGCCGGACACCACCTCGACGCCGTCCAATGCGCGGCGGGCGAAGAAGCCCAGCATGGTCTCGCCGTCATAGGGTGGCCGGAAGCCCAGCCGCACCTCGACCGCCTCGCCTTCGCGGCCGTGGCGCGAGGGTCCGGCGCGGCGCAGCGCGCTCGGATTGAGGCCGTAATGCCCGACGAAGGCGGCATTGAAGCGCCGCACGCTCGCGAAGCCGCTGGCCAGCGCGACCTGCGTCATCGGCAGGCGCGTGTCGGCGATCAGCTGCTTGGCGGCGAGCAGGCGGCGCGTCTGCAGGTATTGCAGCGGGGAGACGCCGAACTGCGTCTCGAAGATCCGTCGCAGGTGGCGGTCGCTGACGCCGAGCCGGGCCGCGATGTCGGCCGCGCCTGGGCCGTCCTCGGCCCAGGCATCGGGCTCGTCGATCAGGCGCGCGGCCTGCAGCGCGAGGATGCGCGAGGCGTCCTCGGTCGACCAGCTCGCCGCGCGCGGCGCGAGTTCGGGCCGGCAGCGCAGGCAAGGACGAAAGCCCGCGGCTTCCGCCTGCGCCGCGTGGCGGAAGAAGCGGCAGTTCTCTCGCCGCGGCAGCTTCACGCGGCAGACCGGGCGGCAGTAGACGCCGGTCGAGGTGACGCCGGTGAAGAACGAGCCGTCGAAGCGCGCGTCGTGCGCCTTCATCGCCAGGTAGCAGGCGTCGTTCTCGAGGCCGGGGCTGGATGCGGGGGTGGAGGACATGAACGGATGATAGGGTCGCGCGCCGCGCGAACTGGCCATTTTCGGACATGTGGCTTCGATGCGCCCGCACCGGGCTGCCGCAGCCGGGCTGCAGGAAGCGCATGCCTACAATGGTCTTCATTTTTCTTGCAAGTTCAGAGGAAGCCCATGCAGCTCAGCGCATCGATCTTCAAGGCCTACGACATTCGGGGCGTGGTGCCCATGACCCTCGATGCAGAGGTCGCGGAGGGCCTGGGCAAGGCCTTCGGCAGCGCGGCGCGCGCTGCTGGCGAGAAGACGGTGGCGGTGGGGCGCGACGGCCGCCTGTCGGGCCCGGCCCTGGCCGAGGCCCTGATCCGTGGCCTGGTGGCCACCGGCATCGAGGTGATCGATGTCGGCGCGGTCACCACGCCGATGCTCTATTTCGCCGCGCACACCTTGTCGCGCAGCGGCATCCAGGTCACCGGCAGCCACAACCCGAAGGACTACAACGGCTTCAAGATGGTGCTGGCCGGCCGTGCGATCTATGGCGACGAGATCCAGGGCCTGCGCCGCGTGATGGAAGCCGACAGCGCGAAGCTCGCGCCCGGCGGCAGCGTGCGCAAGGTCGATGTGACCGAGGCTTATACGCAGCGCATCGTCGGCGACATCAAGTTGGCGCGGCCGCTCAAGATCGTGGTCGATTCCGGCAATGGCATCGCGGGCGCCTCGGCACCGGGCATCCTGCGCGCGATCGGCTGCGAGGTCACCGAACTGTTCAGCGATGTCGACGGCGACTTCCCCAACCACCATCCCGATCCCAGCAAGCCCGAGAACCTCAAGGACCTGATCGCCGCGCTGCAGGCCGGCGATGCCGAGCTGGGCCTGGCCTTCGACGGCGACGGCGATCGCCTGGGCATCGTGACCAAGGACGGCACCAACATCTACCCGGACCGCCAGATGATGCTGTTCGCGCAGGACGTGCTCTCGCGCGTGCCCGGCGGCACCATCGTCTACGACGTCAAGTGCTCGCAGCGCCTGGGCCCGGCCATCGAGGCCGCGGGCGGCAAGCCGCTGATCTACAAGACCGGCCATTCGCTGATCAAGGCGAAGATGAAGGAGATCGATTCGCCGCTCGGCGGCGAGATGAGCGGCCACATCTTCTTCAAGGAACGCTGGTTCGGCTTCGACGACGGCACCTATGCGGGCTGCCGGCTGCTCGAGATCCTGAGCCGGAGCCCGAACGCGAGCGACGTGCTCAACGCGCTGCCGACCAGCTTCTCGACGCCCGAGCTCAATGTCGCCTGCGCCGAGGGTGAGCCGCACACGCTGGTGGCCGAACTCGTCAAGACCGCGAAGTTCGCCGCGCCCGCGAAGATCTCCACCATCGACGGCGTGCGCGTCGACTGGCCCGACGGCTTCGGCCTGATCCGCGCCTCCAACACCACGCCGGTGCTGGTGATGCGCTTCGAAGGCCAGACCGAGGCCGCGCTGCAACGCATCCAGGACGAGATGCTCGCGCTGCTCAGGAGCGTCAAGCCCGACGCCACCCTCGCGGAAGCCGCTCACTGAGATCCGACAAGCGTGCGTTCGTTGCTGCTGCGCCTGTACGGCGCCTTCACTTCCCTGGCCCAGCCGCTGGTGCGGCGCAAGCTGCGGCGCCGCGCGGTGGCCGAGCCGGGCTATGCGTTCGCCGTCGAAGAGCGCTTCGGCCACTACGACACGGCCGCCACCGGCACCGGCTGGTGCTGGGTGCATGCGGTCTCGCTCGGCGAGGCGCGCGCCGCCGGCATCCTGATTGACGAGCTGCGCCGGCAGTACGCCGACATCCCGATCCTGCTCACGCACGGCACCGCCACCGGACGCGAAGAGGGCGCCAAGCTGCTTTCGCCCGGCGATCTGCAGGTGTGGCAGCCGTGGGACGCGCCAGTCGCGGTCGCGCGTTTTCTCGATCGCTTCCAGCCACGCATCGGCGTGCTGATGGAGACCGAAGTCTGGCCCGAGATGGCGGCTGCCTGCGCCGAGCGCGGCATTCCGCTGGTGCTGGCCAACGCGCGCCTGAACGAGAAGTCGCTGGCCGCGGCCGAGCGCCTGTCGTGGCTCGCGCGGCCGGCCTATTCGGCGCTGGCCGCCGTGTGGGCGCAGACCGAGCCCGATGCGCACCGGCTGGTCTCGCTCGGCGCCAAGGTGGCGGGCGTGTATGGCAATCTGAAGTTCGACGCCACGCCCGACGCGCGCCAGCTCGCCGCTGCGACCCGGCTGCGCACGCAGCTGCCGCGGCCGGTGGTTGTGTTCGCCAGCTCGCGCGACGGCGAGGAGCAGCTGCTGCTCGAGGTGCTCAAGCGCTTCGGCGCACTCGCGCCGGTGCCGCCCGCGCACGATGCGGTGCAATCGATCGCCAAGCGGGTACAGGACGTGCAATGGATGATCGTGCCGCGCCATCCGCAGCGCTTCGACGAGGTCGCGGCCCTGGTCGAGTCCCATGGCTTCGCGGTGGCGCGGCGCAGCGCGGCGGGCGCGCCGGCCGCGGCCGAGATCTGGCTCGGCGATTCGCTCGGCGAGATGGCGCTGTACTACGGCCTGGCCGACGTCGCGCTGCTGGGCGGCAGCTTCGAGCCGCTCGGCGGCCAGAACCTGATCGAGGCCGCGGCCTGCGGCTGTCCGGTGATCATGGGACCGTCCACTTTCAACTTCGCCGAGGCTGCGGCGCTGTCGCTCGCCGCCGGCGCCTCGCTGCGCGTCGAGGACATGGAGCATGCGGTGACCGCCGCGCTCAAGCTGGTCGAGAACCCGGAGCGCCGCGAGGCGATGGCCGAGGCCGCGCTGGCCTTCGCGTCGTCGAACCGCGGCGCGGCCGAACGCACCGCCGCAGCGGTGCTCGCGATTGCGCAGAACGCGCCGGTGCGCACCGAGGAACGCGCCGAGCCGCGGCTCGAATAGCGTCTCTTTTTCGCGGCATCGGCGTGCGAGATGCGGGCGGCCGGACGATTCGCGGCCGCTCGTGAAATCCTGCCTTTCCCTCGCACGCCTGCGCCGGTCCAATGTAGTCATTCGATTTAACTGAATGGCAAGAATGAAGAACGAATTCGAACTGATCGTCGACGAGCCCATGGCAGGCCTCTTCTTCTGGACGATCGTTCGGCCCGGGCGCCCCGACGAACTGGAAGCCATCGTGGACTACGCCTGCGGCCCGCTGCCGACGCGCGGCCTGGCGACGGACGCGGGCATCGCCGCGCTGCGCTGGCATCGCGAAGTCGGTGCCGATGCCTTCGAGGCGCCGCCGGTCGGCCATGCCAGCGCCCACGCCGAAACGGTGCCTGGGCACCTCTGGCCCTGAGCGCGCCCCGGCGGTCGCGCCGGTGCCGGTTTGCGGCGTGAGGTTGAGCAGGTCCTGCTCGCGGCTTACAGTCGGGTGCTCCCGCCACAAGCCGATCGCCATGCATTCCGCCCTGCCAGCTCCCTTGCGCCAACCTCTGCACGCGTCACGAATCACAGTGATCGGAGACGCAGCTTGACTGAGGAATTCGCGCGCGAAGAGATCTGCCGCGTCGGCCGCAGCCTGTTCGAACGCGGCTACGTGCACGCCACGGCGGGCAATGTCAGCGTGCGCCTCGATGACGGATTCCTGATCACGCCGACCGACGCCTGCCTGGGCTTTCTGGATCCTGCGCGTCTGGCCAGGCTCGACCGCCAGGGCGAGCAGATCGGCGGCGATCGTGCGAGCAAGACGATCGCATTGCATCGCAAGATCTACGAGGCCTCGGCTGCCACCGCATGTCCCGCGAAGTGCGTGATCCATACGCACAGCACGCATTGCGTGGCACTCACTTTGACACCGGGTGAAGCGCACGCGAGAAGCGCGGAACTGCTGCCCGCACTCACCCCGTACTTCGTCATGAAAGTCGGCCATGTGCCGCGGGTGCCCTGTGCGCGTCCGGGCGATGCCACGGCCGCGGAGCATGTCGCGACCGCCATCGGCCGCTATGCCGGTGCGGGGACGCCCATTCGCGCCGTGATGCTCGATCGGCTCGGCCCGAATGTCTGGCACGACTCGCCCGCGGCCGCGATGGCGACGCTGGAAGAACTCGAGGAGACGGCGCGGCTCTGGCTGCTCTCGGGCCGCACCGCGCCGTCTCTGGCGGACGCGGCGATCGGCGAATTGCGGCGCGCGTTCGGCGCTCACTGGTGACCCGCATGCGTTTCGGACTTGTCGCCCACCGTTTTCATCGTCAATCGGACGGTGCCCTGCTGCGCTGGGTTCGCGCGTGCGACCCCGGCATCCGGGCGCTCGGGCTTGGACTGCATGCAGTCGGCGGCACCTGCGACGCGCTGGCGAAACAAGGCCTGCTGAGCGCCTACCCGCCGCTGGTCCGGCTGCCCTACGGCCCCGAGGGCGGCGTCATGCGGCTGGTGTCGTGCATCGCGGGCGGCCTGGAGGCGGAAGGGGAACTCGACGGGATCATCTACTTCGTCGATCCCGTGGACCCGTCGTCGCTCTGTCCCGAGACGCAGGCGCTCAAGCGCCAGTGCGTGATTCACGGAAAGCCCTATGTGGCCATCGCCGCCGGCGCGGCCGAGTGGATCGACGTGGAACTCGCCCACGCCCGCAAGCCCTGCGGCAATCTTCGCGGCCCGCTGGCAAGCCGCACCGTCGCGTGCGCGGCGACGCGCAGATCGCCGAGCTGGTGCTCGATCGCCGCTGCCACCAGGTGATCTTCTTCGAGGAACCCCACGTGGCGCGGCAACATGAGGCGGACATCCAGCTGCTCGAGCGAGCCGTCTGCAGCGCGACCCACGAGACCACTTGCTTCAACTCGCCGGCGATGGCCGCGCGCTGGGCGACGGCGCTCGGCCTTGCGCCGATCCTCTGAGAGCGACCCTTCGGGCTCGCTGCCGAAGTCGCAAGCAGCGCGGGATCTCGAGCGACGGTGTCATGCGCACAGCTTGCGCGCGATCAGGTCCTTCATGATCTCCGTGGCGCCGCCATAGATGCGCTGCACGCGCGCATCGGCATACAGCCGCGCAATCGGGTACTCGGCCATGTAGCCATAGCCGCCGAAGAGCTGCAGGCACTCGTCGACGACCTTGCCCTGCTGCTCGCTGCACCACCACTTGGCCATGTAGGCGGCTTCGTCGTCGAGCGTGCCGTCGAGCAGCCGCTGGATGCAGTCGTTGACGAAGCTGCGCACCACGTGGGCCAGCGTCGCGCATTCGGCGAGCTTGAAGCGGGTGTTCTGGAAGTCGGCCAGCGGCTGGCCGAAGGCCTTGCGCTGGCGCGTGTAGTCCACCGTCAGTTCCACCGCGCGCTCGATCACCGCGGCTGCGGGCACGGCGATCAGCAGGCGCTCATAGGGCAGCTGGCTCATCAGTTGTGCGAAGCCCTGGCCTTCCTTCTCACCCAGCAACTGATCGGCCGGCACGCGCACGCGGTCGAAGAACAGCTCGGCGGTGTCGGACGCATGCTGGCCCAGCTTCTCGAGCCGGCGGCCGACGCGAAAGCCAGTCAGCGCTTCGGTTTCCAGCACCACCAGCGACACGCCGCGGCTGCCGGCATCGCCCGTGCGCACCGCCACCACCAGCAGGTTGGCGGTGAAGCCGTTGGTGATGAAGGTCTTGGCGCCATCGATCACATAGTCGTCGCCCTCGCGCCGGGCACGGGTGCGCAGCGCCTTGAGGTCCGAGCCGCAGCCGGGCTCGGTGAGTGCGATGCCGGCCAGCATCTCGCCGCTCGCGAGCCTGGGCAGCCAGCGCTGCTTCTGCGCTTCGGTGCCGTAGTCGAGGATGTAGTGGGCGGCGATCGTGTGCACGCCGGTGATGGCCGGGACCTCGGCCTTGGCCAGCTCGTCCTGCACCACCAGCTGGTAGGCCAGCGAGGCGCCCGCGCCGCCGCAGGCTTCGGCCAGTTCGGGCAGCAGGAAGCCCATCCGACCGAACGGGCGCCAGACCTCGCGCGGGATGAAGCCCTGGCGGCGCCAGCCATCCAGATGCGGTGTCAGCTCGGCCGCGATGTAGCGTCGCACCTGTTCGCGAAAGGCTTCGATGTCGTCGTCCATCCATCGATGGCGCAAGAGTCGGGGCAGCATGGTGTTCACCTAGATCCCGGTGAGGCCGCCGCTGCACATCAGCGTCTGGCCGCTCACGTAGTCGGACTCGGGAATGCACAGCAGGTAGACCGCGCCCGCCGCCTCGTCGGGCGTGCCGCCGCGGCCGAGCGGAATGCTCCGCTCCATCGCCGCCATCAGATCGGGATTGACCCCGACCTTGATCTCGCGGCCGTCGATGGTGGCAGTGGCGTCGCCCGCCGCGCTGACGGTCAGCCGCGTCTTGATGAAGCCGTAGGCCACGCAATTGACCGTGACGTTCATGCGGCCCCATTCCTTGGCCAAGGTCTGCGTCATGCCGACGATGCCGGCCTTCGCGGTCGAATAGTTGGCCTGGCCGGCGTTGCCGAAGAGGCCGGCGACCGACGAGATGTTGACCACCTTGCGCACCACGCGCTGTCCCGCCTCGGCTTCGGACTTGGACAGTGCGCGGATCACCGGCTGCGCGGCGCGCAGGATGCGAAAGGGCGCCGTCAGGTGGCAGTCGAGCATCGCGTACCACTGCTCGTCGCTCATCTTCTGGATCACGTTGTCCCAGGTGTAGCCGGCGTTGTTGACGACGATGTCCAGGCCCTTGTATTCGCTGACTGCGGTGCCGACGAAGCGTTCGGCGAAATCCGGCGCGGTGACGTTGCCCACGCAAGCGACGGCCTGGCCGCCGGCCTCGCGGATGGCCTGCACGGCTTCTTCTGCCGGCTCGGCATCGAGGTCGTTGACGACGATGCGAGCGCCTTCGTTGGCGAGCTTCTGCGCGATCGCACGGCCGATGCCGCGGCCCGAGCCGGTGACGAGGGCGACCTTGCCTTCGAGTTTGCGTGTCATGGTGGGGGTTCTCCTGAAAGATGCCTCAAGGCAGGGCGACGAGGGCTTCGCCGACGATCTTGGTTTGTCCGAACTGGTTGGCGCTTTGCAGCTCGATGCGCACGCAGCGCTCGCCGTCGTGTTCGAGCTTCTCGACCACGCGGCCCGTGCAGCGCATGGCATTGCCCAGGTGCGTGATGCCCTGGAAGCGCGCCTCGAAGCGGCGCAGCCGGCTCTGCGGCGCCCAGCCGGTCAGCAGGCGGCCGAGCCAGGCCATGCCCAGCATGCCCTGCGCGAACACGTCCGGCATGCCGGACGTGCGCGCCACGTCGGTGTCGATGTGGATCGGGTTGTGGTCGCCGGAGGCGCCGGCGAACAGGGCCAGCGTCGTGCGGGTCACGGGCTGCAATTGCAGCGGCGGCAGTTCGTCGCCGATCCGGATGTTGTCGAATTCGAGTCGGTTCATGCTTCAGTTCCGGCAAACGATGACGGTGCGAAGCTCGGCTACAAGCTCATCGCGCTGGTTGGTGGCCCGTGCGGTCTTGACGACGAATTCGAGCGCGCCGTTCTTCTTGTCGTAGATGTCGTCGATCGTCGAGCGCACGGTGACCGTGTCGCCCACGCAGGCCGGCCGGTGGAAGCTGAAACTCTGCTCGCCATGCAGCAGCCTGGCGATCGGGATCTGCAGGTCCGCGAGCAGCCGGTCCAGCACGCCCGAGTCGAGCTCGGCCGCGAACAGGAAGGTCGGCGGCGCGGGCAGATCCGGATAGCCGGCATCGTGCGCGGCCGCGGCATCGGTGTAGACGGGATCGGTCTCGCCGATCGCCTTGGCGAAGAACCGCAGCCGGCTGCGCTCGATCGGCAGCACCGATGCGGGCAGCGCGTGGCCGATCCATTTCCTGTCGATCATGGGGCTTCCTTCTTGCTTTTTGTTCAGACGCGTTCGTACAGCGTCACCACGCACGCGCCGCCCAGACCCAGGTTGTGCTGCAGCGCGAGCCGCGCACCTTCGACCTGACGCTCGTCGGCCGTGCCGCGCAGCTGGTGCGTGAGTTCGTAGCACTGCGCCAGGCCCGTCGCGCCCAGCGGATGCCCCTTGCTCAGCAGCCCGCCCGACGGGTTGGTGACGACCTGGCCGCCGTAGCTGTTGTCGCCGTCGCAGACGAACTTCTCGGCGCCGCCTTCGGGGCACAGGCCGAGCGCCTCGTAGCTGATCAACTCGTTGTGGGCGAAGCAGTCGTGCAGCTCGACCACGTCCACGTCCTGCGGGCCGATGCCGGCCGCCTCGTAGACCTGCGCGGCCGCGGCCCTGGCCATGCCGAAGCCGACCACCTCGCGCATGTCGCGCGCCTCGAAGCTGATCGGCCGGTCGGTGGTCATGGCCTGCGCCCGGATGCGCACGCGTCGGTCGAGGCCGTGGCGCTCGGCGAAAGCGGCCGAGCAGACGACGGCCGCGGCCGCGCCGCAGGTCGGCGGGCAGGCCATGAGGCGCGTCATCACGCCAGGCCACATCACGGGCGCGGCGAGCACCTCGTCTTCCGTCACGACCTTGCGAAAGAGCGCGAGCGGATTGTTCGCCGCATGGCGGCTGGCCTTGGCGCGGATCTTCGCGAAGGTCGACAGCTGCGTGCCGTACTGCTGCATGTGCGCGAGGCCGGCACCGCCGAAGTAGCGCAGCGCGAGCGGCACGTCGCCCTGGCCGACCAGCTCGTCGGTGGCGCGGTCGAAGCGCTCGAAGGGGCTCGGCCGGTCCTTGAACACGGCACCGAGTGCGCCCGGGCTCATCTGCTCGAAGCCGAGCGCGAGCACGCAGTCGGCCGCGCCGCTCGCCACCGCCTGGCGCGCGAGGAAGAGGGCGGTCGAGCCGGTGGAGCAGTTGTTGTTGACGTTGACGATCGGGATGCCGCTCATGCCGACTTCGTACAGCGCGCACTGCCCTGCGGTGGAGTCGCCGTACACGTAGCCCACGTAGGCCTGCTGCATCTGCTCGTAGCCGACGCCGGCATCGGCGAGCGCGGCGCGCGCAGCCCTGGCGGCCATCTGCGGATAGGGCTCGTGGGCCCCGGGCTTGGTGAAAGGGATCATGCCGACCCCGGCGACGAAGACGTCACGGCTCATGAGAAAACTCCTGGAGAAAGAAAAAGAAGAGGGGCGCGTTCACGCCACATGCCGTTCGCGGCCCTGCCAGAAGGGCTCGCGCAATTGGGTCTTGAGCACCTTGCCGGCGCCCGACAGCGGCAGCGCCTCGACGAAGTCCACGCTGCGCGGGCACTTGTAGCCGGCGATCAGCGTCTTGCAATGCGCCATCAGCGCCGCGGCATCGGCATCGCTGCCGGGCCTTCGCACCACCACCGCGTGCACCGCCTCGCCCCATTCGTCGCTCGGCACGCCGATCACGGCGCAGGCGGCGACGCCCGGATGCTGGGCGAGCGCGTTCTCGACCTCGGCCGAGTAGACGTTCTCGCCGCCGCTGATGATCATGTCCTTCAGGCGATCGGCGATGAAGACGAAGCCGTCCTCGTCCATCCACGCGCCGTCGCCGGTGTGCATCCAGCCGTCGCGCAGGGCGGCGGCCGTGAGCTCGGGCTTGTTCCAGTAGCCCTGCATCACGTTGGGGCCGCGCACCACGACCTCGCCGACGGTGCCGCGCGGCACTTCCTCGTCCATCGGATCGACGATCCGCACCTCCATCGCGAAGCTTGCGCGCCCGGCCGAGCGCAGCTTGCCCAGGTAGCGCGTCTCGGGCCGGTGGTACGAGGCCGGGTTGATGGTCGCGACCGGCGACAGCTCGGTCATGCCGTAGGCCTGCACGAAATCGACGCCGGGCAGCGCCGCCATCGCGCGTTCGATCAGCGCTTCCGACATCGGCGAGGCGCCGTAGGCGATGGCCTTCAGCGAGCCCAGGTCGCGCGGCTTCTTCATCGACGGATGGTCGACCAGCATCTGGATCATCGTCGGCACCAGCAGCGTGTGCGTCACGCGGTCGCGCGCGATCGCGTCGAGCACCTGCTCGGGGTGGAAGGCCGGGATGATCGCGTGCGCGTTGCCCTCGATCCAGTGCGGCATCGCACAGCCCATGTCGGCCAGATGGAACATCGGCGCGGCATGCAGGTAGGTGCCGTCCGGCGTCGCGAAGCTCTCGGCGCGCAGGGCCAGGCCCGAGCTGCACAGGTTGGTGTGGCTCAGCATCACGCCCTTGGGAAAGCCGGTGGTGCCGCCGGTGTAGAAGATGCCGGCGAGGTCTTCGCCGCGGCGCAGGGCGTCGGCCATCGGGTCGGCTTCGGCGATCAGCGCCTCGTAGCCGTGCATGCCCTTCGGCGCATCGCCGTCGCCGCAATGAATCACCTGGCGCAGGCTGCCCGACTGGTGGCGGAACTGCTCGACCATGGGACGGAAGGTCTCATCGACCAGCAGCAGCGTCGAGCCCGAGTCTTCCAGCGAGTACAGGATCTCCGCGGCGGACCAGCGGATGTTGCAGGGGTTCAGCACGCCGCCGGCCCAGGGCACCGCCATCTGGTATTCGAGGTAGCGGTCGGAGTTGAGCGACAGCATCGCGACGCGATCGCCGGTCTGCATGCCGAGGGCGCGCAATGCGCCGGCCAGGCGTGCGACGCGATCGGCCAGCGCGCGGAACGTGCGCTCTCGTTCGCCGAAGCGCACCGCGATCCGGTCGGGATGCTGCTGCACTGCGCGGTGCAAGGCTTGGGTGAGGTACATGCTGCGTCTCCGTTCGACCCCGGGATTGCGAGGTCTCCTTGGCTATGGGCTCATGGTAGAAACCGGCGGCCCCGCGCGCGATTGCGCAATGCGTCGATCCCATGGCAAAAGACCTCAATCCCTTGCTCGGCACGCCTTGATGCTGCGTCCTCCCGTCACGATTCCGATGGCCTTCGTGCAGGGCATGGTGTCCGGCGTGCAGGCACGCCATCAACCCTGCGACGCCTTCCTGGCCGGCGCTGGCATTGCGCCGGAACTGCTTCATCAGGTCGGTGCGCGCGTGACCGCGGACCAGTACGTGGCGCTGTTCCGACTCTTGATGGAAGGCCTCGACGACGAATGCCTCGGCTTCCTGTCGCGGCCTCTCAGGCGCGGCAGCCTGGCGCTGGTGATCCGCTCGGCCATCGGTGCCGCGACGCTGGAGGTGGCGATGCGCCGCATCGCGCGCAGCTTTCGCCTGTTGCAGGACGACCTTCTGCTGGTGCCGGTGCACGATGGTGCGCTGGCGGGTCTGGCCCTGCATTTCACCGAGGCGTCCGTCGCGCGCCCGACCTTTCTGCACGAGCTGTTGCTGCGCATCTTCTGGCGCCTGCTGGCCTGGCTGGTAGGCGGCCAGCTGCCTGCCGCAGGCTTCGACTTCGCCTTCGAGCGCCCGCTGCATGCGGCCAGCTACGGCAAGGTCTTTCCGGCGCCGCTGCAGTTCGAATGCCGCCACTCGGCGTTCTGGTTCGATGCGGCGCAATTGCAGTCGCCGGTGCGTCGCGATGAGGCCGCGCTGCGCGCCTTCCTGGCCGACGCGCAGACCCAGGTCATCGTGCCCCGGCGCGGCGACGACCTCGTCAGCGCGCGCGTGCGGGACCACCTCCAGCACACGCAGCCCGCGTGGCCCGAGCTCGCCGCGACGGCCGATGCGCTGCACATGTCGACGTCGACGCTGCAAAGGCGCCTCGCGAATGAGGGCGTTTCGTTCCAGTCGTTGAAGGACGAACTGCGACGCGACATGGCGATCGTGCGCCTCAACACCAGCACCGTGCCCCTGGCCACGCTGGCCTACGAGCTGGGCTTCGCGGACAGCGCGGCCTTCCAGCGCGCCTTCAAGGGCTGGACGGGCAGCGCGCCGGGCGCGTACCGCCGCGGCGGCCCCTGAACCGCTACCTGCCGGGTGGTGCGACGATCACCGGCGGCGGTGGCGGCACCGGCATCATGGGCGCACCGGGATTGAAGGGCGGCACCGGCACCGGCGGCACGCGCGGGATGGTGTTCCGCGGCACCGGCACCGGACTCTGCGTCGCGGCCGAGGGCTGCGTCGGCGAGGCGGCGCTTTCGGGCGTGGCGCGATCGCCGGTCGCCAGCGCGAGGTTGATGCCCTGCAGATCGTCCGCACTGAGCGTGCCGTTGGCCTGGCGCAGCTTGAGGTGGCCCAGCAGCACGTTGTAGCGCGCCAGTGCCAGGTCGCGCTTGGTCTGGTAGAGCTGGCTCTGTGCGTTGAGCACGTCGATGTTGATGCGCACGCCGACCTGGTAGCCGAGCTTGTTGGCGTCCAGCGCGCTCTGGCTGGAGGACTCGGCGGCTTCCAGCGCCTTGACCTGGCCCGCACCCGAGACCAGACCGAGGTAGGCGGCCCGCGTGGCCTGGGTGACGCTGCGGCGCGTGCCTTCGAGCACCGAGCGCGACTGGTCTTCGAGCGCCAGCGTTTCCTTGATGCGGTTCTCGGTCGCGTAGCCCGCGAACAGCGGCAGGTTGAACACCACGCCGACGGTGGCGGCGTTGATGCGCGAGCGGCCGGTGGTGGTGCTGGTGCCCTGCGGATTGTTGGCGACGTTGTAGCCCAGGGTCGCATCGAGCGTGGGCTTGTGGCCGGCCTCGGCCTTCTGCACTTCGAGCCCGGCCACGTCGACGCCGAGCCGGGCCTGCCGGATCGATGGATGCACGTCCTCGGCCTGGGCCACCCAGGCTTCCATGCTGGCCGGCGAGACCGTGGGCAGCACGACCGGCGCGGCCAGCGGCACCGGCACGCTGCCCGTGCGGCCGACCAGCTGGTCGAGTGCGATCTTCTTGACCTGCAGGTCGTTCTCGGCCGCGATCTCCTGCGAGACCACGAGGTCGTGGCGCGCCTGCGCCTCGCGCGTGTCGGTGATGGTCGAGGTGCCGACCTCGAAATTGCGCTTGGCGGAGGCCAGCTGCTCGGCCACCGCGGTCTTCTGCGCCCGCACCAGCGCGAGGCTGTCCTGGCTGCCGAGGACATCGAAGTACGCCTGGCTGACGCGCACCACCAGGTCCTGTTCGGCCGCGGTCAGCACGGCCTGTGCGATGTCGGCCTGGCGCTTGCCCTGCTCGTAGGTGGCCCAGTTCGCCGGCCGGTAAAGCGGCTGCGTGGCATTGATGCCGACGGTCTGCGTGCTGAAGCCGCGCGACACGTTGCTGCCGGGCACGTCGACATCGAGCTGGGTGCGCGTGTCGCCGGCCGACAGGCCGACGGTCGGCAGGATGCCCGCCTTGGCCTGCGCCGCGCGCGCGACACTGGCGTCGTACTGCGCGCGCGCGCCCTGGTAGCTCGCGTCGTAATCGCGTGCGGCATCGTAGAGTTCGATCAGGCTCTGGCCCTGGGCCGGCAATGCGATCGCTGCGGCGAACGCGGCCGCGAGCGCCGCGCAGAGAGAAGAAAGCCGGCGCACGGGCATGCAGGTCCTTGGATGGAATCAATAGCGCGGCACGGACGTGTCGTGCTGGGCCGACCAGGCATCGATGCCGCCGGCGATGTTCGCCACCGTGTCGAAGCCGCTCTGGGCCAGGAAGGCGGCCACGCGCTGGCTGCGCGCGCCGTGATGGCACAGGCAGGCGATGCGCTGGCCGGGGTCGAGCTCGGCCAGGCGGCCGGGGATCTCGTTCATCGGGATCGCAACCAGCGCGAAGCCCTGCGGCACCACGCTGGCGGTCTGCAGCTCCCAGGGTTCGCGCACGTCCAGCAGCACCGGCGCGGCGCCGGCATCGCGCGCGAACCAGGCGGCGACTTCGGCAGGGCGGATCTGTTCGATCATGAGGCGGGCCGGCTTCAGAAGTTGAAGCGCGAAGGCTCGGGGAAGCGCAAGAGGCGCGGCGCGACCGTGTCCCACGGCTGCGTGCTTTCCCACTTGCCTTCGCCGACGCGGGTGACGAAGTGGGCGCGCATCATCGGCTCTTCGCCGACGATCGCAGCCAGCCGTCCGCCCATCTTCAGCGAGCCCAGCAGGCCTTGCGGCACGCGCGCCACCGAGCCGCTCAGCACGATCACGTCGAAGGTCGGCCCGCTGGGCAGCGGCACCGCACCATCGGCAACGCGCACCTCGACGTTGGCCACACCGTTGCGCCGCAGGTTCTGCGTGGCGATGGCGGCGAGGCCGGGGTCGATCTCGAGTGTCAGCACTTCGGCCGCGCGGTGCGCGAGCAGGGCGGCCATGAAGCCGGAGCCGGTGCCGATCTCGAGCACCGAGTCGGTCTTCTGCACATGCAGGTCCTGCAGCATGCGCGCCTCGACCTTCGGCGACAGCATGCACTGGCCCGGTTCGCGGGCGCCCTTGGCACCTTCCAGCGGGATCTCCATGTCGAAGAAGGCGAGCGGCCGGTGGGGCGGCGGCACATAGTCTTCGCGCCGGATCTGCGCCAGCAGGTCGAGGATCTCGAGATCGAGCACGTCCCAGGGGCGGATCTGCTGCTCGATCATGTTGAAGCGCAGGCGCTCCAGGGTGGGTGTGGGGTTCATGGGCTTTTCCTCGGGGACTCGGGACAAACCTTCAATTCTAGGGTCGGGGTGCGACCAGGCCGTGGAGCACGATCTCGGTCTGCAGCGCGATGTACTTCTCGGGATCGAGTTCGGCCTCGCCGTCGATGCAGATCGGGGTCGAGTGCTTCCACATCATCAGGAACAGCATGGGCGCGGCGATGGCGTAGATCGCATGATCGACGTCGATCGGCGCGAACTCGCCGCTGTCGATGCCGCGCCGCAGGATGCGCCGCAGCAGCGAATGGCCCGGACGCACCACCTCCTGGCGATAGAACTCGGCGAGCTCCGGGAAATTGCGGCCTTCGCCGAGCATCAGCTTGGTGAGTCCCGACGCCTGGGTCGAACCCACGCGCTCCCACCAGATGCGCATGCAGTAGCGCAGCATGTCGGCGGTGCTGCCCTCGAAGACCTCGAACTCCTGGTTCCACTCGGTGAAGCGGCCCGCGAGGTTCTCGATCACGACGGCCTTGAACAGCTCTTCCTTGCTCGGAAAATAGAGAAAGAGGGTGCCCTTGGAAACGCCGGCCCGCGCGGCCACTTCCTCGGAGCGGGTGGCGGCGAAGCCCTTCTCGACGAACAGGTCGAGCGCCGCCTGGAGCAGCTCGCCGGGCCGCGCCTCCTTGCGACGCTCGCGCTTGGCCCGCACGGGGCACAGTTTGTCGGCAAGGAAGCGGCGGGCGGGCATCGGATTGTTAATGACTGACGGGTTAGTAATGTAGTGAGGCCTCTGGCGGCCGTCAAGCCGGAAAGCCGGCAGATGCCCACGAACGCAGCTGCGCCGATCGGTCATGCGAAGCCTGTTCAGCGCGCGATTTTCGAGGCAGAATCGACGAGACCCTACTTGTACATACAGGCTCATACATTATGAAAGAAGCTGCTGAAAACCCATCGGCCGTTGCAGGCAACCCGGAGGAGGGCGCCCTGCTCCCGGGCCATGTCGGCCTGCCCCTGCTGCGCCGTATCCATGCCGGCGGCATGCGGCTCGCGCTCGATCCATCGGCGCATGCCCGCTTGCTTGCATCGCAGGCCACGGTGCGCAGCATCGTCGACGGGGGGGCCGTGGTCTACGGCATCAACACCGGCTTCGGCAAGCTCGCGCAGACCCTCATCCCGCACGAGCGCCTGGCCGAGCTGCAGCGCAACCTGGTGCTCTCGCACAGCGCGGGTACCGGCGAGCCGCTGGCCGCCGGCGTGGTGCGCCTCGTGCTCGCGACCAAGGCCGTGAGCCTGGCGCGCGGCCATTCGGGCATACGGCCGGAGATCGTCGATGCGCTGCTCGCGCTCGGCAATGCCGGGCTGCTGCCGCGCATTCCGTCCAAGGGCTCGGTCGGCGCCTCGGGCGATCTCGCGCCGCTCGCGCACCTGGCCTGCGTGCTGATCGGCGAGGGCGAAGTCACCACGCCCGAAGGTGCAGTGATCGGCGGCGCCGAGGCGCTGGCGCGCATCGGATTCGCGCCCTTCGTGCTCGGCCCCAAGGAAGGCCTGGCGCTGCTCAACGGCACGCAGGTGTCGACCGCGCTCGCGCTGGCCGGCCTCTTCGGCGCCGAGGACGTGTTCGCGGCCGGCCTGATGGCGGGCGCGCTTTCGCTCGAGGCGATCCAGGGCTCGATCAAGCCCTTCGATGCGCGCATCCATGCCGCGCGCGGCCAGCCGGGCCAGATCGCCGTCGCCGCCGCGGTGCGCGCGCTGCTCGACGGCAGCGAGATCGTTCCCTCGCATGCCGACTGCGGCCATGTGCAGGATCCGTACTCCTTGCGCTGCGTCCCGCAGGTGATGGGCGCCTGCCTCGACAACCTCGCGCATGCCGCGCGCGTGCTGCGCATCGAAGCCAATGCCGCATCGGACAACCCGCTGGTGTTCGACAACGGCGACGTGATCTCCGGCGGCAACTTCCACGCCGAGCCGGTGGCCTTCGCGGCCGACATCATCGCGCTCGCGGTGAGCGAGATCGGCGCCATCTCCGAACGCCGCATGGCGCTGCTGCTCGACAGCGGCCTGTCGGGCCTGCCGCCGTTCCTGGTGCGCGACGGCGGCGTCAACTCCGGCTTCATGATCGCGCAGGTCACCGCGGCGGCGCTGGCGTCGGAGAACAAGTCGCTCGCGCATCCGGCCAGCGTCGACAGCCTGCCGACTTCGGCGAACCAGGAAGACCACGTGTCGATGGCGACCTTCGCGGCGCGACGCCTGGGCGAGATGGTCGAGAACACCGCGGTGGTCGTCGGCATCGAGGCCATGGCGGCGGTGCAAGGCATCGAGCTGAAACGAGGTCCGAAAAGTTCACCGCTGCTCGAAGCCGAATTCGCCGCCATCCGCGAGCGCGTTGCCTTCATCGAGCAGGACCGCTTCCTTGCGCCTTCCATCGAAGCCATGCGCCTGTGGGCGCGCCAGCGCAGCTGGCCCGAGGTCGTGCAGGCCCTCCTGCCCAGCCGATTTCAGGTCGAAAGCGGCGAGAGCTAGCGGCAAGGCCCGTGGGAGAATGCGGGCCTCGCCATGCATCTGCCCACCCGCTCGAACCGAACCCGCGCACTGCTCTGTGCGCTGGCGTTCGCCGTGTGGCTGGCGACGACGCTGGGGCTGGTGCACGGCACGATCCACAACGCGCTGACGGAGCGCGCACACACCACGTCACCGGCAACGGATGAGGTGGGCAGCCCGAACGCCGATCCAGCCGAACAGTTGCCGGCGCGCCACCCCTGGCTGGCGGCGCTGTTCGATCACCACAGCGGTGCCGACTGCCGCTTGTACGACCAGCTCTCGCACGGCTCGGCCGCACTCTGCGTGCCGCTGGTCATGTTGCCGGTCGTGCTGCCGGCCGCCACCTTCTCCTATCTCGAGGGCGAGGCACTCGCCCGATGGGTCGCGCTGTTCGACGCGCGCGGCCCGCCTTCCACTCGCTGAATCCCCCGTGTCCGGCCGAGCTGCACCTGCGTTTGCGGGTGGCGGCGGGCTGCCCCTTGATTCAACGAGTGTTCTTCCATGTCCTTTTCCTTTCATCGCAGCGCGATCGGCGCTGCTGTTTTCTCGCTCGCGTCCTGCGCGGCGCTGGCCCAGTCCGATGCGCCGCCCGCGGCGGCTCCGGCTGCGGACAATCCCTCCGGCCTGTCCATCTCGCCGCAGGTCGACAGCCTGTCCGCCGTGAACGTCACGGCCGAGCGCCTGAAGAAGGCGCGCATCGAGCTGTCGCCGCAGGTCGGCACCACGGTCTACCGCATCGACCGCTCGGCCATCGATGCGCTCGGCAAGGGCGACGCCGCTTCTTTCGACGACGTGCTGCTGACCCTGCCCGGCGTGGCCAAGGATTCGAAGGCTTCCGGTGCGCTGCATGTGCGCGACGACCACGGCAACGTGCAGTACCGCATCAACGGCGTGCAGCTGCCCGAGGGCATCTCGGGCTTCGGCCAGTCGCTCGACACGCGCTATGTCGAGAGCATCGATTTCCTCACCGGCGCCTTGCCCGCGCAGTACGGCCTGCGCACCGCGGGCGTGGTCGACATCCAGACCAAGGAGGGCTTCGGCAAGCCCGGCGGCTCGCTGGGCTTCACCTTCGGCAGCCACCAGACGCTGGAGGAGAACGGCTCGGTCTACGGCACCAAGGGCAACCTCAGCTACTACCTGTCGGCCAGCATGGTGTCCAACACCGAGGGCATCGAGAACCCGCTGCCCAGCTTCAATGCGCAGAACGACCGCACCCGGCAGGGCCGCAGCTTCGGCAATCTCTCGTATTTCATCGACGACGACACGCGCGTCGGCCTGATGTTCGGCACCTACAACGGGCAGTTCCAGATTCCGACCAATCCGGGCCAGACGCCGGCCTGGTCGCTGGCCGGCGTGAGCGACCTGGCGACAGGCTTCAACGCATTGCCTTCGAGCGACGTGCGCGAGCGTCAGACCGAGGCCACGCGTTTCTTCGCGCTGTCCTTCCAGAAGAGCCTCGGCGCGCTGGATTTCCAGGTGTCGGCCTTCCATCAGTATTCCCAACTGCACTACACGCCCGATCCGATCGGCGACCTGATCTACAACGGCGTCGCCTCGGACACGCTGCGATCCAACTCGGCCAACGGCCTGCAGTTCGACGGCTCGTACAAGCTCGGCGACGCGCACACGCTGCGCTTCGGCGCCGCCTACACGCGGCAGTCGACGCAGAGCATCAATGCGGTCGGGGTGTTCCCGGTCGACAGCAGCGGCGCGCAGACCGGCAGCGACCCGATCCTGATCAACGACGACTCGGGCAAGCGCGGCCAGCTCGGCAGCCTCTATCTGCAGGACGAATGGCGCATCGATCCGAAGCTCACGCTCAACTACGGCCTGCGCTACGACAGCGTCGATGCCTTCACCAAGGAGCACCAGTGGAGCCCGCGCGTCAACCTCGCGTACAAGCTCTCGGACGACACCGCGCTGCATGCGGGCTATGCGCGCTACTTCACGCCGCCGCCGCAGGAGCTGGCCTCGCAGCAGAGCATCAATCTGTACTCGGGCACCAGCAACCAGCCCGAGATCCCGAGCTCCGATCCGGTGAAGGCCGAGCGCACGCATTACCTCGATGTCGGTGCCTCGCACAGGCTGAGTCCGAAGCTCACGCTGTCGGCCGATGCGTACTACAAGCGAGTCACGAATCTGCTGGACGAAGGGCAGTTCGGGCAGGCGCTGATCCTGTCGCCCTTCAACTACCAGAAAGGCTTTGCGCGCGGGCTCGAGCTTTCGGCGCGCTACAACGACGATCATTGGTCGGCCTATGCGAACTTCGCCTGGCAGAAGGCGATGGGCCGCAACATCGTGTCGAGCCAGTCGCTGTTCGGCGCCGACGAGCTGGCCTACATCGCCAACCACTACGTGTACCTGGACCATGACCAGACCTACACGGTGTCGGCCGGCGCGAGCTATCGCTTCGGCAGCAACCGGGTGAGCGGCGACCTGATCTTCGGCAGCGGCCTGCGCAGCACGCCCGACGGCGGCGCGCCCAACAGCGCCTCGCTCAAGTCGTACACGGTGGCCAATGTCTCGTACACCCACACCTGGAAGCAGCCTTCGGGCGGCGACATCGAAGGGCGGATCGCGATCCTGAACCTGTTCGACACCTCGTACCTGCTGCGCGACGGCACCGGCGTCGGTGTCGGCGCGCCGCAGTACGGCACGCGCCGCAGTCTGTACGTGGGCGTCACCACGCACTTCTGAGGCTTCGGGGCGCGGGCCGCGTCAGTCGATCGTGATGTGGTTGGTCTTGACCAGCGCGGCCCAGCGCGTGATCTGCCCCTGCAGGAAGGCGGCGAATTCCTTCGGCGTGTTGCCGACCGGCTCGATGCCGATCCCCAGCAGCCGGCGGCGCGTCTCGGGCTGCCGGATCGCGTCGCGCACCGCGCCCGAGAGGCGCTCGACGACGGGCGCCGGCGTGGCCGAAGGGACGAAGAAGCCGTTCCACTCGACCACCTCGAAGTCCTTGAAGCCGCTCTCCATCACGGTCGGCACGTCGGGCAAGGCCTCCATGCGCTGCGCGCCGGTGGTCGCCAGCGCGCGCAGGCTGCCGGCCTTCACATAGCTCAGGCCCGACACCGGATTCGCGAAGTAGGCCGACACCTGTCCGGCCAGCAGGTCGGTGATGGCCGGCGCGCCGCCCTTGTAGGGCACGTGCAGCCAGTCGATGCCGGCGTCGCGGCGCAGCATCTCGCCCGCGAGATGCGCCGAGCCGCCGGCGCCATACGACGCAAAGCTCAGCTTGCCCGGATGGGCGCGTGCGTAGGCGATGAATTCCTTGAAGGTCTTGTAGGGCGCCGAGCTCGGCACCACCAGGATGTTCGGCATGTTGATCGCCTGCGACACCGGCGTGAAGTCCTTGACCGGGTCGAAGGGCAGCTTGCGCAGCACCGCGTTCACCGCATAGGGGAAGGTGTCGAAGAGCACCGTGTAGCCATCCGCGGGCGCCTGCAGCACCGAGGTGGCGGCAATGATGCCGCTCGCGCCGGGCTTGTTCTCGATCACGAGGGTCTGGCCCAGCAGCGCCGCCATCGGCTGCGACAGCAGGCGCGCATTGCCGTCGGCGCCGCCGCCCGCTGCGTAGGGAACGATCACGCGGATCGGCTTCGTGGGATAGACCTGCGCCTGCGCAGCGGCCGGCAGCGCGGCGAGCGCGGCCGTGCCCAGCAGCAGCTGTCGGCGCCGCAGGGTGAAGGATGCTTCTGTCATGGTGCTTGTCTCCTGAGGTTGTTCTGTGGACGATGAAAACTTCTGCAGAATCCGGCCCTGGCCATCGAGCCGAAGAAAGACGCATGAAACTCCAGTTTCTCCAGACCCTGACGGCGGTGCTGCGTCACGGCTCCTTCGCCGCTGCGGCGAAGGAAGTGAACCTCACGGCCAGCGCCGTCAGCCTGCAGATGCGGCAGCTCGAGGACTACTTCGGCCGGCCGCTGTTCGACCGCTCGGCGCGGCAGGCCAGGCCGACCGCCTTCGCGGCGGAGGTCGCCGGCACGATGCAGCAGACCCTCGACGCCCTGAAGGCGTTGCGGCTGCGCGAGGACACCGTGGTGTCCGGGCGCATGCGCCTGGGCACCATCGAGTCGGCGCAGGTGGCGCTCCTGCCCACCGCGCTGCAGGTGCTGCGCGACCAGGCGCCGGGCCTCGCGTTCGAGATCGCGCGCGGCGTCTCCGCCGCCTTGCTCGACGACGTCAAGGCCGGCCGGCTCGATGCGGCGGTGCTGGTGCGCCCGCAGTCGGGCGGCTCGAGCCGGCTGCACTGGTTCGCGTTGCAGCAGGAGACCTTCGTGATGATCGCGCCGCCGCATGTGCGGCGCGGCTCGCCGGTCGAGATGCTGCGGCGCCACGACTGGATCCGCTTCGATCGCGTGACCACCGGCGGCCTCATCGCCGCCCAGCACGTCAACCGCATCGCGCCGCGCACGCGCTGCGCCTTCGATCTGCCGGGCACCGATGCGGTGGCGGCGATGGTGTCCGCGGGGCTCGGCGTCTCGGTGGTTCCGGCCCTGCGGCACGAGGTGCTGCAGGCCTATCCGCTGCAGGTGATCAGCCTCGGCAAGGACGCGCCGGTGCGGCACATTGCGATGGTGTGCCGGCCCGCCGATGCGGAAGGCCGCCGCATCCAGGCCGTGCTCGAGGCCTTCCAGTTCGCGATCCGGCGGCGTCATGGCGAGGGCGCGGGCGCGAGGCATCAGAAGCCGTAGAGCGTGGCCGGGTTGTCGACCCACACACGCTGCCGCAACGCCGCGCCGGGCACCCAGGCGCCGAAGCGATCGAGCAGCGCGGCATCGTCGGGCGTCGCCTTCTTCTCGGTGGGAAGCGGCCAGTCGCTGCCCCATACCAGCCGCTCGGGCGCGCGCCGGCACAGCGCCTCGACGACGCGCGCGCGGCTGTCGTCTTCCGTCGTGCCGCCGTCGAGGTAGGGCGCCGACAGCTTGACCCATGCGCGCCCGGCATCGAGCAGCCGCGTGACGATGGCGAAGGCCGCATGCGCCTCGCCCTGCGGGTGCGGCAGCCGCGCCATGTGGTCGAACACGATCGGGCAGGGCAGGCGCTCGATCAGCGCGGCATGCGCGACGATCTGGTCCGCGCGCCAGTGCAGCTGCACGTGCCAGCCGAGCGGCGCGATCCGGCGTGCGAGCGGCTCGACCATGTCGAAGCGCGTCACGGCCGTGGCCGGATCGAAGAGCGTGAAGCGGATGCCGCGGATGCCGCCGGCATTCAGCGTGTGCAGCGTCGCGTCGTCGACCTCCGGATGCAGCACGCCGATGCCGCGCGCGTGCGTTGGTCCGAGTTGCCGGATCGCGTCCAGCGTCACGCGGTTGTCGGTGCCGTAGACCGTCGGCGTGACCACCACGGTGCGCGTCGTTCCGAGGCGCGCCTGCAGCCGGCGGTAGTCGCTCGCCGTCGCATGCGCAAGCACGCGGGCCGGGTCGCCGATCGAGGGAAAGCGCGCGTCGTACACATGGATGTGCGCGTCGCAGGCCTGCGGCGGCAGGGCCAGCACAGGCGGCTGCGTGCCGGTGGTATGAGGGATGGAATCTTGTGGCATCAGGATGCGCCGGTGCGTGCCTCGCCGAGGGTCTGCCGCACATGCTCGCCGATCGCCAGCGAGGCGGTGAGGCCGGGCGATTCGATGCCGAACAGGTTCACGAGGCCGGCGGCGCCGTGCTGTCTTTCGTCCTGCACCACGAAGTCGGTCGCCGCGTTGTGCATCGAGGATCCGGGGCCCGCGAGGCGCGGACGGATGCCGGTGTAGCCGGGCTGCAGATCGCCGTCGCGCAGGCCGGGGTAGTAGCGGCGGATCGCGTCGCGGAAGGCGGGCTCGCGCGTGGGATCGAAGCGGTAGTCCACGCCATCGCGCCAGCTCAGGTCGGGGCCAAACTTGCACTGGCCGCCGAGGTCGATCGTCACGTGCGCGCGCAGCGCGCCTTCGCGGCCGGTGGGATAGACGAGATGGTGGAAGGGCGACTTGCGCGCCAGCGTGAAGTAGTGGCCGACGGCGAAATACAGCGGCGGAATCAGCGCGGCGGGCATGCCGGCGATCGCACCTGCCACCCGCTGCGCGCCGAGCCCGGCCGCATTGACCACGGTGCGGCACAGCACCGTGCTCGGCTCGTCGCCGCCGACCTGCAGCGCGATGCCGCCCTGCGTGGCCTCGCCCGACAGCACCGGGCTCTGCAGTGCCAGCGTCGCGCCATGGACTTCGGCATCGCCGAGGTAGGCGAGCATCAGGCCGTGGCTGTCCACGATGCCGGTCGAGGGCGAATGCAGCGCGCCGACGCAATGCACCTCGGGCTCCATCGCGCGCGCTTCGGCGGCGCCGATCACGCGCAGGTCGGTGACGCCGTTGGCGGCGCCGAGCGCGATGTAGCGATCCAGCTCCGGCAGCTCCGAGGCCTGCGTCGCCACGATGAGTTTGCCGATGCGCCGGTGCCCGATGCCGCGCTCGGCGCAGTAGGCATACAGCGCGGCCTTGCCGGCCACGCACAGCCGTCCCTTGAGCGAACCGGGCGCGTACGAGATGCCGGCATGGATCACCTCGGAATTGCGCGCGCTGGTCTGCGTGCCGATGGCGCTCTCGGCTTCGAGAATGACGACCTCGCGCCCCGCCATCGCGAGTGCGCGCGCCACTGCGAGGCCCACCACGCCGGCGCCGATCACGGCGCAATCGATGCGGTCCATCGTCTCAGGCGCCTCGCATCGCGTTCATCGTGCGGGCTTCATCTGATCGTCGTGCTGGCCCAGCGTCGGCGCCGCGAACGGGTCCGGTCCGGGCGTGCGGCCGAAGGCGACCGCGCGCGTGAAGCCGCGGTAGCTGCCGAGCACCGGGTGCGCGAAGCGGCCCACCATGTCCTCGGCCAGCACCTGCGGAAAGTCGAACATGTCCTCGACCGTGCGCGCCGCCGCGCACGGAACCTCCTCGCCGAAGAGGGCTTCCCATTCGAGCGCACTGTGCTCCGCCAGCGCCGCATGCAGGCGCGGCACGATCTCCTCGTGGTGCTGCGCGCGCTTGCGCACGCTGTCGTAGCGCTCGGTCGCCAGCAGTTCACCCAGGCCGGTCTTCTCGCACAGCGCGCGCCAGAAGTGGGGCGTGTTGGCCGAGATGTAGAGATGGCCCTCGCGCGTCGGATGGATGCCGGTGATGCCGCCCGAGCGCATGTCGCGCCCGACTTCGCGCGGCTCGTCCTCGGCCCACACCAGGCGTGCCGACTGCATCGCGAGCGCCGAGCGCAGCAGCGAAACGCCGACCTCCTGGCCTTCGCCGCTCTTCTCGCGCTCGTACAGCGCCGACGCCACGCCGGCTGCCACCAGTGCGGCGGCGTAGTAGTCGACCACCGAACCGTAGAGGATCTGCGGCGGCTGCCCGGGCGCCGCCTGCATCGCGCACATGCCGGTCATGGTCTGCAGCACCTGGTCATAGCCGGCCTTGGCCTTGAGCGGCCCGCTGTCGCCATAGCCGGTGACCGCGCAATAGATCAGGCGCGGATTGGCGGCCTTCAGGCGCTGGTAGTCGATGCCGAGCCGCACCGGCACGCCGGGCCTGAAGTTGTGCACCAGCACGTCGGCCGTCTTCACCATCGCGTGCAGCGCCTGGAGGTCGGCGGGATCCTTGAGGTCGAGCACGATGCCCAGCTTGCTGCGGTTGACACCGAGGAAGGCGCGGCTCTCGGCCTCCAGCGTCGACGGGTACCTGCGCAGGTTGTCGCCCGCGGGCGGCTCGATCTTGATCACTTCCGCGCCCTGGTCGGCCAGCAGCGTGCAGCCGTAGGGGCCGGCGATGTAGGCGCTGAGGTCGAGCACGCGCAGGCCCGAGAGCGGACCGGCCGGACCGGTGCGCGGCAACGGATTGCGCAGGGGCGTCGACTCATTCATGGTGCGTCGGCGGATGGGCCGCGGCGGCGGGCAGCAGGCCCAGGCGCCGTGCGTTCGCGACGACGGCGCGGGCGCTGGCGGCAAAGGGCGCGTCGATCATCCGGCCATCGACCACATAGGCGCCGACGCCGTGCGCCGAGGCTGCATCGGCGGCCGCCAGCACCTGCAGCGCATGCGCGATCTCGGCATCGGTCGGGCGGAAGGCCGCATTGGCCAGCGCAACCTGGCTCGGATGGATGCAGCTCTTGCCGAGGAAGCCCAGGCGCCGCGACAGCGCGGCCTCCTCGCGAAAGCCCTCGACATCGCGGAAGTTGGCGAAGGCGCTGTCGTAGGCATAGACGCCCGCCACGCCCGCGGCCATGCGCACCGCGAACATCGCCTGCCGCACCGCGGCGGCCTCGCGCCGGTCGATGCCGAGCGGCTCGAACAGGTCGCCCAGGCCCAGCTGCAGGCCGACCACGCGCGGGTGTGCGGCGGCCAGCGCTGCGGCATCGCGCAGGGCTTTCGGCGTCTCGATGTTGAGCAGCAGGCCGATCCGCGCGGCCACGCCGTTCGCGTGCTCGGCGCGTTCGATGGCATCGGCGGCGGCGCGCACCTGGTCGGGCGTCTCGGGCTTGGGCAGGTTGATCACGTGCAGGCCGGGCTGCGCGACGCAGGCGATGTCGGCGGCGAAGTGCGGCGTGTCCAGTGCGTTGACGCGCACGATCAGGATCTTGCTGCCGACCGCCTCGACATTCTTCAGGAACCCGCGCACCGCCTCGCGCGCCTCGGCCTTGCGCGTTTCGGCGACCGCATCCTCGAGGTCGAAGGAGATGCCGTCGGCATCGCCCGCCAATGCCTTGGCGAACAGTTCGGGACGCGAGCCCGGAACGAAGAGCTTGCTTCTCATGGCCGTCTCACAGCCGCGCCCGCGGATCGTGCCGTGCGAGGCGGCCGAGCAGGTGGTCGACTTCGGCGCGTGCCGCTTGCGTGAGCACCGCGGCCGGCTTGCGCTGCGCGGCCGAGCTCAGCAGCCCGCGCCGCTGCAGCACGTACTTGCGCACGGCCAGGCCGACGCCCGGCTGCTGCTCGTAGCGCAAGAGCGGCAGGTGGGCATCGAAGAGGTCGTGCGCTTCCTCGCGCTGTCCCGCGGCCGACAGGCGCACCACGTCGCACAGCATGTCGGGGAAGGCGTAGCCGGTGTTGGCGCCGTCGGCGCCGCGTTCCATCTCGTAGTCGAGGAAGAGCCCGTTGTTGCCGCACAGGATCGGCAGGTGCCGCATGCCTTCACGCTCGAAGCCGCGCAGCGCCGAGATCTTTTCCAGCCCCGGCCAGTCCTCGTGCTTGAGCATGGCGCACGAGGGAATCTCGGCGACGATGCGTCGGATCACGCCGGGCGTCATCTGCACCGAGAAGGTCAGCGGATAGTCCTGCAGCACGAAGGGCACGTCGGAGCCGATCGCCTCTGCGGCCTGCCGGTAGTAGCCGACGATCTGCTCGTCGGTGCGCAAGGTGTTGGGCGGCGCGATCATCACGCCGGCCGCGCCGCGCTCCATGACCTCGCGCGTCAGCGCCCGCATGGCCGCGAAGCCGGGCGCCGAGACGCCGACGATCACCGGCAACTGCGGCGCGCGGCGGATCATCTGCGCCGCGACCGCGACGCTTTCCTCGTGCTCGAGCTTGGGCGCTTCGCCGAGCTGCCCGAGCACCGTGAGGCCGGTGGCGCCGCAGGCCAGGTAGAAGTCGGTCAGCCGGTCGATCGATGCGGTGTCGATGGTGCCGTCGTCGAGAAAGGGGGTCGGCGCGATGGGATAGACGCCGCGGGCATCGGTGGGCAGTCGCATGAGGCTCTCCTTGGACAACGAAGTGTGCCGCCGCGCGCGCGTGCCGAGCACAAGAAAAACTCTTCTTTCGAATGACAAAACATCGTCGAAAGGCGCGCAGGCTGTTCTTAGGATCGTGCATGACCGATCAGGAGACAACCATGGCGTTTCATCATGTCACCGACCGCCGGCGCGTGCTGGCCGCGATCGCGGCGCTCGCGCTGCCGGCGGTGGCTTTCGCGCAGGCCGACGCCTTTCCGAACAAGCCGATCACGCTGGTGGTCGGCAGCGCCCCCGGCGGATCCAACGACACCTTCGCGCGTGCCGTCGGCAAGCGCCTGCAGGATGCGCTGGGCCAGCCGGTGGTGGTCGACAACAAGCCGGCCGGCGGCGGCGTGATCGCCAATGCCACCGTGGCGCGCGCCGCGGCCGACGGCTATACGCTGGTGGTGCTGTCGTCCACCTTCACCACGGGCGCGGCCATTCGCACCAACCTCACCTACGACGCCATCAAGGACTTCAAGCCGGTGGCGATGCTGGCCAAGGGCCCGATGCTCGTGACCGTCAACAAGGACTCGCGCTTCAAGACCATCCAGGACCTGGTCGCTGCCGCCAAGGCCAGCCCGGGCAAGCTGAACTACGGCACCTCGGGCGCCGGCAGCATCAACCATTTCGCGACCGAGCTGTTCACCGCCGCGGCCGGCATCAAGATGACCCACGTGCCCTACAAGGGCATGGGGCCGGCGACCACCGACCTGCTGGGCGGGCAGATCGACGTGCTGGTGGCCAGCGCGCCGTCGATCCTGACCCAGGTGCGCGGCGGCAATGCGCGCGCGCTGGCGCTGACCACCGCCACGCGTTCGCAGGTCGCGCCCGACATTCCCTCGCTCGAGGAGTCCGGCTACAAGGGCAGCGCGGTGGACCTGTGGTGGGGCGTGCTGGCGCCGGCGAACACGCCGCAGGCGGTGGTGGACAAGCTCAATGCCGAGATCAACAAGCAGATCCAGTCGAGCGAGATGAAGGCCTTCTTCATCAAGGAAGGCGCCGAGCCCGCGCCGATGAAGCCGCAGCAGTTCGCCGACTTCATCGCCGCCGAGATCGCGCGCTGGAAGAAGGTGGCGAAGGCCGCGGACATCCGGCCGGAGTGAAGACCGCGCAGGCGGTCACGCGGTCGATCGCGATGGCGCCGGCGAACCGCCTTTGAACTCGACGTCGTCGAGCCAGCGGAACACCACGGACGACAGCAGCGTGATGATGCCGACCGCGACGAAGGTGTAGCGGAACGCGAGCGCCGTCGAGGCCAGGTGGTCCGACAGCAGCGAGACGAGGCCGCCGCCGATCGTCGCGCCCAGGCCCAGCGCCAGCATCTGCACCATCGTGAAGAGGCTGTTGCCGCTGCCGGCGTCCTCGTTGCTCAGGCCCTTCAGGGTGATGCTGTTCATGGCCGCGAATTGCATCGAGGCGGCGCCGCCGAAGACGGCGAGCTGCACGATCTGCAGCCACAGCGGCCAGCCGGGCTTGATGAGCGCCAGGGAGATCATGGCGGCGCCGACGATCAGCGTGTTGTACAGCAGGAAGCTGTCGTAGCCGAAACGCCGCAGCAACCCGCTGATGAGCGGCTTGATGGCAATGCCGCCCAGCGCCACCGGGATCATCATCATCCCCGACTGCAGCGGGCTGTAGCCGAGCTGAAGCTGCAGCAGCAATGGCAGCAGGAAGGGCAAGGCGCTGATGCCGATGCGCGAGACCATGTTGCCGATCAGTCCGACGCTGAAGTTCGGTTCGCGAAACAGGCCCAGGCGAAACAGCGGCGCCGGCCGCCGCCGCGCATGCAGCAGGTAGAGCCCCACCGCGATCGCGCTCAGCGCGAGCAAGCCGCCGGACCAGGCCGCGCGGTGCGTGCGTGCCGGCACGTCGAGCGCGAGCGAAAAGGCAACCATGCAGGTCGACAGCAGCGCGAAGCCGACGAAGTCGAGCCGCGGCAATTGCGCGAGGCGCTGCACCGGCACATAGCGCCGCACCGCCCAGAGGCCGATCAGGCCGATCGGCACGTTGATCAGGAAGATCGCATGCCAGCTCACGGCCTGCACCAGCCAGCCGCCCAGCGTCGGGCCGAGCAGCGGACCGAGCTGGCCGGCAATGGTCACGGTGGCGATGGTCGCGACGTACTGCTCGCCGGTCGCGCTGCGCAGCATCGCGAGCCGGCCGATCGGCAGCAGCATCGAGCCGCCGATGCCCTGCAGCACGCGCGCCGCGATCAGCTGCGGCAGCGACTGGGCACTGGCGCAGGCCACCGAGCCGAGCGCGAACATCAGGATCGAGCCGAAGTAGGTCGCACGCGTGCCGAAGCGGTCGGCCAGCCAGCCCGAGGCCGGCGTGAGCATCGCCATCGTCAGCGTGTAGGCGACGATCACCGGCTGCATCGCGAGCGGGTTGACGTCGAGGCTGTGCGCCATCGAGGGCAGCGCGGTGTTGACGATGGTGGTGTCCAGCGTCTGCATGAAGAAGGCCGCAGCGACGACCCACAGCAGGCCGGTGCTGGCCTTGTTCGAGGCCTCAATGCTCATTGGTGCCCCTACGCTCGGCACTTCGTGTCCTCGCTGCCCCCCGAGGGGGTGCGAGCTTGCTCGGGGCGGCCCGGCGCGGCGCTCACGGCGCCAGCCGTTCCCGCAGCCACGCGCCGTCTTCGAGGCGGTAGCGCAGGCGGTCATGCAGCCGGCTCTTGCGGCCCTGCCAGAACTCCCAGCGATCGGGGACCAGCCGGAAGCCGCCCCAGTGCGGCGGCCGCGGCGGCGAGAGCAGGTGCCTGGCCGCCTGCACGGCCGCGTTCTTCACCAGCACGTCGCGCCCGCTGATCACTTCGCTCTGCGGACTGGCCCAGGCGCCGATGCGCGAATCGAGCGGACGGCTGGCGAAGTAGGCATCGCTCTCGGTCTCGCTCACCTTGCCGACGCGGCCCTCGATGCGCACCACGCGCTCCAGTTCGACCCAGTGGAATTGCAGCGCGGCGTAGGGATTGCCGGCCAGCTCCCGGCCCTTGCGGCTCTCGTAGTTGGTGTACCAGACGATGCCGCGCGCGTCGAAGCCCTTGATGAGCACGATGCGCGTCGACGGGCGCAGGTCGCCGCCGACGGTGGCCAGGGTCATCGCGTTCGGCTCGGGCACCTGAGCCTCGATCGCCTCGCCGAGCCAGCGCTCGAACTGCTGCAGCGGATTCTCGGCGCTGCGGGTCTCGTCAAGTTCGGCGCGCTCGTAGCTCTTGCGCAGCGCGGCCAGCGTCGTGGTGGGAGAGCTCATGGCGCCATTGTTGCGCATGCGAAGCGGAGATACTGTCGGGCATGGAGCTTGACCCTGCATCGCGCTTTCCCACCGTGATCGTGCTCGCCTCGGGCCGCGGCGAACGCTTTCGCGCGGCCGGCGGCACCGGTTCGAAACTGCAGGCCGCGCTGGGCGCGAGCACCGTGCTCGGCCACACGCTGGCCGCCGTGCGCGCGAGCGGCCTGCCGTGGCATCTGGAAGACGCGGGGCATCCCGGCATGGGGGATTCGATCGCCGCCGCGGTGCGCGCGACGGCCGATGCCGCGGGCTGGCTGATCCTGCCCGGCGATCTGCCGCTGGTGCGGCCGGCCACGCTGCTGGCTGTGGCGCATGCGCTCGCCGCGCCGATGCGTGCCGCCCAGCCGCAGCACCGCGGCGAACGCGGGCACCCGGTCGGCTTCGCGGCCGATTGCCGCGAGGCGCTGGCCGCGCTCGGCGGCAACCAGGGCGCGGCGCCGGTGCTTCGCGCGCTGCGAGAGGCCGGTGCGGTGGCGCAGGTCGAGGTCGACGACATCGGCATCGTGACCGACATCGACACGCCCGAGGCGCTCGCGCGCGCCGAGCTGTTGCTCAAGGCGCGGCTCAGCGCCGCGTGATCACCGCGCAGGCGATGCGCGGGCCGGAGTTGCCGGCCGGCTGGGTCGTGTAGTCATCGCGGTCGCGGTGCACGACCAGCGCACGGCCGACCACGTTGTTGGCCGCGCCCTCGGTGAGCGAGAGGGTGTGCACGTCGACGCTGAAGCGCGCCACGCCGCCGGCATCCGCGACCAGGCTGGGCAGCTCGCCGGCATGGCTGCCGGGCGCGCCGAACTTGCCGTGCGTGCCGCCGGACGGATTGAAATGGCCGCCCGAGGCATTGCCGTTGTCGCCGCAGTCGCCTTTCTCGTGGATGTGAAAGCCATGCTCGGTGCCCGGCTGCAGGCCGCGCACTTCGCCGGCGACGCGCACGCCGTGTTCGAGCGCGGTGAAGCTGACGCTGCCGGTGGTCGGGTTTGGCGTGATGGCCGCCGTGGGCATCAGCTCGGCGCTGGCGTCTGCGCGCGAACCCATCATGGCGCCGCAGCCGGCCAGCAGGCCCGCGGCCAGCAGCGGGGCAAGGCAAGCGAAGAGGCGAGGGGACATGGCTACTCCTTCGTCGGGGATTCGGATCCGGAAGCCCGAGGGTATACCGAAGCCGGCGCGCCGCGGGCAGCAGCCAATGCCACGAGATGCGCCTCGGCCAGGCGCACCAGCCGCGCCAGCGCCGCATCGTGGATGCCGTGGCGCCTGAGCTCCAGCAGGGTTTGCTGCGCATAGTCCAGCGAGGTGCCGTAGCGGCCGGCCGCGTTCGCGAAGATGTGGCGGTAGCGCTCTTCGCTCAGCTCGCCGGTGAAGTTCGGGCTGCGCCGCGAGAGCGTGAAGGCCAGCGCGCGGACCGTGCCATGCGGCATGTCGCAATCGAGCCAGCGCGGATCGTAGACGCCGGTCGGCATCTCGCGCAGCCACAGGCGGCCGAGCGTCTCGAGCACGTCGGCCATCGGGATGCGGAACACCATGCCGCGGCAGCTGCCGCCCGACAGCAGGCCGAACACCAGGCCCGGGTTTTCGACCGTGCCGCGGTTGACGCGGCTCCACATCTTGAGCGCCCGGTGCCAGCCATGGACCCGCGCAGGATGCCGCTCGCTGAAGTCGAAGTCGGGCCGCCAGATCAGCGAGCCGTAGCCGAACAGCCAGAGATCGTGGTGGCCGCCCCATTCGTCGATCACGCGGTCGAGCATCGGCTTGGGGTCGCGCAGGGGCTTGGGCATGGGGTCCAGTCCGGGGGGGCCGGGGTCGCCGCCCGGACCCGAAGGGGCGACGCCTACAATTTGGCGGTCATGGTTCACCGCACCATTATTTACCGACCCCTTACCTACGGAGATCGACCGATGCCATCGACCGCCGACGACAGCCAGCAAAACTTCGTCCTCGCCTTCCTGCTCGGGCTGATCGCGTTCGTGATCTTCTTCGTGGTCGGTATCGTGCTCTACCACCGCGCCCACGCGCCGCACGGGCCGGTCCCGGCGGTGGCCGCCGCCGCGGCGCCCGCCACCAGCACCGTGGCCGAGGTGACCGAGACCGTGACCGTCGTGATCCCCGACGGCGCGAGCATCCGCGTCGACGGCGGCGTCGTGAATTTCTACTTCGCCAGCGCGAGCGCCGACCTGGCGCCCGGTGCGGCCGAGGCGCTGGCCGCGGTGATCAAGGGCGTCGAGGCCGGCCGCAAGGCAGAGGTGTCGGGCTTCCATGACACCACCGGCGACGCCGCGCTCAACGAGCAGCTCGCCAGGAAGCGCGCCGACACGGTGCGCGACGTGCTCACCGGCCTGGGCGTGCCGGCCGACAAGATCGAGCTCAAGAAGCCGGCCATCACCGCGGGCTCGGGCAACGATGTCCAGGCGCGCCGGGTCGAGGTGAGGCTGGTCGACTAGTTCCGAATGCAGGGTCGGCCCGCAGCCACCGCAAAGCGAAGCACCCCATGAACATGCATCCCGTCCTCCGCGCTGTCACCGAGCGCATTCGCGTGCGCAGCCGCGCGCTGCGCACGGCCTATCTGCAACGGCTGGCCGAGACCCGCGGCCGCGACCGCGGCTCCGACCGCATGGGCTGCGCCAACGTGGCGCATGCCGTGGCCGGCATCCCGGCCAATGACAAGTTCAGGGTGGTGAGCGAACGCGCGCCCAATATCGGCATCGTCACCGCCTACAACGACATGCTGTCGGCCCATGCGCCGTACCAGGGCTATCCCGACATCGTCAAGCACGAGGCGCGCCGCCTCGGCGCCACCGCGCAGGTGGCCGGCGGCGTGCCGGCGATGTGCGACGGCGTGACCCAGGGCACGCCCGGCATGGAGCTGAGCCTGTTCAGCCGCGACGTGATCGCCATGAGCACCGCGGTCGCGCTCACGCACGACATGTTCGATGCCGCGCTGCTCCTGGGCGTGTGCGACAAGATCGTGCCGGGCCTCCTGATCGGCGCGCTGCATTTCGGCCATCTGCCGACCGTGTTCGTGCCGGCCGGGCCGATGCCTTCGGGCATGTCGAACAGCGCCAAGTCCAAGGTGCGCGAGCAGGCCGCGCAAGGCCTGGTGGGCCGGCAGGGGCTGCTCGATGCCGAGATGCAGGCCTATCACACGCAGGGCACCTGCACCTTCTACGGCACCGCCAACAGCAACCAGATGCTGCTCGAGGCGATGGGGCTGCACGTGCCGGGCACGGCCTTCATCCAGCCCGGCGATGCGATGCGCGACGAACTCACGCGCGAGGCCGTGCGCACGGTGCTGGGTCGGGCCTCCGAAGCGGCATACACCGTGCCGCCGATCGGCGAGATGGTGGACGAGCGCGTCATCGTCAACGCGATGGCCGCGCTGCTCGCGACGGGCGGCTCGACCAACCACCTGATCCACTGGGTCGCTGTCGCGCGCGCCGCGGGCATCCTGATCGACTGGAACGATTTCTCCGAGCTGTCGGACGTGGTGCCTCTGCTCACGCGGGTCTATCCCAACGGCAGCGCCGACGTCAACGAATTCCAGGCCGCCGGCGGGCCGGGCTTCGTGATCGGCGAGCTGCTCGGCGCCGGGCTGATGCATGGCGACGTGCTGACGGTGCGCGCCGGCGGCATCGGCGAGTTCGCGAACGTTCCCGTGCTGGCCGGCGATCCATCGCAGGGCGCGCCGTTGACATGGCACGCGGCCGCGCCATCGAAGAACGATGCGGTCGCGCGCCCGGCGTCGCAGCCCTTCAGCGCCACCGGCGGCCTCAAGCTGCTGAGCGGCAACCTGGGTCGCAGCGTGATCAAGGTCTCCTCCGTGCCGGACGATCGCCACGTGATCGAGGCGCCGGCGCGCGTGTTCGATTCGCAGGCCGCGCTGCAGCATGCCTTCACCGCCGGCGAGCTCGAGCGCGATGTGGTCTGCGTGGTGCGCTGGCAGGGCCCGCGGGCCAACGGCATGCCCGAGCTGCACAAGCTCACGCCGCCGCTGTCGGTGCTGCAAGGCAAGGGCTTCCGCGTGGCCCTGGTCACGGACGGCCGCATGAGCGGCGCCTCGGGCCGCGTGCCGGCGGCGATCCACGTCTCGCCCGAGGCCGCGGCCGGCGGCCCGCTCGCCAAGGTGCGCGACGGCGATCTGATCCGCCTCGATGCGGTGGCCGGTACCTTGACCGTGCTGCTGCCGCAGGACGAATGGGCCGTGCGCGAACCCGCCGCGCTGCCCGACGCGCTGCGCACCGCCAACGGGTTCGGCCTCGGCCGCGACCTGTTCGCCGGCATGCGCCGCAATGCATTGACCGCCGAAGAAGGAGCCTGCACATGGCTGTGAACGATCGATTGACCGCCCTCGACGTGATGCATGACGCGCCGGTGATTCCGGTGATCGTGCTGCACGACGTCAAGGACGCGGTGCCGCTGGCGCGCGCGCTGGTGGCCGGCGGCATCCGCATGCTCGAGGTCACGCTGCGCACGCGCGAGGCGCTCGAATGCATCGAGATCATCGCCAAGGAAGTGCCCGAGGCCGTCGCCGGTGCGGGCACCATCCGCAGCGCCGCCGATGCCCAGGCCTCGGCACTGGCGGGTGCGAAGTTCGGCGTCAGCCCGGGCTACACGCGCGCCGTCGGCCGCGCCTGCCATGACCTCGGGCTGCCGCTGCTGCCCGGCGTCGCCACCGGCAGCGAGATCATGATGGCGCAGGAGGACGGCCTCACCGAGCTCAAGTTCTTTCCCGCCGTGCAGGCCGGCGGCCTGGCGATGCTCAAGGCCTGGCAGGGGCCGTTCGGCGACGTGAAGTTCTGCCCCACGGGCGGCGTTCACGCCGGCAATGCGCTCGAATTCCTGGCGCTGTCCAACGTCGCCTGCGTGGGCGGCTCGTGGATCGTGCCGACCGATGCGATCGCCGCCGGCGACTGGGCGCGCATCGAGGCGCTCGCACGCGAGGCGAGCAAGCTGGCGCGATGAAGAGGGCGGTGCGATGAGCGCGGATTTCGACGGCAGCGAACTGAAGGTCATCGCCTTCGACGTCTTCGGCACCGTGGTCGACTGGTATGGCGGCATCCGGGCCGAGGTCGAGCGTGCCTTGCCCGGCATCGACGGCGCCGCCTTCGCGCTGGCCTGGCGCGCGGGCTATCGGCCGGCGATGCAGGGCGTGATGGAGCGCCTCGCGGCCGGCGAGGGCGGCTTCACGCTGATCGACGAACTGCACATGGGCATCCTCGGGACCGTGCTCGAGGACTTCGGCGTGACCGACCTCGACGCGGCGAAGAAGCGCGATCTCAACAAGGCCTGGCACCGGCTGCCCGCGTGGCCGGACGCGGTCGAGGGGCTTGCGCGGCTCAAGCGCAAGTACATCATCTGCACGCTGTCCAACGGCAACATCGGCCTGTTGACCGACATGGCCAAGCGCGCCGGCCTGCCGTGGGACTGCGTGCTGTCGGCCGAGGTTTTCAAGGCCTACAAGCCCGATCCGCGCACCTACCTCGGCGTGGCCGCGGTGTTCGACGTGACGCCGAGCCAGGTCATGCTGGCGGCCGCGCACCATGACGACCTCGCGGCGGCCCGCGTGTGCGGGCTGCGCACCGGCTACATCGAGCGGCCGCACGAGTTCGGGTCGAAGCTGAAGGATGTGTCGCCGCGGGCGGAGAACACGCTGCATGCGCGGGATATCGGCGGCCTCGCGGATTTGCTCGGCTGCTGAAGGCCGGAGCGCGGCCGCTGCCTGCGCCGTCATGCCATTCATCGAGGCTTTCAGTCCGACACCGTGGGCACGCATCGCCGTGGCGGCTGTCGCACTCTGGCTGGTGCCAGCATGCGGCGCTTCGGCCGCATCGGTCTGCCTCGACACCGCCGCTTGGATCGCGCCGTCCCCGCGCGCCCTCGCACTCGCCGCGGCCGCGCAACGCGAACACATCGCCTTCGGCAACCAGACGATGGACGCCGAAGGCCGGCTCACCGCATCCGGCAATTCGGAAGCCGAGGATGTGCACAGCCGTCGGCGCGGCCCGGCCCCATGGCAGCGCGTGCTCGGCTACTGGCAGGCCGTCGATCCGCAGGACGGCCGCCTGCCTTCGCTGGTGCGCTTCGGTGCGCTGCGGCCAGCCGACCGCCGGCTGCTGGCACAGGCGTTGAACCAGGCCACGGCCGCGCATCTGCAAGGCCTCGGCGTCGGCACCGACCAGGGCCTCGAATCGAGCGAGCTGCGCGCGGTGGAGACCGCGCTGGATCGTGTCGCCGTGATCGACACACCCTGGTCCGCCGCCTTCATCAGCTGGCTCGCGCGGCAGGCCGGGCTCGGCGCGGACGAGTTCGTTTTTTCGGAGGCGCATGTCGACTACGCCGGCGCCGCATGGCAGGCCGGCGCCGACGAAGCGGCCGGCCGGCCCACGCGCTATGCGATGCGCGCCTGCGACATCACGCGCACGCCGCCGCGCGTCGGCGATCTGGTGTGCCAGGCACGCGGTGCCGAGGCCGGGCTCGACAGCTTCGACAAGATCGGCGAGGTGCTGGCCACGCGCCCTACCGGCGGCAGCGCGTTGCCGATGCATTGCGACGCCGTCGTGGCCGTCGATGCCACGGGCTTCGACACCATCGGCGGCAATGTGCTGCAGTCGGTCACCCGGCGCCGGCTCGACTTCGCGCCGGGCACGAGGCTGCTGGACCCGAGCTATCTGTCCTCGGGCTGCACCGCGAGCGCGCCCGGCTGCATCGATCGCCACATGAGCCGCCAGCCCTGGTCGCTGCTGCTGCAGTGGCGTTGACGAGGAGGGCTCAGCGCAGTCCGCCGCCGGCCGCGGTCTCTGCGCGCTGGATCAATTCGATCTTGTAGCCGTCCGGATCCGTCACGAAGGCAATGACGGTGGTGCCGCCCTTGACCGGCCCGGCCTCGCGCGTGACAAGGCCACCGGCGGCCTTGATCTTCTCGCAGGCCGCATGGGCATCCGGCACGCCGAGCGCGATGTGGCCGTAGGCCGTGCCGAGTTCGTAGCTGTCGGTGCCCCAGTTGTAGGTCAGCTCGATCTCGGCCTGGGCCGGATTGCCTTCGTAGCCGACGAAGGCGAGGCTGTATTTGTATTCTGGGTTTTCCGAGCGGCGCAGCAATTGCATGCCGAGCACGCCGGTGTAGAAGTCGATCGAGCGCTGGAGATCGCCAACGCGCAGCATGGTGTGGAGGAGTCGCATCGAAGGGGCCTGTGGTTCTGCTGCGCGCATTGTCGCGCGTCAGCCGCGCGACGCCATCTCGAACACCAGGCAGGTGGTGGTGGCATGCGCATACAGCGTGCCGTCGGCGCCGACCAGCCGCGCCTCGGCGGTCGCGAGTTGCCGGCCGCAGTGGATCACCTTGCCCTCGGCGCGCACGCGCGGCACCTTGGGCGTGAGCGCCTTGACCAGGTTCACGCCGAGCTCGGCCGTGGTGTAGCCGCGGCCCGGCGGCATCATGGTGTGGACCGCGCAGCCCAGCGCCGAGTCGAGCAGGGTGGCGAACCAGCCGCCGTGGATGGTGCCGAGCGGATTCAGGTGCTGCGCGAGCGGCGTGCCCTGGAACACGGCGCGCCCCGGCGCGACCGACATCAGCGTGAAGTCCAGCGTCTTGGCGATCGCGGCGTAGGGGATGTCGCCGCGCAGCATCGCTTCCATCATTTCCAGGCCGGTCTTGCCGGCGATCTGTTCGGGCCGCGCCACGCCGGGGCCCGGGCCGGCGTCGAGCCGCGCCATGACCTCGCGCTCCTCGGCGAGCCAGTTCTCCAATGCATTGTTCTGCGTCACGGAATCTCCTTAGAGTTGCATATGCAATAGTTGCAGGTACAATCATAATCCATGAACACCGAGGCCAAGGTCCAGGGCTGCACCAGCTTCAAGGTGCGCCAGCTCATGCGGCGCATCAGCCAGATGTATGACGTCGAGGTGGCGCAGTGCGGCCTGCGGACCACGCAGTATTCGCTGCTGTCCAACGTCATGAACCTCGGTCCGATGCGGCCGGTGGAGCTGGCCGCCGCGATGAACATGACGGCTTCGACATTGAGCCGCAACCTGCAGCCGCTGGTCGCGGCCGGCTGGGTGGCGCTCGGTGCCGGTGCCGACGGCCGCAGCCGGCTGGTGCAGATCACCGAGGCCGGCGCGGCGAAGCGCCGCGAGGCCCAGCGTCACTGGAAGGTGGCGCAGCACAAGCTCAATGCGCAGCTCGGCATCGAGCGCGTGGCCGCGCTGCATGCGTTGATCGACGATGTCCTGCCGCTGCTCGGCGCCGATGCGGCGGGCGAGCACGCCGGATAGCGCGCGCTGCCGGTCTTTCATCCCGTTCCCTGATCCGCTCACTCTCACGCCCCCACACGGAAGCCCCATGTTCGCGACATCCTTCTCGGCCTGGTTGCAACGCCGCGGCATCCACTATGGCTGGATCATTGCCGCCATCACCTTCCTGACCATGCTGACGATGTCGGCCGCGCTCGGCCTGCCCGGCGCGATGCTGCAGCCGCTCGGCAAGGAATTCGGCTGGAGCACCGAGCAGATCTCGTCGGCGCTGGCGCTGCGCTTCGCGCTGTTCGGCCTGATGGGGCCGTTCGCCGCTGTGCTGATGGAACGCTACGGCCTGCGCGCGGTGATCTGCACCGGGCTGGCGCTGGTCGGCTTCGGCATGGCGCTGGTCACGGTCGCGTCGCAGCTGTGGCAGCTCTTCATCCTCTGGAGCCTGATGCTCGGTCTCGGCACCGGCATGACCGCGCTGGTGCTCGGTGCGGTGGTGGCCAACCGCTGGTTCACCGCGCGCCGCGGCCTCGTGATCGGCATGCTCACCGCCAGCTCGGCCACCGGGCAGCTGGCCTTCCTGCCGTTCGCGGCCTGGATGATCGAGCACTGGGGCTGGCGCTCGGCGATCGTGCCGATCTTCGTCGGCTGCGTGCTGATCGCCACGCTGGCGCTGTGTTTCATGCGCAACCGGCCTTCGGATATCGGCCTGCTGCCCTTTGGCGAAAAGCCCGGCCTGCAACCCGCGGCACCGGTGGCCGCGCCGGCGGCGATGACCTTCCGCACACCCTTCGTGGTGCTGCGCGAAGTGTTCTCCAACCGCACCTTCTGGATCCTCGCCGGCACCTTCTTCATCTGCGGCCTCAGCACCAATGGGCTGGTGCAGACGCATTTCATCTCGCTGTGCGGCGACAACGGCCTGGGCGCCGTGCCGGCCGCATCGGTGCTGGCGATGATGGGCGCCTTCGACTTCGTCGGCACCATCCTGTCGGGCTGGCTCTCGGACCGCTACGACAACCGCAAGCTGCTCTTCTGGTACTACGGCCTGCGCGGTTTGTCGCTGTTCTGGCTGCCGCATTCGCAATTCACCATCTACGGCCTGGGCCTGTTCGCGATGTTCTACGGGCTCGACTGGATCGCCACCGTGCCGCCGACCGTCAAGCTCGCGGGCGCGGCCTTCGGCCCGCAGAAGGTGGGGCTGGTGTTCGGCTGGATCTTCGCGGCGCACCAGCTGGGCGCCGCGGTCGCGGCCTATGGCGCCGGCTTCGCGCGCACGCTGCTGCTGACCTACACGCCCGCGCTCTATGCTGCGGGCGGTGCCTGCCTGCTGGCGTCGCTGCTGGTGATGGCGATCCGCCGTCCCGCCAAGCCGGCGTCGCAAGTGATGCCGCCGGCCGCCGCGCGGGCCTGAGGGAATCGCGAGATGCGCACTGCCATGCCCGCCACCGCATCGCCCGCCGATGGCGTCGATCCGCGCACCCGGCGCCTGCTCGAGGCGCCGATCGTCTCGACGCTGCTGCGGCTCGCCGCGCCCAACATCGTCGTCATGGTGGCGCAGGCCTCGGTCGGCCTGATCGAGACCTTCTACGTCGGCAAGCTCGGCATCGATGCGCTGGCCGGCATGGCGCTGGTGTTCCCGATCGTGATGCTGATGCAGATGACCTCGGCCGGCGCGATGGGCGGCGGCATCGCCTCGTCGATCGCGCGCGCGCTCGGCGCGCGCCGCCGCGACGATGCGGATGCGCTGGTGCTGCATGCGATCGCGATCGCGCTCGGCTTCGGGCTCCTGTTCATGCTTGCGCTGCTGGTCGGCGGACGCTGGCTCTATGCATCGATGGGCGGCACTGGCGCATCGCTCGCCGCGGCGGTGACCTACTCGAACGTGGTGTTCGCCGGCGCGGTGCTGGTCTGGCTCTTCAATTCGCTGGCGGCGGTGATCCGAGGCACCGGCAACATGTCGGTGCCGGCCAACGTGACGGTGGCCGGCGTGGTGCTGCTGATTCCGCTGTCGCCGCTGCTGATCTTCGGCTGGGGGCCGGTGCCGGGCCTGGGCATCGCGGGCGGCGCGGTGGCACTGCTGATCTACTACCTGGGCGGCACGATCGCGCTGTGGCTCTACCTGCGCTCGCGTCGCAGCCTGCTCAGGCCGGCGTGGTCCGGCGCGCGATTCCGGTGGCCGCTGTTCCGCGACATCCTCCAGGTCGGGCTGGTGGGCGCGGTGTCGACCCTGGCCACCAATGTCTCGATCGGCATCGCGACCGCGCTCGCGGGCCACTTCGGTCCCAACGCGATCGCCGGCTACGGCACCGCGGCGCGGCTCGAATACCTGATGGTGCCGCTGGTGTTCGGCCTCGGCGCGCCGCTGGTCGCGATGGTCGGCACCTGCATGGGCGCGGGGCAGCACGAGCGCGCGCTGCGCGCCACCTGGGCCGGCACGGCGCTGGCCTTCGTGCTGACCGAAACCATCGGGCTCGCGGCCGCGCTGTTCCCGCAGCCCTGGCTGCATCTGTTCGGCAGCGACGCGGCGATGCTCGATGCCGGCACGCAGTACCTGCGTACCGTCGGGCCGTTCTACGGTTTCTTCGGCATCGGGCTGGTGCTGTATTTCGCCTCGCAGGGCGCGGGCCGGCTGTTGTGGCCGGTGCTCGGCAACCTGGCCCGGCTCGCTGCCGCCGCGCTGGGCGGCTGGCTCGCGCTGCGCTGGGGTGGCGAGCTCGTGCACGTGTTCGTCGCGCAAGGTCTGGCGCTGGGGGTGTATGGCGTCGTCATCGCCTCGGCGATCGCCGGCGGCGCATGGTTCGGCCGGGTCGGCTGGCCGCGCACCACGCGCGGCCTGCTGCAGCGGCTGCAGCCTGCGTCCTGATTCCTCCTCTCATCGAAAGACCCTCATGAAAATCCAGGACTCCGTCGTCTTCATCACCGGCGCCAACCGCGGTCTCGGTCTCTCGTTCGCGCGCGCGGCGCTGGCAGCCGGCGCGAAGAAGGTCTACGCGGCGGCGCGGGATCCGAAGTCGGTCACGCTCGAAGGCGTGACGCCGATCGCGCTCGACGTCACGCAGCCCGAACAGGTGGCTGCGGCGGCGCGTGCCTGCGGCGATGTCACGCTGCTCGTCAACAACGCGGGCATCTCGCGCGGCGCGACCTTCCTCGGATCGCCGGACGCCTTCGAGGCCGCGCGCGCCGAGTTCGAAACCAACTTCTTCGGCACCTGGGCCATGAGCCGTGCGTTCGCGCCGGTGCTGGCGGTTCATGGCGGCGGCGCCATCGTCAACGTGCTGTCGGCGCTGAGCTGGCTCAGCCTGCCGACGGCCGCGACCTACAGCGCATCGAAGTCGGCCACCTGGTCGCTGAGCAACGGCCTGCGCAACGAGCTGCGCGGGCAGGGCACGCTGGTCACCAGCCTGCACGTGGCCTTCATGGACACCGACATGACGCGCGGCATCGCCGGCGACAAGGCCTCGCCCGACGCGGTGGCGAAGCTGACGCTGGCCGCGGTCGAGGCCGGGCAGGTCGAGGTGCTGGCCGATGCGACCACGCGCCACGTCAAGCAGGGACTGGTGGCCGAACCGCCGGCCTACACGCAGGCGCGCTGACGCAGGGGAGGGCCCGCGCAGCGCGAACGCGTTCAGTCGTCCCGGCTGCTCAACAGTGAAAGAAACTCGCGCCGCAGCGCCGCATCGTTCAGGAAGGCGCCGCGCATCACGCTGTTGGTCATCGAGGCCTCGGGGTCCTTCACGCCGCGCCAGCGCATGCAGAAGTGGTCCGAGCGCATCACCAGTGCGAGGCCGTCGGGCTTCACGCGGCGCTCCAGTTCGTCGGCCAGCATCATCACCGCCTCTTCCTGGATCTGCGGGCGGCTCAGGATCCAGTCGCAGATGCGGGCATGCTTCGAGAGGCCGATCAGGTTCGAGTGCTCATTGGGCAGGATGCCGATCCAGACCTTGCCCATGATCGGGCACAGATGGTGCGAGCAGGCGCTGCGCACCGAGATCGGGCCGACCACCATCAGCTGGTTCAGGCGCGAGGTGTTCGGAAATTCGGTGACCGCCGGCATCGGCACATAGCGGCCGCGGAACACCTCGGTCACGAACATGCGCGCCACACGCTCGGCCGTGCCGTTCGTGTTGTGGTCGTTCGCCGCATCGATCACGAGCGCGTCGAGCACCGCCTGCATCCGGTCGCGCACCTCGGCCTGCAGTTCGTCGAGCTCGCCCTCGCGGATCCATTCCGAGATGTTGTCGTTGGCATGGTGGCGCTGGCCGGCCTGCAGCAGGCGCGCGCGAATGCGCTCCGACACGCTCGGTGCGGCCGTCGCGGGCGCTTCGTCGCGAAAGACAGGGCCGGGGAAATCAGCCGTTCGAAGCATGGGAGCGATCAGTGTTTGGCCGACGAGGATGCCGCGCATTCCGGCGTGTCGTTGGCATGCTTGAGGTAGGCGATCAGGTCGGCGCGTTCCTGCGGGTCCGGCACGCCGTCGTAGGTCATCGCCGTGCCGGGCACCATGGCCAGCGGCTTGGCGAGGAATCTGTCGAGCGTCTTGTCGTTCCACACGATGTGCGAGTTCTTCATGGCCGGCGAATAGGCAAAGCCGGGGACGCTGCCGGCCAGCCGTCCGAACAGGCCGCAGTGATGCGGCCCGACCCGGTCGACGGCCAGCGCATGGCAGGCCTGGCAGCGCGCATACACCTGCTCGCCGCGCACCGCGTCGGCCGGCCCGAGTGCAAACGCGGGCGCAGCGACGCACAGGGCCAGCACGCTGGCCGTCAACACCCCACGCAACTTCACGACATGAAGGCCGAAGGAACCGGCGCTTCGCCGAGGGCCTGGCGCAGCACCGCCCAATGCATGGCTTCGTCGCCGAGGATGCTGGCCGCGGCCTTGGCGAGGTCGCGGTTGCCGAACAACGGCACGGCGCCCAGGTAGGCGCTCACGGCACCCTGTTCGAGCTTGGCCGCGAAGCGCAGCACGTCGGCCTGCGACTTCAGCTGGTCGGCCGGGAAGTGATAGTCGGCCTTTGCGATGACCGCCTTGCCGCCGAGCTTGGCGACCGTCTTGGCGAGCAGGTCGGCATGTTCCTTGTGGTGGCCCTGGAAGGTCACCGCGAGGTCGAGCACCGGCTTTTCGAGCAGCTTGCTTTCGGCGCCGAGCTGGTAGGCCGCGATGGCTTCGAGCTCCGCACCGAGCGCGGTGTTGAGAATCTGCACGTCATGGGCGCTGCCGCCGCCGGCCTTGGCCGCCAGCGCCTCGTTGCCGGCCAGCAGCGCGACTGCGGCGCCCGACAGCACGAGCCCGGACTTGCCGAGGAACAGGCGTCGCGCGGCGACGGGCGTGGGCATCTGAAAGAAGGACATGGTTGTTTTCCTCGTGGGTGAAATAAGGGGTATCAGGGGCGGGGGGATCCCCGCTCGGCGGAAAGCGTCGCCAGCACGCGCGCCACGATGCGATCGCAGCGCGCGCCGTCGAAAGAGAATGCGTCCCCGACCGCGAGGTCGAAGTCGCGCGACAGGCCTTCGCGCAGCAGGCTGCGGGCGCGGAAGAAGCGGGTGCGCACGGTGGCTTCGGGCAATTCCAGCGCGATGGCGGTTTCGGCGACGCTCATCTCCTGGACCGCGCGCAGCATGAACACGGTGCGGTACATGTCGGGCAGCCGGTCGATGCGGCGCTCCATCAGCTGGCGAATTTCTTCGCGCATGGCGAGTCGCTCCGGTTGGCGGTCGGGGTCGTCCGCGACCGAGGACTCGGCGGACTCGCCGCTCGAATCGATGGCGGTATCGAGCGGGATCACCTGCGCGCCGCGGCGGCGCAGGCGCCCGAGCGATTCGTTGATGACGATGCGCGCCAGCCAGGTCGAAAGCCGCGCGTCCTCGCGGAAGCTGCCGATCGCGCGCCAGGCGCTCAGGTAGGCGTCCTGCAGCGCGTCCTCGGTCTCCTCGTCGGTCTTGAGAATGCTGCGCGCGGTGCGGAACAGCAACTGGTTGTGGCGCCGCATGATGCACTCGAAGGCCGGCGTGTCGCCGCCGGCAGCGCGGCGCGCGAGTTCGAGGTCCGAGGCATTGCCCGGATCGGCGGTGGTGGGTTGGGGGGCGGCGTTGTGCATGGCTTGTTTCGCCATTAGATGGCACGCCCGTTCGCCGCGTTTCAGTTATTTCCCGATTGGCCAGGAATCCGAACAGTTTGTTCGGCCGCAGGTGATTTATCGAACGCACCCGCTTGACTAAGCTGGGCCCGGCATTTCACAGACGGTCGGGACTTTCGCCCAAGAGCCGTCGCGTTCAGAGGAGACCTCGCTTTCATGCAAACAGACATCGTGGGCCAGGCCCAGGCGCTGTGCCCCGAGGGCATGCACCCCCAGGAATGGCAGGCGCGCGTCGAGCTCGCGGCGTGCTACCGCGTCTTCGACCAGCTGGGTTGGACCGAGCTGGTGTTCAATCACATCACGGTGCGGTTGCCCGGCGACCGGCCCGCCTTCCTGATCAATCCTTTCGGCCTCAACTACGAAGAGGTCAGCGCGCGCAACCTCGTCAAGGTCGGCCACGACGGCGTGCCGCTCGAGCCGACGCCGCACCATGTCAATCGCGCGGGCTTCGTGATCCACAGCGCCGTGCATGCGGCGCGGCCCGACGCGCATTGCGTGATGCACACCCACACCACGGCTGGCATGGCGATCGCGTGCAAGCGCGAGGGCCTGGGGCATGACGACTTCTACGGCGCCGAGCTGTTCGGCGACGTGGCCTATCACGATTTCGAGGGCATCACCGTGCACGACGACGAAGGCCCGCGCCTGGTCGCGAGCCTGGGCGCCAGGCGCGTGATGATCCTGCGCAACCACGGCATGCTGGTCACCGGCGGCAATGTCTTCAATGCCTTCCGCTGGATGTGGACGCTGCAGCGCGCCTGCGAGGTGCAGGTGATGGCCGACAGCCTGCGCGGCCCCAACGTGCCGCTCACCGACGAGGTGCGCGTCGCCTGCGCGCGCGACGCCCGCGCCTTCGAGCCGAAGGAGGCGCTGGAACGCATGCTGTTCACCAGCGTCCTGCGGCGCGGCCGCATCGACGCGGCCTCGCTGGTCTGACGCGGCCGGCCCATGGACCTGTCCATCGCCGGCATCCTGCTGCTCGACGGCAGCAGCAACGGCGCGATCTATGCACTTCTCGCGCTGGCCATCGTGCTGGTGTTCGCGGTCACGCGCGTGATCCTGGTGCCGCAGGGCGAGTTCGCCACCTACGGTGCACTGACGCTCGCCATGCTGCAGCTCGGCCGCGTGCCGGGCACGGTCTGGCTGCTGCTGGCGCTGGCGCTCGGGGTGTCGGCGCTCGACGGCGTCGACGCGCTGCGCCATCGCCGCAGCGCGGCCCGCGTGGCCAGCGCTTTCCTCCAGCCGCTCGCGGTGCCGCTGCCGGTGGTGCTGATCAGCCTCTGGGCCGCGGCGCAGCAGATGCCGCTGATGCTGCAGAGCCTGCTGACGCTGGCCATCGTCACGCCGCTCGGGCCGCTGCTGTACCGCGTGGCCTACGAGAAGGTCGCCGACGCGAGCGTGCTGGTGCTGCTGATCGTCTCGGTCGGCGTGCACTTCGCGATGACCGGGCTCGGCCTCGGCTTCTTCGGCGCCGAGGGCTTTCGCGCACCGAGCTTCTGGGACACGGACTTTCGCTTCGGCGCCGTGCTGCTGTCGGGGCAGGCGGTGATCATCTTCATGGTCTCGATCGCGCTGATGGTCGGTCTCTGGCTCTTCTTCGAGCGCACCTTGCGCGGCAAGGCGCTGCGCGCGACGGCCGTCAACCGGCTGGGCGCGCGGCTGATGGGCATCTCGACGGTCGGTGCCGGCCGGCTGAGCTTCACGCTCGCCGCCTTCATCGGCGCGCTGGCCGGCCTGCTGATCGCACCGACCACCACGATGGCCTACGACACCGGCTTCCTGATCGGCCTGAAGGGCTTCGTCGCCGCGATCTTCGGCGGCCTCGCGAGCTATCCGGGCGCCGCGCTCGGTGCGCTCTTCGTCGGCCTGCTGGAATCCTTCGGCTCCTTCTGGGCCAGCTCCTTCAAGGAAGTGATCGTGTTCACGCTGATCCTGCCGGTGCTGCTGTGGCGCAGCTTCAAGCATGGGCCGGACGAGGAGGAGGAATGACCTTGCGTCGCGTCGTCCTCCTGCTGTTCGTGCTCGCGCTGGCACTCTTGCCGCAATTGCCCGTGCCCGAGTTCTGGATCACGCAGGCCAACTACATCGGCCTCTACACGCTGGTCGCGATCGGGCTCGTGCTGCTCACGGGCGTGGCCGGGCTGATCTCGTTCGGCCAGTCGGCCTTTGTCGGTCTCGGTGCCTATACGGCGGCGTATCTCGCACTCAAGTACGGCCTGTCGCCGTGGCTCACGCTGGCAGCAGGCCTCGCGGTGACCGCAGTGGGTGCGCTGATTCTCGGCTGGGTGACGCTGCGCATGTCGGGCCATTACCTGCCGCTCGCCACCATCGCCTGGTGCCTGAGTCTTTACTACCTGCTCGGCAACCTGGATGCACTGGGCAAGTTCGACGGGCTGACCGGCGTGCCCCTGGTCAGCATCTTCGGCTTCCCGCTGGAGAACCGCAGGCACTTCTTCTACCTGCTGTGGGCGCTGGTGATCGTGGCCGCGGTGATGACCACGCACCTGCTCGACTCGCGCATGGGCCGCGCGTTGCGCGCGGTGCGCAACGGCACCACCATGGCCGAGGCGATGGGGGTCGACACCTTCCGCGTGAAGGTGATGGCCTTCGTGCTGGCGGCGCTGCTGGCGAGCGTGTCGGGCTGGCTGTTCGCGTACTTCCAGCGCACGGTCAACCCGTCGCCCTTCGGCCTGAACATGGGTATCGAGTACCTCTTCATGGCGGTGGTCGGCGGCGTCGGCCATGTGTGGGGCGCGCTGGCCGGTGCGGCCGTGGTGAAGATCCTCGAAGACCAGCTGCAGCAATGGATGCCGCGCCTGCTCGGCGTGACCAACAACTACGAAACGGTGCTGTTCGGCGCGTTGCTGGTCGTGGCGCTGCGCTATGGGCGCGATGGCCTCTGGGCCGCGGTCGAGGCGCGGCTGCCGCGCCTGCAACGCCGGCGCGACTGGGCCGATGCGCCGCCGCTGCCCGCGCGCGAGCGGCCGGCACGCGGCGAGGTGGTGCTCGATGCGCGCGCCGTGCGCAAGCAGTTCGGCGGGCTGGTGGCCGTCAACGACGTCAGCCTGCAGGTGCGCGCCGGCGAGATCCTCGGGCTGATCGGCCCCAACGGCGCCGGCAAGTCCACCACCTTCAACCTGCTGACCGGCGTGCTGCGGCTGAGCTCCGGCGAGATCAGCCTGTGCGGTGCGCCGATCCGCGGCCTGCCGTCGCGCGAGATCGCGCGGCGCGGCGTGGCGCGCACCTTCCAGCACGTGAAGATGCTGCCCGGCATGACGGTGCTCGAAAACGTGGCGCTCGGCGCTCACCTGCGCGGCCATGCGGGCCCGCTCGGCGCGATGCTGCGGCTGGACCGCGCGGAGGAACGTCGCCTCTTCCGCGAGGCCGAGCTGCAACTGCGCCGCATCGGCATCGCCGACTGCATGCACGAGCAGGCCGGCAATCTCGCGATGGGCCAGCAGCGGCTGATGGAGATCGCGCGCGCGTTGTGCGCCGACCCGATCCTGCTGCTGCTCGACGAACCCGCGGCCGGCCTGCGCCACAAGGAGAAGCGGGCACTGGCCGATGTGCTGCGGCAATTGCGCAGCGAGGGGCTGAGCATCCTGCTGGTCGAACACGACATGGACCTCGTGATGGACGTGACCGACCGCATCGTGGTGATGGAGTTCGGCACCAAGCTGACCGAAGGCACGCCGGCGGAGGTGCAGGCCGACCCCGCCGTTCGCACGGCCTACCTGGGCACTTGATGAGCATGACGACAGACACCTCTCGCGAGATGCTCCGGGTCAGCGACCTGCACGCCGGCTACGGCCGCGCCGAAGTGCTGCACGGCCTCGACCTGCGCGCCGATGCGGGACGCGTGGTCACCGTCATCGGCCCCAACGGCGCGGGCAAGTCGACGCTGCTGAAGGCGCTGATGGGCGTGGTGCCGATGCGCGGCGAGGTGCGCCACGACGGTGAGCCGATCGGCGAGCTGCCGCTCGAAGAACGCGTGATGCGCGGCATCGCGCTGGTGCCCGAGACGCGCGCGCTGTTCGGCAGCATGCCGGTGGAAGACAACCTGCGCCTGGGCGCATGGCGGCAGCGGCATCAGGGCCGCGCCGGAATGGACGAGGCGCTCGACAAGGTCTACGCGCTGTTCCCGCGCCTCAAGGAGCGCCGCGTGCAGCTCGCCGGCACGCTGTCGGGCGGCGAGCGGCAGATGCTCGCGCTCGGCCGCGCGCTGATGTCGGAGCCCGCGCTGCTGATGCTCGACGAACCCAGCCTCGGCCTCGCGCCGCTGGTGGTGCAGGAGATGTTCCGCACCATCGACAGCCTGCGCGCCACCGGCGTCACGCTGCTGCTGGTCGAGCAGAACGCACGCGCCGCGCTCGCGGTCGCCGACTACGGCTATGTGCTCGAGATGGGCGAGATCGTGCTCGAAGGGCCGGCCGCCGAGCTGGCCGGCGATCCGCGCGTGGTCGAGACCTACCTCGGCACCGTGGCGGCGCGTTGAACGCCATCGTCTCAGACCCCAGTTTTTCCCCGCGTTTCAATCCAAAAGGAGACATCACCATGACATCGATCCCCAAGCTGGCAGCCCTCGCGGCCGCGATGGCCTTCGCGCTCGCCGCGCACGCCGACATCAACGTCGGCGTGATGGTCTCGACCACCGGCCCCGGCGCGACGCTCGGCATTCCGGAGGCCAACACCACCAGGCTCTGGCCCACCGAGATCGCGGGGCAGAAGCTCAACGTCACGATCCTCAACGACGAATCCGACACCACGACCGCGGCCAAGAACGCGACCAAGCTGACATCGGAGAACAAGGTCGACGTGATCGTCGGCCCCTCGCTCACGCCGACCTCGCTGTCGGCACTCGACATTGCAGCGCAGGCCAGGACGCCGATGATCTCGCTGGCCGGCGGCGGCGCCATCATCGACCCGCCGGACGGTCCGCGCCGCTGGGCCTTCCGCATGGCACCGCCCGAATCGATCGCGGTCAGCCTCGCGCTCGATCACATGGTGGCGCAGGGCGTGAAGAAGGTCGGCGTGATCGCGCTGGCCACCAGCTTCGGCGAGGGCTACACCAAGACGCTGGAGAAGATGGCACCGGCCAAGGGCATTCAGGTGGTGGCCGTCGAGCGCTACAACCAGACCGACACCTCGGTCACCTCGCAGACGCTGCGCCTGCTGTCGGCGCAGCCCGATGCGGTGTACGTGATGAGCTCGGGCACGCCGGGCGCGCTGCCGCCGATCGAATTGTCCAAGCGCGGCTTCAAGGGGCCGATCTATCAGACGCAAGGCGTGGCCAACGCGGAGTTCCTGCGTGTCGGCGGCAAGGGCGTGGAGGGCGGCTACATGACGGTCGGGCCGGTGCTGGTGGCCGAGCAGCTGCCGGATTCGTCGGTGCTGAAGAAGCCCGCGCTCGACTACGTCAAGCGCTACGAGGCAGCGAACGGCGCCGGCTCGCGTTCGCTCTTCGGTGCTTCGGCATGGACGGCCGTGATGTGGCTCGAAGCCGCGGTGCCGCAGGCGCTGAAGAAGGCCAAGCCCGGGACGGTGGAGTTTCGGACGGCGCTGCGCGATGCGCTGGAATCGATGAAGGAGGTGGTCACGCCCGAGGCTGTGTTCAGCATGAGCGAGACCAATCACAACGGATCGGATCAGCGGTCGCAGGTGCTGGTGCGGATCGTGGACGGCGCCTGGAAGTTGCAGAAGTAGAAGGGCTTTCTTTTTTCTTTCCGGGAGAGGGCGCAAAGCCTCAGATCTCGATCCCGGCCTGCTCGCCCAGCGCATCCAGGAACATCCGCACCTTCGCCGGCATCAGCCGCTTTCCCGGCAGCAACGCATAGACCCGCAGCGGCGCACAGGTGTAGTTGGTCAGCAGCCGCCGCAGCTTGCCCGCCCGCACCGCCTGTTCGCAGAAGGTCGCGGTGATGCGCGCCACCCCGAGCCCCGCGATGGCCGCCTGCAGCCGCACGTCGGCGTTGCCGCTGTTGAGGCGCGAGGTCGGCGTCGGCACGGCCTCGCTGGTGCCGTCGGCGGCGGTGAAGGTCCACTTGGTGTCGGCCGAGCCGCACAGGAGCGGCAGCGAACTCAGATCCTGCGGCAGCACGGGCTCGCCCAGGCGCTGCAGCAATTCGGGCGAAGCGAACACGCCGCGTTCGAGCGTGAACATGCGCCGCTGCACCACGCTCGATGCCGGCAGCCCGGCGTCGAGCATCGCGAACGCAATGTCGTAGCGGTGCTCCAGCGGATTGACCGCGTGGTGCTCGACATCGATGCGGACCTTGAGCTGCGGATAGCGCGCCATCAGGCTGCAGGCGACCGGGCCGATGTGATGGGCGCCGAACTCGTAGGGCGTCGCGATGCGCAGCGTGCCGGCCACCACCTCGCCCTGGGCCAGCGCGTCGGTGCGGGCCTCGCGCAGGCCGGTGAAGAGCACGCCGATGCTCTGGTAGAGCGTCTCGCCGGGCTCGGTGAGGCGCACCTGGCGCGTGGTGCGCTCGAGCAGGCGCGTGCCCAGTTCGGTCTCCAGCCGGCCGATCGATGCGCTCACGGTCGACTTGGGGCGGTCCATCGCGCGTGCCGCGGCCGAGAAGCCGCCGTGTTCGATGACGTGGCAGAACACGTCGTAGTCATCCCAGTTCATGGCGTCATTGTCCAGCGATCCGAACAGTTTGTTCGGCCCCGGGTGATTTATCGCGCGCACCCGCATCGCTAAGCTGAAAGCCCATTGAGGAGACCTTCCATGACGACAGACACCGATGACATCTTCCTGAAGAACTGCTGGTACGTGGCCGCGTGGGACCACGAGCTGATCGACGGCACCAGGCTCGCACGCACCCTCCTCGAGAAGCCGGTCGTGATCTACAAGGGCGAGAGCGGCAAGGTCGTGGCGCTGGACGACCGTTGCTGCCATCGCGGCGCGCCGTTGTCGATGGGCCGCATCGAAGGCGACTGCATCCGCTGCATGTACCACGGCATGAAGTTCGAGCCCTCGGGCAAGTGCATCCAGATCCCGGGACAGGACATGATCCCGCCGAAGCTCGGCGTGAGGAGCTATCCGGTGGTCGAGCGCGACCATCTGGTGTGGATCTGGATGGGCGATGCGGACAAGGCCGACCCTGCGCTCATCATCGACTACCCGCCGCTGCACGAGCCGGGCTGGAAGGGCCTGCCCGCGTACATGCATTACGACGCCAACTGGCTCCTGATCGTCGACAACCTGAGCGACTTCGCGCACCTGGCTTTCGTCCACACCAAGACGCTCGGCGGCTCGGAGGAATACGCCTACCAGACCAAGCCGCTGAACATCGAGCGCCTGCCCAACGGCTTTCGCGTCGAGCGCTGGCACATGAACAGCGACTCGCCGCCCTTCCACCAGAAGGTGATCCCCGACAAGACGGCCAAGGTCGACCGCCGCAACATCGGCCACATGCACGTGCCCGGCATCTTCTTCCTCGAATCGATGTTCGCGCCCGCGGGCACCGGCGCCGAGAAGGGCCACATCGACGGCGCGCGGCAGTACCGCAACTGCCAGTTCATGACGCCCGAGACGCGCCGCAGCACGCACTTCTTCTGGAACTACCTGCACAACTTCGACCTCGACGATCCCAACATCGCGCTGTCGCTGTGCAACAGCCTGCGCGAGGGCTTCATGGAGGACAAGGCCATCATCGAGGCGCAGCAGAAGCTGTTCGACCGCGACCCGGATCTCAAGCTGCTGGCGATCGCCGCCGATGCGCCGCTGTCGCACTTCCGCTGGACGCTGAGCCAGCGGCTGCAGGAAGAGCGCAGCCCGTCGGCGCCCGTCGCGGCCTGATGGCATCGGCGATGCCCGCGCTGTCCAACGGCCGGCAGCTGCTGCAGGTCACCGATGTCCAGGCCGAGGCGCGCGACGTGGTGCTGGTCGAGCTCAAGGCGCCGGACGGCGCGGCGCTGCCGCCCTTCGAGCCCGGCGCGCACCTCGAGATCGATCTGCCGAACGGCCTGGTGCGCCACTACTCGCTGACCAACGACTGGCGCGAGCGCGACCGCTACGTGGTCGGCGTCGGCCGCGCGGCCAACGGGCGCGGCGGCTCGGCCTTCGTGCACCAGTCGGTGCGCCGCGGCATGCCGCTGGCGGTGAGCGCGCCGCGCAACAACTTCGCGCTCGATCCGAAGGCCGACAGCTACCTGTTCATCGCCGGCGGCATCGGCGTGACGCCGATGATGGCGATGATCCGCTGGTGCGAGGCGCAGGCCAGGCCGTGGCGGCTGGTCTATGCGGCGCGCAACGGTCAGCGCACCGCCTTCTACGAAACGCTGCGTGCATACGGTGAGCGCGTGCACTTCCACTTCGACGACCTCGCGGGCACGGTGCTCGACGTGCGCGAATGGCTGGCGGGCGAGGGCGCCGGCGAGCACGTCTACTGCTGCGGGCCGCAGCCGTTGATGCAGGCGGTGCAGGACCATGCCGCGCACCGGCCGGCATCGCGGGTGCATTTCGAATACTTCACCGCGCCCGCCACACCGGCCGCTGATGCGGTGCCGGCCGGTGCCTTCCGCGTCGAGCTGCGGCGCAGTGGCAAATCGCTGACCGTGCCCGCGGACCGCAGCATTCTCGAAGTGCTGGAAGCCGATGGCATGAACCTGCCTTTCTCATGCCGTGAAGGTCTGTGCGGCACCTGCGAGACGGCGGTCTGCGAAGGCCAGGTCGAGCACCGCGACTATGTGCTGTCGCAGGAACAGCGGGATGCGGGCAAGTCGATGATGATCTGCGTCTCGCGGGCGTTGTCGCCGGTGCTGGTGCTCGATCTGTAGCGGGTACGTCAGCGCGGGGTGAATGCCGCTACGTCCGCGCCTTGCCCGTCAACACCAATGCAATCCCGCCGAGAATCATCACGCACGCCACCGCCAGCCGAGGCGTGATCGCTTCCGACAGAAAGAGCACGCCGCCGAACGCCGCGATCAACGGCACCGACAACTGCAGCGTCGCGGCCCGCATCGCGGACAGCCGCGGCAGCGCCGCATACCAGATCACGTAGCCGATGCCGGAGCTGAGGGCGCCGGATGCGATGGCCAGCGCGATGCCGGCGCGATCGGCATGCGCGCCGGCGGCGAAGACGATGCTCAGCACGAGCGCGAAGGGCGCGGCGCGCACGAAGTTCCGTGCGGTCGCCGCCAGCGGATCGGCCACGCCGCGCCCGAGCAGCGAGTAGACGCCCCAGGCCACGCCGGCGATCGCCATCCACGCGGCGCCCAGCAGCGGCGGCGCGGCGATGCCGGGCGACACCAGGTAGGCCAGCCCCGCGATCGCCAGCACCAGGCCGAACCATCCGGCCGGCCCGAAGCGTTCGCCGGCGCGCAGGCCGGCGCCGAGCATCGTGACCTGAACCGCGCCGAACAGGATCAGCGCGCCGGTGCCCGCGGGCAGGCTGACATAGGCGAAGGAGAAGAACGCGACGTAGGCGAACAGCATGGCCGCGGCGAGCCAGCTCGCGCGGCCGGAGGGCGGTGCCGATCGAAGGCGCACGACGACGGCCAGCGTGATCGCGCCCGAGACCAGCCGGATGCTGCCGAAGCTCGCCGGATCGATGCCGCCATGCTGCAGCGCGAGCCGGCACAGCAGCGAGTTGGCGGCGAAGGCGAGCATCGCGGCCGTCGCGAGAACGAGGGTTCGCAGCAGGGGGAAGGGGTCGTGCGCGGCGGCCATGCGCGATTGTGGACGCGTCGGTTCAGGACGTGCCCGGCACCGGCCCCATCACGAGATCCGGCAGCACGGTCGAGATGCCCGGGAAGATGCAGATCAGCACCACCGCCAGCAGCATCAGCACCACGAAGGGCAGCACGCCCCAGACGATGTCCGAGAGCGGGATGTCGGGCGCGATGTTCTTGATGACGAAGAGGTTGAGGCCGACCGGCGGATGGATCAGGCCGGTCTCCATCACGATCGTCATCAGCACGCCGAACCAGATCAGATCGAAGCCGGCCGACTTCAGCGGCGGCAGGAAGATCGGTGCCGTCATCAGGATGATGCTGACCGGCGGCAGGAAGAAGCCCAGCACGATCACCAGCACCAGGATCGCGGCCAGCAGCACCCACTTCGACGAATGCAGCCCGACGATCCATTGCGCGGTCGACTGGCTGATGTGCAGGTAGCTCATCACGTACGAGAACAGGAGCGACATGCCGATGATGAACATCAGCATGGTCGATTCCTTGAGCGTCTGGCCGAGGATCGGCGCCAGGTCGCGCACGCGCCAGACGCCGTAGATCGCGGCGATCAGCACCAGCGCCAGCAGGCCGCCGAGGCCGGCCGTCTCCGAGGGCGTCGCGAAGCCGCCGTAGAGCGCGACCATCACGCCGATCAAGAGCAGCACGAAGGGCACCACGCGCGGCAGCATCTCGAATTTCTGGCGCAGCGTGAAGTGCTCGTCGTCGAGCAGCGCCGAGGCCGTGCCGTCGCGCTCGAAGGCGAGCACGGCGCGGCGATGTTCCTTGCGGTAGTTGACGACGGCGTAGGCCGCGAACAGCGACACCAGCAGCAGCCCCGGTCCGATGCCGGCCAGGAACAGGCGCCCGAGCGACTGCTCGGCCGCGACCGCGTACAGGATCATCGTGATCGAGGGCGGCAGCAGGATGCCGAGCGTGCCGCCGGCCGCGATGATGCCGGCCGCGAAGCCGGGCGAGTAGCCGCGCTTGCGCATCTCGGGGATGCCGGCGCTGCCGATGGCCGAGCAGGTGGCGGGGCTCGAGCCGGCCATGGCCGCGAACAGCGCGCAGGCGAAGACATTGGCGATGCCCAGGCCGCCCGGCACCTTGTGCATCCACACGTGCATCGCCGCATACAGGTCCTGGCCGGCGCGGGATCGCCCGATCGCCGCGCCCTTGAGGATGAACAGCGGAATCGACAGCAGCGTGATGCTGGACATCTCCTCGTAGACATTCTGCGTCACCGTGTCGAGCGAGGAGGCCGGCATGAAGAAAGCCATGAACAGCACCGCGACGCCGCCGAGCGCGAACGCGATCGGTGCGCCCGAGAACATCACGAACAGGGTGACGGCGCCGAACAGGAGCCCGAGCGAAAGCATCGACATCAGAGCGCCCGTGCCTTGCCCGAAAGGCGGTTGATGCTCGCGCAGGCCTGCACCAGCAGCTGCAATGTGAGCAGCGTCATGCCGATCGACATCAGCCCGTAGGGAATCCACAGCGGCGGCGCCCACGACGAGGACGTGGTCTGGCCGTCGACCCAGGCCTCGTGCAGCAGGGTCCACGACTTCCACGCGAAGAAGGCGCAGAAGGCGAGGCAGAACACATCGACCAGCGCCATGCGCAAACGGTTCGCGGCGACCGGCAGCACGCCGACCACGGCCTCGATGCCGATGTGGCCGCGGATCGACTGCACGAAGGCGCCGCAGGTGAAGGTCGCGCCGACCAGCAGGAACACGGCCGCCTCGTCCTGCCAGTCGGTCGAGGCCCTGAGGAAGTAGCGCGAGACCACGCTGGTGGTCAGCACCACCGACGCGGCCAGCAGCGCGACCATGCCGATGCCCATCAGCACGCGGTTGAGCGCATGCAGCGCGCGCGCCAGCGGCATCAGCATGCGCGGCGTCGCGGGGTCGATCGCATCAGCGCCGAGGCCGGCCGGCGCGGGCCGGCGTTCGACGCCCGCACTCACAGGAGCTTCTGCGCAGCCGCCATCAGCGCCTTGCAGGAATCGTTGTGCGCGGCGTAGTCCTTCCATGCGGTGTCGCGCGCGATCGCCTGCCATTTGCGCATCGTGGGCTCGTCGAGATCGAACACCTTGGCGCCGGCCTTGGTGTAGACATCGGCCGCGATCTTGTCGTCGGCGCGCGCGGCATCGGTGGCGAATTTTTCCTGCGCGGCGCCGGCGGCCACGATGATGTCCTGCTGCGCCTTGGGCAGCCTGGCGAAGATGTCCTTGGACATCAACAGCGGCTCGAACATGAACCAGTAGGCCTTGTTGCGCCCGGTCGTGAGGTTCTTGGCGATCTCCTCGAGCTTGAAGGAGATGAAGCTGGTGGAGGAGGTCATCGCCGCGTCCATCGCGCCGGTCTGCATCGCGGCGTAGATCTCGTTGGAGGGCAGCGAGATCACCGAGGCGCCGGCCGCCTTGAGCATCATGTCCATCTCGCGGCTGCCGCCGCGCACCTTCTGGCCCTTGGCATCTTCGGGCGCCACCAGCGGCGCGGCGCGGCTGGCCACGCCGCCGGCCTGCCAGATCCAGCTCAGCACGATGATGCCCTTGTCGTCGAGCATCTTGGTGAGCAGCTTGCCGACCTCGCCGGTCTTCCATGCCGCGCCGACCTCGTAGCTCGGCACCAGGGCCGGCATCAGGCCGATGTTGGTCTCGGGGACTTCGCCGCCCGCGTACGAAAGCGGCACCAGGCCGATGTCGAGCGCGCCCTTGCGCAGCGCCGAGAACTGCGAGTTGGTCTTCATCAGCGAGGAGCCGGGATAGACCACGCCCTTGAGCGCGCCGTTGCTCTGCTTCTCGATGTCGGCCGCGAAGCGCCGGCACAGGCGGTCGCGGAAATCGCCTTCGGTGAGCGTGCCGCCGGGGAACTGGTGCGAGATCTTCAGGCTGCCGGCCTGTGCCCACGCCATCGGCGCGAGCGGCGCCATGGTTGCGGCCGCACCGGCCCACAGGATCTTGCGTCGGTTGTTGTCCATGCTTGTTTCCTTGATGGCGCCGCAGAGGCGCGATGCACCGCACGCTCGGGCGGGCAGGGGTGCGTGACACCATAGCAAGCTACGGACACGCTGGCTCTCATGGGTATCCCTGAGGTGTCGCATCGCCCGGCCGTGCCCGGCACAATGGACGCCTCCTTCAACCCACAGCGCGAGCTGCCGCCGCGCGCAACGAACCATGACCGCAAAGAAGAGCGACTTCGGATTGATCGGCCTGGCCGTGATGGGCCAGAACCTGGTGCTGAACGTGGAGAGCCGCGGCTTCCAGGTCAGCGTGTTCAACCGCACCACGGCGACCACGGACGAATTCGTCGCGAAGCATCCGGGCAAGCAGCTGGTCGGCTGCGACACGCTGGAGGACTTCGTGCAGAGCCTCGCGCGGCCGCGCAAGATCCAGATCATGGTCAAGGCCGGCGCGCCGGTGGACCAGGTGATCGAGCAGCTGATCCCGCTCTTGGAGAAGGACGACATCGTCATCGATGGCGGCAACAGCCTCTACACCGACACCGAGCGCCGCGATGCCTACCTCGCGAGCAAGGGCCTGCGCTTCGTCGGCGCCGGCGTGTCGGGCGGCGAGGAGGGCGCGCGCAAGGGGCCGGCGATCATGCCGGGCGGCCCGCTCTCGACCTGGGAGGTGATGAAGCCGATCTTCGAGAGCATCGCGGCCAAGGTCGACGGCCAGCCCTGCGTGATCCACATCGGTCCCGGCGGTGCGGGCCACTACGTGAAGATGATCCACAACGGCATCGAGTACGGCGACATGCAGCTCATCTGCGAGGCCTACAGCCTGTTTCAGGCGGCCGGTTTCACGACCGACGAGATGGCGGCCATCTTCAACGAATGGAACGAGGGCGAGCTGCAGAGCTACCTGATCCAGATCACCGGCAAGGCGCTCGAACAGAAGGATCCGCAGACCGGCCGCCCGCTGGTCGACATGATCCTGGACAAGGCCGGCCAGAAGGGCACCGGCCAATGGACGCTGATCAACGCGGCCGAGAATGCGGTCGTCATCAGCACCATCAATGCCGCCGTCGAGGCGCGCGTGCTGTCGTCGCAGAAGAAGCAGCGCGTCGCGGCCAGCAAGGTGCTGCAGGGGCCGAAGCCCGCGCTCGACGGCGTGAAGAAAGAGCTGGTCGCCAAGGTGCACGATGCGCTCTACGCGTCGAAGGTCATCAGCTACACGCAGGGCTTCGATCTCATCAAGACCATGGGCGAGAAGAAGAACTGGGGCCTCGACTTCGGCGGCATCGCGTCGATCTGGCGCGGCGGCTGCATCATCCGCGCGCGCTTCCTCAACCGCATCACCGAGGCCTACCGCAAGCAGCCGGCGCTGGCCAACCTGATGCTCGACCCCTTCTTCAAGGAGCTGCTGAACCGCACCCAGCAGAGCTGGCGCGAGGTGGTGGCGCTGGCCGTCTCCAACGGCATTCCGGTGCCGGCCTTCAGCGCCTCGCTGGCCTACTACGACAGCTACCGTGCCGAGCGCCTGCCGGCCAACCTGCTGCAGGCGCAGCGCGACTTCTTCGGCGCCCACACCTACGAGCGCATCGACCAGCCCGAAGGAAAATTCTTCCACACCGAGTGGCCGGAGGTGATCGGCTGAAGCGGTGCCGCGCCGGCGGCGATGCCCCTCTTCCGGCCTAAGCCACAAGTGCAGCGGACAAAAGGCCGCATCGCCCACATACTTTTACAAGCGCATTGTGGGCAAAGGCCAGGGCCGTGGACACGAAGAAACTCCTTGCGGTGGTGGAAGTTGCACAGAGCAAGCGTTTCGCCTGCCAGGCCCCGGGCTGCGGCCGCACGGTCTTCCGGCGGCTCCATGTCGTCAGCCAGGACGGGGCGCTGTTCGTGGTCGGCGTCGGCTGCTACCAGAAGCTCTTCCATGGCAACGTTCGCGACTGGCCGCTGTACGGCAGCCCGAACGGACGCCCGCTCAGCGAGCGCGAATACCTGCTGCTGGCGAAGGACCCGGCCCGCCTGATCGCGCGCTTCGAGGCGGAACGGGCCGCCGGCGAGCGCGCTGCGGTCGCGCCTCGCAGTCGCCGCCCGGTGCAGCCGCGCGCGCAGATTCCGCGGCCGCCCTCCGAAGCGAGGCGGCGCTTCGGCGCCCAGGCCGAACGGGAGGTCGAAGCGAAGTACGGCCTGCGTTCGGCGCTGAAGGGCTGGCGTTCGCTGGTTGACTTGCGCATCCGGGAGCTCGCGGACCGCGCCGCGGCGGAAGGCCGCTGAGGCTCAGCGTGCGGTAAAGCCGAGGGTCGTGCCAGCGTCGGTCGGCGCGCCGAGTTCGCCGATCGCCGCGGCATCCCGGAACCCGGCCGCACGGAACGCGCCGAGCACGGACGCCAGTGCATCCGGGCTGCAACTCACCAGCAGGCCGCCGCTGGTCTGAGGATCGCTCAGCAGCGCGCGCTGCCATTCCTGCGCGCCCGCAGGCCACCGGACCTGGTCGCCATACGCATGCCAGTTGCGCGCCGAGGCGCCGGTCACGATGCCCTGCCTGGCGAAGTCGACGGCACGCGCGATCATCGGCAAGTCCGCGAGGCGCAGTTCGGCCGAGAGCTTCGAACCTCGGCAGACCTCGAGCAGGTGCCCGGCCAGCCCGAAGCCGGTCACATCGGTCATCGCATGCACGCCCCCGATGCCGGCGAGTTCGATGCCGACCCGGTTGAGCTGCGTGGTGTGGCGGATCATCTCGGCATAGCCGGCCGCATCGAGCACGCCCTTCTTGAGCGCCGCCGACAGGATGCCGACACCGAGCGGCTTGCCGAGCACGAGCAGGTCGCCGGCGCGTGCATCCGCATTGCGCCGCACGTGCTGAGGATGCACCAGGCCCAGCCCGACCAGGCCGTAGATCGGTTCGAGCACGTCGATGCTGTGACCGCCCGCGATCGGGATGCCCGCTTCGCGGCAGATGCTGGCACCGCCTTCGAGCACGCGGCCGATGACCTCCGGCGGCAGCTTGGCGATCGGCATGCCGACCAGCGCCAGCGCCATGATCGGCGTGCCGCCCATCGCATAGATGTCCGACAGCGCATTGGCCGCGGCGATGCGGCCGAAGTCGTGCGGGTCGTCGACGATGGGCGTGAAGAAGTCGGTGGTCGCGACCAGGGCCTGGCTGTCGTTGAGCCGGTAGACCGCGGCATCGTCGCTGGTCTCGGTGCCGACCAGCAGTTCGGGCGGCACCAGGCCTTGCGGCGCGCGTGCCAAAATCTCCGCCAGCAGGCCGGGTGCGATCTTGCAGCCGCAACCGCCGCCATGCGAGAACTGTGTGAGAGCGATGGATTCCATGAAGATGAGCTTTCGGGTGTCGTGCGGGGCTGACCGGAATTGTGCCTGCCAGGGCGGTTCGGCGCAGCCGCGCGCATCGGCATGTCGGTGACGCATCGCCCGCCGGTCCGCGTGGCCGATCGGCATGCCTTCGACACGTTGATCGACGCGCGCTCGCCGGCCGAGTTCGCGCTCGACCACATCCCGGGCGCGATCAACTGCCCGGTGCTCGACGACGACGAGCGCCGGATCGTCGGCACGATCTACAAGCAGCAGGGCGCCTTCGAGGCGCGGCGCGTGGGTGGGGCGATGGTGGCGGCGAACCTGGCCCGCCATCTGCGCGAGCGCTTCGCGGACCGGCCCGCCAATTGGAAGCCGCTGGTGTATTGCTGGCGCGGCGGCCTGCGCAGCGGCTCGATGGTCACATGGCTGCGGCTGGTCGGCTGGGATGCGCAGCAACTGGCCGGCGGCTACAAGAGCTTTCGCCACCATGTGCTGGCGCAGATCGAAGCGCTCTCTCCGCAACTGAAATTGCAGGTGCTTTGCGGTGCGACGGGCAGCGCGAAGACGCGCATCCTCGCGCAGCTGGCCGCGCGTGGCGAACAGGTGCTGGACCTGGAAGACTGCGCGAGCCACAAGGGCTCGCTGCTCGGCGCGTTGCCGGGCATTGCGCAGCCTTCGCAGAAGCGCTTCGAGACGCGCATCGCCAGCGTGCTCGAATCGCTCGATGTTTCGCGCACGCTCTATGTCGAAGGCGAGAGCGCGCGCATCGGGCGCCTCTCGGTGCCGCTGCCGCTGGTGGCGCGCATGCGCGCGGCACCCTGTGTCGAAGTGGTGGCTACGCCCGAGGCGCGGCTTGCCTACCTGCTGCGCGACTATGCCTACCTGGGCGACGATCGCGAAGCGCTCGCCAGCCAGCTGGGCATGCTCAAGGAATTGCAGGGCAAGGAGACGGTGCAGCGCTGGCAGGCATGGGCGCGCACGGGCGACCTGCCGCATCTGTTCGCCGAGTTGATGGCGCTGCACTACGACCCGCACTACGAGCGCTCGCAGGCGCGTCATTTCCAGGCATGGCCTGCGCGTCTGCGCGTGGACGCACCCGATCTGTCTGATCAAGGCATCGCTGCCGCGGCCGATGCGGTGCGGTCCGTGGTCGGCGGGGTCTGAAGGCGCAGCGCGGCGCCGCTCAGCGCGGCGCCGGCACCAGGCGCCGCAGCGCCTCGAAGAACAGGTCCGACTGCTCGCGCTCGCCCTGGATCTGCGCGCCCACGCGCGCTGCGAGTTCGGCATCGACCGGCGCCAGCGGCCGGCCGGTGGATTGCGCGATCACCTGGTGCAGGCAGGCGCGTTCGAGGTAGTAGAGATCGTCGTAGGCATGCGCGATGTTCGCGCCGGCCACGATCACGCCGTGATTGGCGAGGAAGGCGATGTCCTTGCCGATCATCGCGCCGGCGATGCGCTCGCCTTCGCGATCGTCGAGCGCGAGTCCGTTGTATGCGGCGTCGATCGCGATGCGGTTCATGAAGCGCATCGCGTTCTGGCTCAGCGTCGGGTCGAGCGCGCGATCGGCCGTGAGCGTGAGCGCGGTCGCATAGGGCATGTGGCAGTGCAGCACCACCGCATGGCCGGTGAGGCGATGCACCGCGCCATGGATGAACAGCGCCGTGGGTTCGACGCGGTGCCGGCCGGCGAGCACCTCGCCGTGCACGTCGATCAGCACGATGTCGTCCGCTCCGATCTCGCTCCAGTGCAGGCCGCGCGGGTTGATCAGGTAGCGGTCCTGCGCACCGGGCAGCGCGACGCTGAAATGGTTGCACACGCCTTCGGACAGGCCGTGGTGCGAGGCCGCGCGCAGCGCCAGCGCAAGGTCTTCGCGCAGGGCGCGCACGCGGGGGCTGGCGTATTGGGATTCGGCGGACATGGTGACGACCTCGCGCATCAGCTGCGCACGCTGCCGTGGAACGCGGCGACGAATTCCATCGCCGCTTCGCGCACCGCCGTTGCGCTCTTGCCCGGCTTGTAGAGCGCCGAGCCGATGCCGAAGCCGGCCGCGCCTGCCGCGCGCCAGTCGCCCATGTTGTGCGGCGTGATGCCGCCGACCGGCATCAGCGGCGTGCCCGGCGGCAGCACTGCGAGCAGCGCCTTCACCACCGCCGGCGTCGCCAGCTCGGCCGGGAACAGCTTGAGTCCGGTGGCACCGGCCGCGAGCGCGCCGAAAGCTTCTGTCGGCGTCATCACGCCAGGCAGCACGACGAGGCCGAGCCGCTTCGCTTCGGCGATGACCTCGACATCGAAGTTGGGCGACACGATCAGCTCGCCGCCGGCCGCATGCACCTCGCGCACCTGCCGTGCATCGAGCACCGTGCCGGCGCCGACCAGCGCAGCCGGAAAGCGCTCGTGCAGCCGCGCGATGCTCTCGAGCGGCTGCGGCGAATTGAGCGGCACCTCGAGCAGCCGGAAGCCGGCGCCGACGATCGCATCGCCGACGGCCAGCGCTTCGGGCGGCGTCAGGCCGCGCAGGATGGCGACCAGCGGCAGTTGCCGCATGGCCTCGGAGAACTTGTCGAAGGGGGTGGTCATGGTCGGATTCTGTTCGATGGGATGAACGCCGAGAGCGCATGCAGCCCGGCCCAGGTGGCCTCGGCGCCGAGCGTGCGTGCGCTGCCGCCGGAGGCACGCAGTGCCAGCAGGTAGCGCTCGGTCAGCGCGGGCGCGCCGACCAGCACCAGCTCGCCGCCTGCATGCGTGGATTGCGTGCGCAACTCCTCGCCGATCAGCAGGCCGGAGAGATAGCTCGACAGCTCGCCGGCCGACATGCGCTCGAACAAGGCGAGGGTGCGCGCGCCGAATGCGTTGTGCAGCAGGCCCTGGCCGTTGTCGGCCTGCGTCACGCCCTGCAGGAATGCGGCTTCGTCGAGCGGTGCCTGCACGTCGAGCGTGCGCGCGAGGATCGAATGCCGGCTCAGCAGCGCATAGAACTCGCCGGTCATGAAGGTGCGGAAACCCGTCACGCGGCCCTTCTTCACCGTGGCCCACTTGTTGTGCGTGCCGGGCAGCACGAACAGGCCGTCGGCAAGGCCTGTGATCGCCATGGCGCCGAGGATCTGCACCTCTTCGCCGCGCATCACGTCGGGCACGCCGTCGTGCATGTCGCTGAGGCCCGGCACGATCGCGATGCGGCCCGGCACGATGTCGACGATCCGGCTGCCGACCTCGACCCGGCCGGCCGGGCAGGGGCAGTAGGGCGCCTCGACCCAGCCCTGCTGGCTGCCGGCCATGCCGGAGATCAGGCACAAGCGGCCGGCGGGCTGCATCCAGTCGCCGAACAAGGACTCGAACACGGCGGGGAATTCGCCGGCCGGCACGCTGAGGATGCCGCGCGCATGGTGGCGTTCCTCGACCACGCGGCCCTTGCCATCGAGCAGCGCGCCGCGCAATGAACTCGTGCCCCAATCGATGGCGACCAGCGATGTCAATCCGATGTCTCCATGGTTGTGAAATCGCACCGCGACGAATCAGGGTTTGTCCTGCCGAGGCCGAATTTCAATCATCATATGATAAGCCGCGACCATGACCAAGAACACCCACGGCCGCACACTCGACCTGCTCGGTGAGGCGATCGTCTCGCGGCGCTACGCCATCGGCGCGCCGATGCCGGCCGAGCCGCTCCTGTGCGAGGAGTTCGGTGTCAGCCGCACCGTGGTGCGCGAAGCCGTGAAGTCGCTGGTGGCCAAGGGCCTGATCTTCACCGGGCCCAAGGTCGGCACCCGCGTGCTGCCCGAAGACCAATGGAACTGGTTCGATCCCGACGTCATCACCTGGCAGGCCCGCGCCGGCCTCACGCCCGAGTTCCTGCGCGACCTGCAGGATCTGCGCCGCGTGGTCGAGCCGGCGGCCGTGCGGCTGGCGGCAGAGCGCGCATCGCCGGCCGACATCGAGGAGATCGAGACCGCCTTCGCCGGCATGAAGCACGCGGTCGAGTTCGGCGGGGACTACGTGACCTTCGACCTGCGCTTCCACCACGGCCTGCTGCGCGCCGCCGGCAACCGCATGCTGGCGCAGATGAGCAAGGCGCTGCATGCGCTGTTGCGCACCAGCTTCGAGATCTCCACCATCAAGAAGGACGGCCCGGCGATGTCGCTGCCGATGCACCGTGCCGTGCTCGACGCCGTCATCGCGCACAACCCGGCGCGTGCCGAGCGCGCCATCATCAAGCTCATCGAGGGCGCGAACGCGGACATCGAGGAAGTGCTCGGTTCGCGCCGGCGCCTGCCGCGCCTCGGCCGTCCGCCGCCGCGCCTCAAGGCCGCCTGAACCTACGCCGGGCCGGCTGCACGCTTTGCTTTTCCCACCCCGCTCGCGCAACGAGCATTTCATCGAAAAAGAGGAGACAACAGCATGAAACTCAAGGCATTCGTGGTCCCGGTCCTGATGGCGCTCGGCCTCGCCGTCGCGGGCCACGCGGCGGCGCAGGAAACGCTCACCGTCTGGTGGGTCAAGGGCTTCTACAAGGCGGAGGACGACGCGCTGTTCGCCGCCATCAAGAAGTTCGAGGACAAGCACAAGGGCGTCAAGGTCGAACTGTCGCAGTATCCGGTGCAGGACATGATTCCCAAGACGGTGTCCGCGCTCGATTCGGGCAGCCCGCCCGACGTCGCGTACGCCGACGTCTACGACTTCCAGGTCACCGGCAAGTGGGCCTTCGACGGCAAGCTGGAAGACTTGAGCAGCGTGATCGCGCCGATGCAGTCGCGCTTCGCGCCCAACACGGTCGAGACCACCTTCCTCTACAACGACAAGACCAAGTCGAAGGCCTATTACGCCTTCCCGATCAAGCAGCAGACGATGCACATCGAATACTGGATCGACATGCTGGCCGATGCGGGCTTCAAGGAGTCGGACATCCCGACCAACTGGAAGGACTACTGGTCCTTCTGGTGCGAGAAGGTGCAGCCGGCCAGCCGCCAGAAGACCGGCAAGCGCACCTTCGGCATCGGCATGCCGATGGGCGTGGATTCGAGCGACTCGTTCTATTCGTTCCTGACCTTCATGGATGCGTACAACGTGAAGCTGGTGAACGACAGCGGCAAGCTGCTGGTCGACGATCCGTCGGTGCGCACCGGTCTGATCAATGCGATGACGGACTACACCAAGCCCTACCTGACGGGCTGCACGCCGCCGTCGTCCACCAGCTGGAAGGACCCGGACAACAATGTCGCCTTCCACAACAAGACGACCGTGATGACGCACAACGCGACCATCTCGCTGCCGGCCAAGTGGCTCGACGACATGAACAACACCACGCTCACCGCCGAGCAGCGTGAGGAAGCCAAGAAGAACTACACCGAGCGCATCCGCACCGCGGGCTTTCCGAACAAGCCCGACGGCAGCAAGATGGTCTACCGCACGGCGGTGAAGACGGGCGTGGTGTTCAAGGACGCGAAGAACAAGGCGCGCGCCAAGGAGTTCGTGAGCTTCCTGCTGCAGGAAGAGAACCTGACGCCGTATGTCGAAGGCTCGCTGGGCCGCTGGTTCCCGGTGACGAAGGCCGGGCAGGCGCGGCCGTTCTGGCAGGCCGATTCGCACCGCAGGTCGGTGTTCAACCAGTACGCGGCCGGCACGGTGACCTTCGAATTCACCAGGAACTACAAGTTCACCATCCTCAACAACGAGAACGTGTGGGCCAAGGCGATGAACCGCATCGTCAGCGACAAGGTGCCGGTGGACAAGGCGGTCGACGAGATGATCGCGCGCATCAAGACCGTAGCGGGGACCTAGCTCCCCCCAGGCTACGCGCACTTCGTGTCGCTTCGCCAACCCCCTACCGGGGGCAACACCTGCGGCCCGGCATAGCCGGTTCCGCGGTGTTTTTGAATTGAATTGCTGAGGGAAGGAGACTGCATGAGCAGCATTGCAAGCACCGTAGTCACCAGCACGCTGCCGCTTCCGCGCAGCGATCGCTGGCAGCGCTGGGGGCGGCTGATGGTCGTGCCTTATCTCGTCATCTTCCTGGTGTTCGTGCTTTATCCGGTGTGCTACGGGCTCTGGCTGGCGCGGCATCCGCAGAGCTATGTGCATCTGGTGCAGGATCCGATCTTCTTTCGATCGGTGATCAACACGATCCTGTTCCTGGTGGTCGCGATCAATCTCAAGATGCTGGTGGCGCTGGTGCTGTCGGGCTTCTTCGTGGAGTCGCGGTGGTGGATCAAGATTCTTTCGGGGATCTTCATCCTTCCGTGGGCACTGCCGTCGATCCCGACGATTCTTTCCGTGCGCTTCATGCTCAATCCCGAGTGGGGCGTGATCAACACCGCGATCTTCGATCTGACCGGGCTCGACGGACCGAACTGGCTCAACGATCCGACGCTCGCGCTCGGCTTCGCGATGCTGATGCACATCTGGAAGTCACTGCCCTTCTGGACGCTGATCCTGGTCGCGGGGCGGCTGGCGATCCCGACCGAGCAGTACGAGGCCGCATCGGTCGACGGCGCGAGTTCGTGGCAGAAGTTCCGCTTCATCAGCTGGCCGGCGCTGCGCACGCTCTACGTCACTTCGCTGATCCTCTCGATGATCTGGACGCTGGGCGATTTCAACAGCGTCTATCTGCTCACTGGCGGTGGTCCCGCCGACCTCACGCATGTGCTCGCCACGCTGGGCATCCGCTATCTGCGACTTGACCAGGTCGACTTGTCGATGGCATCGATCGTGGTCGCGATGCCGCTTGTCCTGCCGCTGGTGTACTTCATGATGAAGAGGCTGTCGAAATGAAGCGCTGGACCCTCAAATCCGCCGGCACCGAAGCCAAGCTGCTGTTGATCGGCATCCCGGTGCTGATCTGGACGATCATCCCGGTCTACCACATGCTGATGTTCGCGATCTCGCCGCGGGGCACGGCGACGACGGGTCATCTGTGGCCGAAGTCGCCGACGCTGGACAACTTCCGCACGGTCTTCTATCAGAAGCATTTCTATCTCGACCACTTCTGGGTGCAGCTCGGCAACTCGGTGGCGATCGCACTCGCGGTCGGTGCGATCACGCTGTTCGTGGCGACCACGGCGGCCTTCGCGATCAGCCGGCTGCGCGTGCGCGGCGGCCGCACGGTGATGAACCTGGCGCTGTTCACCTACTTCATCCCGGCCGCGTTCCTGGCCGTGCCGATGTACAAGACCATGGGCAACTACGGGCTGCTCAACAGCCAGTGGTCGCTGATCCTCGCGATGGTCACGATCGCATCGCCGTACTGCATCTGGGTGCTGAAGCAGGCCTCGGACAAGCTGCCCTACGAACTCGACGAGGCCGCGCGCATGGACGGCGCCTCGCCGCTGCAGCTGTTCCGGCTGGTCTACCTGCCGCTGATGGTGCCGTCGCTGGTCGCGGTCGGCACCTATGCGCTGCTGCTGGCATGGAACGAATACCTCTACGCCTTCCTGCTGCTGTCGAACGACACCAGCGTGACGTTGGCGGTGGCGCTCGGCAATTTCCTCGCGGCTGACGATTCGCCTTGGGAACTGCTGATGGCGACGGGGTTGATCTATGCGTTGCCTCCCGCGGCGATTTACTACGCATTCAAGCGCTACATGGTCGGCGGCATCACTGCCGGTGCGGTCAAGAGCTGAAGACTCGAAGGGAACAGGGAACATGGCATCCGTCACTTTTCAGAACGTGCAGAAGTCCTATGGCAAGACGCAGATCATCGAGCGGCTCGGCTTCGAGATCGCCGATGGCGAGTTCGTGGTGCTGGTCGGTCCGTCGGGCTGCGGCAAGTCGACGCTGCTGCGCATGCTGGCCGGGCTGGAGGACATCACCGGCGGCGAGATCCGGATCGACGGCCGCGTGGTGAACGAGCTCGAATCGAAGGACCGCGACATCGCGATGGTGTTCCAGAGCTACGCGCTCTATCCGCACATGACGGTCGGCGAGAACATGGGCTTCAGCCTGCGGTTGCGCAATGCCGAGAAATCAGTCACCGAGCAGCGCGTGGCGGATGCGGCGAAGATCCTCAACCTCGACCAGCTGCTCGGTCGCTACCCGCGCGAGCTCTCGGGCGGACAGCGCCAGCGCGTGGCGATGGGGCGCGCGATCGTGCGCGATCCCAAGGTCTTCCTGTTCGACGAGCCCTTGTCCAATCTCGATGCCAAGCTGCGCGTCGCGATGCGCGCCGAGATCAAGGCGCTGCACCAGCGGCTCAAGACCACCACCGTGTATGTGACGCACGATCAGATCGAGGCGATGACGATGGCCGACCGCATCGTGGTGATGCACGACGGCGCGGTCGAGCAGATCGGCACGCCGCTCGAGCTCTATGACCGGCCCGACAACCTGTTCGTCGCCCAGTTCATCGGTTCGCCGGCGATGAACGTGCTGGAAGGCGTCGCGCGGCGTGTCGAAGGGCGCTGGCGTGTCGAGGCACAGGGCGCGCTATGGCCGGCGCCGGCCGGCACCACGGCGACGGACGGCCAGCCGGTGCACTACGGCGTGCGTCCCGGCGACATCACGTTGGCGGATGCGGTCCATGGCGTGCCGGCCAGGGTCATCGTGGTCGAGCCGACCGGTGCGGAGACCGAACTGCTTGTCGAGGTCGGGCAGGCCAAGCTCACGCTGGCCGTGCATGGGCGGGTCGATGCCAAGCCCGACCAGACGGTGGGCCTGGTGATCGACAGCGAATGCGTGCATCTGTTCGACCGGCAGAGCGGCAAGCGCATGGCCTGAACGCAGCCTGCACGTTGCGGCCGGAAAGCAAAAGGGCGCCGAAGCGCCCTTGTGTTGCAGGAAGGTCGCGTGCTCAGCGACCGAAGGAGCGACCACCGCCGCCGCCACCGCCGCCGCCGTAACCACCACCGCCGCCACCGCCGTAGCCGCCACCCGAGCGTCCGCCGCCCGAACGGCCGCCACCGCCGGAGCGATTGCCGCCGTAGCCGCCACCACCGCCGCCGCCACGGCGACCCCGGCCAGCGCCCAGGCTGTCGACACTGGTGCGCAACGGATCCGGCTGGCCTTCGCCACCCGCGATCGCTTCGGCGCGCAGATGCGCAACGGCATCGGCTTGCGTCGGGCTGTGGGTGTTACCGTGATGGCGTGGCTGGCGTTCTTCGTGCGGCAGATGGTTCTGCGCATGGTGATGGGGCTGCGCGTGATGCGGCGTGCGCGCCGGTCCCTGCGGGCCGCGTGCCGGCGCCTGGCTGCGCGGCGCCTGGCCACGCGGGCCTTGACCGCCACCGCCGGCGTTGCGGCCGGCCGGTGCACCCTGGCCCTGGCCATTGCCGCCGCCGCGGCGTTGACCGCCGCCGCTGCCATTGCCACCGCCGCCGCCGCCGGAGCGTTCGCCCTGGCCAGCCTTGTTGTCGCGCATGCGCTGCAGCATCTCGGTGCGTGCAGCCTTGGCCGCGGCCTGCATGACTTCGCGGCTCGGCGGACGGCCGGCGCCGCCCCAGATGGTCTGGCGGCCCATCGCGATGGGCTCGGCGCGTTCGCCTTCCTCGGGGCCGAAGCCTTCGACGACCTTGACCGGGATGTCCTGCTTGGTGAAGCGCTCGATCTCCTGCATGAAGCCTTCCTCGTCGAGGCAGACCAGGCTCACGGCCTCGCCGCTCGCGCCCGCGCGGCCGGTGCGGCCGATGCGGTGAACGTAGTCTTCGCTGACGTTCGGGATCTCGTAGTTGACGACGTGCGGCAGTTCGTCGATGTCGATGCCGCGCGCCGCGATGTCGGTGGCGACCAGCGCGCGGATATCGCCGCTCTTGAAGCCGGCCAGCGCCTGGGTGCGCGCGCTCTGGCTCTTGTTGCCGTGCAGCGCCATCGCCTCGATGCCGTTCTTGGTGAGGAATTCGGCCACGCTGTTGGCACCGAACTTGGTGCGGGTGAACACCAACACCTGGCTCCAGTCGTGCTCGTTGATGATGTGCGCGAGCAGCGCCTTCTTCTTGCCGCGGCCGACCGGGTGGATCACCTGGCTGATGCGCTGCACGGTGGTGTTGCGCGGCGTGACCTGGATGCTCTGCGGGTTCTTCAGCAGCGTGGCGGCGAGGTCGCGGATCTCGTCGCTGAAGGTGGCGGAGAACAGCAGGCTCTGCTTTTCCTTCGGCACCAGCGCGAGGATCTTCTTCACGTCGTGGATGAAGCCCATGTCGAGCATGCGGTCGGCCTCGTCGAGCACCAGCATCTGCACCTGCGAGAGGTCGAGCATGCCTTGCTGCTGCAGGTCGAGCAGGCGGCCGGGCGTGGCGACCAGGATGTCGATGCCGCTCTTGAGCTTGCTGATCTGCGGGTTCATGCCGACGCCGCCGAAGATGACGGTGGAGCTCAGCTGCAGGTACTTGCCATAGGTGCGGATCGATTCCTCGACCTGCGCTGCGAGTTCGCGCGTGGGGGTGAGCACGAGGGCCCGGATGCCGGTGCCGCCGAACTTGTTGGTGGCGCTGCGGGCCATGCTGAGCTTGTGCAGCATCGGCAGCGTGAAGGCCGCCGTCTTGCCGGTGCCGGTCTGGGCGCCGCCGAGCAGGTCGTGCCCGTCGAGCACTGCGGGAATGGCCTGGGCCTGAATGGGGGTGGGAGTTTCGTAGCCTTGCTCGTGCACGGCTTTCAAGATGGCCGGAGCCAGCTTCAGTTCATCAAAGTTCATTGAGTTCAATAAGCGCCTTACACGGCGCGGTGGTATCGGCCCGCCCAGGCGTCATGTGGACGTCGGGCCAGTAAGGGCAGATGAAGGTCAGGAGTGGGAGCCCGAGAGCCTGTCTTCTTTTGGGAGGATCGGCCTTCTTTGTCCCCGGCGGAGAGCCGGCGTTGCGGGCAACTGGACCCGGCAACAGGCGCTATTGTCGCATGAGTCGATAATCGGTGGTTTGCCGCGCCTGTTCGGGGCGCTCGCGCAACCCCTCCACCTTCTTCTGAATGCAAGCAATCTGATGGCCCAGTACGTCTACACCATGAACAAGGTCAGCAAGACCGTGCCCCCCAAGCGGCAGATCTTGAAGGACATTTCGCTGTCGTTTTTCCCCGGTGCCAAGATCGGCGTGCTCGGCCTGAACGGCTCGGGCAAGTCGTCGCTGCTCAAGATCATGGCGGGCATCGACAAGGAAATCGAAGGCGAGGCGCTGCCGATGCCCGGTCTCACCATCGGCTACCTCGAACAGGAGCCCAAGCTCAACCCGGATCACACCGTGCGCCAGTCGGTGGAAGAGGCGATGGGCGCCGTCTATGCGGCCAAGGCGCGCCTCGAGGAGGTGTACGTGGCCTACGGCGCCGAGGATGCCGACTTCGACGCGCTCGCGGCCGAACAGGCCGAGCTCGAAGCCATCATCGCGACCGCCGGCACCGACTCCGAGCACCAGCTCGAGATCGCGGCCGACGCGCTGCGCCTGCCGCCCTGGGACGCCAACATCGGCGTGCTGTCGGGCGGTGAAAAGCGCCGCGTCGCGCTGTGCCGCCTCTTGCTGAGCAAGCCCGACATGCTGCTGCTCGACGAGCCGACCAACCACCTGGACGCCGAATCGGTGGAGTGGCTCGAAGTCTTCCTGCAGCGCTTTCCGGGCACCGTGGTGGCCATCACCCACGACCGCTACTTCCTCGACAACGCGGCCGAATGGATTCTCGAACTCGACCGCGGCCGCGGCATTCCCTGGAAGGGCAACTACAGCACCTGGCTCGAGCAGAAGGGCGAACGCCTGGCGCAGGAGCAGAAGAGCGAGGAAGCCCACGCCAAGGCCCTGAAGAAGGAACTCGAATGGTCGCGCCAGAACCCGAAGGCGCGCCAGGCCAAGAGCAAATCGCGCCTGGCCCGCTTCGAGGAACTGAGCGACTTCGAATACCAGCGGCGCAACGAGACGCAGGAGATCTTCATCCCCGTGGCGGAGCGGTTGGGCAACCAGGTGTTCGAGTTCAAGAACGTCAGCAAGTCATTTGGCGACCGACTCCTGATCGACAACCTCAGCTTCGAAGTGCCCGCGGGCGCGATCGTCGGCATCATCGGACCGAACGGCGCCGGCAAGTCGACGCTGTTCAAGCTGATCGCCGGCAAGGAAAAGCCGGACAGCGGCGAGGTGGTGGTCGGCCAGACGGTCAAGATGGCTTTCGTCGACCAGAACCGCGACGCGCTCGAGAACGACAAGACGGTGTGGCAGGACATCTCGAACGGCCTCGACATCATCAACGTCGGCAAGTTCCAGATGGCGAGCCGGGCCTATGCAGGTCGCTTCAACTTCAACGGCGCGGACCAGCAGAAGAAGGTGGGCACGCTGTCGGGCGGCGAACGCGGCCGCCTGCATCTGGCCAAGACGTTGATCGCGGGCGGCAATGTGTTGATGCTCGACGAGCCGTCGAACGACCTGGACGTCGAGACGCTGCGCGCGCTCGAAGACGCGCTGCTCGAATTCGCGGGCTCGGTGCTCGTGATCAGCCATGACCGCTGGTTCCTCGACCGCATCGCCACGCACATCCTGGCGGCCGAAGGCGACAGCCAATGGATCTTCTTCAACGGCAACTACCAGGAGTACGAGGCCGACAAGAAGAAGCGGCTGGGCGAAGAGGGCGCGAAGCCGCATCGCATGCGCTTCAAGGCCTTGAAGTAGCAAGGACGGCGGGAGCGTTTCCCGTTGTCCGTACACCGGCTTCGCCGCGGCACGTGTGGCCTGTTCTTTGCGCACCGCATGGCGAAAGTGCTTTGTCAATGACCCGATCGGGTCAATTGCTAGCTCATTTGCATGCACCTGCATTTCCTGATCAAGGCTCCGACCCCAAGTCGGGCGATCCAATGAGGAGTAGGGATGCAAATGAGCAGGCACACCGAGGAAATGCTCTCCGAACGCTACGGAATGTTCCGGCTGCTGTCCGACGAAGAGTTGCTGCTGGTATCTGGAGGCGATGACGGGGGCGGAGACGGCGATAGTTCATGCAGCGCCTCCGCGGCATGTGCCGCGACGGGTGCGGCAGCGGCCGCAGCCGCTGCCGCTGCCTGCAACGCGGCGACAGAAGGAACGACCCCGGCTTCATGCGCTACGCTCGGAAACATCGCTGGACAGATGGCGACCATCGCGTGCAATGCGGTCGTCAACGGAATCTGTGGCGTACTCGGCGACCCGCCTTCCTTGCCGGGAAGCAATCAGATGGGCGATCCAAATCCAGGCGGCGACGGCCCCTGACAATCCTTCGCGCGGCAACAGACCTCCGGGAAGGCTGCATCCCGGCCGGGCGTGCATCTTGGCTTGACGCGCAGAGACACTCGCGAGGATTTGCGCATGGAATCAAAATTGACTTGGCCGCGGCTGATGACTGTATGGCTCGTACTCCTGCTGTCCTCGTTGTTCGCAGGAGCGGTCTTCATCGCATTGGCCTCGGCACTTGGGGCTCTCCTGGGTTTTGGTGAATTCATAGGCGGCGTTTCGACCGATCGGATAAGGCTTTCCGGCGCTGTCATTGGATGGATCGCCGGGCTGGCCGGACACCTGCTCGCATTGCGGTACACGTTGTCGAGGCGCTATCGAAAATTCGATATCGTCTTCCGCGATAAAAAGACACAGACTTCGGTGCATGTCATCCCATAGACTGTGCCGCAGGTTCGTGATCGCGGTCCTTATCCTCGGGGCTGCGAGTGGCTGCGGTCAGCTCGACGTCCACTCTCGCACGGCAGGCGATGGTGTTGCGAGCTTCGATGGACTGATCACGGAGCAATCGGTTCAGCGTTTTTTCGAACAGGTCGGCTCGAGGGATATCACCAAGTTGGTCATCGACTCCGTGGGCGGTGAGCCTATTGCGGCGATCAGACTGGGAACGTGGCTGAACGCCAAGGGAATCACGATTCAGATCGAGAAGCGATGCTTGTCGAGCTGTGCGAACTATGTCTTCATTGGCGCCCGAAAAAAGATCGTCCTCTCGCCGGGTGTGGTTGCCTGGCACGGCGGCGCGGAGCAAAAGAACTTCAGGGAAAGAGATCTGCAGTACGCGATGATCGAGGAGAAGTTGAGGCTCGGGAGCCCTTTGTCGAATCAGGAGAGGGCGCTGAGCGAGGATGCTGCCAAGCTGGCCGACTACCGATATAGCAAGGCCCTGCGCCCGATGCAGAAGAGCTTCTACTTGTCGACCGGTGTCAGCGAATACCTCACGCGCGCTGGCCAGGAGCCGACTTATCTCGGGCATCTGTGGACATACGACCGCCAGGGGCTGGAACTCTTTGGCGTCTGCCATGTAGAGCTGCCGGCGGGATACGGCAGCGAGGCCTATCTGCGCCGGGCCAAGGACGACTTCGGTGTCACGGTCGTCGCTTTGCCGATCGACGATTCCGTCCGCTCCATGCTGGAGGCGCAGACGAGAGAGTCTGGGCAGAGGATCAATTCGTGTCCTTGAGCGCCGCGATGCGGGGGCCCGTTTTGGAAGAGAGCTCGTCAGGATCCGGATTCGTTTGCGAGAAGGCTGCCGCGACGCGCTTGCGGACCGTGTGGATGTTGTTGCGCAAAGCGTAAAGCTCCTCGGCATACGAGAGCGGCACGACGACCCTGTTGACCACGTGGTCCAGGTGGTCGAGTTCCTTGAGCAGCGATGTGCGGTCGCCCTCGTGCGCATCGAGCTTGTGCTCCACGTCGCGCAGCCGCGCATACCAGCGGAACACGCGCCGGCGCACGCGGAACTGGTAGAGCGGCGGCACCACGCGGCTCAGCGGCAGCATCAGGACCAGCAAGCCGCCGAGCACCAGCCACATGCGTTCGATCAGGTTGCTGGCCCAGAAGGGCAGGTAGCGCTGCCAGAAGGGCGGCGTGCCGTTGATGGCCCGATCGCCCTCGGGGCTGACCGGCAGCTCGCTGGTGCGGGTGTTGGGAAAGTCGCGTGCGCGATTGAACCAGCCGGCATCGCCGTGCAGCGTCTGCGCGGCCTGCGCGAACAGCTGGCGCAGCGCGGGATGGGTCTGTTCGCGCGCGAGCAGGGAGGTCGTCGCGGCCAGCAGCGACACGTCGTGCGGCGGCAGGTCGGCCGCCAGATCGACCACGCCGCGCGGCAGCGTCACCGGCTGCAGGAAGGCGAAGCGGCGTGAATAGGCATCGCTCTGGCCGAAATCCATCAGCTGGATGTCGGGCGCACGCAGCAGGCGTTGCACCAGCGGCGACTGCGGCGCCGAGGCGAGCACCACCACGTCGAGCAGGCCGGCCTGCAGCGCTTCGGTGGCCGGCGTCTGTTCGAGGTTGGACAGCTGCAGCGCCTGCGGGTCCATGTGGTTGGCACGGAACATCCGATCCATGATGTCCGGCACGCCGCTGCCGGGCTTGTCGACGTTGACGCGCAGATCCTTGAGCTGCGTGAGCGAGTTCAGCGTTGCGGTCTTGCGATCGATCTTGCGTGCCGCATCGGTGCGATAGAAGAACCAGAGCGGCTCGTAGAACAGGCTGCCGAGCGATGTCAGGCCGGCCTCCTCGTCCTTCACCGGATCGGCGCTGCCGCCGCGCACGAAGGCGACGTCGGCCTTGCCGTCGCGCAGCAGCTGCAGGTTGTCCTGCGAGCCGTCCGTGGGTTTCAGATCCACCTCGATCCCGTTCGCCTTGAGCGCGTTCGCATAGCGCTTGCCGAACTCCGCATAGGCGCTACCCGCTGGCCCGGTCGCGAGCGTCACGCGCTTGGGCGGCTGCGGGTCCAGCCACCAGTAGGCTGCGACCAGCAGCCCGATGGCGATGAACACGATCGGCCCGGCGGAGGCGACCAGGTCGCGGATCGTGAGGAGGAAGAGGCGGATGGATCGGGGCATGGCGTGAGGTGAAAAAACTCGGGTGCTGTCACCGCGGGCGCGGCAGCGGCATTTTCAGTTGCTTTCCGGGCCGGTTCGGTTACAAAGCGCGTGCGAAACGCAAGGGAGTCAAAAAATGAAAACCGAAACGACTGAGGACGTTCTGGCTGGCAGCGTCCGTCACGTTGTCGATGCCGAGTCGCTGAAGACATGGGTGGATGGGCCGCTCCAGGCCGTGCTGCCTCATCGGGCGATGCTGTGCGGTCAGTCGGTCGCCCATTCCGGAGGGTATGCTGCGATCCAGCTATGGAGCTTCGGCGTGCCTTCGACGTATCTGGCAGCGATCGAGTGTGCGGGCGGCAATCTGCGAAGTCCGATCCAGACGCGCCTGATGCGAAGTGGGGAACCTGAATATTTCGCCGTCGACCACGTCGTGCCCGAGATCGACGGTGCCTGGCTCGCCAGCTTCCGAAGCACGGGCTGGCGAAACTTGCTGGGGCTTGCGCACTTCGAAGGCGAAGGTCAGGAACTGCTTTTGACGACCGCGGCGTTTTACGACGTGAAGCCGGTCCCGGAATCGCATCGCCACTTCCTTCAGCGCAAGGTGATGCCGCATGTCCACGCTGCGTTGAGCGGCCTTCGTCGAGGCGCGGCGGAGGCGGCCGATTGGGCTGCTGTTCTGAAGGCACTGACACCTGCGGAGCACGCGATCACTGGCTGGGTGCTGCAAGGCAAGACCAACAAAGAGATCGGCCGGCTGCTCTGCAAGAGTGCCGAGACAGTCAAGCGCCAGTTGGCGCTTCTGATGCGAAGGGTGGGCGTGCGCAATCGAACGGAGCTCGCGCATCTTCTGTCATTGGTTGATGCCGGAGTTAACAAAATATCTACCGTGCGTCAATTTCCCCGATCGGGTCATTGAGTTCTCTTGGAGTGCCATGCCAAACCCGAGAGTGGCTGGGGGTGTGTCTATGCCTGCCCTTGACACAATGGGCAATCCAATCGGCGGACCGTGACGCGATGATTGCTGAATGACTGCGCCAAACGAGGAGGGGAAGTGAAAACAGTTTGCAGCAATTGCTCGAGCAACGACCACTATGTGACGGAAATCAGTGCTGGAGGGGGCGTCTTTCCGAGTTCTCTGCCTCTGGGGATTTCCGAGTGGCTAAAAAATCCACGTTATCGTCTCCGCATATGTGGGACCTGCGGTTTGACATCGTGGTTTGTGGTTCAGGAGTTCTTGAGCGCTGTGCGCGAGAAGTTTGACAAAGAAGAGCCTTGAAAGCGGCTTCTATGGCGGGCAATCGGATGCGCAGGGAAAGTAGCTCTCCCCAATCCGCACCGATCGCGCCGCCCGCACCGCGCGCACTGTCGCGATCGCCACCACCTCGGCCGCCATCGTGCTCAGCACCGTCATGCCCGGCGCATCGCCTTCGAGCCGCACTCGGCCGGTGGCGAGCGCGAACAGCGTGTCGCCGTCGCTCATGGTGTGGACCGGGTTGATGGCCCGTGCCAGCCCGTCGTGCGCGACGGTCGCGAGGCGATTGGCCTGCACCTTGGTGAGCGCCGCATCGGTCGCGATCACGCCGATCGTGGTGTTGGTGCCGGCCAGGAGAGGCTTGGGCAGGTCGCCGCGCAAGAGAGCACGGCGCGTGTCGAGCAGGGCATGGCCATCCTCGGTGCGCGCGCCGGCCACGACCTGGGCCGTGTCCGGATCGATGACGTCGCCGAGCGCATTGCAAGCGATCAGCGCCCCGACCGTGACACCGTTCACCGTGACCGATGCACTGCCGATGCCGCCCTTCATCGCGCGATGCAGGCCGAAGAGCTTGCCCACCAGCGCGCCGCTGCCGGCACCGACATTGCCCTCGGCCGGCGCCGTGCGGGATGCCGCCTTGCAGGCCGCGTAGCCGGCCGCCGCATCGGGCCGGATGCGCGCATCGCCGACCGGCAGATCGAAGAGCACGGCCGCAGGAACGATCGGCAGCGTGCCGAAGCGCACGTCGAGGCCGACGCCGCGCTCTTCCAGCCAGCGCATCGCGCCGTCGGCCGCGGCCAGTCCCCAGGCGCTGCCGCCGGACAGCATCACGGCATGCACCTGCTGCACGAGGTTGCCCGGTGCGAGCAGGTCGGTCTCACGCGTGCCGGGCGCCGCGCCGCGCACGTCGACGCCGCCCACGGCGCCGTCGCGCGCGATGATCACGGTGCAACCGGTCGGCCGGCGCGTGTCGCTGAAATGGCCGACCTCGATGCCGGCGACATCGGTGATAGCGCCGGCATCGCGGCGTGCGTCGTTGCCGGCGCTCGCGCGCGAGGTCGGGGAGCTGGATTGTTCGGACATCGCCGGCGATTATCGGACGCCGCGCGAAGGTCGGCGTTACACGCGGCTTCGGCTGTCGCCGCCCTGCGCAAGGCCGAGCTCGCCGCGCGCCTGCCGCAGCACCGACGCGCCGCCGCTGACCGCCAGCGCGCCCATCACCGCGGCCACCGCGAGATCGGGCCATGCGGTGCCGGTGCCGAAGACGCCCAGCGCGGCGATCATCACCGCGACATTGCCGATCGCGTCGTTGCGCGAGCACAGCCAGACGCTGCGCATGTTGGCGTCGCCTTCGCGAAAGGCGTAGAGCAGCACGGCGACGCCCAGATTCACCGCCAGCGCCACGGTGCCGATCACGCCCATGGTCAGCGGTTCGGGCGACACGCCATGCATCACCGACCAGATCGTCCGACCCGCCACGAAGAGGCCGAAGAGCAGCATGGTGCCGCCCTTGAGCACGGCCGCGCGGGCGCGCCACGCGAGGCCGGCCGATAACACCGCGAGCGTCACGCCGTAGTTCGCGGCATCGCCGAAGAAGTCGATCGCGTCGGCCAGCAGCGAGACCGAGCCGGAGCGGAAACCGCCGCCGATCTCGATCGCGAACATGGCGGCGTTGAGCGCCAGCGCGATCCACAGCACGCGGCGGTAGCGTGGCGTGTCGGCGGCCGACAGGTGTTCGTGGTCATGACAACCGTCGTGATGGCAGTTTGCAGACATGGTTTCTCCGGAGCTGCCACCATTGGAAACGTTGAAGCCACTCGAAGGTCAAGCCATGCCAGTCGCAAAGCCGCCCGGCGCGCAGGGTTACCGCATCGGCGAGGCCGCCGCCCGCAGCGGCGTGACCGCGGCCAACATCCGCTATTACGAGAGGGAAGCGCTGATCGCGCCGCAGGCCCGCGGCGACAACAGCTACCGGCTCTACACCGATGCCGACGTGCACCGGCTGCGCTTCATTCGCCTCTGCCGCGCGATGGACATGTCGCTCGACGAAGTGCGCACGCTGCTCGGGCTCGATCTGCGCCGCAAGGCCGACTGCGATACGGCCTGCGTGGCGCTCGACGCCCATCTGGGCCATGTGCGCGAGCGGCTGCGCGAGCTGCGCTCGCTCGAGAAGGACCTCATCGCGCTGCGCGACTGCTGCGACGGCACCGACGCGCATTGCCACATCATCGAGACGCTGCACGCGCGCGCCGACCGGCAGCCGCTCGCAGGCGCGCCGCGCACGCGAGCCGCGCGCCACGTGTGAGCCCGGCCCGCGTCGCTCAGCGGCCGAGTGCGGCCGGCAGCGCGATGCGGCGATCGTTCATCACCTCGCGCAGCAGCACGGGATCGTCGGTGATGATGCCGTCCACGTCCCAGTCCATCAGCCGTTCCATGTCGGCGCGGCGGTCGACCGTCCAGGGCAGCACCTGCAAGCCGAGCACATGGGCTTCCTGCACGAGCGGTGCGCTGAGGTCGTTGAACGACGGCGACCAGACCACCATGCCCTTGCCGTCGCCGGCGGCCTTTCGGACCAGCTTCGGCGTCGAGCCCGCGTCCTCGAGCCGCAGGCCCGCGGTCCAGCGGCTGTCCTGCACGGTTCGCGCGCTCGTGAGGTAGGCGCGCGGCAATTGCGGCGCCCATTGGCCGACGAGATCGAGTGTGCGCCAGTCGAAGCTCTGGATCGTCACACGCGATGCCACGCCCGCCTTGTCGATCTCGGCCAGCAGGGCGCGCACCATCGGCTCCGGCGCTGCGGTCAAATCGGGCTGTGTGGGATCGACCTTGGTCTCGATATTGAAGCGGACCTGGTTCGCGCCGAGTGCGCGCATGCGCTCGAACAGCGACGCCAGCGTCGGGATGCGTTCGCCATCGTGCGGCACCTGATTGGGGAAGGGCTTGCCGTAGCTGCTCGCGGGATCGATGCGGCCGACGTCGTAGGTCTGCAGCTGTGCCAGCGTGAGCGCATGGATCGGCGGCCCTTTGCCCTTGAGGAAGGCGCCGGTCGCATCGCGCGTGTGGTCGGGGTTGAGCGCCATGTCGTGCGAGATCACGACCACGCCGTCGGCCGTGAGGCCGATGTCGAGTTCGAGCGTGGTGACGCCGATGCCGACCGCGTTGGAGAACGCGGTCAGCGTGTTCTCGGGTGCGAGCGCGCGGCCGCCGCGGTGCGCTTCCAGGTCGAGCCGATAGGGCGCGTCGCGCCCCGAGGCCGCACAGCCTGCGAGCAGCGATGCAGCCATCAGCCAGGGCGCGCAGCATGCCGCGCTGCGGCGCAGTGCTGCGCGGGAAAGAAAATCCTTCATCGGGTCTCCGGGGTCATTTGAGCTGGACCGTGATGCCGTCGTCCTGCACCGTGATGTCGCCGATCTCGTAGGTCTTGCGGCCCACGGTGAGTTCCTGCGCGGTGAAGGTGCGCAGGGGCTGGTCGCGCAACAGCTCCTGGGCGACGACCGTGCCGATCTGCTGCAGCCGCTCGGCGTCGCGCCCTGTCACGCCCTGCAGTTCGAAGCGCTCGGCCTCCGGATGGTCGAGTCGCAGCGCGCGGGTGGCCGGGTCGTAGCGCAGTGCGCTGCTGACCGTGACGATGCCTTCCACCGGCGACGGCCGCAGCAAGGGGCTCTCGATGGACAGCGCCGCGGTGATCGCCGCGCGATTGCTGCGCGCGTCGAGCCCGAGTTGCGGATCGCGCAGGCCGACGGTGAAGATCTCGGCATAGCGCCGCTGCACCGGAAAGTGCCTGGCGATCTGGGCTTGCAGCTCCTGCCGGGTGGCGGTGTACTCGCTGGTGAAGAAATTGAAGCCGGCCAGCGCCGCGAACGGCGCCGGCAGCGCGGCAGCGCCCAGCAGCGCGCGCAGCACAAGGCGCCGGGACGGAAGGGGAAGGGGAGAGCGGTTGCGCATACCGGTCGGAGCTTGCCATGGCCAGCGGGTTCCCCTTGCCTGCCGATCCACGCGTCAGCTTTTCAGCGTGGCCTTCAGGGTGATCTCCGGCACGCTCGCGAGCGCCTTCGACAGCGGACATCCGGCCTTGGCGCCGGCCGCGAGCTGCTGGAATTTCGCCTCGTCGAGCCCCGGCACCGCGGCCTCGAGTTCGAGCTGGATGCGATCGATCTTGAAGCCCGCGCCGTCCTTGGCCAGGCGCACCGCGGCCTTGGTGTCGATCGACGTCGCCGTGAGCCCGGCGCCTTCGAGCGCGAAGGCAAAGGCCATGGTCAGGCATCCGGCATGGGCCGCGCCGAGGATTTCCTCGGGGTTGGTGCCGCGCTGGTCGTCCTCGAAACGGCTGGCGAAGCCATAGGGCGCGTCTTTCAATGCGCCGGTCTCGGTGCTGATGCGGCCCTTGCCGGTCTTGCCGGCGCCTTCCCAGTGAACGCTTGCGTGCTTGTCTGCTGCCATGGGATCTCCTTGGGGGTGGGTGAAGAATCTGCTCTTGTACGGCAGATCGGCCGCGGCGTCTGTCGGCCGGCGGCGCGAGCTCGACCGTGCGGCGGAGTCGCCGACGCGACGCGCTTGGGGCTTCCCCGATGCGAAGCCGCAGCGCGCCGTCGTAGGCTCCCACACCGTTTGGAGATTCCATGGACCGCCCGCATTACAAGTTCTGGCCCCAGCGCCTTCCGCGCTCGATCACCGTGCCCGCGACCTCGCTGTGGCACAACCTGGCCACTGCGGCCGCGCGCTATCCGGACAAGGCGGCGCTGGTCTTCTTCGGCCGCGAGATCAGCTACCGCGAGTTCGCAGCGCAGGCCGAGCGCCTGGCCGGCACGCTGCATGCGCTCGGCGTGAAGCGCGGCGACCGCGTGCTGCTCGACATGCAGAACTGCCCGCAGCTGGTGATCGCGCATTTCGCGATCCTGCGCGCCAATGCGGTGGTGGTGCCGGTCAATCCGATGAACCGGGCCGAAGAGCTCAAGCATTACATCACCGACCCGGACGCGAAGGTGGCCATCACCACCGGCGACCTCGCGCCGGAGCTGGCCCGGGCCAGCAACGCGCTGGCGCCGAAGGATCGGCTCGCGCACCTGATCGTGACGCAGTTCACCGACGCCTTCAATCCCGAAGTCACCGGTGACGAGGCGCCTGCGCCAGCCTGGCGCGACTGGTTGCTGACGCGCCATCCGCTGCCCGCGCTGGACGGCGGCGAGGCGATGGCATGGACCGACGCGCTCGATGCCGGGCATGCGCCGCCCGAGCATGTCGTCGGCGCCGACGACATGGCGCTCCTGCCCTACACCAGCGGCACCACCGGCCTGCCCAAGGGATGCGTCCACAACCATTCGAGCCTGATGCACAACGCCTGCGCCGGCCAGCTCTGGGGCCTGGGTTCGTCCGAAGCGGTGGTGCTGGCCGTGGTGCCGATGTTCCACATCACGGGCGTGGTGAGCATGATGCACACCGCGATCCTGGTCGCCGGCACGCTGATCATCATGCCGCGCTGGGACCGCGAGGTGGCGGGGCGCCTGATCTCGCGCCGCAAGGTCACGAGCTGGACCAACATCCCGACCATGGTCATCGACCTCATGGGCAGCCCCAACTTCGCCAGCTTCGACCTGAGCAGCCTGAGCTACATCGGCGGCGGCGGCGCCGCGATGCCGCAGGCCGTGGCGCAGCGCCTGCTGGAGCAGTACGGCCTGAAGTACCAGGAGGGCTACGGCCTCACCGAGACCGCGGCGCCCTCGCATTCCAATCCGTTCGAGCATCCCAAGCAGCAATGCCTGGGCATTCCCTACATGAGCACCGATGCGCGCGTGGTCGACCCCGAGACGCTCGCCGAGATGCCGATCGGCGAATCGGGCGAGATCATCATCCACGGGCCCGAGGTGTTCCAGGGTTACTGGAAGCGGCCCGATGCGACGGCCGCAGCTTTCATCGAGTTCGAGGGCAAGCGCTTCTTCCGATCCGGCGACATGGGCCGCATGGACGAGGACGGTTACTTCTTCATGACCGATCGCCTCAAACGCATGATCAACGCGAGCGGCTTCAAGGTCTGGCCGGCCGAGGTCGAACTGCTGATGTTCCGCCATCCGGCCATCCAGGAAGCCTGCGTGATCTCGATGAAGGACGCGTACCGCGGCGAATCGGTCAAGGCCGTGGTGGTGCTGCGCGCGACGCACAAGGACACCACCGCGCAAGAGATCATCGACTGGTGCCGCGAGAACATGGCGGTCTACAAGATCCCGCGTGTGGTGCAGTTCGTCGATGCGCTGCCAAAGAGCGGCAGCGGCAAGGTGATGTGGCGCTTGTTGCAGGAGGCGGAGAACGCGGCCGGCTGAGCTTGCCGTGCTCATCGAGCGTGAGCGTCCTCCGACAATGCGGTGCGACGGCGTGGCGCAGCATGATGCGGTCTGGTGCGATCGCGGCCTGCTACATCCCCATGTCGTAGAAGAATTCCTCGCGCACGATCTTTCCGTTGCTGACCGTATAGAGCGCGACCTCGTCCATCTTCATCCGCTGCCCCGACGGCTTGTTCGTGACATCGAACTGGAAGCCGACCACGAAGCGGTCGTCGTGCGGCCATGGTCCCGTGACAGAGGCGGAATGCACCTCGTGATTGGCAAACCACCAGTCGCCCTTGGCCTTCACGGCCGCGATGCCCTTTGCCTCGCGTTGCTGCCCCGGCGGGGCGCCGGCCTCGACGCTGACCACGTCGGGCGAGAACAGCGTGTCGCGCGCTTCGGCGTTCTTTCCCTGCCTGCACAACTCGACCAGTTTCCGTGCAATCTCCATCGTTGTCATCGGGTCCCCTTTCGGTTTGAAAAGCGGCGTGGCGCCGCGGGTCGAAGTCTATGCCTCGGGACCCGCCTTCGCACGCACGTCCGCCACGACCCGCGCGTAGCGCTGAAAGCTCCAGTAGGCGCTGGCCCAGTCCATCAGCACGACGATGCGATTGCGGAATCCGATCAGGAAATAGGCGTGCGCGAACAGCCAGAACAACCACGCGATCCGTCCTGAAAAACGCAGCGGCCCGAGCGGCGTGCCGAGGTCCACCACGGCCGAGTTGCGGCCGATGGTCGCGAGATTGCCGTAGTCGCGGTAGCGAAAAGGCTCGGTCGCCTTTCCCGCAAGCCGGCGCAGGATGTTGGCCGCCGCGGCACGGCCCATCTGCTTGGCGCCGGGCGACACGCCCGGCACGGGCGTCGGTTCCTTGCCGCGGCGGTGGCTGAATGCCGCCGCCAGATCGCCGACCACGCTGATGTCGGGATGGCCGGGCAGGCTCAGATCGGGCAGCACCTTGACGCGCCCGGCCCGGTCGACCTCGGCGCCCGTCGCCTCGCCCAGCAGGCGGCCGAGCGGCGAGGCGGCGACGCCGGCCGCCCAGATCACGCAGTGGCAATCGATCCGGTGGCTGCCCTTGCCGGCGCCGCCATCGCTGAAGGGCGATTCGACCTGCAGGCCCGTGGCATCGATGTCCGTCACCTTCGCATTGAGGCGCACCTGCACGCCGAGACGCTGCAGCTGTTCCATCGCGCGCTGGCTCAACGATGGCGGCATGGCCTGCAGCACGCGCGGACCGCCTTCGATCAACAGCACTTCGGCGCTGCCCGGATCGATGCGGCGGAATTCGCCCTTCAGTGTGTGGCGCGCGATCTCGGCCAAGGTGCCGGCCATCTCGACGCCGGTGGGGCCGGCGCCGATCACGGCGAAGGTCAGCAGCGCGCGCTGGCGCGCCGGGTCGGTCTCGATCTCGGCCGCCTCGAAGCTCATCAGCACGCGGCGGCGGATCTCGAAGGCGTCGGCCAGCGTCTTGAGCCCCGGTGCCAGGCGGGCCCAGCCATCGTTGCCGAAGTAACTGTGTGTGGCGCCCGCGGCCACGATCAGGTGGTCCCAGCCCAGCCGCGTGCCGTCGGCCAGATGCACCTCGTGCGCGAGCGGATCGATGCGCGTCACCTCGCCGAGCAGCGTGGTGACGTTGGGCTGGCGGCGGAACAGCAGGCGCACCGGCGCGGCGATCGACGGCGCGGCCAGGCCGGCGGTCGCCACCTGGTAGAGCAGGGGCTGGAACAGGTGGTGGTTGGTCTTGTCGACGATGGTGATGTCGACGGCCGCGCCCTGCAGCTTGCGCGCCGCTTCCAGCCCGCCGAAGCCGCAGCCGACGATGACGACGCGGGGGCGGCCGGAGGTGGTGGTCATGCTCATGCGCGGGATGATACGCAGGCCTCTGGCAGGCGGCGAAAGCTTGTGTCACAGTGGTCGGTTTCGGCTGCCCGGCTGCTTCGAATCCAGGTTTGCGGCGCGCGTTTGTCCTACGGCGTTCGCCGGTGTGAATCGGCTAAAAAACCATCCAACACAAGAAAAGCGGGAATCCCATGAATATCACCCGGCCGGCTTCGTCCGCCGCGGACGACCTGCGCGAGCGATTTCGCGCGGTGCGCGCCGAAAGCCTGGCGCTGACCGCGTCACTGTCGGCGGAGGACCAGTGCATCCAGTCCATGCCGGACGCCAGTCCGAGCAAGTGGCATCTGGCGCACACGACCTGGTTTTTCGAGACGGTGCTGCTGCAGCCGCATGCGGCGGGCTATCGCGTGTTCGATCCGCGTTTTCACTTTCTCTTCAACTCCTACTACGAGGCGCTGGGCCCGCGCCATCCGCGGCCACAGCGGGGCCTGCTGACGCGCCCCTCGCTGGACGAGGTGCATGCCTATCGCCACCATGTCGATGAAGCCGTGCTGGCGCTGCTCGAGACGGATGCCGAATGCGATCGGCCGGCGATCGAGGCGATCGTCACGCTCGGGCTGCATCACGAGCAGCAGCACCAGGAACTGATCGTCACCGACATCCTGCATGCGCTGTCGTGCAATCCCTTGCTGCCTGCGTACCGTGCCGCGCCTGGCCCGGCGCTGCGGCTGGCGACGGCACCGGCCGCGATGCAGTGGCTGGCGCGGCCCGGCGGCATGGTCGAGATCGGCCATCGGGGTCCGGGCTTCGCGTTCGACAACGAGACGCCGCGCCATGCGGCGCTGGTGCAGCCGCATGCGATCGCCGACCGGCTCGTCAATGGCGGCGAGTTCGCGCAGTTCATCGCCGATGGCGGCTACCAGCGGCCCGAGCTCTGGCTCTCCGACGGCTGGGCGGCCGTGCAGGCACAGGGCTGGCGCTCGCCGGCCTACTGGCTGGCGCCGGACGACCCCCGTCTCTCGCACCAGGGCCCGGGGGCGGGCTGGCAGGTCTTCGGCCTGCACGGCGTGCGGCCGATGGCGCCCGAGGCGCCGGTGGCGCAGCTGAGCTTCTACGAGGCCGCAGCCTTTGCCGAGTGGGCCGGTGCGCGGCTGCCGACCGAATTCGAATGGGAGGCCGCGCACGATGCACCCGGCATCACGCAGATGAGCGGCCATGTGTGGCAATGGACGCGTTCGTCGTACGACCCTTACCCGGGCTTTCGTCCGCTCGCCGGCGTCGCGGCGGAATACAACGGCAAGTTCATGGTCGGCCAGCTCGTGCTGCGCGGCGGCAGCGTTGCCACGCCCGCGGGCCACACGCGGCCGAGCTATCGCAATTTCTTCCCGCCGGCAGCGCGCTGGCAGTTCTCGGGGCTGCGGCTCGCCAAGGATCTCTGATGGGCAACACTGCATTCAACCTCCATGCCTTTCGCACCGCGCAGCGCGCCGCACCGCTGTCGGACTTCGGCCGCGAGCTGTACGCGGGCCTGAGCCTCGGCGCACGCAGCATCTCGCCCAAGTTCTTCTACGATGTCGCGGGCTCGGCGCTGTTCGATCGCATCTGCGACCTGCCCGAGTACTACCCGACGCGCACCGAGCTGCGCATCCTCACCGAGTGCGCGCCCGAGATCGCGGCGCAGATCGGGCCCGATGCCGAGATCATCGAATTCGGCGCCGGCTCGCTCACCAAGGTCCGGTTGCTGCTCGACGCGCTCGAAACGCCGAGGCGCTACGTGCCGATCGACATCTCCGGCGAACATCTCGAAGCGGCCGCCGAGCGCCTGCGCGCCGACTACCCGCGGCTCGCGGTGCAGCCCGTGGTGGCCGACTACACGATGCCGCTGGTGCTGCCGGCGCGCGGCGAGGTCCTGGGGCAGCGGGTCGGCTTCTTTCCAGGCTCGACGCTCGGCAATTTCAGCCCCGACGAAGCGCTGGCCTTCCTGCAACTCGCGCACCGCCTGTTGCGCGGCGGCGGGCTGCTGCTGGGCGTCGATCTGGTCAAGGACCCGGCGCTGCTGCATGCCGCCTACAACGATGCAGAAGGCGTGACGGCGGCCTTCAATCTCAACCTGCTGCGCCGTGCCAATGCCGAGCTCGACACCGACTTCGATCTGGCCGGCTTCACGCATGCGGCGTTCTACAACTCGCCGCTGCGGCGCGTCGAGATGCACCTCGTGAGCCGCCGCGCGCAGACCGTCACGCTCGACGGCCAGCGCTTCGCCTTCGACGAGGGCGAGACGATCCACACCGAGAACTCGCACAAGTTCACCGTCGAAGGCCTGCGCGCGCTCGCCGTCAGGGCGGGCTTTCGGCCGGCCGCGGTGTGGACCGATCCCGAGCGCTTGTTCAGCGTGCACTGGCTGCAGGCGCCCGCGGCACAATGAGGGGACTGCCCGCGATCGGCGGGCATGGAGAAACCGGATGAAAGCAACCTGGAACGGCGCCACCATCGCCGAGAGCGACGACACCGTGCTCGTCGAAGGCAATCACTACTTTCCCGAGAGCGCGCTCAATCGCGACTACGTGACCTTCAGCAACCACAAGACCACCTGCCCGTGGAAGGGCACGGCCAGCTACTACTCGCTGCTGGTCGACGGCGAGCTCAACACCGACGCCGCCTGGTACTACGCCGATCCCAAGCCCGAAGCCGAGATGGTCAAGGACCGCGTGGCCTTCTGGAAGGGCGTGAAGGTGACGCAATGAGCGGCGCCCGGCCGCTCCGAAGACGCTCGCACCGCAGCCCGCAGGGCGGAGGTTGTCTGATGAGCGCTTCATGAGCGGGGCCTTCAGCCCTCCGTTCACGCCGCCCGATCGACTGGTTCCGACCCTGCAGCAGGACGGCTATGCCGTCCTGAGCCCGCAAGGCGTGGCCGAGTGGCTGGGCTCGCCGCTGGCCGAGCTCGATGCGCTGCATGCCGACTGGGACCATCTGCCGCTCGACGAATACCTCAAGGACGGCGGCCGCTACCGCACCCGGCGCCATGCCTGCTTCACGGTCGACGATGCCGCGGTGCAGCAGGTGCCGCATCGTGCGCACTGGCAGCCGGTCGAATACAACGCCTTGCATGGCGGCATGCAGCGCTGGTTCGCGCCGATGGAGGCGAACACCGTCGCGCAGCCCGTCTGGCGCCACCTGATGCTGGCGCTGTGCGATGCCGCGACCGGCCTGCGCGGCGCGCAGCGCTGGCACATCGAGGCGCACCAGTTCCGCATCGACACCGCCGACGGCATCGGCCGGCCCACGCCGGAAGGCGCGCACCGCGATGGCGTCGACCTGGTGGCGGTCGCGCTGGTCGGCCGGCACAACGTCAAGGGCGGCGAGACGCGCGTGTTCGAAGCGGCGGGCCGGCGCGGCGAGCGCTTCACCATGACCGAGCCGTGGACGCTGCTGCTGCTCGACGATGCACGCGTGATCCACGAATCGACGCCGATCCAACCGCTCGCCGATGCCGAGCCGGGCTGGCGCGACACGCTGGTCCTGACCTGCCGCGCAGGTGGTTTTCAGGGCGGCTGACGGCCCCGGGGCGGGCCGTAGCCGTCCTACAGCCGTGCGGCCGCCTTGGATGTAAATTCGAGCCCCGGTTCGGCTGCGAGCCTTGCGAACAAATGAGGTCTGCCATGTTCAATCACATCCTGGTTCCGATCGACGGGTCCGAAACGTCCATGCTCGCGGTCAGCAAGGCCAGCGGACTGGCACTCGCCTTCGGCAGCCGCATCACGCTGATCCACGTGGTGGACAACTATCCCTTCATCGGCGTCGGCGCGGACTACGCGCTGGGACAGAACGAATATCTCGCGGCCGCGACCAGCAGCGCCAATGCCGCACTGGCACGGGGTGTCGCGGCGCTGGCCGCCGAAGGGCTGCACAGCGACCAGCGCGTGATCGACGGCCACGTGGTGCACGAGGGCATCGTCGACACCGCCAACGCGATCGCAGCCGATCTGATCGTGATGGGTTCGCACGGGCGCACCGGCATCGAGAAGCTGCTGCTCGGCAGCGTGACCCAGCGCGTGCTGCAGGATTCGCGCGTGCCGGTGCTGGTGGTCAAGGGCTAGCAGTTCGTTTCAGGCAAAGGGCGCCGGGCTCTCGAAACGCAGCATCCGCCCGTCGGCCGGATGCGCGAACTCGAGCCATGTCGCGTGCAGCATCAGGCGCGGCGCGCGGCGCTGCACCTCTTCGTCGCCATAGAGCGTGTCGCCGAGGATCGGATGGCCGATCGACAGCAGATGCACCCGCAGCTGATGACTGCGCCCGGTCAGCGGCTCGAGCCACAGGTGGCTGGCATGGCGCTCGGCCAGCCGGTGCTTCACGCGCCATCGCGTCTGGCTCGGCTTGCCGCCCGCATCGACCTTTTGCAGCGGCCGGCGCGGCCAGTCGGCGGCCAGCGGTGCGTCGATCAGCGCCCACTCGTCGGCCGCCGGCAACAGCCCATCGACGATGGCTTCGTAGCCCTTGCGCACATGCCGCTGGGCAAAGGCCTCGCCCAGCGCGCGCTGCATCGCCGCGCCGCGCGCCATCAGCACCAGGCCGCTGGTCGCCATGTCGAGCCGGTGCACGATCCGTGCGTCGGTCCATTGCGCCAGGGCGCGCGCGCTGAGGCAATCCTGCTTGTCCTCGCCGCGGCCGGGCACGCACAGCAGGCCGGCGGGCTTGTCGAGCACCAGCAGATGGGGGTCTTCGTGGATCGCGTGCAGGGTTGTCATCCGGCGCTAAGTCTAGAAGGCCCGGCTCGGCTATCCTCGATTCGATGCCCGTTGCCGCCGTTTCGCCCGGTTCCCCGAATTTTTCCGACCTGACGCGCGAGCGGCCCTTCATGCGGCTGTGGGTCGCACGGCTGTTCGGCACCGCGGCCAGCCAGATGCTGCTGGTCGTGATCGGCTGGCACATGTACGGGCTCACCGGCAGCGCATGGGATCTCGGCCTGGTCGGGCTCTACCAGTTCGTGCCGGCCTTGCTGCTGGCGCTGCTGGCGGGCCATGTGGTCGACCGCCATCACCGGGGCCGCATCCTCGCGGGCTGCTTCGCCGTGCAGGGCGCGGTGGCGCTGGCGCTGCTGATTTCCGTGCAGGCCGCGCACGATTCGCGCAACCTGCTGCTCGGGCTGTCGCTGGTGCTGGGCGCGGTGCGTGCGTTCCAGATGCCGGCGCAGCAGGCGCTGACGCCGCTGCTCGTGCCGCCGCTCATGCTGCCGCGCGCGATGGCCTTCAGTTCGGCGGGCATGCAGGGCGCCATCATCGGCGGGCCGGCGCTCGGCGGCCTCCTGTTCGTGGCGGGCATGGGCGTGGTCTACGGCGCGAGCGTGCTGCTGTTCGTCATCGCGGCGGTGCTCGCGGCGCGGCTGCACTACGTCTACACGCCCTTGCCGCGCGAATCGGTGACGATGTCGACCGTGCTCGCCGGCGTCGACTTCATCCGCAAGCACAAGCCGGTGCTCGGCGCCGTGTCGCTCGATCTCTTCGCGGTGCTGCTCGGCGGCGCGGTGGCATTGCTGCCGATCTACGCCCGGGACATCCTGCACACCGGGCCCTGGGGCCTGGGCCTGCTGCGCGGCGCGCCGGCGGTCGGTGCGCTCGCGATGTCGATCACGCTGACGCGCCGGCCGATCGAGCGCCGCGTCGGCCGCGCGCTGCTGATGGCGGTGGCGCTGTTCGGCCTGTGCATGGTGGTGTTCGGCGTTTCGCGCAACTTCGCGGTGTCGCTGGTCGCGCTGGCGGTCTCGGGCGGCGCGGACATGGTCAACGTGGTGATCCGCCAGACGCTGGTGCAGCTCGAAACGCCGGATGCCATGCGCGGTCGCGTGAGCGCGGTCAACTCGATCTTCATCGGTGCCAGCAACCAGCTTGGCGAGTTCGAATCGGGTTCGACGGCCGCGCTGCTCGGGCCCGTCGGCTCCGTGGTGCTGGGCGGCGTGGGCACGATGCTGGTGGCGCTCGCCTGGTTCCGGCTGTTTCCGGCGCTGGCACGGCGCGACTGGATCGACAGATCCTAGAACACCGCGTACGCGTACGGCACGTCGAGCCTGACGTCGCCGAGCGGCTCGGCCACGCAGGGCAGGATCCAGCCGTCGGCCTTCTCGTCGACGCTGATGCCGGGCCACTCGATCCGGTAGCGGACCTCGCCCTCCAGCAGCTTGCACAGGCAAGTGCGGCAGGTTCCGTTGCGGCACGAGCTGGGCAGCTCGATGCCCGCGGCATCGGCCGATTGCAGCAGCGTGCGATCGGTCTCGGTGTCGAAGCTGAAACCGCCGGGCTCGATGCGCGCCTTCATCGGGACGCCCGGGCCGACGATTGCCTGCGCTGCTCGCGCAGCATGAAGAGGTAGAGGCTCTCGACCTTCTCGCGCGCCCAGGGCGTCTTGCGCAGAAACTTGAGGCTGGACGCGACGCTCGGATCGCTGGTGAAGCAGCGCAGCGGAATGCGTTCGCCCAGGTCCTGCCAGCCGTAGTGCGCGGCCAGTGCCGTCACGATCGCCTCCAGCGTGAGCCCGTGCAAGGGATTGCGGGGCTGTGGCGAAGGCGTTGCCGTGGGCTGCGCAGACGCGCTCATCACTTGTTCTTGAGTTTGCCGCGTGGAATGACTGCCGTCGTGATCGTGCGCACCGGTTCGATGCCGGCGCCCGGCGGCTTCGGCGGCGAGGTGTCCTTCTTCGGCTTCTTGGCTTCCTTGTTGCTGCGCTGCTGACTCTTGGCCATGATGATTCTCCGGATAGATGCGAATACAGCGGCCAGTTTACCGGCGCGGCGACAATACGGCCCTTTACCGCTCGTTCCCCTGCAGTCATGTCCGATTACGAAGTCCGCCCCGCCACGATGCACGATGCCAAAGCCATCGCCGAAGTCCACGCCGCAGCCGCCAGGGCCGCGTATGCCGGGATCCTGCCCGACGACCAGCTGCGCGCGCTGGCGCCGGCCACGCGCGAGGCCAAATGGCGCGAGGCGATCGAATTCAGCGAACCGCAGGTGCACGTGGCCGTGCTCGGCGACGAGGTCGTCGGCTTCGTCGGCTACGACCGCTCGCGCGATGCGAAGACGCCCTCGACCACCGGCGAGATCTGGGCCATCTACGTCAAGCCCGAACATTGGGGCAAGGGCGTGGGCGTGGCGCTGTGGGATGCCGCGCGCGACGGCCTCGAGGAGGAGGGCTGCACGCTGGTCACGGTCTGGGTGCCGCTGCGCAACGACCGCGCGATGCGCTTTCACGAACTCGCCGGCTTCAAGCGCGAGATGAAGACCGCCAAGACGACGGCGATCGGCGGCGTGAAGATCGAGGAGATCCGCCTCAAACGCGAAGTCTAGGCACACCCCCAGGCTTCGCGCACTTCGTGTCGCTTCGCCTTCCCCCTTGCAGGGGGCAACACCGGCGGCCCGGCCAAGCCGGATCCGCGGTGTTTCTGGTCCTGCTTGCAACGATTTTGGGACGATGAATCATGGCCGCCAGCCTGCTGCTCCTGCTCGACGACATCGCGTCGGTGCTCGACGATGTCTCGCTGCTCACCAAGGTCGCGGCGAAGAAGACGGCCGGCGTGCTGGGCGACGATCTGGCGCTGAATGCGCAGCAGGTGGCGGGCGTCAAGGCAGACCGCGAGCTGCCGGTCGTATGGGCCGTGTGCAAGGGCTCCTTCGTCAACAAGGCGATCCTGGTGCCCGCGGCGCTCTTGATCGGCACCTGGCTGCCCTGGCTGGTGACGCCGCTGCTGATGATCGGCGGGGCCTTCCTGTGCTTCGAGGGTTGCGAGAAGCTCGCGCACAAGTTTCTGCACGGCGACGAGCACGCGGCGGACCATTCGCGCCACGAGCGAGCCCTGGCCGACGAAGCCATCGACGTCGTCGCGGCCGAGAAGGAAAAGGTCAAGGGCGCCGTGCGCACCGACTTCATCCTTTCCGCGGAGATCATCGCGATCACGCTGGGCACGGTGCAGGGGCAGCCCTTCCTGACCCAGCTCATCGTGCTGGTCGGCATCGCGGTCGTCATGACCGTGGGCGTCTATGGACTGGTCGCCGGGATCGTGAAGCTCGACGACGCCGGGCTCTACCTGAGCCGGCGCGACGGCGCGGCCGCGCGCGTGCTCGGCCGCGGCCTGCTGGGGATGGCGCCCTGGCTCATGAAGGCGCTCTCCATCGCCGGCACGGTCGCCATGTTCCTGGTCGGCGGCGGCATCCTGGTGCATGGCGTGCCGGCGCTCGGCCATGCGATCGACGCGTGGACCGCGAAGGCAGGCGGCCTGTGGGGCGGCCTGGGCTCGATGGGGGCCCATGCGGGCGTGGGCATCGTGGCCGGCGCCGTGGTGCTGGCGGCGGTCGAGTGGGTGAAGAAGCGGCGCGCGAAGCAGCGCGGCGCGGCCCCCTAGGCGTTCGCCCGCGTCAGGATCTCCCGGACCCGGTGCGCTGCAGCAGGTCGACCACGACCAGCGCAATGCCCAGCACCAGCGCAAACCAGCCGACCAGGTAGGCGCCACCGACCATCTCCCGCCAGGAGGGCGATGACAGGAAGCGCGGCGCGAGCAATACCGCCGCGCCGATGAGGATGCACAGGATGCCGCGCTCGCGCATGCGCGGCGTTCTGGAGGGTCTGGAAGCCATGGCCCGAGTTTACGGGCCGGCCCGTGGCTTTCGGTTCAAATAGAGTTCCAGCGGCCGTCCATCCCTGCATCGGGCGGCCATCGAAACCCTCGCCAGACCGCACGCCATGGAATCTGCTGCACGCCATCCCATCCTCGCCCGTTCGCTGCGCGCCGTCGCGCCCCTGCTGCTCGCGGTCGCCGCATCCGGCGCGGGCGCGCAGCAGGACACAGACCGTTTTCCGGCCGCTGCGATGAGCTTTCTGGAGCAGGAACTTCCCGCGATGGAAACGGCCATCACGGAGCGCGATCGGGACTACTTCGAGAATGCGATGGGCCGCATGCTGGACTTCTCGAACAGCTGGGGCTTCAAGTCGCAGGACAACCCGGCGCTGGCGCGCTATCCGATGTGCACCGAAGCCGTGTCCGATTTTCTGGTGGTGGGGATGTGCCGCATCATGACGACCAGCGACACCTGCGAGCCCGGGCTGGCGGCGCGCTTCAACGCCAACCTGCAGAAATGCCGCGAACTGGCCGCGCGCCAGCAGTGAGGCTGCGCACGCTTCACCCAGCCCGAATGGAGATCGATGATGGAACAGCAGACCCTTCGAATGGCCATTGATCGGCATTGGGCTGCATCCGCTGCAGGCGATCAGGTCGTCGAGCATGAGATCTATCACGACGATGCCGTGTGCGCGTACCCGCAATCGGGCGAGCTCATCCGCGGCCGCCACAACCTGCAGGCGCTTCGCAGCCATCATCCCGGCAAACCATCGGGGTTCGTGGTCCGGCGCATCACGGGAGAAGGCCATCTCTGGGTCACCGAGTATGTGATCGACTACGAGGGCCAGAGCGTTTGCACCGTGAGCATCATGGAGTTCCGGGATGGAAAGGTGTCGCGCGAGACGCAATACTTTGCCGATCCCTTCGACGCCCCGGCCTGGCGCGCTCAGTGGGTCGAGCGGGGAGGGTGATCGATGGCGTATGCCGATGGCATGCGGCTGATGTCATCATCGGGTGGTTCTTTTTCTCGAACTTTCTGCTGGAGCATCTGCCTCGTTGCCGAGCGACAGCTTTGGGGCAAATCGAATGTCTCATGGCGGGCAAGCCTCACTCGGCTGCGGCAGGCTCCAGTCGGCCACAAGCATCGGTGATCGGGCGCGTTGATTGACCTGCGGAGTTCTCGTCCTGGACTCGTAAGCCCACTACGAAGGAGAGCTTGAATGACCTACTTCACCGGGATCTGAAGTTGGACTTGACCCCGTTGCTGCCCTTCAAAGCCCAGCGAGTCTCAAGCAACCTTGAGTACCGCGGCAGGCAGGAATGGGAGGATGTTGCTCATCGCCCGTGAAACGAACTGCTCCTTCTCGCCCACAGGTGCAACGTAGTGGAGTGCACTCTCGGCGGCCGCGACACCTTCGAATCGCGCAATGATCCATGCCGCCAGGTAAGGCGATGCCAGGCAACCGCCTGCCGTGGCGACGTTGTCGCGTGCAAAGAATGGCTGATTGAGCACGTCCACACCGGCCTCCTGCACCCAGGGTTTGGTGGTCAGGTCGGTGCAGGCGGAAACGCCTTGGAGTAGTCCGAGCCTGGCAAGGACAAGGGTGCCAGAACACTGCGCGGCAAGCAACTGCCGCGCCGGGTCCAGTTTCAGTTGCAACATCAGCGCTGGGTCGGCTACGACATCCCGTGTGAGGAGCCCGCTTCCGATGATGACCGCATCTGCACTGGCCGCGTCCTGCAGCGTGGCGTGAGCTTCCACCACTACACCGTTCATGGAGCGCACCTTGGCAGAAGGGCTGGCGATGGAAACGCGCCAGCCGGGCTTCTTGATGCGATTCAGGATGCCGAGGGCCACGAAAGAGTCGAGCTCGTTGTAGCCCTCGAAGGTCAGGATGGCGATGTAATCGAGGGCACATCCACTGACGCCAGACTGATGACATCAGAGACCTTCCTGTACTTCGCGTACGGCTCCAACATGAGCGCACCACGCCTGCTCGCGGCGGACCGGACGCCCTCCGCCCAATGGATGGGGGCCGCCCGCGTCGCCGGGTACCGTCTGGTCTTTGACAAGGTGGGCAGGGATGGGTCCGGCAAGGCCGACTGTGAACGCACCGGTGCGCCGACGGATGTTGTCCATGGCGCTTTGTTCCGCATTGCCCTCGGCGACCGCCCGGCACTGGATCGCGCCGAGGGCCTTGGCAACGGCTACGATGCCTTCGAAATCGGCGTGGATACCGACTCAGGCGTCGCCTCGGCGCTGACCTACCTGGCAACCAGGAAGGACGCCGCGTTGAGACCTTTCACTTGGTATATGCATCACGTGTTGCACGGCGCCAGGCAATGCGGACTTCCGTCCGCGTATATCGCGGCCATCGAGCGCGTCACGGCCGTTCGTGACCTCGATGCCGTGCGCGAGACCCATGAGCTTTCCATCTACTCGAAGCGGTGACGCCATCCTGCCGCCCATGGCATTGCGACTTCAAGTCTCGGTCGCCGATGCCGCTTCCACCAAGAAACTGACGAAGGCCTGCGTCCGAGCGCTGCGGCCCTTGCGCGTCGGCACGAGCACCACCACCGGAGCGGCACCGAAGGTCCAGTCAGCCATCACGCGCTCCAGGCGCCCGGCCGCGACCGCCCCAGCCGCATCCCACTGCGAACGCAGCACGAGGCCCATGCCGTCCTCTGCCCACTGCCGCGCCACGCTGCCATCGTTGGTGATGAACGCGGGGGTGATGCGAAGGGTCTCGCCTTTGCGGGTGCCGCCGACGGAGCGCACGTGCCACAGCGCCATGTCCTCGTCGTTCTCGCGGATGCAGATGCACGAGTGGTAGGCCAGGTCCGAAGGGCTGTGCGGCGTGCCGTGCTCGCGGAGATAGGCAGGACTCGCGCACAGCCATCGCTCGTTGGCTGCCAGGGGATGCGCCACCCAGGATGAGTCCCTGACCGTCCCGACGTGCACCACGGCATCGGAATCGTGCCGGTCCGGCCAGGGGGTCTCGCGCAGGTCGAGTTGCAGGCGCAAGCCGGGGTGCAAGCGCGAGAAGCGGGAGAGCACCGGCGCGACATGCGTGCGTCCATACCCGAAAGGCGCGGCGATTCTCAGCGTGCCCGTCAGCCGCTTGTCCTCGGACTGCAGGGATTCGCGCAGGCTGTCGAACTTCTGCAGAAGCTCGTACGCCTCGCGGCCGAACCGTTCGCCTTCGGAGGTCAACTGCAACTTGCGCGCGGTGCGATGGGCCAAGGCCAGGCCGAGTGTCGCTTCCAGCTTGCGCAGCCGCATCGACAAGGCCGGGGGCGTCACGCCCAGCGAACGCGCTGCGGCACTGAGCGAGCGTTCGCGCAGCAGCGCGGCGGCCAGTCGGAGGTCTTCGATCTGCATTGTTCACTTCATCTTAACTATTGATGACGCAAGAGTGAAGAACGCAAAGCGGTTGCCGGACCTACAGTGGCCGCATGCAAGATGCCTCCACCGCCGTCGCCACGGGCGACCATTACCCCCGCGCCGTGCTGTTCGATCTGCTCACCGCGCTGCTCGACTCCTGGAGCGTCTGGAACGCTGCTGCGGGCTCCGAACCCCTGGGCCGTCGTTGGCGCGCGGAATACCTGCGGCTGACGTATGGCTGCGGCGCTTACGTGCCCTACGAAGACCTCGTGCGCCAAGCCGCCGCCACCGTGGGGCTGCCCGCACGTGCACCCGAGTTGCTGGAAGACCATTGGGATGAACTGCCTGTCTGGAGCGGGGCGACCGAACTCCTGCGGGCGCTCGAGCCGTACTGCAAGCTGGGCGTGGTGACCAACTGCTCGCGCGCGTTGGGCGCGCGTGCCGCAGCCCGGTTGGGCATCGACTGGGACGTGGTTGTCAGCTCCGAGGAAGCGGGCTTCTACAAGCCGGACCCTCGGCCCTACCGGCTGGCGCTGGATCGGCTGGGCCTGGCGCCACGAGACGCCGCATTCGTTGCCGGGTCGGGCTACGACATGTTCGGCACCGCCAGCGTCGGATTGCGGACTTACTGGCACAACCGCGTGGGGTTGCCGCGTCCCCAGGGCGCACCGCTCGCAGAGACTGAATCGCCCACGCTGGAGGGCGCGCTGGCATGGCTGCGGACCTTCCACCTTGCCGCTTCCTGATCGCCTCTTTTCCATTCACGACATTGCCATGAAACTCTCGATACGCCTGATCGCCGGCCTTGCGGCCTTGTGTGCCACTTTGTTGACCGCACCGGCCGCCATGGCCGCTACAGCGTTCCCCACCCATGCGGTGACTCTGATCGTTCCGTTCCCGGCCGGCGGCCCCAGCGATGCGCTGGCACGTGCCGTGGCACAGAAGATGGGGGAGAACCTGGGCCAGCCGATCGTCATCGAGAACCTGGGAGGCGCCAACGGTGTCATCGGGCTGACCAAGGCCATCAAGGCCAACGCAGATGGCTACACCATCGCCTTCGGAGGCATCGGCACGCATGTGGCCAACGTCGCCCTCTACAAGAAGCTCGCCTATGACCCTGTTGCGGATTTCGCGCCGATCGGTCCTGCGGGCGCGGCGCCCATGCTGCTCCTGGCCCGTGCCGACCTTCCGGCTGGCAACCTGCGCGAGTTCGTTGCCTGGGTGGCGAAGAACAAGGACAAGGCCTCGTACGGGAGCGCGGGTGTCGGCTCCATCTCGCACTACGGCTGCGTGCTGCTGCTGTCGTCCATCGGTCAGAACGTCACCCACATCCCCTACAAGGGCGTGGCTCCCGCAGCCAACGACCTCATGGGCGGCCAGACCGATTTCATGTGCGACCAGACCACGACCGCGCTGCCGCAGATTGCCGGCGGGCGCATCAAGGCCATCGCCGTTCTGTCGAAGACCCGCCTGGCGCAGTTGCCCCGGACCGGCACGGCAACCGAAGCCGGCTATCCGCTGGATGTGCGCTCCTGGAACGCATTCTTCGCCCCGCGCGGCACGCCGCAGTCCGTGCTGGCCCGGTTGACCATCGCCTTGCAATATGCGGTTGCCGACACCGCGCTGCGCCAACAGATGGAAGGATTGGGCGTCGAGCTGCCGAAGCCCGCCGATACCACGCCCGCCGCCGTCAGCGGCCTCATCGCGCGTGGCATCCGAGAGGACGTACCGGCGCTCAAGGCCAAGGGCGACTACCTCGACTGAAGCGAACACCATGCAAGACACTCTCGCCACTCTGGACACGCCCGCGGCCCTCATTTCGCTGCGGCGGATGCAGCACAACATCGCACGCATGCAGGCACGCGCCGATGCGCTGGGCGTGCGCCTTCGCCCGCACGTCAAGACCACCAAATGCGCCCACGTGGTCGCAGCGCAGCGCGATGCCGGTGCGAGCGGCATCACCGTCTCGACCTTGAAGGAGGCCGAACAGTTTTTCTCGCAAGGCGTCGCCGACATCCTCTATGCCGTCGGCATGGCGCCGCACCGGCTGGCCCATGCGCTGGCCTTGCGCCAGCGAGGCTGCGCGCTTCAGATCCTGACCGACAGCGTCGAAGGCGCGCAGGCCATCGTCGACTTCGGCCGCGAACACGAGCATGCCTTCGAAGTGCTCGTCGAAATCGACACGGATGGCCATCGCTCCGGCATCGAGCCGGAAGACAAGCGTCTGCTGGAAGTGGGCCGCGTGCTGCACGAGGGCGGCATGCGTCTGGCTGGCGTGCTGACGCATGCGGGGTCCAGCTATGAGCTGAACACGCCGCAGGCGATCGCGAACCTGGCCGAGCAGGAGCGCGCCGGCTGCGTGCGGGCCGCAGAGCGGCTGCGCGACGCGGGGCTGCCGTGCCCCGTCGTCTCGGTGGGGTCCACGCCGACGGCGCTGGAGGCCAGATCGCTGGAAGGCGTGACCGAACTGCGCGCCGGCGTCTACGTGTTCTTCGATCTGGTGATGCGCAATGTCGGCGTGTGCAGCGAAGAGGACATCGCGCTGAGCGTGCTCACCACCGTCATCGGTCACCAGGCCGACAAGGGCTGGGCCATCGTCGATGCGGGCTGGATGGCGATGAGCCGCGACACGGGCACGGCCAGGCAGCAACGCGACTACGGCTACGGCCAGGTCTGCACCCTGGATGGACAACCCCTCGAGGGCTATTTGCTGTCGGCCGCCAACCAGGAGCACGGCATCGTCTCGCACGAGGGGCCGGTGGACACGGACATCGTCAGCCGTTTCCCCATGGGGACACGGCTGAGGATATGGCCCAACCACGCATGTGCCACCGGTGCGCAGTTTCCCGAATACCACGCACTGGCCGAGGACGGCTCCGTGCAGACCTGGAAGCGCTTTCATGGCTGGTGACGACGCCGTGGCGCCTGGCAGTTCGCCCGGCCCGGTCCCTGTCGAGGTTCCTTCGCTTGCCAAGCCGGGCGGCCACTACAGCCATGCCTGCACGGGTGGCGGATGGGTTTTCGTCTCTGGCCAGCTTCCCATCGCGCCCGATGGCACGCGCAGGGTCGATGCCTCTTTCGAGGACCAGGCCGCGCAGGTCCTGGCGAATGTGCGGGAGGCCCTGCTGGCGGCCGGTTCAGGCGTCGACCGCCTGGTGCAGGTGCGCGTCTATGTGGACGACATCGCCAACTGGCCGGCCTTCGACGGGCTGTACCGGCAGTGGGTGGGAAGCTCGCGTCCCGCACGGGCGGTCATCCCGACAGGACCGCTTCATTTCGGCCTCAAGGTGGAAATGGAGGCCACCGCGCTCTTGTGAGAGTCAGCCACCCGCCAGCGGCTTGGCGCTCTTGAGGCCCTGCACCGTCTGCAGCAGCACCACGCGCGTCTGCCCCAGCACCATGCCCTTCCATTCGTCGTTGTCGCAATAGAAGGCATCGCGCACGCCCTGGCGGATGGCGCGCTGCTGTTCGGGCGGGGCTTCGGGATGGCGGCGCAGCCAGGTGTCGGCGCGCAGGCGGGTCAGCACTTCCTGGTCGGGGAGGGTGCCGAACTCCAGGCCCATCATCGTCGCGCTGGCTTGCGGGCATTCGTCGTAGACCGCCGAGACCACCGGCCCCGACACATCGGCCGAAGCCGACTGGCCGTCGAAGGGCGCGAAGACGTCGGTGCCCCACCAGGCGTGCGCGAGCGCGATGTCGGCCGGCGCATTGCGGCCCGGATAGATCTTCTCGCCGTGGCCGTAGGGACCGAGGCCGGTGTGGATGTCGATCCAGCCGATGTGGCGGGCCCGGGCGCCGTACTTGCGCAGGATGCCGCGCACCGTGCGGTTGCTCCATGCCGGCGCCTGGCCGCCATAGAACAGACCGTCGGGCGAGTGGTACTGACCGGCCGTCACCGCAGCGCGGAAGGCGCGCATGCCGTGCTGCGCGACGTAGGCGGCCAGCGCCGCGTCGTCCTCGGCCGTGGGCGGCCAGCTGGCCGGCAGCACGAGGGCTTCGACGCCGTCATAGGCGGTGTTGGCCGGCGGCGGCGCATCGAAGGCGATGTGGTTGCGGTTCAGGTCGATGTTGTCCTCGTTGGTGCGGTGCAGGTGCGAGAAGCCATGCGGATTGACCGCATGGATCAGCAGCAGCGCGATGTTCGCCTGCGCGATGCGCGACAGCAGGTCGGCATCGTTCAGCGTCGCGATCTGGCAGCCCGAGCCGCAGAAGCCCTCGGGGCCGTGCGTGCCGGAAGTGACGATCAGCAGCTTGTCCGCGTCCGGTGTGCCGAGGCAGGCGACATCGGTGGCCAGCGTTTCGCCGGCGGCGCCTTGATGGCCTTCGAGAACGAAGGATTCGACACGCGCGCCGCGCCCGGCGGCAGCATCGAGGAACTTGCGCCGTGCTTCGGCATAGGTGCCCGAGAAATGGCGGGTGGCAGACGTGCTGTACATGGTCGATCCTCGAAACGGTTCAGTGAGCGGGTTGGTGGGCGCCGGCAGCATCGATGTCCTTGCCGGTGAAGTCCTCGAGCCACAGCAGGCCCAGCAGCGACACCAGCGTCATCGCGAGCAGGTACCAGGCCGGTGCCAGCTTGTTGCCGGTGGCGTTGAGCAGCCAGGCGCTGATGAAGGGCGAGAAGCCGCCGAACAGCGCGACGCCCACGCTGTAGACCAGCGACATGCCGCTGGCGCGCACATGCTTCGGGAACATCTCGGGCAGCATCGTGATGCCCGGCACCGTCTGCATGACCAGCAGCGAGCTCAACACGCCGACCACGATGAACAGCACGGCCGGCGTGGGCGATGCATTGAGCCAGAAGAAGCCCGGATAGATCAGCACCAGCAGCGCCACGCGGGCCCAGACGATCAGCGACTTGCGCCCGGCGCGATCGGACCAGCGGCCGATGAAGGGCGCCAGCCCGAAGGACAGCAGCCCGACCAGCGCGGCACCGAACAGCGCCACCGGCGGCGGCAGGCCGAGTTCGCGGATTGCGTAGGTGGGCATGTAGAAGGTCACGACATAGGCCGCGACGGTGCCGCCGATGGTGGTGAGGATGCCGGCGAGCACGGTCTTGCCGTGGTCGCTGCAGACCTCGGCGAGGCTGCTGCGGCGCGGTGCCGCGCCGGCCGGCTCGTCCTCGATCTCGAGCGATTCCTCGAGGTGGCGGCGGATGTACATGCCGACGGGTGCGATCAGCATGCCGAGGAAGAAGGGCACGCGCCAGCCCCAGCTTTCCATGCCCTGCGGTCCGAGCACGGTCGACAGGATGCCCACCACCACGGCGCCGATCAGGATGCCCAGGCCCTGGCTGGCGAATTGCCAGCTTGCCATGTAGCCGCGGTTGGCCGGTGTCGCGTGCTCGACCAGCAGCGTGGTGGAGGCGCCGACTTCGCCGCCCGCCGAGAAGCCCTGGATGAGCCGCGCCGCCACGATCAGCAGCGGCGCCGCGACGCCGATCTGCGCATAGGTCGGCGCGAAGGCGATCATGGCGCAGCCCAGCGCCATCATGAAGATCGTCAGCGTCATCGCCTTCTTGCGGCCCACGCGGTCGGCGTAGGCGCCGATCATGATGCCGCCCAGCGGCCGCATGATGAAGCCGACCCCGAAGCTCGCCACCGTCAGCAGCAGCTGGCCGTAGGCATTGAAGGTCGGGAAGAAGAGCTTGCCGATCACCAGCGCGAGAAAGCCGTAGACCGTGAAGTCGAAGAATTCCAGCGCATTGCCGATGGTGGTCGCAGCGATGGTCTGGCGCCGGCTGAGGCGCGTGCGGGTGAGGGTCATCGAGGTCCTGTGTCGTGGGGTTGTCGCGCCGGGATGCTAGAGAGTCGGCTTGCACATGAAAAGACAATAATTGAGTGGTTACGATAACTTTTGGTTTTCATGAAGCCCAATCAACTGCTGGCCTTCGTCGCGGTGGTCGAACAGATGAGCATCCGCGGCGCGGCGCGCGCTCTCGGCATCTCGCAGCCCGCGGTGACCAAGATCGTGCGCGAGCTGGAGCGCGAGGTCGGCGCGCCGCTGGTCGAACGCAGCGTGAAGGGCGTGCGGCTCACCGAATACGGCGAGGCCTTCGCGCCGCGCGCGCGCCTGCTGCTGGCGGACATGCGCCGTGCGCGCGACGAGATCGCGCAGATCCGCGACGGCGCCACCGGCAAGGTGGCCGTTGCGGTCAGCACCTCCTTCGCGCTCACGGTGCTGCCGGCGGCGTTCAAGGAATTCCATGCGCGCCTGCCGGCCGTCGCTGTGCATTTCAGCGAGGCGGTGCTGCCCTGGATGCTCTCGCGCCTGCGCGACGGCAATCTCGACTTCGCCGTCGCCCACGTGGTGCCCGGCACGCTGAGCGAGGACTTCGAGAGCACCGAGCTCTATCCCGTGCAACTCGTGGTCGGTGCGCGCGCCCGCCATCCGCTGCGCCACTGCGGTTCGCTGCGCCTGCTGCATGCGGCCGAATGGGTGCTGCCCGGCGATGGCGATCTCGACCGCGAATCGGTGGCGCCGCTGTTCTCGCCGCTCGGGATGGCGCCGCCTGCGCGCGTGATCCAGGGCCAGTCAGTGACGGTGGCGCTCGGCCTGGTCGGCCACATGGACCTGGTCGGCTTGTTCGTCGAGCCGCTCGTCGGCCTCGCGTTCAGGAACCACGGCATCAAGCGCTTGGAGATCAAGGAAAAGCTGCCGGCGCTGCGCGTCTGCGTGATCCAGCGCAAGGGCGATCGCCTGACGCCGGCAGCGCGGCAGTTCGTCGAATGCATCCAGCGTGCGTCGATGGCGCCGGACGCACGGCACGCGCTTCCATAGCGCTTGAGCATGAACTCGGTGTTGGCCTTGCGCTCGGCGTTGACCGTTTTCACGTGCGGCCGCTCGCCCATGCACTTGAGGTCGTCGCGCCGATCAACGTCAGCATCCTTGTCTCCTCGGGCCGCTGGAGACGGCATTGTGCTCAGGCGCTAACGGAAGTCCTGCGCCCAGCGCACGGCCACGGCGTCCGCCTCGGCCTCCGAGCAGACTTCCGCAGCACGCACGCCGCCGCTGTTCGCCGCCGCGGCGATGGCAAGCGCCTTCTTCGGACAGAGCCCCAGGCAAGTGCACTGGACGACGCGAAGCCGCACAGGCAGGTTCCCCATGCCGCGCTTGAGCTGCTTGCGGACCTCCTTGGCCCTGAGCTTCGAGGGGCCGTTGTCCCGCCGCTCGCAATCGCCGCAGACCATGACGACGCCTGCGAACTTGGGCTTGACGAAAAGAGCGTCGGCAGCGTGCCTGTCTGAATGATGGCTCAACGTGGATTCCCTTCGAGCGAGCATCGATCCTAGGCATCCGGACATGGCGCCCGAGTCAGCCAACCCGCCGTCCCGATGCAGTGACGGGCCGTTCTGCGGTAACTTCGGAACCATGTCACTTCCTCCCATCGAAATCGAAACCGGCCCGAACCCGACGGCCACCGTCCTCGTCATGCACGGCCTGGGCGCCGACGGCAATGACTTCGTGCCGATCGCCAATGAACTCGACTTGGGCCGTGTCGGTCCGGTGCGCTTCGTGTTTCCCAATGCGCCGGTGATTCCCGTCACCATCAACGGCGGCCATGCGATGCCGGCCTGGTACGACATTGTGGGAACCGATCTCGTCAAGCGGGAGGACGAAGCCGGGCTGCGCCGCTCCCAGGCGGCCATCGAAGCCCTGATCGCGAACGAGAAGGCGCGCGGCATTCCCGCCCGCCGGATCGTCATCGCCGGCTTCTCCCAAGGCTGCGCGATGGCGCTGATGACCGGCCTGCGCCATGCCGAGCGCCTGGCCGGCATCGTCGGCCTCTCGGGCTATCTGCCGCTGGCCGCGACCACCGCCGCCGAGCGCCATGCGTCCAACCGGGACACGCCCATTTTCCTGGCCCACGGCCAGCGCGACGGCGTGGTGGTGATCCCGCGCGCCACCGCCACGCGCGATGCGCTGACGGCGCTCGGCTACGCCGTCGAGTGGCACGAATATCCGATGGAGCATTCGGTCTGCATGGAGGAAATCGCCGATCTGAACCGCTTCCTGCTGCGCGTGCTGGGCTGAGATTTGCGGCCATTCCAGCCCGCCTGCGAGTCTTTTGCGCCCGTGCTACCTTCCAGCCCCACAAAGAACGATGGGTCATACGAACATGAGCAAACTGAAGGAGCGCCTCGACGCGCTCTCGCCCGCGAGGCTGAAGGGAGTCCGGCGAGGGATCGAGAAGGAAAGCCTGCGCGCCCAGCCTGGCGGCAAGCTGGTGATGACGCCGCATCCGGCGGCGCTCGGCTCGGCGCTCACGCATCCGCACATCACGACCGACTTCAGCGAATCGCAGCTCGAACTCATCACCGGCGCCCACACGACGGTCGAGGCCGCCCTGGAAGAACTCACGCGCGTGCACCAGTTCACCTACCGCGTGCTGGCGCAGGCCGGCGACGAAAGGCTGTGGGTCTCGAGCATGCCCTGCGGCCTGCCACCCGACGAGACCATTCCGATCGGCCGCTACGGCTCGTCCAATGTCGGGCGCGCCAAGAGCGTCTACCGCATGGGCCTGAGCCATCGCTACGGCCGGCGCATGCAGACCATCTCGGGCATCCACTACAACTGGTCGATGCCCGATGTGTCGAGCGAACAGTACTTCGCGCTGATCCGCAATTTCCGCCGCCACGCCTTCCTGCTGCTCTACCTGTTCGGCGCCTCGCCGGCGCTGTGTTCGACCTTCGTCGACGGCCGGCCGCACGAACTGCTGCCGCTGGGCGAGGGCAGCATGCACATGCCGCACGGCACCTCGCTGCGCATGGGCCGGCTGGGCTACCAGAGCGAGGCGCAGGCCTCGCTGGCCGTGAGCTACAACAACCTGGACGGCTACGGCGCCTCGCTGCAGGATGCGCTCACGCGGCCCTGGCCGGCCTACGAGGCGATCGGCATCCGCAACCTCGGCGGCGACTACAACCAGCTCGCCACCAGCCTGCTGCAGATCGAGAACGAGTTCTACGGCACCATCCGGCCCAAGCGCGTGATCTATCCCGGCGAGCGGCCGCTGCATGCGCTGCGCGAGCGCGGCGTGGAATACGTCGAGGTGCGCCTGATGGACCTCGATCCCTTCGAGCCCGTCGGCATCACGGCCGAGACCATGCGCTTCATCGACGTGTTCCTCCTGCATTGCCTGCTGGCCGACAGTCCGCCCGACACGCGCGAGGAGATCGCCGAACTCGCGCACAACCAGCATCTCACCGCCGCGCGCGGGCGCGAGCCGGGCCTGCATCTGCAGCGCGGCGGGCGCGACCTCAAGCTGGTGGCGTGGGGTGCCGAATTGCTGGAGCAGTTCGGGCCCATCGCGGCCGCGCTCGATGCCGTGCATGGCGGCAGTGCGCATGCCGAGGCGGTGCGCGCCGCCGAAGCGGCCCTGAACGCGCCGGCGATCCTGCCTTCGGCACGGGTGCTGGAGACGATGGCGAAGACGCACGGCAATTCCTTCATCGACTTCGTGCGCGCGCAGTCCGCGCAGACTCGCGAGACGCTGCTGGCGCTGCCCTTGTCGGCCGAGGCGGAGGTCGAGTTCGAGCGCGCCACGCTGGTGTCGATCGCGGCCCAGAAGCGCATCGAGGAGACCGACACGATGCCCTTCGAGGTCTATCGCGAGCAGTACGTCTCGCCCGCGCGGCTCGGCTTCAAGAACCACTGGTCCGAGGTGCCTGCGGCGGTGGCCCAGGGCACTGTCTGAGCGCGCGGCGGCGATTCGGGTAGGCCCGCGCCTACCTTCATTGGCCGACATGGCCCACCGCGGCGAAGCGAGCGGGTTGCATGATGGCGTCATCCATCCCGACAGCTCGCAGTCCCTTGATCGACCGCTCCATGACTTTCAAGACCTATCTGGTCGAAGACAACGCAGTGATCCGTGAAAACCTGGTCGGCTTCCTCGAGGACATCGCCGACGCCACGGTGATCGCGCATGCCAGCGGGGAAAGCGAAGCGGTGGCATGGCTGGGATCGCACCGCGACAGCTGGGACATGGCCATCGTCGACCTGTTCCTGCAGGAGGGCAACGGGCTCGGGGTGGTCGATGCTTGCCGCAGGCGGGCGGCCCATCAGAAGGTCGTCGTGCTGAGCAACTACGCCACGCCCGACATGCGTGCCCGCTCCAAGGCGCTGGGCGCCGACGCCTTCTTCGACAAGTCGGCGGAGATCGATCTGCTGCTCGACTACTGCGAGAAGATGAGTCGCCGGCACGACTGAAGCCGCACGCCTTGCGGGCCGGGCGCCTGCTTTCTGAGGTAAAACGCCACGCGTCATCGACTTCGGAAAGCAATCATTCCATGAGCAGCATCGACTTCAGCGGCCGCGTGGCCATCGTGACCGGCGCCGGGGGCGGCCTGGGTCGCCAGCATGCGCTGGCATTGGCCGCGCGCGGCGCCCGGGTTCTGGTCAACGACCTCGGCGGCGCGCGCGACGGCTCCGGCGGCTCGGCGAGCGCGGCACAGGCCGTGGTCGACGAGATCCGGGCGGCCGGCGGCGAGGCCATCGCCAACGGCGCCTCGGTCACCGACTTCGAGGCCGTGCAGGCGATGGTGCAGCAGGCGGTCGATGCATGGGGCCGGGTCGACATCCTCGTCAACAATGCCGGCATCCTGCGCGACAAGAGCTTCGCCAAGATGGAGCTCGCCGATTTCCGGCTGGTGCTCGACGTGCACCTGATGGGCGCCGTCCATTGCACCAAGGCCGTGTGGCCGGTCATGAATGCGCAGAAGTACGGCCGCATCGTGATGACCACCTCGTCGTCGGGCCTCTACGGCAACTTCGGCCAGAGCAACTACGGCGCGGCCAAGATGGCGCTCGTCGGACTCATGCAGACGCTCAGCATCGAAGGCGCGAAGAACGACATCCGCGTCAACTGCCTCGCGCCCACCGCCGCGACGCGCATGACCGAGGACCTGATGCCCGAGGACGTGCTCGCCGCGCTCCAGCCCGAAGCCGTGGTGCCCGCGATGCTGGTGCTGGCCGCGCAGGACGCGCCCAGCCGCACCATCCTCTGCGCCGGCGCCGGCACCTTCGAGGCCGCGCACATCACGCTGACGAACGGCGCCTGGATCGGCCTCGGCGCCGATGCGCCCGAGCAGCTCGCAGAGCGCCTGGCCGAGGTGACCGGCCGCAGCGGCGAGATCGTGCCGCAGAGCGGCGCGGCCCAGGGCAGCAACGAGGTCGGCAAGGCGATGGCGCGGCGCCGCGGCTGAGCGCCATCCCGCGGGTCATTCGGCGACCGCGCCGCCATCCTTGCGGATCGAATCGCGGTCGCGGTGGTTGTTGAGACGGCCGAGTGCACTGTCGAGCGCCCGCTTGAGCTTGTCGGATGCGCCGCGAAAGGCCTCGTCGAGATTCGGCGCATGCTGCGTCACCGCCACCGGCTGGTGATGGACGAGGCGGGCCTCCATCACGCAACGCCTGGCGCCGCCGCCGCTGGCGTCGTGGTTCTCGTCGCTCAGGTGAATCTCGACGCGCGTCACGTCGGCTGCGAAACGGCCCAGTGTCTGGCGGATTTCGCCGTCAGCCCAGCGCTCCAGGGCGTCCTTGTTCTCGATGCCGTTGCCGGTGTTGACTTGAATCTGCATGCGTTGTCCTTTTCGCGTCGTTGAGCACAACGCGACTTTGCGCCCATAACGGCCGGCTGTGCGTAAGCATTTGGGCCAGCGTGCCGGTGCACGAAGGCCGACGGCCCGCCCGGTCCGGTGACGCGGCGATAGCCCCTTGGCCTACACGCTGAAGTGCCAGGGCAGCGGTAGTTTCGGCGTGTGCCCATTCCGGCACGCCAGAATCAACGAGGAAAGCCAAATGAAGAAGATCCTGTTCGCACTCGCCGCATGCGCCCTGGTGTCGGGCACCGCGCTGGCCCAGCCGGCGCCGTCTTCGCAGCGCAGCACCGTCGTCGTCGATCGCGCGGACGTGGTGCCGGTTCGCTGGGAGCACCGGCGTCATCGGCGCTGGGTTCCGCCGCATTGGCAGCACGGCCATCGTGTGCCGGGCCACTACGTCTGGCGCTGAGCGCCGGGTAGCGGGCGGGGGCGCCCGTCCTGGCTGCGGCGACAATCCGTAGCCAATCCGAAAGAAAGAACGCCCCGATGGCCATCCAGTGGTTCCCCGGTCACATGCACCTGACCCAGAAGGCCATCGCCGAGCGGGTCAAGGACATCGACGTCGTCATCGAGCTTCTCGATGCACGGCTGCCGGGCTCCAGCGCAAACCCGATGCTGGCCGATCTCACCGGCCACAAGCCGGGCCTCAAGGTGCTCAACAAGCAGGACCTGGCCGACCCGGAACGCACCGCGCTCTGGCTCGCGCACTACAACGACCGGCCGGCCACGCGGGCCATCGGGCTGGACGCCAGCCAGACCACGCCCGCGCGCCGGCTGATCGACGCCTGCCATGAACTCGCGCCCTCGCGCGGCGGCATGGCCAAGCCGATGCGGGTGCTGATCTGCGGCATTCCCAACGTCGGCAAATCCACGCTCATCAACACACTCATCGGCGGGCGCAAGGCCAAGACCGGCGACGAGGCCGGCATCACCAAGCTCGAGCAGCGCATCACGCTGGCTGACGACTTCTACCTGTGGGATACGCCAGGCATGCTGTGGCCGCGCATCATCGTCGCCAAGAGCGGCTACAACCTGGCCGCCAGTGGCGCCATTGGCCGCAATGCCTTCGACGAGGAAGAGGTGGCGCTGGAGCTGCTCGACGCCCTGAGGCAGCACTATGCCGCTCTGGTGCAGGCGCGCTTCGGGCTCGATGCGGTCGATGGCTTGACCGACGAACAGCTGCTGGAAGCCATCGGCCGCAAGCGCGGCGCGCTGCTCGGGCAAGGGCGCGTCAACCTCCAGAAGGCGGCCGAGATCGTGATGAACGAATTCCGCAGCGGCAAGCTCGGACGCATCACGCTCGAGACGCCGCAGGAGTTCGCCGCCTGGGTGGCCGCCGGGGAATTGCTGGAAGCCGAGCGCCGCGCGAAGAAGGAAGCGCGGGCGCAGAAGAAGCATCCGCGGCCCGACCGCGATGCGCCGCCGGCGGCGCCGGCCGGCGCGGACTGAGCGGCGTTCGATCGGCCTACAACGTCGTCCAGCCGTGCGTGACGGCGATCTTCAGCAGCTCCGCTGCGGAGTCCACGCCGAGCTTGCGGCGCAGGCTGAAGCGGTGCGTCTCGACCGTGCGCACGCTGATGTCGAGCTCCTTCGCGACCACCTTGTTGCTGCGCCCATGGGCCAGCAGCACCAGCACCTCGTGCTCGCGCGCGGTGAGTTGCGGCACGTCCGAGCCCGACTGCGCCGCCAGCCCCGAGACCTGGGCGCTGAAATAGCGGCCGCCCACGCAGACCGCGCCGATGGCGGCCAGGATCTCCTCGGTCGGCGATTCCTTCAGCACATAGCCGAGCGCGCCTGCGCGGATCGCGCTCTGCACGTACTCGCGGTTGTCGTACATGCTGAGCATCAGCACGCGGATCGACGGGTGCCGTGCGCGCAGCGCGGTGGCCAGCTCGATCCCGTTCATGCCGCGCATGCCGACGTCGATCAGCATCAGGTCCGGCGCCAGCGACTCGGCCAGCTGCAGCGCCTCGGCGCCGCTGGCAGCCTCGCCGACCACCTGCAGATGCGGCACCACCGCCAGGCGCGCGCACAGCCCGTCGCGCACCAGCGCGTGGTCGTCGACAAGCACCAGCCGGATCCGGGGCAGGGCGGTCTCTGCGTTCATGCCGCACCCGTCAATGGAAAGCTCGCGGTCAGCGAGGTATGGCCGGGACGGGACTCCATGTGGAAGGTGCCGCCGTTGCGCTCCACGCGTTCGCGCATGTTGGTCAGGCCGATGCCGCGGTCCTTGCTGAGCTCGACGTGCTGCACGTCGAAGCCGCGGCCGTCGTCGGTGATGCGCAGCGCGAGCCGGTCGCCGGCATCGTCGAGGCGGATGTCGATGCGGCTGGCCTGTGCGTGCCGTTCCGCATTCCGCAGCGCCTCCTGCGCGACGCGGAACAGGCTCACCGCCTGGAGTTCGGACAGCCGTTCCTCGTTCAGGTGCGGCGACACCTGCACCTTCAGGCCGCTGCGTTGTGCGAGTTCATTGCCGATGTGTTCCAGCGCGGCCGGCAGGCCGAGGTCGTCGAGCAGCGCCGGCCGCAGGTCGTGGGAGATGCGGCGCACTTCGCCGATCGCCTGCGACAAGGCGCCGAGTTCGGTGTCGATCGCCGTCACCGGCTCGTCGCCCGGATGGGCCAGCCGGTGGCCGATCAGCTCGAAGCGGTACTTGATCGACACCAGCAACTGGCAGATGTGGTCGTGCAGTTCGCGCGAGACGCGGGCCCGTTCCTCCTCCTGCGAGCTGACGACGCGGTGCGCCAGTGCCTTGAGCTTGCGGTCGGCCTGGCGCTGCTCGCTGATGTTCAGCACCAGGCCGCCGGCGAACACCGCGAGCGCCGCGAGCACGGCCACGGCCGCCAGGCCGAGCAGCGTCTGGCGCACGCTCGCGAGAAGGTTGCCGCGCAGGCGTGCCGCCGCTGCATCGACGTCGTCGATGTAGATGCCGGTGCCCAGCATCCAGCCCCAGCGCGGCAGCTCGACCGAGTAGCCGAGCTTGCGTTCGACGCGGCCGTTCGAAGGCTTCGGCCAGAGGTAGCGCGTGAAGCCGCCGCCCTCGTGCGCACGGGCGATCAGCTCGCGGATCATGTAGGTGCCGTCGGCATCGCGCCGGTCCCAGAGGTTCTGGCCGATCAGGTCCGGCTGGCGCGGATGCACGAGGCACAGGCCCTCGCGGTCGTAGACGTAGAAGTAGCCGTCGTTGCCGAAGTTCATGCTCGACAGGATGGCCTTGGCCTGTTCCTTGGCCGCCTCGTCGTCGCGGCCGGCGCCGTACAGGTTGTCGATCGAGGTCAGTGCCAGGGCGACGTAGTTGCGCAGCTCCTCGCGCTTGGCAGTGAGCAGGGCGTCTTCCAGCACCTGCGACTGCTGCCGCTCGAGGTGCTGCGTCTCCACGCCCAGCAGTCCGCCGATCAGCACGATCGCCAGCAGCAGCGGCGCCACCGCCAGCAGGAGAAGCTTGGCCTTCGGTTTCATGGCGGCGATTGTGATCGCCGCGGCGCCGGATGAGCGTCACTTCGGCGCATTCGCGTTTTCCCGTAGGCAGTATTACGCAGTCGATCCCCGCAATGATGCGAATAGGCGGCAACGTCCGGATACAGACAATCGCGGCACGCATCCCATTCACCGCAGGAGACAACACCTTGACCCGCTTTCCGAAGAAATTCGCCACGGCCGTCGCGCTGGCCGCACTCGCCACCTTCGCCATGGCCGCCGACCCGATCAAGATCGGTGTCGACGGTCCGTTCACCGGCGGTTCGTCCTCGATGGGCGTGAGCATGCGCGACGGCGTGCGCCTCGCGACCGAGGAAATCAACAAGGCCGGCGGCGTGATGGGCCGGCAGATCGAACTCGTCGAGCGCGACGACGAAGCCAAGAACGAGCGCGGCGTGCAGATCGCGCAGGAATTCATCAACAAGGAAAAGGTGGTGGCCGCGGTCGGCTACATCAACACCGGCGTGGCGCTGGCTTCGCAGCGCTTCTTCCAGGACGCCAAGATCCCGGTGCTGAACAACGTGGCGACCGGCTCCATCGTCACGCACCAGTTCGACAAGGATCCCGACAACTACGTGTTCCGCAACGCCGCGCACGACAGCATCCAGGCGCCGATGATCGTGGAAGAGGCGATCACCCGCCGCGGCTACAAGAAGGTCGCGATCCTGGCCGACTCCACCAACTACGGCCAGCTCGGCCGCGAGGACCTGGAGAAAGCACTCAAGGCCAAGGGCATCACGCCGGTCGCGGTCGAGAAGTTCAACATCAAGGACGTCGACATGACGGCCCAGCTGCTGAAGGCCAAGGAAGCCGGCGCCGAAGTCGTGCTGACCTACGGCATCGGCCCCGAGCTGGCGCAGATCGCCAACGGCATGACCAAGCTCGGCTGGAAGGTGCCGATGGTCGGCAGCTGGACGCTCGCGATGGCCAACTACATCGACAACGCCGGCCCCGGCGGCGAGGGCGCGCGCATGCCGCAGACCTTCATCCAGGAGCCGACGACACCCAAGCGCAAGGCCTTCATCGACAGCTTCATCGCCAAGTTCAAGCCCAAGAACAACCGCATGGATTCACCGGTGTCGGCCGCGCAGGGCTACGACTCGATCTACCTGCTGGCCGCCGCGATCAAGCAGGCCAACAGCACCGACGGCCCGAAGATCAGGGCTGCGCTGGAAGACCTGTCGACGCCGGTCGAGGGCGTGGTGACGACCTACAACAAGCCCTTCACCAAGACCGACCATGACGCCATCACCGCGAACATCCCGGTGTTCGGCGAAGTCAAGAGCGGGCGCGTGGTGTTCGCCAGCGCGGACGACCAGAAGAACGCCTCCAAGGTGCGCCTGAAGGACCCGGCCGCCAATGCGGCGCTGATGCCCAAGCAATAAGCCCGCTCAAGGCCTGGCGCCGCCGCGGCATCGTCCGCAGCGGCGCCTTTTGTTGTCACGCTTCGCGAGGCCCGCCATGCAAATCCTGACCCAACTCATCTTCAGCGGCATCGCGCTGGGCATGATCTATGCCGTCATCGCGTTCGGCTACCAGCTCACTTTCGCCACCTCCGACACTCTCAACTTCGGCCAGGGCGACGCGCTGATGCTCGGCGCGCTGGTGGGTCTCACGCTGGTCGGTCTGGGCGTGAACTACTGGCTGATGATTCCGCTGGTGTGCCTGTTCGGCGCGCTGCAGGGCGCGGTGGTCGAGCGCATCGCGGTGCGGCCGGCCATCAAGATCAAGTCGGAGTTCGGCTGGATCATGTCGACCATCGCGCTCGGCATCATCTTCAAGAACGTGGCCGAGAACGTCTGGGGCCGCGACGACCTGAAGTTCCCGTCGCCGCTGCCGGAGTCGCCGATCAAGTTCCTCAACGCCAACGTGCTGCCGATGGAGATCCTGGTGGTGGTCGGCGCCATCCTGATGATGCTGGCGGTGGAGCTCTTCAACCGCCGCTCGATCTACGGCAAGGCGGTGGTCGCGACCTTCAACGACCGCGACGCGGCCAAGCTGATGGGCATCAACACCGGGCTGGTGATCACCTTCTCGTACGCGCTGTCGTCGCTGACCGCGGCCTTCGCCGGCGTGCTGATCGCACCGCTCACATTGACCGGCGCCACGATGGGCGCGGTGCTCGGCCTGAAGGCCTTCGCGGTCGCCATCATCGGCGGGCTGACCAGCGGCATGGGCATCGTGGTGGGCGGCATCATCCTCGGCGTCGCCGAGACCACCACCGGCTTCTACCTGAGCACGGGCTACAAGGACGTGCCGGGCCTGGTGCTGCTGCTGATCGTGCTCGCGGTGCGGCCGCAGGGGCTGTTCGGCAAGACGGCGATCAAGAAAGTGTGAGGCCTGCGCCCGCACGCACAAGAACATGAAAAAGAGTCACCTCCTTCTCGCGATCGTCGCCGTCGCGGCCCTGCTGCTGTTTCCGATCGCCATCGCCAACCCGTACTACATCCACCTGCTCGAGACCATCATGATCTACGCGATCCTGCTGTTCGGGCTGGACATCGTGGTCGGCTACACGGGGCAGGTCTCGCTGGGGCACGCGGGGCTGTTCGGCATCGGCGCCTATACCGCGGGCGTGCTGGTGTTCAAGCTCGGCGCGCCGCTGATGGTGGCGCTGATCGCGGCCATCGGCGTCACCGCGGTCTTCGGCGCCTTGCTTGCGCTGCCCGCGCTGCGCGTGACGGGGCCTTATCTCGCGATGGTCACGCTCGCCTTCGGCACCATCATCCAGATCCTCATCAACGAGATGAGTTTTCTCACCGAAGGCCCGATGGGGATCAAGCTCGAGAAGCCGCCACTGTTCGGCCACAAGCTGGACGAACGCGAGTTCTTCTGGCTCGTCGCCGTGCTGCTGGTGCTGTCGCTGATCGTCGTGCACCGCGTGCTGCGCTCGCACCTCGGGCGCGCATTCGAGGCGCTGCGCGGCAGCCCGGTCGCGTCCGATTGCATGGGCGTCTCGGTCTATCGCTACAAGGTCTATGCCTTCGTCATCAGCGCCGGCTTCGCGGGGCTGGCAGGCAGCTTGTACGCGTATTCGGAGCAGTACATCTCGCCCAACACCTACAACTTCGAGCTCACGGTGCTGTTCCTGCTCGCGGTGATCATGGGCGGGCGCAAGAGCCGCGTCGGCTCGCTGCTCGGCGCGGCCATCATCGTGCTGCTGCCCAAGCTGCTCGACGACGTGGTGCTGTTCCGCTACGTGTCGGTGGCCTTGGCGGCGATGGTCATCGCGACGGCCGTGGTGGCGATCCGGCGCGGTCGCGCGACGCCGGTGCAGATGGCCATCCCGGTCGCCGGCAGCATCGCACTCGCAGGGCTCGCGTTCTGGCTCGAGACCATGACCGACTGGCGCCTGTCGATCTTCGGCGTGATCATGCTGTTCGTCGTCTACTACCTGCAGGACGGCATCGTCGGCTTCGTGCGCAGCGCGCTCAACCTGCGCCGGCCGAAGCCACAGGTCGACGTCATGATGGAGGGCGCTCCGGCGGCCGATGCGGTGGCGAAGGCGGCCGGCGCCGGCGACCGCGTGCTCGAAGCGGCGGGCGTGCTGATGCAGTTCGGCGGCCTGAAGGCGCTGAACAACGTCGACCTCGTGGTGCGGCGCGGCACCATCCATGGCCTGATCGGCCCCAACGGTTCCGGCAAGAGCACGATGATGAACGTGCTGACGGGCATCTACGTGCCGACCGCCGGTGCCATCTCCTTCGCCGGCCGTTCGGTGGTGGGCCGCACCTCGTCCGACATCGCACTGTCGGGCATCGCGCGCACCTTCCAGAATGTGCAGCTCTTCGGCGAGATGACGGCGCTGCAGAACGTGCAGGTCGGGCTGCACCACACGTTCGCGAGCAACTTCGTCGACGTCGCGGTCCACACACCGCGCTACCGGCGCGAGAGTGCCGGCGCGGCGAAGCGGGCGCAGGGTCTGCTGGACTTCGTCGGCCTCGGCGACTTCGCCGAAGAGGAGGCGCGCAACCTGCCCTACGGCAAGCAGCGTCTGCTGGAGATCGCGCGCGCGCTGGCGCTCGACCCGCAACTGCTGCTGCTGGACGAACCCGCGGCCGGGCTGACCGCGCCCGACATCAAGGAGCTGATCGCCATCATCCGCAAGATCCGCGAGCACGGCGTGACCGTGATCCTGATCGAGCACCACATGGACGTGGTGATGAGCATGTGCGACACCGTCTCGGTGCTCGACTTCGGCCAGAAGATCGCCGAAGGAGAGCCCGCCGCGGTGCAGGCCGACGAGAAAGTCATCGAGGCCTATTTGGGCGGACAAGAAGCAAGCGCGCAGCCCGCGTGAGGACCGACAAGATGCTCACCATCCACAATCTTTCCGCCGGCTACGGCAAGGTGCAGGTGCTGCACGGCATTTCGATCGAGGTGCCCAAGGGCAAGGTCGTGACGCTGATCGGCTCCAACGGCGCGGGCAAGACGACGACCATGCGCGCCGTGTCCGGCATGATCCGCGCGACCGCGGGCGAGATCACGCTCAACGGCAAGCGCATCGAGACGCTGGAGTCGTACCACATCGCCAAGCTGGGCCTTGCGCATTCGCCGGAGGGCCGGCGCGTGTTCGCCACCATGACGGTGACCGACAACCTGACGCTGGGCGCTTTTCCGCGGCTCACGGGCAGCCGTCCGCGCGGCGACGTGGCCGCGGATCTGGAGCGTGCGCTGGAACTCTTCCCGCGCCTGAAGGAACGGCGCACCCAGCTGGCCGGCACCTTGTCGGGCGGCGAGCAGCAGATGCTGGCCATGGCGCGCGCGGTGATGCTCAACCCCGAGGTGGTGCTGCTCGATGAGCCGTCCATGGGCCTGGCGCCGATCCTGGTGGCCGAGGTGTTCCGCATCATCGAACGGCTCAAGCAGGAGGGCGTGACGATGCTGCTGGTCGAGCAGTTCGCGGTCGCGGCGCTCGGGGTGGCCGACTACGGGTATGTGCTGGAGAACGGGCGCATCTCGCTGCACGGACCGGCGCAGAAGCTGCGCAGCGATCCGGGTGTGAAGGCGGCCTATCTGGGGGGCGGGCACTAGCCGCCGCGGCTCAAGCCGATGCGGCCGTCCCGGCAGCCGCCTTCATCGGCTGGAAGACCCGCGCCAGCAAGGCCTCGAAGGTCGCGTCCGCGGCGATCAGCGCCTCCGCCTGTTTGGCGATCACGGCGGTGGTGGCATCCGCACAGCGAGCGAAGGCGCCTTGCCTGGCCAGGGGCGGCAGCAGCACGGGCATCGACTTCACGTCCTGCTGGTTGATGCTCGCCTGGTTGATGGCACGCCGGGCATTGGCGCGGATGTGCTGCTTGGCGCGCTGCGTCTGCAGCATCGAGATCATGTAGCGCGGGTCGATCTGCGCGGTGTCCAGCCTGAGCCGCATCATGTTCGACTCGAACACCGTGGTCTCGGCCAGCGCCGGGATGAGCGTGCTCTTGCCCAGGTACTCCGGGCTGTTGACGCGGTTGATCACGATGTCGCCCGGCGCGAGCGCGAAGCGCAGGGCCTCGTCGTCGTCCAGCCGCAGCCGCTTGAGCGCCGTCAGGTCGCAGATCTCGCCGTCGTAGAAGGCATCGATGCGCAGGATCGGCGTGCCCGAGCCGTAGGCCGACTTGTGCTTGTAGAGCCCGTTCTGCGGACTCTCCCGGAGCAGGCTTCCCAGCGGCACCACGGGCCAGCCCTTCGGGTTGGTCATCGAGTTGCCGAACATGTCGTTGAAGAGGGCCGGAATCATCCGCGCCGTGTTCTTCTGGATGTCGCGCCGCAAGCGCAGGACGCTCTGGGCGCACGAGAGCAGATCGACGATGCGGCGCTGCTGCTGCAGGTCGGGCAAGGGCAGCGTCTGCGCGAGCACCTGGGCATCCGTCACGGCCGGATACAGCGCGCCCGCCACCAGCTTGCACAGGCGACTGACGAACAGCCGCGAGCGCACGAAGAAGTACAGGTATTGCGGCAGCACGGCCGGCGTTGCGCGCAGCACGCAGAACGCGGTGCTCGCCACCTCGCCGTCGAGCGATTCCGGCACCAGCGCCACGGCATTGAGATTCGGGCGGACCGTCGACACCAGCACGTCGCCGTGGCGGATCTGCCTGCGTGCGCGGCTCGGTGCCTCGGCGCCCTTCAGCGTGCGCGCACCGGTGATGGCCTTCTGCTTGTTGCAGACGCCGGCCACGTCGACATAGATGAACGGATCGTCTGGCCATGCGGCCGGGTTCAGGGTTCCGGGCCTGGGCTCGACGACATCGCGCAGCGCGACCCATGGCGTGCTCACTGGCGTACCTTCGCGCTGCGCGCTCCGGTATTCGCTCTTGGGGCGGCCCGGCGTGCTCATGGCCCGAACTCCTGCATCGCGATCCTCAGGGTCTCCAGTTCCTTGGCGATCTCGTCCTCGAGCGCCGAGAGTTCGTCCAGCAGTTCGCGCGGGCTCTGGTGCTCGGCCTGCGCCTCGCTCATCGGACGGTAGCGGCCGGCAGAGAGGTTGTAGTCGTTGTCGCCGAGCGCGGCCGCGTCCGCGAACCACCACTTCTCGTCCCATTCCGCGGCGGGTTCGCGCGCCTCCCAGCGGGTCCATGCCTCTTCGCGCCGGGCGTAGACGTTCGAGAGATGCGGCAGGTCGTCGGCCGCGATCGGCGTGTCGTGGTTGGCGTCGAGTTCGTAGCCGTCATCGTCGGTGTGCAGAAACAGCACGTGCCGCGTGCGGCTTCCCTTGCGGAAGAACAGCACCGAGGTCTTCACGCCCGAGTAGGGCTGGAACACGCCGCCCGGAAGACTCAGCACCGCGTCGACCCGGTTGTCCTCGACCAGCTGGCGGCGCAGCGTCTTGTGGGCCGCGGTCGAGCCGAAGAGCACGCCCTCGGGCACGATCACCGCGGCCCGGCCATCGGGGCGCAGGCTGTCGAGCATGTACTTGAGGAACAGCAGTTCGGTGCTGCTGGTGGTGCCGATCCTGACCTCCTCGACGATGCGGTCCTTGTCGACACGGCCCGAGAAGGGCGGATTGGCCAGCACGACGTGGAAGCCCTCGGCCGGCAAGCCCAGTTCGGCCCGGCGCTCCTCGTCGATCGCGGTCGTCAGCACATTGCGCTGCAGGATGCGCACGTTCGGCAGGCCGCGCAGCGCGAGGTTCATGGTCGCCAGGCGCACCATCTTCGGATCGACGTCGTTGCCGAAGAAGGTGGTGCCCTGCAAGGCGCGCAGCGCATCGGGCTGCAGCCGGTCGCCCAGCCCGCGCCGCTGGAGCTTGCCTTCGACTTCGGTTTCCACGATCGCCTCGGGCGAGGAGTGGGCGAGCCGGATGTGGTTGTAGGCCGCGACCAGGAAGCCTGCGGTGCCGGCGGCCGGATCGTAGAGGGTCTCGCCGACCTGCGGATCGATCATCTCGACGATGCTGCGGATGATGTGGCGCGGTGTGCGGAACTGGCCGAGCTCGCCGGCCTGCTTGATCTGGCGCAGCACATGCTCGAACAGGTCGCCCTTGGTGTCGGAGTCGGCCTGGTCCAGCCCCAGGCCATCCACCAGGCTGATCACCTGGGCCAGCACCGTCGGCTCGCTGATGCCCAGGCGCGCGCCGCGCATGAAGTTGTGCGCGCCCGCCTCGCCGATCTCGGTGAAGAAGGGGAACACCTCGTCGCGCACGAAATGCACCAGGGCGTCGCCCGACAGATCGGCCGCCCAGACCGACCAGCGAAAGAGGCTGCGCGGGACGGTCGGCGTGCCGGTCTGCAGCACGGTCGCGGTCAGGCTGCCTTCGCGCACCGACGAGGCCATCACGCTCGTCGCCGGATTGCGCAAGGTCCAGTCGCCGCTGAAGAGGCTGGTGCAAGGCTGGTTCAGCATCGCGGCCCGCTGCTGGTTCTCGTCGTCGATGCTCTCGAAAAGGTAGAAGAAGAACAGGAACGACAGCTGTTCCGCGTTGCTCATCGGGTCGGGGTACCCGCCACCGAAGAGGTAGTCGCGAATCTGGTCGATCGACCGTCGCATGTCAGCGGTCAGGGGCATGAGGACGTGGCGTTGGAATGGTTGTGCGGGCGACGCGGGAGTCTACGAGGCAAATGGGGGCTTGCCGAACGGGCGAGTGTAGGAAACTCGGGGAACCCGTCTTTCGAAACAGCTCCCGAGAAGAAGCACCCCATGACCCAGAGTTCTCCCGCCTTCGAGGTTCTCCCGCGCGATATCTCCGCCTATCGCCAGGGCAACACCGGCATCGACTACGTCCATCGCTTCGCGTCCGGCCGGCCCGGGCCGCACGTGCTGATCAACGCGCTGACGCACGGCAACGAGATCTGCGGCATGGTGGCCGCGACCCACCTGCTCGACGCCGGCGTGCGGCCGAAGATCGGCACGCTGACGGTGAGCTTCGCCCACGTGGAGGCCTACGAGGCCTTCGACTCCGAGAAGCCCTTCGACAATCGCCAGATCGTCCACAACCTGAACCGCATCTGGTCCGACGAACTGCTGGGCGGCACCGAAGACAGCCCCGAACTGCGTCGCGCCCGCGAACTGCGCCCGGTGGTGGCGGCGGCCGACCACATCCTGGACATCCATTCGACCAGCCAGCCGGTCGAGCCCTTCTGGGTCTATCCCGCATTCGAGCGCAACGCCGTGGCGGCATTGGCGATCGGCCGGCCTTCCGTGCACCTGGTGATGCCGAAGGGCCTCGGCTCGGGCACGCCGCTGATCCAGCATGGCCGGCACGGCGAGGCCGAGGGCACGGCCGGCGTGGCGCTGGTCGTCGAATGCGGGCAGCACTTCGCGAAGTCCGCGGCCGATCTGGCGATCGCGGTGACGATGGACTTCCTGGCCTGCTTCGGGCTGATCGAGCGCGATCCTGCGGCACCCGCGCCCGGGCCGCAACGGCGTTTCGAGCTGCTGGAGACACGCATGGTGAAGACCGCGGATTTCGTCTTCGCGCGGCCGGTGATCGGCTTCGAGACCTTCGCCAAGGGCGAGCTCATCGCAACCGATGGGCCGGACGAGATCCGCGCGCCCTGCGACGACTGCACGGTCTTCATGCCGACACGGGCGCCGATCGTCGGGCGCGAAGCGGTCTATCTGACGAAGCCGTTGCCGCATTGATCGATGAAACCCTGCGCACGCGCAGCGCCGCGCGCGATCAGGAAGCGGACGGCCATGAGGCCGGCCGCACCTCCGGCGCGCCGCTGGCTACTTGCCCCAGCTGTCCTTCATGCCCGCCGCGCGGTTGAACACGCGCCGGCCCGCTGCTTGCGCGCCGGTGTCGACCACGAAGTAGCCGTGCCGCTCGAACTGGAAGGCCTCGCCGGCCTCGGCGGTTCCGAGTGAGGGCTCGACGTACGCGCTGGCCTTGACGAGGCTCGCGCGGTTGAGTTCGTCCATCAGGTCGCCGCTGCCGGGCTGCGGCGCCGCGAACAGGCGCTCGTAGAGCCGCACCTCGGCCTCCAGCGCATCCGCCGCAGCGACCCAGGTGATGTTGCCCTTGACCTTGATCGCATCCGCGCCCGGCGTGCCGCTCTTGGTGTCCGGCACCAGCTTCGCCTGCACCTCGACGAGGCGGCCTTCGGCGTCCTTCGTGCCGCCGGTGCATTCGATGACGTGGCCGTATTTCAGGCGCACCTTGTTGCCGGGGAAGAGGCGGAAGAAGCCCTTGGGCTGTACGTCCTCGTAATCGGTGCGCTCGATCCACAGATCGCGGCCGCACTTGAAGTGGCGCCGTCCCATGTCGGGCTGGTGCGGATGCACGGGCGCCGAGCAGTCGTCCAGGAAGCCCGCGCCCATCAGTTCGTCCCAGTTGGTGATGACGAGCCGCACCGGATCGAGCACCGCCATCGCGCGCGGCACGACCGGGTCCAGCGTGTCGCGCAGCGCGGCTTCGAGGCTCGCGTAGTCGATCCAGCCGCCCGACTTGGTGACGCCCGAGCGTTCGCAGAACAGCTTCAGCGCCGCGGGCGTGTAGCCGCGGCGGCGCAGGCCGGCCAGGGTCGGCATGCGCGGATCGTCCCAGCCCTCGACGTGGCCTTCCTCGACCAGCTGTCGCAGCCGGCGCTTGCTGGTGATCACGTGCGTGACGTTGAGGCGCGCGAACTCGTACTGGCGCGGGTGCGGCGTGGCGATCAGACCGCCTTCGGCCAGCCGGTCGAGCAGCCAGTCGTAGAAGGGGCGCTGGTCCTCGAACTCGAGCGTGCAGATGCTGTGCGTGATCTGTTCCAGCGCATCCTCGATCGGGTGCGCGAAGGTGTACATCGGATAGATGCACCACTTGTCGCCGGTGTTGTGGTGCGTCGCCCGGCGGATGCGGTAGAGCGCGGGATCGCGCATGTTGATGTTGGGGCTCGCCATGTCGATCTTCGCGCGCAGGACGGCGGCGCCGTCCTCGAGTTCGCCGTTGCGCATGGCGCGCAGGCGCTCCAGGTTCTCGGCCGGCGTGCGGGTGCGGAAGGGACTGTCGGTGCCGGGGGTGTTGAAGTCGCCGCGGGTGGCGCGGATCGCGTCGGCGCTCTGCTCGTCGACGTAGGCGAGGCCGGCTTCGACCAGGTACTCGGCGGCGCGGTACATGAAGTCGAAATAGTCGCTCGCGAAGTACACGTGCGGGTTCGGCACGCCCGGGCGCGCGGGATTGTCGGCCAGCACGGGGTGATAGCCCATCCACTTGACCGCGTCGCGGATGGCGTCGACGTATTCCTGCTCTTCCTTTTCGGGGTTGGTGTCGTCGAAACGCAGATGGCAGACGCCGCCATAGTCCTTGGCCAGCTCGAAGTTGAGCCAGATGCTCTTGGCATGGCCGATGTGGAGGTAGCCATTGGGTTCGGGCGGAAAGCGCATGCGCACCTTGGCCGGGTCGTGCATGCCCTGGGCATGGTGCGCGGCATCGCCGGGCGTGCCGCCCCACTGACGGCCCGCGTAGACGCCCTCCTGGATGTCGCTCTCGATCACATGGCGCAGGAAATTGCTGGGCTTGGCGGTGTCAGGGTCTGCAGGGGATGTCATCGGTTCATTTTAGGTGTAGCCCCTGATGGGTTACTTCTTGCAACGTTCTTCACAGAGCGAGGTGCACCTTGTTGACACTTGCAGCGTTCAATACGGGCATGGGCGGTTTCCGCCCTCCAATACAGGAGTCCCACCATGAACCCCACTCGTGCAACTTTCTTCAAATGGGCCGCCGCCGGTGCAGTCGCCGCAGGCGCGCTCTTCGCGGCGACGTCGGCCAGCGCCGGCGTGGCCTGGTCGGTCGGCATCAATGCCCCTGGCATTGCGGTCGGCGTGGCTGCACCACCCGTCTATTACGCGCCGGCACCGACGTATTACGCCCCCGCGCCTGCCTATTACGCGCCGCCGGTGTATTACCGCCCGGCACCCGTCTACTACGCGCCGCCGGTGTACTACCGCCCGGCGCCCGGCTATTACCGCCACTACGGCCCGCACCGTCATTGGCGCTGAGCGGCCGTCAAGTCGCTACCAGCTTGCCTGCTGTCACATGAGAAGCCGGCCCCTGTCGAAGGGGCCGGTTTTTTCATGGGTGCTCACATGGCGCGGAACAGATGGGCATACAGGCGGCTGACCGGGATTTTCTCGCCGCGGCCGCGCAAGGTCAGGTGCTGCCTGCCAGCATCGTCGCGGTGCACGGCCTCGATCGCGCTGCTGCGCACCACCACCGCGCGGTGCACCTGCCAGAAGAGATCGGCGTCGAGCTGCGGCAGCAATTGCTTGAGCGGCGTGCGGATCAGGTATTCGTGTGCCGCGGTCAGCACCCGCACGTACTTGTCGGCAGCTTCGAAATACAGCACCTCGTCGATGGGCACCATGCGCACCGTGCTGCCCGACGAGCCGGCCTCGCTGGCCGCGATCAGCTTGAGCGGCGTGGCAGCGCCCGAGGCGACGGCGCCTTCACCGGCCGCCGCCAGCAGCTTGCGCCACTGCGCCAGCGTGCCGGCCAGTGCTTCGTCGGATGGCACGGCGGCGGTGTCGCGCACATCCAGCGCCTGCTGCAGGCGCGCGACGGTACGGCGCAGGCGCTCGGGCTGCACGGGCTTGAGCACATAGTCGATCGCCTGGGCCTCGAAGGCGCGTGCCGCGTATTCGTCGTAGGCGGTCACGAACACCAACTGCGGCATCGGCGCCTCGTCGGTCGGCCACGCGTCGGCCAGGTCGGCGGCGGCGCCCAGGCCATCGAGGCCGGGCATTCGGATGTCGAAGAACAGCACCTGCGGCAGCAGCCGCAGCGTCTCGCGCACCGCGCTGCGGCCGTCGCCGACGGTGGCCAGAACGTCCAGCTCGGGCCAGGCGGCAGCGAGTTCGGCGCGCAGCGCCTGGGCCAGCAAAGGCTCGTCTTCGGCAATGAGGGCGGTCGGCTTCATGGGGAGGACAAGGGAAAGGCGATGGCGGCGCAAGTCCCGCCTTCCGCGGTCGCATTCAGCTCCATCGTGCTGCGCGTGCCGTAGACGGTCGCGAGCCGTTCGCGCACCTGCGCCAGGCCGAAGCCGCCGCCTGCCGACGATGTCGTGCCGGCCTCGACGCCGACACCGGTGTCGCGCACCTCGATCACCAGGCGCGCGCCGTCGCGCCGGGCGCGCACGGCGATCTCGCCGCCCTCGACCTGCGGTTCGAGCCCGTGGCGGATGCTGTTTTCCACCAGCGGCTGCAGCATCAGCGGCGGCACCGGCACATCGCGCAGTTCGTCGGGAAGATCGAGCCTGTAGCGCAGGCGCGGGCCCATGCGCACCGACATCAGTTCGAGGTAGTCGCCGAGCCGCTCGAATTCGGCCGACAGCGGATGCGAGAGCGAACGCGAGCCGGCGAGCGTCATGCGCAGGTAGTTGTTGAGATGGTCGAGCATCGCCACCGCGCGCGGCGGATCGGTGGCGATGAGCGCCCGCAGGTTGGCCAGCGTGTTGAACAGCATGTGCGGCTCGAGTTGCGTTTCGAGCAGCTTGAGCTTGGCTTCGCTGGCATCGCGTTCCGCGGCGTTGGCCTTGGCGGCGAGTGCGGCCGCGCGACCCCGTGAATGGAAATAGGCACTGGCGACGACACCCGACAGCACGGTGATGACCAGGCCGATGACGCCGTCGCGCGAGGAGTATCCGACGCTGCTGCCGAAGGCCAAGTCGCTGAGCCTGCTGCCGAAAAAGAATCCGCAGAGGATCCCGATCCCGGTCAGGGTCACACCGCGCCAGCCCATGGGCCAGCCGTGACCGCCCGAGCCGTCGCGGTGGCAGTGGCGCTCGTCCACCAGATAGCGGCCGAATTCGATCACGCCCCAGGTGGTGAAGCCGATGCACATGGCAGAGCCGACCTGTTCCCAATAAGTCCTGTTCGGCCATATCGACGTGGTCAGCACCGCGACCGCGCAGCAGAAGGCCGCGACCTGAAGAGCGTGGCGGGCGGCATCGCCCCAGCGGATGTTCATTGCGCGGTCGGCAGCTCGGCGGCGACCGAGTCCACGAACGCAACGCCCCTCTCGCCGGTCGCGGCACTCGGCGCCGCGATGGCCGCGCGCCGGCGCAGCGCTTCGGTGGTCTCGCCCGGACCGTCGGGCGACCAGCCCGGCGGCATGAAGAAATAGCCGGCCGCCTCGCGCAGGTGGCGCGCCGAGCGCAGATCGCGCCAGAGCGATCGCCAATGCGCGAACTCGATCTCGAGGACGTTGTAGGTGGTCTGCGGCGTCACGAGCCCGTAGCGGCAGGGCAGGTCGGCGCGCTCGGCGATGTAGGTGCCGAACAGGCGGTCGAACACGATCAGCACGCCGCCGTAGTTGCCGTCGAGGTATTCGAGGTTCGAGGCATGGTGCACGCGGTGGGCCGAGGGCGTGTTGAGGATCCATTCCAGCGGCCCCAGCCGCGGGATCCAGGTGGCATGGATCCAGAACTGGTAGAGCAGGTTGAGCGCCAGCATGAGCAGGATGATCCCGGGCGGCATGCCGAGCAGCGGTGCCAGCATGAAGAAGAGCAGGCTGCCGGTCAGCCGGCCGGTCCAGCCGAAGCGGTAGGCGGCCGAGAGGTTGAGCTGGTTCGGCGAGTGGTGGATCGCATGGGTGCACCAGAACCAGCGCACCCGATGGGCCGCGCGGTGGTACCAGTAGTAGCAGAACTCCTGCCCGATGAAGCAGGCCACCCAGCCCGACCAGTGGTTCATCGGCAAGGTCCAGAGCCGGTGTGCGTAGAGCCAGCCCATGGCATCGGTGTAGAAGGCCGCCGGCAGCAGGATGCGGATCGGATATTCGCGCACCAGGAAGTCGAACACCGAGATGCCTGCCGCCTTCCAGTCGTAGTTCGCGCGGCCGCGCAGCCACGACAGCACCAGCGCCTCGGCCAGCGAGGCCACCAGCACGGTCACCACCGCCGCCTTGAGGATCAGGATCAGGGCGTTCATGGCTGCAGATTCTGGACGAAGAAACGCACGATGGCTGCATACACGCCGTCGAGCGTGCGGCGATCGAAGCCCGGCGGGTCGTCGAGCAGGCGCGCGGCGCGCGGCGGCAGATCGGGCACCGGCGGCGAGAGGATCGAGCCGTGGCCGGCGTCCTTCATGTCGGCCAGCAGCACGCAGCCGTTGCAGGCCGCGCGCACCGCGTCGATGTGCCACTGCGGCGCGAGCCAGGCATCGCGGCCGGCGCGCACCAGGCCGAGCGGCACGCGCGGATGCGCCAGCGAATGCATGTCGAACGCCGCCGCCATCGGCACCGCGGCCACCACGGCGGCGATGCGGGCGTCGTGCCCCTCCTGCAAGGTGGTGTCCTCGTCGAACTTGTAATGGATGATCCGGCGCGCCACCGCGATGCGCACCGGATCGAGCGCGATGCCGTCGAGTTCGCTGCTGAGGCCGACGCAGGTCGGAAAGTCCTCCGCCAGGTGGGCTTCGCAATGCCGGGCGAGCAGCGCGGGCGACCAGCTTCCGCCGGCGAGCACCAGCGCGGTCAGGCCGCCGGCCGACATGCCGTACATCCCGACGTGCTGCCCGTCGAGCAGCGGCGCGAAGCGCGCATCCGCCGCCATGGCGTCGATGGCCTGCGACACCTCGCGCGGCCGATGCTTCCACGACGGCGGGCCGACCGCGCTGTGGTCATGCCAGTTGTCGCCGGCATGCTCCGGCATGGCGACGGTGAAGCCGGCCGCGACCAGGGCTTGCGCAAGATCGGAATTCTCCCAGCCGGATCCGCCCGAGCCGTGTGACATCACGATCAGCCGATGGTTGCCGGCGACCGGTGCGGCATCGACCGCCACCGTGAGCGTGAAGGGCCCGCGCTGCACGCGCGTGGCGGTCGCGTCCGTGGGATAGAACACCGTGATCGGGCCGCTGTCGGCCGGTGCCCGCAGCATGGTCAGGCCGGTTGCTGCCTGTGCGGCCGCAGCCAGCAGGCAGGCCGCGGCCAGCGTCAGCTTCCGCAGCCCGAAGGCTTTCATGTCCGGTCTCCCCGGGCGCGGGCGAGCGCGGCACGTTCCCGCTCGACCATGCGTTCCAGCATGCCGCCGCCCGGCGCGAAGGCCCAGACCGAGATGCCGTGCAGCAGCAGGCCGAGTCCCCAGCCCAGCGCCGGGTAGATCGCCCAGCTGCGCCCGCTGGCCACGGAGAATGCGACCAGCATGAGGTTGACCACGAGGTACACCGCCGCGTGGCTGAACCAGCCCAGCTTGGCCTTGGCGCGGCGGCGCGCCAGCCGGCCGATGTCGTCGTTCGTGGTGGTGTCCATGGCGATGCTCCTTGCCGGGTGCTTGCTGTCTCAGGCCGCGATCGCGGCGCGGTCGTGCTGGATGGCGAGGCGCCACAGCCGGATGGCGCGGCCTGCAAAGATGCCGCTGAAGGCGCCATAGAGCGTGCTGATGCCCAGCGCGAACGAGGCCTGATGCATCAGCTGCGGGTGCATCGCGAGCAGGATGCCGACGACGTACTTGGTGAAGAAGATGCCCATCATCAGCACCAGCGGCACGGCGCTGCCGGCCACGTGGAAGGTGCGTGACGCGGCGTCGTAGCGCGTGGTGGCCGGCACGCCGCGCTGCAGCACGAAGGCCAGCAGCACCAGGGCCGCGGCGGCCCAGCCCGACAGTGCCGCGGGCGCATCGCCGAAGGCCGAAGCAACGCCGTAGAGCGACAGGCCGGCCATCGCGACCGGCATCACCATCACCCGGGTGAGGCTCACGCTGCCGGCGAGCAATTGCCTGGCGCCGAGCCAGACGAGCAGGGCGAAGGTGACGAACACCCACTTGGGCGTGTGGGTCAGGATCTGGATCAGCATGGTGATGCTCCTTGGAAGGGTTGAAGCGCAACGGACTCGGTGTCGATGGCGTGACTGTGCCGGCCGTCGCCTCGCGCCGCCACGTCGATGCGACGAATTGCACTGCGCCGGCGTGAACTGCAGCCGGCGGGTGCGAATGGCAGCCGCGCGGCGCCGGCTTTACAGGGGCTTTACGCTCCGTAAGCGAGGAACGCTACGATTCCACGCTCCACTCAAGGCTGCCTGCCTGTCCCCATCCATTCCATGCAATCCCATCCTCCCGAGCCTTCACCCGTCGACCCGCCCGCGCTGCAGCCACCGCCGCGGCGCCGCCGCTGGCTCGGAAGCCTGATCGCGTTGCTGATCGTCCTGCTGTTGGCCGGCGGCGCCTGGTACCTCATCAAGCGATCGGGACAGCCCGCGGGCGGCCCCGGCTTCGGCGGCGCGAGCTCCACCGTCGGGCACGCGGCTGCGCGCCAAGCCGATCTTCCCGTCACGATCGAGGCGCTGGGCACCGTCACGCCGCTGGCCACCATCACGCTCAAGCCGCAGGTCGGCGGCATCCTGACCGAGGTGCTGTTCACCGAAGGGCAGACCGTCGCCAAGGGCCAGCTGCTGGCACGCATCGACTCGCGTCCCTACGAGCAGGCGCTGATGCAGGCTCAGGGCACCCGCGTGCGCGACGAGGCGCAGCTCGAAGCGGCCCGCGTCACGCTGACGCGCTACCGCACGCTGCTGGGCCAGGATTCGATTGCACGCCAGGACGTCGACACGCAGGCCGCGCTGGTCAAGCAGCTCGAAGGCACCGTGATCACCGACCGCGCGGCCGAAGCCGCCGCCAGGCTCAACGTCGAGTACACCCGCATCACCGCGCCGGTGGCGGGCCGCATCGGCCTGCGCACGGTCGACCCGGGCAACACCGTCGCGGCCAATCCCACGACCGGGATCGCGGTGATCACGCAGATGAATCCGATCGATGTCCAGTTCGCCGTGCCGCAGGACCGCGTGCCCGACATCCAGACCCAGATCGCCAAGGGCGCGCCGCTGGTCGTCAAGGCAATGGACCGCGTGCGCAGCACGACGCTGGACACCGGCACCTTCTCCACGCTCGACAACGTGGTCGACACCAGCACCGGCACCGTGAAGGCCAAGGCGCGCTTCGGCAACGCCGGCACCACGCTGTTCCCGAGCCAGTTCGTCAACATCCAACTGACCTTGCGCACGGTGAGCGCGGTGGTGGTGCCGGTGACCGCGGTGCGCACCGGCCCGAACGGCACCTACGTGTACGTCATCAATGAAGACCGCACGGTCTCGATGCGCGCCGTCAAGCGCGGCGAGTCCACGGTCGAGGTGGTCGCGATCACCGATGGGCTGAAGGTCGGCGAGGATGTCGTGACAGAAGGCGGCGACCGCATCAAGGACGGCGCGCGCGTGCAACTGCAGGGCGACAAGCCCGCCACGGGCCCGCGCGCAGGCGCTTCGAGTCCGCGTGCCGGCGGCAGCGAGCGCAGGCGCCAGCGGCAGCCGCAATGAAGGGACTCGCATGAGTCCCTCGCGCCCCTTCATCGAGCGGCCGGTCGCGACCGCGCTGCTGATGCTCGCGATCGTCCTCGCGGGCATCGTGGGCTTCCGCTTCCTGCCGCTGGCGGCTCTGCCGGAGGTCGACTACCCGACCATCCAGGTGCAGACGCTCTATCCCGGCGCCAGCCCCGAGGTGATGAGCCGCACCGTGACCGCGCCGCTGGAGCGCCAGTTCGGCCAGATGGCCGGCCTCGACCGCATGAGCTCGGTGAGCGCCAACGGCGTCTCGATCGTCACGCTGCAGTTCGCGCTCGACCAGACGCTCGACGTGGCCGAGCAGCAGGTGCAGGCCGCGATCAATGCCGGCGGCTCGCTGCTGCCGGCCGACCTGCCGGCGCCGCCCGTGTACGCCAAGGTCAATCCGGCCGATGCGCCCATCCTCACGCTGGCCGTGAGCTCCGACACCATGCCGCTGACCGAGGTGCAGAACCTCGTCAACACGCGGCTGGCGCAGAAGATGAGCCAGGTCAGCGGCGTCGGGCTGGTGTCGCTGTCGGGTGGGCAGCGGCCCGCGGTGCGCATCCAGGCCAACACCGACGCGCTGGCCTCGGTCGGCATCGGCCTGGACACGCTGCGCACGGCAATCGCCGCCGCCAACTCCAACAGCGCCAAGGGCAGCTTCGACGGGCCGAAGCGCGCCTACACCATCAATGCCAACGACCAACTGCTGGCGGCGGCCGACTACAAGAACCTGATCGTCGCCTGGAAGAACGGCGCGCCGGTGCGCATGAGCGACGTGGCGCGCGTGGTCGACGGCGCCGAGAACACGCAGCTGGGCGCCTGGGCCGCATTGCGTGCGGGCGGTCAGGACGCGGCGCTGTATCCGGCCATCATCCTCAACGTCCAGCGCCAGCCCGGCGCCAACGTGATCGGCACGGTCGATGCCATCAAGAAGCAGCTGCCCGATCTGCAGGCCTCGCTGCCCGGCTCGCTCAAGGTCGAGGTGCTGAGCGACCGCACCACCGGCATCCGCGCCTCGGTGCGCCACGTGCAGATGGAGCTCGGCCTGGCCGTGCTGCTGGTGGTGCTGGTGATCTTCTTCTTCCTGCACAGCCTGCGCGCGACCATCATCGCCAGCATCGCGGTGCCGATCTCGCTCATCGGCACCTTCGGCCTGATGTACCTGCTGGGCTACAGCCTCAACAACCTGAGCCTGATGGCGCTGACCATCGCGACCGGCTTCGTGGTCGACGACGCGATCGTCATGATCGAGAACATCGCGCGCTACCTCGAGGAGGGCGAGCCGCCGTTCCAGGCCGCACTCAAGGGCGCGACGCAGATCGGCTTCACCATCATCTCGCTGACGGTCTCGCTGATCGCGGTGCTGATCCCGCTGCTCTTCATGGGCGACGTGGTGGGGCGGCTGTTCCGCGAGTTCGCCGTCACGCTGGCGATCACCATCCTGATCTCGGCCGTGGTCTCGCTGACGCTGGTGCCGATGATGTCGGCGCGCTGGCTCAAGCCGCAGGCCGAGGAGGGCGGCCGCTTCGGCGCGGCCGTGCAGCGCTTCTTCGAGCGCGTGATCGGCCGCTACGACATCTGGCTGCAATGGGTGTTCCGCCATCAGTCCCTCACGCTGCTGGTCGCGCTGCTCACGCTCGGGCTGACGGTGCTGCTCTACGTGGTCATTCCCAAGGGTCTGTTCCCGACCCAGGACACGGGACAGCTGCAAGTGAGCGTCGAAGCCGCGCAAGAGGTGTCGTACGTGCGCATGGCCGAGCTGCAGCAGTCGGCGGCCAATGCCATCCTGGCCGATCCCGACGTGCAGAGCCTGAGTTCGGTGGTGGGCGTCGACGCGGCGAACAACACCTCGCTCAACACCGGCAGCATGCTGGTCAACCTGCGCAGCGGCCACGACGCGCAGGCGACCGTGATGCAGCGGCTGCGCGACCGCGTGCGCAACAGCGTCGCCGGCGTGACGCTCTACCTGCAGCCGACGCAGGACCTGACGATCGACGCCGAGACCGGGCCGACCGAGTTCCGCGTCTCGCTGGAAGGCGTCGACACGACCACGGTGAACAACTGGGCGAAGAAGCTGGTCGAGCGCCTGGCGCAAACGCCGGAGGTGCGCAATGCCACCACCGATGCGGGCGCGCAGGGGCTGGCAGCCTATGTGGACATCGACCGCAACACCGCATCGCGCCTGTCGGTCACGGCCAGCTCGGTCGACGATGCGCTCTACAGCGCCTTCGGCCAGCGCATCGTCTCGACCATCTTCACCGAGACCAACCAGTACCGCGTGATCCTCGAGGCGCAGCGCGAGGCGCTGTCGTCGACGCAAGGGCTGGGCAACCTGCAGCTGCGCACCGGCGCGGGCACGGCGACGCCGCTGTCGGCGCTGGCGACGGTGCGCGAGCAGCTCGCGCCGCTGCAGGTCACGCGCGTGGCGCAGTACCCGGCGGCGACGGTGGGCTTCGACACCGCGCCCGATGTCGCGCTCGGCAAGTCGGTCGCGGCCATTCGCGCCGCGGCCAAGGAGATCGGCATCCCGGCCAGCATCACCATGACCTTCCTCGGCGCGGCCGGCGCCTACGAGCGCTCGCTGACCAACCAGCTGTGGCTGATTCTCGCGGCGGTGGTGTGCGTGTACATCGTGCTCGGCGTGCTGTACGAGAGCTACATCCATCCGCTGACCATCCTCTCGACGCTGCCTTCGGCCGGCGTGGGCGCCTTGCTGGCGCTGATGGTGACCGGCAACGACCTCGGCGTGATCGGGATCATCGGCATCATCCTGCTGATCGGCATCGTGAAGAAGAACGCGATCATGATGATCGACTTCGCGATCGATGCCGAGCGCAACCAGGGCAAGTCGCCCGGCGAGGCGATCCACCAGGCAGCGCTGCTGCGCTTCCGGCCCATCCTGATGACCACGCTGGCCGCGCTCTTCGCTGCCTTGCCGCTGATGTTCGGATGGGGCGAGGGCGCCGAACTGCGGCGCCCGCTGGGCCTCGCGATCTTCGGCGGGCTGGTGGTGAGCCAGGTGCTGACGCTGTTCACGACGCCGGTCATCTACCTGGGCTTCGACCGGTTGGGGCGTCGGTTCAGGCGTCAGCCTTCTGACGGAGCGGCGTCGACATGATGCGCCGTGGAAGCCTTGCTCCCTCTCCCAGAGGGAGAGGGAGCAAGACCGAGGGGCTTTGGGCATGAACCTTTCCAAGCCCTTCGTCGAGCGGCCGATCGCCACGGTGCTGCTGACCATCGGCATCGCATTGGCCGGCATCGTCGCTTTCTTCGTGCTGCCGGTCTCGCCCTTGCCGCAGGTCGACTTCCCGACCATCTCGGTCCAGGCCAGCCTGGCGGGCGCGAGCCCGAGCACCATGGCCTCGAGCGTGGCCACGCCGCTGGAGCGCCGCCTGGGCATCATCCCCGGCGTCAACGAACTCACTTCGACGAGTTCGACCGGGGCTGCCCGCATCACGCTGCAGTTCGACCTCAGCCGCAACATCGACAGCGCCGCGCGGGAGGTGCAAGCCGCCATCAACGCGTCGCGCGTCGACCTGCCCGCCACGCTGCGCAGCAACCCGACCTACCGCAAGCGCAACCCGACCGCAGCGCCGATCATGATCATCGCGCTGACCTCCAAGACGCGCACGCCGGGCCAGATCTACGACGCGGTCTCGAACATCGTCAGCCAGCGGCTGTCGCAGGTCGAAGGCGTGGGCGAGGTCGAGATCGGCGGCGGCTCGCTGCCGGCGGTGCGGGTCGAGCTCGAACCCTTCGCGCTGAATCGCCTGGGCATCAGCAGCGAGGACGTGCGCGCCGCGATCCAGGCCAACAACGCCAACCGGCCCAAGGGCGCGATCGAGACCGCCGACCGCCGCATGCAGATCTACACGCCCGCGCCCGGCCTGCGCGCCGACGCCTACCGCGACATGGTGATCGCCTGGCGCAACAACGCCGCGGTGCGGCTGGGCGACGTGGCGCGCGTGATCGACAGCGTCGAGAACACGCGCACGCTGGGCCTGTTCAACGGCGAGCCCGCGGTGATCGTGCTGGTCACGCAGTCGCCCGGCGCCAACATCATCGACACGGTGGACGGCGTGCGCAAGCTGATGCCCGAGCTGCGCGCGCAGCTGCCGCAGGACATCGACATCCAGGTCGCGTCGGACCGCACCAACTCCATCCGCGCCTCGCTGCGCGAGATCGAGGGCACGCTGATGATTTCCATCGTGCTGGTGGTGCTGGTGGTCGGCCTGTTCCTGCGCAAGGCGCGCGCCACCATCATTCCCGCGGTCGCCACCGTGGTGTCGCTGCTCGGCACCTTCGGCGTGATGCACCTGCTGGGCTACAGCCTCAACAACCTGAGCCTGATGGCGCTCACGGTCGCGACCGGCTTCGTGGTGGACGACGCCATCGTGGTGCTCGAGAACACCATGCGCCACGTGGAGGCCGGCATGAACCGCATGGAGGCCGCGCTGCGCGGCGCGCGCGAGGTCGGCTTCACGGTGCTGTCGATCAGCCTGTCGCTGGTGGCGGTGTTCATCCCGCTGCTGTTCATGGGCGGGCAGGTCGGGCGGCTGTTCCGAGAGTTCGCGGTCACGCTGTCGGCCTCGGTGCTGATCTCGCTCGTGATCTCGCTCACCACCACGCCGATGCTGTGCGCCATGCTGCTGCGCAGCGAGGCCGAGGAAAAGGGCGAGCCGCCGGGCCGCGTGCGCGCCTGGCTCGGCAGCAAGGCCGAACGCGCCTGGGAATGGACCCTGGGCACCTACGCCCACAGCCTGGACTGGGCACTGGCGAGCAAGGGCGTGGTGATGCTGGTGCTGCTGGCGGTGATCGGGCTCAACATCTACCTGTTCAGCGCGATTCCGAAGGGCTACTTTCCGCAGCAGGACGTGGGCCAGCTCAATGCCGGGCTGCGGGCCGACCAGAGTATCTCGTCGGTGGCGATCGCCGACAAGCTGAAGGCGGCCGTGGACATCATCCACAAGGATCCGGCGGTCGACACGGTGGTCGGCTTCGCGGGCGGCAGCCGCGCGGGCGGCGGCTTCATGTTCGTCAACCTGAAGCCCATCTCCGAGCGCAGCGAGAAGACCAATGCGGTGATCGACCGCCTGCGTCCGCAGCTCAATCAGCTGACCGGCCTGCGCGTGTTCCTGAGCCCGGTGCAGGATCTGCGCATGGGCGGGCGCACGAGCAATTCAGCCTACCAGTACACGCTCAAGAGCGACAACCTCGCCGACTTGCGCACCTGGTCCACGAAGCTGGCCGATCGCCTGCGCCAGGAAGCCAAGCTGACCGATGTCGACAGCGACGATGCAGACAATGGTGTCGAGACCTACGTCGACGTCGACCTCGACGCCGCCGCGCGCCTGGGCGTGACCTCGAGCGCGGTCGACAACGCGCTCTACAACGCCTTCGGCCAGCGTTCGGTGGCGACCATCTACGACGAACTCAATCAGTATTCGGTCATCATGGAATGGGCGCCGCGCTTCCAGCGCTCGCCGATCGTGCTCAAGGACGTCTACGTGCCGTCGACGCTGAACTCGGTCACGACCGCGAGCGGCAACACGATCACGAGTTCGCTGCAGCTCAACACCGACGCCAGCAGCGGGACCTCGACGGTCACCTCGGCCAACCCCGCCTCGCGCACCTCGTCCGCCGGCCAGCAGGTCGCGACCGCCGTCACGCCGATGGTGCCGCTGGCGGCCTTCTCCACACTCCGCGAGCGCGCGGTGCCGACCTCGATCGACCACCAGGACACCGAGCTCTCGAGCACCGTCTCGTTCAATCTCGCCGACGGTGTGAGCCTGGGCGACGCGAAGGCCATCGTCGCCGAGGCCGAGGCCGACATCGCGATGCCGATCAACGTGCGCGGCAGTTTCCAGGGCACGGCGCTCGCCGCGCAGCAGTCGCAGGGACAGCAGCTGCTGCTCATCCTGGCCGCGCTGGTGGTGATCTACATCGTGCTCGGCGTGCTCTACGAAAGCCTGATCCATCCGATCACCGTGCTGACCACGCTGCCTTCGGCCGGCGTGGGCGCGGTGCTGGCGCTGCTGCTGTTCCGCATGGAGTTCTCCATCATCGCGCTGATCGGCGTCTTCCTCCTGATCGGCATCGTCAAGAAGAACGCCATCCTGATCATCGACTTCGCGCTCGAGGCCGAGCGCGCGCGCGGGCTGACCGCGACCGAAGCGGTGCGCGAGGCCTGCATGCTGCGCTTCCGCCCGATCCTGATGACCACGCTGGCCGCCGCGCTCGGCGCGCTGCCGCTCGCGATCGGCTTCGGCCTCGGCGCCGAGTTGCGCCAGCCGCTGGGCGTCGCCATCATCGGCGGACTGATCGCGAGCCAACTGCTCACGCTGCTGACCACGCCGGTCGTCTACGTGCTGCTCGACAAGCTGCGCCGGCGCCCGGCCAACGAAAAACACCTGGCCCGAGCCGCCGGTCCCGGCGCTCCAGCATGATCGCCGCCTGAACCCATGACCGCACCGAACAGCCCATCCCTCCGCGGCCGCCCGAGCCGCCGCCTCGCACGAACGTCCATGGCGCTGGCCCTGGCGGCGGTCCTGAGCGCCTGCGCCGTCGGGCCGGCCTACGAGCGTCCCACCACCGCCTTGCCTGCGGCCTGGAAGGAAGCGCCCACGGCCCAGGGCTGGCTGCCCGCGGCGCCGGCCGATGCGCTGGACCGCGGCGAATGGTGGAAGCTCTTCGGCGATGCGAAGCTCGACGAGCTGGCGCAGCGCGTGCAGGTATCGAACCAGAACATCGCCGCCGCCGTCGCCAACTATGCGCAGGCCCAGGCGCTGGTGCGCGAGCAGCGTGCGGCGCTCTTTCCGTCGGTCTCGCTCGGCGGCGGCGCCACCCGTTCGGGCGCGCGCAACACCACGCCCAGCAATTCGTTCAATGCCTCGCTCGGCGCCGACTGGGCGCCCGACGTGTGGGGCCGCCTGCGTCTGGCCGTGACGGGCGCGCAGGCCAGCGCGCAGGCGAGCGAGGCCGACCTGGCCGCGGCCCGCCTCTCGGCGCTGGGCGATCTGGCGACCAACTACTTCTCGCTGCGCGAGGCCGATGCCGAACTCAAGCTGCTGGCCGAGACCATCGAAGGCTACGAGCGCAGCTATGAGATCACGCGCAACCGCTACAACGCCGCCATCGCCGCGCAGACCGACGTGCTGCAGGCGCAGACGCTGCTGGTCAACACGCGCGCCGACCGCGTCGCGCTGCAGCGCACGCGCGACGCGCTGGAGCATGCGATCGCGGTGCTGACCGGTGCCGCGCCGGCCGAGTTCAGCCTGCCGGCCGCCGACTGGACGCCGACCGTGCCGGGCATTCCGCTCGCCGTGCCCTCGACGCTGCTGCAGCGCCGGCCCGACATCGCCGCCGCGGAACGCGACGTGGCGTCGGCCAATGCGCAGATCGGCATCGCGCGCTCGGCCTACTACCCGAACCTGTCGCTCAGTGCCTCGGTCGGCAGCACCGCGAGCCGCGTGGGCGATCTGTTCGGCGCCTCGAACACGCTGTGGTCGCTCGGTCTCTCGGTGGCGCAGACGGTGTTCGATGCGGGCGCGATCAGTGCACGCGTCGATGCCGCCACGGCCACGCGCGATGCGGCCGTCGCGCGCTATCGCCAGACCGCGCTGACCGCATTCCAGAACGTCGAGGACCAGCTCACCGCCGGCAGCCGGCTGGCGCAGCAGGACGGCCTGCGCCGCGAAGCCTCGGAGGCGGCGGACCGCACCGAGCAGCAATTGCTCAACCGCTATCGGCAAGGGCAGGTCAGCTACACCGACGTGGTGACCGCGCAGGCCTCGGCGCTGAGCGCACGGCGCACGCTGATCCAGCTGCAGGTCAGCCGCCAGAACGCGGCCGTCACGCTGATCCAGGCGCTGGGCGGCGGCTGGCAGGCCGGATGGGACGGCGAGGGGGCCTCGGCGCCCGCGCCTTCCGCCTCCGCACCGAGAACCAGTCCTTGACCGTGACACGCATTGCCCTCATCCACGCGCTGAGCCATTCGGTCGCTCCGATCAACGCCGCCTTCGAACGCGACTGGCCGCAGGCGTCGCGGATGAACCTGCTCGACGACAGCCTCTCGACCGATCTCGCACGCAGCGGCCGAGGGCTCGACGCCGCGATGCACGAGCGCTTCCAGCGGCTGACGCAGTATGCGGTCGACGCCGGCGCGCAGGGCATCCTCTTCACCTGCTCGGCTTTCGGGCCCTGCATCGAGGCCGTCGCGCAGCGGCATGCCGGCCTGCCCGTGCTCAAGCCCAACGAGGCGATGGTGGCGGATGCGGCGGCGGGTGCCGGCAAGCTCGGGCTCATCGCCACCTTCGCGCCGACGCTGGCGTCGATGCCGCCCGAGTTTCCGGCCGGCATGGCACTCGAACCCGCGCTGGCCGACGGCGCGATGGACGCGTTGAACCGCGGCGACGGGGAGACGCACGACCGGCTCATCGCCGCACAGGCGGCGCTGTTGTGCGCGCGCGGCTGCACGCGCATCGCATTGGCCCAGTTCAGCATGGCCCGTGCGCGGCAGGCCTGCGAACTGGCATCGGGGCTGCCGGTGCTGACCACCGTCGACAGCGCGGTGCGGGCGCTGCGTACACGGTTGTCGGACTAGACATCCTCATCGCTCGATAAGAAGCGGAGACTCGTCTCGCCTCCGGCGGCCGGATGGGGCAGGGCGGCCTTGCCGATTCGATCAAGGTAGACTGCACGGTTTTTCGTTCAGGCGGTATGGCGCACGTTTCACAGCGCACAGGTTTCAACGGCTCGGCGCTGGTGTGCGTGCTCTCTCGGCTGACCGGCACCGAAGTCCGCGAATCCGGACAGGCCACTGCGGATCGATTGAGCCAATGGTTCGATTGGACGGATGCCATCTCGCTGTCCGCGGCACTGAATGGTGGCCTGGCGCCTGCGCCCGCCGGCGCCCGGGCCTCCAGCCGCGCCGAGGAAGGCGAATACGCCCGCGTGCGAACCGCATTGAAGAATGCGATCGCCGAGGATGGCCTCTCCACGACCGACAAAGAAGGCCGGCGCCTGCGTGCGTCGACGCCCGGAGACACCACGGCCACGACAGCCGCCTTCAAGCCCTACCGTCAGCGCTACCTTGCCCGGCAACAGGCCATGGAATCGAGCATCGCCCCGTTGCGCAGCCGGCTGCGGGCGGCGCTGGCGGCCCGATCGCCTGCCATGGCCCGGCTTGCTGCCGTGGACGTGGTGATGGAACAGGTGCTGGGTGCGCGCGAGCGCAGCTTGCTGACGGCGGCTTCCGCAGGGCTCGCAAGGCATTTCGAGCGCCTGCGCCAGGCAGCACAGGCGTCGATCGATCCCGACAACACGACGCCACCCGGCGAGTGGCTGGATCTGTTCTGCAAGGACATGCAGGACCTGCTCCTCGCCGAACTTGATTTTCGAATGCAACCGATCGAAGGGCTGCTCGAAGCCCTTCGCATGAGGCCACCAGACTGCCATGAATAGATTTCTTCATCACGCCGTCCTTGTCGCCGGCCTGGCCGCCGTGTGCTGGGCCGCTGCCGGCTACGTCGGTTCGAGCCCGTTGGCGTTGGCCATCACGGTGTTCGTCGCCGCGTTCTACCTGATGGGCGCGCTGGAATTGCAGCGCTTTCGCCAGGCCACGTCCACCTTGACTCGCGCCACGGCGGACCTGCGCGATCCCCCGGCGAGCCTCGGCCCCTGGCTCGAGCAGCTGGATCCTTCCCTGCAAAACGCGGTGCGCCTGCGGATCGAAGGTGAGCGCGTTGGCTTGCCCGGCCCGGCGCTGACGCCGTACCTGGCCGGGCTGTTGGTGTTGCTGGGCATGTTGGGCACGTTCCTGGGAATGGTCGTCACGCTGAAGGGCACCGGCATCGCGCTGGAGAGCGCGACCGACCTGCAGGCCATCCGCGCCTCCCTGTCCGCCCCCGTGAAGGGCTTGGGATTGGCCTTCGGGACATCGGTCGCGGGCGTGGCCGCTTCCGCGATGCTGGGCCTCGCCTCGGCGTTGTGCCGGCGCGAGCGGCTGCAGGCGGGACAAAGGCTCGACCAGCGGATTGCGACCACCTTGCGTGGCTTCTCCCTGGCCCATCAGCGCGAGGAATCCTTCAAGCTGCTGCAGCGGCAGGACCAGGCGATGCCCGAGCTGGCCGATCGGCTGCAACGCATGATGGCGACGATGGAACGGCAAAGCGAAGCGCTGAACGAGCGCCTGGCCGCCGGCCAGGACAGCTTCCATCGCAAGACCGAGGCCGCATACGCCAGTCTGGCCTCTTCCGTCGGGCAATCCTTGAACCAGAGCCTGAGCGAAAGCGCCCGCATCGCCGGCGCGACGATCCAGCCGGTCGTCGAAGCCACGATGGCAGGGATCGCGCGCGAAACCGCCGGGTTGCACGAGACCGTCGCGCACACCGTGCAGCAGCAACTCGACGGTCTGTCGATCCGCTTCGAAGCCACCCACACCAGCGTGGCGCAGACCTGGAAGACCGCGCTCGCCGAGCACCGGCATACGAGCGAAGCGCTGTCCGAGGCGCTGCGCCACGCGCACGACCACTTTGCCGAAAGCTTCGAACAGCGTTCGGCCTCTCTGGTGCAGGAGGTCGGCGGCCGTCTGGAAAGCACGATGGCCCGTGTGTCGGACACCTGGGACAGCGTCCTTGCGCAGCATCAGCGGGTCAGCGAGAAGCAGTCGGAGGATGCGCACCAGGCCTTGGCCACGGTGGCGGCGAGCTTCGGGCAGCACGCGGACTCGCTGCTGCGCAACGTGGGCCAGGCGCATGCCGACCTGCAGGCGGGAACGGCATTGCGCGATGAGCAGCGGCTGTCGGCCTGGACGCATGCGCTGTCGGCCATGGCCGCCTCGCTGCAGCAGGAATGGCAGCAAACGGGCGCGCAGACCCTCGGTGCGCAGCAGCAGCTCTGCGAAACGCTGGCGCAGACCGCCCGCGACATGTCCGCACAGACGGGCGCACACGCAGAGACCACGGTCGCCGAGATCGCCCGGCTGCTGCAAGCCGCCGCCGAGGCGCCTCGTGCCGCAGCCGAGGTGGTGGCCGAGCTGCGCCAGAAGCTTTCCGACAGCATGGCGCGCGACAACGCGATGCTGGAGGAACGCAGCCGCATGCTGAGCGTGCTCGAGACACTGCTCGACGCGGTGAACCATGCGTCCGGCGAGCAGCGAACGGCCATCGACGCGTTGGTCACCTCGTCGGCGGAAATGCTGGACCGGGTCGGCAGCCGCTTCACGGACACGGTCGATGCGCAGACCGGCAAGATGGCCGCTGTCGCCGCGCAGATCACCGGCAGTGCCGTCGAAGTGGCGAGCCTGGGCGACGCATTCGGCTTTGCCGTTCAGCTGTTCAGCGAATCGAACGACAAGCTCGGCACGCATCTGCAGCGCATCGAAGGAACGCTGGGCAAGTCCATCGCGCGCAGCGACGAGCAGCTGGCGTACTACGTCGCGCAGGCGAGGGAGGTCATCGACCTGAGCATCATGTCGCAGAAGCAGATCGTCGACGATCTGCAGCGCCTCGGCAGCAAGCAGGCCCTCGTGGACGCCGACGCGCGATGAGGGAGGAGATGGATGCCGGCCTGGAGCCGACCGTGCCGGTATGGGCCGTCTTCGGCGACCTCATGGCGGGGATGTTGGGCGCCTTCGTGCTGATCCTGGTGTGCGTGCTCGGCATGCAGTTCGAGCTCGCGACAAAGCTGGAAGCCGAAGTCCATCAGCGGCAGGTGGAAGCGCAGCGCCGAATGGCCCTCGAGCAAGCCCTGGCAGGGCCCTTGGCGACAGGCCGGGTGACGCTCAGCAACGGGCGCATCGGCATCAATGGCAGCGTGCTGTTCGCCTTCAACTCCGCTGAATTGCAGCCCGAAGGCCGGCAACTGCTGAGGAGCCTGACTGCACCCTTGGCCGCTTATCTGCAGGCTCGCGACGAGATTCTGATGGTCAGCGGCTTCACCGACGACCGGCAGGTTCGCGGCGGCAACCGCCAGTTCGCCGACAACTGGGAACTGTCGGCGCAGCGCGCCTTGACGGTGACACGGACGCTGATCGAGGAAGGCATGCCGTCGGCCTCGCTGTTCGCCGCTGCCTTCGGGTCCGAACAAGCAGTGGCATCGAATGCCGATGCCGACGGACGCGCCCGCAACCGGCGCGTGGAAATAGCGCCCACGCCCAGGCGATCCGACGGAAATCTCAAGTCCCATGAGTAGCGGCAAGCCCTGCGCAACGGGCATGGAGGCCACCGACCCCGCCGGGATGGTTCACGCGCGGCGCGAGCGTGGCGATCATCGATTCGATCCCGTGCGCTTTCACTTCATCGAAGCGCTGGCCGCGCGGGCATCCGTCCACCACGGCGAAGCGCGACGCATCCTGGACGACAAGGTCGTCAAGCTGCTGGCCGTGTATGGCGGGGATCTCGCCAAGGCCCGTCGCGCGGATGGCCCACCGGCACCACCGGCGGCGGATGCGAAGCAGGAAGGCCGACCCGATCGCGGGGCGCTGGCCGAGCTTGTCGACGACATCGACCGGCGTGCCTCTGCCCGCGAGAGCGGCGCAACAGCAAGTGATGGCACGCCGAGTCTCGCTCCCCATCCCGAACTGAAGGCGCTCCGATATTTCAGGAGCACCTGGTCGCGGCTCAGTGCCGAGCGGCGCCTGCTGCAGTCACTGGCGAAGGTGCCGGAGAATGCCGGCCCTCTCAACTCGCATCAGCTTGTGCATCGATCTCTCATATTGATGCGTGATCTTTCGCCGGAATACCTGAACCGGTTCATGTCCTATGTCGACGTGTTGCATTGGCTCGATCAGGCAGATGCGGGCCGTGCCCCGTCAGGCACAAATGCCCCGCGTGCCGAAAGTAATCGGAAGACGGCTCGCGGCAGGTCCGGCTGATGGATGTCGCGCCGTCTGCAGAACGCTTGAGCCTCTCTCCATTCGGCGCGCCCGCCGGAATGCAGCGGCACTCTACGCAGTGAGTTCTTCCAGCGACTTTCCGGCCGCCATCGCCTCCTTGAGCCACCTCGGGCGCGGACCCATGCCGCTCCAGCTGTTTCCGGCCTGGTCGCGATACTTCGCTTTGGGCTTCTTCGCTTTCGAAGCCTTCGCTGCGCTGCGCATTGTCTTTGCGGGCGAAGACCCTGCGGTTGCGAACTCATCGAGTGCTCTTCCCGCCTTCAATGCGTCGCGCAGCCAATGCGGACGCGGGCCTCGACCCGACCACGCGTTGCCTTGGCCGTCCGCGTACTTGACCGACTGAGGCGCGGCGGAGACAGCCTTGGCCGCCTTCGGCTTGCTGCCGCCGGACTTGCCTCCAAAGAGCTGGTCTGCAGTCAACCCATAGTGCGCAATCGCCTCCTTGATGCGGCCAATGACGCCTCCCACTTCCTTCTTCTTCAATTTTTCCGCCTGTTGCTGGAGTGCCTCGATTTGCCGTTGAATCTGCTTGTAGCTTTGAGTCATTGAATGAAAGTCCCAGGTTCGTATGGAGTTGCGACTTTAAGCCCATTGCAGTGCGGCGCACAATGGTGTCCGGACGACAGATCGAGTCCAGACAATGCGAGTCCGGACAACGCGGCATCAACGTCCCTGGAATTTCGGCTTGCGTTTTTCGAAGAAGGCCCGCACGCCCTCCTTGTGATCCTCGGTCAAAAGCGCCAGGCCCTGTGCCCAGGCCTCGGCATCCAGGAGGGCTTCGAGATCCGGCTGGTACATCAGCTTGAACATCTTCTTGGCCACACCCAGCGCAAAGGTGGGTCCGTTCGCGAGGCTCTGCACTTGAGCCCATGCGGCTTCTTCCAGTTCGCCATCCGGCACGACCTGGGAGACCAGTCCGAGTGCCAGTGCTTCCTGGGCGTCGATGCGGCGACCCGAATACACCAGTTCCTTCGCGCGTTGGACGCCGAGATGCTGGGTCAGGAAATACACGGCACCTCCGTCGGGCACCAGACCGACATGGCGGAATACCTGGGAGAAGCGCGCGCTTTCGGATGCAATCACCAAATCGCATGCCAGCGCCATGCTCCATCCGATGCCGGCCACCGCACCGCGGACCGCACAGACCACCGGCTTCTCGATGTTCGCCAGGTTGCGAACCATGCGTTGCGCCAGCTTCAGCAAGGCCCTGCCGCTCTCCGGCGTGAAGTCGCCCATCCTGCCCACATCGCCGCTCGCGCAAAACGCCGGCCCGGCGGCGTCCAGCAGCACGGCCCGCACCGTCGGATCCCGCCCGGCGGCCTCGAAGGCCGTGCCGAGCGCTTCGCGCATCTCGACGGTGAGCGCGTTCATCTTTTCGGGACGGTCCAGCGTGATCCGCGCCACGGCATCTTCCACAACGAATCGTGTGTTCATGGTTCGGCTTCCTGATCTCAGCGACCGGTGAATTCCGGCTGGCGCTTTTCCGCGAAAGCGCGGGTGCCTTCCGCGACGTCCTCCGTTCCCTGAAGCAGGCGCAGCATGATCTGTTCCAGCCGCAGGCCGGTCGCGAGATCGACGTCGCGGCTGCGGATCGCGAGTTCTTTCGCGGCCTGCACGGCGAGTGGCGCGTTGCGCACCAGCCGGTGCGCGAAAGCCAAGGCTGTTTCCATCAGCTCCGATGGCTTGACGACGCGATTCACCAAACCCCAGCGCAGAGCGGTCTGGGCGTCGATGCTGTCTCCCAGGAGCAGCAGTTCCATCGCAATGGCATGCGGCAGTTGCTGGGCGATGCGCTGCGTGCCGCCGTTGCCGGGAAAAATGCCGCGCTTGACCTCGGCGACCGAGAAGGTCGCATGCTCGGCCGCGATGCGCAGGTCCGATGCCAGCATCAAGGTCATGCCGCCCCCGACGCAATAGCCATTGATCGCCGAAATGACCGGCTTCCAGACTTCAAGGCCGCGGTTGAGCAGTTGATCCTTCTGCGTCAGAAGCGTCTCGGAGAGCGCCGGCTGCGCATTGACGAAGGATTTCAGGTCGGCGCCGGCCGAGAAGGATTTCTCTCCGGCACCGGTCACGATCGCGACCCGGATTTCCGGATCGTCGCGCACTCTGAGCCACGCATCGGACAGGGCTTTGTAGTGCGCCGCGTCCATCGCATTCATGCGCTCGGGACGATTGATCGTGAGGGTGGCGACATGCCGAGCCAATGTGAAATCGATGGACATCCGTTCTTGTCTCCGGAATGAAGGATTGAGCCGCCGTTGATCAGACTTCGATCACCAGGGGTGCGTTGGGAAACTTCTTGCAGGCAGCGCTCAAGGCCGCCAGGTGCCGCGCCATGCGACGGTTGGCCGCCTCCGCATCCTTCTCGGTGATCGCGGCGAGGATCCGGCGGTGCGCCCTGATCACGGTATGGCGCACGTCTTCCGTCGCGAAGTTCTCGATGGCCGAAGCCTTGTAGACGAGGTTGGCGATCGACAGCATGAACGCCCGCAGCAGTTCGTTGTGGCTCGCGTCGGCGATGGCGCAATGCCAATTGACGTTCTCGCGCAGGAAGTGCGGCACGTCCGCGAACGCCTCCTCGACGCGCCGCGTGACGTCGATCAGGTTTTGCAGTTCCGCCGCCGTGCGGTTCTGCGCCGCCAGCGCGGCGAGCGACGGCTCCACCGCTTCCCGCGTCTGCAGCAGCGACAGCAAGCTGATGCCGCGGCCGCCCACGAAGAGCGACACCGATCGATGCATCGACTGATCGTCCGGCCGGCTGGCGACCGTGCCGCCGAGCCGGCCCGGGCGAGTCCGGACGAGGCTTTCGGTTTCGAGGATGCGCAGGGCTTCGCGAACCGATCCCCTGCTCAGGCCGGTCTGGGCCATGAGCTCGCGTTCGGCGGGCAGCGGCATGCCCGGCTCGAGCGCGCCGTCGAGGATGCGCCGGCGCAGTTCGCGCGCCAGCAGGTCCGAGTTCTTCGGCGCACGGATGGGAGAAAGTTTGACGTCGTTCACGGCTTGATTTTGGTGTTTACAGATCAATCGTATCTTTGTACGATCCGATTCGTCAATGGTTCGACCAACTCGGCGCAATCCCGCGACAGGGTTTTTGGGCGTCGGACACAACAAAGGAGACAACACATGGAAGGCTTCAACCGTCGCGACGCGCTGGCTGCATTCCTTTTGGGCGCCGCAGCAGTTGCACCGCTGTCGGTGTTCGCAGAAGGCAGCTATCCCGCCCGGCCCCTCAGGATGGTCGTGCCCTTTTCCGCCGGCGGTGGAACCGATGTCGTCGCGCGCGCCCTGGCGAGAACCCTGTCGGAGCGGCTGAAGCAGCCCGTGGTGATCGACAACCGGGCCGGCGCGGGTTCGACCATCGGGACCGAGGCCGTGGCGCGCTCGCCGGCGGACGGCTACACGCTGCTTTTCGCCTCCGCGGCCTACAGCTTCGCACCGGCGGTCTACGGCAATCTTCCCTACCGGCCGGAAGACCTCACCGCGGTCGCGGTCGTGAACAGCACGCCGCTGATGCTGACCGTGAACCCGTCGGTGCCGGCGCGAGACGCGCGCGCCTTCATCGAACTGCTCAAGACGCAGCCCGGCCGGTTCAGCTATGCGTCCTCCGGCGTGGGCACGACCCTGCACATCGCGGCGGAACATTTTCTGCGGAGCGCCGGCGTCAAAGCCCAGCACATCCCGTACAAGGGCGAGGCGCCGGCGATGAACGACCTGCTCAGCGGGCAGGTCGCCTTCATGGTCGGCCAGGCGTCCTCGGCGGTGCAGTACGTCAAGAGCGGCAAGCTGATCGGCCTGGGCGTCACGACGCCGAAGCGCCTGGCTTCCCTGCCGGAGATGCCGACCTTGGCGGAGGCCGCCATCCCCGGCTTCTCCGCCTATGGATGGAATGCGGTGCTGGTGCCCAAGGGCACGCCGCGCGCCGTGATCGAGCGGCTGAATCGCGAGATCACGGCCGCCGTCGGCAGTTCGCAATTGCAGAAGACCTTCGATGACCTTGGCCTCGATCGCCTGGAGCCGATGACGCCGGAAGGCGCCGCCGCATTCATCGTCGCCGAGACGAACAAGTGGAGGCCGGTGATCCAGGGCGCGGGCATCAAGGGCGAGTGACTTTCAATCACGCCCATACAGAACACAGGAGGTGACATGGCAGGTTTGTGGTTTCAGCAATTCAGCGTCGGGCAGATCTTCGAACACGAGATCCGGCGCACCGTGACGGAGGCCGACAACATGTGGTTCAGCAATGCCACATGCAACCCCGCGGCCATCCACATCGACGCGGAATACTGCAAGGGAACGGAGTTCGGCAGACCGCTGGTCAACAGCATCTTCACGCTGGGACTCGTCATCGGGCTGTCGGTCCAGGACACGACGCTGGGCACCACCATCGCGAACCTCGGCATGACCGATACGCGCTTCCCGAAGCCGGTGTTCGCCGGCGACACGATCCGATCGAGGACCACCGTCACCGCGAGCCGCGAAAGCCACTCGCGCCCGAACGCCGGAATCATCACCTTCCTGCACCAGGGCTTCAATCAGCGCGACGAAGAAGTCTGCACCTGCACGCGGCAGGCCCTGATGCTGCGCCAGCCGGACTGATCCGCGTCGAACTCACACCAAGGAAGCATCCATGCGAAAGCTGCACCACTTCATCGCCGGCCTGCTGCTGGCAGCCGGCACACTCAGCGCGTTCGCCGACGCCTATCCATCGAAGGCGATCAAGGTGATCGTGCCGTACGCGGTCGGGCAGGGCACGGACATCGTGGCCCGCTTCGTTGCCGATGCGCTCGGCAAGGAACTCAAGCAAGCGGTCTATATCGAGAACAAGCCCGGCGCCAACGGCAATGTGGGCGCGCAGTTCGCCGCCCATGCGCCTGCCGACGGCTACACGCTGATGGTGGGCACGAACGCAACCAATGCGGCGAACGCATTCATCTACGCGAATCCCGGCTACGAGGCCGAGGACTTCGAGGCCATCGGGATGATCGGCATCCTGCCGCTGGTCTACGTCGCCAACAACGCCAGTTCCGTCAACAACATCCAGGACCTGATCCGCGCGGCCCGGGCGAAGCCCAACGCCCTGAATACGGCGGTCTCGACCACGACGTGCCGGACCGCGCACGAGCTCTTCAAGTCGCTCGCCCAGGCACCGATGTTCCCGGTCGACTTCAAGGGCAGTGGCCAGGCCCTGACGGCCGTCATCGGCGGACAGGTCGAATTCATGGTCGACACGATCACCTCGCTGCGCGCCGCGATCACGTCGAATCAGGTGAAGGCCCTCGGCGTGACCTCCGCCAGCCAGAGCAAGCTGCTGCCCGGCGTCAAGTCGCTGGCCGAGCAGGGCGTGAAGGGCTATGAACTGGTGGGATGGACCGTGCTGTACACGCCCAGGGGCGTGCCGGCCGAGATCTCGCACACGCTTTCCGCTGCCCTCGACAAGGTGCTGGCACGCAGCGAGGTGCAGGACAAGCTTCTCCAGTTCGGCATCGAGCCGCAGAAGAAGTCCGCCGAGGAACTCAAGGCGTTCGCCGCATCCGAGAAGGAAAAGTGGGGCCGCCTGATCACTGCGGCCGGCCTGAAGGCGAACTGATTCGACACCATGAACCAACTACCCGACCCCATCCGACCCGTCCGGTCCTTTCTGTTCGTGCCCGCCGACAGCGAGCGCAAGATGGCCAAGGGCGCCGACAGCGCGGCCGATGCCCTGATCCTCGACCTGGAGGATTCAGTCGCCGCGAGTCGCACGCAGATCGCTCGCGGCATGGCGCTCGACTATCTGCGCAGCCGGCCGGATCGCAGCCGCCAGCAACTCTGGGTTCGCATCAACCCGCTGGAGACGGAATCGGCCTTGCAGGACCTCGTGACGGCGCAGGGCGCGCCCGATGGCATCGTCTTGCCGAAGGTGCGCGGGGCCGCCGACGTGGTCAGGCTCTCTCACTACCTGGAAGCGATCGAAGTCCGCGACGGCATTGCCAAGGGGAGCATCCGGATCATGCCGGTTGCCACCGAGACGCCCCAGGCGCTGTTCACCCTGGGCAGCTACGAGGGTTGCTCTTCCCGGCTGGCCGCTCTCACCTGGGGCGCCGAGGACATCGCGGCCGCACTGGGCGCCAGCACGAACCGCGCACAGGACGGCGAGTACGACACCATCTATCAACTCGCGTGCTCCCTCTGCCTCGCGGGTGCGCATGCCGCGGGCGTGCAGCCCATCGACACGATCTGGGCCGACTTCAAGGACGATCCAGGCCTGCGGCGCGATGCACAGCGTGCGCGCCGGCGCGGCTTCACCGGAAAGATCGCGATCCACCCCGGCCAGGTGGACACGATCAACGCGGCCTTCACGCCGAGCGACGAGGAGCTTGCACACGCCAGACGCGTGGTCGAGATCTTCGAGAGCAACCCGGGGCTGGGCACGGTCGGCCTCGACGGCAAGATGCTGGACATGCCGCACCTGAAGCAGGCGCAGCGCCTGCTCGCGCTCGCGCAGCGCTTCGCCGGAAGCACGGCGGAAGGCGGATCGGATCGTTCATGAGCAAACAGCCTCTGCGCGGCCTGCGCGTGCTGGACCTGTCCAAGGTTCTTGCCGGCCCCCTGTGCGCCCAGTACCTGGGCGACATGGGGGCCGACGTGATCAAGATCGAGTCGCCGCGGGGCGGCGGTGACGAAACCCGTGGATGGCCTCCGCTGCGCGAGGGCGGGGGAGCGCGAACCGGCGCGATCTTCATCAGCACCAATCGCAACAAGCGCTCGATCGCGGTCGACCTCGCCACCGACGACGGCCGCGAGATCGTGCATCGGCTCGCGCGGCGAGCGGACGTCGCGATCACGAGCTTCGGACCGGGCGTGGCCACGAAGCTCGGCGTCGACAGCGCATCGCTTCGCGCGTTGAACCCCCGGCTGGTGTTCTGCGACATCTCGGGTTTCGGCAGCGTTGGGCCGATGTCCCAGGGCAAGGGCTACGACGTGATCCTGCAGGCGTTCTGCGGCATGCTCTCCATCACCGGCGAAGCGGATGGCCCGCCGGTGCGCAGTCCCTTCTCCCCCGTGGACCAGGGCACGGGCCTGCATGCGCTCGCCGGCATCCTGGCGGCGCTGTACGAGCGGGAACGAAGCGGGGTCGGCGGCACGGTGGAGGCCTCGCTCTTCGACACCGCGACCGGCTTCCTCGCCTACTTCCTGCAGAACTTCTGGGAACGCGGCACCGAACCCGTTCGGCCGGGCAGCGGCCACGAGTCGCTGTGCCCCTATCAGGTGTTCGAGACCGCCGACAAGCCGCTCATCCTCGGCGTCGCCAACGACGCGCTTTGGCAGCGCTTCTGCGCCCTGGCCGGGCTGGAGTCCGTGCGCGACGACCCGCGCTTCGCCACCAACGCGACGCGCGTCGAGCATCGAGCCCAGACGCTGTCACTGGTCAGCGCCGCCATGCGGACGCGCGGGCGGGCCGACTGGTTGCAGACGCTGGACGCAGCCGGCATCCCCTGCTCGCCGCTGCATACCCTCGGCGAACTCTCGGCGCATCCGCACACGCGCGCCAGCGGCATGGTGTTCGAGTACGAGCATCCCGCGCTCGGCACGCTCGCCACCGTGGCGCAGCCGCTGCGATTCGATGGCGAACGCACCGAGGTCCGCCGGGCCGCGCCGATGCACGGCGAGCACACGCGTGAAGTGCTGGCCGAGCTCGGCTACAGCGAGGCGGAGATCGTCCGCCTCGCGTCGAAAGGGGAAGCGCGATGAACTTCGATCTGAGTGATGAACAACGTGCGATCCAGGAAGCCGTGGCCGGCATCTGCCGCGATTTCGGCGACGACTATTGGCTGCTCAGGGATCGCGAAGGCGGCTTTCCCGAGGACTTCTACCGCGCCATGGCCAACGCCGGCTGGCTCGGCATCGCCATGCCGCAGGAGCACGGCGGCGCGGGCCTGGGCATCCTCGAAGCCACCCTCATGATGGAAGCCGTCGCGGGCTCCGGCGCAGGCCTGTCCGGCGCTTCCGCCATTCACATGAACGTGTTCGGATTGCATCCTGTCGCCGTGCACGGCACGGAACAACAGAAGCGCCGCTGGCTTCCGTCGATCATCCGGGGCGAGGCGAAAGCCTGCTTCGGCGTCACCGAGCCGAACACCGGGCTCAACACGCTCAAGCTCAAGACGATGGCGGTGCGCAAGGGCGACCGGTACATCGTGAACGGGCAGAAGATCTGGATCTCCACCGCCCAGGTCGCTCACAAGATCCTCCTGCTGGCGCGGACCACGCCGATCGAACAGGTCAAGTCGCCCTCGCAAGGGCTCAGTCTCTTCTACACCGACCTGGACCGCAGCCACATCGAGGTTCGCGAGATCGAGAAGCTCGGCCGCAAGTGCGTCGATTCCAATCAACTGTTCATCGACGGGCTCGAGATTCCGGTGGAAGACCGGATCGGAGAAGAAGGCAAGGGGTTCTCGTACATCCTCGATGGAATGAATCCCGAGCGCCTGCTGCTCGCGGCCGAAGCCACCGGTCTCGGCCGCGCGGCGCTGCGCCGGGCGGCGAGTTATGCCAACGAAAGGGTGGTCTTCGACCGCCCGATCGGCAAGAACCAGGGTGTTCAGCATCCGCTGGCGGAGCGTTGGGTGGAACTGGAAGCGGCGGAACTGCTGTACCGGCGCGGCGCATGGCTCTACGACCAGGGCCGGCCCTGCGGCGCGGAGGCCAACGCCGCCAAGTTCTTCTGCGCCGAGGCGGGCTTCCGTTCCTGCGAGACGGCCGTGCTGACGCATGGCGGCATGGGCTACGCGAAGGAGTACCACGTCGAGCGCTACCTGAGAGAGGCGATGCTTCCCAGGCTGGCACCCGTGTCCATCCAACTGATCCTGTCTTTCATTGCGGAGAAGGTGCTGAACCTTCCCAAGTCTTACTGAGAGCCTCCGGAGTTTCCATGTTCCAGCAAAAGAAGGTCATCATCAGCTGCGCAGTGACCGGCGCGATCCACACGCCGTCGATGTCTCCGCACCTGCCGGTCACGGCCGACGAGATCGCAGAGGCGTCCATCGCGGCTTGCGAAGCGGGCGCGGCAATCATTCACCTGCATGCCCGCGATCCCGTCACCGGCAAGCCGGATCAGCGCCCGGAGGCGTTCAAGCCATTCCTCGAGCAGATCAAGGCCCGGAGCAAGGCGGTCGTCAATCTGACGACCGGCGGCTCGCCCTACATGACCGTGCAGGAGCGCATGCTGCCGGCGAAGGTGCTTCGACCCGAGGTCGCATCGATGAACATGGGCACCATGAACTTCGGCCTGTTCCCCATGCTCAAGCGCTTCAAGGCGTTCAAGCATGATTGGGAACGCCCTTACCTCGAAGGAAGCAAGGACCTGATCTTTCGCAACACCTACGGCGATTTGGAAACCGTGCTGACCGAGCTCTCGGCGAACGACACCCGCTACGAATTCGAGTGCTACGACACCTCGCACCTGTACAACCTGGCGCACTTCGTCGAGCGTGGCCTGGTGAAGGCGCCGTTTTTCATCCAGACCGTGTTCGGCATCCTCGGCGGCATCGGCACGCATCCCGACGATGTGATGCACATGAAACGCACGGCCGACCGGCTGTTCGGCGACAACTACCGCTGGTCGGTGCTGGGCGCCGGCGCCAGTCAGATGAAAGTCGCAGCGATGGCGGCGTCCATGGGCGGGAACGTGCGGGTGGGCCTGGAAGACAGTCTGTGGATCGGCAAGGGCCGTCTGGCGAAATCGAATGCCGAGCAGGTGCACCAGGTGCGCGCCATCCTCGAAGGCTTGGGGCTGGAGATCGCCACGGCGGATGAGGCGCGGGAGATTCTCCAGCTGAAAGGTGCCTCTGCTGTCGGCTTTTGAGAGGACCTTGCCGCATCACGCGGCGTCTCGGCGCGACGGTGCCTTCGGGCGGTAGCCGATGAATTGCGGCGCGATGCGCGCGATGACAGGGCCGTCGAAATCCCAGCTCAGGCATTTGCCCATCTGATGGTCGGGCTCGGTGGCGACGAGGGGTGCCTCTCCGCGCTGTAGCCGCTGGTGGCGCCGGTAGCCCGGAACGGTTTGAAAGGCGACGGTCGCCATCACGCCCAGCAACTCGCGCAGGTGGGTGCAGCCGCGCACGCCGCCCATGGCCGCGTCGACCTGCTTGCGCCAACCCGGACCGATCCTTGCGCCGACCAGGCCGCCGAAGGGGTCGGCTGCGGGCGCGCATTCATCGAAGGGCGTGCTGGGCATGGCCGCCACTGCGGCGTGCACGATCAGTGCGTCGTCGATCGTCAGACGGATGTGCATGTGGTGGACGGGCTCGCCCGCGGCACGCGAGCGGTCGCCGTTGGTCGTTGTCGCATAGGCCTTGGTGTCGACCAGTTCGGCCTCGAGGTCCCAGAGCCCGTCGGCGCGCAGAAAGCTCCGGGTCGTGATGGCACGGATGTGCGCGGGCTCGCGAGAAACGGGGTCGGGGAGGGCGTCCATGCTTTTTCTTTCATTCCTGGATAGCGCCGCGCGACTCGGCGCGCAGCAACGAGGTCCCGCTCGGATCTCGCTTGACGTCGCGAGCCTGTTGGCGAGCTGACGTCGATTTTTAACATCATTCAACGCATCGCCTGCACCTCGGTCTTCCCGGGCGCTCGAGCGCAATGAACGGAAGCTGAGCGATGTCCTCGCGATAATCGGCACTCTTACAAGGAGCGCGCGTGGATATCGTTTTGCTGGTGAAGGCCGCCGTCATGGGCATCGTCGAGGGCCTGACCGAGTTTCTCCCCATTTCGTCGACCGGGCACCTGATCCTCGCGGGTTCGCTGCTCGGCTTCGACGACGACAAGGCCAAGGTGTTCGACATCGCGATCCAGACCGGCGCGATCTTCGCGGTGATCGGGGTCTACTGGGAGAAGATCCGCTCGACCGTCGTCGCGCTGCCGCGCCAGCCCAAGGCGCGGCGCCTGGCGCTCAACGTGCTGGTCGGCTTCCTGCCCGCGGTGGTGCTGGGCCTGCTGTTCGGCAAGGCGATCAAGGCGCACCTGTTCACCGCGGTCGTGGTGGCCAGCACCTTCATCATCGGCGGCTTCATCATCCTGTGGGCCGAGAAGCGCCCGCCCGGCGCAGTGCGCGTCGAGCATGTCGACGACATGACGCCGTGGGACGCGCTGAAGGTCGGTGTGGTCCAGTGCTTCGCGATGATCCCGGGCACCAGCCGCAGCGGCTCGACCATCATCGGCGGCATGCTGCTGGGCCTGTCGCGCCAGGCGGCGACCGAGTTCTCCTTCTTCCTCGCGATCCCGACGCTGATCGGCGCCGGCGTCTACAGCCTCTACAAGGAGCGCGCGCTGCTGTCGCTGGCCGACATCCCGCTGTTCCTCGTCGGCCTGGTGTTCTCGTTCGTCAGCGCCTGGTTGTGCGTGCGCTGGCTGCTGCGCTACATCGCGAGCCACAGCTTCGTGCCCTTCGCGTGGTACCGGATCGCGTTCGGGATCGTGGTGCTCGCCACCGCATGGAGCGGCGCGGTGGTCTGGGCGGAGTAGCGCGCGCTGCGTGGCAGCCGCTCAGTCCAGGGTGAGCCCGGACTTGTGCGCGATGTCCTTCCACTTGTTCGTCTCGGTGGCGACGAAGGCCTGCGTGTCCCGCGCGCTGCCCTTGCCCGCGATCGATCCGCTGGAAACCAGCGCCGGCCTGAGCTCGCTGGAAGCCATGATCTCGTTGATCCAGGCGTTCAATTGCGTCACCCGGGCGGCGGGCGTGCGGGCCGGCGCACCGACCACGTACCACTGCGTGGCCTCGTAGCCCTTGAGGCCGGCCTCCTGCATCGTCGGCACCTCGGGCAGGCTCTCGATGCGGTAGGAGGAAGTCACGGCATAGGCCTTGAGCTTGCCGGCCTTGATCTGCGGCAGCACCGGCGTGACACCCAGGATCGCCAGCGGCACCTGGCCGCCGACCACGTCCGTCACCGCCTGGCCGCCGCCCTTGTACGGGATGTGCGTCATCGCCGTGCCGGCCGTGATGTTGAACAGTTCGCCCGCCAGATGCTGCGAGGTGCCGTTGCCGGAACTCGCGTAGCTCCAGGCCTTCGGCGTGGCGCGCATTGCCGCGAGCAACTCCGCGACGGTCGATGTCGGTGCCGCCGCAGGACCGACCAGAACCATCGGTCCCTCGGCGATCCTGGCCACCGCGACCAGCTCCTTGCCCAGTTCCGGCGGCCGCTGGTTGAACAGGATGGGGCCGGGGATCGAGATCAGCGTGTAGCCGTCCGGCGCCGCCTTGGCCGCTGCCTGCAGCGCGATGACGCCCGATGCGCCCGGACGGTTGTCGACCACCACCGGCTGGCCGGTCTTCTCGCTCAGCCGCCGCGCCGCGAGCCGGGTGAGAACGTCGAGGCTGCCGCCCGGCGCGAAGCCGACGATCCAGGTGATCGGCTTTTCGTGCGGCCAGTCGGCGGCCGCTGCGAGGCCGTGCAGCGGGAGCATGCATGCGAGCGCCGCCAGTGCGATGGCGCGGCGCGGAAGCGAAGAAGGTTTCACGATATCGAATCCGTCAAGAAGGGGTGGGCAGGGCGGCGCGCACAACGCTAGTCGCGCGCGCCCGGAACCGTGTTGGGAAATGTCTTGCAGCTGTCGTTGAAGGCCTGGACCATGCGCAGCACCGGCTGCAGCACCCAGGTGTTGAAGGCCAGCACGTCGCTCTCTTCCTTGGGGTCGCGCGTCAGGTTGAAGAGGTAGGGCGATTCGAGCTTGCCCTTGCCCTCGTTGACTTCCGGCTCCCAGAAGAAGTGCAGCTTCCAGTCGCGCCACTTCACCGCGCGCAGGTCGTTCTTGATGTAGAAGAGAAAGCCTTCGCGCGTCGAACGCGCCGTGCGCCCGAGGAGGAAGTCGCGCTGGTCGATGCCGTCGATCGGCCGGTCGTCCGGAATGCGCGCGCCGCCCAGCGCGGCCAGCGTGGTGAACAGATCGGTGACGTGCACGATCTCGTTGCTGACCTGGCCGGCGGCGATCTTCTGCGGCCAGCGCGCGATGAAGGGCACGCGCAGGCTGCCTTCCATGGCCGTGTGGTACGTCCCGCGCCACGGCCCCGCGGTGCCGCGGTAGGGCGGGCGGAACTCGGGTCCGTTGTCGCTGCAGAAGATGAAGAGCGTGTCGTCGGCCAGTCCCAGGCGGTCGATCTCGTCGACCACCTGGCCCACGCGATGGTCCATCTCCACCATCGAGTCCGCGAAGTCGCCCGCGCCGGTGCGGCCCGCAAAGTCGCGATGCGGCAGCGTCGGAAAGTGCAGGTGCACCATCGGCAGGTAGAGGAAGAAGGGCTTGCGCGTCGCGTGGTTGCGCTGGATGAAGGCCAGCGACAGGTCGACCAGTTCCTCGTCGATGCGGCGCCGGCTCTCGAGGTCGTAGACCTTGACATTCTCGGACGCCGATCCGCGCGTGCCTTGCATGATGTGCGGCAACTCGGCCACCGACGGGTCGAAGCCCGGGGTCGAGGTGAACTGGCTTTCGTCGGTCGTGCGCGGAATGCCGTACCAGCTGTCGAAGCCGCGGTCGGAAGGGTAGCGGCCCGGGATGTCGCCCAGGTGCCATTTGCCATAGTGCGCCGTCGCGTAGCCGCTGTCGGAAAGGACCTGAGCCAGCGTGACCTCCGACCGCGTCAGTCCCTGCGGCAGGCCCGCCGGCACCGATTGCAGGCAGCCGGTGCGGATCGGATGACGGCCCGTCATGAGCGCCGAGCGCGTCGGCACGCAATCGCTTTCGACATTGAAGTTCTGCAGGAGCAGGCCCTGCCGGGCCAGCGCGTCGATGCGCGGTGTCGGCGCGCCGCGCAGCGCGCCACCGCCGTAGCAGCCGAGTTCTCCCCAGCCGAGGTTGTCTGCAACGATGAGGACGATGTTGGGTTGGTGCACGTGTCGGGCCCGGTCGAAGTCGAGTCCTTCAATCTAGCCAGTCCGGCACCGCCGGCCATTCCGGTGAGCGCGTTTTCGGATGACGATCCGGAATGCCCTCGCGGGCTAGGAACGTCCGGCCAGCAGCAGATCCCGGAACGTCGTCATCAGCGGCGACCAGCTTGCGCGCGGCTGCGCCAGCAGCACCAGCGTGCGCTGGAACGCGAACTGGGGCACGGGCAGCGGCGCCACCTGCGCCGCCCAGCCCCGCAGCATGGAGCCGGGGACGAGCGCGAGCAGGTCGGTGCTGGCCAAGAGGCCCATCGCGGTGCCGGAGGTGTAGTCGGCCTCGAGCGCGACCTGCGGCGGCGGCACGCCCTCGCGCTCGAAGATCTCGGTGACCAGGCGCCGCGCCGCGCTCGCGCGGCTGGCCAGGATCCACGGGTAGGCCGACAGATCGGCCAGCGTCACCGTGGCCCGCTGAAAGAGCGGATGCCGCGTTCGCGCCGCGACCTGGACCTTGTCCTCGCCGATGCGCGCATGGGTGCAGCTGAAGTTCGCGCCCGGGTAGGACGGGACCACGGCGAGATCGAGCGCACCTTGCTCCACCTCGTCGTTGAGCGCGTCCGACTTGCCGATCGTCAGGCGGATCCGCAGCCCCGGCCGGCTGCGGACCATGTCGGCGAGCGCACGGACGGCGTCGGTGTCGCCCGCCGAATTGGTCAGGCCGATGCGCAGCAGTCCTTGGTGCTGCGCCCGTATCTCCGTCGCGACGCGCGCCATCTCGACATGCTGGGCATGAAAGCGCCGCGCCGATTCGACGAAGAGTTCGCCGTTGCCGGTGAGCCGCGTGCCGTGGCTGCTGCGCTCGAGCAGCGGCATGCCCACAGCTTCCTCGAGGCGCCGCAATGCCTTGGAGATCGTCGGCTGCGTCACGCCGATGGACTCGGCCGCCCGGCCCAGGTGGCCCTGACGCACGACCTCGAGGAAATAGGCGATGTCGTTGAACGAATAGCTCATCCGACCCGCGCCGCCTATTTGCCGGCGCGGCCTGGCGACATGCTCTTCACGGCCTCGAGCATCTTCTCGACATGCAGATCGGGGTCGAGGCTCTGGTAGACGGCAGCCACCTTGCCGTCGCGCGAGAGCGCATAGGACACGCGGGTTGCGTAGTCGGGCCGCGTTTCCATCATCGCGTCGAAGGACTGGCTGATCGACTTGCTCTCGTCCGACGCCACCGGAAAGCGGCCCTGGCAGACCTCGCTGGAGAATTTCGCGAGCGTCTGGATGTCGTCGGTCGACACGCCGATCACCGTGGCGCCGGCCGCCGCGAAGCGGTCCATCGCCTCGGCGAAGGCATGGGCCTCGATCGAGCAGCCCTTGGAGAATGCCGCGGGGAAGAAGTAGACGACCACCGGTCCCTTCGCCAGCGCATCGGCCAGCGCGTACTCGAAGGGCTTGCCGCCGAGCGCGGCCTGGGTGCTGAACATCGGCGCGGCGCGGCCGACGTCGAGCGCGGCCCGGGCAGGCCCGGCAAACCCAAGAACGAGCATCATCTGCACAATGGCGGTCGCAGTTCCAGGCAGCAGCTTTTTCATGTCTTCATCCCGTCAGGTTCCGGCCCGCATGTTATTCCAGCCCTTCGCAGTCCGCATGGCATGGCGCGCCATGGTGCTGCTGCTGTGCGTGCTTCTCGGCGCCTGCGGCAGCCTGCCGCCGTTCAAGCAGATGGCGCCGACCCTGACGCTGCCGGTCGATGCGTCGACCCCGCTCGCGAAGGTCGTCGCCGCGTCGACGCCGCCCGGCGAGCATTCGGGCTTTCGGCTGATGCCGCTCGGCGTCTATTCGCTGGATGCCCGGATCGAGCTCGCGGCGCGCGCGCAGCACACGCTCGACCTGCAGTACTACCTGATCGCCGACGACGGCGCCGGCCGCCTGCTGCTGCGCTCGCTGAAGGAAGCGGCCTTGCGCGGCGTGCGCGTGCGGCTCCTGGTCGACGACCTCTACACCGCGAGCACCGAGCAGATGCTGCTGGCGCTGCAGGACACGCCCAACGTCGAGGTGCGCCTGTTCAATCCCTTCTGCTGTGCGCGCGGCCACCTGGCCAGCCGTTTCATCGCCTCGGCCTTCGACCTGCCGCGGCTCAACCACCGCATGCACAACAAGCTCTTCATCGCCGACGGCGTGATGGCGGTCGCGGGCGGACGCAACATCGCCGACGAATACTTCACGCTGAACATCGCGCAGAACTTCGTCGACATGGACGCGCTGGTGGTCGGCAAGGTGGTCGCACAGCTGGGCAACATCTTCGACGACTACTGGAACAGCGAAGAGGTCTATCCGATCGCCCAGATCGTGCGGCCCGGCCGCCAGGTTCCGGTGCGGGACAAGGCCTTCGACGTCTCGGTCGGCATGGCCGGCCCCGAGCGCAGGATCCCGCTGCCCTCGACCGACACGCTGGGCTACGGCCCGATCGGCGAGGAGCTCGATGCCGGCCGCATGGGCCTGCTGTGGGGCGAGGCCCATGCGATCGCCGATCCGCCGGCCAAGCTGCGCTTCGTGCGGCCCGACCAGGCCTATGACGCCAGTGTGACCAAGCGCCTGTGGGCGCGGCTGATGGAGGCCGAGCACGACATCTTCCTCACCACGCCCTATCTGGTGCCGGGCGAGAGCGGCATCGCGTCGCTCGAAGACGTGCGCCGGCGCAATGTGAAGGTGACGCTCCTGACCAACTCGCTCGCGGCCAACGACGAGCCGCTGGTGCACGGCGGCTATGTCCGCTACCGGGTACGGCTGCTCAAGGCCGGCATAGACCTCTACGAGCTGAGTCCGGCGCGCACTGCGCGCAGCGAGCGGCTGGGCATGTTCGGCAAGTCGGTCGGTCGGCTGCATGCCAAGACGGCCGTGGTCGACCGGCGCGAGATGTTCATCGGCTCGGCCAACCTCGATCCGCGTTCGGCCACCGAGAACACCGAGCTCGGCATCGTGGTCGACAGCCCGCAGCTGGCGCGCGAGATGCTGCGCATCATCAACATCAGCAAGCTCGAAAGCGCCTACCGGCTGCGCCTGGCCGAACCCGGCGACCGGATCGAGTGGCTCACCATCGACAACGAGAAGGAGGTCATCCTCCACAGCGAGCCCGAGTCGACCTGGTTCCAGCGCGTCTACAACCAAACCTTCGCACCGCTGGTGCCGGAAGACCTGCTGTAGCGCCTGCGCGCGCGCCCTGCCTTCAGTCGATCAGATTGCGCAGCGACGCCTCGACCGCGGCCGCGGTCGCGATCGGCTTTTCCATCGGGAACAGGTGCGTGCCATCGAGCACCGTGATGCGTCCCCTGGTGACGCGCTGCGTCATCGCCATGCCGACGCGCCGCATCTCGATCGACTGGCGGCCGGCCACGAAGGCGGCCGGGCACTTGAGCGGATGCGCGCGCAGCAGGGCGCCGAGGTTGTGCGGGATGGTGTCGTAGATGGCGGTCTCGATGTCGCGGTCGAAGCTCAGCGTGCGCGAATCCTCGGCATCGAAGGTGCCGTGTTCGATGTAGTCGCGCAGCACGCGCTCGTCCCAGCGTGCGAAGGCCTTCTTCTCGCGGAAGTGCGCGAACACCGCCTCGCTGTGCTCCCAGCTGTTGCGGCGCTTGCGGCTCACCGTGCCGGGCGACACGCTCTTCATCCAGGGCGTGCGCTTCATGAGATGGATCGTGCCGGCGCGCCAGCCGCCGATGAGCGGCGAATCGAGCAGCACCACGCCCCGGGCGAGGCCGGGGTGCAGCGCGGCGCACATGAGGCTCAGGAAGCCGCCCAGCGAATGGCCGACCAGAAAGACCGGGCCGCCGGTCCTGTCGACGTGCATCTGTGCGAAATCGGCCAGCTGCTGCACGAGGTGTGGCCAGTTGTCGGTCACGGGGTATTTCGGGTCGTGGCCGAATTTCTCGATCGCGTCGATCTCGAAGCCGCGCTGGCGCAGGCTGTCGAGCATCACGCGGTAGGTGCTCGCGGGAAAGCTGTTGCCGTGCGAGAAGATGACGGGCGGCATGCCCCTGGACGCGCTCAAATCAGTTTTTCTTCCGGCGTCGAGATCTTGCGCAGCGCGCCGTGGCGCGTGGCCGGCATCTTGAGCGGATGCTCGGTGAAGCCGTCGTCCCAGACCGGGTCCTCGATGCTGTCGAACACCTCGCGCAGCTTCTGGCCCCAGCTGTTGTGCATCATGCGGTAGTACGGATTGTCGGCATCGATGCAGACCACCTTGTCGGTCTGCAGCCGGTTGGCCTCGTACACCACGAGGTCGAGCGGCAGGCCGACCGAGAGGTTGGACTTCATCGTCGAGTCCATCGACACCAGCGCGCACTTGGCGGCTTCGTCGAGCGGCGTCTCGGGCGTGAGCACGCGGTCGAGCACCGGCTTGCCGTACTTCGATTCGCCGACCTGGAAGTAGGGCGTCTCGGTGGTCGCCTCGATGAAGTTGCCGGCCGCGTAGACCAGGAAGAGCCGCATGCTCTCGCCCTTGACCTGGCCGCCGAAGACGAAGGAGACGTTGAAATCCACCCCCGCATGCTTGAGCGCTTCGGCATCGCGGTCGTACACATGGCGCACCGCCGAGCCGAGCACGCGCGCGGCGTCGAACATGCTCTTCGCATTCCAGATCGTGATCGGCGGCCCGTCTTCGGTCTCGCGCAGTTCCTCGATCTGCAGGATCTCGCGCACCGATTGCGAGATGCTCAGGTTGCCGGCCGACAGCAGCACCATGAAGCGGTCGCCCGGCTGCTCGTAGACGATCATCTTGCGGAAGGTGCTGATGTGGTCCACGCCCGCGTTGGTGCGCGAGTCGGAGAGGAACACCAGTCCGGCGTTGAGTTTGATGCCGACGCAGTAGGTCATGAGAGGGTCTTGCACGAACCGGGCCATCAACCGGCTTCGCGCGCCTGGAGTTTCTTGAGTGTGTAGAGCGCTTCGAGCGCCTCGCGCGGGCTCATCGCGTCGGGATCGAAGGCGACCAGCGCGGATTCTACGGCGCTGATCGCCGGCGCCTCGGCGGCCGGCGGCGGCGCGAACAGGTCGACCTGGGCGCGCGTCTGCGTCTGCTGCGCCTCCAGCGCCTCGAGCGCCTGGCGCGCATGGTTGACCACGGCAGCCGGCATGCCGGCCAGCCGCGCGACCTGGATGCCGTAGCTCTTGCTCGCCGGGCCGGGCTGCATCTCGTGCAGGAACACGATGTCGCGGCCGGCCTCGGTGGCGCTCACGTGCATGTTGACCGCGCCGTGGTGCGTCGCGGGAAATTCCGTGAGCTCGAAGTAGTGCGTCGCGAACAGCGTGAAGGCACGCGTGCGGTCGTGCAGCTGCGCCGCGATGCCCGCGGCCAGCGCCAGGCCGTCGAAGGTGCTGGTGCCGCGGCCGATCTCGTCCATCAGCACCAGCGAGTGCGCGGTGGCGCTGTGCAGGATCTGCGCCGCCTCGGTCATCTCCAGCATGAAGGTCGACTGCGCGTTGGCCAGGTCGTCGGCCGCGCCGATGCGCGTGTGGATGGCATCGATCGGCCCGAGCCGGCAGGCCGCGGCCGGCACGTGCGAGCCGATCGAGGCCAGCAGCACGATGATCGCGACCTGCCGCATGTAGGTCGACTTGCCGCCCATGTTGGGCCCGGTGATCACCTGCAGGCGCTGCTGCGGGCCGAGCCGGGTGTCGTTGGCGATGAAGGCGCCCGAGGATTTCTCGGCCAGGCGCGCTTCCACCACGGGGTGGCGACCCTGATCGATCTCGATGCACGGATGCGCGGCGAAGCTCGGCGCATGCCAGTGCAGCGTGTGCGAGCGTTCGGCCAGTGCGCACAGCGCATCGAGCGCGGCCAATGCGCCGGCCAGGTGCGTCAGGGCCGCGACCGAGGGCTGCAGCGCATCGAGCAGCTGCTCGTAGAGCCACTTCTCGCGCGCCAGTGCGCGGTCCTGCGCCGACAGCGCCTTGTCCTCGAAGGCCTTGAGTTCGGGCGTGATGAAGCGCTCGGCATTCTTCAGCGTCTGGCGGCGGCGGTAGTTGTCGGGCACGCGGGACAGCGCGCTTTGCGTGACCTCGATGTAGAAGCCATGCACGCGATTGAACTGCACCCGCAGGTTGGTGATGCCGGTGCGTTCGCGTTCGCTGGCTTCGAGCTTCAGCAGGAAGTCGTCGCAGTTCTCGCTGATGGCGCGCAGTTCGTCCAGTTCGGCATCGTGGCCGGTGGCGATCACGCCGCCATCGCGCACCAGCGCGGCCGGCTCCGGATGGACCGCGGCCACGAGCAGGTCGACGCAGCCGGGTGGCGGCGCGAGATGTTCCGCGACCTGGTCCAGCAGCGAAGCAGTTGCCGGCAGCAGCGGCGCGAGCAGCTCGGCCTTGGCGAGCGCCATCCGCAGCGCGACCAGTTCGCGCGGGCGCACCTGCCGCAGCGCGATGCGCGCCGCGATGCGCTCGACATCGCTGGTGTTCTTCAGTTGCTCGCGCAGCGTGCGCCATGGCGCGGCCGTGCCGCCGAAGGCCGTGGCCTGCAGCGCATCGATGGCTTCCAGCCGTGCCTGCGCGTCGCTGCGGTCGCGCCGCGGCGCGAGCAGCCAGCGCTTGAGCCGCCGGCTGCCCATGCCGGTCATGCAGGTGTCGAGCAGCGAAAACAGCGTCGGCGAATCCTCGCCGCGCAGGGTCTGCACCAGCTCGAGGTTGCGCCGCGTGGTGGGCGGCAGTTCGATCAGCTCGCCGTCGCGCTCGACCGCAAGTCGCTGCACGTGAGACAGTGCGCGGCCCTGCGTGTGCTCGGCAAAGCCCAGCAGCGCGGCCGCCGCCGCATGCGCCTGGGTCAGGGACTCTGCGCCCCAGGCGGCGAGGTTGGCGCTGCCCATCTGCTCGCACAGCTTGCGCTCGCCGAGGCCGCCATCGAACTGCCAGGCCGGCCGCACCGACAGCGTGAAGGGCGTGGCGCTGCGCGCGGCTTTCAGGCGCTGTTCGAAGGCGGTCGTCACCTCGGCGCTGTAGAGCAATTCGCTCGGCGCGATGCGCGCGATCCAGGCTTCCAGTGCATCGGCCGGGCATTCGGCCAGGCGCAGCTCGGCGCCGGTCACGCTGAGCCACGCGAGCCCGCAGAAATTGCGCGTACCCGCATGCACCGCGAGCAGCAGCGATTCGCTCTTGTCGTTGAGCAGCTCGGCATCGGTCAGCGTGCCGGGCGTGACCACGCGCACCACCTTGCGCTCGACCGGTCCCTTGGAGGCGCCGACTTCGCCGACCTGCTCGCAGATGGCGACCGATTCGCCGAGCTTGATCAGCCGCGCGAGATAGGTGTCGACCGCATGGAAGGGCACGCCGCACATGACCACCGGCTGACCGGCCGACTGGCCGCGCTGCGTGAGCGTGATGTCGAGCAGGCGCGAGGCCTTTTCGGCATCGGCGTAGAACAGTTCGTAGAAATCGCCCATCCGGTAGAACAGCAGCGTGTCCGGGTGGTCCGCCTTGAGCCCGAGGTACTGGCTCATCATCGGGGTGTGCGAGGAGATGTCTGCTTTGTTCATCAAAAAAGTCAACTACCTGAGAATCATGCCGCTATTTTCCAGGGTGTCGCCGACGGGGCGCTTTTTCACCCGGCCTCATCAGTCCTCGTCCAGCGCCTGGAACCGATCCGCCAGGAAATCCACCAGCGCCCTGACCGCCGGCAGCAGCCCGCGGCGCGAAGCGAACACTGCGTGGATGATCTCGCGCCGCGGAGCCCATCCCGGGATGACGTGGACCAGTTCGCCGCGCTCAATCTGCTCTCGCACCATCATCGAGGGCAACTGAACCACGCCCACGCCGGCCATGGCGGCTGCCCGCAATGCCAGCATGCCGCGCGTGATCAGGCGCGGCTGGTGGCGGATGGCCGCTTGCGCACCCTCGGGGCCGATCAGGTTCCACACGTGCTCATGCTGCGGCAGGCCCAGGTCCATGCTCGGCAGGCCTGCCAGATCGGCAGGCACTCTGGGAATCCCGTTCGACAGCAGGCGCGGGCAGGCCACCAGGCATTGCCCCCGTTCGGCGAGCACACGCATCACCAGATCGCTGTCCTCGATCGGCGGCGGGCGCACGCGGATGGCCACGTCGATGCCTTCGCCCACCACGTCCACGCGGCGGTTGGTTTCTTCCAGATGAATCTCCACGCGCGGATACGCCACCATGAAGGCCGACACCATGTCGGCGATGCGCGCATCGAGCAGCGCCACCGGACAGGTCATGCGGACGATGCCTCGCGGCTCGGCATGGGTCAGCGCAATGGCCTCATCGGCGGCCTCGGCCTCGACCAGCATCGCCTTGCAGTGGCCATAGTAGGTCTGGCCCGACTCGGTGACGGCGAAGCGCCTTGTCGAGCGCTGGATCAGGCGCGTGGCCAGACGTTCCTCCAGCAGCGCGATGCGCCGGCTCAGCTTGGACTTCGGCATGCCCAGCGCGCGGCCGGCGGGCGCGAAACCACCGTGGTCCACCACCTGCACGTAGTAGTAGAGGTCGTTCAGGTCTTTCATCGGCCATCGTCTTCATCGTTCACAAGATAGAACGCTGATGGCAAGTATTGCCGACTAGCGGAATCATCGTTCGGTTCCTATTCTCTATCCATCGGCCAAGACCTTTGTCTCGGCGACACATGGAGATGAACATGAAGAAGATCCTCGGTGTCTACAGCGCCCCTCGTCCGCATTGGGTGGGCGATGGTTTTCCGGTGCGTTCGCTGTTCGGCTACGACGGCCTGGGCCAGCACCTGAGCCCGTTCCTGCTGCTCGACCACGCAGCGCCGACGCCCTTCGGACCGGCCACACGCCCGCGCGGCGTCGGCCGGCACCCGCACCGCGGCTTCGAGACCGTGACCATCGTCTATCAGGGCGAACTGGAGCACAGGGACTCCACCGGCGCGGGCGGCCTGATCGGTCCGGGCGACGTGCAGTGGATGACCGCCGGCGGCGGCATCCTGCACGAGGAGTTCCACTCGCGGGCCTTCACCGAACGTGGCGGCACGATCGAGATGGTGCAGCTCTGGGTCAATCTGCCCGCCAGGGACAAGATGACCGAGGCGGGCTACCAGACCCTGCTGGATACGCAGATTCCGTCCGTGGATTTGTCCGGGGGTGCAGGCCGGGTGCGGGTGATCGCCGGCGAGTTCGACGGGCATCGCGGGCCGGCGCGGACCTTCACGCCGATGGATGTGTGGGACGTTCGCATCGGCCAGGGCGGCGTCGGCCGGTTCGACGCGAAGGAAGGCCACACGCTGGCGCTGGTCGTGCTGCACGGCACGGTGCTGATCAACGGCAACACCGTTGCGCGCGAAGGACAGCTGGTGCATCTCGAGCGCACCGGCACCGGCGTCGAGATCGAAGCCAACAGCGACGCGACCGTGCTGTGGCTGTCCGGTGAGCCGATCGACGAGCCCGTGGTGGGCTACGGTCCGTTCGTGATGAACAACGAGGCCGAGATCCGCCAGGCCATGGCCGACTTCAACAGCGGCCGCTTCGGCCGGATGGCGGCCTGAGCGCCGCAGGCCTCCCGGCGCGGAGGCCTCCGGCGCCCGGCACTGCCGGCTTCCGCGCGCCGCCGTCTCCAGTATCCTCGGGCGAGATGAACTTCAAGCACCTGGAGACGCTGGTCCGAGTGGCCGAGCTCGGCAGCTTCAGCAAGGCGTCGGTCGTGCTCGGCGTCGCGCAGCCCGCGCTCAGCCGCCAGGTCCGCATGCTCGAGGTCGAGCTCCATCAGACGCTGCTGCTGCGCAACGGCCGCGGCGTGCGCCTGACCGATGCCGGCCGGCGGCTGTTCGACCACAGCGTGGGCATCCTCGAGCAGGTCGAGCGCGCGCGCGAAGACCTGGCCGCGGGCCGCGACGAGCCCTTGGGCCGCGTGGTGGTCGGGCTGCCGCCGAGCGTCGGGCTTCAGTTCACGCTGCCGCTGATCGACCGCTTCCGGGCCAAGTGGCCGAAAGCGAAGCTGGCGGTCGTCGAGGGGCTGTCGACCCACATCGCCGAATGGATCACGTCGGGACGCATCGACTTCGGCGTGGTGTTCAACCCCGAGCCGCAGGCCGCGATCGAGGTGACGCCGCTGCGCGAGGAGAACCTGTGCCTCGTGTCACCCGTGGCCAAGCGAAGGCGCGCCCCGCCGGCGCCGCTGCCGCTGGCCGAGCTGGCGGCATTTCCGCTCGTGATTCCCGAGCGCGGCCACGTGATCCGCAAGCTGCTCGAATCCCACGCCTCGCTGGCCGGCTTCAAGCTCGACATCGCGTGGGAGGTGTCGAGCGTTCCCGCGATCATCGACCTGGTGCGCGCCGGCTACGGCCATGCCGTGCTCACCGCGAGCGGGGTGAAGGCGTCGGCGCGCGCGCCGCAGCTGTCGGTGCGGCCGATCGTCCAGCCGCGGCTGGTCAGCGTGCTGTGCCTCGCGCTGCCGGCGCACAAGAAGCCGACGCCGCTGGCCAAGCAGACCGCCGCGCTGGTGGCCGAGCTCATGCGCCAGCGCAGCCATGCCGAAAAACGCTAGCTGCTAGCGCATTTCCAGCCTCGCTCATTGCGCGGAATTTGCGCAAGATCCACACCATGCAAACAGCCATTCCCTGCCTCTTCATGCGCGGCGGCACATCGCGCGGTCCGTTTTTCCATGCCGCGGATCTGCCGCAAGACATCGCACGGCGCGACCGCGTGCTGCTGGCGGTGATGGGATCGCCCGACCCGCGCCAGATCGATGGTCTGGGCGGTGCGCATCCGCTCACGAGCAAGGTCGGCATCGTGAGTCGCAGCCAGACCAAGGGTGTCGACCTCAACTTCCTGTTCGCGCAGTTGCAGCCCGACAGCGACACGGTCGATACCACGCCCAACTGCGGCAACATGCTCGCGGCCGTGGTGCCCTTCGCACTGGAGACCGGACTGGCCGCGGCGCAGGGCGAGACGACCACGCTGCGCGTGCTGACGCTCAACACCGACATGCAGTGCGACATCACCGTGCAGACGCCCGGCGGCCACGTGCGCTATGACGGCGACGCGCGCATCGACGGCGTGCCGGGCAGCTCGGCCGCCATCACCATCAACTTCCTCGACACCGCCGGCTCGGTCTGCGCGAGGCTGCTGCCCACGGGTCGGGCGCGCGACACCATCGACGGCATCGAGGTGACCTGCATCGACAACGGCATGCCGATGGTGCTGTTCCGCGCCGCCGACGTCGGGCGTACCGGTGACGAGAGCGTGGCCGCGCTCAACGGCGACGTCGAACTCAAGGGCCGTCTCGAACAGCTTCGCCTGGCCGCGGGCCACGCGATGGGCCTGGGCGACGTGACGAAGAAGAACTACCCGAAGATGTGCCTGGTGGCCGCACCGACGGCGGACGGCGCCCTCAACACGCGCTGCTTCATTCCGCACGTGTGCCACGACGCGATCGGCGTGCTCGCCGCGGTGACGGTCGCGACCGCCTGCGTGCTCGAAGGCTCGGTGACGCAAGGCCTCGCGCGGGTGCCCGAGGGCCGCGTGAAGCAGATCTCGGTCGAGCATCCGACCGGCGAATTCAGCGTCGAGATCGAGGTCGACGCGGCCGACCCGCAGAACGTCACGCGGGCCGCGCTGCTTCGCACGGCACGGCTCATCATGCGCGGCGAGGCCATGGTGCCTGCCGCAGTCTGGAACAAGGAGCAAGAATGATCATCGACATCCACGGCCACTACACGACGGCACCGAAGGCGCTGGAGGACTGGCGCAAGCGCCAGATCGACAGCCTCGCGAATCCCGGCACGGCGCCGAGCCCGTCGGCGCTCAGGATCTCCGACGACGAGCTGCGCGAATCGATCGAGTCCAACCAGCTGGCGAAGATGCGCGAGCGCGGCAGCGACCTCACGATCTTCTCGCCGCGCGCGAGCTTCATGGCGCATCACATCGGCGATTTCGCGGTGTCGTCGACCTGGGCGGCGATCTGCAACGAACTCTGCGCGCGCGTCGCATCGCTGTTTCCCGCGCATTTCATCGGCGCCGCGATGCTGCCGCAATCGCCGGGCGTGGACCCGCGCAGCTGCCTGCCGGAACTCGAGCGCTGCATCAAGGACTACGGCTTCGTCGCCATCAACCTCAACCCCGATCCCTCCGGCGGCCACTGGACTTCGCCGCCGCTGTCGGACCGCCACTGGTATCCGATCTACGAGAAGATGGTCGAGCTGGACATTCCGGCCATGGTCCATGTGAGCACGAGCTGCAACCCGGCGTTCCACACGACCGGTGCCCACTACCTGAACGCCGACACCACGGCCTTCATGCAGTGCCTGACCTCGGATCTGTTCAAGGACTTCCCGACGCTGCGCTTCATCATTCCGCATGGCGGCGGCGCGGTGCCCTACCACTGGGGGCGTTTTCGCGGCCTGGCGCAGGAACTCAAGAAGCCATTGCTGAAGGACCATTTGCTCCACAACATCTTCTTCGACACCTGCGTGTACCACCAGCCGGGCATCGACCTGCTGACGAAGGTGATCCCGGTCGACAACGTGCTGTTCGCCAGCGAGATGATCGGCGCGGTGCGCGGCATCGATCCCGAGACCGGCCATCCCTACGACGACACGCGCCGCTACATCGAGGCGTCTGCGCTCAGCGCCGAGGACCGCTACAAGGTCTACGAGGGCAATGCCCGTCGCGTCTATCCCCGGCTCGATGCCGCATTGAAGAAGGCAGGCAAGTGATGAATACGCTCGGCATCGTCCAACGCAACATCGTTCGCGCCGCACCCGATGCGGTGGCACGCCTGGGCCAGCTCGGCGTCGCGACCATTCATGAAGCCATGGGCCGTGTCGGCCTCATGAAGCCCTGCATGCGTCCCGTCTACGTGGGCGCGCGCCTGTGCGGCACGGCCGTGACCGTGCTGGCCCAGCCCGGCGACAACTGGATGCTGCACGTCGCCGCCGAGCAGATCCGGGAAGGCGACGTCGTGGTCGTGGCCTGCACCACCGACAACGAGGATGGCATGTTCGGCGACCTGCTCGCCACCTCTTTCCGTGCCCGCGGCGCGAGAGGGTTGGTGATCGATGCCGGTGCGCGCGACGTCGAGACGCTGGCCGAGATGCAGTTCCCGGTGTTCTCGCGTGCCATCAGTGCCCGCGGCACCGTCAAGGCCACGCTGGGTTCGGTCAACGTGCCGGTGGTCTGTGCCGGCGCGCTGGTCCATCCGGGCGACGTGGTGGTGGCGGATGGCGACGGCGTCGTCGTCGTGCCGGCCGCCTTCGCGCAGCAGACGGCCGATGCGGCCGAAGCACGCGAGGCCAACGAAACCGCCAAGCGCGAGCGGCTTGCCGCCGGCGAGCTCGGACTGGACATGTACAAGATGCGCGACGCGCTGGCGAAGGCCGGCCTGCGCTATGTCGACTGAGCGGGCGATGGATCCGGACTGGCTCTGCTTCCATCCCGCCCCCTCGAAGCCGCGCTTCACGCCGCCGCCTGGCGCGGTCGATGCGCACTGCCACGTGTTCGGGCCTGCCGCGAAGTTTCCGTTCGCGCCCGAGCGCAAGTACACGCCCTGCGATGCCTCGAAGGAGCAGTTGTTCGCGCTGCGCGATCACCTGGGCTTCGAGCGCAACGTGATCGTGCAGGCGACCTGCCACGGCAACGACAACCGCGCGCTGGTGGATGCGCTGGCGCATTCGGGCGGCCGGGCGCGCGGCGTCGCTTCGGTGGCACGCGACGTGAGCGACGACCAGCTGCGCATGCTGCACGCGGCCGGCGTGCGCGGCGTGCGCTTCAATTTCCTGCGGCGGCTGGCCGACTTCACGCCGCGCGAAGTGCTGTCGAACATCGCGGAGCGCGTCGCACCGCTGGGCTGGCACGTGGTCGTCTATTTCGAGGCGCAGGACCTGCCCGGGCTGTGGGACTTCTTCACCCGCCTGCCGGCCACGGTGGTGGTCGATCACATGGGCCGGCCCGATGTCGGCCAACCGATCGACGGGCCGCAGTTCGAGCGCTTCGTGCGCTTGATGCAGGAGCATCCGAACGTGTGGTCGAAGGTGAGCTGCCCGGAGCGCCTGTCGGTCTCCGGTCCGCCGACCTACGACGACGTGGTGCCGTTCGCACGCCGTCTGGTCGAGCGCTTTCCGGACCGCGTGCTGTGGGGCACCGACTGGCCGCATCCGAACCTGAAATCGCACATGCCCGACGACGGCACGCTGGTCGACATGATTCCGCGCATCGCACCGAGCGCGGCGCTTCAGCGCCAACTGCTGGTCGACAACCCGATGCGGCTGTACTGGTCATGAACCCGACCCGGCGCGCATCGGTCGCTGCGCTGCTCGGCTTCGCTGCCGCACCGGCGTTGGCGGCATCGCCGGTAAATTTTCCCGGCCGCGCGGTCACGATCATCGTGCCCTTCGGCGTCGGCGGCGTCGCCGACATCACGGCGCGCATCGTGGGGCAGGCGATGGCGACGTCGCTCGGCCAGCCGGTGATCATCGACAACCGGCCGAGCGCGGGCAACATCGTCGGCTCGGCCGTGGTGGCGCGCTCGGCGCCCGACGGCTACACGCTGCTGCTGCTGAGCAACGGCAACGCGATCAGCAGCCGCCTGTTCGCCAGGCTGCCCTATGACGTGGTGAAGGACTTCGCGCCGATCGGCACGCTCGGCTTCTTCGATCTGGCGCTGTTCGTTCCCCAGGCCTCGCGCTTCGCGAACCTGCGCGATCTGCTGGCCTACGCGAAAGCCAGCCCCGGCAAGCTGACGATCGGCACCATCGCTGCCGGCAGCACGCAGAACCTCGCCGCCGAGATGTTCAGGACCATGGCAGGCATCGACGCGCTGATCGTGCCCTACAACGGCACGCCGGCGCTGCAGACCGCGCTGCTGGCCGGCCAGCTCGATGTCGGCTTCGAGGTGCTGGGGCCGATGCTGTCCCAGCTGAAGCCCGACGGGCTGCGCGCGCTCGCCGTCACCTCGGGCCGGCGCTTCGCCGGGCTGCCCGAGGTGCCGACGGTCCAGGCGTCCGGTCTCGCCGGCTACGACGTGGCCTCGTGGAACGCGCTGGCCGCGCCCGCGCGCACGCCGCCCGCGGTGTTGGACCGCCTCAACGCAGCCGTGCGGCAAGCCGTGGAAACGCCCGACGTGCGGCAGCGGCTGCTGTCGCTCGGTGTCCGCGCGCAGGCCGGCACGCGCGAGCAGCTGGCGCAACTTCTTGCATCGGAGATCAGGCGCTGGGGCGAGGTCATCGCCAGCGCGAAGATACCGGCTCGCTGAGGAGGGTGCGCCTGCGCGGCTCAGGCCTGTCCGCGCCGCCGGCGCGCCACGCGCACCGCATCCACCCACAGGTCGATGTTGAAGCGCTGGCCGGAGTCCGCGATGCGCGCGCCGGTGATCGCGTGCAGCGGCAGGCGGTGGATGTCGCCGGGCAATTCGGAATGGCCCGTGATGATCTTCTTCTGCACGTCCAGGTGGTCGACCTGTATCGTGCATTCGGCCTTCTTGCCGTGGGGGTCGAGATAGCGGATCCGGATGCGCGGCTGCTCGTCGACGATCGCATGCTCGCCCTTGCCCTGGATGAACCACTCGGGCAGCGTGTCGGGCGGCGTCTCGCCCAGGTCATCCAGACGGCCGCGCACGGTGGGGATTTCGAGCGGCACGTGTCCCGAACGGACCCGGGCCGCAGCGATGCGGCGTTCGGCTTCGCGGCGGCCGATCACCCGGTGCCATGCGAACCACATCAGCGCGAGGAGGATCAATCCACCCGTCGAAAGCACCGCGAAGAAATGCCATTGCGCAAGTCCGATGTTCATTTCTCAGCCCCCGAAAGCAATAGTCCTTAAGTGCTCAGAGCGGGGAAATTCTCGACCCTGTGCTGCGGTGTGTCAAACGCCGGCGCGGCCTACTGCTTTCGGGGGGTGGACAGGGGATCAGTCTTCGTGCGTGTCGTGTATCGCGACCGCGCCGCGCCGCCAGTAGCCCGACGCCCGGACCCACTTCGGACGGGCGCCGCGTTCGCCGACGAGGTGGGCGCGCAGCGCCTTGGCCGCGGCCGATTCGCAGGCCACCCAGGCGTGGAAATCGCCCTCGGGCAGCGTCTTTTTTCGCAGGGCGTCGAGCAGCAGGGTGCCGGTGCCCGGTTCGGCACCGCGCCGGTGGACCCATTGCAGGTCGATATCGGCGGCGGATTCGAACGCGAGCTCGTCGGCTCCGCCATCGACCTCGGCGATCACCACCGCACGCGCGCCGGCGGGCAGCTCGGCCAGGCGGCGCCAGATCGCGGGCAGCGCGGTGTCGTCGCCGATCAGCAGGTGCCAGTCGAACTCCGTCGGAACGATGAAGGAGCCGCGCGGGCCGCCGACGCCGAGCACGTCGCCGGGCCGGGCGCGTTCGGCCCATTGCGTGGCCGGGCCGGCATCGTGCAGCGCAAAGTCGATCTCCAGCGTGCCGGCGGCCGCGTCGTGGCGGCGCGGCGTGTAGTCGCGCATGGTGGGCTTCGCCCCTTCGGGCCAGACCGGTCCGCCGGGTCCGGCCGTGGGCAGGGTGAGTGCGCCGGTCTGCGGGTCGGGGAAGAAAAGCTTGGCGTGGTCGTCGAAGCCGGGGCTGGTGAAGCCGTCGAGCGCTTCGCCGCCGAGCGTGATGCGGATCAGGTGCGGCGTGAGGCGCCGCACCGTGCGCACCTGGAGCTGGCGAAAGCGCAGTTCGTGGCGCAGGCGGCGCGGCAGGCGCTCGGGCGCGGAGGAGGGGGTGGTGGAGAAATCGGTCATGGGCATGTCAGATGCGTTCGAGTTGCTGGGCGGCGCTGTCGAGCACTGCGGCGAATTCGTGGGCCTGTTGTTCGGTGAGAGGTTCGCGCGAGAGGCGCATGCGCATCGCAAGCTTGAGGTTCTCGATGGCGCGCACCACCTGCGGCGGCCGGCCCGAGCGCGGTCCCGCGCCGTCGACGCCGCCATTCATGCGGGCCATCATCTCGTCGGTCATCACCTGGTTGGCGGCGAGGAATTCGCGGCCGGCGTCGGTGATGGTGTAGCGCTTGCGGCCGCCGTCGTCGGCGGCGTCGACGCGCACGTAGCCGAGCTCTTCCAGCATGGTGAGCGTCGGGTAGACGGTGCCGGGGCTCGGGCTGTAGCGGCCGCCGAGGCGCTCCTCGATGGCCTTGATCAGTTCGTAGCCGTGACCCGGCTTGTCGGCGATGAGCCGCAGCAGCACGAAGCGCAGGCCGCCGTGGCCGAAGACGCGTCCGCCGCCGCCGCGGCCACCGCGCGGACCGCCGTGGTGTTCGCCGCCGTCGGTGCGGCTGCCGCCGAGCCCGTCGCCGTGTTCGCCGCGCCGCGTGCCGTGTAAAAAGCGTTTGAAATCTCGCATGGAAATGCACCTCGTTGTGGGTATCGGATTTGATAAAGATATATCTAAATAGTGTCGAAGTCAAGCCAGCAGAATGTTCCTGCGCACCGTGGGGCGGTCCGCGATGACCCCGCGCCATGCCTATGTCGCGCGCATCAACCGCGTGATCGACCACATCGACAACCATCTGTCGGAGCCGCTCGACCTCGCGACCCTGGCCGAGGTCGCGCACTTCTCGTCCTGGCATTTCCATCGCGTGTTCCAGACCATGACCGGCGAGACACTGGCCGAGCGTGTGCGGAGGCGCCGGCTGGAGGTGGCGGCCGGCCGGCTGCTGTTTCTGCCGCCCGAGCCGGTGCTGTCCATTGCGCTCGATGTCGGCTTCGGTTCGGCGGCGGTGTTCACGCGGGCCTTCAGCGCGCACTTCGGCGTGACGCCGAGCGCGTGGCGGCGCGGTGCCTTCAGGTCATGGGCCGAGCGTCACCGCGTTCAATTGCGCAAGATTCATCAAGCCGACCGCAACGCGCATCAAGCGGCCGTCGAGGCTTTTCTGCACGATGAGAGTTCCTGGCCCACGGGCCGTGTTCCTCAACCCGGAGAGACGCAGATGACGATCGAGATCAAGACCCTGCCGGAGGTCCGTGTCGCCTACTTGCGGCATGTCGGCCCCTATGGCGATTCGGGCATCGCCCGGACCTGGCAGCGCTTTGCCGCCTGGTGCGGCGAGCACGGGCTGATGCAGCCGCGCCGGCCGATGTACGGCATCAGCCACGACAACCCCGACGTCACGCCGCCTGCGAAATGCCGCTACGACGCCTGTATCGAGGTCGATGGCGATTTCAGGCCCGAAGGCGAGATCGGCGTGCAGACCTTGCGCGGCGGCCGCTTTGCCTGCACCCGCTTCACCGGCACGTCGGCGGTGATCCACCAGGCCTGGATGGCGCTGTGCGACTGGCTGCCCGACAGCGGCTGGCAAGCCGACGACGGCGCACCCATCGAGATCTACGGCACGGACTTCGAGATGGACGAGAAGACCGGCGCCTTCTCCTGCACCCTGTGCATGCCGGTGCGCCGGCTGTAGCCGATCAGGCCGTCGTCATGGCGTGCTGCGCGGCTGCCGCAGCCATGTCCGCGCCCGCGCCATCCTCGATGCGCATGCGCGGCAGGAACTGCGGGTACTCGCGCTGCATGAAGCCGATCACGCCTTCGCGCACCTTGCAGCGCAGGTCGAAGGCGAGCGAGGACGAGGCCGCCGTGCACAGCACGCGCAGCTGCATGGTGCGCTCGGTGGCATCGGTCACCTGCAGGTTGAAGAAGCGGCCGTCCCATTCGGGCGCCGCCTTCACCAGCCGCTCGACTTCCGCGCGCAGCGGTGCGAGCGGCATGCCGTAGTCGGCATGGACGAAGACCGCGCCGAGCAGCTGCGAGCTGCTGCGGGTCCAGTTCTGGAACGGCTTCTCGATGAAATACGACAGCGGCAGGATGAGCCGCCGGTCGTCCCAGATCCGCAGCACGACGAAGGTGCCGGTGATCTCCTCGACCCGTCCCCATTCGCCTTCGACCACCAGCACGTCGTCCATGCGGATCGGCTGCGCCAGCGCGATCTGCAGGCCCGCGATCAGGTTGCTGAACACCGGCTTGGCGGCCAGACCGGCGACGATGCCGATCACGCCTGCCGAGGCCAGCAGGCTGGCGCCGACCTGGCGCGCGCCGGGAAAAGTCATCAGCATCAGCGCGCCACCGGCCACCAGCAGCATGCTGCTCGCTGTGCGGACCAGCACGCGGGTCTGCGTGAGCACGCGGCGCGCTTGCAGGTTGTCCGCCACGTCGTAGGGATGCTGCGCGAGCACGCCGTCGGCGAAGCCGTTGACCGCCCGCACCGCGAGCCAGGTCACGGCGGCGATCAGCAGCAGGCCATTCAGGTGCTGCACCTGGGCGAGGAAGCGCAGATCGTCCGGCGCGGCCTGCCACACCATCTGCAGGGCCACCAGCGGCAGCACCAGCCGGCCGGCCGGCTGCATGTTGACCAGCATCGCGTGCAGCGTCGGCGTGCCGCGCGCCAGGCGGCGCAGCACGAGCCCGCCGACGCGGTGCACGAGCAGCGCCAGCGGCACAGCGATCAGGGCGGCCACGGCAGGGCCGAACCACGGATGGGTGAGCAGCATGTCCTTGGTCATCAGGCGGGGCGGAGTCTTTCGTCGTCGAGGGATTGCAGGATGCGCGCCGCATCCTCGCGCAGTTGCGCGGCGATGCCGGTCGCCAGGTCGAGCCGGCGCAGCAGCCAGGGGCTGATGTCGTTGTCGAAAGGGTCGGGCAGCGGGATCGGCCCGGTGAGCGCGGTGGCGGATCCGCTTTCCGGCATCGACGGCCCGGTGGTGGGCGTGGCGCCGATCAGCGCCTCGATGCGTTCCGCGGTGCGCGCGAGCGGGCCCTCGACCTCGGCCGGCGTCAGCCGGTCGCGCCGCAGCACCAGCATCGACTTGACGGCACTCAGCTGGGCGAGCAGTTGGTAGCTGTGCGCCTGCAGATGCTCGAGCGCCTCGATCGGCGGCCGCACGGCACGCGGTTCGGAGAGCGAGCGCTGCGTCGCCTGCACCAGCGCCGACAGGCTGTCGAAGGCCTCGCGCCGCGCCAGTCGCCATTCGAGCTCGGGGCTGCTGTCGACCGCGCGCAGCTGGCCGAGCCCGAGCGCGAGCCGCGCATGGCGTGCCTGCGCGGTCAGCGTGCGTGCCACCAGCGCCGGGATCTGGCTGCGCTCCCACGACGGCAGCACGTAGCAGAAGGCCCAGGCCAGCGCCGCGCCGATCAGCGTATCGGCGATCCGCTCGAACAGCGCGAAGGTCGGCCCGACGCCGACGTAGAGCATGTGCGCCTGCACCAGCCCGAGCACGGTGGCCGATACGGCCGTGATGATGTAGCGCCGGATCGCGAAGCCATGGGCGACGGCCTGCGCCACGGTGACCGTGATCAGCAGGGTGACCGGCGAGGGATGCGTCGACAGCAGGCCGACCGCGAACACGCAGCCCACCAGCGTGCCGCCCACGCGGCTGTTGCGCCGCTCCAGCGTCTGCGACAGGCTGCCGCGCAGCACCACGATGATGGTCAGCAGGATCCAGTAGTCGTGCGAGCCCCAGGGCAGAAACACCGCGATGACGTAGCCGGTCGCGATCGCGAGCGTCGCGCGGATCGCATGGCGCAGCGGCGGCGCGTCCCAGCGCCACAGCGTGAAGAAGGGGCTGAGCGACCATGCAGTGGGGCTCACGAACATCTGCCAGTTCGCGCGCACGAGTGCGAGGTCGGGCTGCGCGTCGCCGCGGGCCAGTGCGACCAGGTGCAGCACCTCGTCGTTGATGTGGCCGATGCGGCTCGCCAGGCCGCGCCCGAGCACGGCGGTGGTCGGCCCGGCGTGGCCCTTGCGCTGGCCGTCGTCCTGCAGCGCGATGGCGGCCAGCTGCGGCCGGCGGTCCAGCATCGCCGCGGGCTGGCGGCCGAGCAGCAGCGCATCGCCGAGCGCGGTCATCTCGTCGGCCAGTGTCTCGAGCACGCCGCGCATCTCGGCCAGCGCCTCCCCATGGCCCGGATGCGCGCGCAGCGCGTCGAGGTCGAGCTCGCTGGCCAGCAGCTGGTCGCGCATCTCGATCACGGCAATCAGCATGCCGGCCAGCTTCTGGCGCCGCGGCGTGCGCGGCGATTCGAGCACGATGTCGCGCGCGCCCTGCAACTGGTCGGCCAGCGCCGCCTGCTGCCGCAGCAGCTGGCCGAGCATCGAGGCCGGCGTCTTGCGCACGTCGTCCGCTTCATCGCGCGGCGTGAACTGGCGCGCTTCCAGGCGCATCAGCGCGGCCAGCGAGAACACGATGTCGGCCATCACCTGCACGCGGTAGCGCGCGTTGAGCGCGAGGTTCGCCAGCGTCGCGTAGACCACGTAGAGCGCGGCGCCGAGCCCGAAATTCAGCGTGCGCTCGACCGCCTCGTCGATGCCCGTGGGCGCGTGCGTGGCCATCGAGAAGATCATCGAGAAGGTGACCGCGATCGCGATCGGAATGCCGCGCTTGCCCCAGGCCATGCCGAGGAAGGCGAGGAAGGTCGCCGGCACCAGCACCAGCCCGAGGCGCAGCGGATCGGCATGCACCAGCTGCACACCGAAGAAGAGCGGCAGCCCGATCAGCGGCGCCGGCAGCATCTGCAGGAACTTGCCGCGGCGCGGCGCCGCCAGGTCGGGCGGCGAGGCGACGATCACGCCCGTGGCCGCGGCGGCCGCGGCCAGCGGACCCATGAACACATGCACGCCGCCCGAGATCAGCAGCAGGCCGAACGCGACCGACAGCCCGTTCGCGACGTAGTGGCTCAGCGCGACGCGCAGGGCCGCGCGGCTGCGCGCGCTGGCGCGGAGCGCCTGCATCACTTGGCGCGCGGGTCGCCTTCGACGGGGGCGACGGGAGCTTCGCGGCGGATGCGCGTGAGCTTGCGCTGCACGGGCGCGGCGGGTGCGGCTTCGGCCGCACCCTCGGCCTCGGCGGGCGGCGACATCGCATCGATGCTGCTGCGCGCATAGGCATGACCGGGCGCGGCGGCGGGGTCGACCGCGCGCACGCGTTCGCTGGCACGCAGCTTGTCGTCGACGCCGGCGAACTTCGAGTACTTGGCCAGCAGCGGCACCAGCTGTCCGTAGATGCGCGGCGCGCCCGCGAGAATCTCGCGCTGTTCGAGGAAGTCGGGCTCGCCGGTGAAGTTGCCGACCAGGCCGCCCGCCTCGGTCACCAGCAGCGAGCCTGCCGCCACGTCCCAGATGCTCAGGCCGGTTTCGAAGAAGCCGTCGGAGAAGCCGGCCGCGACATAGGCCAGGTCGAGCGCGGCCGCGCCGGGGCGGCGCAGGCCGGCTGCGCGCGGCATCAGGTCGGCCATGATGGCCAGGTACTGCTTGAAGTTGTCGCCGCTCCTGAACGGGAAGCCGGTCGAGATCAGGCACTCGGCGAGCCGCGTGCGCTTGCTCACGCGCAGGCGGCGGTCGTTCATGTAGGCGCCGCGGCCCCGGGTGGCGGTGAAGAGGTCGTTGCGGGTCGGGTCGTAGATCACGGCCTGGTCGATCTTGCCGCGGATCGCGAGCGCGATCGACACGCAATAGACCGGGAAGCCGTGGATGAAGTTGGTGGTGCCATCGAGCGGATCGATGATCCAGACGTAGTCCGAATCCCTGGCGCCATGCTCGGTGCCCGATTCCTCGGCCAGGATGCCGTGCCCCGGGTAGGCGGTGAGCAGCGTCTCGATGATCGCTCGCTCGCTCGCATGATCGACTTCGGTCACGAAGTCGTTGACCTGCTTCTGCGAAATGCGCACCGCTTCGACATCGAGCGCGGCGCGGTTGATGATGGCGCCGGCGGCGCGGGCGGCCTTGACGGCCACGTTGAGCATGGGGTGCAGGTTGGGGGACGGCATTGGATTGTGGGAAGAACGGGAAGGGCCGCGTGCGAAACGCGCCTTGGAATGCAGCCCGGCGATGCGGGCGGCGAGAATCGGGGCATTTTACATGCGTACCCGATTCGTCCTGATCCAGACCAGCCATGCCGGCAACGTCGGCGCCGCCGCGCGCGCCATGAAGACCATGGGCTTCGGCGACCTTGTGCTGGTCGCGCCACGCTGGGCCAACGTGCTGCGGCGCGAGGAGACCATCCAGCGTGCCAGCGGCGCGCTCGACGTGCTGGCCAACGCGCGCATCGTCGAGACGCTGGACGAGGCGCTCGACGGCATCACCCACCTGTGCGCGACCGCGATGGTGCCGCGCGACTTCGGCCCGCCCACGCGCACGCCGCGCGAGCATCTGGAACCGCTGGCGCAGGCGGGCGAGCAGCACGTCGCCTTCCTGTTCGGCTCCGAGCGCTTCGGCATGCGCAACGAGGACGTGTACCGCTGCCACGTCGCGCTCAGCATCCCGACCGATCCGGACTTCGGCTCGCTCAACCTGGGCGCCGCGATCCAGGTGATCGCCTACGAATGGCGGCTCGCGCTCGGCGGCTACGGCGTGCGCGACGCCACGCCGCCCGCGAGCGCGGCCGACGCGCAGGCGCTGGCCGGGATGCTCGGGCACTGGGAGCGCGCGCTGGTGGACGTTGGCTTTCTCGATCCGCAGGCGCCCAAGAAGCTGATGCCGCGGCTGCAGCAGCTGTTCAACCGCGCGCAGCCGACGCAGGAGGAGATCCATATCCTGCGCGGCATCGCGAAGGCGATGACCGAGGCCGCGCAAGGCACGCCCAAGACCCCACCTGCCGCAAGCGAAGAACCGGGGCCTTAGACTGCGCAGGCCCTATCGATAGAACCACAACCCGCATGTTCTCGCGCCTGCGTTCCGACATCCAGTGCATCCTCGACCGCGATCCGGCCGCCCGCACGCGCTGGGAAGTGCTGACCCTCTACCCCGGCCTGCATGCCGTGGTGCTGCACCGCCTCGCGCACTGGTGCTGGTGCCACGGGCTGAAGTGGACCGGCCGCTGGATCTCCCAGTGCTCCCGCTGGTTCACCGGCATCGAGATCCATCCCGGCGCCGTCGTCGGCGAGCGCGTGTTCTTCGACCACGCGATGGGCGTGGTGGTCGGCGAGACCGCCGAGATCGGCGACGGCTGCACCATCTACCAGGGCGTGACGCTCGGCGGCACCTCGCTCTACAAGGGCGCCAAGCGGCATCCGACGCTGGGGCGCGACGTGGTGGTCAGTGCGGGCGCCAAGGTGCTCGGCGGCTTCGTGGTCGGCGACGGCGCCAAGATCGGCAGCAACGCGGTGGTGATCAAGCCGGTGCCTGCGGGCGCGACCGCGGTGGGCATTCCGGCGCGCATCATTCCGTCGAAGGCCGGCGCCAGCGCCGACGTGACGACCGGCGAGAAGAAATTCTCGGCCTACGGCATCACGCTCGAGGACGATCCGCTGTCGCAGGCCATGAAGGGTTTGATCGATACCGCGTCCGGCCAGGACCACCAGATCGCGTTGCTGTGGCAGGCGATCGAGTCGCTGTCCGCGCAGCCGGGCAAGAAGGACTGCGTGCCCGGCGATGCGGCGCGCTCCGAATGTTTCGAGGCGGAGCGGCTGACGCAGTTGATCGGCAAGTGAGCGGATCGCTCAGTCGAAATTCAACAGCACCTTCATCGCCTGCGAGCGATCCGCCGCCAGCGCGAACGCACGCGCCGAGTCGCGGTACGACAGCGTCGCGGAGATCAGCGGCTTCACGTCGACCAGCCCCTTGTTGAGCAATTCCACCGCGACCGCGAACTCCTCGTGGAAGCGGAAGGCGCCGCGCAGGTCGAACTCCTTGGCGACGATGGTGTTGATCGGCAGCGTCATCTCGCCGCCCAGCCCCAGCTGCACGATGATGCCGCGCGGGCGCAGCGCGTCGAAAGCGCCGCGCAGCGCGCGCTCGTTGCCGCTGGCCTCGAACAGCACGTCGAAGCGGCCCTTCTCGGCACCGAAGCGCGCGAGGCCGTCGGGTTCTTCCGCCACGTTGACCACTTCGTCGGCACCGACCTTGAGCGCCTTGCCCAGCGTGTGCGCGCCGACGTCGGTGGCGACGATGTGCGTGGCGCCCGCGCGCCGCGCCGCGATGATGGCCAGCGCGCCGATCGGCCCGCAGCCGGTGACCAGCACGCTCTTGCCCAGGAGCGAGCCCGCGCGCCGCACCGCATGCAGCGCGACCGACAGCGGCTCGGCCATCGAGCCTTCGCCGTCGCTCACACTGTCGGCCAGCCGGTGCGCCTGCCACTGCTCGACCACGATCTGCTGGCGGAACGCGCCTTGCACGTGCGGATTGCGCATCGCGCTGCCGTAGTAGCGCATGTCCAGGCAATGGTTCTGCAGGCCTTGCTGGCAGTAGCGGCAGACGCCGCAAGGGCGGCTCGGGCTGATCGCCACGCGCTCGCCGGCCTTGAACGGCGCGCCCGCGCCGACCGCCTCGATCACGCCCGCCACTTCATGGCCGAGCACCATCGGTTCCTGGATGCGCACCGTGCCGAAGCCGCCGTGCTGGTAATAGTGCAGGTCGGAGCCGCAGATGCCGCCGCAGCGCACGCGCACCTGCAACTGGCCGGGTCCGAGTTCGGGCGTGGGCACGTCCTCGACGCGCAAATCGCCGGGGGCGTGGATGACGAGGGCTTCCATGGGATGTTCTTTCGTGTGATGTCTGTCAGAGCGTGGCCGTCACGCCGCCGTCGACATAAAGGATGTGGCCGTTGACGAAGTTCGACGCATCGCTCGCAAGGAACACCGCCGCGCCGACCAGGTCCTCCACATCGCCCCAGCGCCGCGACGGCGTGCGCCCGACCAGCCACTGCGTGAACTCCGCGTTCTTCACCAGCGCATCGGTCAGCTCGGTCTTGAAATAGCCCGGGCCGAGGCCGTTGACCTGGATGCCGTGCTGGCCCCAGTCGATCGCCATGCCCTTGGTCAGCATCTTCACCGCGCCCTTGCTCGCGGTGTAGGGCGCGATGCCCGGGCGGCCGAGCTCGCTCTGCACCGAGCAGACGTTGATGATCTTGCCGCGCCGGCGCGGGATCATGTGGCGCGCAACGGCCTTGCCGACCAGGAACACGCTGTCGACGTTGGTCTTCATGAGCTCGTGCCAGTGCGCTTCCTCGAATTCGTCGAGCGGCCCGCGGCGCTGCATGCCGGCGTTGTTGACGAGGATGTCGATGGCACCGATCTCGGCCTCGATCTTCGCGATCGCCGCGCTCACCGCATCGCCCGAGGTGACGTCGAAGGCCGCAGTGAAGACGGTCGCGCCCTCGCTGCGCAATTGCGCGGCAGCCTGTTCGAGCTTGCCGGCGCTGCGCGCGTTGAGGACCACGCGCGCACCCGCACCGGCCAGCCCGCGCGCCAGCGCAAAGCCGATGCCGGCACTGGAACCGGTGACGAGCGCCGTGCGGCCCGTGAGGTCGAAGCTTTTCAGGACGTTGTTCAAGATGGAGTTCTCCTCAGGAATGGGATGGTGCGGGAGCGAGCCAGCGCAGCACCGCATCGCATTGCGCCTCGATCGTCCGGGTCGCGTCGACGGGCAGCACGCCGGGCTCGCCGAGCGGCGATTCCAGCGCATCGAACTGGTTGGCCACCAGGCTGGCGGGAAAGAAATGCGAAGCGCGCGCCGCCACGCGTGCGCGCGCCTCCTCGGGGCTGATCTCGATGAAGACGATCTGCAGCGCCGGCTCGGCCGCGCGCAAGCGGTCGCGGTAGCGCCGCTTGAGCGCCGAGCAGGTCAGCACCACGCCGCCCTGCGCGTCCGCGAGCAGCCCACCCAGCTGGTCGAGCCAGGGCTCGCGGTCGGCATCGGTGAGCGCGATACCGCGGCGCATCTTGTCCTGGCTCTGCGGCAGGTGGTGGTCGTCGCCCTCGATCAGCGCCGCGCCCAGCGCACGTGCGAGCCCGGCGGCCACGGTGGACTTGCCGCAGCCCGAGACCCCCATGACGAGCAGTTTGAAAGGCATGTGCTCAGTGTGCCAGCACCTCGGGATTGACCGGCGTCGGCGGATGGCCGGCCGATGGCCCGAAGCCGAGCGCCGCAATCAGGTTGTCGATGGTCAACGCCGCCATCGCGCGCCGCGTCTTCACCGAGGCGCTGCCGATGTGCGGCGTCAGCACCACATTGGGCAGCGCCAGCAGCGCCGGATGCACCGTGGGCTCGCCCTCGAACACATCGAGGCCGGCGGCCGCGATCGTGCCCTTGCGCAGCGCTTGGGCGAGTGCCGCGTCGTCGACGATGCCGCCGCGCGCGATGTTGGTCAGCGTGGCGCCGGGCTTCATCTGCGCCAGCTCGGCGGCGCCGATCGCATGGTGCGAGGCGGGCGAGTAGGGCACCACGAGCACCAGGTGATCGGCCTCCTTCAGCAGCGCCGCCTTGTCGACGTAGCGCGCGCCGCTCTCGGCCTCGACCTCGGGCGCCAGCCGCGAGCGGTTGTGATAGATCACGCGCATGCCGAAGCCCGCCGCGCCGCGGCGCGCGATCGCGCGTCCGATGCGGCCCATGCCCAGGATGGCCAGCGTGGCGCCGTGCACGTCGGCGCCGGCGAACATGTCGAAGATGCCGGGCTTGGTCCAGCCGCCGGCGCGCAGGAAGTGCTCGGATTCGGCGATGCGGCGGGCCGTTGCCATCATCAGCGCGAAGCCATAGTCGGCCGTGGTCTCGGTCAGCACGTCGGGCGTGTTGGTGACCAGCACGCCGCGCGCGGTGCAGGCCGCGACGTCGACATTGTTGTAGCCCACGCCGACGTTGCACACGGCCTTGAGCGAGGGGCAGGCGTCCAGCAGCGCGGCGTCGATGCGCTCGGTGCCGGTGCTCATCACGCCCTGCTTGCCCTGCAGGCGGCGCCGCAGTTCTTCCGGGCTCCAGACGGTGTCGGACGGGTTGTCCTCGACGTCGAAATGCTCGCGCAGGCGGTCGGCGATGTCGGCAAAGGTGGCGCGGGTCGCCAGGACGGATGGGCGCACGGTGTCTCCGGGTGGTTCGATGCTCGCGGTGCGAGGACGCCACGTTACGCAATCCGCGCCCGGGCGCCAAGACAAGTTCGCTCTGGTCCCATCCGGAACGCTTATGCCGGCCCGGGCGCCATCTGGGTATGCGATCGCCGCAGAACGAAGCCGTCTTGGCGCGCCCGGCCCGGAAGGCCTACCGTTCGTCCTGTCGCCAACGCCACAGGAATCTCAGTGAGCCCCTCCCGGATCTCGTCGCGCATCCGCCGCATCAAGCCCTCGGCCAGCGCCGCCGCCGCAGAACGCTTCGCCGAGCTGCGCCGGCAGGGCAAGGACATCGTCAACCTCGCGATCGGCGAGCCCGACTTCGACACGCCGGCGCACATCCGCGAAGCCGGCTGCGCGGCGATCGAGCGCGGCGAGACGCGCTACACGCCGGTCGCCGGCACGCTGGCGCTGCGCCAGGCGATCGCGGCCAAGCTGCAGCGCGAGAACGGCCTGGACTACGCGCCGCGCGACATCATCGTCACCTGCGGCGCCAAGCACGCGCTCTTCAATGCGCTCGCGGTCACGGTGGAAGAGGGCCACGAGGTCATCATCCCGGCGCCGTTCTGGGTGTCCTACCCCGACATGGTGCTGGCCTGCGACGGCACGCCGGTCATCGTCGCCTGCCGCGAGGAGGACGATTTCCGCCTCACGCCCGAGGCGCTGGAAGCCGCGATCACGCTGTCCACGCGCTGGCTGGTCTTCAACTCGCCGACCAACCCCACCGGCACCACCTACACCACGGCCCAGCTGCGCGCGCTGGCCGACGTGCTGCTGCGCCATCCTCAGGTGATGGTGCTGACCGACGACATCTACGAGCACATCCGCTTCGTCGATGCGGCGCCGCGGCACCTGCTGGCCATCGAGCCCGCGCTGCGCGAACGCACGCTGGTGGTCAACGGCGTCTCGAAGACCTATGCGATGACCGGATGGCGCATCGGCTATGCGGCCGGGCCCGCCGACATCGTCGCCGCGCTGGACATGCTGCAGTCGCAGTCGACCAGCGGCGTCTGCTCGATCAGTCAGGCCGCGGCGGTGGTCGCGCTGAACACGGCGCCGGACTTCCTGCCGCAATGGGTCGCGACCTACCGCGAGCGGCGCGACACGGCCACGCGGCTGCTCAATGCGATCCCCGGCATTCGTGCGCGGGCGCCGGGCGGCGCCTTCTACCTCTATCCGCATTGCGGCGGCCTGATCGGCAAGCGCACGCCCGAGGGCAAGACCCTCGACACCGACAACGACGTGGTGCTGTTCTTCCTCGAAGCTGCCGGCGTCATGGTGCTGGCCGGCACGCCCTACGGCGTGTCGCCGTACTTCCGCATGTCGACCGCGACCAGCCTCGCGCAGATCGAGGAAGGCTGTGCGCGCATCGCGCGGGCCGTCGCGCTGCTTGGCTGAGCCCATCAGCAAAGCCGATACCCGAAGCCGGATTCCCTATTGGCCCTCGGGGCCCGTGCTTCCTACCATTCACTTCACCCCCATCATTGGAGAGATGCGATGAGCTGTTTTCCCGGGATTCCTTCCCTCCGCGCCGCTGCACGATGCGTCCTCGTGGCGATGGCCGGCGCGGGCGCCTTCACGCTGGCCGCGGCCGAGGCCGCCGAGCCGATCAAGATCGGCATCATCGCGCCGATGAGCGGGCCGAATGCGCGCTACGGCGCCTTCGCCAACAAGGGCGCCGCGCTGGCGGCCAAGGAGATCAACGACGCCGGCGGGCTGCTCGGGCGCAAGCTCGAGTTGGTGAGCGGCGACAGCCAGTGCGTGCCGGCCGAAGGCGTGGCCGCGACGCAGCGCATGATCAGCCTCGACAAGACGCCGATCATCATCGGCGACGTCTGCAGCTCCGTCACGCTGGCGATGGAGCCGCTGGTGGAGGAATCGAAGGTGCTGCTGGTCAATGCGGCTTCGTCGAACCCGGACATCACCTACAAGGCCGGCGTCGGCGGCTTCAAGTGGACCTTCCGCAACTACCCGACCGACGAAGTCCGCGCGGCCACCGTGCTCGAGTACGCGGTCAAGACCAAGGGCTTCAAGAAGTTCGCGGTGCTCTCGGTCGACAGCGACTACGGCCGCGGCGCCATCAAGTTCACCAAGCGCTACCTGCCGAAGTACGAAGGCGCAGAGATCCTCAGCGAGGACTACTACAAGGATTCCGAGACCGACTTCCGCTCGGTGCTGAGCAAGATCCGCCGTTCGGGCGCGCAGGCCATCATCCTCTACGGCCAGGCCGACACCACGCCGATCATCGCGCGCCAGATGCTGGAGCTGGGCCTGGCCGGCAAGGTGGCGCTGGTCGGCAACGGCGAGTTCAACACCAAGGAAACCATCGCCGCCGCGCCCAAGGTCATGAACGGCGCCGTCGAGGCCGCCGCCTGGCTGCCCGAGGTGCCGGCGCCGCGCAGCCTGAAGTTCGTCGAGGACTACAAGAAGGCCTATGGCGGCGAGATGCCCAACAACCACGCCTACACCCACTACGACACGCTGCAGCTGGTCGCGCAGGCGATCCGCAGCGCCAAGAGCGCCAAGGGCGAGGACGTGCGCAATGCGCTCGCCGCGATCAAGTACGACAGCCCGATGGGCGTGGTCACCTTCGACGACCACAACCAGGCGGTGCAGCCGATGGTGCTCTTGGAGATCGTCGACGGCAAGCCGGTGATCAAGGGCACGATCACCACCAAGGTCGACTACGGGGCGGCCGCGAAGTAGGGCGCAGGAACATCCCGTGAGCTCCTTCATCTTCGAGCAGATCGTCAACGGCATCATCACCGGATCGATGTACGCGCTGGTCGCTGCCGGCATGACGATGATCTTCGGCGTGCTGCGCGCCATCAACTTCGCGCATGGCGAGTACTACATGCTCGGCACCTTCGCCGCCTGGTGGGTGATGACGCAGCTCGCGGCCGACTACAGCTTCGCGATCATCGGCGGCGTCGCGATCGTCTGCGTGATCGCGGTGCTGATCGGCCGCTTCGTGATGCAGCGCCTGATCGGCCAGCCCTTCCAGGCCGGCGTGCTGGCCACGCTGGGGCTGTCGCTGATCCTGCAGAACGTCGTCATTCTCGCCTTCGGCGGCGGCTACAAGGTGTTCAACGGCGGCTGGATCGAGCCGATCGAGCTCGGCGACTTCGGCATGTCGCAGCAGCGCGTGATCCTCGTCGTCGTCACCATCGCGGTGTTCGCCGGGCTCGAATGGATGGTGCGCAGCACGCGGCTGGGCCGCTCGATCCGCGCGGTGTCGCAGAACATCGAGTGCTGCCAGGTCAACGGCATCGACGTCGAGCAGGTGGTGCGCCGCACCTTCCTGATCGGCGTCGCCATCGCGGCGCTCTCCGGCATCCTGACCGGGCCGATCAACGTCAGCATCTACGGCGGCATGGGCGAGTCGATCACGCTCAAGACCTTTGCCGTGATCGTGATGGGCGGCATGGGCAACGTGCGCGGCACGCTGATCGCGGGCTGCCTGCTGGGCATCGTCGAGAGCCTGGTCGCCGGCTACATCGGCCTGCAGTACCGCGACTCGGTCGGCTTCATCGCGCTCCTGCTGATGCTGATGTTCCGGCCGCACGGCCTGTTCAGCAGCAAGGCCCGGTTCTGAAACCCCCTCCATGCAACGGGCCCTCATGACAACCACCACGCTGGACACCCCCCGCCTGCCGGCCGCACGGCTGGCCACGGTGAACTGGAGCGCCTGCGCGCTCGCCCTGGCCGCGCTGCTGGCGGCGCCGCTCTTCCTCGGCGACTACTACCTGCATGCCATGGTGCTGGCGATGATCTTCCTCTTGCCCGCGCTGGGGCTGAACCTGATCCTCGGCTACACCGGCATGCTGTCGCTCGCGCAGGGCGTCTTCTTCGGCATCGGCGCCTATGCGTCGGCGCTGATGTCGCTGCACTTCGGCACGCCCTTCTTCCTCAACTTCCTGATCGCCGGCGCGGTCGCGGGGCTGATCGCGCTGCCGCTCGGCATCCCGGCGCTGCGGCTGCGCGACACCTCCTTCGTCATGTGCACGCTGGGGCTGGTGGTGATCGCGCAGATGGTGTCGAAGAACTGGATCGATCTCACCCGCGGCGACATGGGCCTGTCGGGCGTGCCGCGTCCGCGGCTGGGCTTCGGCGACATGGCCTTCACCGTGATCAAGGCGCCCGACTACTTCTACCTCGTGCTGGTGCTGGCGGCGATCGCGGTGGCGGCCTTCGTCGCGCTGATCCGCTCGCCGGCCGGCCGCTGCATGGTGGCGATCCGCGACAACGAGATGCTGGCCGAGTCGCTCGGCGTGCCGACCTGGACCTACAAGCTCATCGTCTTCATGCTGAGCGCGGTCTTCGCCGGGCTCGGCGGCAGCCTCTACGCGCACTTCTCGACGGTGGTGAGCCCGCTGGTGTTCCAGTCCTACTACTCCAACACCATCCTGATCATCGTGCTGGGCGGTGGCGTCGGCCGGGTGCCGGGCGCGATCATCGGCAGCTTCGTCTTCGTCGCCGTGTCGGAGGCGCTGCGCATCACGCCCGAGCTGCGCATGGTGATCTACGGCTTCGTGCTGCTCGGCCTGGTGTTCCTGTTTCCGAAGGGGCTGGCGCCGCTGTTCGAGCGCTTCGCCGAGCGCATCGCCGGCATCGGCCGAGCGGAGAAGCACGATGGCCGCTGATACATCGTCCATGCTGCGCATCGAGGGCCTGCGCAAGAACTACGGCGCGGTGGCCGCGCTGCAGGGCGTCGACATCGAAGTCCGGCGCGGCGAGGTGATGGGCCTGATCGGGCCGAACGGCTCGGGCAAGTCGACGCTGTTCGACTGCTGCACCGGGCTGCAGAAGAGCGATGCCGGGCGCGTGCTGCTCAAGGGCATCGACATCACCGGCTGGCCGATGAACCGCATCGCGCGCGAAGGCCGCTTCCTGCGCAGCTTCCAGAAGACGGTGGTCTTCCCGACGCTCGACTGCGAAGAGAACCTGGTGCTCGCAGGCCAGATGTCGCGCTTCCCGAACGTGCTGTCCACCTTCTGGATCGGGCCGGCCGCAAGGCGGCGCGTGAAGGCGCTGCGCGAACGCGCGCGCGAGCTGATCGAGATCGCGGGCCTCGCGCGCGTCGCGCACCTGCCGGCCGGCCACATGTCGGGCGGCCAGCAGAAGCTGCTGCAGTTCGCCTCGATGCTGATGCCCGAGCCCGAGCTGATCCTGCTCGACGAGCCGCTGGCCGGCATCAACCCGATGCTGATCGAGAAGGTGATCCAGAGCATCGAGCACGCGAACCGCGAACTGGGTGTGACCTTCGTGGTGATCGAGCACAACACCGACGTGCTGATGAACCTGAGCCACCGCGTGGTGGTGCTGCACCAGGGCAGCAAGCTGGCGGACGACACGCCGGAAGCGGTCGTGAAGAACCCCGAAGTGATCGAAGCCTACCTCGGCGGTTGAAATATGAAACACCCCCAGGCTTGCCCACTTCGTGTGGCCGCCCACCCCCTTGCAGGGGGCAACACCAGCGGCCCGGCAAAGCCGGTTCCGCGGTGTTCCTGGAGTTTGGCCCTTCTTGATCTGGAGAACTGAAATCGTGGAACTCGAAATCGACAACCTGCGCGCCGGCTACGGCCATCTGGACATCCTGCACGGCGTGGACCTGAAGATCCGCCACGGCGAGTTCGTCACGCTGCTCGGCCCCAACGGGGCCGGCAAGTCGACGCTCCTGAAATCGCTGTTCGGCATGACCACGCACAAGGGCGGCTCGATCCGCTGGAAGGGCAAGGACATCGCCGGCCTGCGCCCGCAATCGATGCTGGCGCACGGCATCGCCTACGTGCCGCAGGGCCGCTGCAACTTCCAGCTGATGACCATCGACGAGAACCTCGAGATGGCCGCCTACACGCTGAAGGACGGCGACCTGAAGGGCGAGCGCGAGTACGTCTACGACCTGTTCCCGATCCTGCGCACGCGCCGCAACGAGTTCGCCGGCAACATGTCCGGCGGCGAACAACAGCTTCTCGAAATGGCGATGGCGGTGCTGCGCCGGCCCGAGATCCTGCTGGTGGACGAGCCCTCGGTCGGCCTGTCGCCGCAGGCGATCACGCTGGTCTTCAACGAACTCAAGCGCCTGCACCAGGGCGGCCGCACGATCCTGCTGGTCGAGCAGAACACCCGCAAGGCGATGGAGGCGGCCGAGCGCGCCGTGGTGCTGCGCCTGGGCAAGGTGATCTGGGACAGCCCCACCCGCGAACTCAGCAGCGCCGACCTGGGCGAACTCTTCATGACGGGCCGGCGCGCAGCCGACGCGGCCACGGCCTGACACCGACGCAATCCAACCGAACACTGAAGGAGCTGAAAGGCATGAAACTGGCATTCGACACGGGTGGCACGTTCACCGACTTCGCGATGACCGAGGACGACGGCAGCATCCTGCTGCACAAGGTGCTGAGCACGCCCGATGCGCCGGCGCGCGCGGTGCTGCAGGGCGTGGACGAGCTGCTCGCCAAGGTGCGCGCCAGGCACGCCGGCAAGGCGGCCGGCGCCGGCGCGCTGCAGATCCTCGGCGCGACCACGGTGGTCACCAACGCGGTGCTCGAACGCCGCGGCGTGCACACCGCCTTCATCACCACCGACGGCTTCCAGGACATGCTGCGCATCCGCACCGAAGGCCGCTACGACCTCTACGACCTGCGCATCCAGTACCCCGAGCCGCTGGTGTCGCGCGAGCTGTGCTTCGGCGTCGACGAGCGCATCGCGGCCGACGGCACCGTCATCAAGACGCTGGACGAGGAGGGCGTGCGCGCCATCGGCCGCACGCTGCTGGAGAAGAAAGTCGAGTCGGTCGCCGTCTGCCTATTGCATGCCTACAAGTACGCGCAGCACGAGCGCCGCGTCGCCGAGCTGCTGGCCGAGGTGGCGCCCGGCATCTCGGTGTCGCTGTCGTCGACCGTGTGCCCCGAGGTGCGCGAGTACGACCGCGCCTCGACCACCGTGGTCAATGCCTACACGCGGCCGATGATGGTGGGCCATGTGAACCACCTCGAGCGCGAGCTGTCGCAGCGCGGCGTCGAAGGCCAGCTGCTGTGGATGACCTCCAGCGGCGGCGTGGTGCCGAGCTCCTCGGCCTCGCGCACGCCGGTGCGCCTCATCGAATCCGGCCCGGCCGCCGGCGCGGTGGCCGCCGCCGACTATGCGCGCCAGGCCGGCGAGCAGAGCGTGCTGTCCTTCGACATGGGCGGCACCACCGCCAAGCTGTGCCTGATCCCGAACGGCCAGCCGATGGTGGCCAACGACCTCGAGGTGGCGCGGCACGAGCGCTTTCGCAAGGGCAGCGGCTTCCCGCTCAAGATCCAGTCGATCCACATGATCGAGATCGGCGCCGGCGGCGGCAGCATCGCGGCGCGCAACAAGCTGGGGCTCCTGGGCGTCGGCCCGCGCAGTGCCGCGGCCGCGCCGGGCCCGGCCTGCTATGGCCGCGGCGGCACCGAGCCTACCGTGACCGATGCCGACCTGCTGCTCGGCTACCTCGACGAGAAATCCTTTCTCGGCGGCGATTTCGCGCTCGACCGGCCGGCCGCCGAGGCCGCGATGGCGCGGCTGGCCGATGAGCTCGGCATCAGCGCCGAGCGCTGCGCCTGGGGCATCCACGACATGGTCAACGAGAGCATGGCCGAGGCGGCCTCGATGCAGGCCACCGACAGCGGCGTCGATCCGCGCGCGCTGCCCTTGATCGCCTTCGGCGGCGCCGGCCCGGTGCATGCCTACGGCGTGGCGCGCAAGCTCGGCATCCGCAAGGTGATCTGCCCGCTGGGCGCGGGCGTGACCTCGGCCATCGGGCTGCTCGGCGCGCCGGTCGCGGCCGACCTGTCGACCAGCCTGCCGATGCGGCTGTCGGCCTGGAATCCGAGCGCCGTCCACGTGGTCAAGGCCAGCCTCGCGGCGCAGGGCCGCGAGGTGGTGCTGGCGAGCAAGGTGCCGGCCGATCGCATCGGCTTCAGCTACACGGTGGACATGCGCCATGTGGGGCAGGGCTACGAGATCTCGGTCGCATTGCCGGATCTCGATCCGGCCGATCCGGCTTTTCTCGCGGAGCTCACGGCGCGCTTCCATGCCAACTACGTCGCGCTCTACGGGCGCGCCGTCACCGGCACCGATGCCGAGGTCATCACCTGGCGCATCCGCGCCAGCGGCCCGAAGGGCGAGGTCTCGCTCGCCGGCCTGCGCGGCGAGGCCGGTGCGGTGCGCGATCCGCGCAAGGGCACGCGGCCGGTGTTCTTCTCCGAGCTCGGCAAGTTCGTCGACACGCCGGTCTACGACCACTATGCGTTGCTGCCCGGCGTGCCGGTCGAAGGCCCGGCCATCATCGAGCAGCGCGAGTCGACCGTGGTGATGGGCCCGAACGCCAGCGCCTCGCTCGATGCCCAGCACAACCTGATCATGCTTCTGTCCTGAAGGCCCATGCCATGCCCATCCTCCGACCCGACTTCAACGATCCGATCACGCTGCAGGTGATGTGGGACCGCCTGGTCTTCATCGCCGACCAGGCCGACAGCGCCCTGGGCCGCACCGCCTTCTCGCCCATCGTGCGCGAGAACCACGACTACGTGAACGTGCTGCTCGATGCCAAGGGCCGCGCGCTGGCGCAGTGCACCTGGTCCATTCCGGTGTTCATCACCACCTTGCCGATGGCGGCGCAGAACTACTTCCTGCCGGCCTTTCCGCCCGAGTCGCTGGAGCCCGGCGACGTGCTCGCCACCAACGACCCCGTGATCGGCACCGGGCACCTGCCGGACATGGTCATGCTCACGCCGATCTTCCGCCACGGCAAGATCGTCGCCTACGCGGGCAGCATCGCCCACCTGCCCGACATCGGCGGGCGGCCGCAGTCGCCCGATTCGACCGACATGTTCGAGGAAGGCATCCGCATCCCGATGCTGAAGCTGTTCAAGGCCGGCCAGCCCAACACCGACGTGTTCTCGGTCATCGAGGCCAGCGTGCGGCTGCCGCACGAGGTGCGCGGCGACATCCAGAGCATGGTGGCGGCCAACGAGGTGATGTGCCGCGAGCTGACCCGCTTCATGGACGAATACGGCATGGACGACTGCGACGGGCTGGGCGAGGCCATCTTCAGCCGCTCCGAGCGCCACATGCGCAAGGCGATCGCGGCCTGGCCCAACGGCAGCTACAAGGCCGACATGACGATCGACGGCTTCGAGACCGAGGTCAAGCTGTGCGTCAGCGTGGAGGTGCGCGGCGACTCGATCCATGTCGACTACACCGGCACCTCGCCCGAGGTCGCGCGCGGCATCAACGTGGTGCCGCACTACCGCGTCGCGCACAGCGTGTATGCGCTCAAGTGCCTGCTCGATCCCGAGACGCCGAACAACGAAGGCTGCATGGTCGCGCTCACCGATTCGGCGCCCGCGGGCTCGATCCTCAACCCGCGCCCGCATGCGGCCGGCGCGGCGCGCAACCTGGTGGGCCATTGCATCCCGAGCCTGATCTTCAAGGCGCTGCAGGACGTGGTGCCCGAAGGCGCGATGGGCGACAGCGGCGGCGCGCCGATCTGGGGCATCAACTGCCAGGGCCAGCGATCCGACGGCACGGCCTACGGCAGCGCGCAGAACTTCCATGGCGGGCAGGGCGGCCGATCGTCGATGGACGGGCTCGACACGCTGAGCTTTCCGTCCAACTGCCGCGTGACGCCGATCGAGATGTACGAACTCGCGGTGCCGGTGCTGACCGAATGCAAGGAGCTGATTCCCGACTCGGGCGGCCCCGGCAAATTCCGCGGCGGGCTCGGCCAGCGCGGCGTGATCCGCAACCTGTCGGACCGCGAGATGAACATCTACCTGAGCACCGAGCACGTGAAGTACCCGTGCCTGGGCGTGCTCGGCGGCCAGGCGGGCCGCAATGGCGCCGTGATGCACGACGGCCAGCCGGTCTTCGCCAAGGGCCGGCTGGTGCTCGCGCCCGGCGAGCGCCTGACGATCGAGCTGCCGGGCGGCGGCGGCTGGGGCGATGCGGGGCAGCGTTCGCGCTTGCAGATCGAGGACGATCTGCGGCAGGGCCTGATCAGCACGGCAGGCGCGCTGGCCGACTACGGCTATGAAGCGGCCGTGCCCGCGAAGCCTGCCAAGGTGGCGGCATGACCGCCGGCACGGCATTGAAGGGCCAGGTCGCGCTGGTCACCGGCGGCGGCTCCGGCATCGGCCGCTCGACCGCGCGGAGGCTCGCGGCCGAGGGCGCGCGCGTGGTGGTGATGGGCCGGCGCAAGGAACCGCTCGACGCGGTGGTGGCCGAGATCCATGCCACCGGCGGCCAGGCCTGGGCGCGGCAGGCGGACCTGCAGCAGCGCGAGCAGCTGCAGGATCTGGTCCGATGGATCGAGGCCGAGATCGGCGCCGTCGGCATCCTCGTCAACAACGCGGGCCTGACCAGCCGCGTGCGCAACATCCGCTGGATCGAGCCGGACGATTGGGAGTCGGCCATCTCGGTGAACCTCACGGCGGTGTACGTGCTGATGCAGGCGGTGCTGCCCGGCATGCTGGCCGCGGGCGCAGGCACGATCGTCACCGTCTCGTCGCTGGCTGCGGTGCGGCCCAACCTGCTGGGCGGCGCACCGTACGGCGCGGCCAAGGCGGCGGTGCTCAACCTGATGGGCTTCATGCACGGCACCTTCCGCAACCACAACATCCGCTCGACGACGATCCTGCCGGGCGAGGTCGACACGCCGATCATGGACACGCGCGTGCGCCCGCCGACGGCATCGGAGCGCGCCGCGATGGTGGCGCCCGACGACGTGGCGCGCGCGATCCTGCTGGCCTGCACGCTGCCGCAGGGCACGACGATCGAGCAGCTGGTGATCAGCCCGACGCTGGCGCGCGACCAGGGGCCCGACATCGAGATCAGCCGCTGGCTCGGCGCGCCCGAAGGCACGGCCGGCAAACCCTGAACCAGAGAGAGCACGATGAGCAACTCACTTCACGAGCGGCTGGCACGCGGCGACAGCGTGCTGATGGTCAACCCCAATCACATCTCGCCGACGCTGTGCGAGAAGCTGGTGCGCTCGGGCGCCGACTCGGTCTTCATCGACTGCGAGCACGGCCTGGCGAGCTTCGAGGACATCCACCACATGGCCAAGGCCGCGCGCTACGCGGGCGGCTTCGGCATCGTGCGGCCGCAGAACCAGGAGCGCTCGACGATCACGCGCTGCCTCAACGCCGGCGCCGACGGCGTGATGGTGCCGCTGATCCACACGGCCGAGATCGCGCGCCAGGTGGTGCATACCTTCCGCTATGCGATGCCGGACGACCGTGCGAGCAAGCTGCTGATCGCGATGGTCGAGTCGGTGGAGGCCGTGGGCAACCTCGACGAGATCCTCGCGGTGGAGGGCATCGACGTGTTCTTCGTCGGCCCGGGCGATCTGTCGCAGTCGATGGGCTATTCACCCGCGGTCGCGGCCGGCAAGCGGCGTCCGCAGCCGGCGCTGGATCTGGTCGACGAGACGCTGCGGCGCATTCGTGCGGCGGGCAAGATCGCGGGCACGCTGGTCGTTCGACATGACGTGGAACATCTGGTGTCGATGGGTGCACAGCTGCTCTACTACCACGCCGATCCGTTCGTGGTCGAGGGCGTGGCGGCGATGCGGCAGCTTTCGGCGCCGCGCTGACTCTTGTCCCCTCTCCCTCTGGGAGAGGGTTAGGGTGAGGGCACTGGGCCTCGGCAAGGTGCGACCCGTTCCACCGCCCGCTGCCCTCACCCCAGCCCTCTCCCAGAGGGAGAGGGAGCAAGACGCGCAAACCTATTTGGCAGCACGTATCCCGATCAACCGCCCCTCGACAAAGAGATCGTCGATCTGCTTGCGCAAGATACCTAGCACCGCACCGGCCTGATCGGACATCGGCAGATGATCGGTCACGCACAGCGAGATCGTCGCCTGCAAATCGGGCTCGACGATGCGCCGGATGACCGTCTTCCCCGCCGGCGACGAGAGGTCGGCCAATGCCGAAGGCAGCACCGTCGCGCCGAGCCCCGCATCGATCGCCTGGTGCAGCGTCGAGGCCGACTCGATCTCGGCAATGATGCGCGGCGCGATGCCGATGCGCGCGAACTCGTCGTCCAGCAGCCGGCGCAGGAAATGCATGCGGCTCGGCAGCAGCAGGTCGATGCCGGCCAGCGCGCGCAGAGGGATCGTCTGGTCGTCGGACGCCGGCAATGGCATGCCCGCCGGCGCGATCAGGAACAGCTCCTCGGTCAGCAGCGGCTGCAGCGTCACCCCTTTGATCGGGCTGCCCGCGTAGATGATCGCCATGTCCATGCGGCCCGTCATCACCATCTCGCTCAGCACCAGGCCGAAGTTGTCGTTGATGAACAGGTTGACCTGCGGATATTCGCGCCGCACCGCCTGCAGCAGCGGCATCGACAGGATCGAGGCCGTGCTGTAGGTTGCCAGGCCCACCGAGACCGCGCCCGCGATGAAGCTCGCATCGCTGCGCTCGGCAAGGTCGCGCTCCGCCTGCTCGAGATGGCTCAGGATCAGCTGCGCATGCCGATACAGTTCGCTGCCCGCGCGCGTCGGCGTGACGCCCGCATTCGAGCGGTTCAACAGCCTGTGCCTGAAGTGGTCCTCGAGCGATGCGATGTGCTGGCTCAATGCAGACTGCGCCACGCTCAACTGATGCGCCGCGGCAGAAAGGCTTCTTGCATCCACGGCGGTGACGAAGCTCTTCAAGGTCTTGAAATTCACCGTCATCGCGCTGATCGTAACCCCGGTTGACGCCTCCGGGCGATGGCTCGATGCTTGCTTGAAACACACCCCAAGAAGCAAGCACGAGGCCCCGCTTTGAATCTCAGGCGTCTGAAGTATTTCGTGAAGATCGTCGATGTCGGCAGCCTGACGCAGGCCTCCGAGGTGCTGCACGTCGCGCAGCCGGCGCTCAGCCAGCAGCTCGCGACGCTCGAAGGCGAGTTCAGGCAGCAGCTGCTGCTGCGCACGCAGAAGGGCGTGGTCCCGACCGAGGCCGGCCGCGCGCTCTACCGCCATGCCCAGATCATCCTGCGCCAGTTCGAGCAGGCGCAGTCCGACGTGCTCCATGCCGGGCGCGCGCTGTCGGGCCAGGTCTCGGTCGGACTGGCACCGGGCACGGCGGCGTCGGCGCTCGCGCTGCCGCTGCTGCAGACGGTGCAGGGCCGCTATCCGCAGATCGTGCTGCACATCAACGAGAACTTCGGCACCACGCTGTGCGACGTGGTGCGCGACGGCCGCATGGACATGGCCGTGCTGTACGGCGGCGAGCGCGTCATGCAGGGCCTGTCCTTCGACGCGCTGCTGACCGAAGACCTGTTCGTCGTGGCGCCCGAAGGCACGCTGGGCCAAGACGACGAGGTGGCGCTGGCCGAACTGCGCGATGTCGACCTGCTGCTGCCGCGTTCGAGCAACCAGCTGCGCAAGCATGTCGACCAGGCCTTCGCGTCGGCGCGCATCGTGCCGCACGTGGTGGCGGAGATGGAGTCGTCGAACACGCTGGCCGCCGCCATCGCCTCGGGCGTGGGCGCGACGATTCTGCCGGTCTCGATGGCGCGCGGCGTGGCCGCCATGGCGGCCGTCGAGCTGCGCCGCATCGTGTCGCCGACGATCGAGGTGCCGCTGTCGCTGTGCGCGTCCGACCACCTGCCGCTGTCGGAACCGGCGCAGGCGGTCAAGGCCATTCTGCTGGAGCTGGTGGACCGGCTCGAACGCGAGGCCGGCCTGCACGCGCTGCACTGAAGCTGCGTGCGGCGCTCGCCCTAGTTGGCGCAGCGCGCTTCGAGCGCGTCGATGAAGGAGCGGTCCCAGCGGCCTTCCTTCATGGCCCGCATCGTTTCTGCTTCGGCCTTCAGATGCGCGCGCGCCTTCTCGATCAATGTCTCGGCCTCATCGGGCGCGAAGGCCATCAGGCCGTCCTGGTCGCCGACCACGATGTCGCCGGGGCGCACCAGCATGCCGCCGACCGACACCGGTACGTTGATCTCGCCGGGCCCGTCCTTGTAGGGGCCGCGGTGGTTGACGCCGCGCGCATAGACCGGGAAGTCGCGCTCGCGGATCTCGGCCAGGTCGCGGATCGCGCCGTCGAGTACCACGCCGACCGTGCCGATCGTCGCGGCATAGAAGGACAGGATGCCGCCGATCACCGCATTGGTCACGTCGCCGTCGGCATCGATCACGATCACGTCGCCGGGCCGGCAGAACTCGAAGGCGCGCAGGAGCGTGAGGTTGTCGCCGCCGCGCGACTTCAACGTCACGGCGGTGCCGGCCATCGTTGCCGGCCCGGGACGGTGGTAGGGCTGCAGGCCGACGCTGCCGATGTTGCGGTGCATGTTGTCGCTCAAGGCGGCGACGGGAATGTCGCGCAGCGCGGCGATGATCTTCGCGTCGACCTGCGGGGCCGACGGGTTCTTGCGGATGCCTTTGAATTGCATGGGGTGTCCTTGGTCAAGCGTGGGGTGCGGGCGCTCAGCGCAGCTCGGCGACGGCGCGGGCGATGCGCGCGCAGCCTTCCTCGAGGATCTCGATGGAGGTTGCGATCGACAACCGGAAGTAGGGCGAGAGGCCGTAGGCCGTGCCGGCGACCGTGGCCACGCCCTGGCTTTCGAGCAGGTACATCACGACGTCGCCGTCCTCGTTCAGCACCTTGCCTTGCGGCGTGGTCTTGCCGATCAGGCCGCTGCAGTGGATGTAGAGGTAGAAGGCGCCGGGCGGCGTCGCGCAGCTCAGGCCGGGGATCGCATTGATCAAGGACAGCGTGCGGTCGCGGCGCTGCTTGTAGATCGCGACGCTCTCGGCCACGAAGCCCTGGTCGCCGTTCAGCGCGGCGGCCGCGGCGGCCTGGCTCACCGAGCAGCAGTTGCCGGTCGATTGCGACAGCAGCGTGTCCAGCGCCTGGATCAGCACGGCCGGCCCGGCCGCATAGCCGATGCGCCAGCCCGTCATCGCATAGGTCTTGGAGACGCCGTTGACCACCAGCGTGCGGTCGCGCAGCGCGGGCGCAACCGCGAGGATGTGCGGCGTCGACCGTCCGTCGAAGCGAATGTGCTCGTAGATGTCGTCGGTCATCACCATCACGTGCGGATGCCGCGCCAGCACCTCGGCCAGCGCGCGGTATTCGTCGGCCGTGTAGCTGGCACCGGTGGGATTGCTCGGCGAGTTGATCAGGAGCCAGCGCGTGCGCGGCGTGATGGCCGCTTCGAGCTGCGCGGGCGCGAGCTTGAAGCCCTGCGACTCGGGGCAGGCGATGGTGACCGGCGTGCCGTCGCAGGCCAGCACCATGTCGGGGTACGACACCCAGTAGGGCGCGGGGATGATGACCTCGTCGCCCGGCTCCAGCGTGATCGCGAAGGCGCTGTAGATCGCGCTCTTGGCGCCGCTGGTGGCGATGATCTCGTTCATCGCATAGGTCAGGCCGTTCTCGCGTTCGAGCTTGGCGGCGATCGCCTGGCGCAGTTCGACCGTGCCGGCCATCAGCGTGTAGCGCGTCGCGCCTTTCTCGATCGCCGCGCAGGCGGCCTGGCGGATGTGGGGCGGCGTGTCGAAGTCGGGCTCGCCGACGACGAGGTTGACGATCGATTGGCCCTGCCGGCGCAGCTCGTTGGCGCGGTCGGCGGCGGAGGTGCTGGGCGAGGGCTTGATGCGGCGCACGCGGGCAGCGATGCGTAAGGCGGTCATGGTCTTCCTTGGGATGCGGCGGGGTGGACAGGCTCCACGGTACGGTCATCGCGCGTCCAAGGCCAAGACAAGATCGCTCTGGTTCTATAGGCAGTGCTTATGGTGAGCCCGGGTAGGCGCCCCCGCGGCCCGGTGCTAGGCTCGGCTTTTGCATGGGGACATGGCGTGAACCTGCGGCGCCTCAAATACTTCGTGAAGATCGTGGACATCGGCAGCCTGACGCAGGCCGCCGAGGTTCTGTACATCGCCCAGCCGGCGCTGAGCCAGCAACTGGCCACGCTCGAGGGGGAGGTGCGCCAGCAGCTCCTGGTGCGCACCAAGCGCGGCGTCACGCCGACCGAGGCCGGCAAGGTGCTGTACCGCCATGCGCAGATCATCCTGCGCCAGTGCGAGCAGGCCAGCGTCGACATGGAAGCGGCCGGGCAGGGCGTGTCGGGACAGGTGTCGGTGGGCCTGGCGCCGGGCACGGCGGCCTCGGCGCTGTCGCTGCCGTTGCTGCGCACGGTGCGCGCGCGCCATCCCGGCATCCTGCTCTACCTCAATGAGAACTACGGCACCACGCTGAGCGAGCTGATCATGAACGGCCGCATGGACCTGGCCGTGCTCTACGGCGACAAGGCGATCCACGGGCTGTCCTTCCTGCCGCTGCTGAAGGAGCCGCTGTTCCTGGTCGGCCCGGCCTCGATGCCGGTGCCGGCGCAACCGGTGCGGTTGGCCGACCTCGGCGAGATCGAGCTGTTCCTGCCGCGGCCCTACAACGTGGTGCGCAAGCTGGTGAGCGAGGCCTTCGGGCGCCTCGGCATGGCGCCGCGCGTGGTGGCCGAGATCGAGTCGGCCTTCACGCTCACTGCGGCCATCGCCGACGGGCTCGGCGCCACCATCCTGCCGGCCTCGATGGCGCGCGAGGTGGTGGCGGCCTGCGGCGCCTGGCAGTTCCGCATCGTCGATCCGGTGATCGAGGCGCCGCTCGCGCTGTGCCAGTCGGACCACCTGCCGCTGTCGGAGCCGGCGCAGGCGGTGAAGGACATCCTGCTCGAGCTGGTCACCGACCTTGCCGCCACCGTGCCCTCGGCGCCCGAACCGGCCCTCAGCGCCTTGTCATAAGGCACCCTTATCCCGGCACAGCCAATCCGTCTTGGGCCTCGGGCGCCAGACGGGCTACCTTTCATGCCTGCCGTCACGCGTTCGCGGAATGCGTCGGCCACCAAGGAGCTTCCGTCGCAGCGACGGGTCCGGCATGAACCAGGAACAGATCAAGACCTTCATCGATGCGCTCGCCGCGTCGGCGCTGTCGGAGCTGGAATTCAGCGAGAACGGCTGGACGCTGCGGCTTGCGAAGCATGCGGCGCCGGCTGCGATCGCACCCGGCGCCGACGCGCCGGCACCTGCGCTGCGCGCGGCATCGTCTGTCGAATGCCTGGCGCCGCTGTACGGCGTGGTGCATCTGCAGGGTACGCCCGGCGACCCGCCCTTTGTCGAAGCCGGGCAGGCGGTCGCGGCCGGCCAGACGCTGTGCGTGATCGAGGCGATGAAGGTGTTCAACGAAGTCCGCGCCGAACGCGACGGCGTGCTGCAGTCGGTGCTGGTGGCCTCGGGCGACGAGGTCGAAGCCGGCCAGCCGCTGTTCCGCTTCGCCTGAGGAAGGGATGCCATGTTCGACACCGTCCTGATTGCCAACCGCGGCGAGATCGCCTTGCGCATCCTGCGCGCCTGCCGCGGGCTCGGCTTGCGCACCGTGGTCGCGTATTCGCAGGCCGATCGCGAGGCGGACTATGTCGCGCAGGCCGACGAGGCGCTGTGCATCGGGCCGGCGGCGCCGGGGCAGAGCTATCTGAACCAGAGCGCGATCCTGTTCGCGGCCGAGGTCAGCGGCGCACAGGCCATCCACCCGGGCTACGGCTTCCTGTCGGAGAACGCGGGCTTTGCCGAGCGCATCGAGCAAGCGGGCCTGGTGTTCGTCGGGCCGAGTGCGGCCTGCATCCGCACGCTGGGCGACAAGGTCGCGGCCAAGCGTGCGATGCGGCGTGCGGGCGTGCCTTGCGTGCCCGGGCCGGACGAAGGCCTGCCTGAAGATCCCACCGCCATCAAGACGCTGGCGCGCGAGGTCGGCTACCCGGTGATCGTGAAGGCCGCCGGCGGCGGCGGCGGACGCGGCATGCGCGTGGTGCACGACGAGTCGGGGCTGCTCGACGCGCTGGCCCTGACGCGCGAAGAAGCACGACGCGCCTTCGGCAATCCCGAGGTGTACATCGAGAAGTTTCTGGTGCATCCGCGCCATGTCGAGATCCAGGTGCTGGCCGACAAGCACGGGCATGCGGTGTGGCTCGGCAGCCGCGACTGTTCGCTGCAGCGCCGCCACCAGAAGGTGATCGAGGAGGCACCCGCGCCCGGCATCGACGAGGCGCTGATCGCCGAGGTCGGCGAGCGCTGCGCGGCGGCCTGCCGGCAGCTCGGCTATGCCGGCGTCGGCACCTTCGAATTCCTCTACGAGAAGGGCGCCTTCTATTTCATCGAGATGAACACGCGGCTGCAGGTCGAGCATCCGGTGACCGAGATGACCAGCGGCATCGACATCGTCCAGCAGCAGCTGCGCATGGCACGCGGCGAGTTGCTCGGCTTCACGCAGGCCGACGTGCGCTGCCACGGCCATGCGATCGAATGCCGCATCAATGCCGAAGACCCCGACACCTTCGCGCCGTCGCCCGGCCGCATCACCGGCTGGCAGATGCCCGGCGGCTTCGGCGTGCGGGTCGATTCGCATGCCAACGCCGGCTACCGCGTGCCGCCGTACTACGACTCGATGATCGCCAAGCTGATCGTGCAGGGCACGACGCGCGCCGACGCGCTGGACCGCATGCGCCTGGCGCTGTCGGAGATGCGCGTCGAGGGCATCGCGACCAACGTGCCGCTGCACCGCCGCATCCTGCGCGACGCGGGCTTCGATGCCGGCGGCGTCGACATCCATCATCTCGAACGCTGGCTCGCAGCGGGGAGCGCGGCGTGAGCACGCCGGGCCGCCCCAAGGGCGAATACCGCAGCGCGCAGCGCGAAGGTACTCTGGTGAACGCGCCGCACGCCGCTACCAGCCTGCTCGGCACCAGCGCGATGCTGTTCGAGGCGCCGGGCGAACTCACATTGAATTCGCAGCAGCGCATCTGGGCGCTGGCCCACGAGGCCGAGGGCTGGCCCGAGGTGCGCGAGGCGGTGCCCGGCATGAACAACCTGATGCTCAGCTTCGTGCGGCCGCCGCGCGACGTGGCGGCACTCGAGGCGCGACTGATCGCGGCATGGGACGCGGTGCACGCGCTGCCGCGCGAAGGCCGCGTGGTCGAGTTGCCGGTCGTCTATGGCGGCGAGGGCGGCCCGCACATGGCGGACGTGGTCGCGCACACGGGCCTTCGCGTGGACGAGATCGTCGAGCTGCACAGCGCGCCGCTGTACCCGGTGTATGCGCTCGGCAGCCACCCCGGCTACTGCTACCTCGGCGGCATGGACGCACGCATCGCCACGCCGCGGCGCCAGGTGCCGGTGCTGAGTATCCCGGGCGGCGCGGTGTCGATCGGCGGCGCGCAGACCGGCGTGTCGGCCTCGGCCGGGCCGAGCGGCTGGAACACCATCGGCAGCACCTCGATGTGCTTCTTCGACCCCGCGCAGGACCCGCCCGCGATGCTGCAGCCCGGCGACATGATCCGCTTTCGCGTGCAGAAGGTGCTTCGATGATCGAGATCCTTTCCGCCACCGCGCTCGCCACCGTGCAGGACCTGGGCCGCAACGGCAGCCTGCGCTGGGGCGTCGGCAGCTCCGGCGCCATGGACAAGCTTGCGCTCGCGGCCGGCAACCTGATGCTCGGCAACGACGCGAACGCGGCCGGCATCGAGGTGCCGGTGTTTCCATTCAAGCTGCGCTTCGATGAAGACTGTGCCTTTGCACTGACCGGCGCCGACTGCGCCGCGCGGCTCGACGACGAGGCCTTGCTGCCCTGGTGGGCGCATCGCGCACGGGCCGGGCAGGTGCTCACGCTCGGCCTGCCGCAGGGCGGCGCGCGGCGCGCCAGCCGCGCCATGGTGTGCGTGGCCGGCGGCATCGACGTGCCCGAGGTGCTCGGCTCGCGCAGCACGCAATTGCGCGGCGCCTTCGGCGGCCACGAAGGCCGCGCGCTGCGCCGCGGCGACGTGCTGCGCGCTGCGCGCGGCGGTGCGGACTGCGTCGCGGGCTTCGGGCTGGTTCCGCCGGCACTGGCGCTGCCGCTCGATGTCGACGGCGTGCCCGCGGTGCGCGTGCTGCCGGCGGCCGAGTACCTGCGCTTCGAGGAAGCCTCGCGCGCCGCGTTCTGGTCGAAGGAATGGAAGATCACCGCGCAGAGCGACCGCTACGGCTATCGCCTCGAAGGCGAGGCGCTGCGGCCGGTGGCGCCGATGGAGATGCGCTCGCACGGCATCGTGCCGGGCGTGATCCAGGTGCCGCACAGCGGGCAGCCGATCATCCAGATGCGCGACGCGCAGCCCTCGGGCGGCTATCCGAAGTTCGGCACGGTGATCGAGGCCGATCTGTGGCGCCTCGGCCAGGCGCCGATCGGCAGCCGGATCCGTTTCGTCGAGACGAACTGGGACGAGGCCGTCGCCGCGCTGGAGCAAGCCGAGGCCTGGTTGCGCAAGGTCAGCCGGATGGTCGGCCTGCATCGCGGATCGCCGGCGGTCGCATCATGAAGACGCCCGCCGAGCTGGAACAGCTCACGGCCTGGCTCGCGCAGACCGACATCGGCCTGCTGGAGCTGCGCATGCCCGGCGGCACGGTGCGGCTCGACAACCCGCGCGCCACCGCACGCGCAGTGGCGCCCGGCACGGTGATCGCCGCGTCGTCGGTCGGCGTGTTCCTGCACGCCCATCCGCTCGCCGAAGCGCCCCTCGTGCGCGCGGGCGAACGCGTGCGTGCAGGACAGCCCGTGGGCCTGCTGCGCATCGGCCCGCTGCTGCTGCCGGTCGCCGCGCTGCGCGACGGCGTGGTCGCGGCCATGCGCGCGGCCGACGGCACGCCGGTCGGCTACGGCACGGCACTGGTCGAACTGCAAGCGCCCTGAAGCACCAACGAAGGACAGCTACACCATGGACATCGATCTGAACGCCGATCTCGGCGAGGGCTTCGGCCCCTGGCGCATGGGGGAGGACGAGTCGCTGCTGGAGATCGTCTCCTCCGCCAACGTGGCCTGCGGCTTCCATGCCGGCGATCCGGTCATCATGGAGCGCACGGTGCGCATGGCGAAGGCGCGCGGCGTCGATGTCGGCGCGCATGTGGGTTTTCCCGACCTGCTCGGATTCGGACGGCGGCCGATGCAGATCGACGTGAAGGAGCTCGCGAGCTACGTGCTCTACCAGCTCGGTGCGCTGGCCGGCATGGCGCGCACCGCGGGACACCGCATGACGCACATGAGCTTCCACGGCGCGCTCGGCAACATGGCCGCGGCCGACGCCGCGCTGGCCGGGCCGCTGGTGCGCGCGGTCGCGGACTTCGACCCCGCACTGATCGTCAGCACCTCGGCCAGCCGCGCGATCGAGGATGCGGCGCGCGATTGCGGCCTGCGCGTCGCGATCACCTTCCTGGCCGACCGCGCCTGCCATGCCGACGGTCTCCTGGTGCCGCGCAAGCTGCCCGATTCGGTGATCCATGACCGCGACATCGTGCTGGCCCGCGTGCGCCAGCTGCTGGCCCAGGGCACCGTCACCGCCTACGACGGCCAGACGATTCCGATGGAGGCGAACTCGATCCTGCTGCATGGCGACACGCCGGGCGCGGTGGCGCTCGCGCGCACGGTGCGCGAGGTGGTCGAACAGGCCGGGCGCATCGTGCCGATCTCGCGCCAGCTTGCATGACATAAGGGTGTCTTATTGCTCCACAGCCAATCCGTCTTGGCGTGTCGCGAAGCCGCTCGATACAGTGAATTCAACAGCACAGACAGACAAGGAACCGAAGATGCCTTTTTCCGATTACAAGACCGCACTGGTGACCGGCGCCTCCTCGGGCATCGGGGCCGCGGTGGTCGAGCGCCTGTGCAAGGAAGGCCTCACGGTCCACGCGCTGGCACGCAGTGCCGGCAAGCTGGCCGAGCTGGCCGAACGCACCGGCTGCATCCCGCAGGCCCTCGACGTCAGCGATCTCGCGGGCATCACCGCGCTGACGAAGAAGGTCGAGTTCGACGTGCTGGTCAACAGTGCCGGCGTCGACCGGCCGGGCTCGATCCTGAAGGCAGATGCCGAGGGCATCGACCTGCTGATCGACGTCAACCTGCGCGCGGTGCTGCACCTGTGCCGGCTGGTGCTGCCGGGCATGGTGGCGCGCGACCGCGGCCACGTGGTCAACATCAGCTCCATCGCGGCGGCCTACAACTTCGGCGGCAACAGCACCTACCACGCGACCAAGGCCGCGGTCAGCATGCTGTCGCGCCAATTGCGCATCGATGCCTACGGCAAGCGCGTGCGCGTGACCGAGATCTGCCCCGGCCGCGTGGCCACCGACATCTTCGCGCACGTGCATGGCGATTCGGACGAGATCCGCGCGCGCTTCATCGACGGCTTCGAGCTGCCGCAGGCCGCGGACATCGCCGATGCGATCGCCTTCGCGATCGCCGCGCCGATCGCGGTCAACGTCGGCCACATGGAAATCACGCCCACGCTGCAGGTGCCGGGCGGCCTGTCCACCGCGCGGCCCGAGGCGCCGCAGGCCTGAGCGGCACGGTCCTCCCGCAACCACCACGCAACCGGGAACGCGCATGAAGGACTTCGACCTGATCGCCGTCTTGATGAAGCCGGAATTCGGCGCCATGCTGCTGCACGGCGTGGAGGCCACGCTGCAGATCGCGGCCGGCTCGTGGCTGCTCGCGATGGCGATCGCGCTGGCGCTGCTGGTGGTGCGGCTCACCACCCACCCGGTGGCCGAGCGCGTGGTCGCGGCCTATGTCTCCTACCACCGCAACGTGCCGACGCTGGTGCAGCTGATGTTCTGGTACTTCGGCATCTTCAGCCTGCTGCCCGATGCGCTGCAAGGCTGGCTTTCGGCGCACAACGCCGAGCTGCTGCTGTCGATCGTCGCGCTCGGCCTCTGCCAGGCCGCGTACTTCAGCGAGGACATGCGCTCCGGTCTGCGTTCCATTCCGCCCGGGCAGTCCGAGGCGGCGCGTGCGCTGGGCCACGGCTACATCGGCGCGATGCGCCATGTGCTGCTGCCGCAGGCGATCCGCAACGCGGTGCCGGCGCTGGTCAATCACAGCGTGTCGCTGTTCAAGAACAGCAGCCTCGCGATGGCGATCGGCGTCGCCGAGTTGACGCATGCGGTGAAGGAAATCGAGAGCCAGAGCTTCCGCGCCTTCGAGGCCTACAGCGTGGCGACCCTCCTCTACCTGTTCTTCTCGCTGCTGATCATGGCCGGCGGCGCGTGGCTGGCCCGGCGCTATCGCATCGTCGGAGCGAGGTGAGCGATGTACAGCGTCTACGAAATCCTTCGCGACAACTGGCTGCTGCTGCTGGTCGGGCAGTATCCGAGCGGCCCGCTCGGCGGCATCGTCGCCACGCTGATCCTGTCGGTGCTGGGCATCGTGCTGGCCTTCCCGCTGTCGGTGCTGCTGGCGCTGGCGCGGCTGTCGCCGTGGCGCGCGCTGCGCTGGCCCGCGGCGGTGCTGGTGTACGTGGTGCGCGGCGTGCCGCTCCTGATGGTGATCCTGTGGGTCTACTTCCTGGTGCCGATCCTGGTCGGGCGCGAGGTCTCGGGCTTCACCACCATGCTGTGCACGCTGGTGATCTACGAGGGCGCCTACCTGTCCGAGGTGGTGCGCGCCGGCATCCTGGCGCTGCCCAAGGGCCAGACCGAGGCCGCGCGCGCGCTCGGCCACAGCCACCTCGGCACGATGTGGTCGGTGATCCTGCCGCAGGCGCTCTACAACATGCTGCCGAGCATGCTGAGCCAGTTCATCTCGACCATCAAGGAAACCACGCTGGGCTACGTGATCAACGTGCAGGAACTCACCTTCGCGGCCAACCAGATCAACAACCAGCTGCTGACCAAGCCGTTCCAGGTCTTCTTCATCCTGGCGATGACCTACTACGTCGTCTGCTTCAGCCTCACGCAGCTCGCGCAGTGGGTGGAGCGGCGCATCGCCCACAAGCGGCTCGGCGCGAAGACGGCGGCGCTGCCCGGCGGCGACGTGTCCCTGCCGCCGCCCATCGTCGCAAATCCCTGAGGAGACTTTGCATGACTTCCGCTTCCGCTTCCGGTACCGATGCCATGATCCTGTTCTCCCACATCGACAAGTGGTACGGCGACTACCAGGCGCTGGCCGACATCAACGCCGAGGTGAAGAAGGGCGAGGTGGTGGTCGTGTGCGGGCCTTCGGGCTCGGGCAAGTCGACCTTGATCCGCACCGTCAACCGGCTTGAAGAGATCGGCAAGGGGCAACTGCTGTTCGACGGCCACGACATTCACGCGCCGATGCGCAGCGCTGCGCTCAACCGGCTGCGCAGCCGCATCGGCTTCGTGTTCCAGAGCTTCAACCTGTTCCCGCATCTGTCGGTGCTGGAGAACATCATGCTGTCGCCGATGCGCGTGCTCGGCGTGAAGCGCGCGGATGCCAAGGCCAAGGCCGCGCAGCTGCTGGAGCGTGTCGGCCTCTCGAACAAGGCGGGCGCCTATCCGGCGCAGCTCTCGGGCGGCCAGCAGCAGCGCGTGGCGATCGCGCGTGCGCTCGCGATGGAGCCGCCGGCGATGCTGTTCGACGAACCCACGAGCGCGCTCGACCCCGAGATGGTGGGCGAGGTGCTCTCGGTGATGCGCAGCCTCGCCGACGAAGGCATGACCATGATGTGCGTCACGCACGAGATGAATTTCGCGCGCGACGTGGCCGATCGCGTGTGGTTCATGGACGCGGGGCGGATTCTTGAAGAGGCGGATCCGGAGACCTTCTTCAACAGCCCTCAGCATCCGCGTGCCAAGCGCTTCTTGTCCGATCTGCGAGCGCATTGATGGCACACCCCCAGTCTTCGCGCACTTCGTGTCGCTTCGCCAACCCCCTTGCAGGGGGCAACACCGGCGGACCGGCGAAGCCGGATCCGCGGTGTTTCCCGTTTCTCGTTTCATCTTCAACCAGGAGTTCATCACCATGAAGACCGTCTTTCGTCTCGCCGCCATCGGTTGCAGCCTTTCCGTGCTGTCCCTACTGGCCCATGCCGACCAGTGGGACGAGATCAGCCAGCGCAAGGAGCTGCGATGCGGCACCTTCGCCGACGTGCCGCCCTTCGCCGCGCCGGATCCGAAGACGCGCGAGATGGTCGGCCACGACGTCGACCTCTGCAACGCGCTGGCCAAGCAGCTCGGCGTCACCGCCAAGGTCACGCCGCTCTCGGTGGAAGCGCGCGTGCCCGAGGTCAAGCTCGGCCGCGTCGACGTGACCATCGCCAACCTGGCCTACACCAAGAGCCGCGGCGAGCAGATCCAGTTCAGCGATCCGTACTACGTCGCCAAGGAAATGCTCGCGGTGAAGGCCTCCGACCCGGGCACCACCAAGGCCGACTACAAGGGCAAGCGGCTGAGCTCGACCAAGGGCTCGACCTCGGAGCTGTCGATCAAGATGAACGGCTCGGAGCCGGTGACCTTCCAGGACACGGGCTCGGCCTTCATGGCCGTGCAGCAGAACAAGTCGGTGGGCATGGTCGCCAACACCATGACCATCACCAAGCTGGTCAATCAGTCGAAGACCGACGGCGTGCCGCTGAAGATGATCAAGGATCCGATGGTGCTGCAGCCGATCGGCATCGGCATGAAGAAGGACGAGCCGGTGCTGCTCGCCAAGGTCAATGCGGCGCTCTACGCGCTCGAGAAGTCGGGCGAGCTCGACCGGCTGTGGGCGAAGTGGCTCGGCCCGAACACCGAATACAAGATGGTGCGCGAAGAGAAGGTCATGCCGCTGGCCGACCTCAAGTTCGAGCTGCTGCCCTGATCGCCGACTTGGGCCGGAAGGCCTTGCACACCGCGTCGTCGGCCTCGAGGTAGGGGCCGCCGATCAGGTCGATGCAGTAGGGCACGGCGGCGAAGATGCCGGGCACGGCTTGCGAGCCGTCGGCGTTCTTCAGGCCTTCGAGCGTCTCGGCGATGGATTTCGGCTGGCCGGGCAGGTTGATGATCAGGCTCTTGTCGCGGATCACCGCGACCTGGCGCGACAGGATCGCGGTCGGCACGAAGTGCAGGCTGATCTGGCGCATCTGTTCGCCGAAGCCGGGCATCGTCTTGTGCGCGACGGCCAGCGTGGCCTCGGGCGTTACGTCGCGCAGTGCCGGCCCGGTGCCGCCGGTGGTCAGCACCAGCGCGCAGCCGGCGTCGACCAGCTCGATCAGCGCGGCGCTGATGGCGGCCTCGTCGTCCGGTATCAGCCGTGCCGCGAAGGTGATGGGATTGCGCAGCGCGCGTTGCAGCCATTCCTGCAGTGCGGGCAGGCCCTTGTCCTCGTAGACGCCGCTCGATGCACGGTCGCTGACCGAGACGATGCCGATGCGCACGGGGTCCATGTCAGAGACTCCCGGTGCGCTGCGGACAAGACTGGCGCGGCCAAGACCAGGAACACCGCGGAACTGGCTTCGCCAGGCTGCTGGTGTTGCCCCCAGCGGGGGTTGGCGGCCACACGAAGTGGGCAAGCCTGGGGGTGAGCTTGATCATGCGTCCTCCTCGCGTGACTGCTCGGCGGCCTCGGCGGCATGGTCATCCGTGCCGTGCACGCTCAGCTGCGCGCGCACGATCCGGAACACCTCGCGGTAGGCCTTGGCCTGCCGCGGCGCCTCGCCGGGCGGGCCGGCCTTGATGTCCTTGCGCGCCTGGCGCACCAGCGCGCGCAGCTGCTGGGCGTCGGTGTCGGGATGGGTTTCGATCCAGCCGCCGAGCGCGTCGTCGTCGGCGATGATGCGGTCGCGCCAGCGCTCGGCATCGTGCAGCGCGGCGGTTTCCTGGGCCGGGCCGCGGTTCTGCTCGTCGAGCGCAGCGCGCACCGCATCGAGCGTGGCCGCGTCGAGCCCGCGCATCAGCTTGCCGACGAACTGCATCTGGCGGCGTTTGCCTTCGAAATTGGTGATGCGCCGGGCCTCTTCGATGGCGTCGCGCAGCTTCTCGCCGAGGTCGAGCTTGTCGAAGAGACCTGCGCGCAGCCCGAGCAGGGCTTCGCCCAGCGCCTGCAGCTCCGTGCTCTCGCGCTTGAGATCGGTCTTGCTGGCGGCATCGGTGCCCTTGAGCTCGCGCTTGAGCTCCAGATCGAGCTCACTGCCTTCCGCCACGAACTGGCCGCGGACGAAATAGCCTTTTTTGGGTTTGCGGGACATGTGGGGAAATCGTTGACTCCCCGTCGGGGACGGGGGGCGCAAGTATCATAGCCAACACATGAGCACATCTTCCTCGCGCGCCGACTCCGGCTTCGCCTACAGCCGCTCCTTCTTCGAAAACCTGGTCGATTCGGCCCTGGCGCACGCCAAAAGGCTGGGCGCCACCGACGCCGGCGCCGAGGCGTCCGAGGGCTGCGGCCTGAGCGTCTCGGTGCGCAAGGGTGAACTCGAGAATGTCGAGCGCAACCGCGACAAGTCGCTGGGCATCACGGTCTATGTGGGCAAGCGGCGCGGCAATGCCAGCACCTCGGACTTTTCCGACGCGGCGGTCGCGCAGACCGTCCAGGCGGCCTACGACATCGCGCGCTTCACGGCCGAAGACCCGGTCAGCGGCCTGCCCGACGCGGACGACATCGCACGCGAGCAGCCCGATCTCGATCTGTTCCATCCCTGGGACGTGACGAGCGAGCAGGCGGCTGCGCTGGCGCTCGAATGCGAGGCCGCGGCGCTCTCAACCGACAAGCGCATCACCAACAGCGAAGGGGCGGGCGTCTCGGCGCAGCAGAGCCACTTCTTCAGCGCCCATACGCACGGCTTTCGCGGCGGCTACGCGAGCTCGCGCCATTCGATCTCGGTGGCACCGATCGCCGGCCGTGGCGACGGCATGCAGCGCGACGCCTGGTACAGCTCGATGCGATCGGCCGACGAGCTTGCAAGCCCGCAGGCGGTGGGCCGCTATGCGGCCGAGCGCGCGCTGAGCCGGCTCAAGTCCCGCAAGATCAAGACGACGCAGTGCCCGGTGTTGTTCGAATCGCCGCTGGCCGCGGGCCTGCTCGGCGGGCTGGTGCAGGCCGTCAGCGGCGGTGCGCTCTACCGCAAGAGCAGCTTCCTGCTCGATTCGCTGGGCAAGCAGGTGCTGCCCAAGCACCTGGATGTGGCCGAGGACCCGCACATCCTGCGCGGCAAGGGCAGCTCGCCCTTCGACGACGAAGGCGTGATCACCCGGCGGCGCAAGGTGGTCGATGCGGGGCGGCTCGAGGGCTATTTCCTCAGCACCTATTCGGCACGCAAGCTGGGCATGAAGACCACCGGCAATGCGGGCGGCTCGCACAACCTCACGCTGACCTCGCGATTGACGAAGGCAGGCGACGACCTGGATGCGATGCTTGCCAAGCTGGGCACCGGCCTGTTCGTGATCGAGCTGATGGGGCAGGGCGTCAACTACGTGACGGGCGACTATTCGCGCGGCGCGAGCGGCTTCTGGGTCGAGAAGGGGCGCATCGCGTTCCCGGTGCAGGAGATCACGATCGCCGGCAACCTCAAGGACATGCTGCTCGGCATCGAGGCGGTCGGGGCCGATGCGTACAACTACGGTGCCAAGACCACCGGGTCGCTGCTCATCAACCGCATGAAGATTGCCGGTAGCTAAGTCGCGGACAGTGCTGCACGGACTTTGGCGATCGCATTCGCGTAGGGCGTCGCGAAGCCGTCGAGCGGCGCATCCGGCGCCAGCCAGCTGAAACTGAAGACCAGGCCCTCTTCGTCGGGGCTGCCCGTGGCGATGTGGTCGAAGCGTTCGGGCAGCGGGCCTTCGGCGCGCATCAGGTACAGGTGCCAGAGCTGCGGATGCCGGCGCTTGCTGCCCTCCACGCCGGCTTCGCAGTCGCGGTCGAGCGTGCCGAGGGATTGCAACGGGCCGGTGTGGCGGATGCCGGATTCCTCCAGCAGTTCGCGCCGCACGGCGTCCTCGGGCGCCTCGCCGGGCTCGACCGTGCCCTTGGGCAACTGGATGTTCCCGTCGTCCGGGTGATGGAACACCAGCAGCCGGCCGCGCCCGTCCACCAGGCAGGCACAGGCCTTGTGGACGATGCGTGTCGTCATGGTCAGGCGCCCGAAAGAGCAGCCTTCACGGCGCTGCTGACCAGGCCCATGTCGGCCTTGCCGGCCAGGCGCGTCTTGACCGCGCCCATCACCTTGCCCATGTCGCCCGGGCCCTTGGCGCCGAGCTCGGCCACGATCGCCTTGACCTCGGTCGCGATCTCGTCGGCGCTCATGCGCTGGGGCAGGTAGACCTCCAGCACCTTGATCTCGGCGGCTTCCTTGTCGGCCAGGTCGATGCGGCCGCCCTGGGTGAATGCGGCGACCGAATCCTTGCGCTGCTTGACCAGCTTGTCGACGATGGCCACCACCATCGCGTCGTCGAGCACGATGCGCTCGTCGACTTCCTTCTGCTTGAGGGCCGCGAGCAGCAGGCGGATGGTGCCCAGGCGCTCGGCGTCCTTGGCGCGCATCGCGGTCTTCATGTCTTCGGTGATCTGGTCCTTGAGGCTCATGGTGGATTTCCTTCGGTCGACAAAAGAGAAAAGCCGCGACAGGTGTCCCTGGCGCGGCTTGCGAACCGGGCGCTGGCCTCGGGCCAGCGCAGCGGATGCTCAGTACAGCTTCTTGGGAAGCTGCATGCTGCGCACGCGCTTGTAATGGCGCTTGACGGCTGCGGCCTTCTTGCGCTTGCGCTCGGCGGTCGGCTTTTCGTAGAACTCGCGGGCGCGCAGGTCGGTCAGCAGGCCGAGCTTTTCGATGGTGCGCTTGAAGCGGCGCAGTGCGACGTCGAAAGGCTCGTTTTCTTTAACGCGGATGGTGGTCATTTAAAAATCGTTGGGTTGAATTTGGCCTGGGGAAGATCGGGCCCCGGGCCGGGTTCCTCAACTGAAAGCATGTGTGGCCGTTGAGGGGAGGCCAAAGTTAGCCAAAAATTATATACCACCCCCAGGCTTGCTCGCTACGCATAGCCGCCCACCCCCTTCGAGGGGGCGATACCGGCGGACCGGCAAAGCCGGATCCGCAGTATCTCTGGAAAAGAGAGGGGGGCAAGGTGCGCTCAGAGGGCCGTGGCGCAGGCATGCGCGCTGGCCCAGGCCCACTGGAAGTTGTAGCCGCCGAGCCAGCCGGTGACGTCGACCACCTCGCCGATGAAGCAGAGGCCGGGCTGTTTCGATTCCATGGTCTGCGACGAGAGCTCGCGGGTGTCGATGCCGCCGGCGGTGACTTCGGCCTTGCGGTAGCCCTCGGTGCCGCTGGGCGTGATCTGCCAGCGCGCGATGCGCTCGGCCAGCGCGTGGAGGGCGCGGTCGGCGGCTTCGTTGATGGGCCGTTGCAGCGCGCTGTCCTGGCCGACCCAGGCATCGGCGAGCCGCGACGGCACCAGCGCGGCGAGCTCGTTGGCAATGCGCTTGCGCGACAGGCGCTTGGCCTCGGCCAGCGCGGACGCGACCTCCACGCCGGGCGCGAAGTCGATCGTGAGCGGCATGCCCGGCCGCCAGTAGCTCGAGATCTGCAACACCGCGGGGCCCGACAGGCCGCGATGGGTGAAGAGCAGGTCTTCGACGAAGGCCATGCGCTCCTTCCGGCTGCCGGTCTCGATCTGCACCGGCAGCGCGAGGCCGGCCAGTCCTGCGTAGGGCGCCCAGCCTTCGCCGCCGAAGGTCAGCGGCACGAGGGCCGGGCGCGGCGTGACCACGCGCAGCCCGAATTGCGCCGCGATGCGGTAGCCGAAGTCGCTGGCGCCGATCTGCGGGATCGACAGCCCGCCGGTGGCGATCACCAGCTTGGGCGTACGGACTTCGCCGCGATCGGTGTCGATCCGGTAGCCGCCTTCGTCCGAGAAGGCGATGTCGCGCACGCCGCAGGGCTGCCAGTGCGCGACGCTGCCGCTGGCGCACTCGGCCAGCAGCATGTCGATGATCTGCTGCGAAGGGCCGTCGCAGAACAGCTGGCCCTTGTGCTTCTCGTGAAAGGCGATGCCGTGGCGCTCGACCAGCGCGATGAACTGCTGCGGCGTGTAGCGCGACAGCGCCGAGCGGCAGAAGTTCGGGTTGTCGCCGATGAAGTGGCGCTGCGGCGCGCGCACGTCGAGGTCGCGGTTGGTGAAGTTGGCGCGGCCGCCGCCCGAGATGCGGATCTTCTCGGCGATGCGCTCGCCGTGGTCGAGCAGCAGCACCTTCAGGCCGCGCTGGCCGGCCACGGCGGCGCAGAACAGGCCTGCGGCGCCCGCGCCGACGACGACGGCGTCGAACGAACTCAACGCCGCTGGCCCATGTGCATGCGCCGCGCCGTCATCCCTTCCACACGAACGGGAACTTCAGCTGCTTGAAGAAGCCGTTCGGCACATAGTCGCCGACCACGCCGTAGTGCTCGGGCCACAGGCGCGTGCTCTTGACGGCGGTTCCGAAGAGATAGTCGAGAAACGCATAGTGCGCAGCGTAGTTGCGGTCGATCGCCTCGTCGTCCTGGCTGTGGTGCCAGTGGTGGAAATTCGGCGTCACGATCAGGTAGCGCAGCGGGCCGAGCCGCACGCTCACGTTGCAGTGGTTGAACACCGCCTGGAAGCCGACCACCACGATGTAGGCATCGATCACTTCCTTGCTGAAGCCGAGCACGTAGATCGGCGCCAGCACCAGCGTGCGCGTGATCAGCAGCTCGAGGATGTGCTGGCGCGAGCCGGCCATCCAGTCCATGCTCTTCACGCTGTGGTGCACCGCATGCAGGCGCCACAGCAGCGGCACCTCGTGGTAGGCGCGGTGTGTCCAGTACTGCACGAAGTCGGCCACCCCGATGATCAAGAGCACGCCGGCCCAGAAGGGCAGGCCCGCCACCCAGCCGCGGATGCCGTCGTTGGCGGCCCAGCCGAAGAGCTTGTGCACCAGCAGGTTGGTCGCCAGCAGCACGAAGCCGACGATCATGTGGTTGACGACGAAGTGATGGAAATCGGTCTGCCACTCGGCACGGAACACCGGCTGGTCCTTGCGGTGCGCGAACAGCTTCTCGATGAAGATGAAGATCAGCGACGAGCCCAGCAGGTCGAGGATGAACCAGTCCAGGCCGATGTAGGGCGTGTTGTCCGCGAAGTCGCTGACCGGCACCTTGTGGCCGCCGAGCAGCGCCGACAGTGCCACCAGCAGGAAGGCGAAGGACGACAGCCAGCGCGAACGGTCGAAGACGATGTTGACCAGCGAGAGGCCGCCCGAGATCACCATCGCGCCCAGCAGCAGATAGCGCATCACGTCGACGTTGTAGCTGCGCCGCAGCTCGGGTGTGGTCAGGTACTGCGGGAAGTGGAAGGCCAGCACGCCCAGAAAGCACAGGATGCCCAGCGCGAGCGCGATGGTGCCTGTGACCAGGCCGCGCCCGCGCTGCAGTTCGCCGTGGCTTTCGGTGAATTCATTGAGTTTGTCGAGCTCCAGCATCCCGTCCTCCGCCCGTGGTTCGAGTGCGCGGAATTCTAGGCGCCCGCGGACTCGTCGGGGCCGTTTCCAGGAACGCCGCGGAACCGGCTTCGCCGGGCCGCAGGTGTTGCCCCCTGCAAGGGGGTGGGCGGCCACACGAAGTGGGCAAGCCTGGGGGTGTGCTTTTTATGTGCCGAAACGCGTGACAGGTACACCGGCCGCTGCCAGACCGCGCAGCACGTCGCCGACCACGATCACGGCCGGACTCGCCAGCCCGGCCGCGGCGATGTCCTCGCGCAGCCGGTCGAGCGTGGTCGCGATGTGCCGCTGCTGCGGCAGGCTCGCGTGCTGGATCACCGCCACCGGCGTCTCGCCCGGCAGGCCGTGCAGCAGTTCGTCCTGGATGTGGGCCGCGCCCGAGACGCCCATGTAGATCACCAGCGTGAGCCGCGCATCGCGCGCCGTCGCGGCCAGCTGGCGCCAGTCGGTCGGATGCTCGGCGGCGGCGTGGCCGGTCTTGGCATGGCCGGTGACGAACACCACGCCCTGCGCATGGTCGCGGTGCGTGAGCGGCACGCCCAGCGAGGTGATGGCGGCCAGCCCGGCCGTGATGCCGTTGACGACCTGCACTTCGATGCCGGCCTCGCGCAGATGCTCGACCTCCTCGCCGCCGCGGCCGAAGATGAATGGGTCGCCGCCCTTGAGGCGCACGACCGTCTCGCCCTCCTGCACCGCGGTGATCATGAGCCGCTCGATGAAGGCCTGCGGCGTGCTCTTGCAGCCGCCGCGCTTGCCCACGTGGACGATGCGCGCGCCGGGGCGCGCATAGGCCAGGACGCCGTCGCCGACGAGGTCGTCGACCAGCAGCACCGTCGCCGCCTGGATGGCCTTGACAGCCTTGACCGTGAGCAATTCCGGGTCGCCGGGTCCGGCGCCGACGAGCGTGCAACTGCCGTGATGGGGAAGTGGATTCATGAAGGCTCCGCTTGTTGTGCGCGCTGCGCCAGTTGCACGATCTGCGCCACCTGCTGCGCGATCGCCTGCGGCACGGCCGCTTCGCCGGCCAGCACGCGGCGTGTGTAGCCGGCCGTGGTCCGGATGTCGATGTCAATCGGAAGGCCGGGCACCTCGGCCAGCGTGCCGGGTTGTTGCGCCTGCAGCGCGATGCGCCGTCCGCGCACGAAACCATCGACCTGCGCGGTACGGCGCGGGTCGGCCACGCTCTCGCCTTCGAGACCGCGCGAGAGCAGGGCGTTCATGCCCAGCAGCTCGAAGGTCGCGGCCATCGATTGCGCGTACTCGGGGTGCGTGTAGCTGCCGATCACCACGCAAGGGCCCTGGCTCGGCTGCATCAGCTTGACCACGCTGTGGCCCGGGTTGCGCAGGCCGACCACGCGGCGCACGTCGAGCAGGCGCTTGAGGCCCGGGCTGAGCAGCTCGGTCGGCGCGAACACGGCCTCGCCGTCGGCAATGGCGCGAATGGCGGTCAACGGCGGCAGGTCGAGCGCGGCCAGCACGCCGGAGGCCAGCACGCGGGTCGATTCGGTGGCCGCGCCGTGCACCAGCACCGGCAGGCCTTCGCGCGCCAGCAGCAGCGCCAGCAGCGGCGTGAGCACCGGCAGCCTGCGCGCGCCGTTGTAGCTGGGCAGCACGATCAGCGGCTGGCCCGTGGCGGGAAAGAGGGCGAGCCGCGCATGCGTCGCGTCCAGGAAGCCGGCCAGCTCCTCGGGCGTCTCGCCCTTGATGCGCATCGCCAGGCAGAAGGCGCCGATCTCGAGATCGGTCACCGTGCCGTCGAGCACCTGGCCGAACAGGTCGGCCGCCTGCGCGCGGTCGAGCGGCCTGGCGCCGCGTGCGCCGCGGCCGATTTCCTTGATGTACTGGCTGATTCCCATGGGTTCGCGAATTGTCCTGCATGGCTTATGCCGCAAAGAGGGGCGCCTTATGCCCCTGCGCGCGGCAAGGGCTGTCGGCAGGGAGCGCCTGGCGCGTGTCCTCATGACACTGGCGCGAGTGCCGACGCGGCCCCCGCGCGCACCATGCGCTTGAGTTCGGGCAGGCAGGAGCCGCAGTTGGTGCCGCACTTCAGCGCACCCTGCAGCGCGGCGAGGCGTTCGTCGGCCGAGCCCGCGACGGCCGCGAGCTTGCCGGCGATCGCGGTCTGCGTGACGCCGAAGCAACCGCAGACGATCTTGCCGCGGGTTGCCACGCCGGCGGGCGCTGCGGCGCCGGGCCGCAGCAATTGGCGGCCGTAGGCCTGCGCGGGCAGGCGGTCCTGCAGCAGCGTCTTGATCCAGGCTTCGGCACTGGTGTCGCCGCCGAGCAGGAAGCCGTCGAGCCGCGCCTCCGCACCCTCGCGCACCAAACGCACCGTGCGCCGCTGCCCGCGCCGGGCATCGACATAGCGCAGCGCGTCGGGACCGCCGAGCGCGAGCAGGCGCTCGATCTGCGTCATGACCGCGTCGGGCGGTACCTCGTACGCCGCCGCCCGAAAGAGGATGCCCGCACGCTCCGGCTCGCCGCCCGCCAGCGAGCCGCCGGCGCCGAAGGGCACGCAGCTGGCGAAGGGAAAGGAGGGCATCAGCGCACGCAGCGCGGCGGCGACGTGAAGCGACGCCTCCTGCGGCAGCCAGGCCGCGGCGAGCAGCGACCAGGGCAGTTCGGCCTTGAGAACCTTCACGGCCGCGTGCTTGAGCTCGGGCTGTTTCGAATCGGGGCAGAAGCGCGAGGTGGTGAGCGCGTTCACGCCGGCGAGGCGCTCGCCGGTGCTGGAGCAGCCGCTCAGGTATTCGCCGCCCCAGTGCATCGCGATGAAGGCCTGGCTCAGGCCGAGCTCGGTGCTGGCCGCGACGGGCAGCACGATCGAGCCGCGGCGCGAGGTCACGTGCACCAGATCGCCTTCGGCCAGCTGACGGCGCGCCATGTCCTGCGGATGCAACTGCACCGTCGGCTCGGCTGCATGGCCGAACAGGCGGCCGAGCGTGCCGGTGCGGCTCATGCCGTGCCACTGGTCGCGCAATCGTCCGGTGTTGAGCGAGAAGGGATAGCGCGCCTCGCGGGCTTCCGCGACCGGTGCGTAGGGCGTGTCGGCGAAGCGGGCGCGGCCATCGGGCGTCGAGAACACGCCGTCTTCGTAGAGGCGCTCGCGGCCTGTGGCTTCGCCTTCGCGCAGCGGCCATTGCTGCGGCGCGGCTTCGAGCATCGCGTAGCTCATGCCGGTGATGTCGAGGTCGCGCCCGCGCGTCGACTCGCGGTGTTCGTTCCAGACCGATTCGGCGCTGGCATACGGGAACAGCGCGGCCGTGCGCCCGAGCCGGCTTTCGAGGCGGCGCGCGAAAGCCACGCCAATGGCCCAGTCGTCGCGCGCTTCGCCTGGCGCCGGCACCGCGGGACGCACGCGCGAGATGCGGCGCTCGCTGTTGGTGACAGTGCCTTGCTTTTCGCCCCAGGTGCTGGCCGGCAGCAGCAGGTCGGCGAAGTCGCAGGTGGCGGGGGTCGAGAAGGCTTCCTGCACGACGACGAACTCGCAGCGCTCGAGTGCACGCCGCACGGTGCCCTGGTCGGGCATCGATTGCGCCGGGTTGGTGCAGGCGATCCAGAGCGCGCGGATCTCGCCGTCGGCGGCGGCCTGGAACATCTCGACCGCGGTCTTGCCGGGCTTGAAGGGCACCTCGGGCACGCCCCACAGCGCCGCGACCTCGGCGCGGTGCTGCGGGTTCGCGAGATCGCGATGCGCCGACAGCAGGTTGGCCAGTCCGCCCACTTCGCGCCCGCCCATCGCATTGGGCTGGCCGGTCAGCGAGAAGGGGCCGGCGCCGGGCTTGCCGATCTGCGCGGTGGCCAGGTGCAGGTTGATCAGCGCGGCATTCTTGGCCGTGCCCGAGGACGATTGATTCAGGCCCTGGCAGTAGAGGCTCAGCGTCGCGGCCGAGGTGGCGAACAGGCGCGCGGCCTGCAGCAGATCGTCCTTGGCAATGCCGCAGACCTCGGCCACGCGGTCGGGCGTGCAGTCGCGCACGGTGGCCTTGAGCGCATCGAAGCCGCTGGTGTGCGCCGCGATGTAGCGCGTGTCGGTCCAGCCTTCCCACAGCATCAGGTGCAGCATGCCGTTGAACAGCATCACGTCGGTGCCCGGCTGCAGCGCAAGATGCAGGTCGGCGATCTCGCAGGTGTCGGTGCGGCGCGGGTCGGCGACGATGATCTTCAAGGCCGGGTTGGCGGCCTTCGCGTCCTCGATGCGCCGGTACAGGATCGGGTGTGCCCAGGCCGTGTTGCTGCCGACGATGAACAGGCACTCGGCATGCTTCAGGTCGTCGTAGCAGGCCGGCGGTGCATCGGCGCCCAGCGTCTTCTTGTAGCCGGCCACCGCGCTGCTCATGCACAGGCGCGAGTTGGTGTCGATGTTGTTGGTGCCGACCAGGCCCTTGGCCAGCTTGTTGAAGACGTAGTAATCCTCGGTGAGCAGTTGGCCCGAGACATAGAAGCCCACCGCGTCGGGGCCATGGTCGCGGATCACCTGGGCGAATTTGTCGGCGGCGAGGTCGAGCGCAGCGTCCCAGCCGATGGCTTCGGGCGTGGCGCGGCGCGTGATGCGGCGCAGGGGCTGAAGCAGGCGCGTCTGGCGCGTGATCGCCGCGCTCGCGGTGAGGTGCAGCGTCGAGCCCTTGGTGCAGAGGCGGCCGAAGTTGGCCGGATGGTCGGGGTCGCCGCGCACACCGGTGATCTGCGTGCCTTCGGCCTCGATGATCACGCCGCAACCCACGCCACAGTAAGGGCAGGTCGAGCGCGTTTCGCTTTTCTCCCTCTCCCTCTGGGAGAGGGTGGGGGTGAGGGCAAACGGCGTTGCCAGTGGAAGCATCGCTGCCCTCACCCTAGCCCTCTCCCAGAGGGAGAGGGGACAGGACGCGCTTCGGTCCGGCCACGGGGCGTTCGAGATCGGTCGCATGCGTGGCGATCTCCTCGGCATCGAGATGCACCACACCCTCGACCACCTTCACCGCGAAGCGCGGCGTGCAGCCTTCGTCCGGCGATTTCGCGCAGCCATCGTCGAGCCCGACGGCCCAGTTGTGCAGCGGGCAGGCCACGCTGGTGCCGAACACGATGCCCTGGCTCAGGGGGCCGCCCTTGTGCGGGCAGCGGTCGAGCAGCGCGAAGACCTGGTCCTCGGCATTGCGGAACACCGCCACGTCCACGCCCACGGGCCGTGCCACGCGCCGCGCGCCGAGCACGGGAATATCGTCGACGCGGCAGATCACTTTCCATTCGCTCATGGATGTCTTCCTTTCAGGCCGGCTGCGCGGTGCGTTCGGCGGCCGGCACCACGGCAACGGGCGTGAACTGCCGCACGTCGACCGAGGCCTGGCTCGATGCGAACCACGGATCGGGCTCGCCGTCGAGCGCGAACTGCAGCCGCTCCCACAGCGCCTGGCGGCCTTCGGCGTCCTCGAGGATCTTCTTCTTCACGTAGTCCAGTCCGACACGGCCGATGTAGTGCACCGTGCGCTCGAGGTACCAGCCTTCTTCGCGGTAGAGCTGCAGGAAGGCTCCCGCGTACTGCATCACTTCCTCGGAAGTCTTCACCTTGACCAGGAACTGCGCGACCTCGGTCTTGATGCCGCCGTTGCCGCCGACATAGATCTCCCAGCCCGAGTCGACGCCGATCACGCCGACGTCCTTGATGCCGGCCTCGGCGCAGTTGCGCGGGCAGCCCGAGACCGCGAGTTTGACCTTGTGCGGCGAGTACATCGCCCACAGCGCGCGTTCGAGGTCCTTGCCCATCTGCGTCGAGTCCTGCGTGCCGAAGCGGCACCACTCGCTGCCGACGCAGGTCTTCACCGTGCGCAGCGACTTGGCGTACGCGAAGCCCGAGGGCATGCCGATGTCCTTCCAGACGTTCTCCAGGTCTTCCTTCTTCACGCCCAGCAGGTCGATGCGCTGGCCGCCGGTGATCTTGACGGTCGGGATCTTGTACTTGTCGGCCGCGTCCGCGATGCGTCGCAGCTCGTCGGGCGTGGTGTGGCCGCCCCACATGCGCGGGATCACCGAATAGGTGCCGTCCTTCTGGATGTTGGCGTGGCTGCGCTCGTTGACGAAGCGGCTCTGCGGATCGTCCTTCGCCTCCTTCGGCCAGGTGCTGATCAGGTAGTAGTTGACGGCCGGGCGGCAGGTCGCGCAGCCATTGGGCGTGCGCCAGCCGAGGCCGTGGTAGAGCGCTTCGTGCGTGAGGTAGTGCGCCTTGCGGATCGCGTCGCGCACGTCCTGGTGGCTGAAGTCGGTGCAGGCGCAGACGGCCTTCTTCTTCGGCGTCGCCGAGTAGTCGCCGCCGGCCGTGAACATCAGGATCTGCTCGACCAGCCCGGTGCACGAGCCGCACGATGCGCTGGCCTTGGTGTGCTTCCTGACCTCGTCGAGCGTGAACAGGCCGCGGTCCTTGATCGCCTTGCAGATGGTGCCTTTGGTCACGCCGTTGCAGCCGCAGACCTCGGCCTCGTCGGCCATCGACGCAGCCTTGCTGTGGCCCTCGTGGCCGGTGTCGCCGATGTTGGATTCGCCGAACATCAGCTTGTCGCGGATGTCCTGCACGCTGCGGCCGTCGCGCAGCAGCTTGAAGTACCAACTGCCGTCGACGGTGTCGCCGTAGAGGCAGGCGCCGACCAGCTTGTCGTCCTTGATCACCAGCTTCTTGTAGACGCCGCCGACCGGGTCGCTCATGACGATTTCCTCGGTGCCTTCGCCGCCCATGAATTCGCCGGCCGAGAACAGGTCGATGCCGGTGACCTTGAGTTTGGTCGAGGTCAGCGAGCCGAGGTAGCGGCCGATGCCGAACTGCGCCAGGTGGTTGGCCGCCACCTTGGCCTGCTCGAACAGCGGCGCGACCAGGCCATAGGCGATGCCGCGGTGCGCCGCGCATTCGCCGACCGAGTAGATGCGCGCGTCGGTCACCGTCTGCATGGTGTCGGTGACGACGATGCCGCGGTGGACGTGCAGGCGCATCTTCTCGGCCAGCTCGGTGTTGGGTCGGATGCCGACGGCCATCACCACCAGGTCGGCCGCGACCTCGGTGCCGTCCTTGAAGCGGATGGCGGTGACGCGGCCGGCCTCGTTGCCGACCAGTTCCTGCGTCTGTGCGCCGATCAGGAAGTTCAGGCCACGGTCCTCCAGCGACTTCTGCAGCAGCTTGCCGGCGACGTCGTCGAGCTGGCGCTCCATCAGCCAGGGCATGACGTGCACCACCGTCACCTTCATGCCGCGCAGCATCAGGCCGTTGGCCGCCTCCAGGCCCAGCAGGCCGCCGCCGATCACCACCGCGTTCTTGTGGGTGCGCGCGGTCTCGATCATGTAGTCGGTGTCGGCGATGTCGCGGTAGGCGATCACGCCCTTCAGCTCCTTGCCCGGCACCGGCAGCATGAAGGGATTGGAGCCGGTGCACAGCAAGAGGCGGTCGTAGGCGGCCTCGGTGCCGTCCTCGGCGCGCACGATGCGCCGCACGCGGTCGACCTCGACCACCTTCTTGCCGGTGTGCAGCGTGATGCGGTGGTCGGCATACCACTCGCGCGTGTTGAGCACGATCTCGTCGACCGTCTGCTCGCCGGCCAGCACCGGCGACAGCAGGATGCGGTTGTAGTTGGGATGCGGCTCGGCGCCGAAGACGGTGATGTCGTAGAGATCGGGCTCGATCTTCAGCAGCTCTTCGAGCGTGCGCACGCCGGCCATGCCGTTGCCGACCATCACGAGTTTCAGTTTCTTCATGGCGTGGGACCTTTCATGGAATCGAGCAGACGGAGATCGGGACTGAGCGATGCGCCGGCGTTGCGATGCCGCGCCGGTGCCGCATGCACGGCGACTCGGGCCAGGCCGCCCTTGCCGGCCCAGGTGCGGGTCCAGCGCGTCTGCATCACGCGCATGACGCCCAGCATCACCAGCGCCAGCGCGGCGAAGAAGACGAAGCCCCAGAGGTAGCTGCCCATGTACTGCTTCGACAGGCCCATCGCGTTGGGCACCAGGCCGCCGCCGAGCGCGCCGATCTCGCCGATCATCGAGCCGGCCACCGCGGTGCTCGCGGGCCAGCGCAGCGGCACCAGCTGGAACAGCGCACCGTTGCCCGCGCCGAGCGCGGCGAAGCACACGATCAGCAGCAGCGTGGTGAGCGCGAGCGAGGCCGAGGAGGCGCCGACCAGCGCGAGCCCCGCGGCCACCACCACCAGCACCAGCGTCAGCGTGTTGACGCCGCCCCAGCGGTCGGAGATCCATCCGCCGGCCACCCGCACCGCGGCACCCATGAACGCGGCCAGCATGGTCAGCTCGCCGGCCTGCACCTTGCTCACGCCGAACTGGTCGTAGTAGTAGGAAGGCAGGAAGGTGGTGAGGCCGATGAAGCCGCCGAAGGTGATGCCGTAGATCAGGCTGAAGGCCCAGCCGTCCTTCTCGAACAGGCAGGCGACATGCGCGCGCAGGCTGGCGTGGCTGTCGACATCGGGCGGCTCCTTGGCGAACACGACCATGACGACCATCGGGATCAGGATCGCGGCCGCGGCGATGCCGTACACGCTCTGCCAGCCCAGCCATTGCGCCAGCGGCGGCGCCACCAGCACCGACACCGCGGTGCCGACATTGCCGGCGCCCACCAGACCCATCGCGAGGCCCTTGTGCTGCGCCGGGAACCAGCCCGAGCCGAGCGACATCGCGACGCCGAAGCTCGCGCCCGCGATGCCCAGCAGCACGCCCATCGCGAGCAGGTCGTTGAAGCTGTGCACCATGAAGAAGCCGTACAGCATCGCGATGGCGATCATCCCCATCTCGACCAGCGTCGCGTTCTTGCGGCCGATGTACTGCGACAGGATGCCGAGCGGAAAGCGCATCAGCGCGCCGGCGATGATCGGCACCGACAGCATCAGCCCCTTCTGCGCCGGCGAGAGATGGAAGCTCTCGCCGATGAACGGCGCCATGGCGCCGTTGAGCACCCAGATGCAGCACGAGAACGTGAAGTACAGGAAGGCCGAGAACAGCGTCGGCCCGTGGCCGGCATGCAGGAAGGTCTTGAATCTGGACATGGCATTCGATGCGAAATGCCGCGGCGCGGCCGTTGGCGGGCCGTGTCGTCGGACAGGGGTGGGCGGTGTGCCGGCGGCTGCTGACGCTGCCGGCGTGAAGGGTGTCCGGCGCGCGTGCGGCCGAAAGGGACGCGGGACCGCGTCTTCACCAAAGCGGTGCTTCGTTACACCGCCGTCTCCATGACGCAAGACGCATGCCTGCCTGCGCCGGCCCTCGTGTCCTATGCTCGTGTGTCTGTCCAACGCCTCGCGATGAATTCCCTTCTTGTTGTCCTGCCGGACGAAGCCGTCGACCCGCAACTGCCCGAGGGCTTGCGCGCGATCCTTGCACAGGCCGGGCTCGTGCTGATCGGCTGCGTCGGCCATGGCGACATGGGGCGCCAGGTCCGCGCGTTGGCGCCGCAGCATGTACTGATCCATTGGTCCGCGCCGATGCCCGCGCTGCTCGAGACACTGCAGGCCTGGTCCGGTGCACCGCCGTGCGCGCTGAGCCTGGCCAGCGCGCCGCTCGATGGCGCGCTGCATGAGGCATTGGTGACACTCGGCGTGCAGGCCTGGACAGCGATCGACACCCTCGATGCCGATGCGCTGCGTGCGCTGCTCGCGCGGGCAGCGGCGCGGTGGCAGCGCGAGGCCGTGCTGCGCACCGAACTCGGCGCGATGCGCACCCGTCTGGACGAACGCAAGTGGATCGATCGCGCCAAGGGCCTGCTGATGGCTGCGCGCGGCATCGGGGAAGACGAGGCCTTCGGCCTGCTTCGCGGCGCCGCGATGCATGCCAACCTGCGCCTGGGCGAGGTCTCGCGCTCGGTGGTCGAGGCCACGCAATGGGCCGATGCGGTCAACCGCGCCGGCCAGTTGCGCATGCTCTCGCAGCGCCTGGCGCGGCTGGCCGCGCAATCGGTGGCCGGCATCGATGCGCGGCGCAGCAGGGCGCTGCGCGCCGAATCGGCCGAGCGGGTGCAGGCCAACCTCGATCATCTCGGAACGCTCGCGCTCGACGCGGCCGGCACGCGCGCGCTGGCCGATGCGCGGCAGGCCTGGCAAGCGCTGGCGACGGCGCTCGCGGCCCGCATGGCGCCGTCCGCGCTGGTTGGGATCGACGCCGGCGCCGAAGCCTTGCTGGTCGCGGCCGAGGCCTTGACCGATGTGCTGGAGGCCTCCGGCGGGCGGCGCGCGCTGCGCATCGTCAACATCTGCGGCCGCCAGCGCATGCGCGTGCAACGGCTGGCCAAGGATGCGCTGCTGGCATCGATGGCCCCGGCGCATGGCGCGCGCGATCGGCTGGTGGCGACCATGGACGCGTTCGAGGCGGCGCTGCTCGAACTCGAGCGCGCGCCGCTGAGTTCGCCCGCGATCCGCGCCGAGCTGGCGGCGGCGCGCGACGAATGGCTGCTGCTGGTGCGCGGCGTGCACGGCGCCGACAGTGCCGAAGGGCGCGCCGCGCTGGTGCGCGCCAGCGATGCGCTGGTCGCGACCTTCGAGCAGCTCACGGCTTCGTACGAGCACAGCCTGCAGGTCATCATGTCCTGACTCCGTCGTGCGCGCGGCGTCGGGCGGTGCGCGTGCGGGCGTTCAGGCCGCGGCCTGCTCCACGTGCGCCTGGCGCGTGTAGAGAAAATCGATCACGGCCTTGCGGGCGCGAAGGTAGGCTGCATCCTCGGCCAGTTCGACGCGATCGCGCGGACGCGCAAGATCGACGCGCAGCACCTCGCCGATGGTGGCCGCCGGGCCGTTGGTCAGCATCACGATGCGGTCCGACAGCAGCACCGCTTCGTCGACGTCGTGCGTGACCATCACCACCGTGCTGCGCGTCTTGTGCACGATCGCCAGCAGTTCGTCCTGCAGCCGGGCGCGGGTCAGCGCGTCGAGCGCGCCGAAGGGCTCGTCCATCAGCAGCACCCGGGGCTCCATCGACAGCGCGCGCGCGATGCCGACGCGCTGCTTCATGCCGCCGGAGATTTCGCCGGGGCGTTTCTGCGCGGCCGGCGCGAGGCCGACCAGCGCCAGCGCGGCGTCGGTGCGCGCGCGCAGCTGCGCCTTGCTCTCGGTCGCCGCGAACACGCGCTCGACCGCGAGGTACACGTTCTCGAAGCAGCTGAGCCAGGGCAGCAGCGAATGGTTCTGGAACACCACGGCGCGCTCGGGGCCGGGGCCCTTGATCTCCCGGTTGGCGCACAGCAGCACGCCTCGGGTCGGCGTGCCGAGGCCGGCGATCAGGTTCAGCAGCGTCGACTTGCCGCAACCCGAGTGGCCGATCAGCGTGACGAACTCGCCCTTGGCCACATCGAGGTCGATGTCGCGCAAGGCGAGGAAGCTGCCCTTGGGCGTCCTGAAGCGCTGCTCGACGCCCTGGATCGCGATGTACTTGCCATCGTCGTTCATGCCTTCACCTCCTCGAACGTGAATGCGGTGGCGACCTTGATCAGCGCGAACTCGAGCACCAGCCCGACGATGCCGATGACGAAGATCGCGATGATGATGTGGGCGACGTTGAGGTTGTTCCACTCGTCCCAGACCCAGAAGCCGATGCCGACGCCGCCGGTCAGCATCTCGGCCGCGACGATCACCAGCCACGCGGTGCCGACGGCCAGCCGCACGCCGGTCAGCATGTAGGGCAGCACGGCGGGAAACAGGATGCGCGTGAGGACCTTCCATTCGGAAAGATTCAGCACGCGGGCGACGTTCATGTAGTCGCCGGGCACGCGCTGCACGCCGACGGCCGTGTTGATGATCATCGGCCAGATCGAGCAGATGAAGATGGTCCAGATGGCCGCCGGATTCGCGCCCTTGAAGACCAGCAGGCCGATCGGCAGCCAGGCCAGCGGCGAGACCGGCCGCAGCAGGCTGATGAGCGGATTGAACATGCGCCCGAGAAAGTCGAAGCGCCCGATCGCGAAGCCGGCCGGGATGCCGACCGCCGCCGCCAGGCCGAAGCCGAGCGCCACACGCCGCAATGACGAGAGCACGTTCCAGCCCACGCCCTGGTCGTTGGGTCCGTTGCTGTAGAACGGATCGCTGAACACGACCAGCGCTTCCTTCCAGGTCTGCAGCGGCGACGGAAAGCCGTTGCTGCTCTTCATCGCCACCAGCTCCCAGACCAGGACCAGCAGCGCGAAGCCGAGCAGCGGCGGCAGCACGCGCTGCCACAGCAGGTTGAAATCGCGCGGTGCGCGCGCCATGGTTGCGTTCGCGGCCTGCTGCGGCGCGGCGGACATCATCGGGCGCACCGGCGCGGCCGCGACCGGCCTGGGCTGGCCGGCATCGAGGGGCGGGGCATGGAAGACGGCACTGACCATGGCAGGCTCCTCAGGCATGGACCTTGAATGAATCGGCGTACTTCTTCGGGTCCTTGCCATCCCACACCACGCCGTCGAACAGCTTGCTGGTGCGCAGCGGATCCTTCGGCACGCCGACCTTCATCGCGCCGGCGACCTCCTTGTAGAGATCGATCTGGTTGATCTGCCGGGCCACCGCGAGGTAGTCCGGGTGCTCCTTCAGGATGCCCCAGCGCTTGTGCTGGGTCAGGAACCACATGCCGTCGGACAGGTATGGGAAGTTGACCGCGCCGTCGTCGAAGAACTTCATGTGGTTGGGGTCGTCCCAGGTCTTGCCCATGCCGTTGTCGTAGCGCCCGAGGATGCGCTGGTTGATCGCATCGACGCTGGTGTTGATGTAGGACTTCTCGGCCACCACGTCGGCCATCTTGTTCTTGTTCTGCAGGTTGGCGTCGATCCACTTGCCGGCCTCGAGGACGGCCATCATCACGGCGCGGCAGGTGTTCGGGTTGGCCTTGACGAACTCGGCGCGCGTGCCGAGCACCTTCTCGGGATGGTCCTTCCAGATGTCCTGCGTGGTGATCGCGGTGACGCCGATCCTGTCCATGATGGCGCGCTGGCCCCAGGGCTCGCCGACGCAGAAGCCGTCCATGTTGCCGACGCGCATGTTGGCCACCATCTGCGGCGGCGGCACGACGATCACCTTGGCGTCCTTCACCGGGCTGATGTCGGCCGTGGCCAGCCAGTAGTTGAGCCACATCGTGTGGGTGCTGGTCGGGAAGGTGCCGGCGAAGGTGTATTCGCGCTTGTCCTTCGCCATCACCCTGGCCAGCGACGGCGCATCGACCGCGCCCTTGTCGGCCAGCGCCTTCGAGAGCGTGATCGCCTGGCCGTTGCGGTTCAGGCCCATCAGCACCGCCATGTCCTTCTTCGGCCCGCCCACGCCCACGTGCACGCCGTAGACCAGGCCATAGAGCACATGCGACATGTCGAGTTCGCCGTTCACCAGCTTGTCGCGCACGCCGGCCCAGCTGGCCTCCTTGCTGGGCACGATCTTGACGCCGTACTTCCTGTCGAAGCCGAGCACCGAGGCCATCACGACGCTGGCGCAGTCGGTCAGCGGGATGAAGCCGATCTTCACCTCTTCCTTCTCGGGCTTGTCCGAGCCCTGGGCCCAGACGGCTGCGCGCAGCGCGGGGGCGAGGCCGGCGACGCCCGCGGCCGCAGCTTGCAGGACGCGGCGGCGGCTCAGTGCGGGTTTCAATGAATCGGTCATGGGGCGAACTCCGAAAAGGAAATGGACAAATCACGAAAGCGCAAAACGAAAAGGCGTCCTCATCACGCCGGGGCTCGCTCGATGACGAGCCCTTGCGGGATGGGGACGCCTTTGTCCGTTCGATGGGCCGCACCCGTCGTTGGATGCCGCCTGTCTGAAGACCTTCGTCGGTCTATGGCTCTCGGGATTGCAAGCTGCGTGCCAGCCGAAGCGCACGCTCGTGCACCATTTCAGTCATTCCAGGTATTCGGCCATTGAAAGTACGGACTCCGCCACTTCGACCAGCCGACGGCCCTGGTTCATCGCGGTCCGGCGCAGCATCTTGTGCGCCTCTTCCTCGCTCAGGCGGCGGTGCGCCATCAGCAGTCCCTTGGCGCGCTCGACCAGCTTGCGCTCGTTGAGGGCGGCGCGCACGGTGTCGAGCTCGTCGCTCATCGCCTGCAGCCGATGCGATTGCTCCTGCACGATCTCGAGGATCGAGCGTTCGAGCTGCCGCCCGTAGGCGGTCGTGTCCGCCGACGGCGGCGACGCGGCCGCATCGCCGAAGAACAGGTCGGCCGGCGCATCGGCGTCGCCCACCAGCCGGGCCAGCAGCGCCTCGTGCACCTGCAGGTCCGCGCGCGCCTGCGCGGTCTTCTGCGCACACAGCTGCCGCAGATCGGCAGCCAGGCGGTCTTCGACATCCTTCATCGCATCGATGCGGCGCGTCGAGCAGTCGAACCAGGCCTGGCTCAGCCCCGTGTCGAGCGCCACACCCGCGGGCGCCGCGCAGGCGATGCGGCGAAAGCGCTCCAGCTCGGCGAACTGCAGGGCAGGCCGGTCGCTGGGCCAGAGTTCGCCCGGGTGCGAAGCCGTGAACTCGGCGAAGACCTGGAAGCAACGCTCCTGCGATTCGATCAGGTGCAGCCAGTGCTGCTGCCGCGCGCTGTCGTTGTGGCCCGAGGCGAAAGCCGCGGCGCCGCAGGCGCGTTCCTGGCCCGCGAATTCCTTGCCTTGCATGAAGTTGAACATCGCGACCAGCAGGCGCGAGATCTCCGGCGAGGTCGCGCCGTCGGCCGCCTCGAACACGACCGCGAGGAGCCCGGCGATCAGCTTGACGAAAGCTGCGGTGGCCTGCGCGGCATCGATCTCCGTCGCACCGATGCGGCTGCGCAGCGCGGGCAGGGCGTCCAGGCCGGGCAGCACCCAGGCGATGCGGCTGAAGAGGCGGGCGCCGTTGCCGATGCGGCCGGCGTCCGTTTCGAGCCGATCGAAACCGGTGCGCACCGCCTGCTCCATCCGCACGCATTCGACGACTTGCGCACTGCGTTGGACCGCGAAGCCCTGGCCGCGCGAACCCAGCAGCAGGTTCGACAGCCCGCGCTCGCGTTGCAGCGCATGGACCAGCCGGCCGATGGTGCCGACCAGTTCGCTGGTGCGTGCGAGCTGCTCCAGCGCGTCGATCTCGCAGCGCAGTGCGGCCATCAGGAAATTCGGGCCGGATTTCGTCATCGGGCACTGCAGGGGCGCGGATCGCGGGTCCGGGAGGAGGGCATAGGGGCATGGAGCAACATTCGTGCCCCGAAAACGGGCGCCCCCTACACTCGCCGCATGCTCGTCCTGGGAATCGAATCGTCGTGCGACGAAACCGGCGTGGCCCTGGTGGAAGCCAATGCCAGCGGCCTGCCGCGTCTGGCCGCGCACGCGCTGCACAGCCAGATCGCCATGCACCGGGCCTATGGCGGCGTGGTGCCTGAACTGGCCAGCCGCGACCACATCCGCCGCGTGCTGCCGCTCGCGCAGGCGGTGTTCGACGAAGCCGGCCGAACGCTGGCCGAGGTCGACGTGGTCGCGTACACGCGCGGGCCGGGCCTGGCGGGCGCGCTGCTGGTGGGCGCCGGTGTGGCCTGCGCGCTGGGTGCTGCACTGGGCCGGCCGGTGCTCGGCGTGCACCACCTCGAAGGGCATCTGCTGTCGCCGTTCCTGAGCGCGGATCCGCCCGAATTTCCCTTCGTCGCACTGCTGGTGTCGGGCGGGCACACGCAACTGATGCGCGTCGATGGCGTGGGCCGCTACATGCTGCTCGGCGAAAGCATCGACGACGCGGCCGGCGAAGCCTTCGACAAGAGCGCGAAGCTGATGGGCCTGCCTTATCCCGGCGGCCCGTGGCTGGCCAAGCTGGCGGAGCAGGGCGACGCCACGGCGTTCAAGCTGCCGCGGCCGCTGCTGCACAGCGGCGACCTCGACTTTTCCTTCGCCGGCCTGAAGACGGCCGTGCTCACGCAGGCGAAGAAGCTCGGCAGCGAGCTCGAAGCCCGCAAGGCCGATCTCGCCGCATCGACGCAGGCCGCCATCGTGGAGATGTTACTGAAGAAGTCGCTGGCCGCGCTCGAAGAGACCGGCCTGGGACGGCTGGTGGTGGCTGGCGGCGTGGGTGCGAATCGCGCGCTGCGCGAGCAATTGAACACCGCCTGCGCGACACGCGGCGTGCGTGTGCACTACCCCGAGCTGCACCTGTGCACCGACAACGGCGCCATGATCGCCATGGCCGCGGCCATGCGCCTGCAGTCCGGTGTGGAGGCGGCAGCCGAGCGCTATGCCTTCGACGTCAAGCCGCGATGGCCGCTGGCGTCGCTGGCCGCTCCAGCGCTGGCCGCCTAGGCTGCGGCGCGATGTCCTTGCCGTGCGCGGGCAACGGCAGCACGTCCAGCACCTTGCGCCAGAGCCGCGACCATTGCGGCCAATCGTGGCCGCCTTCGGTGGTGAACACGCGGCCGGGCGGCAATGCGTCCGCCAGCAGGCGATGGTTGGCCGCGAAGCGATCGCTCAGGCCGAAGCCCAGGTAAAGCGGCGGCAGGCCCTTGGCGGGCTTGGGGGAGGCATATTGCTGCAGCCACGGCCAGAGCTTGCGGTCGACTTCCTCGTCCGGCGGCGGGCCCTCGGGCGCCTTCCAACTGCGCAGGCCGCCGGCCTTCTGGATCTCGGCGCCGATCGGGCGCCGGCCCAGGTAGGGCGCCAGCGCGACGATGCCGTCGACGGTGCCCGGCTTGGCGAGCTCATGGATCAATGCGCCGAAGCCGCCGATGGAAATGCCCACCAGCCAGATCGCCTTGTAGCCCAGCGCCCGCTGGGGCTGGATGACGTCCTGCTGCAGGCGCTCGATGAAGGTCTGGTCGTAGTAGTACGACACGTCGGCGTCGACGAGCAGCGCGTCGGCGGCCAGGTCGCGTTCCCGCACGGCGTTGACGAATCCTTCGCGCTCGAACTCTTCAGGCTTCAGGAATGCACCCGGCAGGAACACCAGGAGGGTTTCCGAGCGTGAACCGTCGTTTGCGAATTTCAAGTGCGTTTTCATGGCGCTTCGTCTTGTGCTCCTCACCCGCGGCTTTCGAGGCCCGGCAAGCGAACGCAGATTTTGAGTACAGCATTGAAAAAACCGCCACAAAACGTGACGTTATCCGCACTTATTGTCAGATCAAATGAAGTCGGGCCGGCAACAAAAAGTTACCGACCCGGATATTGTGGTTTTTTTGATTTGAAGGCGCAGACGGATCAGTTGATCGCAAGTTGCGCCGCGTTGCTGACCGGCACCCGTTTGCCCAGTTTCAGCGTCAGCACGCCGTTCTCGAGCTTGGCCTCGCTGGCGGCGACGTCGATGTCCTGCGGCAACTCGTAGGCGGCCTTGAACTGGCGCTTGGCGTCGGCCTTGCTGTCGATGCGCACGACGGCGCCTTCGATGCCGACCGTCAGGTCTTCGCGCGAGAGGCCCGGCACGTCGAGCGCGAGGGTCCAGGTCTTTTCATCCTGCTCGACATTGAGCGCCTGGCGTGCGGTGGCGGTGGAGAAGGCATCGTTCACGAAACGCTCGAAGCTGCGGTCGTAGGTGCGCGGAACGAAGCGGGAGGTGCGAATGGCGGGTGCGAAAAACATGGTGAAGACTCCTGAATGAACACAACGAGAGGGACAAGGAATGTGTGTCCCGTACACTGCGCGGCGTTTCAACCTGAGTGCCGCTTGCCACTTCATCTAGGCATGGCGGCGCGCGTTTCAAGACAATGAACTCCAGCTTTATTTGGCGCCGAAGGGCCTTGAAAATCGGCGCCCTGGCGCTATGCGCACCGGCGATCGCGCAGGTGCATGCCCAGTCCGCGGCGCCCATCCGGCTGGCGCTGATCGAGAGCATGAGCGGGCCCTTCGCCAACACCGGGGAGGCCGTCTTCCGCAACATCCTGTGGGCTGTCGAACGCGTGAATGCGCGCGGCGGCGTCAAGCTGCCCGGCGGCGCCCGGCCGCTGCAACTGGACCGTTACGACAGCAAGGGGCAGAACGAGGAAGCGCTCTCGGCCTTGCGCGCCGCGATGGACGACGGCGCGCGCGTCGTGCTGCAGGGCAACTCGTCGGCCACCGCCGCCGCGCTGCTCGATGCCATCGACAAGAACAACGAGCGCGACCTGTCGCGGCGCGTGCTGTTCCTCAACTATGCGGCGGTCGATCCGATCCTCACCAACGAGCGCTGCAGCTTCTGGCACTTTCGCTTCGACGCGCATGCCGACATGCGCATGGCGGCGCTGATGGACGTGGTGAAGGGCGATGCGGCGCTCAAGCGCGTCTACCTGATCGGCCAGGACTACAGCTTCGGCCAGGCCGTGCTGCGCGAGGCGCGGCGCGAACTCGGCGTGCTGCGACCCGACGTGCAGATCGTCGGCGACGAACTGCATCCGATGGGCCGCGTGAAGGACTTCGCGCCCTACGCGAGCAAGATCCTCGCGAGCGGCGCGCAGGCGGTGATTACCGGCAACTGGGGCAACGACCTCACGCTGCTCGTCAAGGCGGCGCGCGAGGCCGGCTTCAACGGCACCTTCTATACCTTCTACGGCAATGCGCTCGGCGCGCCGGCGGCGATCGGCGACGCCGGCATCGGCCGCGTGCTGGCCGTCGCCGACTGGCTGCCCAACGTGCCGACGCCCGAATCCGAAGCGTTCTATCGCGCGTTCCGTGAACGCTTCCCGAAGCCCGCCGACGACTATGTCCACATGCGCATGCGGCTGATGGTCGAGGCGCTGGTGCAGGCGATGGAGCGCGCGGGCAGCGTCGACACCGTGGCCGTGGCGCGTGCGCTCGAACAGGCCGACGTCACCGTCGCGGGACAGCGTGGCCGCATGCGGGCCGCGGACCATCAGTTCCAGCAGCCGCTGGTGGTCGGCGTGATGGACAGGCAGGGCGCGCCCGGCGTGAAGTTCGACGTCGAAGGGTCCGGCTACGGCTTTCGCGTCGTGAAGACGCTCACCGCCGAGCAGGCCGAGATGCCGACCACCTGCAAGATGCAAAGACCTTGATGGCCGGAAGGAACCGATCCGATGCGTGAAGCGATTCACAACCTCGAAGCCTCCAAGATCCGTGAGGTCGCCAATGCCGGCCTGGGGCGCAGCGACGTGCTGGCCTTCTGGTTCGGCGAGAGCGATGAAGTGACGCCCGAGGTGATTCGTCAGGCGGCGATCGAGTCGCTGCAGCGCGGCGAGACTTTCTATGCCCACAACCTCGGCCTGCCCGAACTGCGCGAGGCGATCGCGGCGTACATGAGCGCGCATCACCCGGTGGTCGATGCATCGCGCATCGCGGTCACTTCGGGGGGCGTCAGCGCGTTGATGCTCGCCGCGCAGGCGCTGATCGACGCCGGCGACGAGGTGGTTGCGGTCACGCCCGTATGGCCGAACCTGATCGCGCAGCCCGCGATCCTCGGTGCGCGCGTGCGCTGCGTGCCGCTGGTGCCGGGGGATGGGCGCTGGACGCTCGATCTCGAGGCCCTGCTTTCCGCGATCGGCCCCGCGACCCAGCTGCTGATCGTCAATGCGCCCAACAACCCGACCGGCTGGACGCTCACGCGCGACGAGCAGCAAGCGATCCTCGCGCACTGCCGCCGCACGGGCACGTGGATCCTGGCCGACGAGGTCTACGAGCGGTTGTACTTCGAGTCGACCGCCAACGGATGCGCGCCGAGCTTCCTCGATGTCGCCGCAGCCGATGACCGGCTTGTCGTCGCGCACAGCTTCTCCAAGAGCTTCCTGATGACCGGCTGGCGGCTCGGCTGGCTGGTGCTGCCGCCGGCGCTGGTCGACGCCATGGGCAAGCTGATCGAATACAACACCTCGTGCGCAAGCGTGTTCACCCAGCGCGCCGGCGTCGCCGCGCTCGCCCACAGCGAGGACATCACGCCGCGCGTCGTCGCGCACCTCAAGGCCTGCCGCGACACTCTGGTGCCGCTGCTGGCCGACATGCCCCGTATCCGCGTGCAGCCGCCCCGCGGCGGCATGTACGCGTTCTTCGAGCTCGAAGGCTTCGGCGATTCGCTGGCGGTCGCCAAGCGCCTGGTCGCCGAGGCCGGCCTCGGCCTCGCCCCCGGCAATGCCTTCGCGCCCGAGGCGCAGGGCTGGCTGCGCTGGTGCTTTGCATCGAAAGACCCTGAGCGCCTGGTGCAAGGCGTCGACCGCCTCAAACGCTGGTTACTTGCGCACTAGAGAGGCGGGCCATCCTTCGAGCTATAATTCCAAGGCTTTGCATCCGCCAAGCGCACGGTGCGTGCAGTTCCAGCGCACACCGCAAGTCAAATATCCCGGAACAAGGAAAAACCAATGATCGCAGCCTCCATCAAGGCCGAAGTTGTCAAGGACAACGCCCGAGCCGCCAACGATACCGGCAGTCCCGAAGTGCAAGTCGCACTGCTGACCGCCCGCATCAACGAACTCACCCCGCATTTCAAGACGCACGCCAAGGACCACCACGGTCGTCGCGGCCTGCTGCGCATGGTGAGCCGCCGTCGCAAGCTGCTGGACTACCTGAAGTCCAAGGACGCCGACCGCTACACCGCGCTGATCGCCAAGCTGGGTCTGCGCAAGTAAGCCGAATCGCATGCAAGAACGCCTGGGTTAGTCCGCTAGCTCAGGCGTTTTTTACTTCGCGAATCGTTTCCGGAGTGCCAGACAGAGCGAAGCTGTGTCATTCCATCGAAGTTCGAACCGAGCTTCTCTGGAATGGCATCGTGTTCTGGAAAGCGCTTCAGCCCCCGCGGGGCCTGTGATCCGCACAGGTTGGCCGCCATCCAAAACAGGAGCTAAACATGAGCCTCTTCAACAAAGTCACCAAGTCGTTCCAATGGGGCGACAAGACCGTCGTGCTGGAAACCGGCGAGATCGCCCGCCAGGCCAGTGGCGCCGTGGTCGTGGACATCGAAGGAACCGTGGTGCTGGCCACCGTGGTCGCCTCCAAGACCGCCAAGCCCGGCCAGGACTTCTTTCCGCTGACCGTCGACTACATCGAGAAGACCTATGCCGCGGGCAAGATCCCCGGCAGCTTCTTCAAGCGCGAAGCCAAGCCCAGCGAGCATGAGACGCTGACCTCGCGCCTGATCGACCGCCCGATCCGCCCGCTCTTTCCCGAAGGCTTCCTGAACGAAGTGCACGTGGTCATCCACACGCTGTCGCTCAACCCCGAGGTCGATGCCGACATCGCCGCCATGATCGGCGTGAGCGCCGCGCTGTCGGTCTCCGGCATTCCCTTCAGCGGCCCGATCGGCGCCGCGCGCGTGGGCTACATCAACGGCCAGTACGTGCTGAACCCCGGCCAGACCGCGCGCAAGGATTCGCAGATGGATCTCGTGGTCGCCGGCACCGAAGCCGCCGTGCTGATGGTCGAGTCCGAAGCCCTGCAACTGAGCGAAGAGATCATGCTCGGCGGCGTGGTGTTCGGCCATGAGCAGGCCAACATCGCGATCAATGCGATCCACGAACTCGTGCGCGATGCCGGCAAGCCGGTCTGGGACTGGAAGGCGCCGGCCGAAGACGAAGCCTTCGTCGCCAAGGTCAAGGGCCTGGCCGAAGAGAAGCTGCGCGCGGTCTACCAGATCCGCAGCAAGCAGGCCCGCACGCAAGCGCTGCGCGAAGCCAACGCCGGCGTGATGGCCGCGCTCAAGGAAAGCGGCGAGCCCTTCGACGCCGGCAAGGTCAACGACCTGCTGTTCGCGATCGAGTCGAAGATCGTCCGCGGCCAGATCCTGGCCGGCGAGCCGCGCATCGACGGTCGCGACACGCGCACCGTGCGTCCGATCGAGATCCGCAATAGCGTGCTGCCGCGCACCCACGGCTCGGCGCTCTTCACGCGCGGCGAAACCCAGGCGCTGGTCGTGACCACGCTCGGCACCGAACGCGACGCGCAGCGCATCGACGCGCTGATGGGCGAATACGAAGACCGCTTCCTGTTCCACTACAACATGCCTCCCTTCGCCACCGGCGAAGTGGGCCGCATGGGCTCGACCAAGCGCCGCGAAGTCGGCCATGGCCGCCTGGCCAAGCGCGCGCTCGTGGCATGCCTGCCGAGCAAGGACGAGTTTCCCTACACCATCCGCGTCGTGTCCGAGATCACCGAGTCGAACGGTTCCTCGTCGATGGCTTCGGTCTGCGGCGGCTGTCTCTCCATGATGGACGCCGGCGTGCCGATGAAGGCGCACGTGGCCGGCATCGCGATGGGTCTGATCAAGGAAGACAACCGCTTCGCGGTGCTGACCGACATCCTGGGCGACGAGGATCACCTGGGCGACATGGACTTCAAGGTGGCCGGCACGACCAACGGCATCACCGCGCTGCAGATGGACATCAAGATCCAGGGCATCACCAAGGAAATCATGCAGGTCGCGCTGGCGCAGGCCAAGGAAGCGCGCATGCATATCCTCGGCAAGATGCAGGAAGCGATGGGCGAGGCGAAGGCCGAGGTCTCGAGCTTCGCGCCGCGCCTGTTCACGATGAAGATCAACCCCGAGAAGATCCGCGACGTGATCGGCAAGGGCGGCTCGGTGATCCGCGCGCTGACCGAGGAAACCGGCACGCAGATCAACATCGACGAGGACGGCACCATCACCATCGCCTCGACCGATCCCGAGAAGGCCGAGATGGCCAAGAAGCGCATCGAGCAGATCACGGCGGAAGTCGAGATCGGCAAGGTCTACGAAGGCCCGGTCACCAAGATCCTCGACTTCGGCGCGCTGATCAACCTGCTGCCCGGCAAGGACGGTCTGCTGCACATCAGCCAGATCGCGCACGAACGTGTCGAGAAGGTGACCGACTACCTGAGCGAAGGCCAGATCGTCAAGGTCAAGGTGCTCGAGACCGACGAGAAGGGCCGCGTCAAGCTGTCGATGAAGGCATTGACCGAGCGTCCGGCCGGCATGGAGTTCAACGACCGTCCGCCGCGCGAAGACCGCGAGCGTCGCGAGCGTTCCGACCGTGGTGATCGCGGCGGCGACCGTGGCGACCGTGGCGATCGTCCGCCGCGTCCCGAGCGCGCACCGCGCTTCGAGAACAACAACGAGCGCGGCGGTGAACAACAGGCCGAGCAGGTGGTTGAGCAACAGCCGTTGCCGCAGGACGCCCATCGCGGCGAGCATCAATCCTGATGAGGTGCGCGCGGCGGCTGCAACGCCGCCGCGCGTCGTGGAACCAGCGATTTCCGCCCGCCGGGCGCTGCCAGGAAAAACCATGAAAGCCATTGAAATCACATCGTTCGGTGCCCCCGAGGTGCTGCGCGTGGTGGAACGTCCTGCGCCGGTCGCGGGCGCGGGCGAATTGCTGATCCGCGTGGCCGCGAGCGGCGTGAACCGGCCCGACGTGCTGCAGCGCACCGGCAACTATCCGGTGCCGCCGGGCGCTTCCGACCTGCCGGGCCTCGAGGTGGCCGGCGAGATCGTGTCGGGCGACGCGAAGGCAATGGCCGATGCTGGATTCAAGATCGGCGACCACGTGTGCGCGCTGGTCGCCGGCGGCGGCTATGCCGAGCTGTGCGCGGCGCCCGTCGCGCAATGCCTGCCGGTGCCCAAGGGATGGAGCGATGCCGATGCGGCCACGCTGCCCGAGACCTTCTTCACCGTCTGGAGCAACGTGTTCGAACGCGGCCGCCTGCAGAAGGGCGAGACGCTGCTGATCCAGGGCGGCTCGAGCGGTATCGGCGTGACGGCGATCCAGCTCGGCAAGGCGCTCGGCGCCACCGTGATCGTCACCGCGGGCAGCGACGACAAGTGCGAAGCCTGCCGCAAGCTCGGTGCCGACCATGCGATCAACTACAAGACCGCGGATTTCGTCGCGGAGGCCAAGCGCCTCACCGGCGGCAAGGGTGTAGACGTCGTGCTCGACATGGTCGCCGGCAGCTACGTCGCGCGCGAGATCGAATGCCTGGCCGAAGACGGTCGCCTCGTGATCATCGCGGTGCAGGGCGGCGTCAAGAGCGAGTTCAACGCCGGCATGGTGCTGCGCAAGCGGCTCACGGTCACCGGCTCGACCTTGCGTCCGCGGCCGATCGCCTTCAAGGGCTCGATCGCCAAGGCGTTGCGCGAGAAGGTCTGGCCGCTGCTCGAAAGCGGCGCGGTCAAGCCCGTGGTCCACAGCAGCTTCGCTGCCGGCGGCGAGCCGAGCGGCGCCGCGCAGGCGCACGCGTTGATGGAATCGAATCAGCACATCGGCAAGATCGTGCTGACCTGGTGAAGAGATGGCATGACGAAGAAGAAGCTGATCGCCGGAAACTGGAAGATGAACGGCAGCCTCGGCGCCAACGAGGCGCTGGTGAAGGCCCTGCTGCAGGGCATCGGCACGCCCGCCTGCGAGGTCGCGGTGTGCGTTCCAGCGCCGTACCTGGCGCAGGTGCAGGCGCTGGTCGCGCGCTCGCCGATCGCGCTTGGCGCGCAGGACCTGTCGGCCCAGCCGCAAGGCGCGTTCACGGGCGAGCAATCGGCTGCGATGCTGAAGGACTTCGGCGTGCGCTATGCGATCGTCGGCCATTCGGAGCGCCGCCAGTACCACGGCGAGACGGACGAGGCGGTGGCTGCCAAGACCGCCGCTGCGCTCGCCAACGGCATCACGCCGATCGTCTGCGTCGGCGAAACGCTGGCACAGCGCGAAGCGGGGCAGACCGAGGACGTCGTCAAGCGGCAACTCGCGGCGGTGATCCATGTCAACGGCCATTGCATCAGCGAAGTCGTCGTTGCCTACGAGCCCGTGTGGGCCATCGGCACCGGCAAGACCGCGACACCCGACGAGGCGCAGGCGGTGCATGCCTTGCTGCGCGCACAGCTGCACCATGCCGCGAGCGAACACGCCGCCGGCATCCGGATTCTCTATGGCGGCAGCATGAACGCCGCCAATGCGGCCGAGCTGCTGGCGCAGGCCGATATCGACGGCGGCCTGATCGGCGGCGCATCGCTGAAGGCGCCCGATTTTCTGCAGATCATTGCCGCGGCGCGCTGATGCGGGCGCGACGGCCAATCAATTAGGAGTTAGAACGAATGAACGTGGTCCTCAATATCCTGGTGGGCGTGCAGATGCTCACCGCGCTCGCGATGATCGGCCTGATCCTGATCCAGCACGGCAAGGGCGCCGACATGGGCGCGGCCTTCGGCAGCGGCAGTGCGGGCAGTCTCTTCGGTGCCAGCGGCAGCGCCAACTTTCTTTCGCGCACGACGGCGGTGCTCGCTGCGGTCTTCTTCGCCTGCACGCTGATGCTGGCCTACTTCGGTCATGCGCAGCCTTCGGGCGGCGGCAGCCTGCTCGAACGCGCGGCCATCGCCGCACCGCCGCCGGCACCCGCGGCCTCGAATGCGGCAGGGCAGATCCCTGCGGGCAGCGAACCTGCCGCGCAGGCCGCGAGCGCCGCGGCGTCGGCGCCGGCTGCACCTGCTTCGGGCGCTGGCCAGATCCCGAGCAAGTGATCCGCGCGTGATCGATGCGGCCGTCGAGTGAAAACGACCGCATTTCAGGGTAAACTCTAAAGCTGTCCGGAAAGCCAAAACCTCAACGGGTTCCTCATGCCATTCGGACAGCAAAAAACCGCGGTCGTGGTGAAATTGGTAGACACGCTATCTTGAGGGGGTAGTGGCGAAAGCTGTGCGAGTTCGAGTCTCGCCGACCGCACCAAATCTCACCGGCAGGAATGAACGCTTCCTGCCGGTGGCAAGCGGTGATAGAACCTCCCGATGAACCTCGATTCCTACCTCCCCGTCCTGCTGTTCATCCTGGTCGGTGTCGGTGTAGGCGTCGCGCCTCAGGTTCTCGGTTACATCCTCGGGCCCAACCGCCCCGACGCCCAGAAAAACGCGCCCTACGAATGCGGCTTCGAAGCCTTCGAGGATGCGCGCATGAAGTTCGATGTGCGCTACTACCTGGTCGCCATCCTCTTCATTCTTTTCGATCTCGAGATCGCCTTTCTCTTTCCGTGGGCGATCGCGCTCAAGCAGATCGGCGCCGTCGGCTTCTGGGCCATGATGATCTTTCTCGCCATCCTCGTCGTGGGCTTCGTCTACGAGTGGAAAAAAGGCGCCCTCGACTGGGAATGACAAGGAATCCGCGAAATGGCCATTGAAGGCGTCATGAAGGAAGGCTTCGTCACCACCACCTACGACTCGGTGGTGAACTGGGCCAAGACCGGATCACTGTGGCCGATGACCTTCGGCCTCGCATGCTGTGCCGTGGAAATGATGCACGCCGGCGCCGCGCGCTACGACATCGACCGCTTCGGCATGCTGTTCCGCCCGAGTCCGCGCCAGTCCGATCTGATGATCGTGGCGGGCACGCTGTGCAACAAGATGGCGCCCGCGCTGCGCAAGGTCTACGACCAGATGCCCGAGCCGCGCTGGGTGCTGTCGATGGGCTCGTGCGCCAACGGCGGCGGCTACTACCACTACAGCTATTCGGTCGTGCGCGGCTGCGACCGCATCGTGCCGGTCGACGTCTACGTGCCGGGCTGCCCGCCGACCGCCGAGGCGCTGCTGTACGGAATCATCCAGCTGCAGCAGAAGATCCGACGCACCAACACGATCGCGCGTGCCTGAACCAAGCGAGAGACGATGACCGACTTTGCCATTGCTCCCGAGGCACTGAAGACCCAGATCACCGAAACGCTCGGCGCCAAAGCCAGGAGCGTCACCCTGCGCCTCGGCGAGGTGACGGTGGTGGTCGGCGCGGCCGACTACATCGAGGCCGCGACTCTGCTGCGCGATGCGCCGGGCTGCCGCTTCGAGCAGCTGATCGATCTCTGCGGCCTCGACTATTCCGACTACCGCGAAGGCACCTGGGAAGGCGAGCGCTTCTGCGTCGTCACGCACCTGCTGTCGGTCAGCCTCAACCAGCGCGTGCGCCTCAAGGTGTTCGTGCCCAACGAAGATCTGCCGGTGATCGATTCGCTGACCGGCATCTGGAACGCCGCAGGCTGGTTCGAGCGCGAAGCCTTCGACCTCTACGGCATCGTGTTCGAGGGTCATGACGACCTGCGCCGCATCCTCACGGATTACGGCTTCATCGGCCATCCGTTCCGCAAGGACTTCCCCGTTTCCGGGCATGTCGAGATGCGCTACGACGCGGACCAGAAGCGCGTGATCTATCAGCCGGTGTCGATCGAGCCGCGCGAGATCACGCCGCGCGTGATCCGCGAAGACAACTACGGCGGATTGCACTGACATGGCGGAAATCAAGAACTACACGCTGAACTTCGGTCCCCAGCATCCGGCAGCGCACGGCGTGCTGCGCCTGGTGCTCGAACTGGACGGCGAAGTGATCCAGCGCGCCGACCCGCACATCGGCCTCTTGCATCGCGCGACCGAAAAGCTCGCCGAAACGCGCACGTACATTCAGTCGCTGCCCTACATGGACCGGCTCGACTACGTCTCGATGATGAGCAACGAGCACGCGTACTGCCTCGCCATCGAGCGCCTGATGGGCCTCGAGGTGCCGGAGCGTGCGCAGTACATCCGCGTCATGTTCGCCGAGATCACGCGCTTGCTGAACCACCTGCTGTGGCTCGGTGCGCACGGCCTGGACTGCGGTGCGATGAACATGCTCATCTACTGCTTCCGCGAGCGCGAGGACCTGTTCGACATGTACGAGGCCGTGTCCGGCGCGCGCATGCATGCGGCCTATTTCCGTCCGGGCGGCGTCTACCGCGACCTGCCGGACGCGATGCCGCAGTACAAGGTCAGCAAGATCAAGAACGCGAAGGCGATCGAGCGCCTCAACCAGAACCGCCAGGGCTCGCTGCTCGATTTCATCGACGACTTCTGCCGGCGATTTCCGAAGATGGTCGACGAGTACGAGACGCTGCTCACCGACAACCGCATCTGGAAGCAGCGCACGGTCGGCATCGGCGTCGTCACGCCGGAGCGCGCGCTCAACCTCGGCTTCACCGGCCCGATGCTGCGCGGCTCGGGCGTCGAATGGGACTTGCGCAAGAAGCAGCCCTACGACGTCTACGACCGCATGGACTTCGACATCGCCGTCGGCAAGACCGGCGACTGCTACGACCGCTACCTCGTGCGCGTCGAAGAGATGCGCCAGGCCAACCGGATCATCCAGCAGTGCTCGGCCTGGCTGCGCAAGAATGCGGGCCCGGTGATCACTGACAACCACAAGGTCGCGGCACCGGCGCGCGAATCGATGAAGGCCAACATGGAGGAGCTGATCCACCATTTCAAGCTCTTCACCGAAGGCTTCCACGTGCCCGAAGGCGAGGCCTACGCCGCGGTCGAGCATCCCAAGGGCGAGTTCGGCATCTACCTCGTGAGCGACGGCGCCAACAAGCCCTACCGGCTGAAGATCCGTGCGCCGGGCTTTCCGCACCTCGCCGCGCTCGACGAGATGTCGCGCGGCCACATGATCGCCGACGCCGTCGCCGTGATCGGCACCATGGACATCGTGTTCGGCGAAATCGACAGGTGAACGCGCCAATGACCTCTGCCACTTCCCACGACACACCCACCGGCGCCTCGGCGCCGCTGTCGGCGGCGACGCTCGATCTCTTCGCGCGCGAAGTCGCCAAGTACCCGCCGGCAGGCAAGCAGTCGGCCGTGATGGCCTGCCTGACCATCGTCCAGAAGGACGAAGGCTTCGTGAGCATGCAGCGCGAGCGCGAGATCGCCGCCTACCTCGGCATCGCGCCGATCGCCGTGCACGAGGTCACGACCTTCTACAACATGTACAACCAGCGGCCGGTGGGCAAGTACAAGCTCAACGTCTGCACCAACCTGCCATGCCAGTTGCGCGACGGCGCGGTGGCGCTCGTGCATTGCGAGAAGAAGCTCGGCATCCGCATGGGCGAGACCACGCCCGACGGCATGTTCACACTGCAGCAGAGCGAATGCCTGGGCGCCTGCGCCGATTCGCCGGTGATGCTGGTCAACGACCGCACCATGTGCAGCTTCATGAGCAACGAGAAGATCGACCAGATGATCGACGGCCTGCGCAACGCGGCGACGGAGGGCGCGCCATGACGACCTCCGAGCAAGTGCTCTCGCAGTTCCAGGCCACCGGCGTCCAGACCTGCTTCCACGACCGCCACATCACGCCGCAGATCTATGCCGGCCTGAACGGCACCAACTGGCGCCTGGCCGACTACGAGGCGCGCGGCGGCTACCAGGCGCTGCGCAAGATCCTCGCCGAAGGGCTGACGCCCGACCAGGTGATCGCCGAAGTCAAGGCTTCGGGCCTGCGCGGCCGCGGCGGCGCGGGCTTCCCGACCGGCCTCAAGTGGAGCTTCATGCCGCGCCAGTTCCCGGGACAGAAGTACCTGGTCTGCAATTCGGACGAGGGCGAGCCCGGCACCTGCAAGGACCGCGACCTGCTGCAGTACAACCCGCACATCGTGATCGAGGGCATGGCCATCGCCGCCTATGCGATGGGCATCAGCGTCGGCTACAACTACATCCACGGCGAGATCTTCACGACCTACGAGCGTTTCGAGGAAGCGCTCGAAGAGGCCCGTGCCGCCGGCTATCTCGGCGACGGCATCCTGGGCAGCAGCTTCAACTTCCAGCTGCACGCGACGCACGGCTTCGGCGCCTACATCTGCGGCGAGGAGACCGCGCTGCTCGAATCGCTCGAAGGCAAGAAGGGCCAGCCGCGCTTCAAGCCGCCGTTCCCCGCCAGCTTCGGCCTCTACGGCAAGCCGACGACGATCAACAACACCGAGACCTTCGCGGCCGTGCCGTGGATCATCGTCAACGGCGGCCCGGCGTACCTCGAATGCGGCAAGCCGAACAACGGCGGCACCAAGATCTTCTCGGTCAGCGGCGACGTCGAGCTGCCCGGCAACTACGAGATCCCGATGGGCACGCCGTTCTCCAAGCTGCTCGAACTCGCGGGCGGCGTGCGCCGTGGCCGACAGCTCAAGGCCGTGATTCCCGGCGGCTCCTCGGCGCCGGTGCTGCCGGCGTCGATCATGATGGACTGCACGATGGACTACGACGCCATTGCCAAGGCCGGCTCGATGCTCGGCTCGGGCGCGGTGATCGTGATGGACGACAGCCGCTCGATGGTCGAATCGCTCAAGCGGCTTTCGTATTTCTACATGCATGAGTCCTGCGGCCAATGCACGCCCTGCCGCGAAGGCACGGGCTGGCTCTGGCGCGTGGTGGACCGCATCCACAACGGGCAGGGCAAGGCCTCCGACATGGACCTGCTCAACTCGGTGGCCGACAACATCCAGGGCCGCACGATCTGCGCGCTCGGCGATGCCGCCGCAATGCCGGTGCGGGCCATGATCAAGCACTTCCGCCACGAGTTCGAGGCGCTGATTCCAGGCTACGTCCCCAAGACGACGGCCAAGGCCTGAGCAAGACACACATATGGTTGAAATCGAACTCGACGGCAAGAAGGTCGACATCGTCGAAGGCAGCATGATCATGCATGCGGCCGACAAGGCGGGCACCTACATTCCGCACTTCTGCTATCACAAGAAGCTCAGCATCGCGGCCAATTGCCGCATGTGCCTGGTCGATGTCGAGAAGGCGCCCAAGCCGATGCCGGCCTGCGCCACGCCGGTCACGCAGGGCATGATCGTTCGCACCAAGAGCGACAAGGCCATCAAGGCCCAGCAGTCGGTCATGGAGTTCCTGCTGATCAACCATCCGCTCGATTGCCCGATCTGCGATCAGGGCGGCGAATGCCAGCTGCAGGATCTGGCGGTGGGCTACGGCGGTTCGTCCTCGCGCTACGAGGAAGAAAAGCGCGTCGTGTTCCACAAGGACGTCGGCCCGCTCATCAGCATGGAAGAGATGAGCCGCTGCATCCATTGCACGCGCTGCGTGCGCTTCGGCCAGGAAGTGGCCGGCGTGATGGAGCTCGGCATGTCGCACCGTGGCGAGCATTCCGAGATCGAGACCTTCCTCGGCGATTCGGTCGACTCCGAACTCTCCGGCAACATGATCGACATCTGTCCGGTCGGCGCGCTCACCAGCAAGCCCTTCCGCTACAGCGCCCGCACCTGGGAGCTGTCGCGCCGCAAGTCGATCAGCCCGCACGATTCGACCGGTGCCAACCTGATCGTCCAGGTCAAGAACAACAAGGTCATGCGCGTCGTTCCTCTCGAGAACGAGGACGTGAACGAATGCTGGATCGCCGACCGCGACCGCTTCTCGTACGAAGCGTTGAACAGCCCCGAGCGCCTGACGCAGCCGATGCTCAAGCAGGGTGGCCAGTGGCAGCAGGTCGACTGGCAGACCGCGCTCGAATACGTGGCCAACGGCCTGAAGCAGATCAAGGCCGACCACGGTGCGCAAAGCATCGGCACGCTGGCGAGCCCGCACAGCACGCTCGAAGAGCTGCACCTGGCCAAGCTGCTGATGCACGGCCTGGGCAGCGGCAACATCGACCACCGTCTGCGCAACGCCGATTTCTCCGCGTCCGAGGGCGTGCGCTGGCTTGGCACCTCGATCGCTTCGCTGTCGCAGCTGCAACGCGTGCTCGTGGTCGGCAGCAACCTGCGCAAGGACCATCCGCTGTTCGCGCAGCGCATCCGCCAGGCGGTGCGCAGGGGCGGCGTGCTGAGCGCAGTGACCTCGCCCGAACTGTTCGCCGATGCCGATGCCTGGGCGATGCCCGTGGCGAACGCCGTGCGCGTGCCGGCGCATGACTGGTTCGATGCGCTGGCCGAGATCGCCGGCGCGATCGCCGAAAGCATGGGCGCCGCGGCGCCGGTGAGCCGCACGGCCGCCGCCGGCGACGCCGCGAAGGCGCTGGCCGCTTCGCTGCTCGGCGGCGAACGCAAGGCGATCCTGCTCGGCAACGCGGCCGCGCACCATGCCGAGGCCGGCAGCCTGCTCGCGCTGGCCCAGTGGATCGGCGCGCAGACCGGCGCCAGCGTCGGCTATCTCACCGAGGCCGCGAACACGGTCGGCGCGCAGCTCGTCGGCGCCTTGCCGAAGGAGGGCGGCCTGCACGCAGGCGCCATGCTCGGCGGCGCGCTCAAGGCGGTGCTACTGCTCAACAACGAGCCGGTGTTCGATTCGGCCGCGGGCGTCTCCGCGGTCGATGCGCTCGCACACGCCCAGATGGTCGTGACGCTGAGCCCCTTCAAGGCCAACCTCGAATTCAGCGACGTGCTGCTGCCGATCGCGCCGTTCACCGAGACGCCCGGCACCTTCGTCAATGCCGAAGGCCGTGCGCAGAGCTTCCATGCGGTCGTCAAGCCGCTGGGCGAAGCGCGTCCGGCGTGGAAGGTGCTGCGCGTGCTGGCCAATCTGCTGGGTCTTTCCGGCTTCTCCTTCGAATCGACGGCCGATGTGCTGGCCGATGCCGGCTTCGCCGCGCCGGGGCCGGTGCCGGCCGATCGGCTGAACAATGCCACGACGGCCGCGATCGCCGGCGGCGGCGCTTCGCATGCGGCGCCTGCGGTCGCCGGCATCTACCAGCTCGATTCGATCGTCCGCCGCGCCACCTCGCTGCAGCTGACGGCCGATGCGCGCCACGCGCATGCCGCCAGGCAGGAGGTGTCGGCATGATCGACGCGATCTACGGCTTCGGCCTCGGGCTGGCCCATGCCGGCTGGTGGACCGGCTTCTGGTGGCCGATCATCTGGACGCTGATCAAGATCGTGGTCGTGGTGATCCCGCTGATGTTGGCCGTGGCCTACCTGACGCTGTGGGAACGCAAGGCGATCGGCTTCACGCAGATCCGCATCGGCCCCAACCGCATTGGGCCGCTGGGCCTGCTGCAGCCCATCGCCGATGCACTCAAGCTGCTGACCAAGGAAATCATCCTGCCGACGGTCGCCAACAAAGGGCTGTTCCTGCTCGGGCCGATCATGACCATCATGCCGGCGCTGGCCGCGTGGGTGGTCATTCCGTTCGGGCCCGACGTCGCACTGGCCAACATCAATGCCGGGCTGCTGTTCGTCATGGCCATCACCTCGCTCGAGGTCTACGGCGTAATCATCGCGGGCTGGGCCTCCAACTCCAAGTACGCCTTCCTCGGCGCGCTGCGCGCCTCGGCGCAGATGGTCAGCTACGAGATCGCGATGGGCTTCTGCTTCGTCGTCGTGCTGATGGTGTCGGCCAGCCTCAACATGAGCGACATCGTGGCGGGGCAGGGCAGGGGCCACTTCGCGGCCATGGGCGTCGGCTTCCTGTCGTGGAACTGGCTGTCGCTGCTGCCGATCTTCTTCGTCTACTTCATCTCCGGCCTGGCCGAGACCAACCGCCACCCCTTCGACGTGGTGGAAGGCGAATCGGAAATCGTCGCGGGCCACATGATCGAGTACTCGGGCATGAGCTTCGCCATGTTCTTCCTGGCCGAGTACGCCAACATGTGGCTGGTCTCGATCCTGACCGTCATCCTGTTCCTCGGCGGCTGGCTGCCGCCCTTCGAATTCCTCAGCTTCATTCCGGGCTGGATCTGGCTGGGCATCAAGACCTTCTGCGTGGTCACCATGTTCCTCTGGGTCCGCTCGACCTTCCCGCGCTTTCGCTATGACCAGATCATGCGGCTGGGCTGGAAGATCTTCATTCCGGTCACGCTCGTGTGGCTGGTGGTGGTCGGCGCCTGGATGCAGACCCCGTTCAACATCTGGAATTGACTGGAATCGCCATGTCTGCGCACACCGCCACGTCGAGCGCGCCCTCGTTCTCGCTCAAGGACTTTCTGTCCAGCTTCATGCTGTTCGAATTGTTCAAGGGCCTGGCCCTCACCGGCAAGTACGCGTTCAGCCGCAAGATCACCGTGCAGTTCCCTGAGGAAAAGACGCCGCTGTCGCCGCGCTTTCGCGGCCTGCACGCGCTGCGCCGCTACGAGAACGGCGAGGAGCGCTGCATCGCCTGCAAGCTGTGCGAAGCCGTGTGCCCGGCGCTGGCGATCACCATCGAATCCGACGTGCGCGACGACGGCTCGCGCCGCACCACGCGCTACGACATCGACCTGACCAAGTGCATCTTCTGCGGCTTCTGCGAGGAAAGTTGCCCGGTCGACTCGATCGTCGAGACCCACATCTTCGAATACCACGGCGAGAAGCGCGGCGACCTGTACTTCACCAAGGACATGCTGCTGGCCGTCGGTGACCGCTACGAAAAAGAGATCGCCGCCAACAAGGCAGCGGACGCCAAGTACCGCTAAGAAAACCAAGTCGATCCATGGACGTCAAGACCGGTCTGTTCTATCTGTTTGCCGCGGTGCTGTTGTTCGCGGCCTTCCGCGTCATCACCGCGCGCAACCCCGTGTATGCGGCGCTCTACCTGGTGCTCGCCTTCTTCCAGGCCGCGGCCATCTGGCTGCTGCTGCGCGCCGAGTTCCTCGCGATCGTGCTGGTGCTCGTCTACGTGGGCGCGGTGATGGTGCTGTTCCTGTTCGTCGTGATGATGCTCGACATCAACGTCGATGGGTTGCGACAGGGGTTCTGGAAGCACTTTCCGCTCGCGGCCGGGGTCGGTGCGCTGATCGCGCTCGAGATGGCCGGCGTGCTGATGGGCGGCTTCCGTCTGGCCGCGCCGAGGAGCGCGATGGTCGGCGGCCCCGACAGCTCGAACACGCTCGAGCTCGGCAAGCTGCTCTACACCGGCTATCTCTATCCGCTGGAGATCGCGGCCGTCATCCTGCTCGTGGCCATCGTTGCGGCCATCGCGCTCACGCTGCGCGCGCGCAAGGACAGCAAATACCAGAACCCGTCCGACCAGGTCCGCGTGAAGGCGCGCGACCGCGTGCGCATCGTGCAGATGCCGGTCACGCGTGCGGCGCAACCTGTCGCCGAGCAACCCCAGGCTTCCGCGGAGACCAAGGCATGACGCTCACGCTCGGACACTTTCTCTCGCTCGGCGCGATGCTTTTCGCGTTGTCGGTCATCGGGATCTTCCTCAACCGCAAGAACCTGATCGTGCTGCTGATGTGCATCGAGCTGATGCTGCTCGCGGTCAACATCAACTTCGTCGCCTTCTCGTACTACCTGGGCGACATGCACGGGCAGATCTTCGTGTTCTTCATCCTGACCGTGGCCGCCGCGGAGTCGGCGATCGGACTGGCCCTGCTGGTCTTGCTGTTCCGCAACAAGTCGAACATCAACATCGACGAGCTCAACGCATTAAAAGGATGACCCCCAGTCTTCGCGCACTTCGTGTCGCTTCGCCAACCCCCTTCAGGGGGCGCAGCCAGCGGCCCGGCCAAGCCGGTTCCGCGGCAGCTCCCGAATGGGTGAGAGCCGTGATGCCTTGCGATCATTGAAAAGAAGAATCCCATGAGCGCAACACTTTCCGCATCCACGCTGCTGGCCGTTCCGCTGGCGCCCCTGGTCGGCGCCATCGTGCCCGGGCTGTTCGCCACCAAGTTCGGCGGCGACCACATCGGCCGGCGTTTCACGCATTCGCTGACCATCCTCGGCGTGTTCATCGCCTTCGTGATCTCGGCGATGACGCTCAAGAGCGTGGTCTACGACGGCGCGCACTTCAACGCGACCATCTACGAATGGATGACGGTCGGCGGCATCAAGATGGAGATCGGCTTCCTGGTCGACGGCCTCACCGCGATGATGATGTGCGTGGTGACCTTCGTGTCGCTGATGGTGCACATCTACACCATCGGCTACATGGAGGAGGACGAGGGCTACAACCGCTTCTTCTCGTACATCTCGCTGTTCACCTTCTCGATGCTGATGCTCGTGATGAGCAACAACATGCTCCAGCTGTTCTTCGGCTGGGAGGCGGTGGGCCTGGTGTCCTATCTGCTGATCGGCTTCTGGTTCAACAAGCCGAGTGCGATCTTCGCGAACCTGAAAGCCTTCCTGGTCAACCGCGTGGGCGACTTCGGCTTCATCCTCGGCATCGGCCTGATCGCAGCCTATGCCGGCACGCTGAACTACGGCGAGGTCTTCGCCAAGGCCGACGGGCTGGCGCAGATCGGCTTCCCGGGCACCGGCTGGATGCTGATCACCGTGGTCTGCATCTGCCTCTTCATCGGTGCGATGGGCAAGAGCGCGCAGTTCCCGCTGCACGTGTGGCTGCCCGATTCGATGGAAGGCCCGACGCCGATCTCGGCGCTGATCCACGCCGCGACCATGGTCACGGCGGGCATCTTCATGGTGGCGCGCATGTCGCCGCTGTTCGAGCTGAGCGACACGGCCTTGAGCTTCGTGCTCGTGATCGGCGCCATCACCGCGCTGTTCATGGGTTTCCTCGGCATCATCCAGAACGACATCAAGCGCGTGGTCGCGTATTCGACGCTCTCGCAACTCGGCTACATGACGGTGGCGCTCGGCGCCTCGGCCTATTCGGTCGCGGTGTTCCACCTGATGACGCACGCCTTCTTCAAGGCACTGCTGTTCCTCGGCGCCGGCTCGGTGATCATCGGCGTGCACCACAACCAGGACATCCGCTGGATGGGCGGGCTGCGCAAGTACATGCCGATCACCTGGATCACCTCGCTGGTCGGTTCGCTGGCGCTGATCGGCACGCCTTTCTTCGCCGGCTTCTACTCCAAGGACAGCATCATCGAGGCGGTGCACGAGAGCCACCTGTGGGGCTCTGACTTCGCCTACTTCTCGGTGCTGGCCGGCGTGTTCGTCACCGCCTTCTACTCGTTTCGCATGTACTTCCTCGTGTTCCACGGCGAGGAGCGCTACGACCAGAATCCCGATGCGCACCATGCCCACCCTTCGGACGAGGAACCGGACCATGGCCACGGCCATCACGACGCTCATGCGAAGCCGCATGAATCGCCCTGGGTGATCTGGGTGCCGCTGGTGCTGCTCGCCATTCCGTCCGCCGTGATCGGCTTCATGACGATCGAGCCGATGCTCTTCGGCGACTTCTTCAAGGGCGCGATCGCCGTCAACGAGGGCGCGCATCCGGCGATGAAGGAACTGGCCGAGGCCTTCCACGGTCCGGTGGCGATGGCGCTGCACGGCCTGGCCGGCGCGCCGTTCTGGCTCGCGCTCGCGGGCGTGGTGCTGTCCTGGTACATGTACATCATCAATCCGGCGCTGCCGGCCGCGATCAAGCGCGGCTTCGGCCCGGTCTATCGCCTGCTCGACAACAAGTACTACATGGACTGGTTCAACGAGAACGTGATCGCCCGCGGCACCCGCGCGCTGGGCATGGGCCTGTGGAAGGGGGGCGACCAGGGCGTGATCGACGGCGCCATCGTCAACGGCTCGTGGAAGCTGGTCGGCCGCGTGGCCGGTGTCGTGCGCTGGATGCAGTCGGGCTACATCTACCACTACGCGTTCGCGATGCTGCTGGGCATCTTCGTCCTCATGACGTACTTCGTCTGGTTCAAACGGTAAGCGGCTCTCGCTGGAGAAAAACAAAAATGGGTTTGCTGAGCCTTGCCATCTGGATGCCGATCGCGTTCGGCGTCGTGCTGCTGGCCTTCGGGCGCGACGAGCATGCGAACGGCGTGCGCTGGATCGCGCTCGTCGGTTCGATCGCGAGCTTCCTGGTCACCGTGCCGCTCTTCCTGCGTTTCCAGAACGGGACGGCCGCGATGCAGTTCGTCGAGAAGACGGGCTGGATCGAGCGCTTCAACATCAACTACCACGTCGGCCTGGATGGCATCTCGCTGTGGCTGGTGCTGCTCACCGCCTTCATCACGGTCATCGTGGTGATCTCGGCATGGGAAGTCATCACCGAGCGCGTGAACCAGTACATGGGCGCGTTCCTGATCCTCTCGGGCCTGATGATCGGCACCTTCTCGGCGCTCGACGGCATCCTGTTCTACGTGTTCTTCGAAGCCACGCTGATTCCGATGTACCTGATCATCGGCATCTGGGGCGGCCCGAACAAGATCTACGCCGCCTTCAAGTTCTTCATCTACACGCTGCTCGGCTCGCTCCTGATGCTGGTCGCGCTGATCTACCTGTACAACAAGTCGGGCGGCAGCTTCGACATCCTGACCTGGCACAAGCTGCCGCTGGCCGCGAGTGCGCAGACCTTCCTGTTCTTCGCCTTCTTCGCGGCCTTCGCGGTCAAGGTGCCGATGTGGCCGGTCCACACGTGGCTGCCGGACGTGCACGTCGAGGCACCGACCGGCGGCTCCGCCGTGCTGGCCGCGATCATGCTGAAGCTGGGCGCCTACGGCTTCCTGCGCTTCTCGATGCCGATCGCGCCGGATGCCTCGCACGAGTGGGCCTGGCTCATGATCGCGCTGTCGCTGATCGCGGTGATCTACGTCGGCCTGGTCGCGCTGGTGCAGCAGGACATGAAGAAGCTGGTGGCCTATTCGTCGGTGGCCCACATGGGCTTCGTCACGCTCGGCTTCTTCATCTTCAGCGAACTCGGCGTGGCAGGCGGCATCGTGCAGATGATCGCGCACGGCTTCGTGTCGGGCGCGATGTTCCTGTGCATCGGCGTGCTGTACGACCGCGTGCATTCGCGCCAGATCGCCGACTACGGCGGTGTGGTCAACACCATGCCCAAGTTCGCGGCCTTCGTGCTGCTGTTCGCGATGGCCAATTGCGGCTTGCCGGGCACTGCCGGTTTCGTCGGCGAATGGATGGTGATCCTCGGCGCGGTCAAGGCCAATTTCTGGATCGGCCTGGCCGCCGCCTCGGCGCTGATCTGGGGCGCGGCCTACACGCTGTGGATGTACAAGCGCGTCTACCTCGGCCCGGTGGGCAACGACCACGTCAAGGAACTGAGCGACATCGATGCGCGCGAATTCCTCATGCTGGCGCTGCTCGCGATCGCCGTGCTGTGGATGGGGCTCTATCCGAAGCCTTTCACCGACGCGATGAACGCCTCGGTGACCGAGCTGCTGCACCATGTGGCGATCTCCAAGATCCCCAGTCCCTGAGTCCGCGCTGAACAAGAGAACGAGATGATTGACAAACTCAGCTGGATGACGATCTACCCCGAGACGCTGCTGCTGGCCATGGCCTGCATCATCGCACTGGTCGACCTGTCGACGACCAGCGCACGCCGCACCGGCACCTATGTGGTGACACTGCTCACGCTCGGGGTCATTGCGGTCCTGACCGGGCTCAGTGCGGCCGACGGCCAGACCCTCTACGGCTTCGGCGGCATGGTGGTGAGCGACCCGATGGGCAACTGGCTCAAGTGCTTCGCCAGCGTCGCGCTGATGGTCACGCTGGTCTACGGCCGCCCGTATGCGGGCGATCGCGGCATGCTCGCCGGCGGCGAGATCTTCACCCTCAGCATGTTCGCGCTGGTCGGCATGTTCGTGATGATCTCGGGCAGCAATTTCCTGGTGATCTACCTCGGGCTCGAACTGCTCACGCTGTCGAGCTACGCGCTGGTCGCGCTCAGGCGCGACAACGCGGTGGCCAGCGAGGCCGCCATGAAGTATTTCGTTCTTGGCGCGCTGGCCAGCGGCTTCCTGCTCTATGGTCTTTCCATGATGTACGGCGCGACCGGCTCGCTCGACATCAACGAGGTCTTCAAGGCCATCGCGAGCCGCAAGGTCAATCACCAGGTGCTGGTGTTCGGCCTGGTGTTCATCGTCGCGGGGCTCGCCTTCAAGGTGGGCGCGGCGCCGTTCCACATGTGGGTGCCCGACGTCTACCACGGCGCGCCAACCGCGGTCACGCTGCTGATCGGCGCGGCGCCCGAGCTGGCGGCCTTCGCGATCATCATCCGGCTGCTGGTGGAAGGGTTGCTGCCGCTGGCCTTCGACTGGCAGCAGATGCTTGCCCTGCTCGCGATCGCATCGCTCCTGGTCGGCAACCTCGCGGCCATCGCGCAGACCAACCTCAAACGCATGCTGGCCTATTCGACCATCGGGCAGATGGGCTTCATGCTGCTCGGCCTGGTGGCGGGCGTGGTCAACGGCAACACCTACAACGCGCAGTTCGCGTACAGCGCCTCGATGTTCTACATCGTGACCTACGTGCTGACCACGCTGGCGAGCTTCGGCATCATCCTGCTGTTGGCGCGCGAGGGTTTCGAGAGCGAGGAGATCACCGACCTCGCCGGCCTCAACCAGCGCAGCCCGCTCTATGCAGGCGTGATGGCGGTGGCGATGTTCTCGCTCGCGGGCGTGCCGCCGCTGGTCGGCTTCTACGCCAAGCTGGCGGTGCTGCAGGCGCTGATCGCTTCGGGCCAGGCGATCTACATCGGGCTGGCGGTATTCGCGGTCTTGATGTCGCTGATCGGCGCGTTCTACTACCTGCGCGTGGTCAAGGTCATGTACTTCGACGCGCCGGTCACGGCGAGCACCGTGTCGGCGCCGCGCGACGTGCGCACCGTGCTGACGCTCAACGGCGCGCTGATCCTGATCCTCGGCATCCTGCCGGGTGGCCTCATGACGCTGTGTGCCAAGGCGATCGTGGCCACGCTGGCCACCTGATCGCCCACGTGTCGCAGAACGCCTCGGTCTGGGTGGTGCTGCTGGTCGCGCTGGCAGCCGCCAACCTGCCGTTCCTCAACGAGCGGCTGTTCGGGCTGGTGCCGCTGCCGGGCGGCGTCAAGCTGCTGGCGGTGCGCGTGGGCGAGCTCGTCGTTCTCTATTTCGTGTCCGGCGGCATCGGCTTGCTGTTCGAAAGCCGCGCGGGCCAGATCGCGCCGCAGGGATGGGAGTTCTACGCCGTCACCGCCGCGCTGTTCGTGGTGCTCGCGTTCCCGGGCTTCACCTGGCGTTACCTGCTCAAACACCGGAGCCACGCAGCCCATGGATGATGCACACCTGAAGGAAGAGGGCACGGCCAGCGAGCTGCTGCTGCAGGGCAATTTCCTGCGCGCGATGCGCGACACCGTGCGCCTGCCCGATGGCCACACGGCGACGCGCGAGTACGTGGTCCATCCGGGTGCCGTGGTGATCGTGCCGCTGCTCGACGACGGCCGCCTGGTGCTGGAGCGGCAATACCGCTATCCGATCGGGCGCGTGATGACCGAATTCCCGGCCGGCAAGCTCGATGCCGGTGAAGATCCGCTCGTCTGCGGCCAGCGCGAGCTGCTCGAGGAAACCGGCTATACGGCGCGCGAGTGGGCGCATGCGGGCGCGATGCATCTCGCGGTCGCCTATTCGACCGAGATCATCCACATCTATTTCGCGCGCGGTCTGTCGCTCGGGGATCGCCAGCTCGATCACGGCGAATTCCTCGACGTGATCAGCGCCACGCCGCAAGAGCTGTTCGGCTGGTGCCGCGACGGCACGGTGACGGATGCCAAGACGCAGACCTGCACGCTCTGGCTGCAGAACGTCCTGTCGGGCGCATGGACGCTTCAGTGGGACGCGCACGTTCCGGGCGGCGCCGGCCGATAATCGGCGCATGAAGGTCCTCAACCTCCAATGCGCGCACGGCCACGGCTTCGAGGGCTGGTTCGCGTCCAATGAAGCGTTCGATACCCAGCTTGCGAGTGGGCTGGTGGAATGCCCGATCTGCGGCGACACCGTCATCACCAAGCTGCTGACCGCGCCGCGCCTGAATCTCGGCAATCCGAAGCCGCCCGCCGAGACCGCACCGGCCGCGCCTGCGAACGACACGTCCGAGGCGCGCCTGCTGCGTGCGGTGCGCGAGGTGCTGGCCCAGACCGAAGACGTGGGCGAGCGTTTCGCCGACGAGGCGCGCCGGATGCACTACGGCGAGATCGAGGAGCGCGGCATCCGCGGCCAGGCCTCGCGCGAGCAGGCGCAGTCCTTGCGCGACGAAGGCATCCCGGTGTTCTCCCTGCCGGTTCCCCCCGCACTCAAGGAAACGCTGCAGTAGGCGCCCCTCGCGGGCTCAGGACGTGAACTGCAGCGCGGCCAGCCGCGCGTAGACGCCGCCCTCCGCGACCAGTGTCGCGTGCGTTCCCTGTTCCACGATGCCGCCATGGTCGAGCACCACGATGCGGTCGGCTTTCTGCACGGTCGCGAGGCGGTGCGCGATGACCAGGGTCGTGCGTCCCACCATCGCCGATTCGAGCGCGGCCTGCACCATGCGCTCGCTCTCGGCATCGAGCGCGCTGGTGGCTTCGTCGAGCAGCAGCAGCGGCGGGTTCTTGAGCATGGCGCGCGCGATGGCGATGCGCTGGCGCTGGCCGCCTGAAAGCCGCACGCCGCGCTCGCCGAGGAAGGTGTCGTAGCCCTCGGGCAGGGCGCGCAGGAAGCCGTCGGCGAAGGCCGCCCTGGCGGCTTCGTGGACTTCCTCGACGCTGGCATCGGGCCGGCCGTAGCGGATGTTCTCGAGCGCGCTGGTCGAGAAGATCACGGCGTCCTGCGGCACCAGGCCGATGCGCGTGCGCAGTTCGTCGAGCGACATCGCCGCGAGCGGCGTGCCGTCGAGTTCGATGCGGCCCGACTGCGGGTCGTAGTAGCGCAGCAGCAGCTGGAACACGGTGCTCTTGCCGGCCCCGCTGGAGCCGACCAGCGCCACGGTTTCGCCGGGCGCCACCGACAGGCTGAAGTCGCGCAGGGCAGGCACGCCCGGTCGCGAAGGATAGTGGAAGCGCACGCCTTCGAGGCGCAGGTTGCTGCCGGCGGTGGGGACGGCCGCCCTGGCCGGTTGCGCCGGCGACACGATGGCGGGCTCGGCATGCAGCAGCTCCATCAGGCGTTCGGTCGCGCCGGCGGCGCGCAGCAGGTCGCCGTAGACCTCGCCCAGCACGGCCGCCGAGCTCGCCAGGATGATCACGTAGACCACGGTCTGTCCCAGATGGCCGGCCGTGATCTCGCCGTGCAGCACCGCCTGCGTGCCCTGGTACAGGCCCCAGAGCAGCGCCGCCGAGGTCGCGATGATGATGAAGGCCACCAGCACCGAGCGCGCCTTGGCGCGGCGCACGGCGGTGCGGAAGGCGTTGTCGGTGGAGGCGTCGAAGCGGGCCGATTCCCGCGCCTCGGCGGTGTAGCTCTGGACCACGGGAATCGCGTTCAGCACCTCGGCCGCGATCGCGCTCGAATCGGCCACGCGGTCCTGGCTGGCCCGCGAGAGCTTGCGCACGCGGCGGCCGAACCACATGCTCGGCAGCACCACCAGCACGAGGATGCCGAGCACCTGGACCATCACGTAGGGATTGGTCCACACCAGGATGCCGAGCGCGCCGATGCCCATCACGGCATTGCGCAGCCCCATGCTGAGCGAGGAGCCGACCACCGTCTGCACCAGGGTCGTGTCGGCCGTCAGGCGCGACAGCACTTCGCCGGTCTGCGTGGTCTCGAAGAAGGCCGGGCTCTGGTGCAGCACGTGGGCGTAGACGGCATTGCGCAGGTTCGCCGTCACCCGTTCGCCGAGCCAGCTCACGGTGTAGAAGCGCGCCGCGGAGAACAGCCCGAGCGCCACGGCCACCCCGAACAGGGCGACGAAGTGGTCGCGCAGCGCCATCGTCTGCGCCCCCTTGTCGCTCGATACCAGGCCGCCGTCGATCAGGCTGCGCAGCGCCAGCGGAAACACCAGCGTCGTCGCGGCGGCGAGCACCAGGAACAGGCCGGCGAGTGCGATCTGGGCGCGGTAGGGCCGCAGAAACGGCGCCAGTCCCGACAGCGACTTGGGTGAGCCTTTGGCAAGCGGGGAGGAAGCAGCGGAGGAGGCCATGTCCTGATTCTAGCCAACGCTTGCCAGCTCAAAGGTCGCCTTGACAGTAACTGTCATGGCAGCTATTATCAGGGTATGCCCGAAGCCAGGACTCCCAGTCGAAAAGCTGTCCCGTCGGCGTGCCCCGACCAGGTATCGGCCGTCCAGCCTTTCTACAAGGCCGAGACCTACCGGGCCGAGGAAAGCATCGGCTACCTCATGCGCCGCATCATGACGGCGGTCGGGCAATCGGTCGAGCACCAGATGTGCGAGCCCGGCAGTCCGACCTACCCGCAATGGGTGCCGCTGCACAAGCTGCACATGGGGCAGGCCACCACGGTGGCCGAACTGGCGCGCGAGTGCCAGCTCGACACCGGCGCGATGACCCGCCTGCTCGACCGCCTCGAAGCCAAGGGCCTGTGCCGCCGCGTGCGTTCCGTCGCCGATCGCCGGGTGGTCAATATCGAACTCACCGACGAAGGCCGCGCGGCCGCGGAGGAGGTGCCGCACGTGCTCAGCCGCGTGCAGAACGAGCACCTCGCCGGTTTTTCCCGCGAAGAGTGGGAACAGCTCAAGAGCTACCTGCGCCGCATTCTCGACAACGCCCAGGCCCTTTCGGCCCGTGGAGAAAAAGATGATTCAACTTCTTCCTGAGTCGGCCCTGCGCAAGGTCACGGCCGTCGCCGCGGCCGCCATGGTGCTCGCACTCGCCGGCTGCGCCGACATGGCCGGCATCGATTCGCATGCCAAGCTGCGCGACGCCGATTCGCTCGGTCTTTCACAGGCGCAGCCCGCCGCGGCGGCTGCGGTGCCCGCCATCCCCGCAGTCGAGAGCCAATGGTGGCTCGCGTTCGGCGATGCGCAACTCGATGCGCTGGTGAATCAGGCGATCGAGGGCAACCCCAATCTGCAGGTGGCGCGCGCCCGGCTCGCGCGCGCGCAGGCCTCGGCCATGATCGCCGAGTCCGCCCTGAAGCCGCAGCTCAACGGATCGCTCGATCTCACCCGCCAGAAGTTCAGCGATACCTACATCTATCCGGCGCCGCTCGGCGGGTCGGTCCAGGAGACCGGCACGCTGCAGCTCAATGGCAGCTGGGAACTCGATTTCTTCGGCAAGAACCGCTCCGCGCTGGACACCGCCATCGGTGCCGCCAACGCCGCTGCGGCGGACCAGGAGGCCGCCCGCGTGCTGCTGGCCAGCAACGTCGCGCGCAGCTACTTCCAGTGGGCGCGGCTGTCGGGCCAGCTCGCGGTGGCGCAGCGCACGCTGGCCCAGCGCCAGGAAACGCTCGCGCTGGTGCGCGACCGCGTCTCCGCCGGCCTCGACACCCGCCTCGAACTGCGCCAGAGCGAAGGCGGCCTGCCGCAGGCGCGCCAGCAGATCGAGGCACTGAACGAGCAGGTCGAGATCACGCGCCACGCACTCGAAGCATGGGTCGCGCACCCGAACGCGACGCAGTCGCTGACGGCGCCGGCGCTCGCCGACATCAAGCCCATCGCGCTGCAGCCCACCATCCCGGCCGACCTGCTCGGCCGCCGGGCCGACATCGCCGCGGCGCGCTGGCGCGTCGAAGCCGCGACGCGCGACGTCGCCAATGCGAGGACGCAGTTCTATCCCAACATCAACCTGGTGGCCTTCGCCGGCTTCCAGAGCATCGGCTTCAGCAACCTGATGAAGTCGGACAGCCAGCAGTGGGGCGTGGGCCCGGCCATCCGTCTGCCGATCTTCGAGGCCGGCAAGCTGCGGGCCAATCTGCGCGGCAAGGCCGCCGATCTCGATGCCGCGATCGAAAGCTACAACGCGACGGTGCTCGATGCCGTGCGCGACGTGGCCGACCAGGTCGCCAGCGCACAATCGATCGGCCGGCAGCAGGTCGAGCAGCGCGACGCCCAGGCGGCCGCCGAGTCTGCCTACGACATCGCCGTGCAGCGCTACCGCGCGGGTCTCGGCAACTACCTGAACGTGCTGACGGCGGAGACCACCGTTCTGGCGCAGCGCGCCCAGGCCGTCGATCTGGCCGCGCGCGCGCTCGACACGCAGGTCGCCCTGGCGCGCGCGCTCGGTGGCGGCTACCAGCCTTCCGTCGAGACCGCCGCGCTGTCCTCCGCCAGCACGCACCCCTGAACACCGAGCGAATCCCGAAAGACACTCATGGACAACACCAGCACCAACCCCGACGTCCCGGTCGAATCAGCCGCCGGCACGCCGGCCCCCAACAGCAAGCGCCGCCGCGCATTGACCGGCCTCGCCGTGGTCGTGGTCCTGGCCGGTGCCGGCTGGGGCCTGTACGAATGGCTGGTCGCGAGCCATTACGAATCGACCGACAACGCCTACGTGCAGGGCAACGTGATCCAGATCACGCCGCAGATCAGCGGCACGGTGACGGCCGTCATGGCCGACGACACCGACCTCGTGAAGGCCGGCCAGCCGCTGGTGCAGCTCGATCCGGCCGACGCCAGGGTCGCGCTCGACCAGGCCGAAGCCGCGCTCGCGCAGGCCGTGCGCCAGGTCCGCACCCTGTATGCCAACAACGGCTCGCTGGCCGCGCAGGTCACGCTGCGCCAGTCGGACATCGTCAAGGCGCAGAGCGACATCGCGCGTGCGCAGGACGACCTGAAGCGCCGTCAGGCGCTCTCCGGCAACGGCGCGGTGTCCAAGGAAGAACTCGACCATTCCGAGACCGCGCTGGCCAATGCGAAGAGCGCGCTGGCAGCGGCGCAGGCCGGCGTGGTCTCCGCGCGCGAACAGCTCGCCAGCAACCAGTCGCTGACCGAAGGCACGAGCGTCGCCGAGCACCCCAGCGTGCTGGCCGCCGCGGCCAAGGTGCGCGAGGCCTACCTTGCCACGCAGCGCGTCGCGATGCCGGCGCCGGTCGACGGCTACGTCGCCAAGCGTACCGTGCAGCTCGGTCAGCGCGTGGCCGCGGGCACGCCGATGATGTCGATCGTGCCGCTCAACCAGGTCTGGGTCGATGCCAACTTCAAGGAAGTGCAGCTGCGCAACATCCGCATCGACCAGCCCGTGAAGCTCACGGCCGACCTGTACGGCAAGAAGGTCGAGTACGACGGCCGCGTGGCCGGCCTCGGTGTCGGCACCGGTGCGGCCTTCGCGCTGCTGCCGGCGCAGAACGCCACCGGCAACTGGATCAAGGTGGTGCAGCGCGTGCCCGTGCGGATCGCACTCGACGCCGAGCAGATCAAGGCCAATCCGCTGCGGGTCGGCCTCTCGATGGATGCCGAGATCGATGTCCGGCAGCAGGACGGCAAGATGCTGGCCGATGCGCCGCGCACCACGCCGGCCAGTCAGACGCAGGTCTACAGTCAGCTCGATCACGGCGCCGACGCCGAGGTCCAGCGCATCGTCGCCGCCAACATCGGTCGTGATGCGCCGCCGGTGGCGAGCGCCGCCAGGCCGAAGGCTGCCGTGCCGGCGAGCGCCGTCGCCTCGCAGGCCAGCCCGAGCTGACACGGTCCGCGCGCGAGATGGCCACCGCTTCGCCCGCCGCCGCACCGCTGCCCCCGCTCGAGGGCTCGGCCCGCATCTGGGGCACGATCGCGCTGTCGGCCGCGACCTTCATGAACGTGCTCGACACGTCGATCGCCAACGTCTCGCTGCCGGCGATCGCCGGCGACCTCGGCGTCAGCTCGACGCAGGGCACCTGGGTCATCACGAGCTTCGCGGTGTCGAACGCCATCGCGGTCCCGCTCACCGGCTGGCTGACGCAGCGCTTCGGCCCGGTGCGCCTGTTCCTGACCAGCGTGCTGCTGTTCATCATCAGCTCGTGGCTGTGCGGCCTCGCGCCCAACATGACGATGCTGATCGCGTTCCGCGCGCTGCAGGGCTTCGTCGCGGGACCGATGATCCCTCTGTCGCAGACGCTGCTGCTGTCGAGCTATCCGCGCGCCAAGGCGGGCCTCGCGATGGCCATGTGGTCGATCACCACGCTGGTGGCGCCGGTCATGGGGCCGCTGCTGGGCGGCTGGATCACGGACAACATCTCGTGGCCGTGGATCTTCTACATCAACATTCCGGTCGGCCTGCTGTCCGCAGCCATCACCTATGGCATCTACCGCAAGCGCGAAAGCGCGACGCGCAAGGTGCCGATCGACGGCGTCGGCCTGGCGCTGCTCGTGATCTGGGTCGGCTGCACGCAGCTGATGCTGGACAAGGGCAAGGAGCTCGACTGGTTCCACTCGTCCGTCATCCTGACGCTGGCGATCATCGCCGTGGTCGGCTTCTGCTTCTTCCTGATCTGGGAGCTGACCGACAAGCATCCGGTGGTCGATCTTTCACTGTTCAAGCGGCGCAATTTCTGGTCGGGCGCGTTCGCGACGGCGGTGGCCTACGGCCTGTTCTTCGGCAACGTCGTGATCCTGCCGCTGTGGCTGCAGCAATGGATGGGCTACACGGCGACACAGGCCGGCATGATCATGGCGCCCGTCGGGCTGCTGGCGATCTTCTTCTCGCCGATCGTCGGGCTCACGGTGGGCAAGATCGATCCGCGGCGCTACGCGACCTTCTCGTTCCTGGTCTTCGCGCTGGTGTTGTGGATGCGCTCCAACTTCAACACCTCGGCCGACTTCGGGACCATCATGATCCCGACCATCATCCAGGGCGTCGCGATGGCCTTCTTCTTCATCCCGCTGGTGACGATCACGCTCTCGGGCCTCGAACCCGACCGCATCGCGGCGGCGTCGGGCCTGTCGAATTTCCTGCGCATCACCGCGGGCGCCGTCGGCACGTCGATCGCCACCACCGTGTGGGAGAACCGGGCCGCGCTGCACCACGCCCAGTTGGTCGAGTCGGTCAACCAGGGCAGCGCGGCAGCGAACAGCGCGATGGCCGGGCTCGCCAGCGGCGGCTTCAGCGCCGAGCAGGTGCTGGGCCAGATCAATCGGCTGGTCGACCAGCAGTCCTTCATGCTGGCCGCGAACGACCTGTTCTATGGTTCGGCGGTGCTGTTCCTGGTGCTGATCCCGCTGGTCTGGCTCGCCAAGCCATCGCGCGGCGCGGGTGCTTCGGATGCAGCCGCGGGCGCGCACTAGCGTTTTGCCAAAGGCGCGCTGCGCACGGCCGCCCGAAGCGGCCGCGCCGCCCCCGGCAGGGGGTTGGCGAAGCGACACGAAGTGCGCGCAGCCTGGGGGCGAGCGACATGTAGGCATTTGCCCCAGTAGGCAATCCTCGCCGGCGCTGCAAACAATGCGGTCCGCACAACCATGATGGTGTGCACACATGGACCGCATGAACGACCTTTCCTGCCAGCACCCGGGCGACCGCGCGAGATGAGCGACATCATTCTCGAGACGCGCCAGCTCACCAAGGAATTCAAGGGCTTCACTGCGGTCAGCAAGGTCGATCTGTCGGTCGTGCGCGGCACGATCCACGCGCTGATCGGCCCCAACGGCGCCGGCAAGACGACCTGCTTCAACCTGCTGACCAAGTTCCTCGAGCCGACCTCGGGCACCATCCTGTTCAACGGCCAGGACATCACGAACGAGCGCCCGGCGCAGATCGCGCGGCGCGGCATCATCCGTTCGTTCCAGATCTCCGCGGTGTTCCCGCATCTGACCCTGCTCGAGAACGTGCGTCTGGGTCTGCAACGTGCGTTGGGAACGTCATTCCACTTCTGGAAGAGCGAACGGTCTCTCGAGCCGCTCGATGCGCGCGCGCGCGAATTGCTGGGCGAGGTCGGACTTGCAGACCTGGCCGGCGAAATGACGGTGAACCTGCCCTACGGCCGCAAGCGCGCGCTCGAGATCGCCACCACGCTGGCGATGGAGCCCGAGCTGATGCTGCTCGACGAACCCACGCAGGGCATGGGCCACGAGGACGTGCACCGCGTGGCCGAGCTCATTCAGCGCGTATCGGCCGGTCGCACCATCCTGATGGTCGAGCACAACATGAGCGTGGTCTCGACCATCGCCGACACCATCACTGTGCTGCAGCGCGGCGCCGTGCTGGCCGAAGGCCCGTATGCCGAAGTCTCGAAGAACCCGCAGGTGATGGAAGCCTACATGGGTACGACGGACGGCCAACTGCAGGGCGCGCATTGAGATGACCGCTGCGCTCGAGATCAGTGGCTTGCAGGCCTGGTACGGCGAATCGCACGTGCTGCATGGCGTCGACATGGTGGTGCAGCCCGGCGAAGTGGTCACGCTGCTGGGCCGCAACGGGGCAGGGCGCACCACCACGATGCGTGCCGTGCTGGGCCTCACCGGCGCGCGCAAGGGCAGCATCAAGGTCAACGGCACCGAGACCATCGGCATGCCCACGCACCGCATCGCGCACTGCGGCATCGGCTACTGCCCGGAGGAGCGCGGCATCTTCGCGAGCCTTTCGTGCGAGGAGAACCTGCTGCTGCCACCCGTGCTCAAGGGCGCGGGGCAGGGCATGTCGGTCGACGAGATCTACACCATGTTTCCCAACCTCGCCGAGCGCCGCCACAGCCAGGGCACGCGACTGTCGGGCGGAGAGCAGCAGATGCTGGCCGTGGCCCGCATCCTGCGCACGGGTGCCAGGCTGCTTTTGCTCGACGAGATCTCCGAAGGCCTGGCGCCGGTGATCGTGCAGGCGCTGGCGCGCATGATCCAGATGCTGCGCGCCAAGGGCTACACGGTCGTGATGGTCGAGCAGAACTTCCACTTCGCGGCGCCGCTGGCCGACCGCTTCTACGTGATGGAACACGGCCGCATCGTCGAAAGATTCGGAGCCTCCGAACTCGAGGCCAAGATGCCGGTGCTCAACGAACTGCTGGGCGTCTGAACGCACGCCACCATTTTCTTCCTCTTCACCACCTCAGGAGACACCATGAAAGCGAAACTGAAGATCGTTGCCCTCATGCTCGGCGTTGCGGGCCTCGCTACGCATGCCGCGCAGGCGCAGGAGAAAGTCAAGATCGGTTTCATCACCGACATGTCGAGTCTCTATGCGGACATCGAAGGCAAGAACGGCGCCGTCGCGATCCAGATGGCGATCGACGACTTCGGCGGCAAGGTGCTCGGCCAGCCGATCGAACTGATGACGGCTGACCACCAGAACAAGGCCGACATCGCCGCCTCCAAGGCACGCGAATGGATCGACACGCAGGGCGCGACGATGATCTTCGGCGGCACCAATTCGGGCACCGCGCTCGCCACCGCGAAGGTGGCGCAGGAGAAGAAGCGCGTCTACATCAACAACGGCGCCGGCAGCTCCGCGCTCACCAACGAAGCCTGCAGTCCCTACACCGTCCACTATGCGTACGACACGGTCGCGCTGGCCAAGGGCACGGGCGCCGCGGTGGTGGCCAAGGGCGGCAAGAGCTGGTTCTTCCTGACGGCCGACTACGCCTTCGGCCAGGCACTGCAGGACGACACCGCCAAGATCGTGAAGGAGAAGGGCGGCACGGTGGTCGGCTCGGTCAAGCACCCGCTCAATGCGTCCGACTTCTCGTCCTTCCTGCTGCAGGCGCAGAACTCCAAGGCGCAGGTGCTGGGCCTGGCCAATGCGGGCGGCGACACCATCAACAGCATCAAGGCGGCCAAGGAATTCGGCATCAACAAGACGATGAAGATCGCCGGCCTGCTGGTGTTCCTCACCGACATCCACAGCCTGGGCCTGAAGAACACCGAAGGCCTGCTGATGACGACCAGCTGGTACTGGGACCTGAACGACGCCACGCGCAAGTGGTCGGCGCGCTACTTCGAGAAGACCAAGAGCATGCCGACCGACGTCCAAGCGGCCGACTACTCCGCGACGATGGCCTACCTCAAGGCCGTGCAGGCCGCCAAGACCACCGATTCGGACAAGGTGATGGCCGAGCTCAAGAAGATGAAGATCGACGACTTCTACGGCAAGGGCCAGATCCGCGCCGACGGCAGCTTCATCCACGACATGTACCTGGTCGAAGCCAAGGCGCCGTCCGAATCGAAGAAGCCCTGGGACTATCTCAAGGTGATCTCGACGCTGCCGGGCGATCAGGTCTTCACGACCAAGGCCGAAAGCAAATGCGCATTGTGGAAATAACCCCCAGTCTGCGCGCACTTCGTGTCGCTTCGCCAACCCCCTTTCAGGGGGCGGGCCGGCCGCTTCGGGCGGCCGGGCGCGGCGGCCCCCTGGCCTTGAGAAAACCAAGGCCCGCTTGATTCGCCTATGAACATCACCGTCTCCGGATTGCTCAGCCAGCTCCTGCTGGGGCTGGTCAACGGATCGTTCTATGCGATCCTGAGCCTCGGGCTGGCGGTGATCTTCGGGCTGCTCAACGTCATCAATTTCGCGCACGGCGCGCTGTTCATGCTCGGCGCGGTGCTGAGCTGGATGGCGATGAACTACTTCAACATCGACTACTGGGTGATGCTGGTGGTCGCGCCGATCATCGTCGGGCTGTTCGGCGTCGTGGTCGAGCGGCTGCTGCTGCGCTGGATCTACAAGCTCGACCATCTCTACGGCCTCCTGCTCACGCTCGGCCTGACGCTGCTGATCGAAGGCGTGTTCCGCTCCGTCTACGGCGTCTCGGGCCTGGCCTACGATCCGCCCGACGCGCTCGCCAGCGCGACCAATCTCGGCTTCATGATCCTGCCCAACTACCGGGCCTGGGTCGTGCTGGCCTCGCTCACCGTGTGCTTCGCGACCTGGTTCGTGATCGAGAAGACCCGCCTGGGCGCCTACCTGCGCGCGGGCACCGAGAACCCGCGGCTGGTCGAGGCCTTCGGCGTCAACGTGCCCTTGATGATCACGCTGACCTACGCCTTCGGCGCCGCACTGGCCGCCTTCGCCGGCGTGCTCGCCGCACCTGTGATCCAGGTCTCGCCGCTCATGGGGCAGAACCTCATCATCGTGGTGTTCGCGGTGGTCGTGATCGGCGGCATGGGCTCGATCATGGGGGCCATCCTCACCGGGCTCGGGCTCGGCGTGATCGAGGGCTTCACGCGGGTGTTCTATCCCGAGGGCTCGTCGACCGTGGTGTTCGTGATCATGGTCATCGTGCTGCTCATCCGTCCCGCGGGCCTGTTCGGAAAAGAAAAATGAGCCGGCCCGCATGATCAAGAAGAACGCCACCGTCCTCTACGGCCTGCTGCTGCTCGCGCTCATCCTGGCGCCCTTCCTCGGCGCCTATCCGGTGTTCGTGATGAAGCTCATGTGCTTCGCGCTGTTCGCCTCGGCCTTCAACCTGCTGCTGGGCTACACCGGCCTGCTGTCCTTCGGCCATGCGGCCTTCCTCGGCGGCTCGGCCTATGTGGCGGGTTATGCGATGAAGGTCTGGGGCCTGACGCCCGAGCTCGGCCTCGTCGCCGGCACGCTCACGGGCGCGCTGCTCGGCTGGCTGTTCGGCATGCTGGCGATCCGCCGCCAGGGCATCTACTTCGCGATGATCACGCTGGCGCTGGCGCAGATGGTGTTCTTCGCCGCGCTGCAACTGCCGTTCACCCATGGCGAGGATGGGCTGCAGGGCGTGCCGCGCGGCAAGCTGTTCGGCCTCATCGATCTGCAGAACGACCTCACCATGTACTACGTGGCGCTGGTGATCGTGGTGGCTGCCTTCCTGCTGATCGTGCGCACCATCCATTCGCCCTTCGGCCAGGTGCTCAAGGGCATCAAGGAGAACGAGCCGCGCGCGCTCTCGCTGGGCTACGACGTGAGCCGCTTCAAGCTGCTGGCCTTCGTGATCTCGGCGGCGCTGTCGGGCCTGGCGGGCTCGCTCAAGACGCTGGTGCTGGGCTTCGCCACGTTGTCCGACGTGCACTGGAGCACCTCGGGCGAGGTCATCCTGATGACGCTGGTGGGCGGCCTCGGCACGCTCTCGGGTCCGCTGGTCGGCTCGGCGGTGGTGGGGCTGCTGGAGAGCAAGGTCGGAGAGTTCGGGCAACTGCTCGCACGCATCACGAGCGTGGATTGGTTCAACACGCTCGGGGAGTCGGTGACCATGGTGACGGGGCTGATCTTCGTGGTGTGCGTGCTGGCGTTCCGGCGCGGGATCATGGGCGAGGTCATTGCTTATTTCGACAGGCGTGGGGGCAAGGCTCACTGACTGACTTGCTCCCTCTCCCTCTGGGAGAGGGTGGGGGTGAGGGCGCTGGGCCTCTGAGACGGTTGCATGTTTTATTGAGGCCGGAGCCGGGAATTCGCCCCGGCGGGCGAGTCACTTTCTTTGTCTCGCCAAAGAAAGTAACCAAAGAAAGGCGACCCCACTGTGCGCGACCCCTGCGCTTCGCTACGGGGCAACCTGCGGTGCTCGCTTTTCGCGGGGTCTCGCTCAAACTCGCTTCGCTCAGACAGTCGCGAGCCCTGATCCGCGAAAAGCTGCGCTCCTCGGCGCGCACAGAGGGGCTTGGGGTCAACGCGCCATGGCGCGTATATGTGTTTTTCGGGCCTTCGCTTCGCTCGGCTGTGGAACAGTCAGCGGCATCGAGTACTCTTGCTAATTGCTAATTGCTAATTGAAGTCCATCGGTATTCAACGGCCTATGAGCACATCCACCGGGCCCATTCACGCGATCGTCGCACCGCACCGCCCCACACAAGGACGCGCCAAGGCGCGTTGACCCCAATCCCCTCTGTGCGTGCCGAGGAGCGCAGCTTCAGGCGGATAAGGGCTCGCGACTGTCTGAGCGAAGCGAGTTTGAGCGAGACCCCGCCTGAAGCGAGCACCGCAGGTTGCCCGCAGCGAAGCGGAGGGACACGCACAGTGGGGTCGCCTTTTCTTGCTTACTTCTTTTGGCGAGACAAAAGAAGTGAGTCGCCCGCCGGGGCGAATTCCCGGCCAACGGCCTAACCAACGCTGACAACAGTTCAAAGGCCCGGAAGCCCCCACCCCAACCCTCCCCCAGAGGGGGAGGGAGCAGAGACCTCAAAGCCGCAGCGGTTGCGCGTAGCCCGTCAGTTCGAGATAGCCGCGCCCCACGACCTTGTCCTCTGCGTCCCGCAATTCGCTCAGCCCTTCCCAATAGACCGCATCCGTCGAGCCGCGGCTGTCGAGCTCTTGGTCATCCAGCAAGGCGCGCACGACGAAGCTGCCGCCCGGGGTACGCACGCGCCATCGGATCGGATAGACCGCCCGCGTGCGCGGACTGGTCCATCGGTCTTGCGCCTCGAAGTGCAGATCGTCCGGGCCGAACACGCGCAGCCGCCCGTCCGCGCTGCGCATCGATCCACCCGCCCACAGGACCGAGCCATCGCGCCGCCGCATCTGGAAGGCCATCAGCGCGCTGCCATCGAAGAGGTTCATGCCGATCCAGTCCCAGCCGACCGCCTCGGCATTCAGATAGGCCTCGCTCCACTCGTGGTCCAGCCATGCGGTGCCCTGCACGTCGAAGCTGCGGCCCTGCAGGCTCAGGCGTCCCTGCGTCGCCAGTTGCGGTTCGCTGTAGTAGCAGCTGGCATCCTCGCTGCCCGGTCCCTTGCGCGAGAGGCCGGCGTCACCCTGCAGCAGCACCGGCTGCGTCGACGCGAAACGCAGGTCGAGCGCGAAGCCCTCGGCCGGCAGGCGCGCCGCGTAGCCCTTGCCGTCGCGCTTCAATGTCCAGTCGCGCAGCCGCACATCGGTATCGTCTTCGGCGGCCGACGCGACGCCGAAGCCCGCACGCGCGATGCGCTGGTCATGCCAGAGCTTGCGGCCTTCGAGGTCCGTGATCGCCGCGTGCGCAAAGATCAGCTGCCGGGCCGCGAACGCGGAGCGCATGCCTTGCGTGGCATCGACGCGCGAGCGAAAGAAGGTGAGTTGAAAGCCGAACGTGCGCGCACCCGCAGCCGCATGGCCCGTGATGTACCACCACTCGGTGCGCAGATCGGGATGGCTGCCGAAATCGCGCGGGAAGCGCAGCGCGCGCTGCGGCAGCGCCCACGCGGCGGGCGCTGCGATCGCCGCGAGCAGCACGGCGCGCCGGGACCATCCCAGCGTCCTCATGCGCATCAGGCCGCGAGCGCGGCGTCGACGCGCCGCTGCGCTTCGTCCACGTCGCCGAAGGCCTGCGCGACCCACGCGGCATCGTGGTAGCTCGGCAGGTAGCGTTCGCCCGCATCGCACAGCAGCGAGAGGATCGAGCCCTGCTCGCCGGCCTGCCGCATCTCGTGCGCGATCCGCAGCATGCCGATGAAGTTGGTGCCGGTCGACGGGCCCACCTTGCGGCCGAGCAGCGCCGACAGCGCGCGCATCGCGGCGATCGAATCGAGGTTCGGCACCTCGATCATGCGGTCGACCAGCGTGCGCACGAAGCTCGGTTCCACGCGCGGCCGGCCGATGCCCTCGATGCGCGAGCCCGGCGCGGTCAGCGCCGCGTCGCCGCTCGCGTGGTAGGCCGCGAACACCGAGCCCTCGGGATCGACCACGCACACGCGCGTGTCGTGGCACCGAAAGCGCACATAGCGGCCGATGGTCGCGCTGGTGCCGCCGGTGCCCGCGCCGACCACGATCCACTTCGGCACCGGATGCCGTTCGCGCGCCATCTGCTGGAACATGCTCTCGGCGATGTTGTTGTTGCCGCGCCAGTCGGTGGCGCGCTCGGCGTAGGTGAACTGGTCCATGTAGTGGCCGCCGCTGTGTTCGGCCAGTGCGCGCGCCGCCTCGTAGACCTGGCCCGCCTGTTCCACGAAGTGGCAGCTGCCGCCGTGGAAGGCGATCTGCGCCACCTTCTCGGGCGAGGTGCTGCGCGGCATCACGGCGATGAAGGGCAGGCCGAGCAGGCGTGCGAAGTAGGCTTCGCTCACCGCGGTCGAGCCGCTCGAGGCCTCGACGATGGTCGTGCCTTCGCCGATCCAGCCGTTGCACAGCGCGTACAGGAAGAGCGAGCGCGCCAGCCGGTGCTTGAGGCTGCCGGTCGGATGCGTCGATTCGTCCTTCAGGTAGAAATCGATGCCGGCCGCCGCGAAGGCCGGCAGCTGCAGCGGGATGAGGTGGGTGTCGGCACTGCGCAGGTAGTCGGCCTCGATGCGCAGGATCGCGTCGCCGAGCCATTTGCTGGTGCTGCTGCCGCGGGAGTCGGAGGAGGTCATGCTTGCATTCTCACCAATCTTCCTTGACTGCCAGCACGGCATCGGATCCGGCGGCGGCGCGGCCGGCGAGCCATGCCGTCGCGGTGCCGGCCGCGACCACGGCCGCGCACAGCGCGGCGAGCCGCCACCACGGCACCAGCAGGTCCATGGTCCAGTGGAAGCTCTGCGGATTCACCACGTGCACCAGCACCACCGACACCGCCAGGCCGAGCGCCAGGCCGGCGATGGCACCGATCGCGGTCCAGGCCGCGCCTTCGCCGGCCACCACCGCGAGCACCTGGGCGCGCGTGAAGCCCAGGTGCGCCAGCAGCCCGAACTCCTTGCGCCGCGCCAGCACCTGCGCGCTGAAGCTCGCGGCGATGCCGAACAGGCCGATCGCGATCGCCACTGCCTGCAGCCAGTAGGTGACCGCGAAGCTGCGGTCGAAGACGCGCAGCGAGGTCGCGCGGATCTGGCCGACCGAGGCGATCTCGATCGGTTCGTCCACTGCCAGCGCGCGCACGGCCTGCTGCACCGGGCCTTCGGGCGTGCCGGGCGCGAGCCACAGGGCGATGTCGCTCACGCTGCGGTCGCCCGTCAGGCGCTCGAAGTCGTGTGCGTTCATCGTGATCGCGCCGAACTGGCGCACATAGTCGCGCCAGACGCCGGCGACGAAGAAGACCGGTGCCGTCGCGCCACTGGCGAAGGCCTTCGACAGCGGCACGAAGTCGCTGCCGGGCTTCGCGCCGTAGAGCTCGACCATCGCCTCGCTCACATAGATGCCGATCCGCCCCGCCGGCACCGGCACGGCCGCGCCCACCAGCGGCAGCGAGCGCGCCGCATCCTCATCCAGGCTGCGCGAGATCAGCGTCACTGGCGGCCGCGACGGATCGAGCAGCAGCGCGCGCGTGCGCAGCGTGCCGGTGCGCGCCACGCCGGGCACGTGGGCCAGCACCTGCACGAAGGCCGGCGTGAACGCGGCCCGGTCGCCGCTGCTGCCGCCCGTGCCACCGGTGCCAGACGCGGTCGCGCTGCGCACATACAGATCGGCCGGCAGCACCACGTCGAGCCAGCGCGTGACTGAATCGCGAAAGCTCGCCACCATCACCGTCAGCGCGACGGCAAGGCTCAGGCTCGCGACCACGCCGCTCACGGCGACGGCGGCCGTGCCGCGCATGCGCCGCGCGCGCTCGATGGCCAGCAGTGGCAACAGCCGGTGCGCGAGGCGCGGCGCCAGCCGGTCGTAGAACAGCGCGATCAGCCATGGCAGCGCTGCGATCCCGCCGACCAGCAGGAAGCCGACCGAGAGGTAGGCTGCGATCGGAATGCCGAACACCGCAGGGGCCGTGGCCAGAGCCGCGCCGGCGGCCATCAGCAGCAGCGCCAGCTGGTGCGCACCGCCTTGCGCGGGCGCCGCGCCCAGGCCCTTGAGCGTCTGTGCTTCGGGCAGCGCCTGCGCGGCCCGCGCCGGCCACCAGCCGCCGACCAGCGCCGCCAGCACGCCGAGTCCGCCATAGAGCAGCGCTGCACCCGAACTCCAGCGCAGCGTCGGCGCTACGCCCTCGAAGTAGCCGCCGCCCAGGTCGCCGCCGAGCACCTGCAGCGCGAACTCGGCCAGCGCGGCGCCGAGCGCGATACCCGCCGCACTGCCGATGATGCCGAGCACCAGCGACTCGGCCAGCACCAGCTGGAGCCGTTCGCGCGGCGTGAGACCCAGCACGCCGAGCAGCGCGAACTGCTGCGCGCGCTTGGCGACGCTGAGTGCCAGCACCGAGAACACCAGGAAGGCGCCAGTGAACAGCGCGACCAGCGCCAACACCGTGAGGTTCACGCGGTAGGCGCGCGAGAGGTTGCTGACGCGTTCTGCCGCATCGCCGGGCTCCGCGACTTCGATGCCCGGCGGCCAGCCCGGCAATGCCTTCAGCGAGCGCACGAAGGCCGCGCGGTCGGTGCCGGGCGCGAGCCGCAGGTCGATGCGCGTGAGTTGCCCGCCTTGCCGGAACAGATCCTGTGCCGCGCCGATGTCCATCACCGCGAGCGCGGCGCCGCCGGCCGCCACCTGCCCGGCCACGCGCAGCGTGTGCCATTGCGTGTCGACGCGCAGCTGCACGCGCGTGGCTGCCTCGCCCAGCGCGCTGCGTGCGGCGGCATTGAGGAAGACGGTGTCCGGCGCGAAGAGATCGAAGCGCGCACTGCCGGCCGCGGGCTGCGGCATCAGCGCCGGTGCGATCGAGGACAGCACCAGCGCATCGACGCCGACCACGCGCATCGGCACGCGGCGCTCGCCGATCAGCGCGACGCTCTGCACTTCGAGCACCGGGCTGGCCAGCGCCACCTGTGGATGCCGCGCCACCTGCGCGAACACGGCTTCGTCGAAGCGGCCCTGTGCCGCGCGCAGTTCGAGGTCGGGCTGGCCGTTGACCGAGCGCACGGCGCTGGAGAACTCATCGAGCGCCGAGGCATTGATGAGCTGCACCGAGAAGGCCAGCGCGACGCCCAGCATCACGGCGATGACGGCGGCCGCGTTGCGCCAGGGGTGGTGGCGCAGTTCCTGCCAGGAGAAGGTCTTGAGCAATGCGCGCATGGCTGTCGATTCTGCGCGCTTGGCGCGGGCTCAGAGCCGCGCTGCTGCGGCTGCGAGATACGCGCGGACGGCCAGGCTGCTGCTCAGGCCGGCCGCGCGCGCATAGGCTTCGCGCGCGATCGCCGGCGCGCCGGTGGCGCCGAGAAAATGGGCGCGCGCGGCCCAGTAGGGCTGGTAGCTGGCGACCTCCGCAGCCGCGATCGCATCGAGTGCCTGGAGTCCCGCGGCCGGCCCCTCGGCGGTCGCCACCGCGCAGGCGCGGCTCACGCGTGCGCCGATGCTCGGGCGCAGCGCAATGAGGCCATCGTAGAGCGCGACCAGCGCATCGGCCGGCACCTGCGCGCCGAGCCGCCTGGCGCAGTGCGCCGACTGGATGGCCGCCTCCATCTGGTAGGCGCCGAGCGCATCGAGGCCGGCCGCGTGCCGCAGCAGCTGCTCGGCCTGTTCGCGCAGCGCGTGGTTCCAGCGCGCGGTGTTCTGCACGTCGAGCGGCACGTAGCCGCCATCGGCGCCGCGCCGCGCCGCGGCGCGGCTTTCGCAGAACAGCATCAGCGCCAGCAGGCCCTGCGGCTCGGGCTCGCGCGGCATCAGCCCGCACAGGATGCGGCACAGGTCGATCGCTTCGGCGGTCAGGCCGCGCTGCGCGGTGTCGGCGCCGTCGACGTCCTCCCAGCCGGTGCCGTAGGCGGCGTAGATGCCGTCGAGCACGTCCTGCAGGCGCTGCGCCAGATCGCGCGCCCGCGGGTATTCGAAGGGAATGCCGGCGGCGCGGATGCGCGCCTTGGCCCGCACGAGGCGCTGCCCGAGCGTGGCCGGCGCGATCAGGAAGGCGCCGGCCATGCGCGCGGCGTCGAGCCCGAGCACGGTCTGCAGCATCAGCGGCGCGCGCGCCGCCGCATCGATGGCCGGGTGCGCGCAGACGAAAAGCAGGCGCAGGCGTTCGTCCGGCACGGCCTGGCCGTCGGGCGCATCGGCGCCGATCTCGTCGGCCAGCAGCAGCAGGGTCTGGGCCGCATCGTCCTGCACTTGGCTGTGGCGCCAGGCGTCGAGCGTGCGGTTGCGCGCCACGCTCAGCAGCCAGGCCTCGGGCTGGTCGGGGACGCCGTCCACCGGCCAGCGCTCGAGTGCGCGCGCGAAGGCGTCGGCCAGCGCATCTTCCGAGGCCGCGATGTCGCGCGTGCGCGCCGACAGGATCGCGACCAGCCGGCCATAGGACTGGCGCGCGGCGCGCTCGGCCGCCGCGTGCGCGTCGGCCGCCGGCGCCATGCTCACGCGCCGTTGGGTGTCATGAACACCGGCCGCACCTCCACGCCGCCGGTGGTGGCGCAGGGGGCGCGCGCAGCCCATTCGAGCGCGGTGTCGAGATCGGGCACGTCGATCACGAAGTAGCCGCCCAGTTGTTCCTTGGTGTCGGCGAAGGGGCCGTCCTGCACCTGGCGCTTGTCGCCGCGCACGCGCAGCGTGGTGCCGGTCATCGGCGGCTGCAGGCCGTAGCCGGTCTTCGAGATGCCGGATTGCCGGACCGCGGTGACGTACGACATCCAGCCGGCCATGTAGGCCTCGGCTTCGGCCTTGCCGCGCTGTGCGAAGTCGGAGGGGGGTTGGTAGAACATCAGCATGTATTCCATGGGACACCTCGATCATGAAAAAGGACGCAGAGCAGGATCGCTCATTCCAATGACGGCTGGCAAGCCATGATTTCGACAGGCGCTAAGCTGTGGGGCATGAATTCTCTTCCCACCTACGACGACGTGATCGCCGCGGCCGCGCGGATCGAAGGCCATGCCCATCGCACGCCGGTGCTGCGCTCGCGCACCGCGGACGCGCGATGGGGGGCGCAGTTCTTCTTCAAGTGCGAGAACTTCCAGCGCATGGGCGCCTTCAAGTTCCGCGGTGCGTTCAATGCGCTGTCGCGCTTCGACGCGGCGCAGCGCAAGGGCGGCGCGATCGCGTTCTCGTCCGGCAACCATGCGCAGGCGGTGGCGCTGTCGGCCAGCCTGCTCGGCATGCCGGCCGTGATCGTGATGCCGACCGACGCGCCGGCCGCCAAGCTGGCCGCCACGCGCGGCTACGGCGCCGAGGTCGTGATGTACGACCGCTTCACCGAAGACCGCGAGGCGCTCGCGCGCCGGCTCGCGGCCGAGCGCGGCATGACGCTGATCCCGCCCTACGACCATCACGACGTGATCGCGGGGCAGGGCACGGCGGCCAAGGAACTGATCGAGGACGCGGGCCCGCTCGATGCGCTCTACATCTGCCTCGGCGGCGGCGGCCTGACCAGCGGCTCGGCGCTGTCGGCGCGCGCGCTGGCACCTGGTTGCAAGGTCTACGGCGTCGAGCCCGAGGCGGGCAACGACGGCCAGCAATCGCTGCGCGCGGGCCGCATCGTGCACATCGACACGCCCAAGACCATCGCCGACGGCGCGCAGACACAGCACCTGGGCGACTACACCTTCGGCATCATCCGGCGCGACGTGGACGACATCCTCACGGTGAGCGACGCGCAGCTGGTCGAGAGCATGCGCTTCTTCGCCGAGCGCATGAAGATGGTCGTCGAGCCCACCGGCTGCCTCGCTTTCGCGGCCGCCTGCGCGGCCGGCGAAGCGATCCGCGGGGCGCGCGTCGGCATCCTCGTGAGCGGCGGCAATGTCGACCTGGCCCGCTTCGCCGCGCTGGTGAGCGGCCGCTGAGGCGACCTCAGGCCGCGGGCGGCACGCGCGTCACCGCGAGCTGACGCACCAGGCCCAGCACCGCATCGATGAAGGGCGTGCCGATGCCGAGCAGGTCGCCGATCTCCGCGACCGCGCCGACGATGGCGTCGATCTCGGGCGCGCGGCCGGCTTCGAGATCCTGCAGCATCGAGGTCTTGACCGGGCCCAGCACGTCGAGTTCGGCGAGGCGCTCTTCGGTGCTCATCGGCAGCGCGATGCCGAGGCCTTCGGCGAGGATGCGCGCTTCTTCCATCATGCGGGCCGCGAGCTGGCGCGTCGCGGGGTCGCCCACCAGCCGGTCGACGGCGGCGCCCGTCAGCGCGCTGAGCGGATTCATCGTCAGGTTGCCCCAGAGCTTGAGCCAGACCTCGCGCCGGATGTCCGCCGAACGATGGATGTCGAAGCCGGCGCGTTCCAGCAGCGAGGCCACGCGCTCCAGCCTGTCGGGCGCCGCGCCGGCCGCCGTGTCGCCGATCACCAGGCGGCGCCTCGCGCCGGGACGGATCACGCCTTCGGCATCGACCCAGGAGGCGATGTACACCACGCAGCCCAGGCATTGGCGCGATGGCAGGAAGCGCTCGATGTCGCCCGCCGGATCCACCGTGCGCAGGCGCCGGCCCTGAAGGTCGCCGCCGAAGCCTTCGAAGAACCACCAGGGGATGCCGTTGAGCGCCGGCACGATGACAGTCTCGGGGCCGATCAGTGGCGCGAAGCTCTCGGCGGCGGTGAGCAGCGAATGCCCCTTGGCGCACACCAGGACCAGGTCCTGCACGCCCAGCGCGCGCGCATCGTCGGTGATGCGCGGATGATCGACATGCAGCGTGCCGTTGTCGACCAGGCGCAGGCCATGCTCGCGGATCGCCCGCGCGCTGCGCGGCGTGGCGAGCAGGTTGACTTCAGTGCCGCTGCGCTGCAACTGCGAGGCGATCACGCCCCCGATGGCACCGGGGCCGATGACGGTGATGCGCTTCATGGCGATGCGGCAGCCGGGACGTTCGTCCGCGGCGAACTCGGTTCTCTCACGGGTGCGACGCCGTTCCACGTACTGGCGATACAGGTTGATGAATCTTGCGCAGCAGGAAGGTCGAGGCATCCTCGCCGCCGCGCAGACGCGCCAGCAATTCGTCGGGGTCGTACTCGACACCGATCGGGTTTTCGGCGAAGTGCGGGCCTCTCATGAAGGCGTTCGCCTCGTCGTTGGAGGCGTAGCTGTCGACCTGGAACTCCATCTGATTGCCGTCGGGGTCGGCGTAGTACATCGACACCGTCACGCCGTGATGGATGCACCAGTAGGGCGTGATGCCCAGCTCCTTGAGCTGCGCATAGTTCTCGCAAAGGTCGCGCAGCGTCGCGTAGGTGTACGCGACGTGGTCGACACCGATCACGCCGGTGCGGTCGATCTGATCGCCCGCGGGGTCCAGGGCCGCCATGTTGATGAAGGCGAAGCGATGGTGTTCGTCGTCGTAGGTCAGAAAAGCCAGAACCGGGTCCTGATGCTGGACGCGGGCATCGAAGACGGTGGCATACCAGCGCAGCATCGCGTCGAACCGGCGCGTGCGATAGACCACATGAACGAACTTCTCGGGGCGAACGCGTGACATGGCGACTCCTGATCACTGTGCGCAAGCGTGGGTGAGGTGAAGCTCTGCATCGTAGTCGAATCCCCGCGGTCAGGACAACAACGCGTCGCGCTCCAACAGCGCCGCGCGCAGCGCCTGCACGTCGACCGCACGCACGTCGGCGCCGCCGCTGCGCGACGTGGTCGTCATCGCCGCCATCGCCGCGGCCGTGCCCGCGGCCTGGCCGACCGCCATCGAGATCGTCATCACGCGGATCGCCGCGAGCGCCTCGTGCGTGGCCGAGATGCCGCGGCCGACCACCAGCGCGTTGTCGAAAGCGGTGGGGATCAGGCTGCGGTAGGGGATCTGGTAGGCATGGTCGTCGCCCATCGGCAAGTAGTGCAGCGCGCCGCCCTGGGCCGGGTGGATGTCGATCGGGTAGGCGCCTGCCGCGATGGCGTCGGCGAACTGCACCGGCTGCGCCAGCTCCTGCGCGGTCAGCACGTGATCGCCTTCGACACGGCGCGTCTCGCGCACGCCGACCTGGGCCGCGAAGGCACGCAGCTGGCCGTCCTCGCAGCCCGGCACCGCGTCGTGCAGGAAGTGCGCGGCCTTCCAGGCCTGGCGGCGGCCTTCGATCTCCGCGGCGCCGAGCGCCATCGGGTCGGTGGCATCGATGCCCAGGCGGCCGATGTTGAACCAGGCATCGGTCGAATACGGATCGCGGCTCGCATGCAGCGCGGCGCGCGCCAGTCGGCCTTCGGCAAAGCCACGCTGGGCGAGGGCGGCGATCTCCGCGCCCGACAGCGCCCCGAAGCGCGCGAAGTCGATCGGCCCGAAGCGGAACATCAGCGTGGCCGGCTGCAGCGCCGCGCCGTCGTCGAGTTCGAGAAAGCGCGCGCCCGCGCGCTTCAGCGCATCGATGTCGCCCGAGCCGTCGATCAGCACGCGCGGGCGCAGCGTCAGCACGCCGCCCTTGGTCAGCACGCGCAGCGCGGCGATGCGCCGGCCGTCGGTCTCGACGTCGAGCAGGTTCGCATGCAGCAGCGGCCGCACGCCGGCTTCGGCGACCATGTCGTCGAGCGCGAGCTTCAGCAGCTCGGGCGAGTATTCGACGCGGTCCATGCGATGGCCGGTCGACATCACGAAGCTGTCGTGCGGCCGCGCGCCGCCATAGGCCGTGAGGCGCCGCACCACTTCGTCGGCCAGGCCGGCCACCACCTTGCGCCCGTTGGCGGTCTGCCAGCTGTTGAATTGCGCCACCGCGCCGGCGGTCGCGTTGCCGCCCAGGAAGCCATAGCGCTCCACCAGGATCACCGTGGCGCCCTGGCGCGCGGCGGCCACCGCGGCCATGGTGCCGGCGACGCCGCCCCCGCACACCACCACGTCGGCGCCGAACATGCTCGCGTCCATCAGTTCTCCGGCTGGATGCCGCGCGTCTTGATCACCTGGCGCCAGCGTTCGCCTTCGGCCTTGAGGTACTGCGCCGTGGCCTCGCGGTCCTTCACGAAGGGCGCCACGCCCAGGCCGGTGAATCGCTTCTTCACGATGTCGGAGGCGAGCGCGGCCTGGAGCAGCTTGTCCAGCTTCATCAGGCCTTCGGGCGGAATCGTGCCCTTGGGCGCCAGCAGCGCGGCCCAGCCCTCGACCTCGAGGCTTTCGAGCTTGAGGCTGCGGAAGGTCGGCACGTTCGGCAGTTCCGGCACCGGCTGCGCGGACGACACGGCCAGTGCGCGCAGCCGTCCGGAGCGGATGTGCACGAGCACGCTCGGCAGGTTGAGAAAACCCAGCGACACCAGGCCCGAGATCAGGTCCGGCATCAGCGCGCTCTCGCCTTTGTAGGGCACGGCGACCAGTGAGGTGCCGGTCTGGATCGAGAACAGCTCGGAGGTCAGGTGCGCGAGCGTGCCGGTGCCGCTGTTGCCTGCGCTCAGCTTGCCCGGATTCGCCTTGGCCTTGGCGACCAGGTCGGCGACCGAGCGGATGTCCGAGCCGGCCGGCACCACCAGCACCAGCGGCTGCGCCGACACCATGCCGATGGCGTCGAAGTCGCGCGCGACGTCGTAGGTGATCTTCGGATTCAGCTCGGGATTGATCACCATGCTGTTGCTGCCCATGAGCAGCGTGTGGCCGTCCTTGCTCTGCGCGGCGGCCATGACACCGATCGCGCTGCCGGCGCCCGGTCGGTTCTCGACGATGACCGACTGGCCGAGCTGCGGCCCCAGCACTTCGGCCAGCACGCGGGCCGAGCCATCGGCACCGCCGCCCGGCGCGAAGGGAACGATGATGCGCAGCGTGTGGCTGGGCCACGCGTCGGCAGCCAGCGCGCCACTGCTCGCGCCGGCGGTGATCGCGAGCGCGAATGCGGACAGCGCGGTGCGCCGCGTGACGCCCGGCACGGGCCGCCGGCTGAAGGTCGAAGGAAGGGTCATCTTGCTTGTCTGCCTTTGTGATTGCTGCGGCCGATGGTAGACAGCGCGGGCCACACCCTCCAATACCAAGGATGCGGCATCCCATAACATCGCGTTATCCAGCCCTACGCGGGCCCGAAGGAGAACGCGCATGAATCTGCGGCAGATCGAAGTGTTCCGCGCGGTCATGCTGGCCGGCTCGGTGACCGACGCGGCGCGGCTGCTGCACGTGTCGCAGCCCGGCATCAGCCGCATGCTGGCCCATGTGGAATTGCAGCTCGGCCTCAGCCTCTTCGAGCGCCGCAAGGGCAAGCTGCTCGCCACGCCCGAGGCGCAGGCGCTGTTCGCCGAAGTCGAACAGGTCTACCGCGGCGTCGCGCGCATCGACGAGTGCGCATTGGCGCTGAAGTCGGGCAAGCTCCTGACGCTGCGCGTGCTCGCCAGTCCGAGCACCGGCCTGGAGATGGTGCCGCGCGCGATCGCGGCGCTGACGCAGCAGTTTCCCGCGGCGCGCATCTACCTGGAGATCCTGGCGGCGCGCGAGATGGTCAAGCGCCTTGTCGCGCACGAGGCCGACGTGGCGATCTCGACGCTGCCGATCGACGATGCGCTCCTGACGTCGAAGCCGATCGGCCGCTGGACACTGGCCTGCGTGTTCCCCAAGGGCCATCCCTTCGAGCAACGTCGTTCGCTGAGTCCGCGCGACATCCTCCGGGAGCGCCTGATCGCCTTCAGCGCCGACACGCCGCAGGGCCGCATCATTGCCGACTGGTGCGCACGGCACCGCTGCGAACCCGATGCGCCGATCGAGGTCCGCGCCGGCCAGGCCGCGTGCGCGATGGCGGCTTGCGGTGCCGGCGTCGCCATCGTCGACGACCTGACGGCGCGCGGCTGCATGACCGACCGGCTCGGCTTCCGGCCGATCGCGAAGGCGCCCTCGTTCGACGTGTTCGCGGTCACCAACGAGAGCTTCGCGGGCTCGCTGCTGGCACGCCGGTTCGTGGGCCATGCCGAGGCTGCGTTGCAGCGGCTGCGGCGTGCCGGCGCGGGAGGCTGATCGGCGCATCGGCAGCCGCCCATTGTTTCCGGGGTGCGAACGCTGCGGTTCTTTTTTCAAGGGTTTTCCCGAGGTATTTCGGCTCACACTTCATCTCACCGATCAACCCTTGTGAAGGAACTGAAATGAAGACCTCGAAGATCCTCGCCGCTGCTGCGTTCTCCGTGCTGGCCGTTGCCGGTGCTCATGCAGAAACCTATGAGGGCGTGCATGCGCTGACCTCGTCGGCCAATCGTGCCGATGTCGCGGCCGAAGCGGTCGTTGCAGCGCACAGCGCCAATCCCTATGCCGAAGGCGCCAACTCCGGTGTCGTGGCCGTCGCTTCCAGCGCCGACCGCGCGACGGTCCGCGCCCAGGCCGTGGCGACCGCGCACAACCCGCTGCAAAGCCTCGACCGCCGCGCGTTCTACCGCGACCAGGTGCCGGCGGCCTACTACAAGCCGAAGGTTTCGCTGACCCGTCAGGCTGCGCTGTAAGCACGCCTCGGCAGCAGAGACGAACGGGCCCTTGGGGCCCGTTTTTCATGGCGTCAGCGCAACCCGGGGCAGCTTGCCGATGGGAATCGCGCGCTGCGCAGTGCGCGATTCAGCACGCGACCATCACGCTGCAATGCGCGTGATCGATCACGCGCTTGGCGACCGACGCCTCGGCCAGCCGGCTCAGCAGAGAGCGTCTGCGGTGGCCGATGACGAGCAGGTCGGCGCCGAGCCGGTCCGCGGCCGCGACGATCTGTGTGGGGCAGTCGCCCTCGAGGACCTCCACATCGACAGGAACCTGCGCATCGGCACCCCTGCGGCGCAGCAGCTGCAGGGACTCCCAGCATCGCGCGCGGGCCAGGTCGAGCGAAGCGTGTGTCTCCACCTCCGCGGACCATGCGACCGCCACGACGTGCAGAGGCGCGTGGGCTTCCTGTGCCAGCGCCAATGCGCGCTCGAAGGCCAGATCCGAGGCCTCGGTTGCGTCGTACGCCAGAAGAATATGGTTGAACATGGCGCGACTCCTTTCAAGTTTCGCTCGCAGGCTTTCGGCACGCACCACCACACCACCGCGCCGCCGATGGCATCCACGACCAAGTATGAATATTGCCCCTGATCGATCAGCTTGGCTCGCCTCCGACGACCCCCATCTCCAGCGGCACCCTGATGTAGAAGAGCTTGAGCTTCTCGCTGTCCAGATGGGCGAGAAAGGCTTGCGCCTCCTGCTCGCTCAGCGCGAAACCGACCTCCACCGACAGATCGCCCGCGAGCTCGAAGAAATGCTCCTCGTGCAGCCTGCCATGGCGGCCATAGCCGGCGATGGCGCGAAAGGCCGAACCGCCATGGATGCCGAACTTCCTGGCTTCCTCGAGCAGCCATTCATAGGCGAGGATGCCGTGGTGGCGGCGGCTTTCCTGGACGTAGAACTTGAGATAGATGCCTTGCATGGCGGCCTCCTTCGGCGCGGTCGATTCGAATCGATTCGATGGGGTCAGGTCCTGACGAAGAGCGCATTGGCGATCAGGATGCCGATGCCGGTGAGGATCAGCGAGCCGACGAGATGCACGCTCGCCGCACCCAATGCCCACCAGTGCTCCTGCCGTCCGATCAGTGTGACGACCTCGACCGAGAAGGTGGAGAAGGTCGTCAATCCACCCATGAAGCCCGTGATGATCAGGAGCCGCCATTCGGGCGCGAGGCCGGCGTTGTGCGTGAAGAAGGCGCTGGCGATGCCGACGAGCAGACCACCGATCAGGTTGGCGGCCAGCGTGCCCAGCGGAATGGTCGGAAAGATCGGGTTGAGCCATCCGCCGAGCCACCAGCGCAGCAATGCGCCCAGGCCGGCGCCGCCGAAGACCGCAATCATGGAAAAGCCGCTCATGTCGTTCCTTTGTCGAGGGGCCGGAACGACCGGTGCGGCAAAGGCGCGCGATGTGCGCTGCAGCAATGCCTACGCCGGTCCGCCCGGACCTGGGTAGGCATCATCAGCCCGAGTGGGCGGTTCACGGAGGAATGCCATCTCCGATGCGGGCCAGTATATCGGCCGTGCCGTGCTGCGGCAATCCGGTGGCGGGCGATGAAGTCCGGCGCCGATGACCTGCTAGGAGCGATCGCCGATCGCGTGCCTGTAGCCCACGCGATGCGTCGGCGTCAGCGCGCCGAAGTGCGGCCAGGCCAGCAGCACGCCCTGTTTTTCCAGCACGCGCTGGAAATCCGCGAGCAAGGCGGCGTCGGCACGCACGGCGCGCGGCGGCTGCCCGCGTGCCAGCGCGAACGCCGCCAGACTGCCGCTGGCTTCTCCGATGCTCCACTCCGTCGCGTGCTCGCGATAGGCACCGTTCGTGATGCGCGTCGTGCCCAGGTTCTTGCAGGCAGGCAGCAGGTTGTCGACGCGCACCGGCAGCAGCGCGCCGAGCGGAATCTGGAACGGGAACGCATCGATGTCGACCGTGTTGCGCCCGCGCGTGCTCGGATGCAGGTCGATGCGGTAGGCGCCGATGCCCACGCTGTCGAGGAAGCGCTCGGCGCCGTCACGGCTCGGGCGCGCCTTCACGCCGATGTGCTGCTCCAGCACGGTGAACTCGGCCTGGATGCGGCGGCCTTCGCGGTAGTAGGCCTGCTTGGCGAGGCCATCAGGCGTGCCGAGCACGTCGCCGCGCAGGCGCAAGCCTGGGTAGCCCTGGCCGCCATCGTGGCGCGGCGCCTCGGTCTGCATCCAGTGGAAGAAGGCCAGGCTGAACTGCCGCGCCTGTTCGAGCGCCTCGGCCTGCGCCGCGGGCGAGACGCCGACGATCGGCTTCTCCCAATAGTCCATCTGCGGCCAGTTGGCCAGCGTGATGTCGCTCGCATAGCGGCCGGGCTCGAAGTTCTTGCGCCACGCAATGCGCCGCGCGTGCCAGAGATCGTAGAGCGATTCGGCATCGGTGTCGCCGACGAACAGCGGCCGCTCGCGCGGCTGGTGCGTGACGAAGTCGCTCAGCGTCCAGCTGAACTGCGGGCCGGGCCAGCAGGCGAGCTGCAGCGTGCGCAAGCGTTCGTAGTCGGCAGGCTTGTCGATCGTGTGGTCTTCGCCGGGCAGGTAGTCGCAGGCCAGGCACCACGTGATCGCCTGCTGGTCGAAGGGATCGGCCTCGGCCAGCGCATGCAGCTCCTGCGTCTGGGCCTGCGATTCGGCGCCGAAGACGTGTTCGACCTTCGCCATCTCGAGCAGGTCGCCGATCTCGGTCGCGTCGATGAACATCGGTGCGCTGAGCACCCGCATGCGGTCCGATCCCAGGTCGTGCACGCGCACGGCGCGCAGCCGGTCGCCGTCCGCTTGTGCGTCGAGCAGACGATGCGCGCGCAGCACGGTGACGCGGCCCGCAGCCACGTGCGGCGCGAGCAGTTCGTCGATCACCTTCACCGCGACCCAGGGCTCATGGCACAGCGTGCTCACGTTGCCTTGGCCGGGGTTCAGGCGCGGATTGGCACGCGCCGATTCGGTGAGCGGAAGATGCCTGCGGTAGTGATCGCGGATGCCGTGCCGCAAGTCGGCATAGCTTTGCGACGCACTCACGGATTCGATCCACGGGTACTCGTCGGGCGGCACGGCCTGCGCGGTGAGCTGGCCGCCGAGCCAGTCGAGCGCTTCGACCAGGATCACCGTGCGGCCCAGCCGCGCAGCCGCCAGCGTGGCGGAGACGCCGCCGAGGCCGCCGCCGATCACGACCATGTCGGCCGCCAGTTCTGCGGCCATGGCGGAGCCATGCGCTGTCACGCAGTGGCCCTTATTCCGGCTTCAGGCCAAGGCGCCGGATCGCATCGCCGTAGCGTTTCGTCTCGCTCTCGATCAGCCGGCCGAAATCGGCCGGAATGCCGCCGCCCGGCTCGACGCCGAGCCTGGCGAGCCGTTCCCTGACCTCGGGCTGGGCCAGCACCGCATTCACGTCCTTGTTCAACCGTGCGACGACCGGTGCGGGCGTGCCCGCCGGCGCGAGGATGCCGAACCATCCGGTCACCTCGAAGTCCGGCACCGCGAGTTCCGCAACAGTCGGTACGGCAGGCAGCACCGGCGAGCGCTTCTTCGTCGTCACGGCGAGCGCGCGCAGCTTGCCGGACTCGATCTGGGGCAGCGCGCTCGAAGGAATGTCGAAGCCGAGGTCGACCTCGCCGCCCAGCAGTGCCGTCAACGCGGGACCGGAGCCCTTGTAGGGGACCATCTGCATGTCGATCTTCGCGTCGCTCTTCAGGAACTCGGCGGCCAGGCTGGTGGTGGTCGCACCGCCGCCGCCCGCTGCGTAGTTGAGCTTGCCGGGCGTCTTGCGGGCCGCGTCGATCACGTCGCCCAGGCTGCGAAACGGCGAGGCCGCGGGCACCACCACCACGACCGGCGAAGCGCCGACCTTGGCCACCGGCGCGAAGCTCTTCACCGTGTCGTAGCGCAGTTTCGGATAGAGCGCCGTGCTGCCGGGAAAGCCACTGGTCACGAACAGCAGCGTGTAGCCGTCCGCGGGCGCGGCAGCGACCAGCGAGGTCGCGATGGTGGCGCCGGCGCCGGGCCGGTTGTCGACGATCACCGGCTGGCCGAGCGCGACCGCGAGCTTCTGCGCGACCAGCCGCGCGAGGATGTCGCCGGAGCCGCCGGGCGCGAAGCCGACGACCAGCGACACGGGCTTGGTCGGATAGGTCTGCGCCTGCGCCGCAGCAAAGGCGAGCAGGGCGGTGGCGGCGACGAGTCCGCGGATCAGTCGGTGTGCGATGTGTCTCATGGTCCCGGATGCTAGGAAGATGCAAGCCATCCATCCAATACCAATCGCGCCCGTGCGAATAACATGATGTTCTTGCCTCGGGTTATCCCTGGCCTTCCTGCTTTGGAGACATCGCCATGAACCTGCGCCAGATCGAGGTCTTCCGCGCAGTGATGACCACCGGCTCGACCACCAACGCGGCCCGCCTGCTGCATGTCTCGCAGCCCGGCGTGAGCCGGCTCATCCGGCATTTCGAACTTCAGCTCGGCGTGGCGCTGTTCGAGCGGCGCAACGGTCGTCTGGTCGCCACGCCCGAGGCGCATACGCTGCATGCCGAGGTCGAGAAGGTCTACCGCGGCATGCACCACGTGCAGGACGTCGCGGCGCATCTGCGCTTTGGCGACCATGCCACGCTGCGCGTGCTGGCCAGCGCGAATGCCGCGCTGCAGCTGGTGCCGCGCACCACGGCCCGGCTGCTCGAACGCTTCGCGCAATCGAAGGTCTTCTTCGAGACCTTGCCGACGCGCGAGATCGTCAAGCTGCTGGTGGCCGAGGAGGCCGACGTGGCCATCTCCAGCGCACCACTGGACCATCCGGTGCTCGACGTGCGCGAGATCGGCCGCTGGCGCGTGCTGTGCGCAATGCCGAAGCAGCATCCACTGGCGGCGTCGCAACCCCTTGATCTGGCCGCGGCGTTGCGGCAGCGGCTGGTGGTCTACAGCCCGGAGGCACCGCAGAGCCGCCTCATCGACCACTGGCTGGATCAGCACGGCATCGCGCGCCAGGTCGGCGTCGAAGTGCGCTCGGGCTACGCGGCCTGCGCGATGGCGGCGACGGGTGCCGGGATCGCGTTCGTCGATGACCTGTCGGCGCGCGCCCATCGGTCGGAGGAGCTGGCCCTGGTCGAGGTGCCCGGTGCGCCGACGTTCGCGATCTACAGCGTCAGCAACGTCAATCGGCCGTTGTCGCAGCTGGGCCAGAATTTTCTATCGCTCGCGGTCGAGGAACTGGCCGTACTGCAGGCGCCGCAACTCACGGGAGCGGCCGTCGATTGAATGCAGTCAGGCGCGGATGCCCTCGGCGCCCAGATGCAGCACGCGGTCCGCGCGCGCGGCCGCCGCTTCCGAATGGGTGACCAGCACCAGCGAGGCGCCGTGCTCGCGCGTCTGCGCCAGCAGCACGTCCATCACGCGCGCCGCGGTGCCCGGATCGAGGTTGCCAGTCGGCTCGTCGGCCAGCAGCAGCGCGGGCCGGTGCGCCAGCGCACGCGCGATCGCGACCCGCTGCAACTGGCCGCCGCTCAACTGCTGCGGCAGCCGCGCGCCGAGGCCGCCGAGTCCGGTCGCTTCGAGCATCTGCGCGACGCGTGCATCGCAGGCCGAGCCGCTCTGCCCGAGCAGCATCAGCGGCAGCGCGACGTTCTGCGCCACGTCCAGATGCGGCAGCACGTGGAAGGCCTGGAACACGAAGCCCACATGCCTGCGTCGCCACAGCGCACGCGCCTCGGCATCGAGCGCGCCGATGTCGGTGCCGTCGTGCACGACATGGCCCGCATCCCAGCTGTCGAGGCCGGCCATGCAGTTGAGCAGCGTCGACTTGCCGACGCCCGATTCGCCGACGATGGCGATGAACTCGCCCGCGGCGACCTCGATCGACACGTGCTCGAACACGGGCACGTCGCCGTAGTGCTTGGCGAGGTCGGCGATGCGCAGGCTCATCGAAAGCCCCGTGCCGCGCTCATGTGATCCCGCCCACCTGCTGCACGGCGCGCGCGATCGCGTCCAGTGCCTCGGCGGCGATCACGCGCCGCTGCGGCATGCTGCGCAGCCAGGTGATCTGCCGCTTGGCGAGCTGGCGTGTGGCGGCAATGCCGCGCTCGCGCAGTTCGGCGATGGGCCATGCGCCATCGAGCGCTTCCCAGGTCTGCCGATAGCCGACGCAGCGCATCGAGGGCAGGTCCGGCGACAGGTCGCCGCGCGCGCGCAGGCGCTGGACCTCGGCCACCAGGCCGTCCGCGAGCATGGTGTCGAAACGCGCCTCGATGCGTGCGTGCAGCCATGCGCGCTCGGTCGGCTCGAGCGACAGAAGCGCCGCGGCGGGCATGCCGGTCGCGCCGGTGTCCGCATGAAAACTCGACAGCGGCCGGCCGCTCGCATGCCAGACCTCGAGCGCACGCTGGATGCGCTGGCTGTCGTTGGGCGCCAGCCGTGCGGCGCTGGCCGCATCGACCTGTGCGAGCCGCGCATGCATCGCCGGCCAGCCGAGCGCCGCGGCTTCGGCGTCGAGCTGCCGGCGCACGGCCGGGTCGGCCGCCGGCATGGCGTCGATGCCGGCGGCCAGCGCCTTGAAGTAGAGCATCGTGCCGCCGACCAACAGCGGCAGCTTGCCGCGCGCGTTGATCTCGCGGATCAGGCGCGTCGCGTCCTGCACGAACGCGGCCGCGCTGTAGGCATCGCGCGGATCGCGGATGTCGATCAGGTGGTGCGGCACTTCGGCGCGCTCGGCCGGAGTCGGCTTGGCGGTGCCGATGTCCATGCCGCGATAGACCAGCGCCGAATCGACGCTGACGATCTCGACCGGCCGCGTGCGCGCGATTGCCAGGGCGGCCGCGGTCTTGCCGGAGGCGGTGGGGCCGGCCAGCGCCACGTAGCGAAGGAGGGGGCCGTGTTCGGCGCGAGGGCCGATGGGGCGATGAGGCGGCATGCGCCCAAGGGTAACAAAGCCCGTGGCGCGTTCCGCGCCGTCGTTGCTCAGATGGGTTGCGGCGCGGACGGACGGGCCGCCGTGCGGCTGGGCGCGGGCAGCGAGGACGCGGCAGGCGGTTCGCTGGCGGCCGTCGCGTCGGGCGGCTCCTTCATGCGGAACAGCTGCGACAGCGCCGCGCGGTACTGCGCCTGGCCGATCGAGTTGGCGTCGTAGTGCGAGCCGCCCTGCACCAGCACGAACATCTTGGGCACCGTGGCCGCGTCGTAGAGCTTGCGCCCGAGCGTGGGGTTGATGAGGGCATCGGCCGTGCCATGCACCACCAGCAGCGGCGCGCCGATGTCCTTCACCTTGTCGATGGCGTCGAAACGCTGTGTGATGAAGGGGCGAAAGGGCAGCCAGCCCCACTTGAAGCTGCTCACCACGTCGGCGATCGAGGTGAAGGTGCTCTCGACGATGGTGCCGCTTTCGTCGTTGACGCGCGAGGCGAGGTCGATGCCGATGGCGCCGCCGAGCGAATGGCCGAAGATGTAACGCCGCTGTTGCGGATGGCGCGCCGCCAGCCAGGTCCAGGCGGCGAGCGCGTCCTCGCGCGCCGAATCTTCCGAAGGCAGCGTCTTGGTGCTCTTGCCGAAGCCGCGGTAGTCGATGGCCAGCACCGAGAAACCGAGCTCATGCATGCGACGCATGCGCGGCGCGGAGCCGGCCACGTTGTATTTGGCGCCGTGCAGGAACAGCAGCACCGGCGTGTCCGCGGATTCGGGCTTGTCGCCGAGCCAGAGGCCATGCAGGCGCACGGGCTCGCCGGTGAGCGAGGACTTGAAATCGATCCACTCGTCCTGCATGCCCTCGGCCATGGCCTTCGAATTGCCCCAGCTGCGGTCGCTGGGCTGGAAGATCCACTCGCGCTGGTGCTCGTCGAGGCTCGCGCAACCGCCGGCCAGCAGGGTGACCAGCGTGATGGCAGAGGCGAAGAGGGACCAGGACTTCATGACGATCGCTGAGAGACAGGGAGGCTATCCGAAAGTTCAACTCGTGACGACATGCAACGTGTGTGCCCGGACGGTCGATGACCCCTGAAAACCCTCGCTTTTCGCGGCGGACGGCCCGAGCGTGCGGAATTTGGCAGGCCCTGGCGCGCGCCCCGCGCCTCAGCGGCCGCGCATGAACAGTGCGTCGAGTTCGCGCAGCGACACCTGGCGCCAGGTCGGCCGGCCATGGTTGCATTGGTCCGAGCGCTCGGTGGCTTCCATCTGGCGCAGCAGCGCGTTCATCTCGTCGATGGTCAGCTTGCGGTTGGCGCGCACCGCGCCGTGGCAGGCCATGGTCGACAGCAATTCGTTCTGGGCGCGCTGCACCACCGTGCTCGCATCGTGGTTCGCGAGCTCGGCCAGCACGCTGCGCGCGAGCTCGACCGGATCGCCATCGGCCAGCGTGCTGGGCACGGCGCGCACCGCCAGCGTGCGCGGCGAGAAGGGCGTGATCTCCAGGCCGAGCGAAGGCAGCACCGCGGCGCAGGCCTCGGCCGTCGCGACTTCCTGCGGCGTGGCGGCGAAGGTGGCCGGGATCAGGAGCGGCTGGCTGCCGATCGCGGCGCCGTCGAGCTGTGTCTTCAGACGCTCGTAGACGATGCGCTCGTGCGCGGCATGCATGTCGACGATCACCATGCCCTGGCTGTTCTCGGCCAGGATGTAGATGCCTTGCAGCTGGGCCAGTGCGCGGCCGAGCGGCCATGCGTCGGCTTTGTCAGTCGCATGCGATGCAGGTGTCGCGAGCGCGTCGCCGGACGCTTGCGCGTGCGTGACCGTGCCAGTGGTCGCAGGCGTGATCTGCGCCGGTGCCACGGGCGTCTCGCGGCGGTCGACGGGCCACATCGCCGCGGCATCGCCCAGGCCGCGTTCGGCCGCGAAATGCATCGAAGGCTGCGTCCATGCCGGCATCGACGCGGGCTCTCGCGGCTTGAAGAACGGCGCGGGCGGCGTGGTGGCGGCGTCGCCCGCACGCGGCGCGGCCAGTGCATTCTCGATCGCATGGCGCACCGCCTGGTGCACCTCGCGCCCATCGCGAAAGCGCACCTCGATCTTGGTCGGATGCACGTTGACATCGACCCGCGCCGGATCGATCTGCAGGTACAGCGCATAGACCGGCTGGCGCTGGCCGTGCAGCACGTCCTCGTAGGCGCTGCGCACGGCATGGGCCAGCACCTTGTCGCGCACGAAACGGCCGTTGACGTAGAAGAACTGCTGGTCGCCGCGCGCGCGTGCCGCATCGGGAATGCCGGCACGGCCGCTCACGCGCACCGGGCCGCTGTCGTGGTCGACCGCGACGCTCTGCGCCACGAAGTCGTCGCCCAGCGCATCGGCCAGGCGCCGGTCGCGCTCACCGGCCGCGCGCCATTGCTCGACGAGCCGGCCTTCGTGCCAGACCGCGAAGCTGACATCGGGCCGCGCCAGTGCATGGCGGCGCACGGCCTCGATGCAATGCGCGAGTTCGGTGGCATCGGTCTTCAGGAACTTGCGCCGCGCGGGCGTCGCGAAGAAGAGCTCGCGCACCTCGACTGTGGTGCCGGTCGCCCGTGCCACCGGCTGCAGCTCGCCGGTGCGGCCGTCGAGCGCGAAGGCCGAATCGGCGCCCTCGAAGCGCGACAGCAGGCTGAGCTCGGCGATGGCATTGATGGCAGCCAGCGCCTCGCCGCGAAAGCCCATCGTGCCGACGGTCTCGAGATCGCCGAGGCTCGCGATCTTGCTGGTCGCATGGCGGCGCAGCGCGAGCGGCAATTCGTCGCGCGGCAAGCCGGCGCCGTCGTCTTCCACCGAGATCAGCCGCACGCCGCCGGCCGACAGGCGCACCGTGATCTGGCGCGCGCCGGCATCGAGTGCGTTGTCGAGCAGTTCGCGTACCACCGACGCGGGCCGCTCGACGACCTCGCCGGCTGCGATCTGGCTGATCAGTTCGTCGGGCAGGTCGCGGATCGGGCGGCGGTTGGCTGCGGACGACAGGGAGGGGAGGGCGCTCACCGGTGCATTCTAAAAGGCGTCTTGCTCCCTCCCCTTTGGGGGAGGGTTGGGGTGGGGGCTTCCGGGCCTTTGAACTGTTGTCAGCGTTGGTGAGGCCGTTGGCCGGGAGTTCGCCCCGGCGGGCGAGTCACTTTCTTTGTCTCGCCAAAGAAAGTAACCAAAGAAAGGCGACCCCACTGTGCGCGACCCCTACGCTTCGCTACGGGGCAACCTGCGGTGCTCGCTTTTCGCGGGGTCTCGCTCAAACTCGCTTCGCTCAGACAGTCGCGAGCCCTGATCCGCGAAAAGCTGCGCTCCTCGGCGCGCACAGAGGGGCTTGGGGTCAACGCGCCATGGCGCGTATATGTGTTTCTCGGGCCATCGCTTCGCTCGGCTGCGCAAATGGCATCGAGTAACGCTGGCAGCTGCCAATTGCCAATGACTCGCCCGCCGGGGCGAATTCCCGGCCAACGGCCTCTGATCAAACGCAACGCACAAATCAAAGGCCCAGTGGGCCCTCACCCCAACCCTCTCCTAGAGGGAGAGGGAGCAAAGAAAAGAGCTCAGCCTTTCGTCGACGCCGTCCACTCGGGCATCAAGCCATTCGACGGCAGCGTCTCGTCCAGCAACTTGCGCCCCTGCTCCACCCCAGCCACCGGCAGAAGCTTCGCATCGAGCAAGCCCACCTGCACCAGCACGCTGGCCTGATCCCAGTAGATGTGCTCGTGGTAGAGCTTGTCGCCGCGGAACTTGATGACGGCCAGCAAGGGCACCTCGACTTTCTTGCCAGTCGGCTTGACGCCCGGCAGCATCCATGGAATCTCGGTGGTGTGGGTGAAGCTGAACAGCATCTCGTCGACCACCTGCGTGGCGCCGACGGTGCGCGAGATCGGCGTCAGCGCGGTGTCGGGCGGATTGCTGTTGACGAAGTGGTTCGTGTAGAAGCGATGCAGCGCCCTGTAGCCGACACCGCCGGTCATGGTCGGGATGTGGTTCACGTAGGGCTCGGCGACCATGGTGCTCATGGTGTCGTCGACGTTGCGGGTGCCGAACTCGTACTCGCAGTGCTTGTCCCACAGCGCCGAGAGGTCGTAGTGCGGACCCATCGCGGCCTTGAGCGCGCCGATGCTGCGCTCGTGCGCCATCAGCGCCGAGGGCTTGTGATAGTGCTCGCCGCCGACGCGCGCGAAGGCGTGATCCATGCCGGGGTAGACGTAGAGCGTGACGTGGTCGCGGCCCTGCAGCGTCTTCACGATCTTGTCGCGTGCCTCGGGCGGGCAGAACTTGTCGAGCTCGGCGATGTGCAGCACCAGCGGCTTCGTGATCTTGTCGGCTTCGCCGAGCGCGGCATCGATGCCTACGCCGTAGTAGCCCACCGAGACATCGGCATCGGTGCGGCAGGCCGCGAGATAGGCCAGCTTGCCGCCGAGGCAGAAGCCGAGCACGCCGACCTTGCCGTTGACCTCGGTGCGGCCGCGCAGCGTGGTGATCGCGGTCTGGATGTCCTCCATGCCCCTGGCCTCGTCGAAGCCCTGGAAGAAGCCGAAGGCGCGCTGCCAGTCGGCTTCGCTGTAGCCGAGTTCGACGTTGGGCTCCTGGCGCCAGAAGATGTCGGGCACCAGCACCACGTAGCCTTCCTCGGCGTAGTAGTCGGCCACGTCGCGCATGGTCTTGTTGATGCCGAAGATCTCTTGCGCCAGCACCAGGCCCGGTCCGCTGCCTGCGCTCGGCAAGGCGAGGTAGCCGCGAAAAGTGCCACTGCCGTCGCCGGCCTTCATGTCGATGTATTGACCTGCCATGGGGTATCTCCGGAGATGGGTTGGATGATCGCCTGCGCACCGGGCTGCCAGAACTTTGCGCTCGGATGGTTAAAGCGTAAAGTAGTTTTCGAGGACGTGGAAGCCGCTTGCCACGGCCCGTCGATCCACGCGGAATTCGACAGACATGCATCGCACGAAGACACCATGAAGATCCAGAACGCCATCGCCCTCGTCACCGGCGCCAACCGCGGCCTCGGCCGTGAACTCGTGCAGCAGCTGCTGGCCGCCGGCGCGCCCAAGGTGTATGCGTCGGCGCGCGACGTCGGTGCGCTCGCCGATCTCGCCAAGGCCCATCCGGGCCGAGTCGAGACGCTCACGCTCGACATCACGCGCGGCGACCAGATCGCGGCCGCCAAGGCGCGCTGCACCGACGTCAATCTGCTGGTCAACAACGCCGGCATCAACCGCAGCAAGGGGCTGCTCGCGGCCGATTCGCTCGAGCACGCACAGGCCGAGGTCGCCACCAACTACCTCGGCACGCTCGCGATGTGTCGCGCCTTCGCGCCGCAGCTCACGGGCGAGGGCGCGATCGTCAACGTGCTGTCGATCCTGGCCAAGGTGACGCTGCCGGCCATGGGCTCGCTGTGCGCGTCCAAGGCCGCGGGCCTGCGCCTGACCGAGGGCGTGCGCGCCGAGCTCGCCGCGCGCGGCACGCTGGTGGTGGCCGTGATGACGGGTCCGGTCGATACCGACATGAGCCGCGATTTCGCCGGCCCCAAGTCCTCGCCGGCAGAGGTCGCGAAGGCGGTGCTCGCGGGGCTGGAGCGCGGCGACGAGGAGGTCTACCTGGGTGACATGGCGGCCTGGATCAATGCCGCGATGGCGCAGGATCCGAAGGGCATCGAACGCGAGATGGCCAAGTACCTGCCGGGATGAGTCAGGCGCGGCAGGGATAATCCCTGCCATGGACATCATCCACTTTCTCGTCGACTTCATCCTGCATGTCGACAAACACCTCGAAGCCTTCGTCATTGCCTATGGCGTCTGGGTCTACGCGCTGCTGTTCCTGATCGTCTTCGTCGAGACCGGGCTGGTGGTGATGCCCTTCCTGCCGGGCGACTCGCTGCTGTTCATCGTCGGCGCGCTGTGCGGCGCCGGGTTGATGAGTTTCGGCATCGCGGTGCCGATCCTCATCGTGGCCGCGATCGCCGGCGACCAGTGCAACTTCAGCATCGGCCGCTACTTCGGGCCCAAGGTCTTCCAGTGGGAGAGTTCGCGCTTCTTCAACCGCCGCGCCTTCGACCAGGCGCATGCGTTCTACGAGCGCTATGGCGGCATCACCATCGTGCTGGCGCGCTTCATGCCATTCATCCGCACCTTCGCGCCCTTTGTCGCAGGCGTGGCCGACATGAGCCGCTCGAAGTTCAGCCTGTTCAACATCGCTGGCGCGTTGCTGTGGGTGGTGGGCATCTGCATCTCGGGCTATTTCTTCGGCAACCTGCCGCTGGTGCGCGAGCACCTGGACAAGATCATCTGGGCGCTGATCTTGATTCCGGGGCTGATCGCGATCTTCGGCGCCTGGCGCGCGCGCGGCGCGCCCTCGTCGGCGCGTTGAAGCTGCCACGCGCCTGAGCGCTCGCGCAGGAATTCGCTCGCGCCGAGTGATCGCCTGCGGCATCCGAGGCGCAAAAAAAGGCGCGCTCGAAAGCGCGCCCAGCTTGGAGAATCTGCCGGCGGCGCGTTCAGTAGCGCGGGCCGTTGTTCGGATAGTAACTATTGTTGGGCGAATAGCCGTTGTTGTTGTAGTAGTTGCGCTGGTCGGCATTGCGGCCCACCTCGTTGCCGATCAGGCCGCCGATGGCCGCGCCGCCCACGGTGGCCGCGGTGTTCTTGCCGATCGCATTGCCGATAATGGCGCCGCCGACGGCACCGCCCGCCGCGCCGAGTTGCTGGTTGGGCCCTGCGGCACAGCCGGCCAGGGTCAGGACGAAAGTCGAGGCGAGGGCCGAGATCCAGAGACGTGTCTTCATGGTGTCCACCTTTTCAGTGATTGGTGAAACCATTCTCTGCAATCCACCGTGCACGGCTGTAGGAGCCGACCCCGGCGGCTTGAGCGAAAGCACGATCGGCGCTTGCGCGACAAAGGGTCTGGCCATCGTCGTACGGGATATCCCTTGGCGCATCGAAGGGTTCTCCATCACGCTTCGCGCAGATCGCGACCCGCATCGGCGGCGCGATCACCGTGACGCTGGTGCTGATCATCCTGGCACGCACCGTCTAGTTTTCCGCTGGCAGCGCCCGGCGCCGCTGTTCAGCTGCGCGCAGTTGGCAGACCCGACGGCGCCCACGCAGGGCCGGGCAACGTGCGCGCGCTGCGCATCGCGGCCGACACATTTCGCAACGACGATTGACGAGAGCACACCTGCCGGCGTTCCGAACTGCGAACCCCGCTGGGGAATCCGAAGTCCAACAGACTCCTTCCCAACTGCTGGAGTTCTGCATGAAGAAACTACTGGCCTTGGTCTTCTTGATCGCCGCAGCGGCCGGCGGCCCCACCACCAGCTTTGCCTTCAACGGAGCGCAGGGAGGCGCCCACGGTGGAGGCTTCCAGGGACACGCCGGAGGCTTCCATGGAGGCCCCGGATTCCACCCATTCCATGGATTCGCCGGCTTCCCCGCGCGGCACCCGTTTTTCGTCCGGCGCAGTGCCGTGTTCGTCGGCGTGCCTTTTCCCGTCGCCGTGAATGCGGTGGGTTTCGTGGGCGGGGAGCCCCTCTATCTGTACTGCCAGAACCCGATGGGATTTTTCCCCGAGATCCAGTTCTGCCCGACGGGTTGGCTGCAGGTTTCGCCGTAATGTGATCGAGGGCGGTGTCCCGCCCTTTGCGCCGCGGCCCGCGCTACAGCTGGCGGCTGCGCGCCATCGGCGGGTTCTGCGCGAAGTAGCGCAGGATGCCGCGCATCAACGCGTCCGCCAGTTCTTCCTGGTAGGCCGTGGTGCGCAGCTTGGCTTCTTCGCCGGGGTTGCTGATGAAGGCCGTCTCGACGAGCACGCTCGGGATGTCGGGCGCCTTCAGGACCGCGAAGCCCGCCTGCTCGACCTCGCCCTTGTGCAGGCGCGCGCCGATGTTGCGGATCTCGCCGATCATGGCGCCGCCGAGCTTGAGGCTGTCGTTGATCTGGGCCGTGGTGCTCATGTCGAGCAGCGCCTGCTGCACCTGCACCTCGTGCGCGCCGACGTTGATGCCGCCGACCTTGTCGGCCTGGTTTTCCTTGTTGGCCAGCCAGCGTGCGGCGCTGCTCGAAGCGCCGCTGCGGCTCAGCGCGAACACGCTCGCGCCGCTGGCGGCCGGCGTGGTGAAGGCATCCGCATGAATGCTGATGAACAGGTCGGCCTGCACGCGGCGCGCCTTCTGCACGCGCATGCCGAGCGGCACGAAGAAGTCGGAATCGCGGGTGAGGAAGGCGCGCATCGGGTTGCCGTTGACGCTGCTGGCGTTGATGCGCTCGCGCAGCCGGTGCGCGATCTGCAGCACCACGTCCTTCTCGTGCGTGCCGGCCGAGCCGGTGGCGCCGGGATCCTCTCCGCCATGCCCGGGGTCGATCGCGACGATGATGATGCGGTCGGTGCGGCTCGGTGTCGCGCCGTTTCCGCGCGCGCTGGCAGCCGGCGGTACCGGCGTCAGGGGCAGCGAGCCCACGACGGGCGGCAGCGAGGGCGGGGCGGTGAGCGCCGGCCCGGCGTTGCGGTTGCCCAGTGTGGCAGCGGGTGGCGGCGTCGTGCGCATCGACTGCTGCGCCATCAGCTCGCCCAGCGGATCCACCGCGTCGGGTGCGGCGCGCAAGGGCGCCTGCGTTTCGCCAGGCCCTGCGCCGTTGCGCGGTGCGATGCCGGCCACCGTGCCTTCGCGCTCCTGCGGCCTGGGCGCGTCGCGCAGGCGTTCGCCGATCAGCGCCTCGAGCGGATCGATGGCCTGTTCCGGATACAGGTCCAGCACCAGCCGGTCGCGGTAGGCGGCCACCGGCGCGAGCGAGAACACCTGCGGTGCCACCGACTGCTTGAGGTCGAACACGATGCGCACCACGTTCGGCGCGAACTGTCCGACGCGCAGGCCGTTGATGTAGGGATCGCCGGGCTTGATCTTGCCGACCAGCTCGCGCAGCGCGGGGTTGAGGTCGATGCCTTCGATGTCGACCGCCAGCCGCGGCGGGCTGCCGACCACGCGCTGCGTCGACTTGAGCCGGCCGTCGGATTCGATGGTGACGCGCGTGTAGTCGGCCGCCGGCCAGACGCGCACCGCGATGATGGTGGCGCCGTGCGCGATCTCGTGCAGCCCGAGCAGCAGGGCGATGCTGCCGCCCTGCAGCAGCGTGCGTCGTTTCAGGCCACGGGCCTTCATGCAGCGTCAGCGAGCAACCGGCTGCCGCGCGCTGTGTGCGCCTGCAGGGTCACGGTGCGGGTGTCGTCTGTCATTGCTTCTATTTTAATAGCAAGGTCCGCGAGCGGAAGGTGTCCGGCGACGTTCTGCGGCCACTCGGCGAGCTTGAGGCCCGGGCCGGCGAAGATGTCGCGAAAGCCCGCGTCTTCCCATTCGCGCGGATCGCTGAAGCGATAGAAGTCGAAATGGTAGATGGCGAGGCCGTCCGGCGCCTCGTGCGGTTCCACCACCGCGTAGGTCGGGCTCTTGATGCGCCCGCCGATGCCGAGCGCGCGCAGCAGGTGGCGAACGAAGGTGGTCTTGCCGGCGCCGAGCTCGCCTTCCAGCGAGACGAAGGCATCGCGCAGCGCACTCGAACGCGCGAGCGCTCGTGCGAGTGTGTCGGTGTCTTCTTCGGTGCGCCAGCGTCGGGTGACGCCTTGCGTTTCTACAATCGGCGGGTGATCGGCAGCCATCAACTCGTGATCCGGATTCAGGCCTTGGCCCGGGAGCTCGGATTCTCCCAAATCGGCGTTGCCGGCGTCGATCTGTCGAGCGCGGAGGACGGCCTCATGCAGTGGCTGGCCCAGGGCTTCCATGGCGACATGCACTACATGGCGGCGCATGGCGCGCGCCGCGCGCGGCCGGCCGAACTGGTACCCGGCACCGTGTCGGTCATCACGGCGCGCATGGACTACCTGCCGCGCACCACGCCCGACGATTGGCAGGCGATCGAATTCGAGCGGCTCGCGCGGCCGGGCGAGGGCATCGTGTCGCTCTATGCGCGCGGCCGCGACTACCACAAGGTGCTGCGATCGCGGTTGTCGAAGCTGGCCGATCGCATCGCCGCGGAGGTGGGGCCCTTCGGCCACCGCGCCTTCACCGATTCGGCGCCGGTGCTCGAGGCCGAGCTCGCATCGCGCAGCGGCCAGGGCTGGCGCGGCAAGCACACGCTGGTGCTGGACCGCGATGCGGGTTCGATGTTCTTCCTCGGCGAGATCTACGTCGACATGGCGCTGCCGCCGAGCGAGCCGGTCTCGCCGCATTGCGGCAGCTGCAGCGCCTGCATCGACATCTGCCCCACGCAGGCGATCATCGCGCCGATGCGGCTCGATGCGCGACGCTGCATCTCGTACCTCACCATCGAGCACGCCGGCGCGATCCCGCTCGAACTGCGGCGGTTGATCGGAAACCGCATCTACGGCTGCGATGATTGCCAGCTCATCTGCCCATGGAACAAGTTCGCGAAGAAAAGCGCGCTGCCGGACTTCGATGCGCGCGAGGGCCTCACCGGCCGGCAATTGGGCGAGCTGTTCGCATGGCGCGAGGACGATTTCCTGCGCTACGCCGAAGGCAGCCCGATCCGCCGCATCGGCCACGAGCGCTGGCTGCGCAACGTGGCGGTCGCATTGGGCAATGCATTGCGCGCGGGGGACGAGGGCGCACGTGCGGCGCTGGCCGCGCGCACGGAAGACCCGAGCGCGCTGGTGCGCGAGCACGTCGAATGGGCGCTCAGTGGTGAATGATCGCCGACAGCTGCGCCGTGCCCGCATCGAGCGAGTGCATCGAGCTCAGCCGCAGCGAACCGTACTTGAGGATCGGGTTGTTGATCAGCCGGCCGCTGAAGTGGCCGTTGAAGCGCGTGTCGCTGCAGCCGCTGAGCGTGAGGTCGAGCGAGGCATTCGCGGGCGAGACGAAGTCGGTGCTGGAGCCGGCCATCGTGCAGGCGGCCTCGGGCACGCTGCCGCGCACCGTGCCGTCGGGATCGATCTGGATCGCGCCGGGATGCACCGCGGGCGCGCCCTGCACACCGATGTCGGGCTGCACGACGGAAAACAGGAAAGGGCCTTTCCAGGCGCCCTGGTAGCGCGTGTAGTCCTGCGCCTGGGCGGTCGCCCCGAACAACGCTGCGACGACGAGGGCCGGTAGGTAGCGCATCGACTCGATGGTAGCGGCTCGACGAGGGTCGTCTAGCGTGAAAGCGCCAGGGCGAAGGGCAGGCTGGCCACGCCGAGTGCCGTCGACAGCGTCACCAGCCCCGCCACGAACGGCCCGTTGTAGCCCATGCGCGCTGCCAGCACGTAGGCGCTGGAAGCGGTCGGCACGGCCGAGAAGACCATCAGCACCGCCGATTGCGCGGGGCCCAGCGCCAGCGCGCGCGAGAGGCCCCAGCCGATCAGCGGCAGCGCGAGATGCCGGATGGCGAGCACCGACACCGCCAGCACCTTGCCGCGCGCCAGCGTTGCGAACTGCATGCCGGCGCCGGCGGCCATCAGGCCGAGCGCGAGCGATGCGGCGCCGATGCGCGTGAGCGTCGGTTCGAGCCAGAACGGCACGCGCAGGCCCAGCAGATTGGCGATCAGCCCGCTCACCGTGGCGATGATCAGCGGATTGCGCACCAGCTGGCGCAGCAATCCGCTGCGCGCATGCCGCACCATGGGCCAGACCGCGGCGACGTTGAACAGCGGCACGCAGACGCCGATCAGCACCGCGATCGACAGCAGGCCGTCGGCCCCGGCCAGCCGCTCCGACAGCGCCAGGCAGATGAAGGAGTTAAAGCGAAAGGCGACCTGCGCGCTGGAGGCGTGGTCGCGGCGGTCGATGTAGGCGGCGAGCAGCGGAACGAACGGCAGCGCGTAGGCGAGCGCGATGCCCGAGAGCCCGACCCCCAGGCCCGCGCCCAGCAGGTGCGAGGCGGCGCCGAAGTCGAACGGGCTGCGAACGATCGACTGGAACAGCAGCACCGGAAAAAGAAAATAGTAGACCAGGCTCTCGACCTGGTCCCATACCCGGCGGTCGAGCGCGGTGTAGCGGCACAGCAGCCAGCCGCAGGCGATCAGCGAAAAATCGGGAAAGAGCAACTGCGCATAGTTCACCGGTCGAGGATAGCTGCGGCACCGACCGTGGGTTATCCACGAGGTGGGATGGAGAGCAGAGCCGGTAGCATCCGAGGCTTTTGTTCGTTCAAGGAACCTCTCGATGCGACGTCGCCAATGGAATGCTTTCGCCTGTATGACCGCACTGGCCGCCGTCGCGGGACCGAGTTGGGCGCAAGGCTATCCCACCAAGCCGATCGAGCTGCAGGTGCCCTTCGCACCCGGCGGCACCACCGACATCGTGGCGCGCGTGATCTCCGAGCCGCTCGCCAAGGCGCTGGGCCAGAGCGTGATCGTCGTCAACCGCGCCGGCGGCGGCGGCATCGTGGGTGCGGCCGAGACCGCGCGCGCCGCGCCGGACGGCTACAAGCTCGGCATCGCCACGGTGTCGAGCACGGCGGCCAATCCGGCCATCAATCCGAAGACGCCGTACAACCCGATCACCGACTTCACGCCGATCACCAACATCGCGGCCACGCCCAACATCATCGCGGTCAACCCGCACTTCCCGGCCAAGAACTATGCCGAGTTCGTTGCCGAGCTCAAGAAGAACCCGGGCAAATACTCTTACGCATCGTCGGGCACCGGCGGCATCGGCCATCTGCTGATGGAGCTCTACAAGAGCCTCACCAACACCTACGTGCTGCACATTCCCTACCGCGGCGCCGGCCCGGCGCTGAACGACGTCGTCGGCGGCCAGGTGCCGATCATGTTCGACAACATTCCGTCGACCCTGCCCTTCATCAAGAGCGGCCAGCTGATACCGATCGTGGTGGCGGCACCGCAGCGCCTGGCCGCGCTGCCCAACGTGCCGACCTTCAAGGAAGTCGGCCTGGAGCCGGTCAACCGCATGGCCTACTACGGCATCCTCGGCCCCAAGGGCCTGCCGAAGGAAGTGGTGGACAAGATCTACGCCGGCGTCAAGAAATCGGTCGAGGATCCCGCGGTGCGCAAGCGCATCGAGGACACCGGCTCGCTCGTGGTGGCCAACACGCCGGAGGAGTTCGCCGCGCAGATCAAGGCCGAGTTCGCGATCTACAAGCAGGTGGTCGTCAAGCAGAAGCTCACGATCGACTGAGGCGCGTCGCGTCCGATGCAAGCCGCCCGGTCGACGGGCGGCTTTTCTTTTTGTTATCTTGCAGCGCATGACCGCGGACACCGCCACGCCCGACACCGCCCCCGAGATCGACGACTTCATCGATGCGCTCTGGCTCGAGGACGGCCTGTCGAAGAACACGCTGGCCGCCTACCGGCGCGACCTGGCCCTGTTCGCACGCTGGATGCAGGCCGAGCGCAGCCGCGCGCTGAACGCCGCGCTGGAAAGCGACCTGCAGGCCTACATGGGCCAGCGGCTGTCGGACAAGGGCAAGGCGACCTCGGCCAACCGGCGGCTTACGGTCTTCAAGCGCTATTTCCGCTGGGCCTTGCGCGAGCACCGGATCGCGGCCGATCCCAGCCTGCGGCTCGCGCCGGCGCGGCAGATGCCGCGCGCCATCAAGACGCTGTCGGAGCAGCACGTCGACGACCTGCTGGCCGCGCCCGATGTCGATACGCCGCTGGGCCTGCGCGATCGCGCGATGCTCGAGCTGATGTATGCAAGCGGCCTGCGCGTGAGCGAGCTGGTGGCGCTCAAGGTCTTCGAGATGAGCCTGAACGACGGCGTGCTGCGCGTGCTCGGCAAGGGCAGCAAGGAGCGCCTCGTGCCCTTCGGCGGCGAGGCGCGCCGCTGGATCGAGCGCTACATGCACGACGCGCGGCCGGCCATCCTCGGCGGCCAGCAGACCGCCGACCTGTTCGTCACCGCGCGCGGCGCGGGCATGACGCGCGTGATGTTCTGGGTCATCGTCAAGAAGCAGGCGCGGGCCGCGGGCATCGAGGTGCCGCTGTCGCCGCACACGCTGCGCCATGCCTTCGCCACGCACCTGCTCAACCATGGCGCCGACCTGCGCGCGGTGCAATTGCTGCTCGGGCATGCCGACATCTCGACCACCACGATCTACACCCATGTCGCGCGCGAGCGGCTCAAGCAGATGCATGCCAAGCATCACCCGCGCGGCTGAGGTCATCGCCATTGCGGGAGAATCGAATGAACCAGCGTTCCAGCCTGTCCGTGGAGAACCTTCGATGCCCTTGAATTCCTGCCGTCGCGCGCTCGCTGCGGCGCTCGGTCTCGCACTGTGCAGCCTGATGCCCGCGGCGCAGGCGCAGGTCATCCCTAAGACCATTCATCTCATCGTCGGCTATCCGGCCGGCGGCGTCGCCGACGTGGTGGCGCGCGCGCTGGCCGACAAGCTCGGCGCGCAGCTCGGTACCGCGGTGGTGGTCGAGAACCGGGCGGGTGCGAGCGGCACCATCGGCATGGACGCCGTCGCCAAGGCGCCGCCGGACGGCGGCACGCTCGGCTTCTCCGCGGTCAGCCCGCTGGTGCTGAACCCGCACCTCGCGAAGTCGCCCTTCGATCCGCTGAAGGGCATCGCGCCGGTCGCCAGCGTCATGTATTCGCCCGTGCTGCTGCTGGCGACGTCCGCCACCGGCACGCGCGACTTCGCTTCGCTGCTCGAGGACGCGCGGGCGCGGCCCGGCGCGGTGCGCTGGGCCACCTCGGGCCAGGCTTCGCTCGGCCACATCGTGCTCGAACAGCTGCGTGCGGCGGCGAACGTGAACATCACGCATGTGCCCTACAAGGGCGGCGCGCAGCAGATGAACGACGCGCTCGGCGGCCAGTTCGAGATCCTGTCGATCAACGCCGGCCCGAGCCTCACGCCGCAAATCAAGGCCGGCAGGCTGCGGCCGCTCGCCGTCGGCGCACCGAAGCGGCTCGGCAGCCTGCCGAAGGTGCCGACGCTGGCCGAGCTGGGCTTTCCCGCGGCCAACCTGACCTCGCTGTTCGGCGTGTTCGCGCCGGCCGCGATGCCGTCGATCCTGATCGAGAAGTACAACGCCGAGATCAACAGGGCGCTGGACTCGCCCGATCTGCGTGCCAAGCTGATGGCGGCGGACAACGTGCCGACCGGCGGCAGCGCGGAGGCCTTCGCCGACGAGATCGCGGCGGAGTACGAAAGCAACGGCCGCATCGTGCGCAGCGCAGGCATCAAGGCAGATTGAGGAGACCCGCATGGACGAGACCCCCGGCGCCGGCACGGCGAAGAAACAGCAGCTCTATCTCGAGGACCTGTCGCCCGGCGATCGCTTCACGAGCGGCGAACATGCGCTCGATGCCAAGCAGATCATCGAGTTCGCGACACGCTTCGATCCGCAGCCCTTCCACCTCGATGCGGAGGCCGCCCAGCGCACCTTTTTCCAGGGCCTCGCGGCGAGCGGCTGGCATACCGCGGCGATCACGATGCGGCTGCTGGTCACCAGCGGCCTGCCGCTGGCCGACGGCATCATCGGCTCGGGCGGCGAGATCCATTGGCCCAAGCCGACGCGGCCGGGCGACGTGCTGCATGTCGAGTCCGAGGTGATCGAGGTCGTCCCCTCGCGCTCGCGGCCCGAGCGCGGCATGGTGACGATGCGCTGCGAGACGCTGAATCAGCACGGCGCGGTGGTGCAGCGCTTCACGCCGAAGATGGTGGTGTCGCGGCGGCCAGCGGCCTGAGCGTGCTCAGCCGTCGGCCAGCGCGCGCAGCTCTTCGTCGGTGAAACCGGCGCGTGCACGCGCTTCGAGGTTGAACGGCGCCCGCAGCCGCGGTGCCTCGTGCCGGCGGTACAGCACGCGGTAGTGCGCGATGGGATCGCACCCTTCGCGTTCGCACAGCCATCGATACCAGCGATTGCCGATCGCCACATGCCCGACCTCGTCGCGCAGGATGATGTCGAGGATGGCGCAGGCGGCCAGCGCATCCGGCGTGTCGACGCGCCGCAAGCGGGCCTGGATCAGCGGCGTGGCGTCGAGCCCACGGGCCTCGAGCGTGCGCGGCACCAGCGCCATGCGCGCCAGCACGTCGTGCTTCGTCTTCTCGCACATGGCCCAGAGGCCATCATGGCCGGTGAAGTCGCCGTAGTGCCAGCCCATCGTTCGCAGATGCGCGTGCAGCAGGGTGAAATGCTGCGCCTCTTCGTCGGCCACGCGCAGCCAGTCGCGGTAGTAGGCCTCGGGCATGCCGTCGAAGCGCCAGGCGGCATCGAGCGCGAGATTGATCGCATTGAACTCGATGTGGCAGATCGAATGGATCAGCGCCGCGCGGCCCTCGGTCGTGAAGGGCGAACGCTTTTCCACAGCCGTGGCGGCCACGCGCAGCGGGCGTTCGGGGCGTCCGGGCACGCCGGCTTCGTCGCCGGGCGTGCGCACGGTGTCGACGGGCACGGGCTGCTCACCCATGCCGGCGGCCACGGCGCGCGTCGCCAGCACCTTGCGGTCGGGATCGGTGAGGCGCAATGCGGCCAGGGCGCCGAGACGGGGATGCATCCCTACAATTCTAGGTTTTGATCCCGGGGGCACCGAATGGCTCTGTATGAACTCGACGGCGTGGCGCCGCAACTCGGCGACGGCGCCTGGGTCGCCGACAGCGCGCAGGTCATTGGCAACGTGGTGCTGGCAGACAACGCCAACATCTGGTTCGGCGCCGTGCTGCGCGGCGACAACGAGCCGATACGCATCGGACACAACAGCAACATCCAGGATCTCTCGGTGCTGCACACCGACCACGGCTGCCCGCTGACGATCGGCGACAACGTGACCGTCGGCCACCAGGTCATGCTGCACGGCTGCACGGTGGGCGACAACTCGCTGATCGGCATCCAGGCAGTGGTCTTGAATAACGCGAAGATCGGCCGCAACTCGATCGTTGGCGCCGGCAGTGTCGTGACCGAGGGCAAGGAGTTTCCGGACAACTCGCTCATCATCGGCGCGCCGGCCAAGGTGGTGCGCACGCTCGACGATGCGGCCGCCACGAAGCTGCGGCAGAGTGCCGAGCACTATGTCGAAAACGCCCATCGCTTTGCGAAGGGCCTCAAGAAGATCGCATGACATGACGTTCACCGACTCCTCCCTCATCCATGAGGAGACCAGAGCACCCGTGGAACCGGCTCTGCCGGGCCGCGGGGTGCGCTCCCTTGAGGGGGAGCGCCGCAGGCGCATGGGGGTGTAAGGCATGTCTGAGTTGCACAAGTTCCTGTTCGACGGCCTGCCGGTGCGCGGCATGATCGTGCGCCTGACCGATTCCTGGACCGAGATCCTCGCGCGGCGCGCGTCCAACACCGCCACCGGCGCCTATCCGCCGCCGGTGGCCGAGCTGCTCGGCGAGATGACGGCCGCGGCCACGTTGATGCAGGCGAACATCAAATTCAACGGCGCACTGAATCTGCAGATCTTCGGCGACGGGCCGGTGAAGATCGCGGTGGCCGAAGTGCGGCACGACCTGAGCCTGCGCGCCACGGCCAAGGTGATGGGCACGGTCGCGGCCGATGCGCACTTGCCGGACATGGTCAACGTGGGCAACAAGGGCCGCTGTGCGATCACGCTCGATCCCAAGGACAAGCTGCCGGGTCAGCAGGCCTACCAGGGCGTGGTGCCGCTCTTCGGCGACCAGGGCGAGAAGCTCGAACGTCTGAGCGACGTGCTGCAGCACTACATGCTGCAGAGCGAACAGCTCGACACCACGCTGGTGCTGGCCGCCGACGACAAGGTGGCCGCGGGCCTCCTGATCCAGCGCCTGCCGGTGAAGGGCGAGGCCAATCTCGAAGGCAGGTCGCCGAGCGATCGCGACCAGGCCAGCGAGGACCAGATCGGCCGCAACGAGGACTACAACCGGATCTCGATCCTGGCCTCGAGCCTGACGCGCGGCGAGCTGCTCACGCTCGATGTCGACACCATTCTGCGGCGCCTTTTCTGGGAAGAAAAGTTGCTGCGCTTCGAGCCGCAGACCGGGCACGGCGGTCCGCATTTCGCCTGCACTTGCGCGCGCGAGCGGGTTGCAGGAATGATCCGCGGGCTCGGGCAGCCCGAGGCCCGGAGCATCCTGGCGGAGCGCGGCGACGTCGAAGTCGGCTGCGATTTCTGCGGCAGGCAATACCGCTTCGATGCGGTGGATGTGGCCCAGCTCTTTCTCGCGCAGGGCGATCAGCTGCCCGCCAACCCCACGATTCAATAGCCGTCGAAGCGGCTGAAGCGGATGTCCGGCGCGCTCGTGTTGTGGCGCGACACGATGCTGCGGCCGAAGCGCACCTGAACCGTCCGCAGCGTCGAGACTTCGGGCAGCGGCGTGGCCTGCAACGCGGACCGAGGGGTGGCCTGCCACCGCACTTCGCTCATGTCGGCATTGTCGGCGGCGACATACATCGAACGCAGCACCGCGAAGCGCTGATCGCCGTGCGTCGGTTGCGTCAACGTGACGTCGAGCGCGGTGCGCGCCTGGCTGATCTCGGTCACCTTCGCGATGGCGCTGCCGCCCTGCGCGAAGGCGAGGCGGATCCGCAGCGGCTTGCTGTCGATCGCGATCGATGCGATGTTCACCACCGGCCGTCCATCCTGCTCGACCGGGCCCAGCACGAAGGACGAGCCGTAGACCCCGTCGCCGAAGCGCGGCGCGGGCAGCGGCTTGAGTCGCCAATAGCCGTCGGCCGGATAGAGCACCAGCGCCTCGAGCGGTTTGCGGCCGGGCTTCTTCGCAAAGATCTGGAGCAGGTGGAAGCCCGTGACCGAGTGCCCGTCCACCGTGACCGGCACCTGGTTCGGCCGCCAGAAGCTCGGCAGCACCATGCCCACGATCAGCCAGCGCTTGCCGTCGTGCAGCACCTCGCGCCGCGGCGTGAAGGTATAGCGCGGATCGGTCGGGTGCGTGCTGCCGTCGAAATTGCAGCCGGAAAAATCCGGCGCCGTGCGGTCCTTGGCGATCGATGCGAGGTAGACGGGCGGCAGCGCCTCGACCCGGAAGCGGCGGATGCCGTCGCCGCGCAGGTCCATCGAGACGTTGTCTTCCTCCGCGCAGGTGGTCGGCCGGGTCTGGTTCTCGACCGTGGCCTGGAGCGGCGCGGCCCAAACCATCGTGGACGCGAAGGCCGCCAGCAAGAGGCAGAAGAGGGCGGTGCGGTGTCTGAGGAAAAGCATGAGGCGGATCATGGCATCAGCGCTTCTGGCCGATGAGTTCGCTGAACAGGCGATGCTCGCAGGCAGGGTCGGAGCATTTCTCGCAGGGCCAGAACCAGCCGCGCGCTTCGTTGCCGTTCGAACGGCCCGCGGTGCCGGCCTCGGCCGCCGAAAGTATCGCGTTCCAGGCGCTGGCGAGCCGTTCGGTCCCGCGGCCATGGATCACCGCGTAGGGGGTCTGCGCGTCGGCGAGAGCAGTCCGGATGCGCGCATCCCACCCTGCCTGTTCCTGCGGGCTCACACCGGCGGCTCGCGGAAGGTCGAGCGCCATCAGCAGCGTGATGACGTGCCCGCGCTGCGCGGCCAGCGCCGGTATGTAGAGCAATGCATCGGCGTGCGCGAGATCGTTGCAGACGGTGGTCGTGAGTCCGCTCGCGTCGGTGTCCACCACGCCGCGCTGCGCGAGGCGTTGCGCGAGCGCGTTCGCGAGCCAGGTCTTGCCGGTGCCGGGCGCACCGAGCACCGCGATCACACAGCCGGCCGGCAGCACGGGCGTCATGGCGCCAGACGGGTACTGCCCATTCAGTGCGTGATCTGCACGAACACTTCGTTGGGCTTGACCATGCCGAGCTCCTGGCGCGCCCGCTCCTCGACCATCTCGAGGCCTTCCTTGAGGTCGTTGACCTCGGAAGCCAGGCGCTCGTTGTTCTGCGCAGCCTTGGTGTTGGCCTCTTTCAGCTCGGCCATCTTCTGCTCCATCTGCGCCACATCGCGCACGCTGCCGCGCCCGGTCCACAGCTGCCACTGGAGGATCAGCAGCAGCAGGACCAGGATGATCGGGACGATGCGCGAGCGCATGGCGCGGCGAGCCCAGGATCGCTAGCGGAGGTTATAAAACGCGGCGCGGCCCGGGTAGCTCGCGACGTCGCCGAGGTCTTCCTCGATGCGCAGCAACTGGTTGTACTTGGCGATGCGGTCCGAACGCGACAGCGAGCCGGTCTTGATCTGGCCGGCGTTGGTGCCGACCGCGATGTCGGCGATGGTGCTGTCCTCGGTCTCGCCCGAGCGGTGGCTGATCACGGCCGTATAGCCGGCGCGCTTGGCCATCTCGATGGCGGCGAAGGTCTCGGTCAGCGTGCCGATCTGGTTGATCTTGATCAGGATCGAGTTGGCGATGCCCTTGTCGATGCCTTCCTGCAGGATCCTGGTGTTGGTCACGAACAGATCGTCGCCCACCAGCTGCACGCGCTTGCCCAGGCGCTCGGTGAGCTGTTTCCAGCCGTCCCAGTCGCCTTCGTGCATGCCGTCCTCGATGCTGATGATCGGGTACTTGTCGACCCAGGTCGAGAGCATGTCGATCCAGTTGCCGGCCGACAGCGTGAGGTTCTCGCCCGAGAGCACGTAGTTCCCATCCTTGTAGAACTCGCTGGCGGCGCAGTCCAGGCCGAGCGCGATCTGCTCGCCCGCGGTGTAGCCGGCCTTGTCGATGGCTTCGAGGATCAGCTGGATCGCGGCCTCGTGGTTCTCGACGCTGGGCGCGAAGCCGCCTTCGTCGCCGACCGCGGTGCTGATGCCGCGGTCGCCCAGGATCTTCTTGAGCGCATGGAACACCTCGGCGCCGTAGCGCACGGCTTCGCGGAAGCTCTTGGCGCCCACGGGGATGATCATGAACTCCTGCAGGTCGAGGCTGTTGTTGGCGTGCGCGCCGCCGTTGATGACGTTCATCATCGGCACCGGCAATTGCATGCCGCCCATGCCGCCGAAGTAGCGGTACAGCGGCAGACCCGATTCCTCGGCGGCCGCGCGGGCCACGGCCATCGAGACGGCCAGCGTCGCGTTGGCGCCCAGGCGGGCCTTGTTGTCGGTGCCGTCGAGGTCGTTCAGCGTGCGGTCGAGGAAGGCCTGCTCGCTCGCGTCGAGGCCGAGCACGGCTTCGGAGATCTCGGTGTTGATGTTCTCGACCGCCTTGAGCACGCCCTTGCCGCCGTAGCGGCTCTTGTCGCCGTCGCGCAGCTCGATGGCTTCGCGCGAACCGGTCGATGCGCCCGAGGGCACGGCCGCGCGGCCCATGGTGCCCGACTCGAGCAGCACGTCGCACTCGACGGTGGGATTGCCGCGGCTGTCGAGGATCTCGCGGCCGACGATGTCAACGATTGCACTCATCTTTTCTCTTTCGGATTGACGGGGATTACAGACCTTCGACCACGATCATTCGCATGATGGCCGCGCCCTGGCGCGATGCACGCGCCTTGGCATATTCGGGCGAGCCGTTGAATTTCTTCGCGGCCTCGACGCTGGGGAACTTGAGGATCACGATGCGCTGCGGATTCCAGTCGCCTTCGAGCACCTCGACCTTGCCGCCGCGCACGCAGACTTCGGCGCCATGGGCTTTCATGGCCTCGGAGGACAGCTTCTTGTACTCCTCGTATTGCGCGGGATCGGTGACGTCGACGTGGGCGATGATGTAGGCGCTGCTCATGGTTGAAACGCATCCTCGAGGAAGGTATTTTTCTTGGTGACGCTGTCGAGTGCCAGCAGCGTCTCGAGCAGCGCCTTCATGTGCTTGAGCGGCACGGCGTTGGGGCCGTCGCTCAGCGCCTTGGCCGGATCGGGATGGGTTTCCATGAAGACACCCGCCACGCCCACCGCGATCGCCGCGCGCGCGAGCACCGGCACCATCTCGCGCTGGCCTCCGGACGTCGTGCCCTGGCCGCCGGGCAACTGCACCGAGTGGGTGGCGTCGAACACCACGGGGGCGCCGGTCTCGCGCATGATCGCGAGCGAACGCATGTCCGACACCAGGTTGTTGTAGCCGAAGCTGGCGCCGCGCTCGCAGGCCATGAAGCTGTCTTCGGGCAAGCCCTTTTCGCGGGCGGCCGCGCGCGCCTTGTCGATCACGTTCTTCATGTCGTGCGGCGCGAGGAACTGGCCCTTCTTGATGTTCACCGGCTTGCCCGACTGCGCCACCGCGCGGATGAAGTCGGTCTGCCGGCACAGGAAGGCGGGCGTCTGCAGCACGTCGACCACCTGGGCGGCGGCGGTGATGTCTTCGTCGGTGTGAACGTCGGTGAGCACCGGCAGGCCGAGATCGCGCTTGACCTTGGCGAGGATCTCCAGGCCCTTGTCGCGCCCCGGTCCGCGAAAGCTGGTGCCCGAGGAACGGTTGGCCTTGTCGAAGCTGCTCTTGAAGATGAAGGGAATGCCGAGCGAGGAAGTGATTTCCTTCAGCGTGCCGGCGGTGTCCATCTGCAATTGCTCGGACTCGACCACGCAGGGGCCGGCGATCAGGAAGAAGGGCTTGTTCAGCCCGATCTCGAACCCGCAAAGCTTCATGCCACGACCTTCAATGCCTTCTTGTCCGCGACCTGGTGTTCGAGCGCGGCCTTGATGAATGCGTTGAACAACGGATGGCCGCTCCACGGCGTGGACTTGAATTCGGGGTGGAACTGCACGCCCATGAACCAGGGATGGACCTCGCGCGGCAGCTCGACGATCTCGGTCAGGTGCTCGCGCTGCGTGAGGGCCGAGATCACCAGGCCCGCACGCCGCAGGTCGTCGAGGTAGTTGACGTTGGCTTCGTAGCGATGGCGATGGCGCTCGGTCACCACGTCGCCGTAGATGCTGTGGGCCAGCGTGCCCGGTGCCACGTCGGAGCTCTGCGCGCCCAGGCGCATGGTGCCGCCGAGGTCGGACTTCTCGTCGCGGGTCTTGACCGTGCCGTCGTTGTCCTTCCACTCGGTGATCAGCGCGATCACGGGGCAGGGCGTCTCGGGGTCGAACTCGGTGCTGTTGGCGTTCTTCAGGCCGGCCACGTTGCGCGCGTACTCGATGGTCGCGACCTGCATGCCCAGGCAGATGCCCAGGTAGGGCACGCGGGTCTCGCGCGCGAAGCGGGCGGCGGCGATCTTGCCCTCGACGCCGCGCTGGCCGAAGCCGCCGGGCACCAGGATCGCGTCGTACTTGGCCAGGCGGGCCACGTCCTGCGGCGTGATGGTTTCGGAGTCGACATAGTCGACCTTCACGCGGGCGTGGTTCTTCAGGCCGGCGTGGCGCAGCGCCTCGTTGAGCGACTTGTAGCTGTCGGACAAGTCGACGTACTTGCCCACCATCGCGATGGACACTTCCTTTTGCGGATGCTCGACCTCGTAGACCAGGTCGTCCCAGCGCTGGAGCTTGGCCGGCGGCGTGTTGAGCCTGAGCTTGTCGCAGATCAGGCCGTCCAGGCCCTGCTCGTGCAGCATGCGCGGCACCTTGTAGATGGTGTCGACGTCCCACATCGAGATCACGCCCCATTCGGGCACGTTGGAGAAGAGCGAGATCTTGGCGCGCTCGTCGTCGGGAATCGGCCGGTCGGCGCGGCACAGCAGCGCATCGGCCTGGATGCCGATGGCGCGCAGTTCCTTGGCCGTGTGCTGCGTGGGCTTGGTCTTGAGCTCGCCGGCCGCGGCGATCCACGGCACGTAGCTCAGATGCACGAAGGCCGAGTTGTTGGGGCCCATGCGCAGGCTCATCTGGCGCACGGCTTCGAGGAAGGGCAGGGACTCGATGTCGCCGACGGTGCCGCCGATCTCGACGATCGCGACATCGACCTCGTGCGCGGTGCCGAGGCCGGCGCCGCGCTTGATGTATTCCTGGATCTCGTTGGTGATGTGCGGGATCACCTGCACCGTCTTGCCGAGGTAGTCGCCGCGGCGCTCTTTTTCGAGCACGGACTTGTAGATCTGGCCGGTGGTGAAGTTGTTGGCACGGCGCATGCGCGTCGTGATGAAGCGCTCGTAGTGGCCGAGATCGAGGTCGGTTTCGGCGCCGTCGTCGGTGACGAACACCTCGCCGTGCTGGAACGGCGACATCGTGCCGGGGTCGACGTTGATGTAGGGGTCCAGCTTGATGAGGGTGACTTGGAGGCCGCGCGATTCGAGGATCGCGGCGAGCGAGGCGGAGGCGATCCCTTTGCCGAGGGAAGACACCACACCACCAGTGACGAAGACGAATTTGGTCATGCCAGTTCCGAACGTGCAGGTCCGGGCAGTGGGAAATTGCGATTATAGAGGTCGGGCCATACCCCTTTACACTGCCGGCCATGCAAGAGTTGGATGGCAAACATATCGTTCTGGGTCTCACGGGTGGCATCGCCTGCTACAAGTCGGCGGAGTTGTGCCGCCTGCTCGTGAAGGCCGGCGCCACGGTCCAGGTCGTGATGACCGAGGCGGCCACGCAGTTCATCACGCCGGTGACGATGCAGGCGCTGTCCGGGCGGCCCGTCTACGGCTCGCAGTGGGACGTGCGCGAGCCCAACAACATGCCGCACATCAACCTGAGCCGCGAGGCCGATGCGATCGTGCTGGCGCCGGCCAGCGCCGACTTCATCGCGCGCCTGGTGCAGGGCCGTTCCGACGAGCTGCTGAGCCTGCTGTGCCTGGCGCGCCCGGCCGAGCGCGTGCCGCTCTTGATCGCGCCGGCGATGAACCGCGAGATGTGGGTGCATCCGGCCACCCAGCGCAACCTGCGGCAGGTCGATGCCGACGGCGCGCGCGTGCTGGGCGTGGGCAATGGCTGGCAGGCCTGCGGCGAGACCGGCGACGGCCGGATGCTCGAACCCGCCCAGTTGTTCGAAGAGATCGTGGCCGAGTTCCAGCCCAAGGTGCTGGCCGGCGAGCACGTGGTCGTCACCGCCGGCCCGACCTTCGAGGCGCTCGATCCGATCCGCGGCATCACCAACCATTCGTCGGGCAAGATGGGCTTCGCGATCGCGCGCGCGGCCCGCGAGGCCGGTGCCGAGGTCACGCTGATCGCCGGGCCGGTGCATCTGCCGACGCCGCGCGGCGTGCAGCGTCTCGACGTGACCTCGGCGCGGCAGATGCTCGAAGCCACGCTCGGCGCCACGCAGCGCGCGAGCGTCTTCGTCGCCACGGCCGCGGTGGCCGACTGGCGACCGGCTTCGCACAGCGAACACAAGATCAAGAAGGATGGCAGCGGCCAGCCGCCGGTGCTGCACTTCGTCGAGAACGACGACATCCTGCTGACCGTGGCCCAGGGCGCGCGCGCCAAGGCCGGCGAACTGTTCTGCGTCGGCTTCGCGGCCGAAAGCGAGAACCTCGTCGAGCATGCGAAGGCCAAGCGTGCGCGCAAGGGCATTCCGCTCCTGGTCGGCAACATCGGTCCGCTGACTTTCGGACAGGACCACAACAGCCTGCTGCTGGTCGATGCCGACGGCGTGCGCGAGCTGCCGCGCGCGCCCAAGCTCATGCTGGCACGCGAACTGGCGGCCGAGATCGCGGCACGGTTGCCGTCCGGACGGCAGCGATGAATCCGGACTGGAACACGCCGCCCGACGGCGATTTCGCGCGCTACGTCGAGCGCCTTTCGGCCCAGGCGGCGCTGCCGCAGCGTCCGCCGCAGGAAGGCGAGCATGGGCTCGATGTCGGCATGACGCCGTCCTCGGCGCCGCACGGCGCGACGGACAGCGCGGTTGCCGCAGCGCGGCGCAGCGCGCAATCGAACGGCGAAGTGCCGCGCGGCGAGAGCGGCGGCCAGGGCGCGCACAACCTCGCCAAGGCGCTGGCGATCGGCTGGGTCTTCGCCTTGCTCGCGCTGCTGACGCTCAAGGTGTCGTTCTCGATCGTCGTGCTGGTTCTCGTGGGCGGCCTCTGGCTGGCTCATCGGCTGCGGCGCTGGGCGCTGCCGCCCGGGATGGCGAACTGGCGCGAATGGCTCGCGGAAGAGGCGCGCAAGCAGCAGCAGAAGAAGACGTCCGGCAAGTGAGGCTTCGTGGCGGCGGGTGCGGTGCTGAGACAATAGCGCCGAACCTCAACGAATCCGACGACTGACATGCAGCTGACCCCTTCGCGCCCCGACATAGAGTTCCTGATCCTCGACCCGAGGCTCGAGGAATGGGGCCTGCCCGAATACCAGTCGTCGATGGCCGCGGCCATCGACCTGCATGCGTGCGCCGACCAGAGCCTCTCGATCGCGCCCGGCAGCCCGGCGATCCTGATCTCGGCGGGCTTCGCGATGCACATCGCCGATCCCGGCATCGCGGCCCTGATCGCGCCGCGTTCGGGGATGGGTCACAAGCGTGGCCTCGTGCTCGGCAACTCCGTCGGCGTCATCGATGCGGACTACACCGGCACGGTGATGGTCAGCGTGTGGAACCGCAATCCGGCCGGCAGCGAGCCGATCCGCATCGAGCCCGGCGAGCGCATCGCGCAGATGATATTCGTGCCCATCCTGCGCCCGCGCTTCACCGTCGTCACTTCGTTCTCGGCGTCGAGCGAGCGGGGTGCGGGGGGCTTCGGCTCGACGGGCTGAGGGCGACGGTCTCTCGGACCAGCCGCCACACCCGCTGCGCCAGCGGGGAGGGCGCGCGGTTGCGCCGATGCACCAGCATGATCGCGCGCTGCATCCGCGGCACGAGCGGGCGCACGGCCAGCGCCTGCAGGCCGGCCGGTGGCACGGCCAGCGCAGGCATCACGCTGATCCCGATGCCGGCCTCGACCATGCGAAAGGCGGTGGTCGCATGGCCGACCTGCTGCCGCACTTCGCAGTGCGCGCCATGTCCGGCAAGCGCATCGTCGATCAGGCGCCGGCTGCCGGAGGCGTGATCGAGCAGCACCAGCGACTCGCCATCGAGCGCCGACCAGCGCACGCTGCTGCGTGTGGCGAGGCGATGGGAGGGATGCAGAATCAGGCAGAACGGGTCTTCGAGAATGGTTTCGCCGTACAGGTCATCGGCGGCGGGCGGCTCGACCACGACGCCGAAGTCGACTTCGCCGGCACGCACGCTGTCGAGCACGTCTTTCTGGATGCGGTCGAGCAGCACGAATTCGATCTCGGGGTGGCGCCGCGCGCACTCGGCGATGCAGCCCGGCATCAGATTGGCGGACAGTGTCGGGCTGCTGGCCACCCGCACCTTGCCGCGCCGCGCGCTCGCCATGTCGTGGGTGTCGGCCAAGGCCTGTTCGAGTTCGTCGAGCACCCGGTCGAGCCGCGCGGCGAGCGATTGGCCGGCTTCGGTCAATGCGACCTCGCGCGTGGTGCGGTCGAGCAGTTTCAGACCGAGTTGCGCCTCGAGTTCGGAGATCGAGCGGCTGACCGCCGGCTGCGTGAGGCCCACCTGGTCGCCCGCGCGGCTGAAGTTGCGGCCCGCGGCCACGGCTCGGAAGACGCGAAGCTGGCGCAAGGTCACGTTCATGCGCAAGAATCATATATCTATCAGATAAATCCATTTCACTTTTCAATCGGACCGCGGTCCAATCTGCGCCATGGCCCGTTCACGCTTTCTTCCCGACAACTTCACCATTGCCCTCGTTGCCGTAGTCGTTCTCGCCAGCCTGTGGCCGGCCGGCGGCGCGACAGGCCGGTTCTTCGAGCACCTCACGACCGTCGCGATCGGTCTGTTGTTCTTCCTGCATGGCGCCAAGCTGTCGCGCGAGGCCATCCTTGGCGGCATCACGCACTGGCGGCTGCACCTGCTGGTATTCATCAGCACCTTCGTGATGTTCCCGGTGCTGGGCCTGCTGCTGCGGCCGGTGCTCACGCCGCTCGTCACGCCCGAGCTCTATACCGGCGTGCTGTACCTGTGCGTGCTGCCGGCCACCGTGCAGTCGGCGATCGCCTTCACCTCGATGGCGCGCGGCAACATCCCGGCCGCCGTCTGCAGTGCTTCCGCGTCGACGCTGCTCGGCGTCTTCGTGACGCCCGTGCTGGTCAATCTGGTCGTCGTGCCGAATGGCGCGGCAGGCTCGTCGCTCGATGCGATCTGGCACATCCTGCTGCAGCTGATGGTTCCTTTCATCGCCGGCCATCTGCTGCGGCCATGGATCGGCGGCTTCGTGAAGCGGCGTGCCGCGATCCTGACCGTGGTCGATCGCGGCTCGATCCTGCTGGTGGTCTACACCGCATTCAGCGCGGCCGTGATCGAAGGCCTGTGGAAGCAGGTTCCGCTGTCTGCGCTGGCCGGGCTGCTGGTGGTGTGCGTGGTGCTGCTGGCGCTTGCGCTCGGCTTCACGACTTTCGTCGCCCGGCGCCTGGGCTTCAGCAAGGCCGACGAGATCACCATCGTCTTCTGCGGCTCCAAGAAGAGCCTGGCGAGCGGCATTCCGATGGCGAAGGTGCTGTTCGCCTCGCAGGCGGTCGGCGCGATCGTGCTGCCGCTGATGCTGTTCCATCAGATCCAGCTGATGGCCTGCGCGGTGATCGCGCAGCGCTATGCGCGGCGCCCGGCCGTCGACGATGAAGCGATGCGGGCGCACGCGCGCAAGATCGCCTGAAGCCCGCTGCAGGCGGTCTCCTTCACGTGCCCGCGCCCGTAACCCACAGGTAAAGAGCGGAACCGGCCATGGCGCGGATCGTCGAAGGTTTCAACATGTTCCGGTCGTCATCCCGAAGGCGCCGGACGCGTTAAAGCCCATGTGCGGGGGTTTCTTTCGAGACCCCGATCGCGCCCTTTTCGAGGAGTACCCACCATGAAGATCTCGTTTCGCCTTGTTGCCATCACCGCGTCGGTGCTTGCGCTCTCCACGCTGACGGCCTGCGTCGCGCCGGCACCGGTCTATCAGACCACGCGCTATCCCTACCAGCCCGCGTACCCCCAGGCCCAGGGCGCTTATGTCGAATATGGCCGCGTGGCCAACATCGAAGTGCTCCAGAGTCAGACCGGTGGCACCGGTACTACCGGCGGCGGCGCCGTGGCGGGTGGCGTGATCGGCGGTGTGCTCGGCAACCAGATCGGACGCGGCAACGGCCGTGTCGCGGCCACCGCACTCGGCGTGGTCGGCGGCGCGCTGCTGGGCAACAACATCGAGGCCAACCAGAACGGCCCGCGCACCTATCAAAGCTATCGCGTGTCGGTGCAGACCGACAACGGTGCCTACCGGGCCTTCGATGTTCCGACGCCGGGCGATCTGCGCATCGGCGATCGCGTGCGGATCGACAACGGTCAGATCTCGAGACTTTGACTCGCCCCCAGGCTTCGCGCACTTCGTGTCGCTACGCCTTCCCCCTGCCGGGGGCAACACCGGCGGCCCGGCTAAGCCGGTTCCGCGGCGTTTCACGAAAGGCGCCGCTTTTGAGCGGCGCCTTTTCTTTGGGCGTGTTGGTTCGTTCGGTTCAGTGCAGTAGGTCGTTGCCCGGGGCTATGGGCGGGACTTTGAAAAAGCCTGTGCCGGCGGTGCCTTTGCCGATCTCTTCCTCTGTCGCTTCGCGCACCGATCTCACCATGATGTCGAGGCGGATCGCGATGCCGGCGAGGGGATGGTTGCCGTCGAGCACCAGATGCTCGGGATAGATTTCGCTCACGGTGTAGATCACGTCCTTGGGCATGTCGGGGTTCACGCCCTGCGGCAGCGCGGCGCCGTCGAAGGTCATGCCTTCCTCGGTGCCTTCGGGGAACAGCGTGCGCGGCTCGAGGAACAGCAACTGGTCGTTGAAGTCGCCGAAGGCCTGCTCGGGTTCGAGTTGGAGCTGGACCCTCGCACCCGGCTCATGGCCGAGCAGTGCGGCTTCGATCGCGTCGAAGAGGTCGTCGCCGCCGACCAGGAATTCGACCGGATCGTCGAGCACGTCCAGGACTTCGCCCAGGGTGTCCTTCAAGGTCCAGGTCAGGCCGACCACGCATTGTTCTGAGATTTCCATGGGGGAGAATTCTCCCATGGAGATTCACCAACCCTTGTCTTTGCTCGGCGGCCTCAGTGCAAGCCTGTTCATGCGCCGTCACTGGCAGAAGAAGCCGTTGCTGGTGCGCCAGGCGATGCCTGCCATGGCGCCGCCGATCGAGCGCGCGGCGCTGTTCGCGCTGGCCGGGCAGGAGGGCGTCGAGTCGCGGCTGATTCGCCACGGCAAGAGCGGCTGGACGCTGCGTCACGGCCCCTTCGCACGCCGGGCCTTGCCTTCGCCGGGACAGCCGGGCTGGACGCTGCTGGTGCAAGGCGTCGATCTGCATCACCAACGCGCCTACGAACTGTTGCAACAGTTCCGTTTCGTGCCTGATGCGCGCCTGGACGATCTGATGATCAGCTATGCCAGCGACGAGGGCGGCGTCGGCCCGCACTTCGACAGTTACGACGTGTTTCTGCTGCAGGTCCAGGGGCGCCGCCGCTGGTCGATCGGCAGGCAGCGCGACCTTCGGCTGCAGCCGGACGTTCCGCTCAAGATCCTTGCGCAGTTCGAGCCCGAGCAGAGCTTCGTGCTTGAACCCGGCGACATGCTGTACCTGCCGCCGCGCTATGCGCACGATGGCGTCGCGGTCGGTGGCGATTGCATGACCTGTTCGATCGGATTGCGCTCGCCGGCCGCTGCCCCGCTCGGTGCGGATCTGCTCGCGCGCATCGCGGAGGCACAGGCCGACGCGCTGGAAGAGGCCACGCGGGCTGCCGTGCATTACCGCGACCCCGCGCAACCTGCGCTCGATGCGCCCGCCGCGATGCCGCCCGCGCTGCAGGCCTTTGCGCGCGACGCGGTGATGGCTGCCTTGCGGGAGGCTGACGCGATCGACCGCGCGCTGGGTGAATCGATGACGGAGCCCAAGGCCAGTGTCTGGTTCGAGCAGGGCGAACTCCCTTCCGAATGGAATGCCGTGGCGCTCGACCGCCGCACGCGCATGCTGTATGACGCGCGGCATCTCTACATCAACGGCGAAAGCTTTCGCGCCTCGGGGCGCGATGCGAAACTCATGCGTCGGCTGGCGGACGAGCGCGCCCTCGGCGCGCGCGATCTGAAGGGCGCCAGCGACGACGCGTTGGCCTTGTTGGGCGACTGGTGCGAAGCGGGGTGGTTGCATGCCGAATGAGAATGAAATTCCGAATATCGATCTGCCGGAAGGTCCGGTCGATGGCCGCCATGCATTCCATGCGCATGTGCACGCCGCGCTGGCCGCGGCTGCGCATCAGAACTGGCGCGAGATCGTGCTGAGCGATCCGGCCTTCGACGACTGGCCGCTCGGTGAGCGTGCCATCGTCGATGCGCTGCAGGCCTGGGCGTCGGCGGGTCGCCGCCTCGTTCTGCTGGCGCAGCGCTTCGATGTCTTCGATCGCGAACATGCGCGCTTCGTCCATTGGCGCCGCATGTGGAGCCACATCATCGAATGCCGTGCCTGCGAGGGGCCCGGCCTGCCGCAGGTGCCGAGCGCGATCTGGACGCCGTCCTGGTTCCTGAACCGCATCGACATCGAGCACGGCCGAGGCGTTTGCGGCCGCGAGCCCGAAGGCCGCCGGGCGCTTCGCGAGCGGCTCGACGAGTGCCTTCGCCATGCGAAACCGGGATTTCCGGCAACGACGCTCGGTTTGTAAGCCAATGCCGCGAATCATCGGCCCAGACATAGTCCGGCGAGGGTGGAGGTCTAGAATTTTCCGTTCCAGATCTTCACCCTAAGGAGCCCACTAAATGAAGAAGTCCGTCCTGCTTGCCTCTTTGATCGTCGCTGCTGCATTGACCGCATGCGGCAAGAAGGAAGAGACCGCACCTGCCGTCAGCACGCCACCGCCCGCCGAGGTCACGCCACCCGCTGCGCCCATGGCACCTGCTGCATCCGATTCGTCCTCGATGCCGGCGCCCGCGGCTTCCGATTCGGCCATGGCGCCTTCGTCCAGTGCGTCTTCCGCGCTCGACGCAGCGAATGCGGCCACCGACGCAGCGAAGAAGCCCTGAGTCGCTTCACGCGCATCAGCGTTTCGACGCAGGCCGCCTTCGGGCGGCCTTTTTTCATGGCCTCAAAGATCGAGCCAGGGTGATCCGTCCGCGGCGTTCGCGGCGAGCATCTCGTCCTCATGCGCACCCAGCGCATCGGCCAGCATGCGTCGAACGATGTCGGGACGGTTGTTCTGTTCGCTCAGATGGGCCGCCAGCACATGCCGCAAGCCGTCGTGATGCACCGCGTGTGCAATGGCCGCGGCGGCGGCATTCGACAAGTGGCCGTAGTTGCCGCCGACGCGCAGCTTGAGGAACGGCGGGTAGGCCGAAGCGGCCAGCATGTCGCTGTCGTGGTTGAACTCGAGCAGCAAGGCATCGAGTCGCGTCAACTGCGCAAGCACGTGCGGTGTCGCGTGGCCCAGGTCGGTCAGCACGCCGAGGCAGCGCGCGCCGTCGGTGCAGCGCAATTGCAGCGGTTCGCGCGCATCGTGCGGCACGGTGAACGGCTGCACCACGAGGTCGCCGACATGGATGTCGGCGCCGTCGCGCGCGAGCTTCAGCCGTCCCTCGAAGTCGCGCCCGCCGGTCGCCAGCCAGGTGCCTTCGCTCATCCAGACCGGGATGCGATCGCGGCGCGACAGCGCATGCGCGCAGCCGATGTGATCGCCGTGTTCATGCGTGACGAAGATCGCATCGATGTCGCCCGCAGCGAGTCCGGCACGCGCCAACCGTGCATCGAGATGCCGCAGCGCGAAGCCGCAGTCGATCAGCAGTCTCGACGTGCGGCCATCGCTGACCGCTTCGACCACCGTGGCGTTGCCGGTGCTGCCGCTCCCGAGACTGCGAAAACGCAGCATGGGGACTTGTTGCCGCTACTTCAGGTCATCGGCGATGACTTGAACGATTCGTTGTGCATTGGCCGAAGACTCCGGCACACCCGCCTCGTTCAACACCGAGACCGTGCTCGCTTCGCCCTGGCTCTTGACCAGGATGCGGAACTTGAGCGGCGCTTCGTTCTTGGAAGAACTGCTGCTGAAGATCTTGCCGAAGAAGCTGGGCTCCTTCTTGTTCGGATCCGGCGTCACGTAGCGCACGAAGTAGATGCCGGCGCTGCGGTCGCGGTCCTCGACCGTGAAGCCGGTGCGATCGAGTGCCAGGCCGACGCGGCGCCATGCTCGCTCGAAGCCTTCGCTGATCTGCACCACCGGCTGGCCGCCGACGTTGGCGACGCGCGATGTCTGCGGCGTCGCGGCGGTCGCGGCCAGGATCTTCGATTGCTCCTGCGAGACGCCGAGCTTGACCATCAGGCGGCGCAGGAATTCGGCTTCGAGTTCGGGGTCGCTCGGCCGGGGCTGCCACACCGTCTGGTCCTGGCGCGACGTGCTGTAGACCTCCTGCATGCCGCGATGGCTGACGAAGATCTCGGTGCCGTTGGGCGTGCGTTCCATGCGCGTGCGGAAGCGGTCGAGTTCGCCGGTCGAATAGATCGGGTCGACGATCTTGCCGAGCGTGCTGCGGATGATGTCCTGCGGCAGCTTGGCGCGGTTCTCGGCCCAGTCGGTTTCCATGATCCCGAGGTTGCGCTGGTCGGTGGTGAGCAGAAAGCCGTTCTCCTGCCAGAAGTCGCGCACCGGTTCCCAGAGCTGCTCGGGTGTGCGGCCGACGACGATCCAGCGCTCGGAACCCGAACGCTCCATGCGCACGTCGCCGACGGAGCTGACCGCGGTCGGCACGCCCGGCGCATTGGCAATGCCGGCCTGGTACGAATTGGCGCTGACGGTGCCACCGGGCACGGCATAGCGGTTTTCGCGCGACAGCTGCGTGAGATCGGGCGGCACTTCGAGCGTGGGTGCCTTGCCGGCGCTCTTGTAGTCGATCTTGTCGCCTTCGAGGGCCGAGCAGGCAGCGAGGCTGGTGACCAGTGCCAGCAGTGCAAATCGCGAAATGGTGTTCAACGTCGTCTTCCTTGGAGGATGGTTCGATCTATCGATGGGCCGCAGCGCCCGTCTTTCAGAGCGCAGGCCGCGCAAAAGGTTGCCGGCGTTCGCGTACGGCGAGTAAAGATGGCTCAGTCCTTGAGCAGGCCGCTCGCGCGCAGCGCGGATTCGACCACCGGGCGGCTCGCTTCGCCGAGCTCGGTGAGCGGCAACCGCAGCGCGCCGCCGCACAGGCCCAGGCGAGCCATGGCCCACTTGACGGGAATGGGGTTGGGCTCGACGAACAGGTGGCGGTGCAGGGGCATCAGTTCGAACTGGATCTGCATCGCGCGCTTCGCATCGCCGGCGATCGCCGCCATGCAGAGCTCATGCATCTTGCGCGGCGCGACATTGGCGGTGACGCTGATGTTGCCCTGGCCGCCGCACAGCATCAGCGCCACGGCGGTCGGATCGTCGCCCGAGTAGACGGCGAAATTCTTCGGCAGGTCGCGGATCAGCCACTGCGCACGCTCGATGTTGCCGGTCGCTTCCTTGATGCCGATGATCCCGGGCACCTGCGCGAGGCGCAGCACGGTGTCGTGCGCCATATCGGCGACGGTGCGGCCCGGTACGTTGTAGAGCACGGTCGGCAGGTCACCCACCGCTTCGGCGATCGCCTTGAAGTGCCGGTACTGGCCTTCCTGCGTCGGCTTGTTGTAGTAGGGCACGACCTGTAATTGCGAGTCGGCGCCGACGCCCTTGGCGAACCTGGCGAGCTCGATCGCTTCCTTGGTGGAATTCGCGCCGCAGCCGGCCATGATGGGCACGCGCCCGCGGGCCTGCTCGACCGAGACGCGGATGATCTCGCAGTGCTCTTCGACATCGACCGTCGGCGACTCGCCCGTGGTGCCGACCACGCCGAGGCAATCGGTGCCTTCGTCGATGTGCCAGTCGATGAGCCGGCGCAAGGCGGGATAGTCGACACTGCCGTCGTCATGCATCGGCGTGACGAGCGCGACGATGCTGCCTGTCAGTTGCTCCAAGGGAATCTCTTTGTCGGTTGCACGAAAGGTACACATTCTACTGATCCGCCGGACGGCCCCGGCGCGGGCCGGAACGGTCCGGCGGCGAAGGCCCGTGCGGGCTTTCCCTAGAGGGGGTGGCGCGCAGGCGCGGCGCCGGACGGGCGCACGGCCGCGATGCGCTGGACGAAGCGCTCCGGCCCGCTCAGGAAGCCGTCCTCGTAGGCCACCACCCGCAAGGGTGCACAGGCGGCGAGCAACTCGCCGGGCGCGAGCAGGAAATCCGGTCGCGACGGCTTGCCGACGGTCTCATTGCCCATTGCGAACGTTTCGTACAGCAGCACGCCGCCGGTCGCGACCGCCGCGACGATGTCGGGCAGGCGCGGCCGCCAGAGGTAGTTGGTCACGACCACGGCGCCGAAGCGCTGGCCGGCGAAGGGCCATGGCCCGGCCTCGATGTCGGCCAGCACGGCGTGTCCGAAGCGGCCGGCCGCATCGACGGCCTCCGGCGAGCGGTCCACGCCGGTCACCGCATGGCCGCGTTGCGCGAACCACTGCATGTGCCGGCCCGCGCCGCAGGCGACGTCGAGCACCGCGGCATCGGCTGCGGGCAGGTGCGACCAGCGCACGATCCAGGGCGAGGGCGTGAGCGTCGCGTGCTTCAAAAGCAGGCCCAGAACTGGTCGATCAGCGTCACCATGAACGCCGGCCGGGTGTAGAGCGCGAACACGCCGGCCAGCACGATCGCCGCTGCGGCCAGCCACCCGGCATGGCGCAGGCGTTGGTGCAGCGTCGGCTTCGTGTTCATGGTCGTGCAGGCTCAGGCGGGTTGCGCGATCGGCCGTGCGATCGCGCTTTCCCGCACCGGCAGATTGATCAGCGCGGCGAACACGCCGAGCGCGATGGCGATGTACCACAGGATGTCGTAGCTGCCGGTGCTGTCGTAGAGATAGCCGCCGAGCCAGATGCCGAGGAACGAGCCGACCTGGTGGCTCAGGAACACGAAGCCGCTCAGCATCGACAGGTGCGCCACGCCGAAGATCTGCGCCACCAGCGCGTTGGTGGTCGGCACCGTCGACAGCCAGAGGAAGCCGAGCACCGCCGCGAACACATAGGTCGAGAGCGGCGAGATCGGCAACCCGATGAAGAGCGCGATCGCGATCGCGCGGCCCAGGTAGATCACGGCCAGGATCTTGCGCTTGGCGAAGCGCTGGCCCAGCATGCCCGCGAGGTAGGAGCCGAAGACATTGAACAGCCCGACCAGCGCCAGCGCATAGCTCGCGACCTCGGGCCCGAGGCCCTTGTCGCGCAGGTAGCTCGGCATGTGCACGCCGATGAACGCCAACTGGAAGCCGCAGACGAAATAGCCGGCCATCAGGAAGCCGAAGCTCGGGTAGCGGAAGGCTTCGGCCACCGCGCGCACGACCGTCTGCTCGCGTGGCACGGTGGCCGCGGCCGAGCTGCGCGGCTCGCGCAGGCCGAAGGCCAGCGGCACGATCACCAGCACCATCATCGCGAGCACGATCAGCGCCGTGTGCCAGCCGAGCCGCGAGATCAGTTGGCCCTCGATCGGCACCATGAGGAACTGCCCGAAGGAGCCGGCCGACGCCGCCACGCCCATGGCCCAGGAGCGGCGCTCGGGCGCAATCTGCCGCCCGATCACGCCATAGACGACGGCGTAGGTGGTGCCCGCCTGCGCCGCGCCGATCAGCACGCCGGCCGTCAGCGTGAACAGCAGCGGCGTCGGCGACAGCGCCATGCCGGCCAGCCCGAGCGCATAGCACACGGCGCCGATCAGCAGCACCCGGAACGCGCCCAGCTTGTCTGCCAGCATGCCCGCGAACACGCCGATCACGCCCCAGGCCAGGTTCTGGATCGCGATCGCGAACGAGAAGGTCTGCCGCGACCAGCCCTGCTCCTGCGTGATCGGCTGCAGCCAGAGTCCGAAGCCATGGCGGATGCCCATCGACAGCGTGACGACCATGGCGCCGCAGAACAGGACCTGCACGAGGCCGAGAGAAGGGCGGGCGGGGGATGAAGACATCCCGTGCAATGTACCCAAAAGCGGTGCCGCGGACGGGATCGCTCGCGGCGGCGATTGTTGAAATTTTCGGCCGGCTTTGATGCGTTCGCCGCCGGCCGCTCGCGCGACGGTTTCAGTTCGCCGCGCCCCGGCTGGCCGTGCCGTACAGCGGCGCGTTCACGTCGCGCCAGGCCAGCATCGCGCCCAGGCTGCGGTCGGCGGGCGCCTCGAAGCCGCAGTCGCCGTCGAAATCGCGTGGATTGCGAAAGCTCCCGAACAGAAGATCCCACCAGGGCAGGTCGCCGTAATTGCAGGCATGCAGCCCGCGGCGGTGGTGCACGCAATGCGCTTCGGGCCGCTGGATGACATAGCCCAGCCATTGCGGCGTGCGCACGTTCCAGTGCTGGAACATGCCGTGGAAGGCCGCGACGTAGCCGACCAGCGCGGCCGCCAGCGGATCGAGGCCGAGCACGATCACCGTGGCGAACAGCTGGATCAGCACCTGCACCACCATCTCGGCCGGATGGAACAGCGCCGAGCCGGAAATGTCGATGCGCTGCGGGCTGTGGTGCATCTGGTGGCCGAAGCGCCAGAGCGGCGAGATCGCATGCGAGGCGCGGTGCCAGGCGAAAGCCAGGCCGGACAGCACCAGCCAGCCGACCGCGGTGCCGCCGACCACGCCGAGCGGCGTGCCGTCCATCCAGCGATGCGCGGCCATCCAGTCGAGTGGCAGCAGCATCGGCACCACCGCGCCCGTGGTGCCGATCAATACCAGGAAGCCCACGCCCAGCCAGCGCCAGCCGCGTCGCGCAGGAAAACGCCGGGCCGGCCAGCGGGCCTCGATCGCCAGCAGCACGAGATAAGTCGTCGGCACCAGCAGGCCGACCAGGTCGACAGCTTCCATGGAGCACTTCTTCTTACGGCGTAAGGCTGCTCGAAGTCTATCCCTTACGATGTAAGATTTCAAGCATGAAGACAAGCCGGAACCCAAGGCGCGCGGCAGCGCTGCCGTTGTCGCCCGAACGCATCGTGCAGGCCGCGCTCGACGAGGTCGAGGCCGACGGGCTGGCCGCACTCAGCATGCGCAAGGTCGGCCAGCGGCTGGGCCGGGAGGCCATGAGCCTCTACCATCATTTCCCCAGCAAGCAGCATCTGCTCGATGCGATGGTCGACCATGCGCTGCGCTCGATCGAGCCGCCGCCTCCCGGCCTGTCGCCGATCGACCGTGTCCGCCGCAGCATCTACGATTACCGGGCGATGGCAAGCCGCTTTCCTGCGCTCTTTCCGCTGGTCGCGGTGCATCGCCTCAACACGCCGACGGGCGTGCGCTTCATCGAATCCATCCTGGTGCTGATCAGCGCGGTGGTGCCGGACGCCGAAACCGCCGCGCGCTACTTCCGCGCTATCGGCTACTACATCACGGGCGCCGGGCTCGACGAAAGCGCGGGCTATGCCAAGGGCCCCTCGGCGGCCGAGCCGGTGAGCGACGAGTTCGTCGTGCGCGAATGTCCGCAGCTCGTCGGCGTCGCACCGTACTTCAAGCCGGCACACTGGGACGCGACCTTCGCGCTCGGCGTCGAGGCGCTGCTCGCGGCCATGAAGCGGGATGCCGCCCGCCTGCGGCAGGCATCGCGCGATCCGGGGGCCTCCAAGGGCAGCGCCTAGAATCCCGCGCCATGGCAAGCAAGGAACCAGGCAGTTACGCAGAGGCATCGATTCGCGTCCTCAAGGGCCTCGAGCCCGTCAAGCAGCGTCCGGGCATGTACACCCGCACCGAAAACCCGCTGCACCTCATCCAGGAAGTGATCGACAACGCGGCCGACGAAGCGCTCGCCGGCTACGGCAAGAAGATCAAGGTCACGATGCACACCGACGGCTCGGTCGGCATCGAGGACGACGGCCGCGGCATTCCCTTCGGCCTGCATCCGGAAGAGAAGGCGCCGGTGATCGAGCTGGTCTACACGCGGCTGCATGCGGGCGGCAAGTTCGACAAGGGCTCGGGCGGTGCCTACAGCTTCTCGGGCGGGCTGCACGGCGTTGGTGTTTCGGTGACCAATGCGCTGTCCAAGCGGCTCGAGGTGATCACGTACCGCGAAGGCTCGGTGGCGCGGCTCGCATTCTCGGGCGGCGACGTGATCGAGAAGCTCAAGATCCGCCCGCAGGAAAGCGCGAGCGCCGCCAACGGCGATGGTCCGCGCGACCGCAGGCAGGGCACCACGGTGCGCGCGTGGCCCGATCCGAAATACTTCGAGTCGCCGGTGCTGCCGATCCACGAACTCACGCACCTGCTGCGCAGCAAGGCAGTGCTGATGCCGGGCGTCACCGTGACGCTGGTGATCGAGAAGACCAAGGAAACCCAGACCTGGCTCTACAAGGGCGGCCTGCGCGACTACCTGATGCAGACGCTCAACGGCGATCCGGTGATCCCGCTGTTCGAAGGTGCCGGCCATGCCGACCGCAATGCCGACAACTTTGCCGAGGGCGAGGGCGCCGAGTGGTGCGTGGCCTTCACCGAAGACGGCCAGCCGGTGCGCGAGAGCTACGTCAACCTGATCCCGACCAGCGCCGGCGGCACGCACGAGAGCGGGCTGCGCGATGGCCTGTTCAATGCCGTGAAGAGCTTCATCGAGCTGCATTCGCTCCTGCCCAAGGGCGTCAAGCTGCTGCCCGAGGACGTGTTCGCGCGCGCCTCGTACGTGCTCTCGGCCAAGGTGCTCGATCCGCAGTTCCAGGGCCAGATCAAGGAGCGCCTGAATTCGCGCGACGCGGTGCGGCTGGTGTCCAGCTTCGTGCGGCCGGCGCTCGAGCTGTGGCTCAACCAGCATGTCGACTACGGCCGCAAGCTCGCCGAGCTGGCCATCAAGGCCGCGCAGACGCGGCAGAAGGCCGGGCAGAAGGTCGAGAAGCGCAAGGGCTCCGGCGTCGCCGTGCTGCCCGGCAAGCTGACCGATTGCGAGAGCAAGGACATCGCGCACAACGAGGTCTTCCTGGTCGAGGGCGACTCGGCCGGCGGCAGCGCCAAGATGGGCCGCGACAAGGAAAGCCAAGCCATCCTGCCGCTGCGCGGCAAGGTGCTCAACACCTGGGAGGTCGAGCGCGACCGCCTGTTCGCCAACACCGAGATCCACGACATCTCGGTGGCCATCGGCGTCGATCCGCACGGCCCCGACGACACGCCCGACATGTCCGGCCTGCGCTACGGCAAGGTCTGCATCCTGAGCGATGCCGACGTCGACGGCTCGCACATCCAGGTGCTGCTGCTCACGCTCTTCTTCCGCCACTTTCCGAAATTGATAGACGCCGGCCACGTGTATGTCGCAAAGCCGCCATTGTTCCGTGTCGATGCGCCGGCACGCGGCAAGAAGCCGGCGGCCAAGGTCTATGCGCTCGACGAAGGCGAACTCACCGCCATCCTCGACAAGCTGCGCAAGGACGGCGTGCGCGAAGGCGCCTGGAGCATCAGCCGCTTCAAGGGCCTGGGCGAAATGAGCGCCGAACAGCTGTGGGAAACTACGCTCAACCCGGACACGCGGCGCCTGCTGCAGGTCCGGCTGGGCCGCTTCGATGTCACCGGCACCCAGGGCGAGATCACCAAGCTGATGGGCAAGGGCGAAGCCGCGGCGCGGCGCGAGCTGATGGAGCTCAGGGCCGACGACGTCGAGATCGACGTCTGAAGGCAAGACCCATTCAGAGCGGCGTCCGGTGAACGGCGCGGCGGCCCGCTCCGCGTCGACGGACGGGGCGCGCGGGGGCCGGATAACCATGGAAGGGGAGAGGATCGTGTCACATCAACAGCAGCGGTTTTTCGTCAACAGCGTGAGTCAGCACTTGCCCGGCTTCTTCCAGGGCAAGAGCGTGATCGAGGTTGGCAGCTTGAACATCAACGGCTCGGTGCGCGAGTTCTTCTCGGGCTGCAACTACGTGGGGCTCGATGTCGGCGAGGGCAACGACGTCGATCTGGTCTGTCGTGGCGAAGATTACGGCGGGGCGGCCAACTGCGCCGACGTGCTGATCTCCTGCGAGGCCATGGAGCACAACCCCGGCTGGAAGAAGACCTGGCTCAACATGCTGCGGATGGTGAAGGGCGACGGGCTCGTCATCATGACCTGCGCCACCCACGGGCGCCGCCAGCACGGCACCGCCGAGTTCCTGCCTTTCGATTCGCCGCTGACGCACGGTCAGGGGCAAAACTACTACTGCAATCTTGCAGCCGCGGACTTCGCCGGCATCGTCAACCACGACGCCTGGTTTTCGGTCTGGGCCTTCTTCCAGGATCTGAGCGCGCACGACCTGTACTTCTTCGGTGTCGGGCTGCAGGTCGACGAGCAGACCCAGGCGCAGGCTCGGCGCCTTCAGGCGGCGTTCCATGAGCACTATCAGCGCGTGAACGTGCTCGGCGTGTACTGAGAGAGACCTCGCTGTGAAAGCGCTTGCGCCCCCCCTGCGGCAGATTCACCTTCATCAGATCTTCTACGACGAAGCGACCCGGGCCGCGCTCGATCCCGGCTTCGTCCCGATGGACAATCTGGCGAACGCCCGGCCCGACTGGTTCGAGTACTGGAGCATCCGGCGCTTCTTTCTGGGCAGCGTCCTGAACGAGAACGATCTCTACGGTTTCTTTTCGCCGAAGTTCAGGACCAAGACGGGGTTGAGTGCCGAGGCGGTGCGGCAGTTCGTCGGGGACGGCACGGCTTCCCGCGCGGACGTCTACCTGTTTTCTCCGGTGTGGGGCGCGGCCTGCTATTTCCGCAATGTCTTCGAGCAGGGCGAGCGCTTTCATCCCGGCTTGCTGCCGGTGTCGCAGGCCTTTTTCGATGCCGCGGGATGGCGCGTCGATCTGCGGCAACTCGTCATGAGTACGCGCACCACGGTGTTCTGCAACTACTTCGTGGCCACGCCTCGTTTCTGGCGGCGGTGGTTCGAGGTCGGCGAGGCCCTGTTTCGCATCGCGGAGGATCCGGGCCACCCGCTGGCGCGTCATCTCGTGACCTTCACCGCTCACAACCCTGCGGCCAACATCTACCAGTTCAAGGCATTCCTCCAGGAGCGGATTGCGAGCTTCCTCCTGTGTGTCGAGGACTGGAATACCGTGGCCTGCGATTTCAGCGCGTTGCCGGATCCGCTCTGGCCCGCGCATCTGCAGCGCGATCTGCTCGTGCTCGACGCGCTCAAGATGTCCTACGTCGACACGGGCCTGCGCCTTTTCATCGACGAGTTCGATCGCCGACGGTCGGGTTCCTGATCCTGTCCATGGCTCGAAGCGCATGAAGAACTCGTGGTCCGGCAGCCTGAGGCGGCACATCCGGTGGATCGTGGCGTGGCTGCTGGTGGCCTGCTCGATGGGTGTCCATGCGGCCGACATCTACGGCTACATCGATGACAAGGGCGTGGCTCATTTCGCCTCCGAGAAGCTCGACGCGCGCTACCAGATCTTCTTTCGCGGCGGCCAGAGTTTCGACACGGCCGATGGCATCGGGCCGCTCGCGCGCCGGGGTGCGATCGGCGGCAAGGTGCCGAAGGCCTCGCAGACCCTGATGTCGCTGTTCGAGGCATCGCCCAGCTACAAGGTGGCCAAGGCCGCGCTGCGAGACGCCTCGCGCAAGCATGCGATCGACTACGAACTGCTGCAGGCGCTGGTCGCCACCGAGTCGGGCTTCGATGCGCAGGCGGTCTCGCCCAAGGGCGCGCTCGGCCTCATGCAGGTGCTGCCGGCGACCGCGCAGCGCTACGGCGTGTCGGCCGACAAGCGAAACACGATCGAGAAGAAGCTCTTCGATCCGCGCATCAACATCGCCACCGGCACGCGCTACCTGCACGACCTGATCGCGATGTTTCCCGGCGAGATCGAGCTCGCGCTCGCCGCCTACAACGCGGGCGAGGGCGCAGTCCAGCGCGCCGGCAACAAGATCCCCAACTACCGCGAGACGCAGGACTACGTGAAGACCGTGCTGCAGCTCTACGCCTACCTCAAGCCCTCGGTCGCCCTGGGCGGCGGCCGCACGCCCGGCCGCATCCGCATGCAGATCGGCGGCGCGATCGGGCGCGGCAACATGCCGCCCGCCGAGCCGCAGGACATGCCGGCGATGCCGGAACTCCGGATCTCGCCCTATATGCCGCGCGTGCCCGGCCGCTCGACACCGATCACCGAATAGACACCGAACCCACACCGAAGAAGAAGCAGCCAAGACATGGACTCCCAACCGCCTCTCGATCTCCAGAGCCCCGAAGAAGACGGCGCGCTCACGCTCGCCGACTACGCGCAGACCGCCTACCTCGAATACGCGCTCAGCGTCGTCAAAGGCCGCGCGCTGCCGGACGTCAGCGACGGCCAGAAGCCGGTGCAGCGGCGCATCCTCTATTCGATGTCGCGCATGGGCCTGGGCTTCGGCGGCGCCAACGGCACCGTCGGCGCCAAGCCGGTCAAGAGCGCGCGCGTGGTCGGCGACGTGCTCGGCCGCTTCCATCCGCACAGCGACCAGGCCGCCTACGACGCGCTGGTGCGCATGGCGCAGGACTTCTCGCAGCGCTATCCGCTGGTCGACGGCCAGGGCAACTTCGGCAGCCGCGACGGCGACGGCGCCGCCGCCATGCGCTACACCGAGGCGCGCCTCGCGCGCATCACCAGCCTCCTGCTCGACGAGATCGACGAAGGCACGGTCGACTTCATCCCCAACTACGACGGCTCGACCGAAGAGCCGCGCCTGCTGCCCGCGCGGCTGCCCTTCACGCTGCTCAACGGCGCCAGCGGCATCGCGGTCGGCCTGGCCACCGAGATCCCGAGCCACAACCTGCGCGAGATCGCCGATGCCTGCGTGGCGCTGATCAAGTCCAACGGCAAGCTCAGCGAAGAAGAGCTGTTGACCCTGGTGCCGGGCCCCGACTACCCCGGCGGCGCGCAGATCATCAGCAGCGCCGCCGACATCGCCGAGGCCTACCGCACCGGCCGCGGCTCGCTCAAGGTGCGCGCGCGCTGGAAGATCGAGGACCTCGCGCGCGGCCAGTGGCAACTGGTGGTCAACGAACTGCCGCCCGGCGTCAGCACGCAGAAGGTGCTGGAGGAAATCGAGGAACTCACCAACCCCAAGGTCCGCACCGGCAAGAAGGCGCTGTCGGCCGAGCAGACGCAGCTGAAGGCGGCCGTGCTCTCGGTGCTCGACGTGGTGCGCGACGAATCGAGCAAGGACGCGGCCGTGCGCCTGGTGTTCGAGCCCAAGACCTCGCGCATCAGCCAGGACGAGTTCGTCACCACCTTGCTGTCGCAGACCTCGCTCGAGACCTCCTCGCCGATCAACCTGACAATGGTCGGCATCGACGGCAAGCCGACGCAGAAATCGCTGCGCCAGATGCTCAACGAATGGATCGCCTTCCGCGAGATCACTGTCGAAAAGCGCTCGCGGCATCGCCTGGGCAAGGTGCAGGACCGCATCCACATCCTCGAGGGACGGCAGCTGGTGCTGCTGAACATCGACGAGGTGATCGCGATCATCCGCGCCGCCGACGATCCGAAGGCGGCGCTGATCGCGCGCTTCGCGCTCAGCGATCGGCAGGCCGAGGACATTCTCGAAATCAGGCTGCGCCAGCTGGCGCGCCTGGAGGCCATCAAGATCGAGCAGGAGCTCAAGGGCCTGCGCGAAGAGCAGAAGAAGCTCGAGGACATCCTTGGCAGCCCCGCGGCGCTGCGCCGCCTGCTGGTGAAGGAGATCGAGGCCGATGCCAAGAGCTTCGAAGACGCGCGCCGCACGCTGATCCAGGCCGAGAAGCGCGCCGTCGCCGAAGTGCGCGTGGTCGACGAGCCGGTTACGGTGATCGTCTCGCAGAAGGGCTGGGTCCGCACGCAGAAGGGCTGGGCCAGCGAGCGTGCCGCGGGCGCGCCGGCACCCGAATACAGCTTCAAGTCCGGCGATGCGCTATACGGCGCCTTCGAATGCCGTTCGGTCGACACGCTGCTGGTGTTCGGCACCGCCAAGGAGAAGGGCGTGCGCGTCTACAGCGTCGCGGTGGCCTCGCTGCCGGGCGGCCGTGGCGACGGCCAGCCGGTGACGACGCTGATCGATCTCGACAGCGGCACGCACGTCGCGCACTATTTCGCCGGCCCGCTCGGCGCCAGCCTGCTGCTGTCGAACAGCGGCGGCTACGGCTTCATCGCGGCGGTCGAGAACATGGTCTCGCGCCAGCGCGGCGGCAAGGCCTTCATCGACGTCGGCGAGGGCGAGCAGCTGTGCCGGCCCTCGCTGGTCGGCGGCGCGGGCGGCGCCGAGCCGCTGCCGGCGGCGACGCACGTGGCCTGCGCATCGACCGGCGGGCGCATCCTGAGCTTCGAGATCGGCGAGCTGAAGGCGCTGCCCAAGGGCGGCCGCGGGCTCACGCTGATCGACCTCGATCCCAAGGACACGCTCGCAGGCGCCGCGGCCTACACGCGCAGCGTGCGCATCGAAGGCATCGGCCGCGGCGGCAAGGAACGCGAGGAGACGCTGGAGATCCGCACGCTCAACAATGCGCGCGCCGCCCGCGCGCGCAAGGGCAAGGCGGCCGACCTCGGCTTCAAGCCGGCGAGCATCGTGCGCGTACAGTAGGCCGCTCTGGAGAACAAGTGGACGCCACCCTCATCAGCCTCATCGTCGCCTTCGGCTTCGGCCTCGTCAGCTTTCTGCTGACGCGCTGGTGGTCGCGCCGCAGCCAGCAGAAGAAGACCGAGCGCGAACGCGCCGCGACCGCGGCCAGCCAGAGCCGCCAGGTGCGGCGTGCACGCGAACGGCGCAGGCACCGCTGAAGCACGCGCGCATCCGGCTCAACTCCAGGCGCCGACCTGCAGCCGCACGCGGCCCGTGATGCCCGGCGTGCTGAGCGCCGCGCCCTGCTGCGAGAGCGGCACCACGAACTCGAGCTTGCCGTCGATCACCTGCTGATAGCTGATCGGCAGCGAGGCCTGCCCGGCGGTGTCGGTCTGCCAGCCGTATTTCACGTTCCACTGGTGGCTGGTGCTGCCTTCGGGCGGCGGTTCCATCTCGATGATCAGCGTGTCGCGGTAGAGCGAGCTGCCTTCGTAGTGGCCGTCGAGCCAGAACTTCTTGTTGACCTGGTAGTCGGGCACGCGCACACCCAGCGTCATCGCGTAGGCCAGCGTGCGCCGGTTCGGATCCACCTTCGCGCGGTTGGCGAGGAACACGGTCGACAGGTAGATCGACTTGTTGTCGGGGTTCGCGGCGTCGGTCAGTTCCTTGTGGGTGCGGCAGGCCGGCGAGTCCTCCTCGGCGACGCGCCGGCTCAGGTACCAGCGCTTGCCGCGCGGCGCGGCCAGCAGCTCGACCTGGTAGAGCGCATCGACGTCCGCGTCCTTCGGGATGTCGGGCGGCAAGGCGACCTGGTCGACATCGAACCACAGGTCGACCCGCACGTCGCCGAACAGGAAGCGCACCAGATTCTGGTAGGCCTCCTCGGAATTGACGATGCCGAAGAAGCCGGAGTGCGAACGGTAGGTGAACGCGCGCGCCGTCGGCTTGAGCTTGCCGGCGTCGTCCTTGTACCAGAGCGCGGCATTGTCGATGCGCACCAGGCCGTCGCTGCCCTGGCCGGCGAACATGCGCGACAGGCCTTGCGCCACTTCGTAGTCGCCGCGGTTGCTGCCGATCATGCAGAAGAAGCGCTCCGGCGACGGCTGGATGCCGGCGGGCAGGCAGTCGACGCGCCCGTCGGCCGCGGCCGACGTGTCGAGGTAGTCGGCCATCTTGTCGCGGTTGAAGGTATTCATCTCGCTGGCCGAGAGCCAGGTCGGCACGTTGATGCCGGCAACGTCGATGCCGTTGTGCGGCGTCGCGAAGGTGAACACCTTGTCGACGCTGGCACGCGCTTCGGGCGTGCCGAGCGCATGGTTCTGCAGGAAGGCGCGCACCACGAGGCCGCCCATCGAATGCGCGACGAGGTAGCAGCGGAATTCGTCCTTCGTCAAGCCGGCGCCGGGGTGCTGCGAGACCAGGTCGCGCACGCGCAGGATCAACTGGCCGAGTCCTGTCGCGTAGGTCTTGACGTCGCGCGCCTGGCCGTCGCCCAGGAGCGCGGACCCGGCGTCGTAGTAGCGATAGATGACGATCGAGGTGGATGCGATGCCGTCCACGTCGCGGCCGGTATCGTCCGGCGGCGGCTTCCAGTCCGGATCGAGGATGTCGAGGCCGTTCTGGTAGACGTTCTGGTAGCCGTATTCCGACAGCAGCCGCACCACCGGCGACTCGAAGACGAACTTCTGCGCCGCCGCGTTCTTGTCGACCGTGGCGCGGTACACCGTCGAGCCGACATTGAAGCCGCAGAACGGATCCGCCGCCGTCTCGTCGCGCTCCGACGCGGTCATCGCGTAGCCGCGCACGTAGATGATCGGATAGCGGTTGCTGCTCATGGCGTGTCCTGTCGGCGCCGGGCTGCGGCGGGACGACGACTGTGACTCGGATGGCGCTTGGCGGCCATACAGCGGGCGGCGTAGGTCCTCTGTCGAGGTCTTGCTCCCTCCCCGGAGGGTTGGGGAGGGGGCTTCCGGGGCTTTGAACTGTGCGCTGCGTTTGATCGGAGGCCGGAGCCGGGAGTTCGCCCCGGCGGGCGACTCACTTTCTTTGTCTCGCCAAAGAAAGTAAGCAAAGAAAGGCGACCCCACTGTGCGCGACCCTCCGCTTCGCTACGGGCAACCTGCGGTGCTCGCTTTTCGGCGCGCACAGAGGGGCTTGGGGTCAACGCGCCATGGCGCGTATATGTGTTTCTCGGGCCATCGCTTCGCTCGGCTGCGCAAATGGCATCGAGTAACGCTGCCAGCTGCCAATTGCCAATTGCCAATTGCCAATTGCCAATTGCCAATGACTCGCCCGCCGGGGCGAATTCCCGGCTCCGGCCTCACATCAAACACAACGCCAAATCAAAGGCCCGCAAGCCCCCACCCCAACCCTCCCCCAGAAGGGGAGGGAGCAAGTCATGTGCTTGTCCTCGGCCAGCTTCGCGATGCGCGCCATCGGCTCCTGCCACGGATGAAAAGCGAGGTCGAAGGTGCTGTTGTGCACCGGCAGCAGCACCTGGGCGTGCACGTCCTCGAAGGCCTGCACGCTTTGCTCCGGCGTCATGTGGACCGAGGGCCAGTGGCTGTCGTAGGCGCCGTTCTCGATCAGCGCCAGGTCGAAGCCGCCGAAGCGTTCGCCGATTGCCTGAAGTTCGGCGAATAGCCGCCGTCGCCACTGTCGTAGAAGCGTTGCGCGCGCTGCGCCAGGTAGCCGATGATCGCGGCATCGAGATGGTCGTAGTGGTCGTGCGAAATGATGACGCCCTCGATCGCCGGCAGCTGCGCGAGTGCGATCGGCGATTCGTCGAAGCGCTTGGGCCCGATCCACTGGAAGGGCGACGCGCGCTCGCTGAACATCGGATCGATCAGCCAGTAGCTGCCGCGCAGCTTGAGCAGGCTCGACGAATGCTCGATGCGCGCCACGTGGTTGGCTTGCGGATCGAGCGCATCGAGCTGTGCGGCGCCGAGCGCGTGCACCGGAATCGGGTCGATCGGCATGGTGCCGGTCTTGGTCTCGAACAGGAACCTCGGCCAGATCTTCCATGGGCTCGCCGAGGGCAGGGCCTGCGGGTTCGGCGGGTTGCGGAAACCGCAGCCCTTGAACTGCGGCGATGACGCATAGGGCGATGCGTCGCAAGGACCATGGCCGGCGCAGGCCGCGAGCAGGGCACAGGCCGCGACGGCGAGCGCCGCATGCAGCCGGCATGGCCGCAGGCACCGGTGTGCGAAGGCGAAGGAGGGCAGCATGGACATGGCGTGCGAATTCATCGAGCGGGCAAAGGCGCCGCGCCGAGCTTACTGAATCCGGCATAGACCATTCGTCCCATTGATCGCGCCTGCCAAAGGTGAAATATTCCACGCCGAACCACGAGGAGCCGCATGGACGACACCATCCAGAAGCTGGTGAACGCCCGTCGCATGGCGCTCAACGGCAGCGACGACGGCGGACGGCCCTGGGGGCTGGCGCTCTCGGGCGGTGGCATCCGCAGCGCGACCTTCTGCCTCGGCCTGCTCAAGGCGCTGGCGTCGCGCCGGCAGTTGCTGCGCTTCGACCTGATCTCCACCGTGTCCGGCGGCGGCTACATCGGCGCCGCGCTGGGACGGCTGTGCACCAATGCCGGCTCGGCCGACGAGGTGCGCGAGATCGAGCGCACGCTCGGCGATGTCGACCGCTCGCGCTTCGGCTGGTGGCTGCGCGCCAACGGCCGCTACCTGATCCCGGGCGGCATGCGCGACACGCTGTTCGCGACCGCGCTCTACCTGCGCAACCTGCTGGGCACGCACGTCGAGATCGCGATCGCCGCGAGCCTGATCGGCATGGTGCTCGCCGCCACCAACCTGCTGCTGTGGGATGCGGTGTTCCGCGCGGTGGACCTCGATGGCGCACAGGCCGACGTGGCGCTCGCCGGCGCCGAACTCACCAGCACGCAGGCGCTGCTTGCGATCGTGCAATGGGCCACGCAGGTGCCGACGCTGTGGTTCACCTGGATCGGACCCTTCATCGCGTCGCTGGTGCTCGCGTGCGCTTACTGGTCGGTGCGCGACAAGCCATCTCCCTCCTCGATGTTCCTGCAGGTCGGCATGTGGTGCGCGCTCGGCGCCGGCGCGTGTTGGGTGGGTCCGCAACTGGTCCATCACTACAGCGGCCCGCAATGGCTCGCGCCGGCCTTCGTCGGCTTCGCGCTGTGCTGGATCGTCGCCTTGCTGTGGGGGCTCTGGCGCGGCCGGCAGCGCAACGCCAGCCAGCTGCGCAACGAGCTGACCGATGCGCTGGCCTCGGTGCTCAACACCGCGCTGCTGATCGGCCTGCTCGGCCTGCTCGACCGCAGCGCCTGGTGGCTGGCGGCCGACAATCAGCAGCAGCGCATCTCCTACGGCGCCGTGCTGCTGGTCGCGGCGGCGGCGCTGCGCGGCGTGCTGCCGACGCTGCTGTCGCAGAAGGGCCAGGCGCCCGGCATCGGCAAGACGGTGCTGCTGACGCTGGCCAGCCTGCTCGGGCTGGTGCTGGCCTTCTGCCTTGCGGCCTGGTGGATCGGCGTGGTGTACGCAGCCGTGTTGCTGCAGGTCTTCACGCCCGAAGGGCTCGACTTCTCGCGCGGCTGGGTCTGGCTCGGGACCATCGGCGTGATCGTGGGCTCCTATGCACTGGTCACGGGGCGCAACTTCGCCTTTCTCAACATCTCGTCGCTGCACATGTTCTACCGCGCGCGCATCGTGCGCGGCTACCTCGGTGCGGCCAATGCGCGGCGGCTCGGCGCCAGCCCGACCGACGAGATCTCGGGGCTCGAACCGCCGCAGGTGCCGGTGGGCGAGGTCGATGCGCACGACGACATCGCGCAGCTGCACTATGCGCCGCATCTGCACGGCGGGCCGGTGCATCTGGTCAATGTCTGCATCAACCAGACGCACGACTCCAAGGAGCGGCTGTTCAATCGCGATCGCAAGGGCCTGCCGCTGACCATCGGTCCGCTCGGCTGGATGCAGGCCGGCGGCGGCGCGTGGCTGCAGGCCCGTGCCAAGGCCGCGCTCACGCTCGGTGCCTGGACCGCGATCTCGGGCGCCGCGATCGCGCCGGGCCTGGGCCGCGTGACCAAGCGCGGCATCTCCGCGCTGTCGGTGTTCGCGGGCCTCCGGCTCGGCTATTGGTGGGACAGCGCCGACGCCGGCATGGTGCAGCGCGGCGCCGCCGCGCGTGGCAGCACGCTCCTGATGAAGACGCGCTTCCTGTTGCTCGAATGCTTTGGCGCCTTCCCGGGCAGCAGCTCGGCCAACTGGTACCTGAGCGACGGCGGCCATTTCGAGAACACCGGCGCCTATGCGCTGCTGCGTCAGCAGGCCGCGCTGATCGTGATCGCGGACTGCGGCGCGGATCCGGACTACCGCTTCTGCGACCTCGAGATCCTGATCCGCCGCGCGCGCATCGACCTCAATGCCGAGATCACCTTCATGAAACCGCAACCGGACGCCGAGTGGTCGCACCGGGAGGCCTTCGGTTCGCTCAACGACCTCGCTTCGCCCAGCAGCCAGGCCTGTCTTGCGATGGCGAACGTGCGCTACGCCAGCGGCGCCACGGGGCAGATCGTGCTGGTCAAGCCCAATGTCTCGGCCGCGCTGCCGGTCGACCTGGTGAACTTCAAGGCTGCCAATCCGCTCTTTCCGCAACAGCCGACCACCGACCAGTTCTTCGACGAGGCGCAGTGGGAAAGCTACTTCCAGCTCGGCGCCGAGATCGGCCACCGGCTCAAGGGCGAGCTGCTCGACCAGGTCGCGGCGGGTGCGCAGGGGCTTTTCGTGCCCGACGATGGCCAGTCGCTGCCGGTGGACGATGCCGATGCGCCGCGCACGGCCGGCGAGCGCAGCGACGGCGCTGCGGCCGCGGCCGTCGGCAAGATGAGCCGCCTGCAGGCGCGCGTGATCAAGGCCGGTGCGGTGACGGCATCGGTCGGGCTGGGCACCGCCGCCACCTTCGGCGTCGCGGCCTGGCAGGGCATCGACAACTGGCGCTCGCAGCAGGCTGCGACCGAGCAGTCCGAGAACACCGCCTTCAAGGACCTGAGCAACGTCTGGGCGCACCTGCCGGCCGGCACCTCGGCGAGCGAAGCGCCCTCGCTGCTGGCGGCCGAATTGCTGCGTACCGGCGACCTGCTGTGCCGCGAGGGCAGCGACAACTTCATGGCCAAGTTCCGTCTCTCGGTGCAGATCGTCGACGATGCCAAGCGCGCGTGCGCCAAGGAAGCGCCGCAACAGCGCACGCCGGCCTGTGCGCGCCTGCTCGACGCGGGCAACGGCATCGACTGCCTGCAGCCGACGCGGGCGCCGGCCTGTGCGCCGCGCTACTGGGCGCGCGACTACAGCGGCCAGACGGCGTCGAAGGAAAACTGCAGCGGCACGGCACCGACCCCATGGCCGGCGGTGGTGTGGCTGCGCGACGTGGTGACCGGCGGCCCTGCCGTCCAGGTCGCGGCCGCGCCGCCGCCGGTGGAGGCTCCTGCGCCTTCGGCCATGCGTGGCATCGAACCGGGACAGGTCGGCGCAGCGTCCGGAGAGGCCGGTGCGACGCCGCCCGAGGCCGGGGGCGCACCGGTGCCCGCAGCCGACGTGTGCCGTGGCGTCGTGGTCTACATCCAGCTCTACGGACCGGCGCTGCGCGACGCGGCGCGCGCGTTGCGCGAGCCCTGGCACGCGCTCGGTGCCTCGGTGCCGCCGGTCGAGGACGTGCTGCGCACCTCGCGCCAGGCCGGGCGCTCGCCGCCCACCGGCCATCCGCAGCCGAGCGTGATCATCCGCGACGAGTCGCAGCGCGCCTGCGCCCAGGCGCTGGTGCAGACCGCCGCATCGCCGACCGGGCAGCCGTGGACCATCAAGCTGTTGCCGCGCTCGCTCAAGGGCGCGGCCGATGCAATCGAGGTCTGGCTGCCGCGCGCCCGGGATACCTACGGGAACTGAACAGGGCCGCGGCCCCTAATCCGCCCCCGCCCGCCAGACCCGCGCCAGCACCGCCAGCTTGGTGCGAAAGGTATGGCGCTCGTCCGACAGCGCATCGATGAAGTCCGACAGCCGCTTCGACTTGATCATCGTGTAGACCGTGAGCCAGGTCGTGAAGATGCCGATGCCGAACAGCCAGGCCGCCTTGCGCCACCACGGCGCATCGGCCTCGGCCAGCAGGTTCATGCCGAGGAAGCCGGTGGTGATGGTGCCGATCAGGCCGAACAGCGTCACCACCGTGAGCCGCACCACCGTGTTGGCCTGGCGGCGCAGGCTGTCGGCATCGAGGTACGTGTTCATGTCGGCGATGCGCACCTTGACTTCGTCGTACAGCGGATCGAGCCCCAGGTGCGTGGTGCACAGATGGAACAGCGCGCGCACCTGCGCCTGCTCCGAGATTTCGTGGAACCAGTAGCGGTGCGTGAAGCGCAGGAAGCCCTCGAAGCTCATGCGGATCGCGCGCTTGAAGCGCTTGACGCTCGCGACGTCGTGCACGTCGAGATTGCGCAGCGCCTCCACCAGCCGGTCCGAGAACATCAGCAGCGCCGCCTTCTGGAAATGCGCGATCAGGAACAGCAGGAAGTGCTGGTGCCTGAACTGCGCGAGCACGCCGCGGTCGCGGCAGCCGAAGAATTCGGAGCGCGCATCGCCGACCACGATCAGCGCGCGGCCGTTGCACAGGTAGCGCGTGTTGGGCGCGGCGCCGGCATCGACCCAGAAGCGGTCGTAGCAGTAGCGCTGCTCGAAGTCGGCCACCTGCGCCTCGGCATAGGGCAGCGGTCCGGCGCCGCCGACCGCGGGCTCCGCGGCGCCCGTGACCATCGCGAGCCGGATGAAGTCGCTGCGCGACAGGCGCCGCGGATCGTCGAGCGAGAGGTAGGCCATCACCGGCATGCGGTAGTACTCGAGCTGGCGAAAACGCAATGCGCCCGGCTCGTCGGAATGGTCGCTCACCAGCGGCTGCATCAGCCAGGCCCAGTGGGCCGCGAGGCGCGGCGCGCGGTGCTCGGCCACGTGCGAGAGAAAGGCCTCGCGCTGCTGCGCATCGGAGCGCGCGAGCACGCGGCCGTCCGCGGCCAGCCATTCGACGCTGTTCATGCAATGCAAGGCCTGGCCCTGCGCGTCCCAGCCGCCGGGGTAGGCGCGGCCGAAGCGGTAGAGCAGCTCCTGCGCCTGCGGCAGCCCGAGGTCGTCGGCGCCGACCTCGACGTTGAGCAGCACCACGTCGACGTCGAAGAAGAAGTACAGATCGACATGCACCACCTGCAGCGTGACCGCCGCGTCGCCGGGCTTCGGCACCACGCGCACGGCGGCGACATCGTGGCGGCGGAACACGCGCATCGGCGATTCGCTGCCGATGTCCGTTCCGGCCTCGCGCCCGCGGCGGCCGTCGCCATAGAGAAAGCGCTGCACATAGGGCAGGAAGCTCACGAACTCGTTGTAGTGCCGTTCGTGGAAATGATCGCTGCTGCCGTTGTATTCGTCGATCTCCTCGCGCCAGGGCGAGGCATCGCCGAGTTCGCGCAGCACCTGCCACGGGCCGCGATGCGCATGGCGCGGCTGCGTGGTCGGCATCAGCCGCAGCGGCCACAGCAGGGTCTGGCGCAGATGACGCACGACCGGCGTGGCGCTCGCGCTGTCGAGCTTCGTCGCGGCGTCCGATGTGTCGGTGATCAGCATCGCGTCAGTTTAGGCAGGCGAGGCGCCTAGGGGAATCCCTAGTGTGGCGCTGAAACCGGTTTCAATATACTTGCCGCCGTGCACTACCAATTCCAGTTCGAAGCCGTCTTCGCCGCCTGGCCGCTGTTGCTCAAGGGCACGTGGATCACCATCCAGCTCTCGCTCGTCGCCACGCTGCTGGGCCTGGTGGTCGCCATCTTCTGCGCCTGGGGCAAGACCTCGGGGCCGGGCTGGCTGCGCTTCATCGTCAATGCGTACATCGAGGTCATCCGCAACACGCCCTTCCTGGTGCAGCTGTTCTTCTTTTTCTTCGCGCTGCCGGCCATCGGCTTGCGCTGGTCGCCCTACACCGCGGCGCTGACTGCGATGGTGGTGAACCTCGGCGCCTACGCGACCGAGATCATCCGCGCCGGCATCGAGTCGATCCCCAAGGGCCAGATCGAGGCGGGCAGGGCGCTCAACCTCAAGCCGTGGGAGATCTTCCGCTTCGTCATCATCAAGCCGGCGCTGAAGGCCATCTATCCGGCGCTCACCAGCCAGTTCATTTTGCTGATGCTGAGCTCGGCCGTGGTGTCGGTGATCTCGGCCGATGACCTCACCTCGGTCGCGGCCAACCTGCAATCGCAGACCTTCCGCAGCTTCGAGATCTACATCGTGGTCGCCGCGATCTACCTCGCGCTGGCGCTGGCCTTCTCGGCGCTGTTCAAGCTGATCTACCAGCGCACGCTCAACTATCCGGACCGGCGCTGAACACCATGCGTACCTTCGGCACTCCCGAATTCCTGTTCATCCTCGAAGCGGCCAGGTGGACGCTGGCGCTGTCGCTGATCGCCTTCGTCGGCGGTGCGATCCTGGGCCTCGTGGTCGCGCTGGCGCGCACGTCGGACAGCAAGACCGCGCGCACGCTGTCGACCGGCTTCATCCAGATCTTCCAGGGCACGCCGCTGCTGCTGCAACTGTTCCTGATCTTCTTCGGCGCGCCGGTGCTCGGCTTCGACATCAATCCGTGGATTGCCGCCGGCGTCGCGCTGGTGCTCAACAGCGCGGCCTTCCTCGGCGAGATCTGGCGTGGCTGCATCGAGGCGGTGCCGCGCGGCCAATGGGAAGCGGCGGAAGCGCTGAGCCTCAACTACAGCGCACGCATGCGCGACGTGGTGCTGCCGCAGGCCTTCAAGATCGCGCTCGCGCCGACCGTGGGTTACGTGGTGCAGATCATCAAGGGCACTTCGCTGGCGGCCATCATCGGCTTCACCGAGATCACGCGCGCCGGGCAGATCATCAACAACGCGACCTTCCAGCCGCTGTACGTCTTCACGACGGTGGCGGCGATCTACTTCGTGATCTGCTGGCCGCTGTCGCTGCTGGCTGCGCACATGGAGCGTCGCCGCGCGCGTGCCCTGGCGCGCTGAGCACTGAGCACTGCGTTTTCTTTTCTCATCCGACTTCAAATCAAGGAGACTCCGACATGAACCATTCCATCGCCCGCCGCACGGCCCTCGCAGCCATCGCCCTGGGCGCCGCGCTCACGGCGTTCGCACCCTTCGCCTCGGCCCAGAGCGTGGCCGACATCAAGAAGAAAGGCGAGATCACCATCGGCATGCTGGTCGACTTCCCGCCCTACGGCACCACCGATGCCAAGAACCAGCCCGACGGCTACGACGCCGACGTCGCCAAGCTGCTGGCCAAGGACTGGGGCGTCAAGGCCAACATCGTGCCGGTCACCGGGCCGAACCGCATTCCCTTCCTCCTGACCAACAAGGTCGACCTGCTGGTGGCTTCGCTGGCCATCACGCCCGAGCGTGCCAAGCAGGTGCAGTTCTCGACGCCCTATGCGGCCGCGACCATCGTTCTCTATGGCAAGAAGGGCAGCGCGATCAAGAGCGCGGCCGACCTGAAGGGCGTGCGCGTCGGCGTGGCCCGCGCCAGCACGCAGGACGTGGCCGTGACCAAGGCCGCGCCCGAAGGCACCGAGATCCGCCGCTTCGACGACGACGCCTCGGCCATGCAGGCGCTGATGTCGGGTCAGGTCGATGCGATCGGCTGCTCGGTCACCGTGGCGGCGCAGATCGCCAAGCGCGTGCCGGCCAACACCTTCGAAAACAAGTTCACGCTGGTGCAGCAGGCCATGGCGATCGCGATGCGTCCGGGCCAGGACGACCTGCTCAAGAACGTGAACGACTTCGTTCAGAAGAACACCGCCAACGGCGAGCTCAACAAGCTCTACAACAAGTGGCTCGGCGCTGATCTGCCCAAGCTGCAGTAGGACGCGAGAAGCCATGACGGACGCAGTCACGACCCAGGCGGGCGCCGACACCATCATCCGGATGGAGGCGGTGAACAAGTGGTACGGCACCTTCCAGGTGCTGACCGGCATCGACCTGTCGGTGAAGAGCGGCGAACGCATCGTGATCTGCGGGCCGTCCGGCTCGGGCAAGTCGACGCTGATCCGCTGCATCAACCGGCTCGAGACGGTGCAGAAGGGCCGCATCGTGGTCGACGGCATCGAGCTCACGGCCGGCGGCAGGAACATCGACGCCGTGCGCGCCGAGGTCGGCATGGTGTTCCAGCAGTTCAACCTGTTCCCGCACCTCACCATCCTGCAGAACTGCACGCTGGCGCCGATGCGTTCGCGCGGCCTGAACAAGGCCGAGGCCGAAGCGATCGCCATGAAGTACCTGACGCGCGTGCGCATTCCCGAGCAGGCCGCCAAGTACCCGAGCCAGCTGTCGGGCGGCCAGCAGCAGCGCGTGGCGATCGCGCGCGCGCTGTGCATGACGCCCAAGATCATGCTGTTCGACGAACCCACTTCGGCGCTCGATCCCGAGATGGTCAAGGAAGTGCTCGACACCATGATCGGCCTGGCCGAGGACGGCATGACGATGCTGTGCGTCACGCACGAGATGGGCTTCGCACGCAGCGTGGCCGACCGCGTGATCTTCATGGCCGAGGGAAGGATCGTCGAAGAGGCGCCGCCGGAAGAGTTCTTCGCTCATCCCAAGAACGAGAAGACCAAGCAGTTCCTCGGGCAAATCCTCTCCTCTCACCAAGCGCATTGACGTGTTCCAGGTACTGATCTCGCTTTCGTCCTACGGCGCAGCCGAAGTCGGCCGGCACGGCCAGCTGTGGTGCGCGCAACTCGCGAAGGCGGCCGGCGCCGACGGCGTCGAGGTGCGCGGCGAGCTGCTGCGCGATCCGTCGTCGGAGCTGCCGGCGCTGGCCGGACTGGCTTCGGTCTATTCGAGTCCCGAAGGTCTGTGGGCCGAAGGGGGCATGCTCGACAGCGCCGCGCTCGCGCGCGGCCTCGCCGCCGCGACCGCGCTCGGCGCGCGCCGGCTCAAGACGGCGATCGGCGATTTCCGCGTGTCCTCGCACGGCGCGCTGGCGGGCCTGAAGGCGCAGCTGGACGAGACCCGCATCGAGCTCGTGATCGAGAACGACCAGACCGTGTCGGCCGGTTCGCTGCCTGCATTGCAGGCCTTCTTCAAGGCGGCCGACCACGCGGGGCTCGACCTCGGCATGACCTTCGACATGGGCAACTGGCACTGGCTCGGCGAATGCCCGCTGCAGGCCGCCTCGGCACTGGCCTCGCGCGTGCGCTACGTGCATTGCAAGGGCGTGCAGCGCCTGCCCGCGAAATGGGTGGCGGTGCCGCTGGCCGACTCGGTCGCGCCGTGGCGCGCGGTGCTGCGCGCATTGCCGGCCGACGTGCCGCATGCGATCGAATACCCGCTGATCGGCGACGACCTGCTCGCCGTCACGCGCGACCAGGTCGCGCACATCCGCGCGCTGCGCGCTGTGTCATGACGAAGCCTGCCTTCGACGTCGCGCTGTTCGGCGAAGCTATGCTGCTGCTGGTGGCCGACCGCCCCGGACCGATCGAGAACGCGACCGCCTTCCACAAGCGCACCGCCGGCGCCGAGACCAATGTCGCCATCGGCCTGGCGCGCCTCGGGCTCCAGGTCGGCTGGGCCAGCCGCCTCGGCACCGACTCGATGGGCCGCGCACTGCTGGCCGCGATGCAGGCCGAGGGCATCGACTGCTCGCACGTGGTCAGCGACGCGACGCAGCGCACGGGCTTCCAGTTCAAGGGCCGCGTGACCGACGGCAGCGATCCGCCGGTCGAATACCACCGCAAGGGTTCGGCCGCCAGCCACATGGGCCCGGCCGATGTCGACGAGGCCTGGCTGCGTTCGGCACGGCACCTGCATGCGACCGGCGTGTTCCCGGCCATCTCCGACACCAGCCTGCAGGCCGCGATCCGCAGCATGGCGGTGATGCGCGCGGCCGGCCGCACGATCTCCTTCGATCCCAACCTGCGGCCCACGCTCTGGTCCTCGCCCGAGCGCATGCGGCAGGAGATCAACGGCCTCGCCGCGCGCGCCGACTGGGTGCTGCCGGGCATGGAAGAGGGCGTGTTCCTCACTGGCGAGCCGACGCCCGAAGGCATCGCGCATTTCTATCGCGCGCTCGGCGCGAAGCTGGTGGTGGTCAAGCTCGGCGCCAACGGCGCCTACTACGACAGCGACGTGGCCGGCACGGGGCGCGTCGACGGCTTCCCCGTGAAAGAGGTGATCGACACGGTCGGCGCCGGCGACGGCTTCGCGGCCGGCGTGATCAGCGCGCTGCTCGAAGGCCGGCCGGTGCCCGATGCGGTGCGGCGCGGCGCCTGGATCGGCGCGCGCGCCGTGCAGGTGCTTGGCGATACCGAAGGCCTGCCGACGCGGGCCCAACTCAATGAGGCGAACTTGTGATGCAAAAAAAGAAGGTGCTGGTGTTCCGCGAACTGCCCGATGACCAGCTGGCGCGCCTGCAGGCGGTGCACGAGGTCACGGTGGCCAATCCGCGCATCGCCGCGCAGCGCGAGGCCTTCGAGGCCGCGCTGCCCACGGCCCAGGGCATGATCGGTTCGGCCTATCCGGTCGATGCCGCGCTGCTCGACCGGGCGCCGAAGCTCGAGGCGATCGCCAGCGTCTCGGTCGGCGTCGACAACTACGCGCTGTCCGAGCTGCATGCGCGCGGCATCCTGCTGTGCCACACGCCCGGCGTGCTCGACGAGACGGTGGCCGACACGGTGTTCGCGATCCTGATGGCGACCTGCCGCCGCGTGGTCGAGCTGTCGAACCTGGTGCGTGAAGGCCGCTGGGACAAGAACATCGGCGACGAACTGTTCGGCTTCGACGTGCACGGCAAGACGCTCGGCCTGCTGGGCTTCGGCCGCATCGGTCAGGCGATCGCGCGCCGCGCCGCGCTCGGCTTCGGCATGCCGGTGCTTTACCACGCGCGCCATCCGGTCGACCTGGCGGCGCAGGCGCCCGAGCTGCAGGGCCGCGCCATCCATACGCCGCTGGACGATCTGCTGGCGCGTGCCGACATCGTGGTCGCGATGCTGCCGCTGTCGGACAGCACGCGCGGCATGATCGATGCGCGCGTGTTCGGCGCGATGAAGCCGGGCGCGATCTTCATCAACGGCGGGCGCGGCGCGACCGTGCAGGAAGACGCGCTGCTCGCCGCGCTCGACCAAGGCACGCTGCGCGCCGCGGGGCTCGACGTGTTCGCCACCGAGCCCTTGCCCAAGGCCTCGCCGCTGCGCACCCACCCGCGCGTGACGCCGCTGCCCCACATCGGCTCGGCCACGCACGAGACGCGCCACGCGATGGCCGAGCTGGCGACCACCTGCCTGTTGCAGGCGCTGGCGGGCGAGCGGCCGGCAGCGGTTTTCGATACGGCTGCGGCGTGAAGGCGAGGCCGCCACGAGCAACGATCGCGGATGTCGCGAAAGCGGCAGGGGTGTCCAAGGCCACCGTTTCCCGATTCCTGAATCACCGCGAGCGCCTGCTGAGCCCCGACATCGCGGCGCGCGTCGAAGTCGCCGTCACCCAGCTCGCCTACACGCCGAGCCTGATGGCGCAGGCGCTGAGCCATGGCCGCTCGCGGCTGATCGGCCTCATCGTCGCCGACATCACCAATCCCTATTCGGTCGCGGTGCTGCGCGGCGCCGAGAAGGCCTGCCAGGATGCGGGCTACCTCGTGATGCTGTTCAACCTCGGCAACGACATCGACCGCGAGCGCGAGGCGATCGATGCGCTGGCGGGCTACCAGGTCGACGGCTTCATCCTCAACACGCTGGGCCGCGGCGCCGGCCTGGTCGATGCCGATGCGCTGCATGGCCGGCCCGCGGTGCTGGTGGATCGGCGCCATGCCGGCATGCACACCGATTTCGTGTCGCTCGACAATGCGGCCGCGATGAAGACCGCCTGCGGCCACCTCGTCGAAGGCGGATGGTGCGAGCTGCTGTACATCACCGAGCCGCAGAAGGGCGTGAGCTCGCGGCGCGAACGCACCGCGGCCTTCGGCGGCTGCATGGAGGCGCATGCGTCGGACGCGCCGCGCGTGGCCGGGCAGGTATTCGAAAGCACGGAAGGCGACGCCGATGCGCTCGAAGCGGCGCTGCGCGCCTTGCGCCAGCGCGCGAAGCGCGGGCGGCGCGCGGCGGTGATCGCCGGCAATGCGGTCGTCACGCTGCGCGTCGCGGCGGCGATGGCGAAGCTCGGCTGGCGCTTCGGCGAGGAGCTGGGTTTCGTCGGCTTCGACGATCCCGAATGGACATCGCTGATCGGGCCCGGCCTGAGCGTCATCTCGCAGCCCACCGATGCGATCGGCCGCACCGCAGCGGTCTGCCTGATCGAGCGGCTCAAGGGGCTGGAGACGGCGCCGCGTCAGTTGCTGCTGCCGGGTGAGCTGGTGATTCGCGGCTCGTCGCGCGCACTTGCGGCCTAGCGCCGCGCACGCAGCTCAGCGCGCGGCCCAGTCCGGTGGCCGCTTGTCGATGAAGGCCTGCACGCCTTCGAGCGCCGCCTCGTCCATCATGTTGCAGGCCATCGTGCGGCCGGCGTCCTCGTAGGCGGCGGCGATGTTCTTCTCGATCTGCCGGTAGAACAGCGCTTTGCCCATCGCCACCGCGACGCGCGGCTTGGCCACGATGCTCGCCGCGAGGCGCTCGACCTCGGCATCCAGCTGCGCGGGCTCGGCGACGCGATTGACCAAGCCTTGTTCCATGGCGCGCGCGGCATCGATGAACTCGCCCGTCACGAGCATCTCGAACGCCGCCTTGCGCGAGAGGTTGCGCGACAGCGCGACGCCGGGCGTCGAACAGAAGAGGCCGAGCGTCACGCCGCTGACCGCGAAGCGTGCGTCCGATGCCGCGACGGCCAGGTCGCACATCGCGACCAGCTGGCAGCCGGCCGCGGTGGCGATGCCCTGCACGCGCGCGATCACCGGCACCGGCAGATGCTGGATCGCGAGCATCACGCGCGTGCATTGCGCGAACAGGGCCTGGTAGTGATCGAGCGAAGGTTGCGCGCGCATCTCCTTCAGGTCGTGGCCGGCGCAGAAGGCGCGGCCCTCGGCGGCCAGGATCACCACGCGCGCCGCATCGTCGTGCGCGATCGCATCCAGCTCGGCCTGCAGCGCGTCCAGCATCGCGGCGGACAGCGCATTGAAGGTGCGCGGGCGGTTGAGCGTCAGCGTGACGACGCCGCGCGCATCGCGCGCGGTGCGTACCAGCGGGTCGGAGGGCCCGCCGGGGTTCTCGCCGGATGCAGTCTCGTGGATCTTCGTCATACGTGTCTCCATGCGGTCCATTGTGGACCGAAGTCCTGACGATTCGATCGTTCGCGCCGTCGTTACGGCCGAATCGCCGGCCCTTGCGACGCAATGGCGGCTTCCCGCTGCCAGCCCTCGCTCCTACAGTTCCTTCTGGTTGAACAGGAGTTCGTCATGAGCCCGATCCCCCTTCGCAAAGTCCTCGTGCTGGGTGCCGGCAAGGTGGGCAGCACGGTGGCCGACATGGTGGCGGAATACCACCGGCTTGCGGTCACGCTCGCCGATCGCGCGCATCCGGTGCCGGTGCCGGACGACCGTCTGGTCGAGCGCATCGTTCTCGACGTCGGCGACGACGCGGCGCTGGCCGCGGCGCTGGCCGGCCACGACGTGGTGATCAACGCGCTGCCTTTCCATCTTGCGGCGCGCGTCGCCGCCGCGGCGCGCGCATGCAACGTGCATTACTTCGATCTGACGGAAGACGTGGCGGCCACCGCCGCGATCCGTCTTCTGGCCGAGGGCGCGCGCAGTGTGATGATGCCGCAGAGCGGGCTGGCGCCGGGCGTGATCGGGATGCTGGGCGCCCACCTGGCCGGCCGCTTCGACACCTTGCACGACCTGCGGCTGCGCGTCGGCGCGCTGTCGCGCCATGCGACCGGGCGGCTGCGCTACAACTTCACCTGGAGCATCGACGGCGTCATCAACGAGTACTGCCATCCATGCGCGGCCATCGTGCAGGGCCGGCAGGTGTCGGTGCAGCCGCTGGAGGGTCATGAGAGTTTCGTGCTCGACGGCGAGACCTTCGAAGCCTTCAACACCTCGGGCGGCCTGGGCACGCTGTGCGAGACGCTGGCGGGCCGCGTGCGCAACCTCGACTACAAGACGATCCGCTATCCGGGCCACCGCGATGCGATGGACTTTCTCCTGCACGACCTGCGCCTGGTCGAACGGCGCGACCTGCTGCGGCAGGTGCTGGAGCATGCGGTGCCGCACAGCCGCGAGGACAGGGTCATCGTGTTCGCATCGGCGTGCGGGCTGCGCGCCGGCCGCTTCGAGCAGGAGAGCCGTGTAGCCCGCATCGCCGGCGGCCGCTTGCGCGGCGTCGAGCGCACGGCGATCGAACTGGCGACGGCGGCGGGCGTGGTCGGCGTGGTCGAGCTGCTGCGCAACGGCCACCTGCCGGCGCGCGGTTTCGTCGGCCAGGAGCAGGTGCCGCTGGACGCCTTCCTGGCCACCCGCGTCGGCAGCTGCTATGCGGCACTCGGCGACACGCCTGCGGCTGCAGCATGGCCGGCCGAGCTGCATCGCGGCCCGGCGCCCGCGCATACCTGGCCGCCGTCGCTGCGACGCAGGACCCGCAAGGAGCCACAGCCATGAACGATCCGCTCTCCCTCTTCGAACGCTGCGGCATCGGCGCGGCGGAACGGGCCGGCGGCACGCTGCCCGTGCGCTCGCCCATCGACGGTGCCGAACTCGCGCGCCTGCACGAGACCCCGCTGGCCGGGATGCCGGCGCTGATCGCCCGCGCGAAGTCCGCGTTCGCGCGATGGCGCGACGTGCCGGCGCCGGTGCGCGGCGAACTGGTCCGGCTCTGGGGCGACGAACTGCGCAGCGCCAAGGCCGACATCGGCCGGGTCGTCTCGATCGAGGTCGGCAAGATTGCCGAGGAGGGCCTCGGTGAAGTGCAGGAAGGCGTGGACATCTGCGACTTCGCGCTCGGCCTGTCGCGCCAGCTCTACGGCCGGACCATCGTGTCGGAACGGCCCGGGCACCGGATCATGGAGCAGTACCACCCGCTCGGGCCCGTCGCCGTCATCACGGCCTTCAATTTCCCGAGCGCGGTGTTCGCATGGAACACGGCCCTCGCGCTGGTGTGCGGCGATCCGGTGCTCTTCAAGCCGTCGGAGAAGGCGCCGCTGTCGGGCCTGGCAACTTTCAGGGCGCTGGAGCGGGCCATCGCGCGCTTCGGCGAGCGGGCGCCCGCGGGCCTGGCCCAGATCGTGATCGGCGGTGCCGCACAGGCCGAGGCGCTGGTCGACAGCACCGACATTCCGCTGGTCTCGGCAACCGGCTCCACGCGCATGGGACGCGCGGTCGGTCCGCGGGTCGCGGCGCGCTTCGGCCGCCGCATCCTCGAGCTCGGCGGCAACAACGCGATGATCGTGACGCCCGAAGCCGACCTCGACCTGGCGCTGCGCGCGATCCTGTTCAGCGCGGTCGGCACCGCAGGCCAGCGCTGCACCTCGCTGCGCCGGCTCATCGTCCATCGCACCGTCAGGGAGCGGCTGCTGTCGAAGCTGGTGCCGGCCTACGACAGCCTGCGCATCGGCCATCCGCTGGAGCCCGGCACGCTCGTCGGACCACTGATCGACCAGGCGGCCTGGGAGGCGATGCAGCGCGCGCTCGAAGACGCCATGGCGCAGGGCGGCCGCGTCGTCACCGGCGGGGAGCGTGTCCATGCCGAACGCTTCGCGCAGGCGTTCTACGTGCGGCCCGCGATCGTCGAGATGCCGGCGCAGACCGCGGTGGTGCGCCGCGAAACCTTCGCGCCGCTGCTCTACGTGCTGGCCTACGACGCCTTCGACGAGGCCATCGCGCTGCACAACGACGTGCCCCAGGGGCTGTCGTCGTGCATCTTCTCGAACGACCTGCGCGAGGTCGAGCGCTTTCTCTCGGCGGCGGGTTCCGATTGCGGCATGGCCAACGTCAACATCGGTCCGAGCGGTGCCGAGATCGGCGGCGCCTTCGGCGGCGAGAAGGACACCGGCGGCGATCGCGAGAGCGGCTCCGACGCCTGGAAGCAGTACATGCGGCGCAGCACCAACACCCTCAACTTCTCGAGCCGGCTGCCGCTGGCGCAGGGGATCCGCTTCGAGTGACGACCTTCTGCGGCATCGGATGGCGCGGGCTCAGGTCGAGCAGGTTCCAGGCGTCGATGGCCGACAATCTCTCGCTGTTCGCCCGTTCCCCGAAGTCCCATGTCCCAGCGATCCCCGCAACGCATTCAACCCACCCTGACCGGAGACACCGTCGAGCTCCGGCCGCTTCGCGCCGAGGACCGGCAGGCGCTGCTGGCGGCGGCGGCCGACGGCGAGTTGTGGAACTCGAAGCTGACCGTCGTCCCCGGGCCCGACACCGTCGACGCCTACATCGACGCCGCATTGGCCGGGCGCGAGGCCGGCACGGTGATGCCTTTTGCCATCGTCCTGCGGCGCAACGGCCGGGTCGTCGGCTCCACCCGCTTCTGGAAGATCGATGCCGTGCATCGAAAACTCGAAATCGGCAGCACCTGGCTGAGCGCGTCGATGCAGCGCACGGGCGTCAACACCGAGGCGAAGCTTCTGCTTCTGACGCACGCCTTCGAGGCCCTGGATTCGGTGCGCGTCCAGTTCACCACCGACGAGCTGAACGAGCGGTCGCGAGCGGCGATCCTGCGCCTCGGCGCGAAGCAGGAGGGCATCGTTCGCAACGAGCGCATCATGCCCGACGGCCGCAAGCGCAACTCGGTGCGCTTCAGCATCATCGATGCCGAATGGCCCGGCGTGAAAGCCGCCCTCACGAAGAAGATGCGAACATAGCCGCCTCGCCAGCCACGCGATGGAACGTGCAGAAGGTCACGAAAAATTCACGCGGCTGACGCATGCGTGCAGGGCTGCGGCTCGTCAAGCCCTGAGTCCATGGCATTCTTGGAAACCAGAATGAACACCTATCCGACAGCCAGCCAGGCCAACGGCGTGGCCCGCACGCTGAGCAAGAGCTCGGCCTGCACCATCGTCGCCTACCGGACCGATGACCACTCTTTCGTGACCGCGCGGCCAGCGGATGTCGTGCACGGCCTGGTGGTCGGCATCTACCGCAACGGGTATCAGGTGCGCTACCCGGAGCGCAAGGCGAGCGCTTGACCGCCGAAGGCGGATTGCCCGGCGCCTTGCGCGCGCTGCTGCACTCGCAGCGCGTCGCGGCACTCGGGACGCTCGACGACGATGGCGCACCCTTCGTGTCGATGGTGCCGTTCGCGGTGGTGCCGTTCGCGGTGGTGCCCTCGTTGGGATGCCTGGCGCTCCATGTCAGCGGTCTGGCGGCCCACACTGGTCATCTGCTGCGACGGCCCGGCGTGTCGCTGCTCGTCATGCAGCCCGGGGTGGCCGGCGAGCCGGTCCATGCCTTGCCGCGCGTGACCCTGGCGGGCGAGGCCACGATGCCGGTCCCCGACAGCCCCGCGTGGCACGCATGCCGGGCCGCCTACCTGGAAAGATTTCCCGAGGCCGAGCCGATGACGCAGCTCGACGACTTCCGTTTCGTCGCCATCCGCCTGGCACATGGCCGGCACATCGCCGGCTTCGGCGCCGCGCGCGATGTGGGCCCGGACGAGCTCGAACGCGCGCTCGCAGGCCCGGTCCTCCGAAAGTGAAAGGCGGCGAAGCGGCGGGGCGCGCAGCCGCCGGCTGACCTCATTCCTCGCTCGTCCACTCCACCTGCACGCCGAGGCCGCGCAGGTTCTCGACGAAGCCGGGATGCGCGCGGCGGATCGGCGTGGCATTGCGGATCTCGGAGCGCCCCTCGATGCTGGCCGCCACCATGAAGAGCGCGATCGCGACGCGGATGATGTAGGGGCTCTCCACCACCGCCGGCACCAGCGGATTGCCGCCGAAGGTGATGAGCCGGTGCGGATCGGACGAGAACACGTGGGCGCCGAACTTCGACAGCTCGCCCGTCCAGCCCAGCGCGCCGTCGTAGACCTTGTTCCAGAACATCGCGTTGCCCTGCGCACGCACGCCCAGCGCGATGAAGATGGGCAGCAGGTCGACCGGAAAGTAGGGCCACGGCGCCGCCTCGACCTTGGTCAGCACGTTGCTGGTGAAGGGCGTCTGCACCTTCAGCGGGCCGCTGCGGATGGCGCGCGACCAGCCGTCCTCGTGCGCGATCCGCACGCCGAACTTGGCGAAGGTGCGGTCGATCAGCGGGAAGTTCCCGGGCGCGCTGTTGCGCACGCTCACGTCGCCGCCGGTGATCGCGCCGAGCGCCAGGAAGGTCGTGATCTCGTGGAAGTCCTCGTCGAACCGGAACTCGCCGCCGCCCAGCGGCTGGCCGCCGTGCACGGTCAGGCGCGAGGTGCCGATGCCTTCGATGCGCACGCCGATCATCGCCATGAAGCGGCAGAACTCCTGCACGTGCGGCTCCGACGCCGCGTTGGTCAGCACCGATGTGCCATCCGCGGCCGCGGCGCACAGCACGAAGTTCTCGGTGGTGGTGACCGAGGCGTAGTCGAGCCAGTGATCCGTCGGCCTGAGCCGGCCGCCGCTGCGCACCAGCAGGGAACCATCGACACGCTCGACCTCGCCGCCGAAGCGGCGAAACACATCGACGTGCGGATCGATCTCGCGCACGCCCAGCGTGCAGCCCTTGACGTTGTCCTCCAGCCGCGCGACGCCGAAGCGCGCGAGCAGCGGCGGCACCAGCATGATGGACGAGCGCATTTCCTCCGGCAGCCGGTGGCGCGCGGCGTCGAAGGCGGTGTCGCGGTGATGCAGTGCCAGCGTGCCGGTCGCGTGGTCCATCTGCACCTCGCTGCCCAGGGTGCGGAAGATCTCGAGGATCTTGCGTACGTCGGTGATGTCGGGGACGCCGTGCAGGCGCAGCGGCTCGAAGCTCAGCAGCGTCGCGCACAGCACCGGTAGCACGGCATTCTTGTTGGCGGAAGGGGTCACGCGGCCGCGAAGCGGCGCGCCGCCGTGCACGATGAGATTCGACATTCCCGCACTGTACCCGGCGGCCGGCGCGAACCCGCTTGACCGTCGCGCCCGCACCCCGCAGCATGCATGTCCATGAACCTCGCAACCTGGCTCATCTACCTTCTGGCGGCCCTCGGGCTTTCGCTGTCGCCCGGCCCCAACGGCCTGCTGGCGCTGACGCATGGCGCATTGCACGGCCGGCGCAAGACGCTCTACACCATCTTCGGCGGCGCGCTCGGCTTCATCGCGGTCGTGGCCCTTTCGATGTTCGGCATCGGGGCGCTGCTCAAGGCCTCGCTGGTGGGGTTGACCGTGATGAAGTGGGTCGGCGGCGCCTACCTCGTCTGGCTCGGCATCCAGGTCTGGCGCTCGCCGCCGATCGGCATCGACGTCGAGGCTTCGGCGCAGCCCCGCACGGGCTTCTCGCTGTTCCGGCAGGGCGCGCTCTCGGCGCTCACCAATCCCAAAGGCCTGCTTTTCTTCACGGCTTTCCTGCCGCAGTTCATCGACCCGGCGCGCAGTCTCTTCGGCCAGTTCGTCATCATGGCCGGGACCTTCGCCGTCATCGAGATCGCGATCGAACTGCTCATCGCCAGCATGGCGCATCGCATCAGCCCCTGGTTGCGGCGCGTGGGCCGGCGCTTTAACCAGGCCTGCGGCGGCGTGTTCATGGCGATCGGACTGGCGCTGCCGCTGCGCGCCTGAGCGGTGGCGCGCCCCTTGAAAGCGGGGCACATCCGATGCAATGTGGACGATGTCCATTTTGCGTGCTAAGGTTGGGTTCACCGCATTCGAAACCCTCCGTTCAAGGATCCCCATGGCACAGAATCTCTGGCTCAACCTGCCCGTCAGGGACCTCGCCCGATCACGCGCATTCTTCGAGGCCCTCGGCTTCGCCATCAACGACCGGCATGGTCAGAGCCACATGGTGAGCCTGGTGGTCGGCGACCCCGGCGTGATCGTCAATCTGTTCCCCGAATCGGCCTTCGCGGCCATGGCGGGCGCCGGCGTCTCCGATGCCGCGAAGGCGGCCGAGGTCATGCTGTCCCTCGGCGCGAATTCGCGCGAGGAAGTCGACACCCTCACGCGCAAGGCCAAGGCCGCAGGCGCCACCGTGTTCGGCGAGCCCGCCGAGGTGCAGGGCTGGATGTACGGCAGCGGCTTCGCCGACCTCGACGGGCATCGCTGGAACCTGCTGCACATGGACATGGGCCGCATGCCCAAAGGCTGATCGGGCGCCTCGATCGAGACGTGCGCGGCCTTGTCTCAGCGTTCGGGCGGCGCGACCGCGCTGCGGCGGTCCACCTTGCGGCTCAGCACCACCGACGTGTGGGTCTTTCGGATGCCCTCGATCAGTCCGATGCGATCGAGCAGGGCGTCGAGCTGCTCGTTGGTCTCGCAGTGCAGGAGCACCATGTAGTCGTACTGGCCGCTGACGGCCGAGACCTCCTCGACCTCCGGCAGCCGTTCGAGCGCGCGGACGACGCCGGCACCCATCCTGGGCGCCACGCTCAGGCCGCAGTAGGCCCGCACCGCGGCCTGCTCGAGCTGCTGCCCGAGCCGCACGCCGTAGCCGGCGATCACGCCATCGCGCTCCAGGCGCGCGATGCGTGCCACCACCGTCGTGCGCGCCAGCTCGAGCTTGCGCGCGAGCAGCGCCGCCGACTCGCGCGCGTTGGCCCGCAGCAGGCTCAGCAGGTGGCGGTCGGTATCGTCCAATCAGCGCTCCGGCATGCCCAGAGAGTCATTCGATTTCGGCGATGAGCTCGATCTCGACGCAAGCGCCCATCGGAATCTGCGCGACACCGAAGGCGCTGCGCGCGTGCGCGCCCTTGTCGCCGAAGACCTCGGCCATCAGTTCGCTCGCACCGTTGGTGACCAGGTGCTGCTCGGTGAAGCTCGCGGTCGAGTTGACCAGGCTCATCAGCTTGACGATGCGCCGGACCTTGTTCAGATCGCCGATGGCCGCATGCAGCGTGCCGAGCAGGTCGATCGCGATTGCGCGCGCGGCCTGTCGGCCCTCGGCCGTCTCGATGCCGGCGCCGAACTGGCCGACCCAGGGCTTGCCGTCCTTCCTCGCGATGTGGCCGGAGAGGAAGACCAGGTTGCCGGTCTGCACGAAGGGCACATAGGCCGCGGCCGGCGTGGCAACGGGCGGCAGCGTGATGCCGAGGCTGGTGAGTTTGTCGTAGATGCTCATGAGGGTTCCTTGTCCTGGTGGTTCGGGGTTTGATTTTGCGATTGCGATTGCGATTGCGATTGCGCGGCCCGTGCCGCTTCCTCGCGCAGCTCTTCGAGCGGCTGCACGGTGACCCGCACGTCGAGCGTATGCCGCGCGCCGCCGTGCAGCACGCCGCGCATCGGCGAGACATCGGCGTAGTCGCGGCCGATGGCGAGCATGACGTAATCCGCGCCGGGCTGGCGGCCGTTGGTCGGATCGAAGCCGCTCCAGTCGCCGGGCCCCTCGGTGCCCGGCAGATAGACCGACACCCAGGCATGCGAGGCGTCGGCGCCGACCAGGCGCGGTTCGCCCGGCGGCGGCTGTGTCAGCAGATAGCCGCTGACATAGCGCGCCGGCAATCCCATGGTGCGCAGGCACGCGATCATGATGTGGGCGAAGTCCTGGCACACGCCCTTGCGCTGCGCCAGCGCCTCGATGGCCGGCGTGTTGATCTCGGTGCTCTCGGCGTCGTAGACGAAGTCGCGATGCATGCGCAGCGCCAGGTCCATGGCCGCGTCGAACAGCGGCCGGCCGGGCACGAAGCTGGGCCGCGCATAGGCCGCGAAGTCCTCGTGCCGCGGCACGTAGGTCGACGGAAAGACGAATTCGCAGGCCGGGTCGAAGGCTGCGCCCTTGGCATAGCGGAAACGCTCGCGCACCGCTTCCCAGGGCAGCGCGCGGTCGGCCGCCGGCGAGAGCTGCGGCACCGCGGTCTCGACCACGCTCTCGGCGGTGACCACCAGTTCGTCATGCGTGGAATCGAGTGCGAAGAAGGCGCGCGCATTGCCGTAGACATCGGGCGACTCGCTGCGTTGCGCGGGCGCAGGCTCGATCGTGAGCGCGTGGCTCACCAGGCGCTGCGAAGCGCAGGCGATCGGCTTCAGGTGCGCCAGGTGCTGCGCCGTCTCGACCGGCGGTGCATAGGCATAGCGGGTTTCGTGCGTGACGTGGAGCAGCATGGGGGTCAGGCGCCGACGGAGCGTACCGGGTCGGAAGTCAAGGTGAAGTAGCGGATGCCGATCGCATCCGACACATGGTAGGCCGCGGTCTCGCAGGCTCCCAGCAACTGCTCCAGCGCCGGATAGCGGGCCGCTGGCCCGGCTTCGCACAGCCGCTCGAGCGTCCAGCCGGCGGGATCGGGCAGCTCGTGCGAAAGCGCGCTCAGCTTGCCCGGCGCGCTGCCGGCCAGCCGCGCGATGCGCCCGCGCAGCGTCTGCGTGACCCAGGCCAGCGAGCGCGGGTTGTCGCCGTCGAGCACCAGCAGGTCGACCATGGTCGCGACATCGCGCCGCTGCTGGTAGCGCGCATGGAAGGTGATGGTGCTGTCGAAGAGCGCGATCATGGCCTCGAAGCCGCTGACCTCGTGCACCGAGGCGGTCTCGAAGCCGGCCTGCAGCGCGCTCGACAGGAAGCCGAGCCGCTCGATATGGCGGCCGATCGACAGCAGCCGCCAGGCATCGTCGCGCGTCATGCGGTCGGTCTGTGCGCCGGTGATGGCGGCCAGTGCGCCGCTCGCCGATTCGAGGTTGCGCAGCGCGGCGCCGCTCGCATAGCCGCCGTCGCCGGCCTCGTCGGCCAGTTCGGCCGAGCGGCGCAGGAATTCGTTCTCGGCGCGCACGATCTGGTTCCAGTGGTCCTGCGACAGCCGCTCGCGCACCGCGGCAGCCGCCTGCCGGATGCAGCGCAGGCTGTAGCCGACGCTGCCGCCGCGTTCGACATCGCCCAGCTCCGCGATCAGCGCGCGCTCGAACACGCGCCGCGATCGCGGCGGGCTCGGCACTTCGCGCGGCACCAGCGCATTGCGCACCGCCATGCCGTGCAGCCAGGTCAGCAGGGCGGGCGAAGAAAGATCCTCGCCGCCCAGCAGGTCGAGCGTGAGCCGTGCGAGGCGCACCGCGTTCTCGGCGCGCTCGGTGTAGCGGCCGAGCCAGAACATGTTCTCGGCGGCGCGGCTTGTCACCGGCGCGCGATGCCGCGCGAGCGAGGCCGGCGTTGCGTGCGGCTGCAGCCGCGTGCTGCGGTCGACCTCGCCGCGCGTCTGCATCTGCACCCAGACGTCGGCGCTGCTGCCGCCGCGCTGCATCGACGCGATCTGGGCCGAGGCGTCCAGCAGCCGCGCGAGGCCGCCGGGCAGCACGCGCCAGGACTGCGCGCCGTCGCTGACCGCGAACACGCGCAGCAGCACCGAGCGCGGCGCGATCCGGCCGGGCCCGACGCGCTGCGACCAGGTGGGCATCTGCGACATCGGCAGGTAGCTCTGCACCGTGTGCTCGTCGCCCTGGCGCACGATGCGGCCGGCCCATTCGTCGAGTTCGCGCCGGCTCATGCGGCTGCCGAGCACGGCGTCGAAATTGGTGTGCGTGTCGTAGCCGGCGTAGGTGGATTTGATCGCGCAATCGCGCAGCTGCGGCAGCACCGCTTCCATGGCGGCGCGTTCGCCGCACCACCAGGTCGGCAGCGCCGGCAGTTGCAGCTTCTCGCCGATCAGGCGGCGCGCCAGCGCGGGCAGGAAGCCGAGCAGCGCCGGCGATTCGAGAAAGGCCGAGCCGGGCATGTTGGCCACCAGCACGTTGCCGGCGCGGATCGCCTGCAGCAGACCCGGCACGCCGAGCGTGGAGTCGGGCCTGAGCTCGAGCGGATCGAGGAACTCGTCGTCCAGGCGCTTGATGAGCCCGTGCACCGGGCGCAGGCCCTGCAGCGTCTTCAGGTACAGGCGCTGGTCGCGCACCGTGAGGTCGCTGCCTTCGACCAGCGTGATGCCGAGGTAGCGCGCGAGGTAGGCATGCTCGAAGTAGGTTTCGCTGTACGGCCCCGGCGTCAGCAGCACGACGTGCGGCGGCGCGCCGGCCGGGCACATGTGCTGCAGGCCTTCCATCATCGCGCTGTAGGTCGCGGCCATGCGCTGCACGTGCAGCGCCTCGAAGGCCTGCGGGAACTGGCGCGAGATCGCGAGCCGGTTCTCGATCAGATAGCCGAGGCCCGAGGGCGCCTGCGTGCGTTGCGAGACGACCCACCAGTTGCCGTCGGGTCCGCGCGCCAGGTCGAAGGCGGCGATGTGCAGCCAGGTGTCGCCGGGCGGCGCGACGCCGTGCATCGCGCGCAGGTAGCCCGGATGGCCCTGCACCAGCGCCGGCGGCAGCAGGCCTTCGGCCAGCAGTTGCTGCGCGCCGTAGACATCGGCCATCACGCGGTCGAGCACGCGCACGCGCTGCAGCACGCCGGCCTCGATCTGCGCCCAGCTGTCGGGCGAGACGATCAGCGGGAAGAGATCGAGCGACCAGGGCCGCTGCGGACCGTCGGCGTCCGCATAGACGTTGTAAGTGACGCCGTTGTCGCGGATCTGCCGCTCGAGGTTGATCGAGCGCCGCGGCAGATCGCCGAAGCCGCCGGCGCCGAGATGCTCGAAGAACGCGGACCAGGCGGGTGCGAGCGGCGGGCGTTCTTCGGTGGCCGGGTCGTCGCCGGTGGCCGGCCGCACGGACGGGGCGGAGGACGCATCGTGCAGCGGCGCCGGCTGCGAGGCGACGCCGGTGGCAGATGGCTCCGGCGGTGTCGGCGCGCCGCGCAATTCGTCGAAGTGTCCGGGCGCTGCGGCGGGGGCGAGCGCCGACGCGAGCACGGCCGGTGCTTCCAGCGCCGGTGCGTCGAAGAGAGATTCGTTCAGTGAGTCCACGATCCGTGGATTGTCACATCACCCCCGTCAGCGTCGCAGATCCAGCGTGAACGGGAATTCGCGGCTGCCCGCCAGCTCGATGGTCGCCGGCGGCGTGCTCATCGGCCCCGGCGTATGGCCCATGCGCGAGAAGCGCGAATGGCGACGGCTCTCGGCCTCGTAGGCATTGACCGGGAAGGTGTCGTAGTTGCGGCCGCCCGGATGCGCGACGAAGTACTGGCAGCCGCCGAGCGAGCGCTTCATCCAGGTGTCGACGATGTCGAAGGTGAGCGGCGCATGGGCGCCGATGCCCGGGTGCAGCGCCGAGGGCGGGTTCCAGGCCTTGTAGCGCACGCCGGCCACGAATTCGCCCACCGTGCCGGTGGGCTGCAGCGGCAGCACGCGGCCGTTGACGGTGATCACGTGGCGGCTTTCGTTGAGGCCGGTCGCGCGCACCTCGATGCGCTCCAGCGACGAATCGACATAGCGCACGGTGCCGCCGGCCGAGCCTTCCTCGCCCATCACGTGCCACGGTTCGAGCGCGTTGCGCAGCGACAGCTCGATGCCCATCGCCTGCACTTGCCCGACGAGCGGGAAGCGGAATTCGAGATGCGGTGCGAACCAGTCGGCATCGAAGCCGAAGCCGGCCTGGCGCATCTCGGCGATGACGTCCGCGAAGTCCATCTTCACGAAGGTCGGCAGCAGGAAGCGGTCGTGCAGCTCGGTGCCCCAGCGCGTCGCGGGCGCCTGGCAGGGCGCATCCCAGAAGCGGGCGACGAAGGCGCGCAGCAGGAGCTGCTGCGCGATGCTCATGCGCGCATGCGGCGGCATCTCGAAGGCGCGCAGCTCCAGCAGGCCGAGGCGGCCGGTGCTCGAATCGGGCGAATAGAGCTTGTCGATGCAGAACTCGCTGCGGTGCGTGTTGCCGGTGACGTCGACCAGGATGTTGCGCAGCGTGCGGTCCACCAGCCAGGGCGGCATGTTCTGGCCGTGGATCTCGCGGTTGCGTGCGATCTGCTTGAGCGCGATCTCGAGTTCGTAGAGCTGGTCGTTGCGCGCCTCGTCGACGCGCGGCGCCTGGCTGGTCGGCCCGATGAACAGGCCCGAGAACAGGTAGCTGAGCGACGGATGGTTGTGCCAGTAGAGCAGCAGGCTGGCGAGCAGTTCGGGCCGGCGCAGGAAGGGGCTGTCGGCCGGTGTCGCGCCGCCGAGCACGAAATGGTTGCCGCCGCCGGTGCCGGTATGGCGGCCGTCGGTCATGAACTTCTCGGCCGACAGGCGCGTCTCGAACGCGGCGTTGTAGAGGAACTCGGTGTGGTCGACCAGCTCGCGCCAGTTGTGCGCGGGATGGATGTTGACCTCGATCACGCCCGGGTCGGGCGTGACCTGCAGCATCTTCAGGCGCGGATCGCGCGGTGGCGGATAGCCTTCCATCACGATGCGCACGCCGAGTTCGCGCGCGGTGGCCTCGACTGCGGCGACGAGATCGAGGTAGTCCTCCAGCCGCGCCAGCGGCGGCATGAAGACGTAGAGCACGCCCGAGGCGCTGCCTACCTTTTCTGCCGCCGGGCCATTGGCGCGGCGCGGGTCGCGCACCTCGACGCACAGCGCGGTGCGCGTGACCCAGCCGGCCGATTCGCCGCGTTGCGGCTGGCGCGTCGCGGCTGCATCGACGCCGGCCATCGCGTTCGCCTCGGTGCCGGCATCGCCCATCGCGGCCGTGCGGCTTCGCGCGGCCTGCAGCCGCAGCGCAACCGACGATTGCTGCGGCGTGCCGAAGGCGTAGGGCACGGTGCCGATGTCGGCCGCCTGCGCACCCTCACCGGTCGCATGGCGCGCACGCAGTGTTTCGGCACTCGGCAACACGGCGCGCGGCGCGGTCGGATCGCGCTCGATCAGGTAGGGATAGTCGCTCTTGCTCGCCCAGGGCTGCGAATCGAGCGGCAGCCGATAGCCCATCGGCGAATCGCCGGGGATCAGGTACATGCGGTCGTCGCGCAGGAACCAGGGACCGGTCTTCCACCCCGGGCCGGCGAGCGCGGGTGCATCGATGTCGGCATTCGCGGCCTCGATCGGCAGCATGTAGCCGATCACGGCATCGAGCTTCTGCGTGAACACGCGCCGCAGGCGCACGCGTTCGAGTTCGTCGTCGAGCTTCGAATCGAAGGGATCGACATTGACCGGCAGGCGGCGCTCGCGCCAGAGGTAGTAGTAGGTGTCCTCGTAGCCGGCCTGCACGAAACGGTCGGTCAGGCCGAGCTTGCCCGCCAGCGCGCTCGTGAAGCGGCGCGCATGCTCGCTGGTGTAGTGCGTGGGATGGCGCTCGTCCGCGAACAGCGCGGGGTCGTGCCACAGCGCCTGGCCGTCGGCGCGCCAGAAGATCGACAGCGCCCAGCGCGGCAGCTGTTCGCCCGGGTACCACTTGCCCTGGCCGAAATGCAGGAAGCCGCCCTGGCCGTATTCGGCGCGCAGCTTGTGCACGAGTTCGGTCGCGTAGCCGCGCTTGGTGGGGCCGAGCGCGTCGGTGTTCCACTCGGCGGCATCGCGGTCGCTGGTCGCCACGAAGGTCGGCTCGCCGCCCATCGTGAGGCGCACGTCGCCGGCCGCGAGGCGCGCATCGACGGCGTCGCCGAGCGCCAGCACCTCGGCCCATTGCGCTTCGGTGTAGGGCTTGGTCACGCGCGGCGATTCGTGGATGCGCGTGACGGTCATCTCGTGGCCGAACTCGACCTCGGCATGGTCGACCCCGCCTTCGATCGGCGCCGCGCTCGACGGCGTCGGCGTGCAGGCGAGCGGGATATGGCCTTCGCCGGCCATCAGGCCCGAGGTGGCATCGAGGCCGATCCAGCCGGCGCCGGGCAGGTAGACCTCGCACCATGCATGCAGGTCGGTGAAGTCGACCGTGGTGCCGCTCGGGCCATCGAGCGCCTTGACGTCGGGCGTGAGCTGGATCAGGTAGCCCGAGACGAAGCGCGCCGCAAGGCCGACATGCCGCAGCAACTGGACCAGCAGCCAGCCCGAGTCGCGGCAGGAGCCGGAGCCGTTGGCGAGCGTCTGTTCGGGCGTCTGCACGCCGGGCTCCATGCGGATCAGGTAGTCGACGTCCTTCTGCACCTGCTGGTTGAGGCCGACCAGGAAGTCGATGGTGCGCTGCGGCTTGCGGTCGATCTTGTCGAGATAGGCCTGCACCAGGGGCGTGGCCGGGTCGGCCACGAGGTAGGGCGCGAGTTCCTGCGACTGCGATTCGGTGTAGGTGAAGGGGAAGTTCTCGGCCTGCGGCTCGAGGAAGAAGTCGAAGGGGTTGTAGACCGCCATCTCGACCACGAGGTCGACCGTGACCTTGAAGTCCCGCGTCTTCTCGGGGAACACCAGGCGCGCCTGGTAGTTCGCGAACGGATCCTGCTGCCAGTTGATGAAGTGCTGCTCGGGCTCGACCCGCAGCGAGTACGAGATCACCTGGCTGCGGCAATGCGGCGCCGGCCGCAGCCGGATCACCTGCGGCCCGAGCTGCACCGGGCGGTCGTATCGGTAGTGCGTGACGTGGTGGAGAGCGGCGTGGATGGACATTTTTTCTCGTGACGTCGAGCGGGCCTCGGGTGAGACGCATACTAGCCCACGCAGATAGCAATTAGCGCGCCACAGAACAAGCGCAAGGGATGGATTGCAAGATGTCGTCGGGAGTTTTCGTTTGACGCCGGGCCCGGAAACGCGTGGCCTCGGTGCCTTTGCCGTGATGGCGGGCTCGGTGCCGGGCGCGGCGCTGCAATTGCAGCAGGCGGCGCTGTGGCGCTGGTGGATCTATGCGGCGATGCTTGCGGCCGCGGTAGCGGGGATGGGGTTGCTGCGTGTGGGCCGCCGCTTGCCGCGCGGCCTCGGCATGCTCGCCGCGGCGCTGCTGCTGGGCGTGCTGGCCGGTGTCGGCGCCGCAGGCTGGCGATCGGCCTGGTATGCGGACGACGCGCTCGCGCCGGCGCTGGAAGGTCGCGACGTGGACGTGGTGGGCGTGGTCGCGCAGATGCCGCAACGCAGCGAGGCTGCCGCGCGCTTCCCGCTCGAAGTCGAGTCGGTGCGCTGGGCCGATGGTGCGACGAAGGAGGGCGGCCCGCCGCGCGTGCCGCCGCGCATCGCGCTCGGCTGGTATGCGGACAACACCGGCCTCTGGGGCCGCGCGTCCGACGACCCCTCGCTGCAAAGAGCGGCGAGCGGCCTGCCCGCGCCCGTGCATGCCGGCGAGCGCTGGCGCATGACGGTGCGGCTCAAGGCGCCGCATGGCAGCCTCAATCCGCATGGCTTCGACGAGGAATTGCGGCTGTGGGAGCAGGGCGAACAGGCCACCGGCTACGTGCGCACCGGCGCCCATGACGCGCGCCCCGAGCGCATCGGCGACACCTGGCGCCATCCGGTCGAGCGAGCGCGCGAGGCCGTGCGCGATGCGGTCTTCGAGCGCGTCGCCGACCGGCGCATGGCCGGCGTGATCGCCGCGCTCGTCACCGGCGACCAGAACGCGATCGAGCGCGCCGATTGGGATGTGTTTCGCGCCACCGGCGTGGCGCACCTGATGTCGATCTCAGGTTTGCACATCACCATGTTTGCCTGGCTTGCCGCACTGGCAGTCGGCGCGCTCTGGCGCCGCAGCGGCCGGCTGATGCTGTGGTGGCCGGCGCAGCAGGCCGGTCTGGTCGGCGGCGTGCTGCTGGCGACGCTCTATTCGGTCTTCAGCGGCTGGGGCGTGCCGTCGCAGCGCACCGTGCTGATGCTGGTCACGGTCGGTCTGCTGCGTCTCGCCGGGCGTCGCTGGCCCTGGCCTTTCGTCTGGCTGTGCGCCTGTGCGGTCGTTGTGGGGGTCGATCCCTGGGCGTTGATGCAGGCGGGCTTCTGGCTGAGCTTCGTGGCCGTCGGCGTGCTGTTTGCTGCCGATCCCGGATCGCAGGGCGAAGGCCGGCCCGGCTGGATGGGCCGGGCGGCGCGGCTGTGGCACGAGCAATGGGTCGTGACGCTGGCGCTGACGCCACTCGGCCTGCTGCTGTTCCAGCAGATCTCCGTCGTCGGCCTCCTGGCCAACGCGGTCGCGATCCCCTGGGTCACGCTCGTGGTCACGCCGCTCGCCATGCTCGGCGTCGCATGGGCGCCGCTGTGGGACGTGGCTGCCCGGTCGGTGCAGGTGCTGGCCTGGCTCCTCCAATGGCTGGCCAGTCTGCCCTTCGCGACCGTGTCGATGGCCGCGCCTCCCGTGTGGGCGGCCATGGCGGGCGTGGCCGGCGGCGTGCTGCTCGCGATGCGGCTGCCGTGGTCGATGCGCGCGCTCGGGTTGCCGCTGCTGCTGCCGGTGCTGCTGTGGCAGGCGCCACGCCCGGCCGCGGGCGAGTTCGAATTGCTGGCCGCGGACATCGGCCAGGGCAATGCGGTGCTGGTGCGCACCGCCACGCACAGCCTGCTCTACGACACCGGCCCGCGCTACAGCCTCGAAAGCGATGCCGGCCACCGCGTGCTGGTGCCGCTCTTGCGCGCCTTCGGCGAGCGGCTCGATCTGCTCGTGCTGAGCCACCGCGACAGCGACCACACCGGCGGCGCGCCCGCGGTGCTCGCGATGCAGCCGCAGGCGCGCCTGCTGAGTTCGATCGAGGCCGGGCATCCGCTGCAGGCCCTGCGGGCGGCGCAGCGCTGCGTGGCTGGCCAGCACTGGACCTGGGACGGCGTCGGGTTCGAGATCGTCCATCCGCTCGCGGACGACTACACGCCATCGGTCAAGCCCAATGCCGTCTCCTGCGTGCTGCGCATCGACAACGGCCATGCGTCGGCGCTGCTGGCCGGCGACATCGAGCGGCTGCAGGAGATGGCGCTGGCGGGCCGGTCGACGGCCCTGCATGCCGACGTGCTGCTGGCGCCGCACCACGGCAGCAAGACCTCGTCGAGCCCCTTCCTGCTCGATGCCGTGCAGCCGCGCATCACGCTGGTCCAGGCCGGCTGGCGCAACCGCTTCGGCCATCCGGCGCCGGAGGTGATCGCGCGTTACCGCGCGCGCGGCATCGCCGTCGTCGACTCGCCGCACTGCGGCGCGGCCACGTGGTCAAGCGTGGTTCCGGGCACCGTGAAATGCGAGCGGCAGGAGGCCCGGCGCTACTGGCATCACCTCGTGCCCTGAGCCGAATTTGATGGCGGGCGCCTCGCAGGGGCGCGAAATCCGACGGACTTTGGCCTCGAACTTGCTAAGCTACGGCCAAGGAGATTGGTCGTCCCATGCACAAATTCGACGAGATGTACGAGCAGCTGCCCTACCACGGCGCAGCGGTGCGAAATCACTACAAGCGCTACGACCAATGGCTCGCGCAGCAGCCTGGCGAGGTGATGCGATCGCGGCGCGAAGAGGCCGAAATGATCTTCCGCCGCGTCGGCATCACCTTCGCGGTCTACGGCGCGAAGGACGAGGACGGCTCCGGCACCGAGCGCCTGATTCCCTTCGACCTGCTGCCGCGCATCATCCCGGCGCACGAGTGGGAGAGCATGGAAAAAGGCCTGGTGCAGCGCGTGACCGCGCTCAACCGCTTCATCCACGACGTCTACCACGACCAGGAAATCATCAAGGCCGGCGTCGTGCCGGCCGAGCAGATCCTGAACAACGCACAGTACCGGCCCGAGATGGCCGGCGTGAAGGTGCCCAACGACATCTACTCGCACATCTCCGGCATCGACATCGTGCGCGCACCCGACGCCGACGGCAAGGGCGAGTACTACGTGCTGGAGGACAACCTGCGCGTGCCCAGCGGCGTGAGCTACATGCTGGAGAACCGCAAGATGATGATGCGGCTCTTCCCCGACCTGTTCAGCCAGAACCGCGTCGCGCCGGTCGCCCACTATCCCGACCTGCTGCTCGAAACCTTGCGCGCCTCCGCACCGCCCGCGACCGCCGAGCCGACGGTGGTGGTGCTCACGCCCGGCATGTACAACAGCGCCTACTTCGAGCATGCCTTCCTCGCGCAGCAGATGGGCATCGAGCTGGTCGAGGGGCAGGACCTCTTCGTCAAGGACGACTTCGTCTACATGCGCACCACGCGCGGGCCGAAGCGGGTGGACGTGATCTACCGGCGCGTGGACGATGATTTTCTCGACCCCGAAGTGTTCCGCCCGACCTCGACGCTGGGCACCGCGGGCCTGATGCGCGCCTACCGCGAAGGCAACGTCGTGATCTGCAATGCGGTCGGCACCGGCGTGGCGGACGACAAGTCCATCTACCCCTATGTGCCGAAGATGATCGAGTTCTACCTGAACGAGAAGCCGATCCTCAAGAACGTGCCGACCTACATGTGCCGCAACAAGGACGAGCTCGACTACACGATGGCCAACATGAAGGACCTCGTGGTCAAGGAAGTGCACGGCGCCGGCGGCTACGGCATGCTGATCGGCCCGGCCGCGACGCAGGCCGAGATCGAGGACTTCAAGAAGGCCGTGCTGGCCAAACCCGACGGCTACATCGCGCAGCCGACGCTCGCGCTGTCGACCTCGCCGACCTTCGTCGAGGCCGGCATCGCGCCGCGCCACATCGACCTGCGGCCTTTCGTGCTGTCGGGCAAGGAAGTGCAGATGGTGCCCGGCGGACTGACGCGGGTCGCGCTCAAGGAAGGCTCGCTGGTGGTCAATTCGTCGCAGGGCGGCGGCACCAAGGACACCTGGATCCTCGAGGCCGATCGCAGCGCCAGGCCGCGCGTGCCGGCGCAGTCGCAAACGCAAGCGCAAGCGCAAACCCCGTCGACCTGACCGCAAGAGGAGATCGCACCATGTTGTCACGCACCGCCGATCACCTCTACTGGATGTCGCGCTACACCGAGCGCGCGGAGAACACCGCGCGCATGCTCGACGTCAACTACCAGACTTCGCTGCTGCCGCAGTCGGCCGAGGTCGCCAAGTACGGCTGGCAGGGGCTGCTGTCGATCAGCGAACTGCTGCCGCTCTTCAACGAGAAGCATGCGCACATCGCGCCGCGCGAGGTGATGGAGTTCATGGTCCGGGATGAATCCAATCCCTCGTCGATCCTGTCGTGCCTGCGGGCGGCGCGCGAGAACGCGCGCGCGGTGCGCGGCGCGCTCACCACCGAGGCCTGGGAGACGCAGAACACGACCTGGCTCGAGGTCAACCGCATGCTGCGCGCCGGCGATTTCGAGCGCGACCCGGGGCAGTTCTTCGAGTGGGTCAAGTTCCGCTCGCACCTGTCGCGCGGCGTGACGCTGGGCACCATGCTGCAGGACGAGGCCTTTTATTTCTCGCGCCTCGGTACTTTTCTCGAACGCGCGGACAACACGGCGCGGCTGGTCGACGTCAAGTTCCATGCGCTCAACAGCGAGTTCTTCGGCGCCGCGACCGAGGAGGATCAGGAGTACGACTTCTACCATTGGAGCGCGATCCTGCGCAGCGTCTCGGCCTTCGAGGTGTACCGCAAGGTGTACCGTGACGTGATCAAGCCCGAGCGCGTGGCCGAGCTGCTGATGCTGCGTGTCGACATGCCGCGCTCACTGCATGCGAGTCTGCACGAAGTGGTGAGCAATCTCGACAAGGTCAAGAACGAGCAGAGCGCCGAAACGCAGCGGCGTGCGGGCAAGCTGCTGGCCGATTTGCAGTACGGACGGGTCGACGAGATTCTTGCGACCGGGTTGCATGCTTATCTGACGCAGTTTCTGGATCGTGTGAACGAGCTGGGGTGGCGGATCAGCCAGGATTTTCTGGTGCCTACGCACTGAACTCTTGCTCCCTCTCCCTCTGGGAGAGGGCTGGGGTGAGGGCATCGGGCCTTTGAACCGTTGTTGTCTTTGGTTGGGCCTGGAGCCGGGAATTCGCCCCGGCGGGCGAGTCACTTTCTTTTGCTTCGCCAAAAGAAAGTAACCAAAGAAAAGGCGACCCCACTGTGCGCGTCCCTTCGCTTCGCTACGGGCAACCTGCGGTGCTCGCTTTTCGGCGCGCGCAGAGGGGATGAGGGGCAACGCGCCATGGCGCGTGTTTGTGTTTCTCGGGCCGTCGCTTCGCTCGGCTGCGGAACAGCCAACAATATGGAGTGCGACTGCCAATCGGCGATTGCCGTTTGCTCGTTGCCAATTTCACTCTTCGTTTGCGGGTAGGCAGTATCGACGACCTCTGACCGCATCCACTGACCCATCCACGCAATCTTCGCACCGCACCGCCCCACACAAGGACGCGCCAAGGCGTGTTGACCCTCATCCCCTCTGTGCGTACCGAGGGTGCGCGTCTGGCGCGCAGCACGCATTTGGCATTGCGTTGAGCGCCGGCGGGCACCGCTGCTACTTTCATGCTGCACAGCCCGCAATTGCAGCCCGACGGCTCCGTTAGGTAGCAGACATCGTGCACCGGCGCCGAGTCACCCCGAGATCACGCGCCTAGAGTTCGTTGTGCGCCTGAGCCGGGCGGTTCCACGACTCGCCCGGCTTCCGCGCCCAATCGCTATCGGCTTAAGACTCGGGTCGCTGACCCCTCAGTCTTGCTTCCCGATCACGCCGTGTCACGCCGTCGATGCCGTCCCGGTGAAGGGACTCCACAAACCCGATCGCGAGTACGTGCAAGGAAATCGGAGATGGCGCCCCGCGTTTTGCGAATGGACACGGGCCGGGGGCATGCGTTGCGGATGGAAGCGGCCGTCCAGCATTCGCATCCCGGGCACTTTTCGCATGCGGCATCAGTGCGGTCTTGATGCCCGTGGCCACGCGACGACCGGGCGGTCTTAGTAGCGCGAGGAGAACCTCAAACTCTTGCCAGGAGGAAGACCACGTCGCAGTGCTTGCCCGATGATCCACTGATCCAACCAGTCACGAGGCTCCGCTCCTGAAGTGTTCGAAGCCTTCGAGCACGGCAGCGATCTTGCGATTGCCCTCATCAGCGCGGCGCCACACCAGGGAAATGCGGCGAAAGGGCGCAGTCCGTCCGAGGCTGAACTCCTGCACCTTGTAGGCTGCGAGCAATCGGCTCCTGGGTCGAGGCAGGATCGTCACGCCCATGCCCACCCCCACCATGGAGACGATCGCGTCCATTGAGCGCAGCTCCATCCGTGGGCGGAGGTGCGGAACCAGCAGGCGGGCTTGGCGAGCTGCGACGCGGCCACCCGACAGGCCCGTGTCGTAGCCAATCCACCCGTGCGTCTTCAGGAGTACGCGGGGTTCGGACTGCAGGACATCGGGGGGGGCCAGCATCACGTACGGCTGTCGATGCACCTCGTGCCACACCATCCGCGTGGAGCCGCCGTGTTCCGGCCGGGCGACTAGTGCGGCTTCTATCCGGCCCGCGCGCAGCTCGGCCAGCAGTTCGTCCGTGTCATTCAAAGGCGGTACTTGCACCTCGAGGGACGGATGCCGGCGGCCGAGCGTGCGAAGGGCCTCGGGCAACAAGTCGCTCTGCATGCTCGTGATCACGCCAAGACGAATTTTGCCTTCCACCATCAGGGACGGTTTCGAGCGAAGCGCCTCGATCCGATCGGCGAACTCCGATGCCGCGGACGCCACTTCGATCGCGAAGGGCGTGGGCCGGACCACACGAGTGCTCCGGTCGAAAAGTGGTTGACCCAAGTATTGCTCCAGCTGCTTGATCTGCAGGCTCACAGCGCTGGGTGTGCAGCCAACGGCAGCGCCGGCGGCGGTGAAGTTTCCGTGCACCAGGATGGCGCGAAGCGTCTGCAAGGTAGCGAGATTCATGAGTTTTTCCCACATTGGAAATTTGAATATATCAATTCTCTTAACAGGTCTCCCTGTCTAAATTACGGCTGTACCGCGCAGCACTCGCAGGCGGCGCAAACCATCCGAAGACTGAAGTCAATGAGAAGTTTCAAATCCCCGACCCTCGTCGACCTTCGAAGCGACACCGTGACCTTGCCAACCGACTCCATGTATGAACGGATGCGCCTCGCGCCGCTCGGGGACGACGGGCTGGATGGCGATCCCACGGCCATTGAGCTCGAGCAGCACACAGCGAGGCTTCTTGACAAGCCCGCAGGGCTGTATGCGCCGAGTGCGACCATGGCCAACTTGTTGGCCATCCTGGCGCAAGTCGATCGGCAAGGCGTCGTGTTGGCCGGGGCCGGCTCCCACATCTACACCGCGGAACGCGGAGCAGCCACATTTACCGGCGCCTTCTACCACCCCATCCCTGACCCCGAAGGAGCGCTGGACCTGCACGCGCTGGCAGCCGCATTGGCATCGACGAAAGGCAATCTTCAGGTCGGCCTGGTCTGCATCGAAACGTCGCATAACAACGAAGGTGGTGCAGTGGCTTCACTGGACCACATGCGCAAGGTGTTCGAGCTGTGCCGAGCATCCGGCGTGCGGGTGCATCTTGACGGTGCGCGGCTTTTCAACGCAGCGTTGGCACTCGGTGAGTCCGTGGCCAGCATCTGCAACCAAGCTGATACCGTCTCGGTGTGCCTGTCGAAAGGACTGAGCGCCCCGATGGGGGCCGTGCTGGTCGGGCCCGAACCGGTCATTCATCGAGCCCGCTGGCTGCGAAAGCTAATCGGAGGGGCGCAGCGTCAAGTCGGAATTTCCGCGGCGGCTGGCCTCGAAGCCCTGGGCTCACAGGTTGCGCGGCTGGCTGAAGACCACGCCACGGCCCAACAGCTCGCAGAGGGCTTGAGCGCAATTCCGGCACTGCGCGTCAAGCCGCCCCGGACCAACATCGTGCAGGTCAACGTGGCGGCAACCGGCATGACAGCCAAGCAGTGGGAGGCCCATCTACGCGAATGCCGCGTGCTGGTCCGGCCCTGGGGACCCCACCTGCTGCGCTGCGTGACGCATCGGCACGTAGACAAAACCTCCGTCACGAGCGCCGTCACCGCCTTCAGGTTGGTGGCAGAAGCCACGGCTACCGCTCCAAGCGTCTGAACTCCACCTCTTCGTCCTCCACTCACCGGTATCCAATCATGAACAAGAAAATCGCGTTCAAAAAACAGCCGCCCAGCTTCTACGCGGGCGATGCCCTTCACGCCATCAAGCAACAAAAGCTTCAGAAAGCGCTGGAGCAGTCCGGCTTCGACGCCTTCCTCTTCTGCAAGGCAGAGGCGGTGCGATGGGTGACAGACTTTTACGTCAAGGGTTTTCGCCCGTTCCTGGAACCCGAATACGTTGCGTTGGTGGTGAAGGGCAAGCCGCCGGTAGTGGGGTACATCTCCGGCAGCGACGACCTGCGAATTCAGTTCAAGTCAGACATCCAAGACGCCCTCCGATTGCCTCACGTGACGAAGTGGCACGAGGTCATCGAAAAGATGCTGGCCGACTATGGCGTCAGCCGCGGCCGGATCGCCACGGACGTCATGCCGCACATGGTGTACAGAGGTCTCACCAAAGCCTGCCCGGAGCTGGAGATCGATGACGTCACCCCGATGTGGCTGCAACTCACGGCGGTCAAGCACCCGATCGAAGTGGATCTGATCCGCGCCTCGTTGCGCGTGGCGGATCTCGGCGCCTTGGCTGCCATCGAAGCAATCCGGCCGGGAGTGACCGAGCATTCGGTTTCCGCCGCTGCCGTCACTGCGATGCGGCGTGCGGGTTCGGAGTTCGAGCCGTTCATTCCGTTGATCGCGTCTGGCCCGAATGCCTCGATGTTCGAGCGCATCGCCACCGAGAAGGTCATCGAGGCCGGCGAGATGGTCATTCTCGATCTCGGCGCGGTCGTGAAGGGCTATACCGCCGACCTTGGGCGGACGGTGCTTTGCGGTGGAGAACCGACCGCCAAGCAGCGGCAGATTTACCAGGCGACATACCTCGCCCTGCAGGAAGCGAAGAAGATGATCCGCCCGGGAGTGACCGGCAAGGCGATCGACGCACGTGCGCGGGAAGTCATCGTGGACAGCGGGTGGGGCGACTATGTCTACAGCGGCAACACGGGGCACCAGCTTGGCTACGGATTGCACGGCGAGCCGCTGGTCGACCGTCGCGTGGACTTCGTCGTCGAAGAAAACATGGTCATGTGCCTCGAGCCGCGCATCGTGCTGCCGGACCAGCCGGAAGTCGGCGGCGCGCATCTCGAAGACGTCGTCGTCGTCACATCGAACGGCTTCGAACAACTCAACACGACCCCGTACGACGCGCGTCTGCTTGGTTGATTGTGGAAACCCGCACCCGGAGAGCACCCATGACGCACTTCCCGATGAATCGCCGCCGCTTCACCTCTGCACTCGGTGCGGCCGTGGCGGCAACAGCCATTCCTGGCATCAGCCTCGCCCAAAAGCCGCTGCAAATCATCGTCGGCTATCCGCCCGGCGGCAGCACGGATACCTTCGCGCGCCTGCTCTCGTCGCCGCTGCAGGGAGTCCTGGGTCGCACCGTCGTCGTTCGCAACCAGCCGGGAGCAGGTGGGCAGATCGCAGCCATGGCGCTGCTACGTGACGGCGCAGACGGGTCTGCCGTGCTGGCGATCAACCAGCCGGACCTCAATCTTGTCATCGCCCGCGGGAATGCTGCGCTCAGCGCCGACGACTTCCGGGTGATCATGGCCGACCTGCACGAGCCGCGGGTGTTCCTGGTCAGAAACGATTCGAACATCTCGAACTTCGTCAAGTTCGTGGAGCAGGCAAGGGCAAACCCGGGCAAGCTCTCCATCTCCGTCGCGGGCGGGACCGCGCAGGAGGTGATGGCCAGGTGGCTGATCGACAAGCTCAAGATCGATGTCTTGGTGGTCAATTACAAGGGGGGCTCGGAAGCGATCACTGCCCTGATGGCCGGCGATGTCACCGCGAACCTCGGCGACGACTTCGCGCGGTCAACGATGCGCTCCAAGACCACGGCGCTCTTCATCGGCTCGAACAAGAAGAGCCCCCGTTGGCCCGAGGCAGAGACGCTGGAAATCCAGCTGAAATCGCTTGGCGTCGCAATGCCATCGCCTGAGTTTCTCGGCCGCAATGGGGTCTACGTTGTCTCTGCCGCGTTCGCACGGAACAATTCGAAGGGGTACCAGCAACTGCAGCAGGCGATCCTGAAAGCCCGCACTGGACAGGTTTTCAGTGATTACATCAAGGCCAACAATATTGCTGATCTATCTCTTGGCGTGCCCGGCGAGCAGTACGACCGAGTGTTCGCAGCGGAGATGCAGGAGATTGCACGCGTGATGAAGTAGCTCTTAGCTAAGGAAACCGAAGATGATCGAGATCCGCAACGTTTCCAAGTGGTACGGACCGGTGCAAGTGCTCGAGAACTGCTCGACCCGCGTCGAAAAAGGGGAGGTCGTGGTTGTCTGCGGCCCGTCCGGATCCGGCAAGTCCACGTTGATCAAGACGGTCAACGGGCTGGAGACGATTCAAGGCGGTGCCATCATTGTCGACGGCGTTGACGTTCACGCATCCAGAACAAAGCTGCCGGCGCTGCGTGCCAGGGTCGGCATGGTGTTTCAGCACTTCGAACTGTTTCCGCACCTGTCCGTCACGGAGAACCTGGTGCTCGCACAGATCAAGGTGCTGGGACGGAGCAGCCTGGAAGCCGGCCAGAGAGGCCTGCGGATGCTGGAACGGGTCGGGCTGACCCAGCACAAGGACAAGTATCCGGGACAGCTTTCCGGCGGCCAGCAGCAGCGCGTCGCGATCGCCCGAGCGCTGAGCATGGATCCTGTGGTGATGCTGTTCGACGAGCCGACCTCAGCCCTCGACCCGGAGATGGTCGGCGAGGTCCTGGACGTCATGGTGCGCCTGGCCGGGGAAGGCATGACGATGATGGTCGTCACGCATGAAATGGGCTTCGCTCGCAAGGTCGCCGATCGCGTGATCTTCATGGATGTAGGCGGCCGGATCCTGGTCGACTGCGCGAAGAACGAATTTTTCCATCCTTCGGCGGCGCGGCATCCCCGTACCAAGGACTTCCTGGACCGCATCCTTACCCAATAGTGAGCCGTCCAACGCGGCTGCCATACATCAAACTTATGGGACTTGGCGGGACTCTATTTCGAGGATGGGAAATTCGCCCGGGCGGTCGCCGTCAACGACAAGAGCTTCTCGTACTATGTGGACCTTGTCGACGGCGCCGTCTCGGAACGCAGGCTCCCCACCTTGGTACTGAAATAGATTCGCCCGAGATCAGCACAGGCAGCGAATTTCCTCTTCAGCAAGGGCAGTGATAGTCAATATGCGCGGTGTCCGAACTGCCTCTTGCGTGTCAAGTGCGACATGCGCCTGGTGGTCCATTCCCCGTTCGGGCTTGCGAAACTTGGGGCGCGAATCCGCCGCAAATTCGACCTCTTGCGCCTCGCGTCGCGCTTGCCTTCGGTTGCCCCTGGCCTGAGGAACCGAGATCTGCCTCGCCGGCACAGCCCTCGACCGCACCACGCCGTGGGCGTCTAGGCTTGGCAATCCCAGTAAAGGCGTGTTGGATTCGACACGAGGATTCGATCAAGACAGGCCTGATCATCGACCCACGAACAAAGCTTGGCCACGAACACAGCCGTGTTCGGAGGATTCTGCACCGACGTATGGGGCCAATCGCTGCCCCAGACCACGCGATACGGCGCAATCTGGATCCAGTGCCTGGCGACCGCGTCAACGTCCTCATACGCGCTTTGCCCGCCGCGCCCCGAGTCCAGGTACGGCGCTGAGAGCTTCATCCAGGCTCGGCCCTCACCGAGCAATCTCTCGATGGTGCTTGCGGCAGGGTGCGTGAGGCCTCTCGACACAGGTAGTCTGCCGAGGTGGTCGAAGACGACTTCCACCGGCAGCCGGCGAAGCAGGTCTTCGTGAGCCACGATCTGATCTGCAGTCCAATGCAGTTGCACGTGCCAGCCCATTGCCTTGATGCGGGCTGCCAGCGGTTCGACCATGTCGAACGAGGTCGGTGCATGCTCTGGCGTATAGAGAGTGAACCGGATCCCGCGGATGCCCTGGTCGTGGAGCAAGTGAAGCGTCGCGTCGCTGACGTCGGGGCGTACTACCGCGACACCCCTTGCACGTGAGACTCCCAGCTGCGCAATGGCATCGACGGTGACGGCGTTGTCCGTGTCGTAGTTTCTGGGCGTGACGACGACCGCGCGCTCCATGCCCAATGCCCGTTGAACCCGCGCGTAAGCCGCAGCCGTGCACGAAACCGCACTCATGTCGTCAGCAGGGAGGCGCTCACGAAAGCGGGGATCGAAGATGTGAAGGTGGCAATCACAGGCGTTTGGAGGGATGATCAATCGGGAAGCCATGACTTGCGTTGACATTCGAGTTCGTGCGTCCACTCAGGCGATGGCTTTTCGCTGCAGGTACTTCACCCCGCCCGAGGCGATGACGCAGATGACGAGATAAACGGCGGCCGCGAAGATATAAAACTCCACCACGCGTCCGTCCCGCTGCCCAATTTCGGATGCCGCACCGAAGAAGTCCGTCAGTGATAGCACGTAGACCAGGGACGTATCCTGGAACAGGACAATGATTTGCGACAACACCGCCGGAGCCATGTTCCTGAGCGCCTGCGGGAGCACGACCAGGATCATCGCCTGTCGATAGTTCATGCCCAGCGCGAAAGCTGCGTGGGTCTGGGCCTTTCGCACTGAACCGATGCCCGCCCGCATGATTTCGCAAAAATAGGCACTCTCGAACAGGATGAAGGTGACGAACGCAGACGTGTAGCCACCCACCTGGACGGGCTGCGTCGACCTTGTCAGCCATCCCAGGAGATATGGCGCCAGGAAGTAGATCCAGAAGATCACCAGCAACAAGGGAATCGACCGCATCGCATTCACGTAGAGTGCGGCCAGGTTCGAAAAGACCCGAATGTGCGCAACCCGGAGCACGGCCAGGCAGGTTCCGAGCAGCATGCCCGCCAGCGTGGCGACCAACGTCAGTTCGAGCGAGAAGCGCATCCCGCTTGCAAACAAGTAGGTCAGTTCACCGCCGGAACCGAGGCTCTGCAAGATGTTCATTCTTTGACTCCCGAACCAACTCTTCGGCGCGCTCGCGTTCCGGGTGTCAGTTGAACGATCGATCCAGTCGGCGCATCGCCTGCACCACCGTCACGTTCAGCAAAAGGTAGATCAAGGTCGCCGCCGAGAACGCTTCAAAGACGTGAAAGCTGAACTCCTGCATGGACCGGGCTGCACCCGTCAGCTCGAGCAGTCCGATGGTCATCGCGACGGATGATGACTTCACCGTCGACATCATTTGCGAGGTCAAGGGAGGAATGATCAATCTGAAGGCTTGCGGCAGGAGCACGTACAGGTAAACCTGGGCCGGACTGAAGCCCATCGCCGCAGCGGCATTCTTCTGGCCGCGCGCCACCGACTGCACCCCGGCCCTGATGATCTCGGTCATGTGCGCCCCCTGGTACAAGCTCAGGCATAGGAGCGCCGGAACGAACTGTGCCCACGGAATTGGCAGCCCCTTGATCGCGCGGCCCATCTCCGCCGGCAGGAGTTCTGGCACGACGAAATACCAGAGAAACATCTGGACCAGCAAAGGAATGCCTCTGAAGAACTCGACGTAGGCGGCGGACACGACGCGCAGCGGCTTGCTGCGAACCGTGCGCGCGATGCCGAAAACCAGTCCCAAGGCAAGGCCAAAGATCCAGCCGCAGACAGCCAGGGCGAGGGTCCACCCTGTCCCGATCAGTATCGATTGCAGGAAAGTGTGGACGCCGTCGAGAGACATCTGGCCGAAAATCGACCAGTTCCAGTCATAGTTCATGGCCGTCTAACCGTCGTTCTCCGTCTTCCGAATTCGCTGCAGCCTCATTCGTACGCCTGCGGGTCCGGCGAGTCGCTCGGGTTGGCAAGGGCTCGCTTGAGCTCCGCGCTCATCGGGTATCTGAGGTCGATGCCGTGCGGCGGGATCGGGGAATTGAAATACTTGTCATAGATCCGCGCCACCTCTCCGCTACGAATGAGGGAGATGACGGCGGCATCGACCGTTTTCTTGAACCGGGGGTCGTCCTTCGGCATGACGATCCCGTACGGTGCCACCATCAGGGCCTTGGTCCCGATCACGTAATCCGCAGGTGCGCCCGAAGTGGCAACCAGCGCATACGCCATCCCGTCATCGGCCACCGTTGCAGCAGCGCGCGAGGTTTTGACGGAGAGGAACGATTCGGGCGCGTCCTTGACCGGGACGACGGACATTCCTAGTTTTTGCTCGTTGTTGATTTTCTCGATGACTGCCAGGTTCAGCCCCCCGGACAAGCTGGTCACGGTCTTGCCCCTGAACTGCCGCACGTCGTTCATGTCCAGCCTGCTGTCTTTCCTTCCCAGCAGCACCACCTTGGCTACGAAAGTCGTGGGCGCGAAGTCGACGAACTGATGCCGTTCCGCCGTATTGGTGGTGTTGCCGCATTCCAGGTCGATGGTCCCATTCGCCAGCAACTGCAGACGCGTGGCCGACGTGACCGGCACGTAGCGGATATCGAGCTTCGGTACGCCGAGGGACGCCCTGACTTGGTCGGCGATGCGTTGGCAGATCTCGATCGAATAGCCGACCATATTCTGGTTGCCGTCCTTGAAGGCAAACGGTAGCGAGCTGGTTGGCGATCCGATCGAGATGCTTCCCTCCGCCTTGATCTTGTCGAGGCGGCTGGGAGCCTGCCCGTATGCCGAAGTGGCGGCACCCACCAACGCAGTTGCGGCGGAGGCAACTGCGACAAACGCAAGCAGACTTTTGCTGTTCATGATCTCTTCCCAGGTTAATCAACCGACCGGATTGCGAAGGAGCGCGGTGACAGCGGGTGCCTTCGCGCCGTGAACTGCCGACCCGATGTAATCTAGCCGCATTCGCTTGCGATGAGAATTGACAGATTCGCATTTTGGCTTTGAGCCAATCTCATGAATCAAGCGGGTCGGCGGCCACCTGGCACGCCCTGAGCTACACGCCAGCTGTGTCAGTCTGCTCCGCGCGCGCCTGCACCGCCCTGGTGGTCAAGGGCGGTGCGAACAGCGTTCGCTCTAATGGCAAAGCGCCTTCGATTTCCTGGCTGACCGTCTCCGCGGTCGCTGCCGCCAGGGTCCATCCCAAGTGTCCGTGCCCCGTGTTGTAGAACACGTTGGGGAGCCTTGCCCCTGCCGACTCGAGACAGCATGTCCGGCATCATGGGACGCAGTCCGGCCCACGGCGCGACGCTGCGCGTGTCTATCTCCGTGAAGCATTGATGTACCCAGTCAAGCAACGGCTTCACTCGATCAGCGCGGATGTCCCGGTTGATCCCGTTGAATTCCGCCGTGCCCGCCACCCGGAATCGGTTCAAGCCGAGCCGGTTGGTGACGATCTTGGTCGCGTCGTCCAGCAAGCTCACCTCGGGAGCGGCTGCCTGGCTGGCGCGATCGCCCAGGTTGACGGTGATGGAGTACCCCTTGACCGGGTACACGTTGACCCTGTCGCCCAGTGCCGCAGCCAGCCGGCGACTTCCTGTGCCAGCACACACGATGAGCGCATCGAAGCTGCGACGTGCGATGCCTTCGGCCGAGGATGAAGTCACATGGACTGGGAATTCAGACTCGATGACTTGGCGATAAACGCTCCACAGGTCCATCGTCACGACGCGGACCTTCTCCTTGCCGGGAAGAGTCCGGAAAGTACCGCACAAGATCCACCTTCTTGCGGGTGGGAAGCATGTCAAACAGCGTCTGCTCAGAGACATTAGTGAGCATGGCCCGGTACTCGCCGACGATCTTCAATTCGTCGATGCCCAGAATCTCTGGTATTACGCACGGCAGCTCGCTCTTCAACCGCTCCACGTAATCGTCGAAGATATGTCGGACCGTCTTGTCGGCTACGCCAAGTTCGCGCGCCAGGTCGGCAAAGGTTCGCTTCAGGCAAGAGTCTCCACATAGCGGACGAATCGCGTCGTCGCCAGCCGCTTCGGATCAATTTGATCCAGCGTAGTGAACAAGGTCTTGCCGCAACCAGCGCAGCGATAGCGCTGCCGCTCAACGTGGAGAACGACATGCTTGCCTCGGATCGGCGTGTCGATGTAGCTCTGTGTTTGCCCACCGTGTCGATGCAGGTTGCCCGCAGCGAAGCGGAGGGACACGCGCAGTGGGGTCGCCTTTTCTTGCTTACTTCTTTTGGCAAGACAAAACAAGTGAGTCGCCCGCCGGGGCGAATTCCCGGCCAACGGCCTAACCAGCGAAGACAACAGTTCAAAGGCCCAGCGCCCTCACCCCAACCCTCTCCCAGAGGGAGAGGGCGCAACTACACCCCCTTCTCGGCATCCCGAATCGAAGAACTGATCGGCAACGGCCCAAAGGTATCGAGCACGAACTCATAGCGCTCGGGCCGGATGAAGAAGGTGCTGCGTTCGAGCGATCGTTCATCCGCGGAAAAGGACTCGCGCGCCATCACCAGCACGGAGGATTTCTTCGCCAGTCGCAGCGCCTTGCCGACGTCCGCATCGGCCGGCTGCACCCGGATGTGCACGCTCGCGCGGGCGACCTTCAGCTTCAGCAGTTTTTCGAGGATGCCGTAGATCGGATGCTCGCTCGCCTGCTGCCACGACACGGCCGCGGCCTCCGGCGGCAGCCATGCGCAGACCAGCGCGATCGGTTCGTCGTCGACCGTGTAGAGACGGCGCAGCTCAAAGCCGTGCTCCTTGCCCGCACCCGCATCGCGCCCGACGGCCGAGAACGCCAGCAGCCGCGTCTTCGGATGCACGCCCTGCTGCAGCAGCGAATCGTAGAAGCCGCGCATCGAATGCAGCTCGTGCTGCAGCTTCTGGCCGGCGACAAAAGTGCCCTTGCCCTGCTTGCGCACCACCTGCCCGTCGCGCAACAGCTGCGCCATCGCCTGCCGCACCGTCACGCGGCTGACGCCGAAGCGCGTCATGAACTCGCGCTCGGCCGGCAGCCGCCCATCGGTGGCGAAGGCGCCGCCGGCGATCTCCGCCTTGAGCCGGTCGGCGATCTGCTGGTAGAGCGAGACGGCGGTCGCCCGATCGACCGTCATTGCGCTCGAACGCGGCATCGCCATGTCGCGCCGGCTCAGGTCAGCACGCGCAAGGACTTGCGCACGGGATCGATCTCGACCGTGGCGCCGTGCGGCACCTTCGCCGTGATGTCCTCGTCGAAGCCCGCGAGCATCGTGATGCCGCCGAACGCAGCGCCCTGCACCAGGATCGGGTTGACGGTGTTGAACACGATCGCGAGCGGCACCATCCGCCGCGAAGCCATCTCGTGCAGCATCCAGGCGCTCGCCACGCCGCCCTTGGCGGTGTCGAGCACCAGGATCTTGCCGGCATAGGACTGGCCGGCGAGCTGGTGCGCAGGCCGCGAGAAGATGCCGCGGTTGCGGTCGAGGTCGTAGCGCGCCGAGAAGCCATCGTGCGCCACCAGCGCTTCGCCGCGCACGCGCTGGCCGATCGCGTGCCGTGCCAGCCATTCGCTGCTGTTGCTGCCGCTCATGCCAGCCTCCCTGTTTCGGCTGCCTGCACGCAGCGCTCCATCGATGCCAGCATCGGCACGTAGCCGTAGCCGCCGAGAATGTTCACCAGCTTGGCGCTGTTGGTCGCCAGCCGCTTCCAGCCCTTCGCATCCGCCATCTCGCGCGCATAGGACTGGTAGAAGCACATGCCCGACATCACATGGCCGCCGGCTTCCTCGATCCTTGCGGTGAAGCCCATGCGGTCGCAGTCCGGCTTGACCTGCGGACTGGTGATCGCGAGCAGCGGCCGCTGGAAGCGGCGCCCTTCGCAGAGCGCGGAGAGCTCGCGCAGTTCGTAGAGACTGAGCTGCGGCGCGGAGAAGACCACCACGTCGATTTCGTCGCTCGCCGCGTACTGCGATTGCAGCGCGCGGATGTCGGCCTCGCCGATGCGGTGCGCCAGCGGCAGCCGCTCGCCGCCGACATCCTCGATGCGCACCGCCTCGGGCGTGATGCCGACCAGGTGGAAGAGGGCGATCGAGCCGAAGCTCGCCATCGCGGCGCCGAAGTGCTTGAGCGCATCGGAGCCGGGCGCGCCGTCGAGGCCTTCGACCACCGGCACCGACCAGTAGTTGCCCGCAAGCCGGCCGATCACGCCGCCCAGCGCGCCCCATTCGTTGAGACTCTGCGGCGTGTGGTCGACGCGAAAGCGAACGGTGGCCTGGCGCTGCGCGTCGAGATGGAAGCCGTAGCGCGGCGTGCGCCCGGTCAGTCCGGCCGACAGCGCGGAAGGGCCGCCCTCGAAATTCGAGCGCGCACCGCAGACCGAATTCGAATAGATCACCACGCCCGTGTCGCCGAAGGCCAGGTGCTCGCCGCGCGTGGGCGCCTGGATGGTCTGGTAGTTGATGCAGGTGTCGGTCATCGAGACGCCGAGCTGCACGAAGGCATCGATGGCGCGCTGCTCCAGCTCGAGCATCCACTCGCTCTGGCCGAGCACCTCGGACTTGGCGAAGTCGGTGCCGCGCGGATCGGTGATGGTCGGAATGCGCACGGTGCGCTGGCCTTCGCGCGTCGCGGCCAGCTTCTCGAGCCACATCACGCCGGCCTGGCCCAGGCTTTCGGTGTCGGCCATGATGTGCGCCTGCGTCACCGGCACGAAATCCTCGGCGCCGAAGAAATCGCCGACGGCGATCTGGTGCTGAAGGGCCCAGCGCGGGACCGGCCCTGCTTCGCCCGCCAGGATGGCTTGCTCTTGTTCGTTCAGTTTCATGACATCTCGGTGTCGTGGTGGTGGAGGGACATCAGTCCAGCGAGGCGCCGGAATCGCGCACCGCCTTGCCCCACTTGGCGAGCTCGCTGCGATTGAATTCCGCGAAGGCTTCGCCGGTCATGGGGGTGGGCAGCACGCCCAGGCTCGCGAGCTTGTCGCGAAAGGCATCGGAGCGGACCACCCGTTCGATCTCCGTGCGCAAGGTCTGAGCCACGGCCGCCGGCAGGTTGGCGGGCCCGTAGGCGCCCCACCAGGCCTCGGCGGCAAAGCCCTGGAGCCCCGCCTCGGCCATCGTGGGCACGTTCGGCAGCACCGGCGAGCGCGTGGTGCCACTGACCGCCAGCGGGCGCAGCTTGCCAGCCTGCACCTGCGTCAGCACCGATTGCAGCGGGTCGAACATGACGGTGATCTGGTTGCCGAGCAGATCGGTGACGGCCGGCGCGCTGCCGCGGTAGGGCACATGCCGCAATTGGATGCCCGCGGCCTTCGAGAACAGCACGCCGGTCAAGTGGCCCGGCGTGCCGTTGCCGGCCGAGCCGAAGGTGATCGCTCCCGGCTGGGCCTTGGCGGCGGCGATGAATTGGGCCACGTTCGAGAACGGAGCCGCGGTGTTGGCGACCAGCGCGACCGGACCGCTCGCGACCAGCCCGAGCGCGGTGAAGTCGTGGGCCGGATCGTAGGGCAGCTTCTTGTAGAGCGAGGCGTTGATGGCCTGCGTGCCGACCGTGCCGAGCAGCAGCGTGTAGCCGTCGGGCGGGGACTTGGCGACCAGCTCGGCCCCGATCGCGCCGCCGGCGCCGCCGCGGTTGTCGACCACGACCTGCTGCTTCAGCGGATCGGCCAGCAGGAAGGCCAGCGGCCGCGCGACGATGTCGGTCGGGCCGCCGGCGGGAAAGGGAACGACCAGGCGCAGCGCGTGGTCCGGGAAAGCACTTTCGGCCCGCGCGGACCCCGTGCCCAGCAGGCCTGATGCGAACGCAGCGGCAGCACCGCCGCCGGCCAGGGACAGGAAGTCGCGGCGTGTCGGCGCTTTCGGGTCGGGCGTGAGATCCATCGGACTGCCTTCGATCGTTGGAAAGCGTCAAATGTATTAGATGGTTCTATACCTTGCAAGTCCAATGATTCATCCCGAGAAACCGCCTTCATCCAGGAATCGCTGCTCCTCTTCGGTCGTGCTGCGCCCGAGGGCCCGATTGCGATGCGGAAAGCGGCCGAAGCGGGCGACGATGTCGCGGTGAAGCACGGCGTAGCGGCGCGTGTCCGCATCGAGCCGGCCGTTGAGCTCGACCGACCGTTCCTGGTCGGCCAGCGCCTCCGAATGCATGAAGGGGAGGTAGAAGAAGGGACGGAGCGCCACGTCGATCTGCTGGTCCAGGCCGGCTTCGATCGCTGCGCGCGCGATGCGCACGGCCAGGCCATCGGTGGCGAACATGTGGCCGCTGCCGCGCCAGGCATTGCGCGGGAACTGGTCGAGCAGGACCAGCAGCGCCAACGCGCCTTCGGCGCCGGCGGCCCAGCCGTCGAGGGCGCCGGTCGCGGCGGCATGGTGCGCGGCCTCGAAACGCGACTTGAACTCGGCGTCGAAGGCTGCGTTCTTTGCGAACCATCGCTTGGGGCCGGCTTCGCGCCAGAAGGCCGCGACGTCGCGGGCAGAGGGCAGGGTGTCCATGCCGCGGATGATGCCAGCCGAAGCTTAAAGACGGGCTTGCGGCCGACATGGAAGGGACCCGCCCTTGCCCTATGCTGGCCGCTCCTGAAACTGTTGCTGGAGAACGCACATGAACCGATACGGCACCCTTTTGCGCATGGCTCTCGTCACCGGCGTCGCGACCGTGGCCCTCGCGGGCTGCGGGATGATGTCGAAGTCCCATATCGCGAGCTTCAGCGGCGCGATGAACGCGGCCAGCGAAGTGCCGCCCAACATGACGCGCGGCAGCGGCATGGCCGAAGCCTGGCTGAACAAGGACACCAACGTCCTCAAGTACAAGATCACCTTCGAAGGCCTGAGCGGTCCGGCCACGGCGGCGCATTTCCACGGTCCGGCCGCAGCGGGCGCCAATGCGCCGGTCGTGCTGCCGTTCGCCAAGCCGGTCAGCCCGATCGAAGGCGAGGCGACACTCACGCCGGCCCAGGCGGCCGATCTGATGTCCGGCCGCTGGTATGCCAACGTGCACACGGCGGCCAACGCGGGCGGCGAGATCCGCGGCCAGATGCTGCCGAAGATGTAAGTCAGGCCGGAGTCGCTCGCTTCGTGTCCAATGGAGGCATGAAGAAAACGAGCCGCTCCGCCATCGAATTTCCGGGTCACCGGCGCGCCGACATGCGGGCTGCGCCCAAGGCCCTGGTGCTGCAGGGTGGCGGTGCGCTCGGCGCCTATCAGGCCGGCGTGTACGAAGCCCTCTGCGGCACCGACTACCAGCCCGGCTGGATCGCCGGCGTGTCGATCGGCGCCATCAATGCAGCGCTGATCGCCGGCAACCCGCCCGACAAGCGCGTGGAACGGCTGCGCGCATTCTGGGAGCTCGTCTCGTCCGCGCCTGCACAGCGATGGCCGGCCTGGCTGGGCGAACAGGCCTCCCTGAAACAGTGGAGCGCGACGATGGCGGTGGTGGCCGGGATTCCCGGCTTTTTCTTGCCCCGGCTGTCGCCGGAACTGCTGCTGGGCGGCGCCGCGCCGCTCCTGAGCTACTACGACACGGCACCGCTCAGGCAGACGCTCGAGCGGCTGGTCGATTTCGACCGCATCAACGAGGGCGACACCCGCTTCAGCGTCGGTGCCGTCAACGTGCGCACCGGCAATTCGATCTACTTCGACAACACCGTGCAGCGCATCGGACCCGAGCACATCATGGCCAGCGGCGCGCTGCCGCCGGGCTTTCCGCCGGTGCACATCGGTGGCGACGATTACTGGGATGGCGGCCTCGTGTCCAACACGCCGATCCAGTACGTGCTCGACACCCATCCCGGCACCGAGCCGCTGGTGGTGCTGCAGGTGGACCTGTTCAGCGCGCACGGCCTGATGCCCAAGACCCTCTCGCAGGTGATGGAGCGCCAGAAGGACATCACTTACTCCAGCCGCACCCGCATGAACACCGACGCGCTGGCGTCCAACATGAACCTGCAGCAGGCCATCGCCGACCTTATCGACAAGCTGCCGGCCCATCTGCGCAGCGATCCGTCGGTAGCGGCCGTGCAGGCGCAGCTCACGCGCCAGCCGATCGACATCTTCCACCTGATCTACCGCGACAAGCCCTACGAGCTCGATTCGAAGGACTACGAGTTCTCGCGCGCGACGGTCGAGGCGCACTGGGAGGCCGGCATGCGCGACATGCGCCTCACGCTCGCCCATCCCGAGGCGCTGCGCAGCGATGTGCAGTCCGACGGCGTGACCACCTTCGACCTGTGCGAACCGGGCGTGCCGCGCGTCAGGCGGCCGATGGGGCCGTCGTCGAGGCGGCCGGCCCGGGGCGGCGAAAGCCCTGCGCTGACCGGCAAGGTGGAATTGAAGCTTCGTTCCAAGGGAGTTCTATGAAGATCGGCGACATCCGCCGCAACGCCTTCGCGATGCCGCTCACCAGCCCGGCGTTTCCGCCCGGGCCCTACCGCTTCATGCAGCGGGAATTCCTGATCGTGACCTACCGCACCGACCCCGATGCGCTGCGCGCGGTGGTGCCCGAGCCGCTCGAGATCGTCGAGCCGCTGGTCAAGTACGAATTCATCCGCATGCCCGACTCCACCGGCTTCGGCGACTACACCGAATCGGGGCAGGTCATCCCGGTCCAGCTGCGCACCGACAAGGGCGTGGAGCAGGGTGCGTACGTGCATGCGATGTACCTCAACGACCATCCGCCGATCGCCGGCGGCCGCGAGCTCTGGGGCTTTCCGAAGAAGCTGGCCGCGCCGATGCTCGACTACGAGACCGACACCATCGTCGGCACGCTCGATTACGGCAAGGTGCGCGTCGCCACGGCGACCATGGGCTTCAAGCACCGCGCGCTCGATCCGGCACCGGTGCTCGCAGGCATCGCGCAGCCCAATTTCCTGCTCAAGATCATCCCGCATGTCGACGGCACGCCGCGCATCTGCGAGCTGGTGCGCTACCACATGATCGACGTGAATCTCAAGGGCGCATGGACCGGCCCGGCGTCGCTGGAACTGCATCCCCACGCACTCGCTCCCGTGGCGGAGCTGCCCGTGCGCGAGATTGTCTCGGCCGTCCATTACATTGCCGACATGACCCTCGCGCTGGGGACGGTCGAACACGACTATCTCGCGGCCTGATTCTTTCAAACCCACCATCCACCACGGAGAAAACGCTCATGCAACTCAAGGACAAGGTCGCCTTCATCACCGGCTCGGCCAGCGGCATCGGCAAGGAAATCGCCATCGTCTTCGCCCAGGAAGGCGCAAAGGTCGTGATTGCCGACCTGAACAAGGAAGCCGCCGATGCCACGGCCGCCGAACTCAAGGCCACCGGCGCGCAGGCCATCGGCGTCGCGATGGACGTCACGGTGGAAGACCAGGTGAATGCCGGCGTCGAAGAGGCCGTGGCGGCCTTCGGCGGCATCGACATCCTGATCAGCAACGCCGGCATCCAGATCGTGCATCCGGTGGAGGAGTTCACTTTTTCCGACTGGAAGAAGATGCTGGCCATCCATCTCGACGGCGCCTTTCTCACCACCAAGGCCTGCCTCAAGCACATGTACGCGCAAGGCCGCGGCGGCAGCGTGATCTACATGGGCTCGGTGCACTCCAAGGAGGCATCGCTGCTCAAGGCGCCGTATGTCACCGCCAAGCATGGCCTGATCGGCCTGGCCAAGACCGTCGCCAAGGAGGGCGCGAAACACAACGTGCGTGCCAACGTGATCTGCCCGGGCTTCGTGCGCACGCCGCTGGTCGAGAAGCAGATTCCGGAGCAGGCCAAGACGCTGGGCATCACCGAGGACCAGGTGGTGAAGAACGTGATGCTCAAGGACACGGTCGATGGCGAATTCACCACCACCGACGACGTGGCACGCGTCGCGCTGCTGTTTGCGGCCTTTCCTACGAATGCGCTCACGGGCCAGTCCTTGGTGGTGAGCCATGGCTGGTTCATGCAATAACGTTGGCTCGCCCCCAAGCCACGCGCACCCTCTATAGCCTCAGTTCCCAGGTCTCTCCGACCAGCTGCTGGCCGAAGCCCTCATAGGGCTCGGATTTCGTGCGCCTGAAGCCGCGCGCAGCGTAGATGCCGCGCGCGGCGCTCAGGCAGCTGTTGGTCCAGAGCACCATCTTCCTGTAGCCCTTGCTGCGCGCGAAGGCGATGCATTCGTCGGTGAGCCGCGCGCCGAGGCCGAGGCCGCGGGCCTGCGGCGTGAGGATCAGCAGCCGCAGCTGGGCGACGGTCGCCGACTTGCGCGCCACGAACACGCAGCCGACGCGCTCGCCGTCGAGCTCGGCGATCCAGCAGCGTTCCCAGGCGGGCTGGAACTTGCGCAGGAAGCGGGCCGCGATGTCGGCCACGAGCGCTTCGAACTCGCTGTTCCATCCGTATTCGCGGGCATAGATTTCGCCATGCTGCTGCACCACCCAGCCGATGTCGCCGGGCGCGGGATCGCGCAGCACGGCGGCCCGCGGCTTGCCCGGCGCGGCAGCGGCCGGGCCGAGCAGCGATTGCAGCGTGCCCATGGCGCCGATCAGCTGCGCGCGCTGCGCGGCAGACAGCGGTGCGAGCAGGGCGCCGGCTTCGTCGCGCGACTTCTGCTGCAGCGGCGCGAAGGCCTGGTGGCCGGCCTCGGTCAGGCGCAGCACGCTCTGGCGCGCATCGCGTGCGTGCGTTTCGCGCGTGAGCCAGCCCTGGTCCTCGAAGCGGCGCAGGATGCGGCTGAGGTAGCCGCCATCGAGGCTCAGGTCGCGGCCGATCTCGCTCGCGACCGGCGTCTCGCGGTGCGCCAGCTCGTACAGCACGCGCACGTCGGTGAGCGACATGTCGCTGCCCAGATAGGGGTCGAGGGCGCCGATGCGGCGCGTGTAGAAGCGGTTGAACTGGCGGATCGCCTTGACGGCGGCGGCGTCGGAGGGTGGGGCGGTTGAGGCAGGCATGATTGCCATTGTCAAATGAATGATTGACAAAAGCAAGTAATTGACGGGGCGCCTCCCGTCATGCCATATGGCCTTTGGGGCGACAGCGCACGCACAAGCTCGTAAAATCAAGGGTTGCCCGAAACGGGCCCCTGCGGCATGTCCTGCCGTCCTCCTTCCCGATGAACGCCCCCGTCGACGTCTCCTTCTTCACGCGCGCCGCCAAGCCGCTGACCAGTTACCGCAAGTACTGGGCGGCGCGTTTCGGCACGGCGAAGTTCCTGCCGACCTCGCGGGCGGAGATGGAAGCCCTCGGCTGGGACAGCTGCGACATCGTCGTCGTCACCGGCGATGCCTACGTCGACCATCCGAGCTTCGGCATGGCGGTGATCGGCCGCATGCTGGAAGCACAGGGCTTTCGCGTCGGCATCATCGCGCAGCCCGACTGGCAGAGCGCCGACCCGTTCAAGGTGCTGGGCAAGCCGAACCTGTTCTTCGGCATCACCGCCGGCAACATGGATTCGATGATCAACCGCTACACCGCGGACCGCAAGATCCGCAGCGACGACGCCTACACGCCCGGCGACGTCGGCGGCCAGCGGCCCGATCGCGCGGCCATCGTCTACTCGCAGCGCTGCAAGGAAGCCTGGAGCGACGTGCCGATCGTGCTCGGCGGCATCGAGGGGTCGCTGCGCCGCATCGCCCACTACGACTACTGGCAGGACAAGGTGCGGCGTTCGATCGTGGTCGATGCCAAGTGCGACCTGCTGCTCTACGGCAATGCCGAACGCGCGATCGTCGAGATCGCGCACCGCCTCGCCGCGCGCGAGCCGGTGCAGCAGATCACCGATGTGCGCGGCACCGCCTTCGTGCGGCGCGAGACGCCGGAGGGCTGGTTCGAGATCGATTCGACCAGCGTCGACGAGCCCGGGCGCGTCGAGGCGCACGTCAATCCGTACCTGATGGTGTCGGAGCAGGCGAAGGCGAATGGGGCGAGCTGTGCGAAGGAGGACGAGGCGCAGGCGGTGGCCGCCGCGGCGGAGGCGCGAGGCCCTGTCTTGCTCCCTCTCCCTCTGGGGGAGGGCCGGGGTGGGGGCGCGGCGCAGCCGCTCCGATTCATCCCCAATCCGAGCTTGCGCAAGGCGCAGAGCCCCCACCCCAACCCTCCCCCAGAGGGGGAGGGAGTCAAACCGGACGGCCGGCTCAAAGTCCCGCCGCGCGACCGCTCCGTGATCCGCCTGCCCTCGTTCGAGCAAGTGCGCGCCGACCCCATCCTCTACGCCCACGCCAACCGCGTGCTGCACCTCGAGACCAACCCCGGCAATGCACGCGCGCTGGTGCAGGCCCATGGCGAAGGCGCGACCGCGCGCGACGTCTGGATCAACCCGCCGCCGATCCCGCTCACCACGGCCGAGATGGACCACGTGTTCGATCTGCCCTATGCGCGCAGCCCGCATCCGCGCTACGCCGACGAGAACGGCAGCCACGACGGCGCGACCAAGATCCCGGCCTGGGAAATGATCCGCTTCAGCGTCAACATCATGCGCGGCTGCTTCGGCGGCTGCACCTTCTGCTCGATCACCGAGCACGAAGGCCGCATCATCCAGAGCCGTTCCGAGGACTCGATCATCAAGGAGGTCGAGGCGATCCGCGATTCGGTGAAGGGCTTCACCGGCACCATCTCCGACCTGGGCGGGCCGACCGCCAACATGTACCGCATCGGCTGCAAGTCGCCCGCGATCGAATCGGCCTGCCGCAAGCCGAGCTGCGTCTACCCGGGCATCTGCCCGAACCTCAACACCAGCCACGATCCGCTGATCAAGATCTATCGCCGCGCGCGTGCGCTCAAGGGCATCAAGAAGATCCTGATCGGCTCCGGCCTGCGCTACGACCTGGCCGTGCAGTCACCCGAGTACGTGAAGGAGCTCGTGCAGCACCACGTCGGCGGCTACCTCAAGATCGCGCCCGAGCACACCGAGCAGGGCCCGCTCACCAAGATGATGAAGCCCGGCATCGGCAGCTACGACAAGTTCAAGCAGATGTTCGACAGGTTCAGCGCCGAGGCGGGCAAGAAGCAGTACCTGATCCCGTACTTCATCGCCGCCCATCCGGGCACCAGCGACGAGGACATGATGAACCTCGCGATCTGGCTCAAGAAGAACGGCTTTCGCGCCGACCAGGTGCAGACCTTCTATCCGTCGCCGATGGCCACCGCGACGACGATGTACCACACCGACCGCAATCCGCTGCGCAAGATCACGCGCACCAGCGAGACCGTGGACATCGTGCGCGGCGACAAGCGCCGCCGCCTGCACAAGGCCTTCCTGCGCTACCACGATGCCAACAACTGGCCGCTCTTGCGCGAGGCGCTCAAGGCCATGGGCCGCGCCGACCTGATCGGCAACGGCAAGCAGCACCTGATCCCGACCTGGCAACCGCTCACCGACGGCAGCTACCAGAGCGCGCGGCGCAAGAACTCGACCGCGGTCGAGCCCAAGGCCATGACGCCGGTCCAGCCGCCCAAGGGCCGCATCCTCACGCAGCACACCGGCCTGCCGCCGCGCGACAACGGCGCGGGCCGCGCGAGGCCTGCCGGCACCAAGGCGATCCGCAAGGGCCGCTGAGCCGGCGCCTCGCTGCGCGCGTTTGCACGCGGCCCACGCCGTTGTATGGTGTCGGGCATGAATCGCCTGCGGGTCATCGCGTGTCGCTGCCTTCTTCGCATCGGTCTGGGGCTCGCGCTCGGCGCGCTGGCGCTTGCATCGCGGGCGGCGCCGGAGGCCGGGTCGGCGCAGGCCTTGCGCGACATGCAGCACCAGCTGGCCGACGCGCTCGCGCACAGCAGCCTGAACCGTCCGGTCCACCTCGATTCGTCCGAGACGTCCGACGGCGTGCAGGGCGATGTCTATGCCATCGTCGACCACCCGCTGGACGAGGTGCGCGACACACTCGGCGATGCGGCGCCCTGGTGCGAGATGCTGGTGCTGCACATCGACAACCGGCGCTGCCGCGTGACGCGGCGGCCCGAAGGCGACACGCTCACGCTGAGCGTGGTGCGCCGCTACGACAAGCCGGTCGAGCAGGCGATCGAGATCGCGTTCGACTGGCGCAATGCGAGCAACGCGCGCGACTACCTCGCGATCGACCTGCATGCCGCGGCCGGTCCGCTGGGCACGCGCAACCACCGTGTGGCGCTCGAAGCCGTCGCGCTGAACCCGCGCCAGACCTTCCTGCATTTCGGCTATGCCTACGACCACCACATGATGGCGCGGCTCGCCACCATGGCCTATCTCGCGACCTTCGGCCGCCACAAGGTCGGCTTCACGGTGGTGGGCATCGATGCCGAAGGCCGGCCCGCATACATCCATGGCCTGCGCGGCCTGGTGGAGCGCAACGCGATGCGCTATTTCCTCACGCTCGATGCCTATCTGGACGGCGTTGCCGTGCCGGCGCCGCAGCGCTTCGAGGCGCGGCTGCACCAGTGGTTCGGCGCCATCGCGCAGTATCCGGAGCAGCTGGATGAAACCGATCTCGCGACCTACCTGGCGTTGAAGCGTGCCGACCGCGAACGCGAGGCCGCCGCGCGCTGAGCGCGCACCGGCGCCTCACATCCAGCTCAGCGTCTGCCCGCCGTCGACCGTGAGCACGGCACCCGTGATGTAGCGGCCGGCATCGGACGCCAGCAGCAGAAAGGCGCCATCGAGATCCTCGGGGACGCCGAAGCGGCGCATCGGCGTGCGCTTGAGCATCGCGTCGTGAAAGCCCCGGTCGGTCAGCGTGGCCTGCATGTCGGTCTCGATGTTGCCGGGGCACAGCACGTTGACGCGGATGTTCTTGCCCGCCAGCTCGAGCGCCATCACCTGGCTGAACTGGATGAGCCCGGCCTTCGAGGCCGCATAGCTCGCCATGAAGCTGCCGGCGCGCAAGGCCGCCGTCGAGGCGACGTTGACGATCGCGCCGCGCCGCAGCGCCAGCATGCGGCGCGCCGCCTCCTGCGCGACGCGGAACGCGCCCTTGAGGTTGGTGTCGATGACGCGATCCAGGTCGGCATCGGCATGACCGACGAAGGTCTCGGCATGCAGCACGCCGGCGTTGTTGACGAGCACGTCGACCGGCGCGCCGAGCTGCTGCTCGGCCGCATCGAAAGCCGGCGCGATGCTGCGCACGTCGGTGACGTCGAGGTACACCGATGCGGCGCGGTGGCCGGCTGCGTTCAATGCCGCGGCTGCGGCCTCGGTGCGATCGCCGCGGCGCGCTGCGAGCGCCACCGCCGCGCCGGCCGCCGCGAAGGTCCGCGCCACATGCAGCCCGATGCCGCTCGATGCACCGGACACCAGCACGGTCCGCCCGGCCAGGTTGAACATCGCATCGCTCATGCCGACGCCTTCGCGCGCCACGCCGCATCGGGGAACACCATCGCCACCGTCTCGCCGTCCTCGCGCCAGACGCGGCAGCCGTCGACGAAGAAAGGCTTTTGCACCTGATGCATGCTGGCCGCGAGCGGATCTTCGCCCAGAGGATCGTCGCCGCCGCACAGCGCCTGGTAGGCCGTCGTCGCGATCGGCTCGAACAGGGAGACCAGGTGCGTGCAGCTGTTGCGCCCGCCGAAGATCTCGTGCACGCGCCGGCGCCAGCCGCTGGCCATCGGCATGCCGATCAGCGCGGCGAACTCGTCGCTGCGCGCGGCGCAGGGCGCGAAGGGCGCGGCATCGCTCGACGATTCGACCGCGCGCACCACCAGGCCGGTGTCGATGGTCACGCGCACCCACATGTCGTGGATCGGGCCGCCGGCCGGGATCGTGCCGCGGCGGAAGTCCCGCATGTCGAAGGCCTTGGTGTCGCGCAGATGGGCCTCCACGTCCCACAGGCCGTCGTCGCGGCGATAGGCCTGCGTTTCCACCAGGCGCCGGTGCACGGCGCGGCGCGGCGCGGGGTCGGAGAGCGGCATGCGGCGTTCCTTGTCGGTAGGTCAGGGGATCAGGCGCGCCGCGCGCATCCGCGCCAGGTGGCCGAGCAGCGAAGCCTCGGTCGACACCGTGTCGTGGAAGCCGTGCTCGCGCAGCTTGATGGTGGACGACATGTCGTCCCAGGTCGCGGCAAAGAGGAAGTCGCCGAAGCGCCAGTTGGCCAGCTGGTTCAGCGCGAGCGGCAGCAGCCCGTGCGCGGCGACGATGCGCTGCCACTGCGCCTCGGCGCCGCCGAAGCTTTGCGCCAGCGACATCGGGCGCGCCGGCGCGCTCGGCAACCCGAAGAATCCGGCCAGCCGCGGCCACAGGCGGCGCCAGCGGAAGTAATCGCCGTTGATCACGTTGTAGTCCTGGTTCGCGGCGCGCGCCTCGGTGGCCGACCAGATCATGGCGCGCGCCAGCAGGTCGGCGTCGGTGCATTGCGAGAGGGCATCGAAGGCGGCGTCCGAACCGGGAAAATAAAACGGCAGGTCCATCGCCTTGCACAGCGAGCCGTAGGCGCCGAGCAGCGTGACGCAGTTGTGCGGGTACTGCGTGCCCACGCCGAGCACGATGTGGGGCCGCACGGTCGACCAGGTCCAGCCGCGCAGTTGCGCGCGGCGCCGCATCTCGTCGTGCTGCGCGTAGTAGAAGACCGGCGCGTCGCAGCGCGGATCGTCCTCCTGCGCCGGCGTCGCATAGGGGCCGAGATGGCTGCCGTACCACTTGGTGCCATGCACCAGGCACACATGCGACAGCGCGCCCGGCGGGTCGTCGAGCCCGTCGAGCAGGTTCACCAGCATCGCGAGGTTGGCGCGCGTCTCGCGATCCGGATCCGGGTCGCTGGCGCGCGCGGCGAAGAAGACGTGCGTGACCTCGCCGGCGAGCGGCCCGAGCTGGCGCCGGCACGCGGCCGGGTCGGACAGGTCGAGCGGGAGATGCAGATGGTTCTCTGCGGATCCGGGCTGCGGATCTGCGGCACGCGCGATGCCGATGGTTCGCCAGCCGCCATCGTGCAGCGCCGCGAGCAGGCGCGAGCCGACCAGGCCCAGCGCACCCGCGACCAATGCGCAGCGCCGCGGTGCAGCCAGGACGTCGCTCATCGCCGCTCCCGCGTCGGCAGCAGCACCATCTCCGCGATCGAGACGTGCGGCGGCTGCGCGAGCGCATAGCACACGGCGCGCGCGACATCCTCGGGTTCGAGGAACTGTGCGAAGCCCTGGTAGAACGCATCGGCGCCCGCGGTGTCGCCATGCAGGCGGCTGCCGGCGAAGCCGGTGCGCACCACGCCGGGCGCGATCTCCGTGATGCGCACGCCGGAATCCGGATAGTCCGCGCGCAAGGCCTGCGCGAAGCCGCGCAGCGCGTGCTTGCCGGTGCTGTAGGCGGCCAGGCCGGCAGCAGGGCGGCGCGCCGTGATGGAGCCGATGAGGACGATGTCACCGGCCTCGCGCGCCAGCATCGCGGGCAGGCACAGCTGCGTCAGCCGCATCGCGGCTTCGACATTGAGGCGCAGGCCGGCCAGCCACTCGCCGGGCGCGTGCCGGTCGAAGGGCTTGCCGCCGCCGAGGTCATGGCCGGCGCAATGGACCAGCGCCTCGACCGCATCCAGTGCGTCCGGCGCCACGCGCTGCAGCAGCTGTGCCGCGTCCTCCTGCGCCAGGTCGCCCGAGCCGTAGCGGATGGCATCGAGTGCGGCGAATTCGGCGGGCGCGGCAGCGCGGCGGCCGAGCGCCAGCACGCGCCAGCCCTGCGCCGCGAGCTGCAGCGCCGTGGCCTTGCCGATGCCGCTGCTCGCGCCGCTGACGATGGCCAGCCGGCTCGGCGCCCGCTGCGACGCGGCTTGCATCTACGCCTCCGTGCCGGCCGGGCGCCAGCGTGGCATCGAGATCTCCGGCGACACCTGCTCGAACCACACCTGCACCGGCAGGTCGGCCCGCACCTGCTCCGGCGCGATATCGGTCAGCAGACCCGGCACGAGCACGCCGCGTTGCTCGTCCAGCTCGATGATCGCGCTCACGAAAGGCGCGCGCCGCTGCCAGGCCGGGTCGACCGAACGCCGCACCACGATCCAGCTGTACACATGGCCGCGCCCCGAGACGTCGATCCAGGTGAAGTCCGGCGATGCGCAATGCGTGCAGCCCGCGCTCGGATAGAAGCGCAGCCTGCCGCAGCGATCGCAGCGCTGGATGATCAGCCGATGCGCGCGGGCCGCGTCCCAGAAGGGCTGCGTCAGCAGCGTCGGACGCGGCAGCGGAAGATCGAGCAAAGATGCGTTCATGCGTCGACTCCGAGGATCAGCGCGCTGCCGGTGGAGGTCGCGCCGCCTGCCGTCACGAGCCCGAGTTCTGCGCCGCGGACCTGGCGCGTGCCGGCGTCGCCGCGCAGCTGGCTCACGGCCTCGACCGCGTTGTTGAGCCCGTGGATGTAGGCTTCCGACAAGAGGCCGCCGGCCGTGTTGACCGGCAGCTTGCCGCCGATGCGCGCATGCCCTTCGCGGAAGAAGGCACCGGCGCCGCCTTTCTCGCACAGGCCGAAATCCTCGAACTGGCCGATCACGCTGTAGGTGAAGCAGTCGTAGACCTGCGCGAAGTCGAGGTCGCCGCGCTCGATGCCCGCCATGCCGAACAGGCGGTCGGCGATGAAGCGCGCATAGCACTCGGAATGGTCGCCCCAGTAGTTGCCCCACATCAGGCCGCGGTTGGCCGGACCGCTGCCGGTGATGCCGGCGCGCACCGTCACCGGCCTGTGGCGCAGGTCGCGCGCGCGCTCGGTGGAGGTGATCAGGAGCGCGCACGCGCCGTCGCTCTGCAGGCAGCAGTCGTACATGCGAAAGGGTTCCGCGATCCAGGGCGAGGCGCGGTAGTCGTCGAGCGACATCGGCGCGCGCTTCATCGCGCGTTCGTTGTCGGCGGCATGGGCACGGCCGTTCATCGCGACCGCGGCCAGGTCTTCGTCGGTCGTGCCGTACTTGATCATGTGCCTGCGGCACAGCATCGCGAAGTGCTGCGCCGGCATGGTGATGCCGCAGGTGTCGAGGAACTGCGGCTCGGCGTCCGAATGGATGCTGCTCTCGGCCAGCAGCTCGGAAAACTTCGCGCCGCCGTAGCGCACGCCCGAGGCACCGTTCAGTGCGCGATAGACCAGCACGTGGTCGGCCTGCCCGGTGGCCACCGCCATCGCCGCATGCAGCACCACGCCGCAGGCCATGTTGCCGCCGGCGCCGTAGTCGGCATAGTGGTTCACCACCGGCAGGCCGAGGCCGGTGGCGACGACGCTGGTGGTCGCGGTGTCGCCGAGGCCGAAGCTCACGATACCGTCGACATCGGCCGGCACGAGGCCGGCGTCCTCGATCGCATTGCGGCAAGCCTCGAGTGCAAGGGCCTCGACCGTCTTGCCCGAGTTGCGCGTGTAGTCGGTCCAGCCGATGCCGGCGATCGATGCGGCGCTGTTGAAGTTCATGAGGATTTGTTTCCGGAAGAAGAGGGCGTGCGGCCACGCGGTGCGGGCGCCGGCGCCACCCAGGTCTCGGGCGTGACGCCGCGTTCGCGCAGTTCCTGTTTGCGGACTTTCTGCGTCGGCGTCTTCGGCAGCGCGTCGCAGAATTCGATGAAGCGCGGCACCGCGAAGGCCGGCATGCGCGCCGCACAGAAGGCATGCAGCGCGGCCGCGTCGGCCGCTGCGCCGGGCTTGGCGACCACGCAGATCTTCACTTCCTGCTCGTTGTCCTCGTCGGGCGAACGGATGCCGATGGCGGCGGCTTCCTCGATGCCTTCGTGCTGCATCACGATCTGCTCGACCTCGAAGGAGGAAATGTTCTCTGCGCGCCGGCGGATGCAGTCCTTCATGCGGTCGACGAAGTAGTAGTAGCCATCGGCATCGCGGCGCATCGCATCGCCAGTGTGGAACCACAGGTTGCGCCAGGCCTTGACAGTCTCCTCGGGCATCGCGTTGTAGCCGGCCATGAAGCCATCGGCGACCTTCGGCCGCACCTGCAACTCGCCGACCTCGCCGTGCGGCAGCTCGTGGTCGGTGTCCGGATCGGCGATGCGGCATTCGAACCAGCGCTTGACCACCTTGCCGCAGGCGCCGTCGCGGCGCGCTTCGTCGCGCGGCTGGTAGAGCGGGCAGTTGGCCTCGGTCGAGCCGTACAGCTCGGCCAGCTGGACGCCGAAGCGCTGCTCGAAGACCGGCGCGAAGGCCGGCATCGGCACCGCGCTGGCGATGCGCAGCGCGTTGTCGGCGTCCTCGGGCGTGGCCGGCTGGCGGAACACGAAGTCGGTCATCACGCCCAGCAGGTTGGTCACCGTGGCACCGCTGGCACGCACGTCGGGCAGCCAGCCGCTGGCGCTGAACTGCGGTGCCAGGTGCACGCGGCAGCCGGCGATCAGCGCGCCGTACACCTGCAGCGCCAGCGCGTTGGTGTGGAACAGCGGCAGGGCCGAATAGAAAACGTCGTCACGGCCGATGCCCAGCTGGTCGATGTACACGTGCGGATTGAGGACCATCTGCGCATGCGGAATCATCACGCCCTTGGACTTGCCCGTGGTGCCCGAGGTGTAGACGATGGCGGCGAGATCGCGCGGCGTCACGCGCACGTCGAGACCGCGCTCGGGTGCTGCGCGCAGCGATTCGAAGTCGATCGTTGGCAGGCGTTGCGGGCGCATGGGCTGCGCGGCGTCGGGCTTGACCACCACGAGGCGTTCGAGGCCTGGCATCGCGTCTTCCGAGGCCAGCACCACCGGCACGAAGGCGCCCGACGCGATCATCACGCGCGCGCCCGAGTTGTTCGCCAGGTGCTCGAGAAAGCTGCCGCGGTAGGCCGTGTTGACCGTGACCAGCACCGCACCCAGCCGGTTGATCGCGAACCAGGCCTCGATGAATTCGGTGCAGTTCGGCAGCATCACCAGCACCCGGTCGCCGAAGCCGACACCGAGTTCGCGCAGGCCGTTGGCGATGCGAAGCGAGCGCAGCGCCATCTCGCCCACCGACAGCGCGGGCTCGCCCATCATCGAGAAGAAGGCGCGGTCGGGCGTGGCGCGGGTGCGCGCTTCGAGCACGTCGGGCAGGGACCAGGATTCCTTCATGGCAACGTGGTGGAGGACAGGATGGTGGTGGTCGCCGCGGCGGCATGCCGGCCAGCGATGCGGCCCGAGGTGAAGGCCCAGCCCAGATGATGGCCGTGCCCTTCGAGCAGCAGCCCGCCCTGGCCGGTCGAGCCCGCGGCATAGAGGCCGCGCACCGGTATCGAGCCGCGCACCACGACCTGCAGTTCGGGCGTGACCCTGACGCCGCCGTCGGTCAGCACGACGTAGCTGTGGATCGGGCCGAGCGCATGGAAAGGTCCCATCCGCGGTTCGCGGCTGTTGTTCAGCGAGGCCAGCAGCGCGGCCGGCGGCATGTCCAGCTGCTTCGCCAGCGCCGTTGCGTCGCCGGCCTTCGTGCACAGGTCGGGCCGCGTGCGGACGTAGTCGCCGAAGTAGGCCCAGGCGATGCCCGGCGCGGTCGACACCGCATGCGGCGGCGCGCTGTAGCGTTCGGCCTGCCGGTCGTCGAAGATCAGCCAGGCGCTGCGCTCGGGCGCCGCAGCCACCGCCTTGCCGAGGCTGCCTTCGATCGGCTGGATGCGCTCGCCGTTGCGGTCGACCAGCAGCACGCCGTCGGCGAACAGCGCGGCCTCGGGCCCGAGCACGGTGGTCATGAAGCGCATCACCAGCGAACGCACGATCGTGCTCGGCAGGTGATGCAGCATCCAGGCCATGGTGCGCGTGATCGGCGCCCAGGGCGGAACGCGCTGCGCCAGGCCCTTGCGCGGCGGCGGCGCGAAGCGCATCACCGGGCCGAGGATCAGGTCGCCGTTGAGCACCTCGCCGCCGATCTCGAGCACCATGCGCTGGCAGTCGCCGGTGTTGGTCGTGTTGACTGCCGGCACGCGGGCCAGCGCCGCCGAGCCGTAACGGGTCTTGAAGTCGACGCTGCCGCTGTAGTCGCCGCCGGCCAGCACCACGCCATGGCGCGCGGTGTAGAGCACCGGCCGGTCGTGTGCATCGCGCGCCTCGATGCCGCACACCGTGTCGCCGTCGAGCACGATGCGCGAGGCGCGCGTCGACAGGTGGATGTCGACGCCGGCGCGGCGCGCGGCGCGTGTGAGGTGCCAGACATAGGAGCCCGAGGTCGGCAGCACGTTGTGCATGCGCGGCAGGCGGTGCGGCGGCTCCGCGCCGGGGCCGAAGAACTCCACGCCCAGGCTGCGCAGCCAGGCCAACGTGTCGGTCACGTTGTGCACCAGCGTGTGCCGCAGTGCGAGGTTGTCGCGCGGCAGCAGCGCACCGGCCAGCTTGGCCATGTCCTCGAAGTGATGCTGCGGATCGTCGACGATACCTTTGCGTTGCTGGTCGGGCGTGCGCGTCGCGGTGATCGAGCCGACCGACCAGCCGGTGCTGCCGCCGGTCTGCGGGTTCTTCTCGATCAGCACCACCTGGCGGCCGGCGCGCGCGGCTTCGATGGCAGCGGCCAGGCCGGAGCCGCCGCCACCGACGACCAGCACGTCGGTCTCGACGGTGCGAGCGGAAGGGTTGACGGTGGCGTCCATGCTTCGGGTGCTCACAAGGCCAGCAGGGCCTTGATGTGCTCGACGTCGGCGCGCGCCGCGTCCCCGTCCTTGCGGTACACCACGCGGCCGCGGTCGAGCACGGCAAGCTCGTCGGCGATCGAGAGCGCGAAGCGCAGGTCCTGCGCCGCCACCACCATGGTCTGGCCGGCGCGCTTGAGGTCGTGGATGGTGCCGGCCAGCGTCTTCACCATGATCGGCGACAGGCCCTCGGTCGGCTCGTCGACCAGGAGCAGGCGCGGATTGCCCATCAGCGCGCGCGCGATGGTCAGCATCTGCTGCTGGCCGCCGCTCAGCAGGCCGGCGCGGCGCTGGCGGAATTCCTCCAGCGCGGGAAAGGCGCGGAAGGCCTCGCGCCGCGACCAGGCACCGCGGCGCAACTCGGCGATCTCGAGGTTCTCTTCCACCGTCAGGTCGGCGAAGACGCGCCGCTCCTCGGGCACGTAGCCGATGCCCGCCTGCGCGATCCGGTGCGGAGGCAGTCCGCGCAGGTTCAGGCCATCGAACATGATCTCGCCGGAGCCCGGCGGCACCAGGCCGATGATGCTTTTGAGCAGCGTCGACTTGCCGACGCCATTGCGCCCGAGCAGCGAGAGTACGCGGCCCTCGGCCACGTCCAGCTCGACGTCGAAGAGCACGTGCGCCGGGCCGTACCAGGTGTTGAGCTCAGTGCAGCGCAGCATCGTCTTCGTCGTCCTCGCCCAGGTAGACCTCCTGCACGCGCCGGTCGGCGCGCACCGCGGCGGGCACGCCGTCGGCGATGCAGCTGCCCTGGTGCAGCACGGTGATGCGGTCGGCGATCGCGAACACCATCTCGATGTCGTGCTCGGTGAACAGCACCGCCACGCCGCGCTCGCGGTTGATCGAGCGGATCAGATGGATCACGATCGCGCGCTCGTCCGGGCTCATGCCGGCGGTGGGCTCGTCGAGCAGCATCACCTTCGGCCGGCCGGCCATCGCGATCGCGAACTCGAGCCGCTTGCGGTCGCCCGCGGCCAGCTCGCCCGCGATGCGCTCGGCCTGGCCGTCGAGCCGCACCAGCTGCAGCAGTGCCAGGGCCTCGTCGCGCAGCATCGGTGCGGCAGGGCGGAACATGCGCGTGCACAGGCCGTGCTGCGCCAGCAGCGCCATCTGCACGTTCTCGAACACGCTGAAGCCGGCGAAGATGCTGGTGATCTGGAACGAGCGCGCCACGCCGCGGCGCGCGGTCTCGTGCGGCGGACGTCCGCAGATCGAGCGGCCCTGGAACATCACGCGGCCCGCGCTCGGCGCGAGATGGCCCGACACCACGTTGAGCAGCGTGCTCTTGCCGGCGCCGTTGGGCCCGATCAGCGCGTGCACGCTGTTCTCGCCGACCTGCAGGTTGACGCCGCTGAGCGCATGGAAGCCGGCGAAGTTCTTGCCGATGTCCTCGATGGACAGGATCGTGCTGCGGCTCATGGGCGATGTTCCGTCACGGCCCGGCGCTTGCGCGCGAGGCTGCCGACGATGCCGTTCGGCAGGAACAGCACGATCAAGAGCACCAGCGTGCCGAACACCAGGAGCGGGTATTCGAAGCGGCTGGTGACGGCGAAATTGGTGAACACGAAAAGCGCCGCGCCGACGATCGGGCCGACGAAGTTGTGGATGCCGCCGGCCAGCGCCATCAGCACCGGGTCGGCCGACTGGCTCCAGCCGAGCAGCGACGGAAAGGCCATCTGCTGCAGCGGCGCGCGCAGGCCGCCCGCGATGCCGGCAAAGGCGCCGGCCACCACGAACACGCGCAGTTCCAGCCGCCGCACGTCGAGTCCGATGTAGGCCGCACGCTGCCGGTTGTCGCGGATCGCGCCGAGCGCGATGCCGAAGGGCGAATGCGTGATGCGGTGGATCAGCCAGATGCACAGCGCCACCACGACGAGGCTGAAGTAGTAGTAGTTGCGCGCCGACAGCATCCAGTCCGGCAGCGCCACCGGCAGCCCGTCGTCGCCGCCGGTGAAGCTGTACCAGCCGAGCACCAGCGTGAACACCAGCTGCCCGAAGGCCAGCGTGAGCATCGCGAAGTACATCCCGGTGACGCGCACCGAGAGCCAGCCGATCGCGAAAGCGCCGAGCGCGGCCACGACCGGCGCCGCCGCGAGGCCGAGCCACGGCGGCACGCCGTACTTGTTCTGCAGGATCGCGACCGCGTAGGCGCCCAGCCCATAGTAGGTCGCGTGCCCGAAGGACAGCATGCCGCCCTGGCCGAGCAGCAGGTTGTAGCTCATCGCGAACAGCGACATGATGAAGAAGTCGACCGTGAGGAAGACATAGCTTTCGCCGAGCACCAGCGGCAGCAGCGCGAACACGAGCGCGGCAGCGCACCAGCCGATCGCGGCGCGCGACCCGCGCCGCGCGGGTGCGTGTGAAGTGGGCAGGGCAGCGCTCATGCTCGAAGGTACGGGTTCCGGGTCAGGCCGTGCTGCGGCCGAGCAGGCCCTGCGGCCGCAGCACCAGCACGGCGCACAGCGCGATGAAGATGAAGGCGATGGCCAGCTTCGGCGCGAACAGGATGCCGACCGACTTGGTGACGCCGATGATCAGCGCGCCCAGCAGCGCGCCGCCCACGCTGCCGACGCCGCCGATGATGACGACGGCGAAGCACTCGATGATGATCGAGCTGTCGATGCCCAGCGAGATCGAGCCGACCGGCGCGGCCAATGCGCCGCCCAGGCCGGCGAGCCAGGCGCCGAGCGCGAACACGCCGGTGTACAGGCGCGGCACGTCGATGCCGAGCGCGCCCACCATCGCGCCGTCGGCAACCGAGGCCCGCAGCACCTTGCCGAAGCGCGTGCGCGTGAGCAGCAGGTGCAGCGCGATCGCGATCACTGCGCCGACCGCGATCAGGAGCGCGTAGTAGCTCGGGAAGGGCGTGCCGAAGAGATCGAAGGCGCCGTCCAGGCCGCTCGGGCGCGCCACCACGTGGTTGTCGCGGCCCCAGATCAGCTTGACGCCGTCCGCGAAGATCAGCGTCAGCGCATAGGTCAGGATCAGCTGGTACTGGTGCGCGCGCGTGACGATGCGGCGCAGCAGGAAGCGCTCGACCCCCGCGCCCAGCAGCGCGACGCCCAGCGGCGCCACCAGCAGCGAGACGACGAAGCCCGTCGTGCCGCCGCCGACCCAGCGCGTCAGCGTGAAGCTCAGGTAGGCGGCGATCATGTAGAACGAGCCGTGCGCGAAGTTGGCGACGCGCAGCGTGCCGAAGATCAGCGTCATGCCCGAGGCGACCAGGAACAGCACCATGCCGCTGCTGACGCCGCTCAGGGCCTGGACCAGGATGCTCTCGAACATGCGCCGTGCTGCCTTTCGGGGTCCGGGTCTACTTGACCGCGGCGCGGGCCTGCTCGATCTCGGCCGGCGTCGGCCAGATCTTCTCGGCCGGCACGTACTTGACGTGGGTCAGCGTCTTGAACGGGTACTTGTCGCTCTTCGTGACGGTGCCGATGTAGGAGCCGACGGTGCCCTGGTGGTCGATGGCGCGGAAGCTGATCGGGCCGCGCAGGCCGTCGTACTTCACCTGCTCGACGGCCTTGACGATCGCATCCGATTCCAGCGAGTTGGCCTGCTTGATGGATTGCGCGAGGATCTGCATGCCCTCGTAGCCCATGATGGCCCAGTCCGCCGGATAGTCGTTGTACCTGGCGCGGTACTGCTCGACGAACTTGGTCATGCGGTCGCCCTCGATCGCGAAGAAGGGCGCGCGCATCTGCGCGATCAGGCCGTCGGGCATCTCGCTGCCGAGCGCCTTCATGTCGTCGAGGAACACCAGGCTGGCGACCTTGGCCTTGTCGAACACGCCGTACGGCTTGCCCTGCTTGACGAAGCCGATCAGGTCGGCGCCCCAGAGGTACGAGAAGATCACGTCGGGCTTGGACGACATCAGGCTCGTGATGTAGCTGCTGTAGTCGGGCTCGCCGAGCTTGGGCCACGCTTCGCCGACCACCTGGGCCGAGGGATTGACCTTCGCGAGCCAGTCCTTGAAGTACTTCAGGCCCTGGTGTGCGGCCTCGTAGTCGCCGCCGATGAAGGCGATGCGCTTGTTGCCGGGACCGATGGCCTCGGCCATCGCGCGGGCCTCCATGAGGCCGGAGGGAACCACCGTGAAGACATAGGGATGGAAGGTTTCGGTGGTCAGCCGCGGCGTGTTCGGGATGGTCATCATGACCACCTTCTTGTATTGCTTGGCGACGGCGGACACCGTCATGCCCACCGCGCTGCCGTCGGGGCCGATCAGGAAGTCGACGTTCTCGCGCGTGATCAGGTCGCGCGTGTGCGAGGTGCCGAGGTCGGGCTTGAGCTGCGAATCGCGCACCAGCAGCTCGAGCTTGCGCCCGAGCAGGCCGCCGTTCGCGTTGAGCTGGTCGATGGCCATCTGCACGCCGTTGACCTGCGAGCGCGCATAGGCCGCCGCGATGCCGGTGAGGTCGGTGGTCATGCCGACCTTGATCGGCTTGTCCTGCGCGGCCGCGGGCGTGCCCGACATCAGGATGCCGAGGGCTGCCGCCGCACCGGTTGCAAGGGCCGCGCGGCGGCTGCGAAAGGCGGACGCGAAACGAGGAATGGTCATGCGCTTGTCTCCTTCTTGATCGGTGTTCCGGGCCGGCCGCGGCGCCTTGCCGTGCCGGAGGCCAAAGTTGTCTCTTCTCGGCTATCTCTTATTTGAATGAGGCTTCATTCAAATTTATTTTTGCGCGCCGCCTCCGCCCTGTCAAGGGTAGGGACCCGTGCCCGCGCGTCAGGCGGCGCGGCGCGTGACGCGGCGGGCGGAGGGCGCGGCCGTCTTGGCGGGCTTGACCGGCCCGGACCGCTTCGCCGGAGGGGCGGCCTGCAGGATCGGGCCGAGCAGCATGTCCAGCCCGGCGTCGACGTAGGCCTCGCGCTCGAACTGGCCCTTGAGCCGCCAGGCATTGAGCGCCCACGAATGGACGAAGACCACGATGTGGTAGGTCATCATCGCGACGTCGACCCGGCGGAAGACGCCGGCCTCGATGCACTCGGTCACGCGCTCGCCGATGAGCTCGGTCGACTTGGTTTCCTTGGCCATCAGGCCCTTGGTCAGCGCCTTCGACAGCGAACGCGTCTCGCGGTAGCCGAGCAGCGCGGCCTCGCGGTGCTCGTCGATCACCCGGCAGTAGGCGTGCACCGCCGCGCGAAAGCGCGACAGCGGATCGCGCGCGGCACGGACCGCCAGCGGGATCTCGTTCAGATAGGCATCGAAGATCTGGCCGATGGCGGCCGCGAGCAGGTCTTCCTTGTCCTTGAAGTACTGGTAGATGAGGCCGACGCTCACGTCCGCGCGCTCGGCGAGGTCCTGCGTCGTCGTGCGGTGGAAGCCCTTGGTGCCGAACAGGTCGAGCGCCGCGGTGAGGATCTGCTGGCGGCGGGCTTCGACCAGTCCCTCGATCTTGCGGCGGCCGCGCCGGCGCGGCAGGACCAGTGCGCCAACCGTCCCGCCCACCGTGCGCGGTGAATTGTTTGAATCAAGGCTCATCGAATTGACTATAAGGTCCCGCCCTCTTCGTGTCGAGACGCCGCATCGTGATTCAGAAGCGACATCGAGATCGAGTCCGTATCATCGCGTGTATATTTTTGCGTATCACCTGAAGTCGAGGATGCCCCACGTGCCCCATCGCAAGGAACTGCCGCAGCGCGCGGTCGACACCGTCTACGACACCTTGAAGCAGCGGATCCTGCGCAACAAGCTGTCCGGTGGCAGCCAACTGCTGGAAGACGCGGTCTCGGCCGACCTCGGCGTCAGCCGCACGCCGATCCGCGAGGCATTGGCGCGGCTCGAGGCGGAAGGCTTGATCGAGGCGGTCCCTCGCCACGGCTATCGGGTCCTGCCGATCACGATGGACGACATGCGGGACATCTACCAGGTGCTGTCGCCGCTGGAGACGGTGGCCGCGGAACTGCTCGCCGAGAAGAAGCCCAACACGGTGGAAGTCAAGGCGCTGCAGGAGGCGGTCGACCGCATGGCCGCGGCCCTGAAGGCCGACGACCTCGATGCCTGGGCCGAGGCCGACGAGACCTTCCATGCGCGCCTGGTCGATCTGTGCGGCAATCGCCGGCTCGCGAAAGTCGCGCACCTGCTGTTCGCCCAGTCGCACCGCGTGCGGCTCTTCACCTTGCGGCTGCGCGACAAGCCGATGTCATCCGTCAAGAATCACGCGGCCCTCGTGGACGCGATCCGCAAGGGCCGCCCCGACCTGGCCCGGGCGGTGCACGCAGGGCAGCGCACCCATTGGACGGACACCATGAGCCAGCTGCTCGAGCGCCTGAACATCCATCAGCTGTGAAGCGCAGCCGGTGGGGTGCCGGCGGCCGTCGGCTCAATCGCCCTTCGCGCCGGACAGCTCGACCAGCTTGCCCCAGCGTTCCTTCTCCGCGGCGACGAAGGTGCGGAATGCATCCGGGCCCTTGAAGTTCGCATTGACGCCGGCATCGGAAAAGATCTTCTGCACATCGGCGCGCGTGAGCACGACCTGAATGTCGCTCGCCAGCCTGTCGACGATCGGACGCGGCGTCCTGGCCGGCGCGAAGATGCCGTACCAGTGCGTGTAGTCGGCGTTCTCGTAGCCTTGCTCGGACATCGTGGGAACGTCGGGCAGCTGGGCCAGCCGATGGTCGTCGATCACGGCGATCGCGCGCAGCCGTCCGGACTTGATCTGCGGCAGCGCGGCGCCGGTGGTCGACACGAGCATCGAGACCTGGTTGCCCAGCAGGTCCGTGATGGCGGGCGGAATGCCCTTGTAGGGCACATGCACCATGTCCAGCTTGTTCCGTGCGCGGAAGAGTTCGGAGATCAGGTGCGAGGTGCTTCCGGTTCCGTAGGACGCATAGCTCAGCGGCGTCCTGGTCTTGCGCGCGTAGTCCACGAACTCCGCCAGGTTCCTGGCCGGCGTGCTGCTGTTGATCAGCACCACGTGCGGGCCGGTCGCCAGCAGCGCCACGGGCTGGAAGTCCTTGATCGGGTCGTAGCGCAGATTCCTGAAGAAGGTCGCGTTGATGGCATGCGTGTTCGTCACGCCGAGCACCAGCGTGTAGCCGTCGGCGGGTGCGCGGGCGACCAGCTCGGTGCCGATGATGCCGGATGCACCCGGCCGGTTGTCGATGACCATCGGCCGGCCCAGCCGCTCCTGCAGCTTGTTGGCGACGGCGCGTGCGATCAGGTCGGTGCCTCCGCCCGCGGGCCATGGCACGACCAGCGTCACTTCCCTGGCCGGCCATGGGTCCGCATGGGCCGCGATGTTCCAGGCGCCGCAGGCCATGCCGGCCGCCAGCTTGATAAACAGTCTTTTGTCCATTCCTGTCTCCTTCGGCCGGCGGTGTCAGTGGCCGTCCAGTGTCCGTTGAACTTCCGCGGACGAGGGCAGCTCGCCGTCCGCCAGATAGCGCTCGAAGAGCGGCCGCAGCGCTGCCGGCATCGGATAGGCCTGGCGCAGCGCGAGGCCGGCCAGCAGCAGCGATCGGCAGAACTGCTCTTCGCGGGTGAAGCGGTCGAAGCCGTCGATCACGTCCAGCACCCAGCGCTGCGGCACGACGATGACGGCATCGCGGTCGGCCAGGATCCAGTCGTCCGGCAGCACCAGCGCGCCGCCGCACTGCACCGGCACATCGGCCTCCCAGGCCACCAGCGTCGGCGCCGAAGGCACGGGAAAGGTGCCCGCTGCAAAGACAGGCAGGCCGACTTCCTCCAGGCCGGCGAGGTCGCGCATCACGCCGTCCGTGGCCACGCCGACCGCGCCGGCGAGCTTCGCCCGCAGCGCCAGCATGTCGCCCAATACCGAGCCGCCCGGCCAGCCCTGCGCATCGAAGATCAGGAAGTCGCCGGGCCGGGTCGCGTCGAGCAGCCGGAAGTTGGCGGGGCCGCCCGGTGCCTGCCGGTGGTCGATGCGGGTCGGCAGGCAGCGTAGCGTGCGCGCGCGTCCGGCCACGGAGCCCTTCAGCGGGAACAGCGCCTTGACGCGCGCCAGAACCAGTTCTGCGGGTGCCTGTTCCTTGAGCAGGTCGAGCGCCGCGGTGGTCGGGATCAGCGAGAGCGCCTTGCGGATCGCATCGTCGTCCGGCGATGGCGCCGCTGGCTCGGCCAGGCGATCGCTCGCGCGCGTGCGCAGTGCGGTCGCGCCGCTCATGACGCCGCCTTCAGCATGTCGTCGTACTTGACCTTCTGATGCGCCTCGATCGGATGTTCGCCGTTGCGGATGGCGGCGATCACGCGGTCCTCGGTCTCCTTCACGAAGCGCGCGATCTTCAGGACCTCGGCCATCCGTTCGTGCGGCACGACCACGACGCCGTTCTCGTCGCCCACGATCAGGTCGCCGGGGCGCACGACGTTGGTCCCGAGTTTCACGTCGATGTCGTGCCCCACGTAGCCGACGCGGCCGCGCACCGACTGATGGATGAAGCCCTTGCCGAACACCGGCAGGTCGAGCGTCTTGAATTCGTCGATATCGCGCGACACGCCGTCGCACACCACCCCCGCGAGGCCGTAGTGCTTGCTGGTCGCGCCGGCCACGCCGCCGAAGGTGTTCAGGTCCATGCGGCCGCCGATGTCGATGACGAGCACGTCGCCCGTGTGCGCTTCCATGATGGCCTGGAGCGTGCCGATCACGGTCGTGATCTCCTTGTGCGACGACTCGACGGGCGCGAGCTTCAGGGTCATGGCCGGGCCCACGATCTTCCTGCAGCCTTCCCACAGCGCGCCGATCTGCGTCGGCGCGCACTGGAGGCCCAGACGATCGAGCGCGTCGCTCACGTTGGAAGTTGAAACGGCCATGAAGCCGTTGACGAGTGCCTTGCTGATGGGTTGTCGCATGAAGTCTCCTGTTGAGTGCGAACGAGCGTGCCGTCGGAAAGAACGGTGCACGGCCTCAGTGTACATTTCTACGTATCCACAATACAATACCTAAACAGATACAAGATGAATATTTCATGACCTTGCGAACCGTGGCGCTCGACGACAAGTACACCCTCGACGAAGGGCGGGTCTTCATCACCGGAACCCAGGCGCTGGTGCGTCTGCCGATGACGCAGCGGCTGCGCGATCGCAGCCGCGGACACGACACCGCCGGCTACATCAGCGGCTATCGCGGCTCGCCGCTGGGCGGGCTCGACGATCAGCTGGGCAAGGCAAGGAAGCATCTGGCCGCTCACCAGCTCGTCTTCGTGCCCGGTGTCAACGAGGAGCTCGCCGCCACCGCGGTCTGGGGTTCGCAGCAGGCCGAGATCGGCGGCGAGGGCAAATACGACGGCGTGTTCGCCCTCTGGTACGGCAAGGGACCCGGCGTGGACCGCAGCGGCGATGCGTTCCGCCACGGCAACCTGGCCGGTTCGTCGAAGCTGGGCGGCGTGCTCGTGCTGCTGGGCGACGATCACACCTGCGAGTCGTCCACCACCTGCCACCAGAGCGAGTTCGCGATGGTCGACGCGATGATTCCGGTGCTGAGCCCGGCGGGCGTGCAGGAGATCCTGGATTTCGGCGTGATCGGATGGGCCCTGTCGCGCTACAGCGGCTGCTGGGTCGCGATGAAATGCGTCAAGGACACGGTCGAGGCCACCGGCTCGATCGACGTCGATGTCCATCGCGTCCGCATCGCGATCCCCGAAGGCATGGACCTGCCGGCCGACGGCCTCCATATCCGCCAGCCCGACACGCCGCACGCGCAGGAGGCGCGGCTGCACCGCCACAAGCTCGGCGCGGTGCGGGCCTTCGCGCGCGCCAACCGGATCGATCGCACCCTCATCGACGGGCCGGCCGCGAAGCTCGGCGTGATCACCCATGGCAAGAGCTATCTCGACGTGCTGCAGGCACTCGACGACCTTCATCTTTCGCAGCCCGCGGCTGCAGCGCTCGGGCTGCGCCTCTACAAGGTCGGCATGCCCTGGCCGTTGGAGCCGGAAGGCGCGGCAGACTTCGCCGCCGGGCTGCAGAAGATCCTCGTCGTCGAGGAGAAACGCAGCCTGATCGAGTTCCAGCTCAAGGAACAACTGTACGGCCGGCGCGACGCGCCCGCCATCGTCGGCAAGCTCGACGAGAACGGCCGCGCGCTCTTCCAGCCCGAGATGGCGCTCGATTCCAATCAGGTCGCGATCGCCATCGCGGAGCGCCTGCTGGCGCTCGGCGGCAACGAGGCGCTGCGCCGGCGCGTCGACGAGATCCGCGCGCGCCGCGCGCCCCGCGGCGTCATCGACATCGTGTCGCGCAGCTTCTATTTCTGCAGCGGCTGCCCGCACAGCAGCTCCACCGTCGTGCCCGAAGGCAGCAGGGCCTACGCCGGCATCGGCTGCAGCTGGATGGCGCAGGCGATGGACCGTTCCACCACCGGCTACACCCAGATGGGCGCCGAGGGGATGTCGTGGGTCGGCGAGGCGCCGTTCTCGCGCCGGCGCCACATGTTCCAGAACATCGGCGACGGCACCTACTTCCATTCGGGGCTGCTGGCGATCCGCGCGGCGGTCGCCGCCGGCACGAACATCACCTACAAGATCCTGTTCAACGACGCGGTCGCGATGACGGGCGGGCAGCGCCACGACGGCCCGCTCGATGTGCCGGCCATCGCGCACCAGGTTCGCGCGGAAGGCGTGAGGCGCATCGCCGTCGTCAGCGACGAGCCGCACAAGTATCCGGCGGCCACCGCGTGGCCGGCGGGCCTGACGATCCACCACCGCGATGCGATCGACGAAGTCCAGCGCGAGCTGCGCGAGATCGAAGGCACCAGCGCCCTGATCTACGACCAGACCTGCGCGGCCGAGAAGCACCGTCGCCGCAAGCGGGGTGCCTTTCCTGATCCGGCCCGGCGCGTGGTCATCAACGACCTGGTCTGCGAAGGCTGCGGCGATTGCGGCGTCCAGTCCAACTGCGTGTCGGTGCAGCCGCTGGAGACCGAGTTCGGGCGCAAGCGAAGCATCGACCAGTCCTCGTGCAACAAGGACTATTCGTGCGTCAAGGGCTTCTGCCCCAGCTTCGTGAGCGTGCTCGGCGGCAGCCTGCGCAAGCCGCAACGCATGACGGACGCGACCGCCTTCGCCGCGCTGCCGGAGCCCGCGCGGCCGTCGATCGACCACCGCGTCTACAGCATCCTGGTGGCCGGCATGGGCGGCACCGGCGTCGTCACGATCGGCGCGATCCTCGGCATGGCGGCGCATCTGGAAGGCCGCGGCTGCGGGCTGCTGGACATGGCCGGCCTGGCGCAGAAGGGCGGCTCGGTCTGGAGCCATCTGCGCTTCGGGCCCACGCCCGATTCGATCAAGACGATCCGCATCGCGGCGGGTGGCGCGGACCTGATCCTGGGCTGCGACATGATCGTCGCCGGCCACTCGAAGACCCTGGCCGCGGCACGGCGCGGACGCACGCGGATGCTCGTCAACACCCAGGAGACGATGCCGGGCGACTTCGCCCGCGATGCCGACATGCGCTATCCCCGCGGCGGATTGCGCGGCAACGTGCGCGCCGTGGTCGGCGACGAGGGCGCCGAGTTCGTGGATGCGGGCCGCATCGCCACGGCGCTGATGGGCGACAGCATCGCGGCCAACATGTTCATGCTGGGCTTCGCCTGCCAGCGCGGGCTGATTCCGCTCGCCGTCGCGTCCATCGAGGCGGCGATCGCGCTCAACGGGGCGGCCGAGCAGATGAACAAGGACGCCTTTCTGTGGGGACGCCGCGCGGCGCTGGATCCGGAGGGCATCGAGCGCCTGCTGGCATCGGCGCGCACATCGGCCGGCGACGCCGTCTCGCCGCTGCCGGTGAAGAGCCTGGACGAGGCCATCGCCTCGCGCAGGGCATTCCTCGTCGGCTACCAGGACGAGGCCTATGCGCAGCGCTACGTCGATCTGGTCGAACGGGTGCGCGAGGTCGAAGCGCGCGCCTTTGCCGGGCGCAGCACGCTCACCGAGGCCGCCGCACGCTGCTACTTCAAGCTGCTGGCGATCAAGGACGAGTACGAGGTGGCGCGCCTGCACGTGCAGAGCGGCTTCCTCGACCGCGTGTCACGGCAGTTCGAGGGCGGCTACAAGCTCGTCTTCCATCTTGCACCGCCCCTGCTTTCCCGGCGCGACGCGAAGGGCGATTGGAAGAAGAGGGAATTCGGCCCCTGGGTCATCCCGGTGTTCCGCATCCTCGCGAAGCTTCGCTTCCTGCGCGGCACCGCCTTCGATGTGTTCGGCCACACCGCGGAGCGGCGCATGGAGCGCTCGCTGATCCGGCGCTACGAGGACAGCATCGACGCGATCCTTTCGGCGCTCGAACGCAGCAGGGATGCATCGCAGCACGACGCGGCCGTGGCGCTCGCGTCGCTGCCGGAGCAGATCCGCGGCTACGGCCACGTGCGCGCCCGGAGTCTCGAACCTGTGCGCGAGCGCGAACGCGAACTGCTCGATGCGCTGCGGCGCACGCCGGTGCTCAGTCCGCCGGCGTGAGCAGCGGCACGTCGCTGTCATCGAGCGCGGAGGAGGAGGGCATCGGCCGGAATCCTTGCGATGGGTGTCACCTTCGAGCTTACCGGCAGCGGCCGTCGGCTCTACGATGCGCTTCTCAACCCGCGTTCCATCGCGACAAAGAAGGAGAGCCTCATGTTCCAGACCGATCTCATGGCCGGCCAGCGCATCCTCGTGACCGGCGGCGGTACCGGCCTCGGCCGCGCGATGGCCGAGCGCTTTCTCGGCCTCGGCGCCGACATCGCGATCTGCGGCCGGCGCCAGAGCGTGTGCGAGGCCACCGCGGCCGAATGGCGCACGCAGTTTCCGGGCCGCCGCATCGACACCTTCGGCGTCGACATCCGTGTCGCGCAGGCGGTGGACGAGATGGTCGACAGCCTCTGGCAATCGGGCGGCCTCACCGGCCTCGTCAACAACGCGGCGGGCAATTTCGTCGCGCCGACCGAGAGCCTGTCCTCGCGCGCCTTCGACGCGATCGCGAACATCGTCTTCCATGGCAGCTTCTATGTCACCCAGGCAGTGGGCAAGCGCTGGGTCGCCGAGGCCAAGGCCGGCCAGTGGAAGGCCGGCGATCCGTACCGCAGCGTGATGAGCATCATCGTGACCTGGGTCGACAACGGCGGTCCCTACGTCGTGCCGTCGGCGATGAGCAAGGCCGGCGTCGAGGTGATGACCAAGTCGCTCGCGCTCGAATGGGCGCGCTACGGCATCCGGCTGAACGCGGTCGGTCCCGGCGAGATTCCGACCGAGGGCATGAGCAAGCGCCTGAATCCGGGCGAAGAGCCCGGCGCGCGCAGCAAGGAGTCCAACCCGATGGGCCGCACCGGCGAGATGAGCGAACTGCAGAACCTCGCGGCCTTCCTGATGGCGCGCGGCCAGTGCGACTGGCTCACCGGCCAGAGCATCATGATGGACGGCGGCAATGCGCAGGCGACCGGCGGCAATTTCTACGAGCTGCGCAAGTGGAGCGATGCCGACTGGCTCGAAGCGCGCGAGCGCATCGAGGCGCAGAACCAGAAAGACAAGGCGCAAAGATAGGGCCCCCGGCCTTTCACTTTGCTTCGCAGCGTGTAATTCGCCACCCCCCGAGGGGGAGGCGCGGCTCGCCTTGAGGCGGCCCGGCGGCGGCCGCCTCAGTCTGCGATTTCCGCCCCGCGCTCCGCCAACAGCGCACGCAGAAAGCCCCGGTGGCAATGCGCCTCGTCCTCGCAATAGCAGCCGATCGCGAAGGCGCTGTGGTGCGACAGCGCGGCCAGCAGGTCCAGGCTGCGGCTCGCGTCGGGCTCGGCCATCTCGTGCCTGAACTTGCGGCCGAACGCAGCCCATTGCGCAGGCGTCTCGGCGGCCTGCGCCATCTTCATGGTCTCGACCGAGGGCGCGAGGTTGGGATACCAGACGTCGTACCAGTCCTGCGAGGCGAACTCGGACTTCGGCACGCCGCGCGGCGGGCGGCGCACGGTGCCGATGCGCAGGCCCTCGCCGGGTGCGCGCGCGGTGCCGAGACGGACGATGCGAATGGCCATGGTGTCGTTCCTTCGATGCGGGTTGCCAGGCCCCGACGATACCGCCATCGCGGTGCTGCGTGGCATGGCGCCGCCTGTTGGCTGGGCGACAGCGCGGTCATCGCCGAAGGCCGATACTCGGCGCCTCACTGCCAGGAGACCCGCCATGAACGACCGCATCGAATCCATCCGCCATGCCGACGGCGTGGTCGAACTGCATCTGGCCCGCGCCGACAAGATGAATGCGCTCGACCCGGCGATGTTCGAGGCGCTGATCGACGCCGGCAGCCGCCTTCGCGATGACGCTGTAGTGCGCGCGGTGGTGCTCGCGGGCCGCGGCAAGGCCTTCTGCGCCGGGCTCGACATGCAATCCTTCCAGCGCATGGGGCAGGGCGGTGCCGGCGAGGTGCTGGGTTCGGGCGCGGCCGCGGACATCCTCGCGCGCACGCACGGCATCGCCAACGTGGCGCAGCAGGTCGCGCTGGTCTGGCGCGAAGTGCCGGTGCCGGTGATTGCGGCGGTGCACGGCGTGGCCTTCGGCGGCGGCCTGCAGGTCGCACTCGGCGCGGACGTCCGGCTGGTCGCGCCCGACACGAAGCTGTCGGTGATGGAGATCAAATGGGGCCTGGTGCCCGACATGGGCGGCATGGTGCTGATGCGCGAGCTGGCGCGGACCGATGTCGTGCGCGAGCTCACCTTCACCGGCCGCATCTTCTCGGGCGAGGAGGCCGTGACGCTCGGTTTCGCCACGCGGCTCGCAGCCGATCCGCTGGCCGATGCCCTGCGCATGGCGCACGAGATCGCACAGAAAAGCCCGGACGCGATCCGTGCGGCCAAGCGCCTGCTGAACGCGGCGATGGGCCACAGTGCCGCCGAGCTTCTGCTGGCCGAATCGGTCGAGCAGAAGACGCTGATCGGCAGCCCGAATCAGACCGAGGCGGTGCGCGCCAATCTCGAAGGGCGTACGCCGCGCTTCGCGTAGCCCTTGCTTCATGCTGTTCAACCGCTCAACAACTCGCGGGCGATGACGATCCTCTGAATCTGATTCGTCCCTTCAAAAATCTGCGTCAGTTTGGCGTCGCGCATCCACCGTTCCACGGGATAGTCGCGCGTATAGCCATAGCCGCCAAACACCTGCACCGCATCCGTGGTCACCTTCATGGCCATATCGCTGGCGAAACACTTGGCCACGCTGGCAAGATAGTTCAGTCGCTTCCAGTCACCGCCATCTGCGGCACCGGCACATTGGTACACCAGGCCGCGCGCCGCTTCGACCTGAATCGCCATGTCCGCGAGCATGAACTGGATCCCCTGGAAATCAGAGATGCTGCGCTTGAACTGCCGCCGCTCGCGCGCATAGGCGATGGCGGCATCGAGCGCTCCCTGTCCCAGACCCACGCACTGGGCGCCGATGGTGGGCCGGTTCATGTCGAGCGCTCGCATCGAGGCACGAAATCCCCTGCCCTCGTCTCCGACCAGGTTCTCAACCGGCACCTCCACGTCGTCGAGGAAGATCGGCGTGTTCGGCGCGCCGCGAAAACCCATCTTGCGTTCGTGTCGGCCAAAGGTGATGCCGTTCATGCGCTTGGGTTCCAGCAGGAAGGCGCTGATGCCAGCCGCCCCGACCTCATCGCTGGTTCGCGCATAGAGCATGATGAACTCGGCCTCGCAACCATAGCTGCACCATTGCTTGCGCCCGTTCAGTACATAGTGATCTCCCTTGCGGACCGCCCGCGTGGCAATCGCACCGACGTCGGACCCGGCCTGGGGTTCGGAAATGGCGGTCGCGGTGACAGTTCCTTCCCGAGCCAGAAGGGGCAGGATTCTCTGTCGCTGCGCCTCGGTGCCGAAATGGAGCAGCGGCATGGCCAGCATGGTGTTGAGTCCCGCCAAGGTTGCGCAGGCCGGGGAGACCCGCGCGATCTCCTCGCGCGCGATGCACATCATCGTGAGGTTGCCGCCCGGGCCACCATATTGCTCGGGGACCAGAAGTTGCACCCATCCCATTTCTCCGAAGAGCTTTACCAATTCAGTGGGGAAACGGTCGGTCTCGTCGATCTCCGCTGCAATCGGTGCCACGTGCCGCTCCACGACCCTTCGCACGCTGTCGCGGAAAGCCTGTTGTTCTTCCGTGAATATCATTTCAAATCCATCCGAGTTTCTTGAGCGCCTCAATCGGCCTTGATGCCTTGCAGCTTGACCAGCTCCGCCCAGCGAGCGGTGTCCTTCACGAGCAGTCGCTGGAGTTCCTCAGGCGTCGAAACCTCCACCTCGAATCCTTGTTGAGCCAACGAAGATTCCATCTCGCGCAGAATGCCTTTGACAACGCCATTCAAACGAGCGATCACTTCGTCGGGGGTGCCGCGTGGCGCAAACATGCCGTACCAGATATTGCCGTCGACATCCCTGATGCCGACCTCGGAAAGAGCGGGCACGCCGGGCAGCAGGGGGGAGCGTTTGCTGCCCGTCACCGCGAGCGCAACGAGCTTGCCGGATCGAACGTAGGGCGCGGCGACGATCGCAGTCAGGGGGGCCATGTCAATCTGCCCCGCGAGCAGATCGGTCAGCTGTTGCGCCGAGCCCCGATACGGGATGTGCATGACATAGATCTGCGTGCGCGCCTTGAACAGTTCCGCCGCCAAGTGGTTGGGCGTTCCGTCTCCGGGACTGCCGTAGCTCAATTTGCCGGGATTCCTGCGCGCCGCTTGCACGAAGTCGTCAGCACTCTTGAGTCCGGTCTGAGGATGCGTCACCAACACGAGGCGGTTCCAGCCCATGAGCGTGACGGGCGCGAGGTCCTTCGCCGCGTTGAACGGGATCGACCTTTGAAGCGTGGCGCCTGTGGCCAAGGTGCTGGCGGCCACCAGCAGGGTGTTGCCGTTGGGCGCCGCTCTGACCACGGCCTCGGTGCCGATGTTGCCGGAAGCACCGGTCCGGTTTTCGACGATCACTGTTCGGCCAAGGCGCTCCGACAGTTTGGGGCTGATCAGTCGGGCGAGCAGGTCCGGCGTCGATCCGGGGGTGGTCGGCACGATGATGCGGATGGGGCCGTCCGTCGAAGTCTGGGCCCATGTGACTTGTCCCGAAGTCAGAAGGGCGGCGAGGCAGGTGGCGATCGCTTGGCGTCGTGAAAGCATGGTGGTCTCCTAATGTTCTGAACTGCAAATCGCGGCGCCTTTGCCCACGAGCTCGTCGAGTTGCGCCTCGCCAACGCCCAGGTCGTGGCGCAAGACACCGGCCGTGTCGGCACCGAGGGACGAGACGGTCTCGCCGGTCGGCGGCCGTACGTTCTCGAATGCGAAGGGAAGGCGAGTTGCCAGGAAGTCGCCGGCTGGATCGTGGATGGTCCCGAAGCTGTCCCGCTCTGCGAACTGCGGATCCGTGAGCACCTCCCTCAAGTCGCGGTAGCGTGCGCATGGGACGCCGCCGGCGGTCAAGACTCGCTCGCACTCGGCGGCGTCATGCTGCAGGGTCCAGGCTTCGATGCGATCCATGAAAGCGCCCCAGTGGGCAAAGCGGGCGGCTTCGGTGGCCAGTTCGGGGTCCGCGCGCCATTCCGGATGCCCCAATACACCGCAGAGATTCACGAAATTGCGCTGGTTGATCGGGGTCACCAGGATCCAACCGTCACGAGCGCGCATGGGCCGGTAGACCGGTCGAGGCTGCCGTATCGGTTGCTGCGCATTCTGAAATTCGTAGGGCATGACGTTCAGCACGCTGTCCATCAGGTTCACGTCGATCTCGGTGCCCAGGCCCGTCGCGCGGCGATAAATCAGCGCGGTCTGGATCGACATCGCCGCGAACATCGCGGTCAACATGTCGGCCAGGGGCATGGTCGCGCTCCTGGGCTGCCCGGACGGATCGGAGCCCAGCGCAAAGTCGAAGCCGCTGGCAGCGTGCACCACGGGCCCATAGGCGGGCCGGTCGGACCAGCCCGAGGACTGGCCGAAACCGGAGATCGAGCAATAGATCAGCCTGGGATATCTGGCTCGCATCTCGGCCGAACCCAAACCGAGCCGCTGCATCACGCCCGGCCTGAAGGCCTCCACCACCACGTCGGCGCGAGCGATCATGCGCTCGGCCAGTTCGCGTGCTTCGGCCTGCTTCAGATCGAGCGACATGAAGCGCTTGCCGGCATTGAGGTGGCCGAAGAAAGTGCTGTGCCCCTCGCGCAGCGGGGGCCGATGGCGCATGTGGTCGCCTTCCGGTGGTTCCACCTTGATGACGTCCGCCCCGAGGTCGGACAACCAACGCGTGCAGTAGGGCCCCGCGATCATCGCGGAGAAGTCGACCACGCGAACATCCGCCAGTGCCCGCGCGGCACCGCCGCCATGCATCACGCTTCACCGCCCGCATCGGAGCCCGAGCCGTCGCCGCTCTCTCGAAAGCGCGACTCTCGCCCGTGGGAGGCGGCACGCACGCCGTTCTCGCGGCGTTGCTTCATGAAGTTGTATTCGTCCTGCTCGTAACGGATGTTGGTGGACAAGGCGTGCAGCACGTAGCCGTGGGTGAACTGGCTTGTCATCCCCAGTGAATCCAGCGCCACGTGCGTGGCGGCCTTGCCGATCGCGATGGCGTCGCGCGGCAGGCGGGTGATCCGGTCTGCCCATTCCTCGCCCGCCGCCTCGAGCTGGTCGTCCGGCACGACCTTGTTGACCAGCCCCATCTGCACCAGTTCCTGCGGCGGCAGCACGTCCGCAATCAGGAGCAACTCGCGCGCCTTCTTCGGACCGGCGGCCATGATGTTCCAGGCGGTCATGTAGGCGGCGCCCGCCAGGCCCGCCTTTTGTTCGGGATGGCCCATGCGAGCCGCATCGCTGGCGATCGCCAGGTCGCAGGCTTCCACGATGTGCAGGCCCGCGCCGACGCAGTATCCGCGCACCAGCGCCAGCGTCGGCTTGCTGCAATAGAGCAGTTCGCGGAATTGGTCGAGATGGCGCCGGTCGAAGTTCAGCCTGGCCCTTTGACTGGGCCGGCGACCCTTGCCGCTCGGGTCGAAGCCGTACTCGCTGCCGATCTCGGCGAGATCGTGCCCGGCACAGAAATGATCTCCGGCGCTGCGGATGACGATCACGCGGACGTCATCGTCGCGCTGCGCATCACCGAGGCAATCCATCAGCCGGTCGAAAGCGGCATAGGTCAGCGCGTTGCGCTTCTCGGGACGATTGAATGTGATGTACGCCCTGCCGTCCTTCTTCTCGTAGAGAACGGATCGCGCTACTTCGGCATCTTGATCTGTGAGTGTCATGGTTGTCGATTCGACGAAGTGGAAGAGAGTTCGGCGCGCACCTGCGCGGCATCCGCGTCGACGACCGGCGGCGCCGCGGCCGGAGCCAGCAGCGTGCCGTCGAAGCGGGCCGGATAGCGAGGCGTTCGAAGCGGCGCTCCGGCCGGCGAGGGCACTTCGTGGTAGATGCGGTTGTGCAGGACCTGCGGATCGACCAGATGCTGCTCGAGCGACATCACGGGCGCGACCGGAACATCGTGCGGCGCGAAGAACGCGATCCAATGCGCCGTTGGACGCGTCGAGAGAATCTCATTGAGGTTGCGGTAGAAGAAATCGATCATCTCGCCGTGATCTTTCATGGCGAGCATGCGGTCCTTGAGGTCGGCGCGCCCGAGCGCCTTGAGCGTTCTCGAGAGTTGCCCGCCGTTGACTGGCGTGACGATCAAATGGCCGTCGGCCGTGCGCACCACTGGATTGAACGGCGTTTTCCAGGGCGTCTCGTCGCCGACGAAGGTGCGGTGCTGCGCCATGTCGCTGAAGTTGAAGTAGGCTGCCACGTCCAGCATGGGCAACGAGACGTGGCTGCCGCGACCTGTGCGCTGCCGCTGCACCAGCGCCGCCAGCACCGATTGCGCGCCGAAGGCCGCCACCACCTTGTCGACGACCCAGTATGCGGCCACGGCTGGCGCTCCCTCGGTGCCCTGCAGGTGGGCCATGCCGGTGTAGCCCTGGATCAGCGAGTCATAGGCGGGTGCGTGCGCCAGCGGACCGCTGTCGCCGAACCCTGTGATCGACAAGTGCACGAGCCCCGGATTCACGGCATCAAGCACCGCGTTTCCGATACCGAGCGATGCGGCCACGTGCGGGCGCCAGTTCTCGACCAGCACGTCGGCGTCTGCCAGCAGGCACTTCAGCGTTTCCAGTCCAGCCTGCTGCTTGAGATCGAGGACGATGCTGCGCTTGCCGCGATTGCAACTGGACCAGAGGGCGCTCCAGCCGTTGACCTTGTGCCCGAAGCCGCGAAACCCGTCGCCGCCGGGAGGCTCCACCTTGATCACCGCGGCGCCGAGATCGGCCAGGGTCGTCGCCGTCAGCGGACCGGTCATGTAGCTGCTGAGGTCGACCACGCGAATGCCGGCCAGGGGCCCGGCAACTCGTGGGTCCTGCGCCGCGACCGGAGGTGGAGATTGCGAAATAGAAGTTAATGGGTCATCCATAGATGTATTATGAGTGACCCATTCAAACGAAGTCAACGATGCTCACTCGTTCACCCCTGTCGATATCGTCGACGGCCGAAGTCGCGTCTCCGCGCTTCCTGGCGTCGCGCGTGAAGGCTGGCTTCAGCCCGGTTGCCGGCAGTCAACCGGCAACCGAAATCATCGAGCAGGTTCGATCGAGACTTCGGTTGCAGGAACTCAGGGCCGGCGATCGCCTGCCGACCGAGCGCGAGTTGTCGACGCAGTTCGGCGTCAGTCGCAATTCGGTGCGGCAGGCGCTGCGCTCGATGCAGGAACAGGGCCTGCTCGAGATCCGCAAGGGGCCGAGCGGCGGAGCCGTCATCCGCGACCATGGTGCCGGCTCGGTCGCGACAGTGCTCTCGGATCTCTTCGCACTCGGCACCATCCGGCCGCAGGACCTGACCGAGATGCGGGTGCTGGTCGGCACGGAGGTCGTGAGGCTGGCCTGCGCGCGGGCCAGCGAGGCCGAGTTCGATCGCCTCGAAGCCAACGTGGCGGCTGCCGAAGAAGCCGTGCGCGAGAACGATCTCGCGCGGCGTACCGAATTGAACCTGGAGTTCCACAAGCTGTTGGCGCGCATGACCGGCAACGCATTGCTGGTGGCCGTGGCCGACGCCGTGGTCGGCATCACGGGCCAATTTGTCAGCGCCATTGAACGCACGCCGAACCGCTATGTGATGCCGTTTCGGCGCCGGCTGTTGCGTCAGCTTCGAGCGCGCGACGCGGCCGCCGCGACCGACGAGATGCGGCGCCACCTCCAGCGCCAGGAAGTGCTTTATCTCAAGGCGCATGCGCGCATGCAGAAATCCCGTTGAACAGAGCGTCCCATGAACGAACAACCGACATTCAGCAGTTCCGAACTCTCAGCGATCGTGCTCGCGCGTGATCTCGCCGATGGTGAAAAAGCCATCATCGGTACCAATTCGGACATCCAGGTAGCGGCCTGCAATCTGGCTCGCGCGCGACACGCGCCGTCCCTGTGGTGGGTCTCCGGCCCTGGCGGCATGGTCAATCCGGTGCGCGACCGGTTGCTGCCGACTGCCGGCTACGCGAACATCCAGGCGGCCGAGGCATTGTTCGACCTGCCCGACATGATCGACTTCATCGACTGGAAGGTGCATTTCTTCGACTTCGCCATCCTCAGCGTGCTGCAGGTCGATCGCCACGGCAACATCAACACGGCGGTCGTCGGTGCGCAGAACCGGCCGCGCCTGCGCGGCCCGGGCACGGTGGGCATCAGTGCGCTGTGCGGACTCTCGCGTCGCTTCTACGTCGTCACGCAACGGCACGATCGGCATACCTTCGTGCCCAAAGTGGACTTCATCTGCGGGGCAGGCTATCTGGACGGTGGCGAATCACGCCATCAGGCAGGGCTGCCGCCGGGCGGCCCGCGCCTGGTCGTGTCGCCGCTCGGCATCTTCGACTTCGAACCGGTGAGCAAAGCCATGCGCGTGCGTTCGCTGCATCAAGGCGTTTCGCTCGAGCAGGTGCAACGCAACACCGGCTTCGAAATCCTGTGCGAAGGTTCGCCGGCCACGACCGAGGCCCCGTCGCCGGATGAACTGTCGGTGCTGCGACTGAAGGTGGATCGAGGCGGGCTGCTGCGCAATGGGCAGCGTTGAGGAGGAAAACATGCAAAGCAAACTCATTTCACTGGAAGAAGCCGTGGCCTTCGTGACGCCCGGCAGCAGCCTCGGCCTGGGCGGGTGGATCTTCAACAGCCAACCCATGGCACTCGTTCGTGCCCTCGTGCGACGGGGAACAGGCGATCTGATGCTGGTGCCCGCGCCAGGCTCGATCGCACCGGATCTGCTGATCGGCGCGGGTGCGGTGCGAAGCACCTTTTGCGTCTTCATCAGCTTCGAGCAACATGGTCTTGCACCGCAGTTCCGCAAGGCGGCCGAAGCCGGCGAGCTGGAAGTCATCGATATCGACGGTCCGGGATTCGCCGGCGGGCTTCGCGCCAGCATGGGCGATCTTCCCTGGATGCCGATTCCGGATCTGGGCACCGATCTGCCGCGACACGCGCCCCAGCAATATCGCCTGCTTCCCACCGGGCCGGGCGAGCGACGCCTGCTTGCCACGATGGCGATCCGTCCCGACGTGTGCTTTCTGCACGCCCAGCAGTCGGACGAACTTGGCAACGTTCAGTTCCTCGGCTCGCCTTTCTTCGACGTCATGCTGGCCCAAGCCTCGCGGCGCGTGGTGGTGACCGTGGACCGCATCGTGTCCACCGAGACAGTGCGTCGCGCGAATCACCTGACCAAGCTGCCGTCGGTATTGGTCGATGCGGTCGTGCACGTGCCGTTCGGCGCACATCCGACCGCTTCACATGGCCTGTACCAGGCGGACGAAGCGCATCTGCGCGAATACGTCAAAGCCAGCACCAGCGCGCAGGACTTTGAGCGCTATCTGCAATGCCACGTCCACGCGGGTGGCCATGACGACTATCTGGCCCGGCTGAACGGAGCCACGCTCGCGACGCTGCTTCAATCGGAGTAGCCGCTACGCGTCCCTTGGGAGTCGTTGTCGAAGAATTCGAACGACTGTCCGAGAGTCTCGGAAAGCGGCAAGACCTCGTGAGAATCCGCGTCCAGGCCGAGCGGCAGGTACCAGGAGCGTTCGAACGAGATGCGCATCTTGCTCGCGTGGAGCACGCGGGCTTCGATGTCCTGGCGCGCCGACGCAGCCATTTGCGGCGCTGCCCGCACTGCTTGCGCCACGGCCGCGGCCAGGGCAACCGTGGCGTTGCGAAGTGTCGGCGGCGGCGCGTTGACTTCCGCCAAGGATTTCTCGCCGCGTTCCAGTGCAGTGCCGAGCGCCGCGGAGCATGGCACGGCGTACGCAGAGGTGACCGCCAGCACCTGCCTGGCCAAGTCCACGTGATGACGCAATTCGAACAACTCCCGTTCATGCAGGTGATCCAGCCGTTGAAGCACGAACTCGAGATAGTCGATCGTGAGCCGCAGCTGGTCGTGCGCCTGGGCGTGCGTCGGATCGACAGCGGGTGCGACGACATCGGCGAGCGCCCGCACGGCCGCGCGCAAGCCGATATGGGTGTGATCCATCAGAGGTTTCCTTCCAGCAGTTCGCAAAGCTCATGGGCGCCGATCGGCGCGATGGCCTTCAGGCGCGCGAGCAGGATGTCCTGGTGGGATTTGCCCAGCTTTGCGACCCGGTACATGGTGGCCATGGTGGTCGTGATCACCTGGAAGCAGTTGAGCACCCGGTACCAGCGCAGGCGCCGTGGATCCACGCTGAGGCCGGACGCCTTCTCGTAGCGTTCATAGAACGCCTCCAGTGGAATCAGGCCGCAGACCAGGTAGGTCTTGCCGTCTTCCGCGAGGTGGCCCTTTTCGCGCTGCGTCATCCACGCGAGATCGCGGTGGCGATCTCCGAGATGGCCACGCTCCCAGTCCAGCCATGCCGTGATGTTGCCGCTCGCCCCGTCGAACAGGAAGTTGCCGCTGCGAAAGTCGCCGTGCACGACGCTCGTGCGGTCGAGCACCGGCAGGTTGCGTTCGAGCCAGTTGGCCGCGACGTCCATCAGGGGATAGTCCTCCCCGCGGTCTTCTTCCCAGACGCGCCGTGCGCGGTTCAACTGCCAGCGGGCTGCCTCCTCGGAACCGACCGATGGCTGTTCCATGCTTTCGAAATGCATGCTGCCCAGGTCGGCGGTGTGGATGATCGCCAGGTCGCGCAGGAACTGCGGCGCGAGCAACTCGCGCAGGCGCGGGCCGAAGTTGGTTCCGAGGCCCACGACCTGGCCGGCGCTCGTGCTCCTGGGCTTCGCCACGCCGGAGACGAAGGTGTAGATGATGGCCGGTTCCGGAAACCACTGTGCCTCGCGATCGATCCAGAACACCTTCGGCACGGCCAACCGGTCCTGGAACGCGTCCAGCAACTCCGCTTCGCGCACACGGCTGGTGGTGTTGGAGGCTTCGGAGGGATCCATCCGGATGACGAGATGGTCGCTGCAGGCGCCTCGTCCCGGGGCCTCCCAATCCAGCATGAACGAGACCTGCACCTTGGAAGCGCCACCTGTCAGCCATTTCGGATCGCGCACCGTGAAGCTGCCCTGGATCCGATCCGAGAGCATGGCGTGAAGCCACTTCGTCATCTGCGCCAGGCTGACCTGTTGATACGGAGGGCCACTGCGCCGCCGCATCTTGCGCGTCAACAGCGCGTCGGTCTCGGGCTCGGTCGGGAAGCGCTGGCGCATGTCGGCGATGAACGCTTCGCTGGGGTCGTCGCGGATGTCCAGGCTCGCAGCGGTCGCTGCATCTTGGTTTGTCGTGATCATGCGTCGCCTCCTGCCAGTCGTTCTGCCAGATAGCTCAGGCCGAAGAGCTTGCCGTGACCGCCATGGCCGACGAGCTTGCCGTATTGGTAGCGCATCAGCGACACGAATGCGGCGATCGAAGGGTTGAGCGATCCCATCGGTCGGGTGCCGATCGTCGCACCGAAGAACTCATGGGTGCGCCCGCGCGCGTCCGTGACGACGATGCGGTCGCTGATCGCGAGCATGTCGACCGTCGCGGCTTCGACCTGCGCCGCCACGATGGGCGTTACGACGCCGTGTTCAACGAGAAATCCGGAGTTCAACCGCTCGTAGCGCACATGGCCGGAGGGAGTCACGTCGAGGGTCATGGTCAGCCACATGGCCATGGCGTCGCCGCAGTTCACGGAGATGTACGAGGTGGCGCGGTTCGGTGTCTCGTTGCGCGGGCCCCAGCTGCGGTCCATGCCCTCGTAGCAATCGACCTGGTATTGATGCCCGCGCAGCGTCAGGGTGCCGGTGATGCGGCCCTTCAGATCGAAGTGCCCGTGCGACCATGCATCGCCGATGCGCGGGTCCGCGGAATGTGCGGCCTGCTTTTCGATCATCGGATTCTCTCGTGGGTCGGTCGGATCGAAGGGATGGTGCAGCCCTTGCAGATGCAGGTCGAAGCTGCAGGCGCCGAGCTTGTGCTCGTAGCGGAAGTGCCAGTCGGTCAGCGATCTGGCCTCCACCGCCAACCCGTTGGCCAACGAGAAGCTCGCATAGGACGATGGGCAGGGGAGATGGATCTGCGGATCGCAGAAGTCCACCTCGTGCGGCCGGCGGCGCATGCCACGCGCGACGACGACGGACGACATCGCCACCCCCAGGTTCGGGCGCGCGAGCACATAGCATGTGCCGTGCAGCGCCGCCTCGGGAACGTTGAATGCGAGGTAGGTGGTTTCGGTCCAGATCCGGTCGGCAGGGTCACGCGGATGGAACTCGGTATCGGAGGCTTGAATCATGAGGCGACGTCCATGGGGGCAACCCGCTGCGGGTCAGGGAGAGGACTTGCTCTGTTCCACGAGGGAGAGCATCCTGCGCGCGGCTTCGGCGTTCTGGCGCAGAGAGGCCGTGAATTGCGCCGGCGATTGCAGCTCGGGGATGATGCCCAGCGTCTGCAGGCTCTTCTGGGCTTCTTCCGTGTCGAACACCTTGGCCACGGCGGCATAGAGAGCGGCGATCTTCTCGGGGGCGACGCCGGCAGGCACGAGGAATCCATACCACACGCTCGCTTCCTGAGGCGAGCCGAGGACTTCGGTCAGGGTGGGCGCATCGGGAAAGCGCTTGAGCCGCTCTCGGGATCCGACCGCCAGAACACGCAGGAGTCCGTGCTGGATCAGTTGATCGGCCGCGGGAAGCGACACGAGGCTGGTCAGGATCTGGCCGCCAATCACGTCCGTGAGGGCCTGGGTCGACGACTTGTACGGCACCTCGGTCAATCGGAGTCCGGTCGCGGACTTCACGGTTTCCGTGTACAGCTGTCCGGGCGATCCATTCCCCGTCGAGGCGTAGGTCGCCTTGTCAGGGTGGGCCTTGATGTATTCGCGCAGCTGCACGAAGCTCTTCACCGGCGAATCCGCCGCGATGATCATGACGAGCGGAACGCTGCCCACCCGCGCCACGGGAGCGAAGGCCGTCAGCACGTCGTAGGGCGGCGGCTTCTGGCTCAGCGGCGCGACCATGAACGGCGGATTGGCATTGGCCATGAGCGTGTAGCCGTCCGCCGGCGCGCGTGCAGCAGCCTGCGTGCCGATGATGCCGGTCGCTCCTTCGCGGTTCTCCACCACCACCGGACGCTTCAGCGGGCCTTCCATGCCATGGGCGAAGCTGCGCGCGAGCAGATCCACGCCGCTGCCGGCGCTGTAGGGCACGAGCATGCGCAGGTTGCGCGAGGGAAAGTTTTCTGCCTGGCTGTTCGCCTGTGCGGACAGCAGAGTGCCGGCAAGGGCCACGAGGATTGTTCTCAGCACGATGGACACGGCAGTCACCTCTGTTCGCAGGTAGGTTGAGAAATGGATGATCCAAGTTCCGAAATTTGGGTCACCCAATGAATGATCTACAAAGATTCAGATCCAGTCAATGGGGAAAGCAGCGAGCCGATGCGCCAGCACCGAGCGGCGCTTGCCGCGCTCCGCTCGGCCTCGGCTCAAGGCCCGAGGTCGGACAGCGCCGCGAAGAAGGGCGCCCGCTTTGCCTGCGCCGCAGCCACGCCCTCCCTGAAATCGGGGTGCTTCAGGAATTTGCCGGTGAGGGCCTTCGCATTCTCTACCGCGTGCCCGGGGTCATGGTCCAGCTGCTCGGCGTAGAGCTGCCGCTTGGCGGCCTTCACTGCGATGGGTGAGACGCCATGGGCCATCTCCGTCGCGACAGCCAGCACGCGTGCCTCGAAGGCCTCGGCGGGAAACACCGCGTTGAGGAAGCCCATCGCCAGCATCTCCTCGGCCACGAAGACGCGCCCGGTCAGCAGCACTTCGGCCGCGCGCGTGAGGCCGACGATGCGCGGCAGCACCCACGAGAGTCCGTATTCGGACGGCAGTCCGAGGCGCGGCGTGGAGCTCGTGAATTTCGCACCCGCGGCCGCATAGCGCAGGTCGCAGAAGGCCGTCAGCGCCAGCGCGATGCCGGCGCAGGCGCCATTGACCGCAGCGATCACGGGCTTCGACAGGCCCCAGTGCCAGACCAGCTCGTGGTCGAACTCCGGGCGCACGCCATGGCCGGGCCGCGCCATGTCCTCGTGCCGCGAACTCTCCACATAGTCCTTGTCCGATTCCCGATGGTGGTCCAGCGCCTTGAAGTCCGCGCCGACGCAGAATTGCCGGCCGGCGCCCGTGACCACGATGACGCGCACGTCCGGGTTGTCTTCGAGCGACTGCATCAACCACCGGTACTCGGCATTCATGCGATTCGTCCACGAGTTGCCGCGATCCGGACGGGCGAGGCGCACGATGCCGACGTGGTTCTCGATGCGCAGTTCAGTGACGTGCAGATCCATGGTGCTTGCTCCCGGCGGAAGGTCAGTCGGCGAAGCGCTTGTCGCGGTTCTTGAAGGTGGTGGTGGTTCCCTCCTGCCGGCGTTCGCGCAGGAAGTTGAACTCGTCGCTCTCGAAGCGCAGGTTGGTGCCGAGCGTGTGGCCCACATAGCCGCGGGCGAACTGCTGGCTGCCGCCCAGGCTGTCGAGTGCCATCTGGTGCATGGCCTTGCCGGTGACGAGCGCGTCGCGCGCATGCTTGCTGATCTTCTGCGCCCATGCCTCGACGGTCGATTCGAGGTCGCCGGGCGCGACGGCGCGGTTCACCAGCCCCACGCGTTCGGCTTCGCGCCCATCGAACGCGTCGCCCAGCAGCATCAGCTCGCGCGCCTTCTTGGCGCCGTACATCAGGATCTGGCTGTTCAGGTGCCAGGTGTTGCCCGCCAGGCCGAGGCGCTGTTCGGCGTGGCTGAACGTGGCGTCGTCGGCGGCGATGGCCAGATCGACCAGTTCCACCAGGTACATGCCCACGCCCGTGCAATGCCCGTGCACCTGTGCGATCACCGGCTTGAGCGAATTCTGGAAGGCCATGTAGTTCATGCCCAGCTTGCGGTCGCGCAACAGCCGCGAGCGCTGGCTCGGACGGCGCGGCTTCGCGCCGCTGCCGTCGTCTTCGAGGCCGTAGGAGCGGATGGCATCGTTGTAGTCGTGGCCCGCGCAGAACGAGGGGCCGTTGCCCTTGAGGACGATGACCTTGACGTCGTCGTCTTCCTCCGCCTCGTGCAAGGCGGCGACGAGCAGGTCGAGATCCGCGAAGCGCAGCGCGTTGTGCTTGTCGGGCCGGTTGAGGATGAGGCGGGCGACGGGGCCCTGCTTCTCGGTGATGACGGCGTCTTGCATTCGATGCTCCAGGTTGGGTGCGGCGGGCTGTTGATATGATACACATATTGACCGTATCGTCAATATTATGTAGCATGACAAGCATGAACACATCGACCGCTCCTTCCACCCCCGCCTTGCCCGATCGCGGCGAGGCCCGACCCCTGCGCGGCGTGCGGATCGTCGAACTCGCGCACTGGATGGCCGGGCCGCTGGCCGGCGGCCTGCTCGCGGACTGGGGCGCCGACGTCATCAAGATCGAGCCGCCCGGCGGCGAACCGATGCGCACCATCTTTGCCTCGATGGGGGCGCGCAGCGGCACGCCCAACGGCGCCTTCATCGCGGCCAACCGGGGCAAGCGCTCGATCGAACTCGAGGTCAAGACCGAAGCCGGGCGCGAAGTGCTGGACCGTCTGCTCGAGGGCGCCGACGTGCTGCTCACCAACCTGCGCCCCGATGCGCTCCAGCGGCTGGGCCTCGGCGCCGACGCGGTGCGCGAGCGCTATCCGCGCCTGGTCTATTGCACGGTCAGCGCCTATGGCTGGGGCGGCCCCGACCAGGACCGGCCGGGCTACGACATCGCCGCCTTCTACGGCCGCACCGGCATCGCGCACGAGATCACCACCGCCGGCACGCCGCCGGCCGCGCTGCTGCAGGGCATCGGCGATGCGTTCACGGCACTGGCCGCCGCGTCGGGCGTGATGGCCGCGCTGATGGAGCGCGGGCAGACCGGCCACGGCCGCTTCGTCGAAGCCTCGCTCATGCGCACCGGCATGTGGGCCCTCGCCGGCGAACTCGGACAGCAGGCGCTCGGCGGCAAGCCCAAGCCGCCGCGCCCGCGCGACGAATCGCGGACACCGATGTACAACTCCTACCGCAGCTCGGACGACCACTGGTTCTTCCTCGTCGGCGTCGAGGCGCGGCGCCATCTCGGGCCGGTGCTGCGTGCCATCGGCCGCGGCGAGCTTGTGGACGACGAGCGCTTTCGCGATGCGCGCGGCATCGGCACGAACAGCCGCGAACTGATTGCGCTGTTCGACGAGGCCTTCAATGCGCAGCCGCTGGCCTACTGGCGCGCGAAGTTCGACGAACACGAAGTCTGGTGGGCGCCGATCCAGACGCCGGCCGAGGTCATGGACGATGCGCAGGCCGAGGCCATCGGCGCCTGGGTGCAGGTGGGCGAGGCCCGATCGGTCGATGCGCCGCTGCGCTTCGACGGCATTCACCGCGGACAGGTGCCGCCGCCGCCGGAGTCCGGCGAACACACCCGCGCCGTGCTGGAAGAACTCGGCTACGGCGCCGCCGAGATCGACGGCCTCGCGGGCCGGATGGGCGGCGCGCAATGAGCACGCTGCAGCAGGCTTCACCGTCCGCGGCCGCGCCTGCCGATATCGGCACGCCCGATGCATCGCAGCGCTGGGGGCGCACGGTCGAAACCGTCACGGTAGCCGGCCACCCCTGCCGCGCCTACGCACACCGGCCGCGCTCGATCCCCGAATTGCTGCGCGATGCGCGCCGCTGGGGCCATCGGCCTTTCGTCATCGAGGGCGAACGCCGGCTCGACTTTCTTGCATTCGAAGCGGCGGTGCAGCGCGTGGCCTCGGCATTGCACGCGCGCGGCATCGCGCAGGGCGATCGCGTGGTGCTGCTGGCCTACAACTCGCTCGAATGGCTGGTGTCCTTCTGGGCCTTGCAGTCGCTCGGCGCGGTGACGGTGCTGGCGAACGCCTGGTGGGGCGATGATGAAACGCGCGAGGCGCTCGCGACCGTCGATCCGGTTGCGGTGCTGACCGATCGCGAGGGCGCGCGCGCGCTGGACCCGTCCTTCCATCCGATGGATCTGCGTGCACTGCGCTCGGTGATCGACGCATCCGAGCCCGTGGCCGCGCTGCCGCCGACGCGACTTTCGGAAGACGATCTCGCCATCATCATGTTCAGCTCCGGCACCACCGGCGTTGCCAAGGGCGTGATGATGTCCCACCGCGGCGTGATCGCGAACATCCAGAACCTGCTGGCGCTCACCGGCCGCCTGCCGAACGAGCTGCCGATGGACAAGCCGGGCACCGTCAGCCTGCTGACCGTGCCGCTGTTCCACCTGGCCGGCGTCCAGATCAGCCTCTCGACCTTGCTGTCGGGCGGTTCGCTGGTGTTCCTCGAAGGGCGCTTCGATCCGCTGGCGATCCTGAATCTGATCCAGCGCGAGAAGGTGCGCGTCTGGGGCAGCATTCCGACGATGGTGTCGCGCGTCGTCGAACACGAGCGCTTCGCCGAGTTCGACACCTCGAGCCTGCGCTCGATCCCGATGGGCGGCGCGGCGATCTCGGTCGAACTGCGCGAGAAGGTGCAGCGGGCCTTCCCGGCGACGAAGAAAAGCGTGGGCAGCCTCTATGGTCTGACCGAGGCCGGCGGCGTGCTCGCGGCCGGTTCGGGCGACGACGTGAAAGGCCGGCCCGGCTGCGTCGGCAAGCCCTTGCCGGTGGTGGAGCTGCGCATCGCCGATGCCGATGCGAGCGGCGCCGGCGAGATCTTCGCGCGCACGCCCACGGTCACCCTCGGCTACTGGGGCGACCCGGTGCCGATCGCCGACGCCGATGGCTGGGTCAAGACCGGCGACCTCGGCCGCGTCGAGGACGGCCATCTCTATGTGGTCGGCCGATCGAAGGACATCGTCATCCGCGGCGGCGAGAACATCGCCTGCGCGCACGTGGAGCATGGCCTGCAGACGCACCCCGATGTCGTCGAGGTCGCCGTGGTCGGGCTGGCGCATGCGGACCTGGGCGAAGAGGTTGCGGCCGTGGTGGTGCTGCGCGAAGGCGCATCCGCGAATGTGGAAGACCTGCGGCGCCATGCGGCCGCGCATCTCGGAAAATTCGAAGTGCCCTCGCGCTGGTGGTTGCGCAGCGAGGCGCTGCCCACCAATGCCACGGGCAAGATCTTCAAGCGCGATCTGCCCAGGCAGTGGGCGGGCGACTAGGCGTCAGCCGCTCTGGCCCTGCACCTTGCGCCAGTGCGCATGCGCGGTGGCGCGCCACTTCGCGCGCAGTTCGTCCAGCCGCTCTCCGGCGCGCGTGCCTTGCCAGTCGGCCGGCAGCAGGGCGGCCGGAAGGCCCGGGTCGATCGACGGCAGGCGCTGCAGCGCATTCACGAGTTCGATGTGGGCGAAGAAGACGTCCTCCTCGTCGCGCGGCCGCAGCTCCCGGAAATGCTGCACCAGCACCTCGTAGTGCAGCGAGAGCGCGTCGAGGTCCCAGGCCTGCGCGACCAGCTCGCGCTCGGCAACGCCGAAGCCGAGCGACTGCGCGTTGAAGGCAACCGTGTTGCCGGCAAGGTCGAGTTGTTCCACCGCCGCGCGCGCCGCCTCGGCGCGATCCGCGTGCGGGCCGATCCACAAGCCCGGTCTGGGGCTGCCGAAGCCGAGCCAGCTCAGCGCCCGGTACAGGCGCAGGCGATCCGCTCGCCGCGATTCCGGCAAGGTGATGTGCAGCACGACCCATTCGCCTTTCCAGGCGGCCGTGGCAGTGCGGATCGAGCGCACGCGCTGCGAGCCTTCGCTGATCAGATGCGTGGCGCGCTCGGTCATCCGCCAGGCCGCGCGGCGGCCGTCGCGGTCGTTCTCGATCCATCCGGCCGCGGCAGCGCGCGCGATCGCCTGGCGCGCCGCCTTCTCCGCGATGCCGACCCCGGCGAAGGCGTACAGCAGCGTCGAGGTCCAGGTGGGCGCGTGCGACGGGTGCACGAATTCGCCGAGCAGGGTGAGCAGCACCGAGCGCGCGCTGCCCGGGCCGATGCGCGGCGCCGCGGCGGATTCCGCCGGCGATGCCGTGGCGGTGCGATCTTCTTTCATGCGTGTGCGACGGCAGTGGTTAGCATAGGGAGAGCAACATTGGACGAAACGCTACGAATGCCACAGACACAACAGTCCCGGACCCGGGCGGCGCTGCGATTCAAGCCGGTGATGGGCACCCGGCCCGCCGATGAGATCCAGGCCCAGATACGCGCCTTGCTGGCCAGCCATCGGCTGAAGGCCGGCGACCGGCTGCCTTCCGAGCGCGATCTGTCGGAGCAGTTTAGCGTCAGCCGCAACTCGGTCCGCCAGGCCCTGCGTTCGCTCGTCGACAGCGGCCTGCTGGAGATGAAGAAGGGCGCGGCCGGCGGCGCCTTCATCCGCGATGGCGGCGGCGACGCGGTGCTCGCGGGGATCTCCGATCTCTATTCGCTCGGCACCATCCAGCCGGAGCATCTGACCGAAGTGCGCCTGTTGATCGGCGTCGAGGTGGTGCGGCTCGCGTGCCAGCGCTGCACGCCGGAGGAGGTGGATGCGATCGAGCAGAACGTCGTGCTGGCCGAGCAGGCCGCGAAAGAGAACGACTTCGCGCGGCGCACCGCCATCAACCTCGAGTTCCATCGCATGCTCGCGCGGATGACGCGCAATCCGCTGCTCATCACGCTGACCGATGCGGTGACGGCGATCACGGCGAAGTTCGTCAACGAGGTGGGTCCGACCTCGAACCGCTCGGTGATGCCGCTGCGCCGGCAACTGCTGGGCCATCTGCGTGCGCGCGAAGCCGACGCGGCGGCGCAGAAGATGCGCAACCACCTGTTGCGGCTTCAGAAGATCTACCTGGCTCAGATCGCGGGCTGATCCGCGCGGGGCCGTGGCGTGTGGCCGGTCTCCGGCTTCACGAAGGGCTCGGGCACCAGGCGTGCATCGCCGATCATGTCGCGCAGCGCGAACTTCTGGATCTTGCCCGAGGCCGTGAGCGGAAACGCATCGACATAGAACCAGCGCACCGGCGTCTTGTACGCAGCCAGGCGCGCGCGGCACCACGCATGCAGTTCCTCGGTCGCCGGCACCGGCGACGCGTCGGGCTGCAGCCTCAGCACGGCGGCCACCACCTCGCCCCATTTCTCGTCGGGCAGGCCGATCACGCTGGCCTGCGAGATGGCGGGATGGGCGCAGAGCACCTCTTCGATTTCACGCGGATAGATGTTCTCGCCGCCGCGGATGATCGCGTCCTTGAGGCGGCCGGTGATGCGCAGGTAGCCCTCGGCATCCATCGTCGCCTGGTCGCCGGTCTTCAGCCAGCCATCGGGGGTGAGCGCACCGTCGGCGCCTTCCGGCATGTCGAAATAGCCGAGCATGGTCTGGTAGCCGCGCGCCCAGATCTCGCCCGGCGTGTCGAGCGGCAGCACCCGGCCGGTGGCGGGGTCGGCGATTTTCACTTCCATGCAGGGCGCCGGCTGGCCGATGGTGCTCGCCTGCTGCTGCGGCGGATCGTCGGGAAAGGTCTGGCAGATCACGCCGTTGAGTTCGGTCTGGCCGAAGGTGATGGTGAGCTTCGCACTGAACGTCTCGCAGACGTGGCGCACCAGGTTCGCCGGCACCGTCGAGCCGCCGCTCATGAAGGTCCCGAGCGATCGCAGGTCGCGCTTCGGCCGCTCGGGATGGTCGAGCAGCGCGACCAGCATCGTCGGCACGGCATGCACGTGGTTGCCGCGCTCGCTCTCGATCAGTGCCAGCATCACCGCGGCATCGAAGGCGGGCTGCATGACGAAGGTGCCGCGTTGCGAGAAGGCGCCGAGCTCGCTGCCCGCGCAGCCGCCGACGTGGAACAGCGGCATCGCGCTCACCCACACGCCGCCTTCCGGAAAGCCCACGCGCATGGCGCCGAAGCGCGAAGCGTTGACCACGCCCCGGTGGTGCAGGCAGGCGCCCTTGGGCTTGCCGGTGGTACCGGAGGTGAACTGGATCTGGATCATCGAGGCGGGGTCCACCACGGGCAGTTCGATCGCCGGATCGCTGCTCGCCACGAACGCGGGCCACTCGGAGAAGCAGAACACCTCACGCAGCTCGGGCAGCTCCGCGCGCAGGCCGGCCAGCATGGCGCTCATGTCGTTGCCGCGGTAGCGGCCGCTGTGGAAGATGCCGGCCGCGCGCGAGGTCGCGAGCACATGCCGGAGTTCCGATGCCAGGTAGGCCGGGTTGATGGTGACGAGCACCAGGCCGGCCATCGCCGCGCCATGCTGCAGCAGCACCCATTCGGCCGAATTCGCGGACCAGACCGCGACGCGCTCGCCCGGCTCGAACCGGCGCAGCAGGGCGCGTGCCACCGTCTCTGCGGAATCGAGCAGCTGCCGGTAGGTCCAGCGGCGGCGCGCGGCCGGCTCGGGCGTGCCTTCGACCAGCGCCGTGCGCTCGGGCACCTCGCGCGCGAGCTGGCGCAGCAGGCCGCCGAGGCTGAGCTCCCAGACCTGCTGCGAAGCATCGGCGGCCCAGAAGGATTCGGAGAGACGGACGTCGCGGCGCATCGGCAAGGCTTCTTTCGGGCGAGCGGGTTATTCGGGGTGCAGCTTGGCGACCTGGATCATCTTCCTGGCTGTCTCCACGTCGTCGTGGATCGACTTGGCGAACTGCTGCGGGTTCTGCAGGCCGGGCACGATGGAGGCGCGCGCCATGAACTCCACGATGCGCGGCGTGGCGCTGGCCTTCGCGATCTCGTCGTAGAACTTGTTGACGCGCGCAGCCGGCGTGCCGGCCGGCATCAGGAAGCCGTACCACACGCTGGCCTCGAAGCCGGGCTGGCCGATCAGCTCGGCGATCGTCGGCGTGTCGGGATAGGCCGCCAGCCGCTTGCTGGAACCAACGGCCAGCAGCCGCAGCGCGCCGGTCCTGATGTGTTCCGCCGCGGCGGGGACGGAGACCAGGCTCACCTGCACCTGCCCGGCCAGCACGTCGGTCAGGGCCTGCGCGGTGCTCTTGTACGAGATCTCCTGCAGCGGCAGGCCGGTCTTCGCCTTGATCAGCTGCGTGAAGAGCTGGCCCGGCGAGCCGACGCCGGACGCGGCGTAGTTGGCCTTGTCCGGATGGGCGCGGAAGTAGGCCGCCATCTCCTGCCAGGTCTTGAACGGCATCGAGCTGGCGGTGACCGCCACCAGCGGCACCGCGCCGACCCGCGCCACCGGCTCGAAGCTGGACGAAGCGTCGAAGGCCGGCGTCTTCTGCAGCAGCGTCGCGATGGCGAAGGGCGGATGCGCGGCGACCATGGCGGTGTAGCCGTCCGGCGCGGCCCGCATGACGACCGTGCCGCCGATGATGCCGCCCGCGCCTTCGCGGTTCTCCACCACGACCGGCTGCTTCAGCTCGGTGCGCAGCACTTCCGCGTACTCGCGGGCCAGCTGGTCGATGCCGTTGCCCGAGGCGAAGGGCACCACCAGCTGGATGCGCTTGGTCGGGTAGGCGTCCTGGGCGCCGGCGCACAGGGCGAAGGCCGCGGCAGCCGCGGCGATGAACAGTTGAACGGGTTTTTTCACTTCAGGGTCTCCATCAAGGGCCGCGATCCATGCGCGACGCCATGGCGGAATTATGGGTGACCCATTGAAGGAAGTCAATCGCGCACGCCGCGGCGAGGCAACGTCAGACGCGCGGCAGGTCGAGTTCGCGCAGCACTTCGTCGGTGTGCTGTCCGAGCAGCGGCGGCGCGCGGCGGATGGTGCTGGGGTTGGCCGACAGGCGAATGGGATTGCGCAGGATCGGCACCTCGCCTGCGGTGGGATGGGTGACGGTCTGCACCATCGCATCGCGCACCGCCGGGTCGGCGAAGACCTCCTCGAAATCGCGCACCGGCGAGAACAGCGCGTCCGATGCGCCGAGGCGTTCGGTCCACGCGGCCAGCGTGCCGGTGGCGAAGGCAGCCGCGAGTTCGGCATCGAGCAGCGTGCGGTTCTGCAACCGGTCTGCGTTGGTCCGGAAGCGCGGGTCATCGCCCAAGGCATCGCGGCCCGTCGCGGCCAGCAGCGCCTTCCAGTACTTGGCCGTGTGGGCGACCACCATGACATGGCGATGGTCGCTCGTCTCGTAGGTGTTCCACGGCGCGATCTGGTAGTGGGCATTGCCCAGCCGCTCGGGCGTCCTGCCGGTGGAGAAGTAGTAGCCTTCGCGCGGCACCATCGAGAACACGGTCGCATCGAGCATCGAGACATCGACGCGCTGCCCCTCGCCGCTGGTCTTGCGCGTGTACAGCGCGGAGAGAATGCCGATGGTCCCGAACAGCGGCGGCACGAAATCCGAGATGAGAACGCCGGTCTTCAGCGGCCCGCTGGACGCCGTGCCGTTGAGCTGCATGAGTCCCGACATGGCCTGGATGACGGGGTCGAGCGCCGGCCTGTCGCGGTACGGGCCGTCCTGCCCGAAGCCGGACAGGGCGCAGTAGATCAGGCCGCGATGGCCTTCGCGCAATGTCTCGTAGCCGATGCCGAGCTTGTCCAGCGTGCCGGGCCGGAAGTTCTCCACCACGATGTCGCATTGCAACGCCAGCGCCTTGAGCATGGCGATGCCGTTGGCCGCCTTGAGGTCGAGCACGATGCTGCGCTTGTTGCGGTTCAGGCTCAGGAAATAGTCGCTCTCGCCGCCCGGCCGGTTGACGCCGATGTCGCGGCTGGTGTCGCCGGTGGGCGGCTCGACCTTGATCACTTCCGCGCCGAGATCGCCCAGCAGCATGGTGCACAGCGGCCCTGCGACCATCTGCGTCAGGTCGAGCACCCGGATGCCGTCGAGGACGCCGGTCATAGGAGAACCTCCGCCCTGCGGGCTGCGGTGCGAGCGCCTTCGGGCGGCCGGGCGGCGCTCATTGCAGGCCCTTGAAGCGTGCAGGACGTCGTTCCTGCAGTGCGGCGACGCCTTCCTTGTAGTCGTCGCCGCGCATCAGCTCGGCGATCAGGCGCTTGGAGTCCTCGACGCAGGCGCCGACATCGCGTTCCATCAGTTCCGCATAGAGCTGGCGCTTGGTCGTCAGCGCCGCTTGCGGCGAGACGGTGCGCGCGATGGAGCGTGCGATTTCGGCGACGCGGCCCTCGAATTCGTCGGGCGCGAACACCGCGTTGAGGAAGCCCATGTCCTTCGCTTCCTCGGCGCTGAAGATGCGGCCCGTGATCAGCACGTCGGCCGCATGCGTCACGCCCATGAGCCGCGGCAGCAGCCAGGCCAGGCCGTATTCGGCCGGCAGGCCCAGGCGCGCGGCGGCCGTCGTGAGCTTGGCGCCGGCGACGCCGTAGCGCAGATCGCAGAAGCCCGCGATGGCCACGGCGATGCCGGCGCAGGCGCCGTTGATCGCCGCGATGACGGGCTTCTTCAGGCCCCAGTGCCAGACCAGCTCGTGGTCGTATTCCTGGCGCACGCCGTGGCCCGGCTGCGCGTACTGATCGGGCCGCACGGTGGCCACGTAGTCCTTGTCGCACTCGGCGTAGTAGTCGAGCGCCTTGAAGTCGGCGCCGACGCAGAACTGCTTGCCCGCGCCGGTCAGCAGCACCACTTTCACGGCCGGATCGCGGTCGGCCTCGCTCATGATCCAGCGGTATTCCTGGTTCATGCGCGAGGTCCATGAGTTGCCGCGGCCCGGGCGGTTGAAGCGCACCGTGGCCACGCCGTCGTCATCGACGCCATAGGTCGTCACCTTGAGTTCCATCGGTCTTCCTGGTTGTCTTGGAGGTTGCGGTCTATCGCTCGCGCTTCACGCCGAGCGCCTGCAGCAGCTTGCGCGATTCCTCGGCGTCATGGCGCACCTGCTCGCGGAACTCGCGCGGCCCGACGAGCACCGGCTCGGCGCCGAGCGTCGCCGTCAAGGCCACGATCTGCGGCGATGCGGCAGCCTTGGCGATCTCGGCATGGATGCGCTCGGCGAGTTCGGGCGGCAGGTCCTTCGGTGCGAGGAAGCCGTACCAGACGCTGGCTTCCAGGCCCGGCTCCTTGACCACTTCGGCCACGGTCGGGATGTCGGGCATCAGCCTGGAGCGCCTGGCCGAGCCGATCGCCAGGCCTCTCGCCTGGCCCGCCTTCAGCTGCGTCAGGGCCGCGGGAAAGGACGGCATGTAGAGCGCGGTCTGCCCGCTGATCAGGTCCGTCATCGCCTGGCCGGTGTTCTTGTACGGCACGGCGACGATGTCCAGGCCCAGCTTGCGCTTGATGACCTCCACGTTCATGTTGCTCGGCGTGCCGACGCCCGACGAGGCGTAGTCGAGCTTGCCGGGATGGGCCCTGGCCTCGGTCACCACATCCTCGAAGCGCTGGAAGCGGCTGTTCTTGCCGGTGATCAGCACCATCGGGATGAGCGCCACCTTGGCGATCGGCGTGAAGTCGCTGGCCGGGTCGTAGGTCGCGGCTTCCTGCATGTAGGGCGCAACGGCGAAGGGGCCGTTGGCGGTGAACAGGAGCGTGTAGCCGTCGGCCGGCGCGCGCATCGCGGCGACGGCGCCGATCGTGCCGCCCGCGCCTTCCTTGTTCTCGACGACGACGGCCACCTTCGCCTGCTCGCCGAGCCGCTGCGCGAAGCCGCGGGCCATGACGTCGAGGCCGGAGCCGGCGCCGAAGGGAACAACGATGCGGATCGGCCGTGAAGGCCATGCGGTCTGGGCGCAGGCGCCACCGGCCAGTGCCAGTGCCGCCATCGCGCCCGCGAGAACGCGGCTGAGCTTGTGCATGAGGATCTTTCCTGTCGATGGCCGGGGCGCCACCGTGACGACGATTCTAGGTATCGTTCTCAAAAGGGCACAATATTCTCATATGAGATTGGACAGCTCCGAAGAGGCTCTCTCGTGCGGTCTCACGCGGCGGGCGCCGCCGCCTGCACCGACACCGGCACCGCGCTCATGCGCGGAATGCCGCTGATCGGGTCGCGCTCGTCCATGTCGAGCAGCCGCGTGACCGAGCCGAGGCTGCGCTCGGGGTCCGCCGTGCCGATGGAGATCGGTGCGCCGAAGCCATGCACCACCGAGACCACGCCCTGGCGCAGGTTGTCGTCCGCTTCGATGCGCGCCAGCATGTGGCCGCAGCGCGAGCGCACCGTGACCAGGTCGCCGTCCTTCAGTCCCAGCGCCGCGAGGTCGCGCGAGTGCATGCAGGCCGGTGCATGCACCTTGCCGCCGCCGAGCGCGGGCAGCGTCTGGCCGACCGAGTTCATGGTGTTGTTGGCGCGCCGGCACACGAGCTGAAAGGGCAACGCCGGGTCGGCCGCGGGTTCGGCGCCGTCGGCCTGCAATGCGGCCAGCTCGTCCATCATCATCGGATTGCCGAGCTGCAGCATGGCCGTGTGGCCGGGCTCGCGCGGCTGCACGCGCACGTCGATGTCGTAGACATGGCCGTGCGGATGCGCCTTGACCTCCTCCAGCGCGATGCGCGAGTCCGTGCAGGCGAGCGCGATCAGTTCGTCGTTGTCCGGCGTGCGCGACATGTCGAGCGGCATCGTGCGTGCCGGGCCCTCGGTGTTCGGGCCCTGGCCGCGCGCATTGACCCAATCGAGCTGCAGGCCCATTCGCTGCGCCAGGCCGAAGATGAAGGCGCCGTCGTCGATCAGGTCCGAGCCCGGCGGCACCGGCACCACCGCCGGCGTGTACTGCGCCCACGGGATGGCATAGCCGCGCGAGACGCCGCTGTACTTGAGCGACTCGACCTTCTGCGACGTGCCGGGCACTTCGAGCGACAGCGGCGGCGGGATCACGTAGTGCGCGAACTGCGCGGTCGCGGTCATCTTGTAGTCGAACACGACCAGCAGTTCCAGCTTGCGCAGCGCGGCTTCCGTCTTCGCCTGATCGGGCCAGGACAGCACCGGGTTGCCGCCGAGGCAGAACAGCACCTTCACCTGGCCTTCGCCGTCGAGCAGGATTTCGTCGGCCAGCGCGGCGGTCGGCACGCCGCTCGCGTTCTCCATGAGGCCATGCACGCGCATCGGCCGATCGCTCGCGACCGGGTAGGGCGCATAGGGCTGTGCGCGCGGCGTGAAGGCCGGCAGCAGCACGTTGGGGAAGGGCGCCGGCTCGCCTTCGCGCGCCCAGCGGCCGCACAGGGTGTTGAGGCACAGCGCGAGGTAGTAGCTGAGGTTGCTGTGGGTCGAAAAGCTCGGCCCGGTCGAACACACCACGCCGCCGCGCCGGCCGCGGCCGAAGGTGCGCGCGGCTTCCAGCAACTGGTCCTGCGGCACATCCGCGCGCTGCGCGATGAAGGCCGGCGTGTAGCCGGCGACGCTCGCCTTCAGCGCCTCGAAGCCGTCGGCATTGGCGCGCACGAACCCGGCGTCGTACAGCCCCTCGTCGATGAGGATGTGGATGATCCCGGCCAGCAGCACCGGATCCTGGCCGGGCCGCGGCTGCAGGTGCACGTGCGCGCGTTTCGCGGTCTCGGTGCGGCGCGGATCGATGACGATCATCTTCATGCCGCGCCCGGTCGCCTGTTTCAGGCGCACGCCCGGGTTGTTCAGCGGTGCGCCGTTCGACTTGGCGATGACCGGGTTGGCGCCCACGATCATCCAGGTGTCGGAGGTCTCGAAGGTCTGGAGCCCCGCATGCCAGTTGCCGTGCATCGCGACCGAGGTGTATTCGGCCGGCTTGTCGATGCTCGCGGCGGAGAAGGTCATGCGCGACTGGATCGCGCGGAAGAAGGCGCGCGCGATCGGCGCGCCGGCCGGATGCGAGACCGGACCGGTGCCGCTGTACATCGCGATCGAGCGCGGGCCGTGGGCGGCCAGGATGCGCCGCACCGTGGCCGCGACCTGGTCCATGGCCGCGGCCGAATCGACGACGTCGAAGGCATCGCCATCGCCGCGCTTCAGGCACTGGAGCAGCCGCTGCGGATCGTTGTGCTGCGCCGGCAGGGCGCGGCCCTTGGGGCAGGTATAGCCGTCGAAGGCCGGTGCCTCCGGATCGCCGGTCGCCTTGATCGCGCGGCCGTCTTCGACCGTGACGAGGATCGGGCAATACGCAAGGCAGTTGCGGCACATGCTGGGCGTGATGTGGGTGGCCATGGCGGACTCCTCGCGCCTCACTGCTCGGCGAAGGCGCGCTCGACCACGAAGTGGCCGGGGATCGAGGTGTTGCCTTCCTCGAAGCCGCGCTGTTCCAGGATGTGCCGCAGGTCGCGCAGCATGCCGGGACTGCCGCAGATCATGATGCGGTCGGATGCGGCATCGAGCGGCGGGAGTGCCAGATCCTGCAGCAGCTTCCCGCTTTCGAGCAGCGTGGTGATGCGGCCCGTGTTGCGGAAGGGCTCGCGCGTCACCGTCGGGTAGTAGTGCAGCCGGCCCGCCACCAGGTCGCCCAGCACGTCGTCGCGCGGCAGATGCTCGGCCAGCAGGTCGTGGTAGGCCAGCTCGTTGGCGGTGCGCACGCCGTGGATCAGCACCACCTGCTCGTAGCGCTCGTAGGTGTCGGGGTCGCGCACGATGCTCATGAAGGGCGCGAGCCCGGTGCCGGTGGCGAACAGGAAGAGCCGCCGGCCCGGCAGCAGATAGTCGGTGACCAGCGTGCCGGTCGGCTTGCGGCCGACGATCACCGAATCGCCCGGCTGCAGATGCTGCAGGCGCGAGGTGAGCGGACCGCCGGGCACCTTGATGCTCAGGAACTCGAGGTGGTCCTCGTAGTTGGCGCTGGCGATGCTGTAGGCGCGCAGCAGCGGCTTGTCGCCGACCCTCAGGCCGATCATGGTGAAGTGGCCGTTGCAAAAGCGCAGCGAAGACTCGCGTGTGGTGGTGAAGGTGAACAGGCGATCGGTCCAGTGCCTCACGCTCAGGACGGTCTCTTCGTTGAGTGCGCTCATCGGGTGTCTTGGATCTTGAAGTGGCGCAAAGTCTAGGAGGAAGTCTCATTTGAACCTATCATTCGCAAATGAGAACATCCACCGTCGTGCATCGCATCGATCGCGGCACCGCCGCCGTCGAAGTCCGGACACCGCCTCGCGCACCCGCGCGCGCCATGCAGGTGGTGGAGGCGCTGGCCCAGTCCAGGGACGGCCTGTCGCTGGCGGCGCTGAGCGCCGCGCTGGCGCTGCCCAAGACCAGCCTGCTGCATCTGATGCGCGCGCTCGAGGCCGCGCGCTATGTACAGCGCGTGCCGGCCGGCTTCCAGCTCGGCGTCGGCAGCTACCGGCTGGCCGCGATGATCGATGCCACCAACGGCTTCGCGCATTCCTCGCAGCAGGTGCTGCACGAGCTTTTGCAGCAGACCCGCGAGACGGTCTTGATCGGGCAGTTTGCCCCCGACCGGCTCTCCGGCATCTACATCGACCGGCTGCCGAGCCCGCAGGCGGTGCGCTTCACGCCGGACCTGAACATCGGCCGGCCGCTGTACTGCACGGCGATGGGCAAGGTGCTGCTCGCCTTCGCCGGCGATGAAACGCTAGCGACCTACCTGCAGTCGGTCAGGCTCTCGCGCTTCACCGACCGGACGCTGACGAGCAAGCGCGCGCTGCGCGCGGAGCTGGCCGAGGTGCGCGCCAACGGCTTCGCGCGCTCGGCCGACGAGATGCTGGAAGGCGGCGGCGCACTGGCCGCCCCGGTGTTCGATCAGGAAGGGCGCATCCGCATGAGCCTGGTCATCGCCGCGCCGACGGCGCGCCTGCTGGCCCACGGCGGCAAGTGGTCGACGCTGCTGAAGGATGCCGCGGCCGGTCTTTCGGGCGTGCTGGGGCCGACAGAGCGCCCGCGTGCGGATCCGGGCTGAATCCTCGCCGGCGGCACGGCATACTCGGCGCCGTGACCATCAGCTTTCTTCATCGCCTGGCAGAGCAGCAGCTGCCGATCGCCGTCTCCCGCGGTGCCGACATCGACGCCGTGCGCGTGCTGGCCCTGGCCGGCCACGTGAAGGCGACCATCCCCGGACCGGTGCGCACGCTGGACGGCTACACGCAGCCGCCGGCGACCGTCACGGCCATCACCTCGCTGGGGCAGAGCATGCTGCGGCGTTTCCCCCGGCGCTGAAACGCAAGCGCAGCGCGCAGAGCGCCTATGCGTCGGCGGGCACGTCGATCAGCGCCGCGCCGGGGAAGATCTGGAACACCTGCGCCAGCGCCAGCCCATCGAGGCGCACGGTATGGCGCGCGCCGCTCAGGCGGTCCTCGAAGCAGCGGCCTTCGGCCCAGGCCGGCAGCAGCACCCGCGTGTCGCCCCAGCCCGCCGCGCCGAGCCGCAGCCGCCGCGCGGGCTCGCCGCCTTCGGCATCGCCGTGGTCTTCGCGGTCCATGGTCGCGTGCAGGCGCGCGGCGAGCACGATCAGCGTGCGCCCCTCGTGGCGGCGCAGGAAGGCCACCACGTGGGCCGCACGCGCGCCGCGCACTTCGAGCGGCTCGTAGCTGCCGAGCCGGAAGAGGCGCGGCAGCTCGCGCCGCAGGCCGAGCAGCCGCCAGATGAACCACAGCTTGGCCTCGCCGCTTTCCGGCGCCGAGGCCATGCGCGCGAGCGCCGGCGCGTGCGCTTCGCGGCCGGAGGGCAGCGCCTCGAAGGCCGCCAGCCGCGCCGAACGGGCCTCGTAGTCGACCGGACGGCGGTTGTCCGGATCCACCAGGCTGTGGTCGATCAGCTCGCAGCCCTGGTAGAGATCGGGCACGCCGGGCGAGCCGTACTTGATCAGCATCAGGCTCAGGCCGTTGAGCGCGCCGTACCAGTTGAGCGCGACCGCCAGCGTGCGCAGGTCGGCCAGGAAGCGGTTGTCCTCGCGCAGCGTCAGCGCGGCGCGCACGAAGCTTTCGAGCGCCTGTTCGTACTCGGCATCGGGCTGCGTCCAGCTGGTGCCGGTCTTGCCCTCGCGCGCGGCCTTGCGCATGTAGAGCACGATGCGCTCGACGTAGGCCGCATGCGCGGCGGCATCGGTTCGGGGCTCCAGCGTGCCGAGCAGCGTCTGGTAGAAAAGGTATTCGTGCGCGGCCGAGGGCGCCTGCGGCGCGGCGCGCAGCGATGCATTCATCGCCTGCCAGCGCCTGAGGCCCAGGCGCCAGCGCGCCGGCATTTCGGACAGCACGTCGATGCGCAGCCGCACGTCTTCCGCGCGCTTGTTGTCGTGCGTCGAGGTGGCCAGCATGGTGTGCGGCCAGCGCCGCTGCCGGTCGGCGCCGGCTTCATGGAAGGCGGCGACCGACATGCCGAGCCGGTCGGGCTCGCCGCCGACTTCGTTGGCCGCGGCCAGCGGGAAGTAGCGGTAGAACGCGGTGTCCTCCACGCCCTTGGCCGCGACCGGCGCGCTGAACTGCTGGAAGCGGCTCGCGAAGCGCAGCACGCGCCGGCGTGCGCCGTCGTCGCTGTCTTCGGGCGCGCGGCCCAGCAGCGCATCGCGCACGAAGGCGAACACCGTCGCGTCGGGCAGCTGCAGGCGCCGCCCGGCCTCGCGCACGGCGAGTTCGACGTAGTGCACGTCCTGCGGGTCCGGCGCATCGGTGGTGTTGTAGGTGCGGTAGACCGCCATGCTCGCCACCACGGCCGCGAGCACGGCGCGCAGCGTGTTGAGCGTGTGGTCGCGCGTGTGGCGGTTGTCCTTGGCGATGCGCAGCAGCGCATGCGCGAGCAGTTCGAGGTCGGCCGCCAGCGCGCCGCGCGCGACGTCGCGGCGCGCCTTCCACACCACCTCGTCGAAGCTTTCGTTCACGCCGGTGAAGCCGCGCCAGATGCGCCGCAGGCGCTCGGCCGAGCGCTCGTCCACCAGCACCGCATTGGCCACGTTCGCGAAGCGGTAGCCGGTGGTGCCATGCACGGCCCATGATTCCGGCACGTCCTCGTGCGAGGCGGCGATCTTCTCGGCCACCACATAGAGCGGGCGCGCCGGACGGCCCTGCGCATCGGGCACGCGCAGGCCGGTGCCGGCGCGGCGCGCGAAGCCATCCTGCAGGCGTTCGAAGTACTGCGCCGGATCGTGCAGCCCATCGGGATGGTCGATGCGCAGGCCATCGACCCAGCCGCGCGCGGCCATGTCGAGCGCCAGCGCATGGGTGGCCTCGAACACTTGCGCGCGCTCGATGCGCAGCGCGGCCAGGCCATTGATGTCGAAGAAGCGCCGGTAGTTGATCTCATCGGCGGCCACCTGCCACCACGCGAGCCGATAGGCCTGCGCTTCGAGCAGCTGATGCAGCGCCTCGCGCTGGTCGGGCCGGCGGTATTCGTCGACCGCGAAGGCGATCGCCTGCGCGACCGGCCGCCGCGCCGCGGCCAGTGCCGCGAGCCGCGCCTTGAGCCATTCCTTGTCGCGCGCACGCTCGGCCATTGCCTGCGGCGTGAGTCCGCGCCCGGCCGGCAGGTTGCGCAGCGCGGTCGCGATGCTCGCGAGCGCCGCGGCGGCCTCGGGCTCGCCCAGGTGCAGGCCCGCGCGGTCGAGCACCGGCGCGAAGCTCTGCGGTGCGAGCGGGAAGCGGTGCGCGTGGTAGTGGATCGCGAACGCGCCGCTGTCGCCATGCCACTGCAGTTGCAGCTCGCCGCGTTCCAGGATCGCACCATAGGATTCGCCGAGCACCGGCAGCAGCACCTTGCCGGCGAGGCGCGGATCGAGCGGCTGCCAATCGATGTCGAAGTGCCGGGCATAGAGCGAGGCCGTGCCGTTCTCGAGCACGTCCATCCACCAGGCGTTGTCGGCACCCGTGATGCCCATGTGGTTGGGCACGAGGTCGAGCAGCTGGCCCATGCCCTGCTGCTTGAGCGCGGCGGTGAAGCGCTCGAAGGCCGGCATGCCGCCGAGCTCGGGATTGATCTCGTCGTGCGCCACCACGTCGTAGCCGTGCATGCTGCCCGGCATCGCGCGCTGGATCGGCGAGCAGTACACATGGCTGATGCCGAGCCGCGCGAGGTAGGGCAGGATGCGCACCGCATCGTCGAAAGTGAAGCCGCTGTGGAACTGCAGGCGGTAGGTCGCGTCGGGCACGCGCGTCGCGTGGCGGCGCGGGAAGTGCTCGCCGAGTTCCTTCGCCGGCGGCCGGCTGCGCGCGAGCCGGCGGCACAGGCGCTGCATGAGCGGCGCGCTCCAGAGTTCTTCCGCCGGCAGCGCGTACTTGCGGCGCCAGTTGGGATGCTCGCCGGTGGTGCCGGGCATGTTGGCCTGCTCGCGTTCGCCGAGCGCGTCCTCCAACTGCACCACCATCAGGCTGGACGGCGTCTCGGCCAGGAAGGCATGCACGGCTTCCACGCTTTCTGGATCGAGCGTGTCGCGGCCGACATCGGTCGCGAGCATCGGCGACGAGGGCTGCCCGGTCGCCTGCTGCACCGCGAGCAGCAGCTGCACGCGTTCGCGTGCGCGGTCGCGCACCTGCTGCTCGAACACCGGCACGCCCGGATAGAGACCGAGTTCGAGCCGCGTGCGCAGGTCGTGCACCGACCACCAGCCCGCCAGCGTCGCGAGGTCGTGCGTGCTGACCGCGACCACCGCGCGGCGCGGATAGTTCGAGGGTGGGCGAAAGCCGCCGTCGCGCTGCTCGAAATACAGCAATCGGTACGACAGCACGCCGCGCGCATCGAGCGCGGTGCGCAGGCTGTCGGGCACGGTGCCGAGGTCCTCGCCGATCACCATGCAGCGCTGGCGCTGGCTCTCCAGCGCGACGATGGCGAGCAGCTCGTCGACCGGGTAGTGCACGTAGGCGCCATCGTGCGCCGTGCCGCCGGCCGGGATCCAGAACAGCCGCATCAGCGCCATCACATGGTCGATGCGCACCGCACCCGCGCTGCGCATGTTGGCGCGCAGGGCCTCGATGAAGATGCGGTAGTGGTCCTCGCGCAGGCGATCGGGCCGCAGCGGCGGCAGGCCCCAGTCCTGGCCGTTCGGATTGAATTCGTCCGGCGGCGCGCCGACGCGCGCGCCCGGCGCGAAGCAGGCGCGATGGCGCCAGGTGTCGGAGCCGCCGCGATCGACCGAGACCGCGAGGTCGAGGTAGAGCCCGAGCGGCATGCCGGCGTCGCGGCACTGCCGGTCCACGGCGGCGAGCTGCCGTGCGGCCTGCCATTGCAGGTACTCGTAGAAGCCGACGCGCTCGGCCTGCGAATGCGCGAAGGCCGCGACCGCTGCACCGTCCGGATCGCGATGGTCCTCGGGCCATGCGGGCCAACCCCAGGCATCGGGGTTCGCGCGGTGGAAATGCGCCTGCAGCGCTTCGAACAGCGCATGCCGGTGCAGGGCGTCGCCCTCGCGCGCGCGGTAGGCATCGAAGGCCTGGACCTCCGGGTCGTCGGCCTTCGCGGCGCGGCGCGCGCAGAAATGCCGGTACAGCAGTTCGAGCACTTCCTGCTTGGCCGCGGCCACGCCCGCATGGTCGACCAGCGGCGCATCGCGCAGCGCGGCCAGGCGGGCCTGGAAGGCCGGCGAGTGCACGCACTCGCGCGCCGCGGCATCGTCGCGGAAATCGGGGATGGCCTCGACATCGAGGTACAGCACGTTGAGCTGCGCGCGCGACGACGGGCTGTAGGGACTGCAGCGCTGCGGATCGTGCGGGAACAGCGCATGCAGCGGATTGAGCCCGATCACGGCCGCGCCTTCGCTTGCGGCGCGCGCCGCGAAGGCCGCGAGGTCGGTGAAGTCGCCCATGCCCCAGTTGCGCCGCGAGCGCAGGCCGTAGAGCTGCACGGTCATGCCCCAGAGGCGGCCGCCGTTGTCCAACGCCGGCGGCTGGTGGCAGCGCGCGGGCGCGCACACGAGCAGCGTCTCGCCAGGTTGGCCGGCAAGGCGCAGGCGGTGGTAGCCGGCGGGCAGCGCGAGCACGATGCCGAGGCGGTACATCGCGTGCGGCACGCCGTCCGGCTCGGCGCGTTCGTGGACCTGCAGCGACGCGGTCTGCGCCGTGCCGCTGTGAATAGCACCGCCTTCCTCGACCAGATGCCATTCGAGTTGCGCGACATCGGCCGGCAGCCGCACCGATAGCGCCAAGGATGTGCCGCCGGCCTCGAAGGCATGGACCGCGGGCAGGGCGCGGCGCCATACGGCGCGCTCGGCCTCGGCGTCGGCATCCTCGTGCACGCGGCGCGGATCGGCCGTGTCTTCCTCGGGCAGTGCCACGCCGGCTTCGCGCAGCAGCGCCACCAGCGAGGCCGGCGCGACTGCGTGCAGCTTGCCCCAGACGTCGTGGTAGCCGGTCGCGATGCCATGGCGGCCGCAGAGCCGCCGCAGGGCGTCGGTCAGGCCCGGGCTCGCGTCATGCATCGAAGGCTTCCTCCAGCAGCGCGCAGACACCGCCGGGTGCGAGCGTGAAGCCGTCGCCTGCCGTGCCGTGCAGCGCATACACGATGCGGCCCGGCAGTTCGGCGATGCGGCGTTCGGCGCGATCGAAGTTCGCGATCAGGTGCCAGCGTGCCGACGTCTTCGCGTCGTCCCCGGCATCGAGCCGCCAGACGACATGCAGCAGGTCGGCGTCGCAGGTCCGGCGATCGGCGCGGCAGCGAGGGCCCAGGCGCGGCACGAGTTCGACACGGCGCACGGCGAGCAGTTCGCGCGTGTGGCGCAGCGCCAGCGCGTGCGCGGGCGCATCGCGTTCATCCCAGCGCAGCTTGGACGCAACAAAGGCTTCGTCGCTGTTCGGATCGGGAATGCGTGCGCGCGCGGCCTCGTCGGCAAAAGCGGCGAAGCGGCCGAATTCGGCGCGGCGTCCGGCCGCCACGGCCGCCGCCAGCTCGGGACCGAGGTCGCAGAAATACAGGAAGGGCGACGAAGCCGCGAACTCCTCGCCCATGAACAGCATCGGCGTGTGCGGCGACAGCAGCACGCAGGCGCGCGCGGCCTGCACGCGCGCCGCGTCGGCGAGCGCATCGATGCGCTCGCCGAAAGCGCGGTTGCCAACCTGGTCGTGCGTCTGCAGGAAGGAGACGAAGGCTTGCGGCGGCAGGTCTTTGGAAGGTTCGCCGCGCGTCTCGCCGCCGCGAAACCCGGAGGCTTGTCCGGTGAAGACGAAGCCCTCGGCCAAGGCCAGCGCGAACTGCGCGGCCGGGTCCTTTGCATAGTCCGCGTAGTAGCCGTCGTGCTCGCCGGTCAGCAGCACGTGGGCGGCGTGGTGCAGATCGTCGTTCCATTGCGCGCTGCCCGCGATCGGCCGGCCCTCTGCATCGCGCCGCAGGCGGCTCGCCTGGTTGAGGTCGTTCTCCAGCACCACATGGATGTGGCGCTCGCGTCCCGGGCCGTTGCGCAGGGCCGCGCAGATCTCCTCGACGATCGGCGGCATCGAGTCGTCGCGGATCGCGTGGACGGCATCCATGCGCAGGCCGTCGAAGCGATATTCCTCGACCCAGTAGAGCGCGTTGTGCACGAAGAAATCGCGCACCGTGCGCGCCTCTGGACCGTCGAAGTTGATCGCGGCGCCCCACGGCGTCTGGTGCGCCGGGTTGAAGAACTGCGGGCAGTAGGCATGCAGGTAGCTGCCCTCCGGCCCGAAGTGGTTGTAGACGACGTCGATCAGCAGCATCAGGCCGAGGCCGTGCGCGGCCTCGACGAAGGCCTTGAGTTCTTCGGGCGTGCCGTAGGTGGCGTCGGGTGCGAAGGGCAGCACGCCGTCATAGCCCCAGTTGCGCCACCCCGGAAAGTCGGCCAGCGGCATCAGCTCGACGGCGGTGATGCCGGCGTCGGCGAGCTCGGGCAAACGCGCCGTCGCGGCCGCGAAGCTGCCTTCGGACGTGAAGGTGCCGATGTGGATCTCGGAGACCACGGCCTCGCGCCAGGGGCGGCCGGTCCAGTGCGTGTCGGTCCACGCATGCGCGCGCGGGTCGATCACCTCGCTCGGCCCGTGCACGTCCTCGGGATTGCGGCGCGAGGCCGGGTCGGGCACGTGCAAGCCATCGGGCAGCAGGTAACGGTAGCGGTCGCCGGCAGCGGCTTCGGCCAGCGTGGCTTCGTGCCAGCCTGCGTCGTCGCGCGCCATCGGCGCCGTGCGCCATGCGCCTTTGCGCGCCCATTCGAGCGCGACCTGCGCCGTCGCGGGTGCCCACAGCCGGAAGCGGACGCCGCCGCCGTCGAGAAGCTCGGCGCCGAAGGGCATCCGGTGCGCGTGCTTCATGGCTTCGCGATCGTGCGGCTCAACAACACCAGCGAACGGCCCCGCAGCGCATAGACCGGGTCTTCGAGCGGCGCCTCGTGCATGTCCTCCTGCGCGGTGTCGAGCAGCCGGCACCAGCGATGGCCTTGGGAGGCCGGCACCGTGAAGGGCAGGGGCTCGTGGTAGGCGTTGAGCAGCAGCAGGAAATCGTCGTCGCGCTGCGCCTCGCCGCGCGCGCCGATATCGGTGATGCCGCGGCCGGAGATCAGCGCACCGAGGCAGCGCACGTGCTCGTCCTGCCAGTCGGCCGGTGTCATCTCTTCGCCGCCGGGCTTGAGCCAGACCACGTCCTTCGGCAGGCCTTCGCCGATCGGCTGGCCGCGAAAGAAGCTGCGCCGGCGGAACGAGGGATGGCGCCGCCGGATCCGGATCAGCCGGGCCACGAAGGCGCGCAGCGATTCGCGCTCGGGCGACGAGGTCCAGTCGAGCCAGCCGAGTTCGTTGTCCTGGCAGTAGACGTTGTTGTTGCCCTTCTGCGTGTGGCCGCTCTCGTCGCCCGCCAGCAGCATCGGCACGCCCTGCGACAGCAGCAGCGTGGCGAGGTAGTTGCGCTTTTGCTGTTCGCGCAGCGCGTTGACTTCGGGCCGGTCGCTCGGTCCCTCGGCGCCGCAGTTCCACGACAGGTTGTTGTTGTTGCCGTCGCGGTTCTCCTCGCCGTTGGCCTCGTTGTGCTTGTCGTTGTAGGAAACCAGGTCGTGCAGCGTGAAGCCGTCGTGCGCGGTGATGAAGTTGATGCTGGCGTGCGGCCCCTTGCCCGACCAGCCGTAGAGATCCTGCGAGCCCGCGAAGCGGTCGGCGACATCGCCGACCATGCCGGCATCGCCCTTCCACCAGCTGCGCATGCCGTCGCGGTAGCGGTCGTTCCATTCGGCCCAGCCGGGCGGGAAGTTGCCGACCTGGTAGCCGCCGTGGCCGAGGTCCCAGGGTTCGGCGATCAGCTTGACGCGGTTGAGCGTCGGGTCCTGCCGGATCGCATCGAAGAAGCCGCCGAGGTTCTCGACCTTGCCGGCCTCGCGCGCCAGCGCCGAGGCGAGGTCGAAGCGGAAGCCGTCGACGTGCATCTCGTCGGCCCAGTAGCGCAGCGAGTCCATCACCAGTTGCAGCGCGCGCGGATGCTCGAGGTTGACGGTGTTGCCGCAGCCGGTGAAGTCGTCGTAGTAGCGCCGGTTGTCGGCATTGACGATGTAGTAGGAGGCGTTGTCGACGCCGCGCATCGACAGCGTCGGGCCGAGCTGGTTGCCTTCGCAGGTGTGGTTGTAGACCACGTCGAGGATCACTTCGATGCCTGCCGAGTGCAGGGTCTTGACCATCGTCTTGAATTCCTTGACCTTGCCCGAGGCGGCATAGCGCATCTCGGGCGCGAAGTAGGCCAGCGAGTTGTAGCCCCAGTAGTTCTGCAGGCCCTGCTCGGCCAGGTGGCGATCGTTGAGGAAGGCATGCACGGGCAGCAGCTCGACGGTGGTCACGCCGAGGCGCTGGAGGTATTCGACCACCGGCGCGCAGGCGAGCGTCGCATAGGTGCCGCGCAGATCCTCGGGAATGTCGGGATGCGTCCTGGTGAAGCCGCGCACGTGCATCTCGTAGATCACCATGTCCTGCCACGGCACCTCGGGGCGGCGGTCGTCGCCCCATGTGAAGGCGGTTTCGAGCACGCGGCCCTTGGGCATGAAGGCCGCGCTGTCGCGGCGATCGAACGAAAGGTCCTCCCGCTTGCTGCCGACCGTGTAGCCATAGACCGCATCGCTCCAGCGCAGCGCGCCGATCAGGTCCTTGGCGTAGGGGTCGACCAGCAGCTTGTGCGGATTGAAACGGTGGCCTTCTTCCGGCTTGTAGCGGCCGTGCACGCGGTAGCCGTAGGCCATGCCGGGTCGCGCCTGGGGCAGGTAGCAATGCCAGACGTCGTTGGTGCGCTCGCGCAGCGTGATGCGCTGGCGCTCGTGGCGGCCCTTGTCGTCGAACAGGCAGAGCTCGACCTTGTCGGCGTGCTTGGAGAACAGCGCGAAGTTCACGCCCTGGCCGTCCCAGGTGGCGCCCAGCGGATAGGGACGGCCCGGCCAGACGGCCGTCAGTGCGGGGTGATTTCTCATCGGCGCTGGCTGGTCGGCTCGTTGTCGGCGCTGCGGTCGCCGGCGCGTGTCGGCCACATCGAGCGCCGCCGTGCGCCGGGCACGGCGGCGGTCGGGACGATGGGAGTGACCACGGGCAGGTCGGCAGGACTGGCCGTGTCGGGCGGCGTCGCCTCGGCGCGCAGCCCGGGCTCGGGCCGGTTGCGCGGCCACCAGTGGTCGATGCGCTCGGCCGCCCAGTCCTTGCCCGCGAGCCCGAAGGCCAGCGCCAGCGCGAACACCACGCCGGCCAGGATCACCAGGAAGCTCAGGCGCACGATGTCGCCGCCGACCTTGACCTGGTCGAGCGCGATCAGCACCACGAACACCAGGATCGCGTACTGCGCGAGCTTGCCCAGCACGAAGCCGTCCTGCATGTTGGCATTGCGGCCGTAGGTGGTCACGGCATCGCCGACGAAGCGCGCGAAATAGGCGCCGAAGGCCAGGATCAGCAGCGCGACAAAGAGATTGGGCACGAACCACACGACGCGCCCGAGCAGGTCGGTGACGTAGGTGAGGCCGAGTCCGTTGAAGGCGACCAGCAGCGCCGCCAGGATCACGAACCAGTAGGCCAGCACGCCGAACAGGCCGGTGGTGTCGCTGCGCATGCCGCCCTGGCGCAGGAAGTTGTCGATGCCGGCGCGCTCGGTGAGCACGTGGAAGTTGATGGCGCGCAGCATGCGCACCACCGCGAAGCGAACCACCTTGGCGATCAGCCAGCCGGCGACCACCACGGCCGCGGCGAACAGCAGGCGCGGGATGAAGGCGCCGATCTGGATCAGGAAGGCGCGTACCGGCTCCAGGTACATCGTGAATTCGTTCATGGCTCTCTCCCGGGGGATTCGGATTCGTGGATGGCGTCGTTCATTCAGCGCGGCGCGGCGTCGGCCGGCGCGGGCCGGTCGAGCAGCGCGAGGATGCCCTGCAGCGGCACCGGCACCCATTCGATGCGGTTGCCGAGTTCGTAGCGCAGTTCGTAGAAGGCCTTCTCAAGCTCGAACAGCTCGAGCATGTCGGGGTCGATGGCGCCGGCTGCCGGTGGCAGGCTGGCGGTGTAGCCGGCGAGGAAGGCGGTGCGCGTCTCTTGCTCCCAGGCGCGCACGGCGGGATCGAAGCGGGCCAGCTCGTCTGCGTTCTGCGCCGCGCGGCGCAGCGCGGTCCAGCGTGCGTAGTTGAAGGAGCGCAGCATGCCCGCGACGTCGCGCAGCGGCGAGCGCTTGGCGCGCCGTTCTTCCATCGAGCGCGCCGGCTCGCCTTCGAAGTCGATGATCACGAAGTCGTTGCGCGCCACCAGCACCTGGCCGAGGTGGTAGTCGCCGTGGAAGCGCGACTTCATGCTGCCGGCGCGGTCGACGCGCAGCGCGTCGATGCGGCCGCGGATGTCGGCCGCGCGCGCCAGCAGGCGCCGCGCATCGTCCTGCGACGCGGCGGGCAGGCCGTCGATGCTTTTCTCCAGCGTCGCGAGCGTGCCCTCGGCCTCGCTCTGCGCATGGTCGCGCACGGCGACCAGGTCCTCGGCCGTGAAGGTCTCCGGATCGAAGGCCGGATCGCCGGTGTGCCGCGCCAACGCGGCATGCAGCTCGGCGGTGCGCTGCCCGAGGATGCGGATCAGCGCGAGGAATGCGCCATGCGGATCGGCCGACATGCCGCCGTCGAGGTCGCGCAGCTCGGCCAGGAAGCGTTCGAGGTAGGCCAGCGTGTAGTCCCAGCCGTCGCCCTGGTTGGGCACGTAGGCCTGCAGCAGGCCGAGCGTCATCACGGTGCCGTCCTCGGCCGTGTATTCGAGCGCGCCGGCGACCGGCACGCAGTTCGGGAAGTCGACCACCTCGGTGAGGAAGCGGCCGATCTCCAGCTCGGGATTGATGCCGGGCCGCAGCCGCCGGTAGCCCTTGAGGAACAACTCATCGCCGATCGTGACCACGGTGTTGCTGCTCATCGCGCTCGGCCGACTGACGGGCAGCTCGGGCAGCTCGTCGAGGATCAGCTGGCGCCCGATGGTGGTCGGGCGGAAATGCATGCGGCCCTTGACGCTGGCCACCGTGGTGTCGCCGACGATGGCACGCACCACGGCGCGCGCGAAGGCCTCGTCGAAGAAGGCGTCGCCCATCAGGCCGACGTTGGCCTGCTGGCGGATCTTGGCGATCGCGGCCGGCGTGAGGCTCTTCATGCGTTCCTCGTCGCGGTCTTCCCACGCGAGCGCGAGCGGCATGAAGTAGGTGGATTGCTCCGGCGGTCCCTGCAGATCGAGCAGCGGCAGCATCCAGCTCTGGCCCTCGCTTTCCCAGATCGCGTAGTCGGCGACCTCGGCGCGCGCGATGGCCGAGCCCTTGGAGGCGTACCAGCGCTGCGCCTCGATGTGGCGCGGCAGCGTGTCGCTCTCGAACTGGAGGCGCAGCCGGTCGGCGAAGCCGATGCGCCAGGGCATCACGCGCTCCTTGAACAGGCTGGTCCAGCCGTCGAAGAGCACCAGCACCGGCCGGTCCTGCAGTCCGACCGCTTCCTGGTGCCAGCTGGGCATGTCGACCTCGTTGGTGAGCTTGAACCAGTAGAAGCCGTAGGACGCGAGCGTCAGCAGATAGGGCAGCTCGCCGATCGGCGGGAAGGAGGTGCGGCCCAGCATCTCCACCGGCACGCGGCCCTTGAAGGCCGACAGGTCGAGCTCGACCGGCTGCGCCGCGCGCGAGAGGTTGAACACCGACAGGATCACGTCGTCGTCGTGCTCGCTGATGCAGGCGAGGATCCTGCGGTTGCCGGGCTTGAGGAAGGTGCGCGCACCGCGGCCGAAGGCGCGGCTGGTCTTGCGCACGGCCAGCATGCGCCGCGTCCAGTGCAGGAGCGAGCTCTTGTCGCGCAGCTGGGTCTCGACGTTGACGGACTCGTAGCCGTACATCGGGTCCATGATCGGCTGCAGGTAGAGGCGCTGCGGATCGGCGCGCGAGAAACCGGCGTTGCGGTCGGGGCTCCACTGCATCGGCGTGCGCACGCCGTTGCGGTCGCCGACGAACACGTTGTCGCCCATGCCGAGCTCGTCGCCGTAATAGATGATCGGCGAGCCGGGCATCGACAGCAGCATGCCGTTCATGAGCTTGATGCGGTCCTTGTCGTTGTCCATCAGCGGCGCGAGGCGCCGCCGGATGCCGAGGTTGATGCGTGCCTGCACGTCGGCCGCGTAGGTGGTGTACATGTAGTCGCGCTCGCGGCTGGTCACCATCTCCAGCGTGAGCTCGTCGTGGTTGCGCAGGAAGATCGCCCACTGGCAGCCTTCGGGAATGTCGGGTGTCTGCTGCAGGATCTCGACGATCGGGTCGCGGTCCTCCTGGGCGATGGCCATGTACATGCGCGGCATCAGCGGGAAGTGGTAGGCCATGTGGCACTCGTCGCCGTCGCCGAAATACTCGCGCACGTCCTCGGGCCACATGTTGGCTTCGGCCAGGAGGAAGCGGTTCTTGTACTCGGCGTCGATGGCGGCGCGCAGCTTCTTGATCACCACGTGCGTCTCGGGCAGGTTCTCGTTGCTGGTGCCGTCGCGCTCGATCAGGTAGGGAATGGCGTCGAGGCGGAAGCCGTCGACGCCCATGTCGAGCCAGAAGCGCATGGTCTTGAAGACGGCTTCGAGCACGGCCGGATTGTCGAAATTCAGGTCGGGCTGGTGGCTGAAGAAGCGGTGCCAGTAGAAGGCCTTGGCCACCGGGTCCCAGGTCCAGTTGGACTTCTCGGTGTCGGTGAAGATGATGCGCGTGCCCTGGTAGAGCTGGTCGGTGTCGCTCCACACGTAGAAGTCGCGCTCGGGCGAGCCGGGCGCGGCCTGGCGCGCGGCCTGGAACCACGGATGCTCGGACGAGGTGTGGTTGATGACCAGCTCGATGATCACGCGCAGCTCGCGGCGGTGCGCCTCTTTCAGCATCTCGCGGAAGTCGTCGAGCGAGCCGAACTGCGGATGGATGTCCTCGTACTCGGAGATGTCGTAGCCGTCGTCGCGCAGCGGCGAGGGATAGAAGGGCATCAGCCAGATCGTGTTGACGCCGAGCTCTTTCACGTAGTCGAGCTTCTCGGCCACGCCCTTGAAGTCGCCGACGCCGTCGTTGTTGGAATCGAAGAAGGCCTTGACGTTGAGCTGGTAGATCACCGCGTCGCGGTACCAGGTGGGATCGTCCGAGGTGTCGATCTCGACCGTTTCGAGGGCGAGGTTGGGCAGGGGTGCGTTCATGGGGCGGCTCAGGCGTAGTAGTCGAAGTCGCGCTCGTCCCTTGTGCGGCGGCGCACGGCGAACACGTGCGCCGGCACGCGCCGGGGATCGAGCTGGATGAAATGGCGCGTGCCCTGCCAGACGAAGCGCTGGTCGGTCAGCAGGTCGTGCATCTGGAACGGGTGGTCGTGCGGCACGCCGACGGCTTCGGCGTCGAGTTCGAGCCAGCCGGACTGCGTGTTGTAGGGGTCGAGGTTGACGACAGTGACGACCACGTTGGCGCCGTCGGGCGACTGCTTCATGTAGGCGATCAGGCGGTCGTTGTCGATCGCGAGGAAGCGCAGGCTGTGGTCGACCTGCAGCGCCGGATTGGCATGGCGGATCGCGTTCACGCGCGCGATGAAGGGGCGCAGGCCCGCGCCGGCATCCCAGTCCCAGTGGCGCAGCTGGTACTTCTCGGAGTCGAGGTATTCCTCGCTGGCCGGACCGCGCGGCTGGTGCTCGAAGAGCTCGTAGGCCGGGCCGTACATGCCGTAACTGGCGGCCAGCGTCGCGGCCAGCACGAGGCGCGACTTGAAGACCGATTCCTCGCCGGTCTGCAGCGCCTCGTGCAGGATGTCGGGCGTGTTGGGCCAGGCGTTGGGCCGGAAATACTCATGGCCCGGTCCCTGCGAGAGCTCAGTGAAGTACTCGGTGAGTTCTTCCTTGGTGTTGCGCCAGGTGAAGTAGGTGTACGACTGGGTGAAGCCGAGCTTGGCCAGGCGATGCATCACCTTGGGCCGCGTGAAGGCCTCGGCCAGGAAGATGACGTCGGGATGCGCGCGCTTGACTTCGGTGATCGCCCATTCCCAGAACGCGAAGGCCTTGGTGTGCGGATTGTCGACGCGAAACACGGCCACGCCTTCGGCGATCCAGTGGTCGAGCACGCTCTTGAGTTCGCTCCAGAGCGCGGGCCAGTCTTCGCTCTCGAAGTTGAAGGGGTAGATGTCCTGGTATTTCTTGGGCGGGTTCTCGGCGTACTGCACGCTGCCGTCGGGACGCCAGCGGAACCACGAGGGATGCGCCTTCACGTAGGGATGATCGGGCGCGCATTGGAACGCGATGTCGAGCGCGATCTCCAGGCCTTGCTTGCGTGCGGCCTCGACGAGATGGCGGAAGTCCTCTGGCGTGCCGAGTTCGGCGAGGATCGCCTTGTGGTCGCCCTCGGCCGCGCCGATGGCCCACGGGCTGCCGACATCGCCGGGCTCGGTGACCAGGGCGTTGTTCTTCCCTTTGCGCTGCTCACGGCCGACCGGATGGATCGGCGGAAAGTAAAGCACGTCGAAGCCCATCGCCGCGATGGTCGGCAGGCGCGCCTCGACATCGGCAAAGGTGCCGTGCACGCCGGGCGTCGTGCCGGCCGAGCGCGGAAACAGTTCGTACCAGGTGCTGAAGCGCGCGCGTTCACGGTCGGCGACCAGCGGCAGCTCGGCGCCGAAGCGGGTTTCGAGGCGGCGATCGGGATGGCGCTCGGCGGTGGCGGCCAGCACTTCGTCGAGCGCGAGTGCCTTCAGGGCCAGCGCTTCCATGCCGGCATCGGCCGCGCCCTGTTCGAGTGCGCGTGCCCACTGGGCCAGCGCCTGCCGGTCCTCGCCCACGGCGCGCTCGGCAGCGGCGGCGATCTCGAGTGCGCCGACGCGCGCGGCGACGCGGATATCCTCGGGGTCGACGCGCCGCACCAGCTCGTTGCGCCACGAATCGAAGGCATCGACCCAGGCGACCACGGTGTAGGCATAGCGGCCCGGCGCGGGCGGCGTGAATTCCGTATGCCACTCGTCGTTCCACTTGAGCTTCATCGGCAACTCGTGGCGCGTGGCATCGCCGTCGCGCCACCACTGCAGCATCACGCGCAACGCATCGTGGCCGTCCGTGAAGCAGTGCGCGGTGATGCGCACGCTGTCGCCGGCGACCCGTTTGATCGCGAAGCGGCCGCCGTCGACGATCGGCAGGACCGCGTCGATGACGGCGCGCGCGCGGCCATCGGCAACCTGGATCGGCATGGGTGCGGGCGCGCTCGCTGCGGCGGCCTGGGTGGAGGAGGTGGTGGCGGGTGCGGGGCTCTCGGTCTTAGGCATCGGCGCTGGCCTTGAAGAAGAGGGTTGAAAGCGGAGGCAGGGTGAGCGTGAGGCTGTGCTTGCGGCCATGCGAACGCACCGGCGCAGCATCGACCGTGCCAAGGTTGCCCCAGCCCGCGCCGCCGAACGCGCGGGCATCGCTGTTGAGGATCTCGTGCCAGGTGCCGCCGCGCGGCACGCCGAGCACGTAGTTCTGCCGCGGCACCGGCGTCAGGTTGCAGACCACCAGCAGCGGCTGGCCGTCGGCATCCTTGCGCAGGAAGGCGAACACGCTCTGCGCATGGTCGTCGGCCTCGATCCATTCGAAGCCGTCGGGGCTGAAGTCGCGCTGGTAGAGCGCCGGCTCGCCGCGATAGACGCGGTTGAGTTCGCGCACCAATTGCTGCACGCCGTGGTGGCCCGGCAGCTCGGCCACCCACCATTCGAGTTCGCCCTCGTGCGTCCACTCGCGGCGCTGCGCGAATTCGCCGCCCATGAAGAGCAGCTTCTTGCCCGGATGTGCCCACATGAAGGCGAACAGCGCGCGCAGGTTGGCGAACTGCTGCCATTCGTCGCCGGGCATCTTGTTGACCAGCGAGCCCTTGCCGTACACCACCTCGTCGTGCGACAGCGGCAGCACGAAGTTCTCGCTGAAGGCATAGACCAGCGAGAAGGTCAGGCGATGGTGGTGGTAGCGCCGGTTGATCGGGTCTTCCTTCATGTAGGCCAGCGCATCGTGCATCCAGCCCATGTTCCATTTCATGCCGAAGCCCAGACCGCCCATCTCGGTCGGGCGCGAGACCTTGGGCCAGGCGGTCGATTCCTCGGCCACGGTGAAGGCATCGGGCTGCTCGCGGTAGACGGCGCGGTTGAGGTCCTGCAGGAAATCGATCGCCTCGAGGTTTTCGCGGCCGCCCCACTTGTTGGGAATCCATTCGCCCTCGTTGCGCGCGTAGTCGAGGTAGAGCATCGAGGCCACCGCGTCCACGCGCAGGCCGTCGATGTGGTACTGGCCGAGCCAGAACAGGCCCGACGAAATCAGGAAGCTGCGCACCTCGTCGCGGCCGTAGTTGAAGATGGCCGAGTTCCATTCCGGATGGAAGCCCTGGCGCGGATCGGCATGCTCGTAGAGGTGCGTGCCGTCGAACTCGGCCAGCCCGTGCAGGTCGCACGGAAAGTGCGAAGGCACCCAGTCCAGCAGCACGCCGATGCCGCGCTGGTGCAGGTGGTCGATGAAGTACATCAGGTCCTGCGGCGTGCCGTAGCGCGCGGTGGGCGCGAAGTAGCCCGTGGTCTGGTAGCCCCAGGAGCCGTAGAACGGATGCTCGGTGATCGGCATCAGCTCGACGTGGGTGAAGCCCATGTGCACCACGTAGTCGGCCAGCGCATGCGCGGCTTCGCGGTAGTTCATTGGCTGGCCGTCCTTGCGGCGCCACGAGCCCAGGTGCACTTCGTAGATCGCGACCGGCGCATCGAGCGCATTGCGCGGCCCGCGCTGCGCCATCCAGTCGGCATCGCCCCAGTCGTATTCGAGCGACCAGATGCGCGAGGCGGTGGCCGGCGGCGCCTCGGCGTAGAGCGCGAGCGGATCGGCCTTCTCGAGCACGCGGCCGTCGCGCGCGACGATGCGGTACTTGTAGGCATCGCCGCGTTTCGCGCCGGCGCTGCGGCCTTCCCACACGCCGGTGGCGTCGGGCCGTGCCGCGAGCGGATCGGCATCGGCGTTCCAGCCGTTCCAGTCGCCGATCACCGAGAGCGAAGCGGCGTTGGGGGCCCACACCGCGAAGTGGACGCCACCGGCGCCGGCTTGCGGATGAGCGCCCAGCTGTTGATAGAGGCGCGCGTGCGTGCCCTCGCGAAAGAGGTAGGCGTCGGTGTCGCCGAAACGGGAGGGAGGGGTCACGGCAGTGCGGGCTCCGGAGTGATGATAAGCAACCCCCTTTGCAGGGCCGCGAGCACCGAAGCGTACGCCTCAAAGCATGCCTGCCCTGTCGGACGGCGGCTCAAGCGCCGCGGGCGGCTCAGGCGGGGCTGCCGTCGCGCCAGAACATGGGCTGCATCCGCCACCAGTTCGGCAGCAGCTCGCGGATGGACGGCTGCGCGAAGCGGTCGTCGAGCAGGTACAGCACGCCCGCATCCTGCTCGGTGCGGATCACGCGGCCGGCGGCCTGCACCACTTTCTGCAGGCCCGGATACACGTAGGCATATTCGTAGCCATTGCCGAACAGCGACTGCATGCGCTCGCGCGTGACCTCGTTCGGCGCATTGTGCTGCGGCAGGCCCAGGCTGGCGACGAAGGCACCGACCAGCCGATCGCCCGGCAGGTCGATCCCTTCGCCGAAGGCGCCGCCGAGCACCGCGAAGCCGATGCCCGTGCCGCCCGGCACGAAGCGCGCGAGGAAGGCCTCGCGCTCGGCCTCGTTCATGCCGCGCGACTGGACCCAGATCGGAATCCGCGCATGGCGCAGCGCGAAGGCCTGCGAGGCCGCGGCCAGGTAGTCGAAGCTGCCGAAGAAGGCGAGGTAGTTGCCCGGCCGTTCGGCGAACTGCGCTGCGACGATGTCGGTCAGCACGCCGAGCGAACGCGTGCGGTCGCGCCACCGCGTCGAGACATCCATGGCCACGCGCACGGTCAGCTGCTCGCTGCGGAACGGCGATCCGACGTCCAGCGTCGCCGTGTCTTCGGGCAGGCCGAGCGTGTCGCGATAGAAGGAAAAGGGCGCGAGCGTGCCGGAGAAGCACACGCTAGCCACCGCGCCCGCGAAGCGCGGCTGCAGGAAGGGCGCGGGCACCAGGTTGCGGATGCAGAGCGTGCGTGCGCCCTCGGCGCGGGTCGACTCGAAGACGGAGTGCTCGCCGAAGGACTCCGACAACCGGGTGAAGTGCAGCGCGTCGAAGAAGAAGCGTTGCAGCAGGCCCTTGGAATCCGCGGGCTCGGCGGCGAAGTGATCGGCGATCGTGGAGACCGCTTCCTGCAGCGCGCGCAGGAACTTCGACGGGATCGCGTCGCGGGCTTCGTAGTCGGCGCCTTGTTCGTCCTGCAGGCGCTGCCACTCGTTGCCGAGGCGGCGCAGCGAAGGGCCGATGGCGCGCGGTGCCGTCCGGCGCACCGCATCGAGGACGCCGGCATCGAGCTCGGCGCTGTACATCGCGCGGGCGCGTTCGAGCAGGTTGTGGGCCTCGTCGACCAGCAGCGCGACGCGCCATTCCTCGTCCTTCGCGAGCGCATGCAGCGTGGCGCTGGCGTCGAAGTAGTAGTTGTAGTCGCCGACCACCACGTCGCTCCAGCGCACCATTTCCTGCGCGAGGAAGTAGGGGCAGATGCGGTGGGCGAGGGCGATGCGGCGCAGTGCCGCGCGATCGAGCCAGCCTGCGCGCACGGCTTCGCTGCGCGCCGGTGCCAGGCGGTCGTAGAAGCCGCGCGCCAGCGGACAGGCATCGCCGTGGCAAGCGTGCTCGGGGTATTCGCAGACCTTCTCGCGCGCGGCCAATTCGAGCACGCGCAGCGCGGTGCCTTCGCGGCCGAGGAGCCGAAGCGCGCGCAGCGCCACGGCCCGGCCAGAGGTCTTGGCGGTGAGGAAGAAGATCCGGTCGATCTTCTGCGCCTGCCGTGCCTTGAGCAGCGGGAACAGCGTGGCGACGGTCTTGCCGATGCCGGTCGGCGCCTGCGTCAGAAGGCAGCGCTGCGAGGCAGCCGCGCGATAGACGGCCTGCGCCAGTTCGCGCTGTCCCGGGCGGAAGCCTTCGTGCGGAAATGCGAGGGCCTGCAGGGCCGTGTCGAGTTCGGCGCGGTGTGCGGCCTCCTGCGCGGCCCAGGTCAGGAAGCGGCCGCACAGCGTCTCGAAGTGCGCGCGCAGCGCTTCGCGGGTGCATGTCTCTTCGAGGACGGTTTCCTTGTCGGCTGCCAGGTCGAGGTAGACGAGGGCGATATCGATGTGCTCGAGCGAATGCCGCTCGCACAGCATCCACGCATAGGTCCTGGCCTGTGCCCAATGCAGTGCGCGATGGTTGAGCTTGATGGCGTCGAAGTCGCCGCGGAAGGTCTTGATTTCTTCCAGCCGGTTGCGGCGCGGGTCGTGGCCGTCCGCACGGCCTCTGACGCGCAGGCCGCGGAAGGAAGACGAGAGCGCGAGTTCGCTCTCGTATCCCGCGCCCCGGCGGCCCTGCACCAACCGATGGCCGGCAGCGCCTTCCTGTGCGCTCGGCGAGGGCACGAAGCGCAGGTCGAGATCGCCGGCCTTCGCGCCGAAGGCGCAGAGCGCCCTGACCGAGACCGTGTGGGTGCAGGCGGTTCTGGTCGATTCGGGGTCGGAGGGCGCAGGAACAGCGGCCATGGGCTGCATGAATGGATGGGGTATCCGCTTGGCTCCCACCGAGCAAGCTACTGGATAAACATCCATATGTTAGCGACGAACCCGAAGAGCCGCTGCGCTTGGGGCGAGGGCTCAGAATGGCCAGGACCGGTCACCCGTGTCGCGTCGCCCCATACGCCCGGTGCCTCTCTTCGGCGATGGAAAGTTGGCTTTCTCCGCGGCTCGGGCCAAGGGCGCGCGTCGAATTATTGGGGATGTTCGATCGCGCTAAAAAATGGCAAACTTGCTCGGCGCGATTACCTTTGGCGCGAAGGAGGCAGTTGTGCCGAAAATGGTCGTTGTCAACAAGGATGCCAGGTTGTGGGCGTTTTTATTTGAGCGCGAAGGATTCGAGGTCGACCGTGTCGAAGAAATCGAAACCCTGGCCGAGGTATTCTCAATCTTAAAGAAGCCGTACGATCTGATCGCTGCGCGTCTTACCTTGCAAAACTATTGCGGTATTCGTTTTGCAGAATATGTTCACCGCCTAAGACTTCCGACGAAGCTCGTTCTCATGACAGCGAGTACCACCGTAGATGAAGTCGCGGTGTCGAAGTTCTTCGATGCTCGAATTGGAGGGGTTGCTGAACTGGAAGACGATGTCACGACTGTGAAGGAATTATTCGCACAGCCGCGGCGAAATGAATGGCTGGCTCCTGCCGAGATAGAACGAAATATCGATGCGCTCATGGGCGCTTCCTGTTTCGGCCATGGGACAAACCAGAAATTTTCCGGTCCGGCGGGGTATCGATATGGCGAACACTACAAAGGATCGAAGAAGGAAACTCCCACAGTCATTCATTATGGAAATCACTATGAAACCCATGCCAATGTCGTAGGGGTGGTCGGCGAAAATGCTGTTGCCAATGATTTTTCTCTTGGATGGGTTCCCGTAAGCGACGAGAGGCAGGCATATGCGGCTGCGCTCGAAGCAGAACTCAACGACCTTAAGTTCAGAGTCGGATACCTTTTCAAGAATTCATCAGAGGCCTTGATTGCTATCGAACGGATAAAAAAGGCGCAGCGTGCGGCTAAGCGCGGCGAACTGAATAATGTGGCCGAAAATTTGAAGGAATCCGATCTCATTTCAAATGCGGCAAATGAATACGGATACCTTGGTCAATTGATATTGATCAGGAACATCATAGACGGACATGTGCCCCGATTTTAAATCAGGAAAACCTATGCCGAATAATGTTTACAACACCACGGCTCAGTCCATTGGCATGATCGGAGAAAACGCCGTTGCATCAGGATTTCAAATAGGAAGCTCTGGAGCAGAAATAAAAACTCTTCTCAACGAACTGGAAATCCTCCGTGCCACTTTAAGCAAAATGGCGTGCTCCCCGGAGCACGAGATTGCCGTCGGACAGGTGGTACTGGCGCAGGATGCGGTAAAAGAAGGAAATTGGAAAAGCGCAGTTGATTATTTGCGAAAATCCGGGAGCTGGGTTGCCGATGTGGCCACGAAGATAGGCGTTTCCGTCGTTGCCGATATGATCAAGAAGACCACCGGCCTTTAAAAAACGGATACGCCCTATGTCTATACAGCGCAGGCGTCGATCAGGGTGAGCTTTCCTCTTGCCGGCGGGGCACCCGCACCGGATCGGCGCCGCGGCCGTGTGTCCGCAGGGTTTCACTCGCGGCCAGCACGTCGGCCACGTCCCGCATCAATGCGATGTCGATCTGGCCCGGATCGCGCGGCACGAAGTCGTAGTGGCACAGGGTGCCGAGCATGGCGCCGTTCGCGTCCATCACCGGCACACCGCAATAGGCGACCAGGGATTCACGCTCGGGACGATGCTGCAGGCGTGAATCCGTCAGCGCATCGGCGGTGGCGAAGGTCTGCTTGCTGTCGCGCACATGGCTGCAATAGGTTTCGGCGTCCGCTGTTCTTCGGGCCTTGATTGCGGTCGGGTTTTCGCGGTCGTAGTGCGCCACCGCGTCGATCACGCCGTTGTCGAAGCGGAAGACACCGATGAAGCGATAGTCGGTCAGCCTCAACAGGTAGGCCAATGCTTCGCGCACGCCCTCGGCCTGGAGCGTTTCCGAAAACTGGGCGAATGCGGCCTTGGTGGAAATGATCGGTAGCTGCATGGGGACTCGCGCCAAGGGGAGCCACAATTGTGTGCAGGTGTCACTGACGGCAGGCTGAACATTGGCGCCTGAGGCCTGGCGATGCGCCGGAGCCCCGGCGGCTTGCCTTCAACGTGCGAGGGGCACGGTGTCGGGCGCTTCGGCGCGCCGGTCGAGGTCGACCAGCAGTCCCGGGGGCGTCATGAGTCGCGGCGCCTCGACGGCCGTGATTTCCTGGTCGCCGCCGAGGAAGCGCATCTGGGAGCTTCCGATCGACAGCGTGTCGCCATGCGAGAGCGCCTGCGACGCCACCTTGACGCCGTTGACCTGCACGCCGTTGCGGCTGTTCAGATCCTTGATGGTGACCCGCGTGCCCTCCGTGATCAGGACGGCATGGAAGCGGCTGACCTGCTCATGGTCGATGACGATGTCGTTGGTCGAGGCGCGGCCGACTGTCGTCTCCGGTTCACGCAGGGCCACCTGTCTGGTGGTGGCCATGTCCGTCATCACAATCAGCTTCGGCATGCACTCTATCCCCCTCGGTTTCGGTCATCGTGCGCCTCGTACGCCGACGCCTTGTTGGGTGGCGGTAATGTAGGGTTGCATTGGCGACCCGTCATACGAGGTGTCGTATGGGCTTTGCATCGTCGATCGAATGCTCACACGCTGGATTTGATGGTAATCGGAAAACCCGTCCGACCTGGGCAAACGGCGGCATATTTCACGCATCGCCGCAGCGGATTCGGCTCTCATGCACATTGGTTGTCGATCCCGCAAACAACTGCCTTTGCTTGCGGGCTGTGTCGCCGTAAAACCGGTGCATGTCCGGATCTCTTTTCGTTCTCACCACGGCTGCGGGGCGGGCCATCCGCAATCCGATCGACGAAGATCTCCGCCGCGCATTGGACGAAGTGTTCCAGGTGCCCGCGCCGTCCGACGATGCGGCCGAGCCGGCCGCGCTTCCCAGCACATGGTTGCGCTACGAGCAGCGGCCCGGCGTCACGCTGGTGCTCGAGGTGTATCCCGGGGGCACGGTGACCTTCGACCAATGGGCCGACGCGCACTACGCGAGGGAACTCGCACCGCCGGCGCGCCTGGGCCGCATCTCGTTCTCGCACGCGCTCGCGCTCTGGCGCGCCCTGCGCGCCGGCGACGTCGGGGCCGTGCGCTGCGAGGCCTGGGAAACGCAGTGACGTGTGCCGAAGCGCCGCGCGGCGCTCACACCACCAGCGGCACGGCCGCGCCGTCCATCGAGATGATCGCGCCGGAGATGTAGCCGGCACGTGCCGAGCTGAGGAAGACGACCGCATCGGCGATGTCTTCCGGCTTGGCGATCCGTCCGAGCGGCATGCGGGCCTGGGCATCGCGCAGCACGTCCTCCGCGCTGCGCTGCTGCAGCCGGGCTTCGGCAGCGAGGCCCTCGGCCATGCGATCGGTCAGCGTCAGCGCAGGGTTGACGGCATTGACGCGCACGCCGTGCGGGCCGTAGGCGGCAGCGAGTCCCGCCGTGGCGAGCATCAGCGCGGCATTGGCAGCGCCACCCGCGAGATGCGTCGGGGCCGCGACCTTGCCGCCCATGCCGACGATGTTCACGATCGCGCCAGCGCCTCGCTGGCCCATGCCCTTGATCACCGGATCGATGACGTTGATGTAGGTGAAGAACTTGGCTTGCATGGCGTCCTGCCATGTCTGCGGCCGGAGTTCGTCGAAGGGCGTGCGCCGCGCGGCGCCGGCCGAATTGACCAGGATGTCGATCGGCCCCAGCGCCGCCTGTGCCGCGTCGGTCATTGCCAGCGCCGCACCGGCGTCGCACAGGTCCGCGCTGTAGCCACCGACTGCATGGCCTTCGGCGCGCAGCTGCGCCGCGGCGGCGTCGAGATGGGCCTGCGTGCGTCCGGCCAGGCTGACGCGCGCGCCTTCGCGCAGGAAGGCCCGGGCGCAGGCGAGGCCGATGCCGCGGCTGCCGCCGGTGACAAGCACGTGCTTGCCGGTGAGTTCGAGATTCATGGGTTCTTCGTGAAGGGAATTCTCGAACTCAGTGTGGCATGAAGACCATCTAGGGTTTGGGCAGGTTGCCGAAGCGCTGGAAGATGGCCGAGCCCAGGCGCTTGATCTCCATCATCGAGTCCGACTTGGGCGATTCCTCGCCGGCCAGCACCGCGGCGGCATGGCCAGCGGCATCGCTGGCGGCACGCGCGTTGGTCGAGCAGCGCGCCAGCTCGAGCTGGCGCTCGGACGAGGGCAGTTCCGCGAAGCCCTCCATCAGATCCTCGCTCACCTTCAGCGCGGCCGCTGCCGCAGTGAGGCTCATGTGGATGGCGGCACGTACCCGATTGCCGTGGTCGTTGTCTTCCTTGATCCGCAGTTCGGCTTCCTGGATGGATGCAGGCAGGCCGCCGAGGTCGGTCGGTGCGAAATAGGGCACGGCGGCAGTGCCGAGGCGCCGCCCCGCGATTACCTCTTCGATCGCCCTGCGGGCTTTCACCACCGTGTTCAGATCCGGGATTTCCATGGTTAACCTGTGTACCCCATTCATGGGAGAAGTCCGAGTGTCGGTCAGGTGTCGGAAATCTGTAGGGCTGCGCGCCCGGAAAAGTCCGGGTCTTGTTAAATCCTTGACGATTGAGGGCCTCGTCACCCCGGAGGGTGATGGAGAGTCTGGATTATTTATTAGAACTAATTTGTTACTTTCTTCGCCGAATCGCGCAAAGCCTGCAAGACCCGGTCGAGCGCCGGGCTCGGCTCCTTCAGATCCCAGACCATGCCCACCGGCCCGACGTCGGACTTGAGGCGCAGCGGCAGGATCGACAGCGTCTTCAGGCTTGCCGGGTGATGGGCCGCGGCGCCGGACATCACGCCGATGCAGTCGGTCTCGCGCATGAGCTGCTGGTTGAGCATGCCGGAGGTGGACACGAGCCAGGGCAACGGCGGCGCGAGCCCGTGGTCGAGGAAGGTCGCATCGATGGCGCGGCGCAGGGCGGTGTCCTGCGGCGGCAGGATCCACGGATGGCGCGCCGCCCGGGTCCACGAGACCCTGGCGACGCGCAGCAGCGGATGCGTACGTCCCACGACCACGCAGTGCGGATCCTTGAAGAGCGGTTCGCAGCGCACCTGCGGGCCGAACGCGCGCTCGTCGAGACGTCCGACGATCACGTCGAGCTCGTGCCGCTCGAAGCGCGCCCACAGTCCGGCGGCGATGTCCTCCACCACCTCGATCTGCAAGGGTTCGGACTGTGCCTTGACCTCGCGCAGAGCGTGCGGCAGCAGGCCGGCGGTGGCGACCGGCATGGCGCCGATCCGCACGATCCCCTGCATTCCGGCCGACACCGATGCCAGTTCGCGCTGCAATTGCTGCGAGTCCGCAACCATGCGCCGGGCATGGCGCAACGCCACCGGAAGATGCGGGCTCGGCTGGATCTGCCGCCCCCGCACGAAAAGCGGCACGCCCAGCGCGGCCTCGATCTCCGCCAGCCATTGCGACACCGCGGGCTGGCTGACGCCGAGGGCGTCGGCCGTGCCCGTGAGACTGCCGTGCCGGTCGACGGCCAGCAGGATCTCGAGATGCCGCAGGCGCAGCCGCTGCAGGTTCAATGCCAATCGAAGGCTTGGTTCAGGCATAAGCAATAGCCATGGATCCAGATGAAATGACCGGTAGATCATTATGTCGAAGCCGGCCATGATCCGCCCGTTCGAACCACTCACCTTGCGGAGCCTGCAGCCATGAATCTTGCGAAACGGATCCTTCCGGCCCTGGCGCTCGCGCTGGCCGTGTGCGCCGGCCACGCGCAGACCTACCCGAGCCGGCCGGTTCGGCTGGTGGTGCCCTTTCCGGCCGGCGGCGGCACCGACATCGTTGCGCGCAAGATGGCGCAGCATCTGCACGAGGAACTGGGGCAGGTCTTCATCGTCGACAACAAGTCCGGCGCGAGCGGCAACATCGGCGCGGAGAGCGTCGCGCGCTCGGCGCCGGACGGCTATACGCTGATGCTGACCGCCGCGCCGTTCGCGATCGCACCGGCGCTGTTCAAGTCGCTCGGCTTCGATCCGGTCAAGGACTTCACGCCGGTCGCCGAGGTGGCCTCGGTGCCGCTGCTCGTCGTGACCCGTGCGGATTCGCCGCTCAAGAGCATCGCCGACCTGGTCGCTGCCGCGAAGAAGGACGGCAATGCGATCAGCTATGCGAGCTTCGGCAACGGCTCCCCGCCGCACCTGGTGGGCGAGCGCATGAAGGCGCTCGCAGGCATCGGCATGACGCACGTGCCGTACAAGGGCAGCCAGGCCGCGCTGCCGGACCTGCTGTCCGGGCAGGTCGCCGTGGGCATCCTCGACGTGGTGTCGATGACGCCGCTGATCAAGTCCGGCCGGCTCCGCGCGCTCGCCATCACCGGCCCGCAACGCACGCCGGTCCTGCCGGACGTGCCGACGCTGACGCAGGCGGGAATCCCGTTCGATACCGTCGGCTGGTATGCGATGTTCGGACCCGCGGGCATGGATCCGGCGATCACCGCGCGGCTCAACGGCGCCGTCAACAAGGTCATGGCCCGGCCCGACATGCGCAGCCTGTTATTGGCGAGCGGTTCGCTGTCGGTCGACCCGGCGCCAACGGCCGCGCAATGGGCTGCGGCCTTCAAGGACAACGTGCAGGTCTGGGGCGAGGTGGCGCGCGCGTCCGGCGCCTCGGTCGAGTGAGCGCGAGGCCGTCCGTGAACGGTTCTCCTGCATCGCTCGATGCGGCGGCCATGACGAATGCGTCCGTCGAGGTCGTCCGCGACGTGGTCTATGGACACGGCCTGGTGCACCGCGCCCGGCCCGGCGGACCGGTGCCGCGTGCGTTGAAGCTGGATCTCTATCTGCCGGCGCGGCACGCGCACACCGCGCCGCGGCCTGCGTTGATCATGGCCTTCGGCGGCGCCTTCCATCGCGGCTCCAAGGAGAACGATGCGTTCGAAGCCGAAGGCGGCAACACCTCCGTGGCCGACTACTGCCTTCGCTTCGCCCGGCGCGGTTACGTGGCATGCGCCATCGACTACCGGCTGGTGACCGAAGATCCGGAGCCCGGCACGACCCCGGTGGTGTCGGCACCCGAGCGCATCCCGACCTCGCGCACGGACGTCGTGCGCCGCATCATGAATCTGCCGCCCGCCACGCCCGACATGCTGTGGCGCGGCATCGAAGCGGCGAGCGACGACATGGCCGAGGCGGTGCGTTTCGTTCGCAGCCGAGCGGCCGAATGGCACGTGGATCCGGCGCGGATCGCGCTCGGCGGCTTCTCCGCCGGCGCACGCACGGCGCTGAATGTCGCGTTCGGCGAGAAGGTGCCGGTGGCGGCCGTCGTGGCGCTCTCGGGCTTCATGGATCGCGCGGACCTGCAGCGGCATCTGAGCGGATTCGATGGCGGGCCGGCGGTGCTGCTGGTGAGCGCCGAGAACGACCTCGACTACATCGCCGAGGCGACGCCCGGCCTGGTCGCCCAGTTGCGCGCTGCCGGGCTGCACTGCGAGCTTCTGGACGTCCCGGGCGCCGGGCATTTCTACCAGGCCGATGCGGTCGCGGTCCATGACGCGCATGGCGCGACCACCGTGGAGCGGGCGATGGCCGGGTTCCTGCGGCGCACGCTGGGCGGGTAGCGCGCGCCGCCACGCGCCGCCTCAGTGGCAGATCACCGTGGTGCCCACCGGCTGGCAGGTCTTGCCGCCGGGACCCTGGTAGCGGTCCAGTTGTCCGGCGCGGTTGTAGTGGTTGCCCTGGGTGTCCCGGCAACCCGTCCTGTCGCAGTCGCGCAGCCGTGGCCGCATGTCGCGCGGCGGCAGAGGCCGGCGGTAGGCGCCGGGGTAGCCATCGTCGTCGCCCGCCCCGGGGTCGTCGCCGCGTGAATCGATGACGACCGGGCCTGCGGGCGCTTGCTGCGGTGGTGGCGGCATTGGCGGTGCGACGACCGGCGCCGGCTCCCGCCGCGGCGCATCCGCGTAGGGGCTGTCCACGCTTCCAGCGGCTTGGCTCTGTCCGGATTCGTCAGGCGTCCGGACGGCCGGCGGCGTCGCTACGCGCCCCACCTGCCGTGCACCCGCCGGACACGCGCCGTCCGTGTAGCTCACGTTGCCGGCCGCATCGGCACAGCGGATCACCTCGGCGCTGCACGGCAGGCCGAGCATGAGCAGGATCGCGACGGGAAGAAGGCGGCGCATGAAGCGCCCATTGTGCCGCCGTGGCCTTCGGCGGACCGATCGGCGTGCGGCTCGAACGTTGCCGCGCACGGGCCGCTCAGCGCGAAACAGACTTCGGCGCCAGAATGCAAGGCTTCAACCGAAGTCCCGACCCTCATGGAATACATACGCCTCGGCCGCACCGGCCTCAAGGTCTCCAGGCTCTGCCTCGGCTGCATGACCTACGGCGAGCCGCAGCGCGGCGCGCACGAATGGACATTGGCCGAGGACGCGAGCCGCCCGCTGATCCGCCAGGCGATCGAGGCCGGCATCAATTTCTTCGACACCGCCAACATCTATTCGGACGGCACCAGCGAGGAGATCCTGGGCCGCGCACTGCGCGATTTCGCGCGCCGCGAGGAGGTGGTGATCGCCACCAAGCTCCATGGCGCGATGCGCAAGGATCCCAACGCGCGAGGCCTGTCGCGCAAGGCGGTGATGACCGAGATCGACCTGAGCCTGAAGCGCCTGGGCACGGACTATGTCGATCTCTACCAGATCCACCGCTTCGACTACACGACGCCGATCGAGGAAACGCTGGAAGCGCTGCACGACGTGGTGAAGGCCGGCAAGGCGCGCTACATCGGCGCTTCCTCCATGTACGCCTACCAGTTCTGCAAGGCGCTGCAGCTGGCCGAGCGGCACGGCTGGACGCGCTTCGTCTCGATGCAGAACCACTACAACCTGATGTACCGCGAGGAAGAGCGCGAGATGATGCGCCTGTGCACGGAGGAGGGCATCGGCGTCATTCCATGGAGCCCGCTGGCGCGCGGCCGCCTCACGCGCGACTTCGATGCCACGACCTTCCGCACGCAGACCGACAAGTTCGGCCAGGGCCTGCACAAGCATCTGGGCGATGCCGACCGGCGCGTCGTCGATGCGGTCGCGGCGGTGGCGGCGGCACGCGGTGTGCCGCGCGCGCAGGTGGCGCTGGCCTGGGTCGCGCACAAGCCGCCGGTGACCGCGCCGATCATCGGCGCCTCCAAGGCCTCGCACCTGACGGACGCGGTGGCCGCGCTGTCGCTGCAGTTGAGCGCGGAGGAAGTCGCAGCGCTCGAGGCGCCTTACGTGCCGCACGATGTGGCGGGTTTCTCTTGAGCGCCGTCCCGTCCGCAGCCCCGGCCCCGAGCCTGCGGCCTTCGTCCACGCTGATCCTGCTGCGCGATGCGTCACAGGGCCTGGAAGTGCTGATGCTCAAGCGCCACGGCCAGTCGGCGGTGCTGGGTGACACCTTCGTGTTTCCCGGCGGCAAGGTCGATGGCGACGACGTGCGGCTCGATGCCGCGCGGCATCTCGACGCCAGCGTGCAGACGCTGCATGCGCGGCTCGGCGAACCGGAGATCGATGTCGCCACCGCGGCCGGCTTCTATGTCGCCGCGCTGCGCGAGGCCTTCGAGGAAGCGGGCCTGCTGCTGGCCCAGGGGCTGTCGCCCGAAGCTTGCACCGAGGCCCGTGCGCGTCTCGGAAGCGGCGTCGCGTTCAATGCCCTGGTGGCCGAACTGGGCCTGCGCCTGCAGGTCGATGCTTTGGCGCCGTGGTCGCGCTGGATCACGCCGGTGCGTTCCGTCAACAAGCAGCGCTTCGACACCCGCTTCTTCGTCGCCAGGACGCCCGCGCAGGGCATCGTGCGCCACGATGGGCACGAAACCACCGAAGCGGCATGGCTGCGTCCGCGCGCCGCGCTCGAGACCTACTGGGACGGCGGGATGGCGCTGGCGCCGCCGCAGATCATGACGCTCGCGCATCTCGCGCGCCACGACGCGGTCGATGCCGTGCTCGCCGATGCAAGGTCACGCCTGCCCGCGCTGGTGGCGCCGCGTGTTCTGGGCGAAGGCGACACGCTCGCGATGTGCTATCCCGGCGACCAGGAACATCCGGTCTGTCAGCGCGCCATGCCCGGCCCGTTGCGGCTGCTGGTGCGCGGCAAGCGCTACGAACCGCAAGGCGGCTTCGATGCGTTCTTCGCCTGAGCGCGTGGCTTGCTGACCGTGCAAGTCAGGCTCCCTTAAGTCCTTGTTAAGCAAGCTCTGCGAGCATCGACGGTTTTCGACGGGGTGGCCTGGGAGGGGATGTCGTCGTCCCGACGATATATGCTCGGCGCCTTGATTCAGAAGGATCGGCCTCCGTTCCAAGCCACGGCGCGACCAGCGAGCGCGCCCGCAAACAATTCATGACTGAAGATCCGATCACCGCGACCTCGACCCGCGCCTCGGCCGGGAGGCCTGCGGCACCGGCGGCGCGCAACACCGCGACCGCATCGCGCTGGCTCCTTGTCTGGCTGGGGCTCCTGGCGCTGGTCTGGTTCGCCAGCCTCGGCACCCGCTCGCTGGTCCATCCGGACGAGGGCCGCTATGCCTCCCTGGCGCTCGAGATGGCGCGCGGCGGCGACTGGGTCACGCCGCGGCTCAACGGACTGCTGTATTTCGAGAAGCCCGCGCTGCAGTACTGGATCGGCGCGTTGAGTTTCCTCACCTTCGGCGTCAACGAATTCGCCGCGCGCCTCTGGCCGGGGATTGCAGGCTTCCTCACGGTGCTCGCGGTCGGCTTCACCGCCGGCCGCCTGTGGGGCCGCGAGGCCGGCATCCGCGCGCTGGCCATCGCCGCATCGACCACCTGGATCGTCGTCAACAGCCATTACCTCACGCTCGACGCCGGCCTCACGCTGTTCCTCACGCTGGCGCTGTGCGCCGTGCTGCTGGCCGACCACGCAGGTGCGGATGCGCGCACGCGCCGCCGATGGATCTGGCTCGCGTGGGCCGCGATGGCCGGTGCGGTGCTGAGCAAGGGCCTGGTCGGTATCGTGATTCCCGGCGCGGTGCTGGTTTTCGTCAGCCTGTGGCGGCGCGACTTGAGCCTCTGGCGCGGCATGCACTGGCTGTCGGGCCTGCTGATCTTCTTCGTGCTGACGGCGCCCTGGTTCGTGCTGGTCTCGCTGCGCAATCCGGGCTTCGCGCAGTTCTTCTTCATCCACGAGCATTTCACGCGCTACCTGACCGAGGAGCATCAGCGCGAAGGCGCGTGGTGGTACTACCTGCCGTTGCTTCTCGCCGGCATGCTGCCTTGGACCGGTGCGTTGCCGTGGCTGCTGCAGGACGGCCGGTCCGCGGCCGATCGCAGCGCGCGCCGGGTCACACCGCGCCATGTGCTGATCGTGTGGTCGGTGTTCGTGCTCGTGTTCTTCAGCGCGTCGGGCTCCAAGCTGCCCTCGTACATCCTGCCGATGTTCCCGGCGCTGGCGCTGCTGCTGGCGTTCCGGCTGCGCGACGTGCCTGCGGCCGTGCTGCGCTGGCATCTGCTGGTGCCGGCGCTGGCCTGGGTCATCGTGCTCGTGGCGTCCACGCAGAGCGCGCGTTTCGCATCCCCCGCGACGCCGGCCGAAGTGCTGGCGCCGCTGGCCTCGGCGGCGCGCGTGGGCGGCGCGCTGTTCCTCGTCGGCGCCGCGGTCGCATGGCGGTTCCTCGGCAATGGCCGCATCACGGCCGCGGTGCTCAGCCTGGCGCTGGGGCATTTCGCCGCTACCACGGTGGTGCTGCAGGCCCACAATGGCTTCGGCCAGCTCAAGAGCGCTGCGGCGCTGGCCGCCGTGGTGCGGCCGCTGCTCGATGCCGACACCCCTGTCTTCGCCGTTCGGACCTATGACCAGACCTTGCCTTTCTATCTCCAGCGCAACGTGGTGCTGGTCGACTACGTGGACGAGTTCGCCCTCGGCGAGCAGCGCGAGCCCGGCCGCACGATCGCCACGCTCGACGACTTCATGGCCCGATGGCGAACCCTGCCTCGCGCGGCGGCCTACATGAGCCCGCTGACGTGGGTCGAACTGCACGAGCGCGGCCTGCCCATGCGCGTCGTGTTCCAGGATCTGAGGCGGCTGGTGGTGGTCAAGCCATGAAGGTGTTCGATTTCATCTGGATCCTCAGCGGCGTGCTGCTCAACGCGGTGGCGCAGCTGCTGCTCAAGGCGGGCGCCGCGAGCGCGGGAGAGATCACGCTCGCGTCCGGCGCGCCCGCGCTCTGGCGCACCGCGCTCGGGCTGGCGCAGCATCCCGCGATCCTCGGCGGCCTGACCTGCTACGCGGTGAGCGTGGTCGTGTGGATCATCGCGCTGTCACGCGTGGAGGTCAGCATCGCCTATCCCATGCTGTCGATCGGCTATGTCCTCAATGCCGTGCTCGCCTGGTGGCTGTTCGGCGAGGACCTCAATGCGCAGCGCTGGCTCGGCATCGGCGTGATCATCGTTGGCGTGGTGCTGGTGGCGCGCAGCGGGAGCCACACATGAGTTTCGAGAATGCTTCCATGAACGCCTTGCCCTTTCTTCCCTTCACCCGGCCCTCGATCGACGAGCGCACGATCGCCGAAGTCGGCGACGTGCTGCGCTCGGGCTGGATCACCACCGGCCCGAAATGCCAGGCGCTGGAAGCGGCGCTGTCCGAGCGCCTCGGCGGCCGGCCGGTGCGGCTTGTCAACTCGGGCACCGCATCGCTCGAACTGGCCTTGCGGCTGTGCGGCATCGGGCCCGGCGACGAGGTCATCACCACGCCGCTCAGCTGGGTCGCCACGGCCAACGTGGTGCTGGCCGTCGGCGCGACGCCCGTGTTCGTCGACGCGGATGCGGCCACGCGCAACATCGACCTCGAGCGCATCGAGGCTGCGCTGACGCCGCGCACGCGGGCGCTGATCCCGGTCGACCTGGCCGGCCTGCCGGTCGATCGCGACCGGCTCTACGCGCTCGCCCGCCGGCACTCGCTGCGGGTGGTCGAGGATGCGGCGCAATCCTTCGGCGCCCACTGGCACGGCCGCGAGATCGGCAGCCTCGGCGACCTGGTCTCGTTCAGCTTCCATGCCAACAAGAACTTCACCTCGGCCGAAGGCGGCTGCCTCGTGCTCAACAACGACGCGGAGGCGCTCGCCTTCGAGAAGCTGCGGCTCCAGGGCGTGACCCGGTTGCCCGACGGCGGCCTCGAGGTCGAGGCCTGGGGCGCGAAGGCCAACCTCACCGACGTGGCGGCGGCCATCGGCCTGGGCCAGCTGCGGCAGGTCGACGATTTCTCCGCGCGCCGGCGCGTGCTGGCGCGCCGCTACTTCGCGCGCTGGGACGCATCGCTCGGTTTCGAGCTGCCGCCCGTCGACCCGGAGAACCACGGCAACTGGCACATGTTCCAGCCGCTGCTGCCGCGCAGCCTCGCGGCGCGCCGCGGCGACTTCATCGCGGCGATGAAGGCCCAGGGCATCGGCGTCGGCGTGCACTATCCCGCGATGCATCTTTTCTCGCTGTTCCGCGCACGCGGTCATGCACCGGGCGATTTCCCCGTGGCCGAGGACATCGGCGCGCGCACCGTGACGCTGCCCCTGTTCCCCGCGATGGCCGATGCCGACGTGGACCGCGTCTGCGCGGCCGTGACGGCGGCGGTCGCCGCACTGCGCTAAAGCCGAGGCCGACGATGACAATGCACGATGCGGTCCAGCTCGAGAGCGCGCCGCCCACCGACACCGCCATGCGGACGACGCTGAGCGTCGTGATCCCGGTCTACAACGAGGAGGCCGGCCTGGCGGCGCTGTTCGCGCGGCTCTATCCGGCGCTCGATGCGCTGGGCATCGGCTATGAGATCGTCTTCATCGACGATGGCAGCCGCGACCGTTCTCCGGCGCTGCTGGCCGCGCAGTTCGAGAGCCGTCCCGATGTCACGCGCGTGATCCTGCTCAACGGCAACTTCGGCCAGCATCGCGCGATCCTCGCGGGCTTCGAACATTGCCGCGGCGAGCGCGTCGTCACGCTCGATGCCGACCTGCAGAATCCGCCCGAGGACATCCGGCTCCTGCTCGAGGCGATGGACCAGGGCTACGACTATGTCGGCTCGATCCGCCAGGACCGGCAGGACTCCGCATGGCGTCGCTGGGCCTCGCGCGCGATGAACCATCTGCGCCATCGCCTCACGCGCATCGCGATGACCGACCACGGCTCGATGATGCGCGCCTACAGCCGCAACGTGGTGCAGCTCATCAACCAGTGCAACGAGATGAACACCTTCATCCCGGCGCTGGCCTACCAGTTCGCCAGGAACCCGGTCGAGGTGGTGGTGGGCCACGAGGCGCGCCATGCGGGCGAGTCCAAGTATTCGCTGTACAGCCTGATCCGGCTCAACTTCGATCTGGTCACCGGCTTCTCGCTGGTGCCGCTGCAGGCCTTCTCGATGCTCGGCATCGTGGTCTCGCTGCTGTCGGGACTGCTGTTCCTGGTGCTGGCCGGCCGGCGGCTGGTGCTGGGGCCGGAGGAGGGCGGCGTGTTCACGCTGTTCGCGCTGCTGTTCCTCTTGGTCGGCCTCGCGCTGTTCGGCATCGGCCTCCTGGGCGAGTACATCGGGCGCATCTACCAGGAGGTGCGGGCACGCCCGCGCTATGTGATCAATGCCATCCTGGAGCGCAAGCCATGACCGATCTCCGCCGACCCGCACTTGCCATCGTGTTCGCGTACCACGACGTCGGCGTGCGCTGCCTGCGCGTGCTGCTCGACGCCGGCGTCGAGGTGCCGCTGGTCATCACCCATGAAGATGCGCCCGGCGAGACGATCTGGTTCGGCAGCGTCGCCGCGGTCGCCGCCGAGTACGGCGTGCCTTGCGTCACGCCCGCTGATCCGCATGCACCCGAGCTGATCGAAAAGGCGCTCGCGATCGGGCCCGACTTCGTGTTCTCGTTCTACTACCGGCAGATGCTTCGGCCCGAATGGCTGACGCTGCCGCGGCGCGGCGCCTTCAACATGCACGGCTCGCTGCTGCCGCGCTACCGTGGCCGCGCGCCGGTCAACTGGGCCGTCATCCACGGCGAGAGCGAGACCGGCGCCACGCTGCACCGCATGAACGAGAAGCCCGACAACGGCGCGATCGTCGACCAGTGCGCGGTGCCGATCCTTGCCAACGACACCGCACGCGAGGTGTTCGCCAAGGTCACGGTCGCGGCCGAGATCGTCATGGCGCGCAGCCTGCCGGGCCTGATCGACGGCACCTCGATGGAGCATCCGCAGCGCCTGTCGCTCGGGCGCTACTTCGGCGGCCGCCGGCCCGAGGACGGGCGCATTCCCTACGACGCCGATGCGGCGCAGATCCACAACCTCGTGCGTGCGCTCGCGCCACCCTACCCGGCCGCCTTCGTGCAGATCGCGAAGAAGCGCGTCTTCATCGAGCGCACCCTGCGCGCACCGGCTTCGCCCGAGGTGCCGGGCAAGGGCCTGCGACTGGCGAGCGACGGCACTTCGCTGTGGCTCGTCGCGGCCGACGGCAGCGCCTTGCGCGTGCTGGCGGCGCGCTGCGACGGCGACGCACAGGTGCTCGCCGCGCACGACTTCGAATCCCGTTTCGGCGCCCGCTGCATCGCGGTCGACGCCTGAGGGATTTCCCTTTCCTGTTTTTCGATTGCCTTCCATGCTCAAAGTCCTGATCCTCGGCGTCAACGGTTTCATCGGCCACCATCTCACGCGCCACATCATGGAGAACACCGACTGGCAGGTCCACGGCATGGACATGCAGTCGGACCGCGTCGCGCCCTGGCTCGGGCATCCGCGCTTCCACTTCTTCGAGGGCGACATCACGATCAACAAGGAGTGGATCGAATACCACGTCAAGAAGTGCGACGTGGTGCTGCCGCTGGTCGCGATCGCGACGCCGGCGACCTACGTGCGCGAACCGCTGCGCGTGTTCGAACTCGACTTCGAGGCCAACCTGCCGATCGTGCGGCAGTGCCTGCGCTACGGCAAGCGCGTGGTGTTCCCATCGACCAGCGAGGTCTACGGCATGTGCACCGACGAGGCCTTCGATCCCGAGGCCTCGAACCTGGTCTACGGCCCGATCAACAAACCGCGCTGGATCTATGCCTGCGCCAAGCAACTGATGGATCGCGTGATCCACGCCTACGGCCAGGAGCAAGGCCTGCGCTACACGCTGTTCCGGCCCTTCAACTGGATCGGCCCCGGCCTCGACAGCCTGCATGCGCCGAAAGAAGGATCGAGCCGCGTGATCACCCAGTTCCTCGGCCACATCGTGCGCGGCGAGCCGATCCGGCTGGTCGACGGCGGCAGCCAGCAGCGCGCCTTCACCGCGATCGGCGACGGCATCGCGGCGCTGGTGAAGATCATCGCCAACGAGGGCGGCATCGCCGACCGCAAGATCTACAACATCGGCAATCCCGGCAACAACCACTCGATCCGCGCGCTCGCCGGGATGATGCTGGACCTCGCGAAGACGCTGCCCGAATACCGCGAGGCCGCCGAGCGCGTCGAGCTGATCGACATCGCGTCCGAGGACTACTACGGCAGCGGCTACCAGGACGTGCTGCAGCGCGTGCCCGACATCCGCAACACCATCGCCGATCTCGCCTGGGCGCCCAGGGTCGGCATGCAGGAAGCATTGGCCGAGCTCTTCGCGTACTACCGCGACGAAGCCGCCGCCGCCGTCGACCTGGTGCCCTGAGCGCGATGGCGCGCATCGCACTGAAGGTCGACGTCGACACCTGGCGCGGCACCCGCGAAGGCGTGCCGGCGCTGGTGAGGCTGCTGAGCGCGGCCCAGGCCGGCGCGAGCTTTCTTTTCAGCCTCGGGCCGGACCACACGGGCCGCGCGATCCTGCGCGTGCTGCGCCCCGGCTTCCTGCAGAAGGTGTCGCGCACCTCGGTGGTCGAACACTACGGGCTGCGCACGCTGCTCTATGGCAGCTTGCTGCCGGGCCCGGACATCGGCCGACGCGAGGCCGCGACCTTGCGCAGCGTGCGCGATGCCGGCTTCGAGGTCGGCGTGCACTGCTGGGACCATGTGCGCTGGCAGGACCACCTGCTGCGGCACGACGAGGCCTGGGCCCTGCGCGAAATGCGCCGCGCGACCGAGCGCCATGCCGAGGTCTTCGGTTCGCCGCCGCGGGTGCATGGCGCGGCGGGCTGGCAATTCAACGAAGGCGCGGCGCGGGCCGAGGCCTTGCTCGGCATCGCATTCGCATCCGACACGCGCGGCACTCATCCTTTCGTGCCGGTCGCGGGGGACGGCAGCATCATCGGGCCGCCGCAGTACCCGACCACGCTGCCGACGCTCGACGAGCTGATCGGCGTCGACGGCATCACGGCGGACAACGTGCACGAGCCGCTGCTCGCACGGACCGAGCGCACGGTGCAAGACCAGGTCTACACGCTGCATGCGGAGCTGGAGGGCATGAAGCTGCTGCCGGTGTTGGAGCGCCTCGTCGCCGGCTGGCGCGCGCAGGGGCATGCGCTGGTGTCGGTGGGCGCGCTGCACGATGCGCTGCGCGGCACGGTTCTGCCGCGCGAGCGCATCGCGCTCGGCACGGTGCCGGGCCGGTCCGGCCTGCTGGCCGTTCAGCGCGCGGACTGAGCGAACACGCCCCGCCACGGGTTGCCGGACGCGTGCGCCAGGCGCAGGTAGACGAAGGCAATCCACGGCAGGCTGAGTCCGATCGCGGCATCGCGCAGCGCCGAATTGACGCTGGTGGCGACGCACAGGATCAGCAGCGCGACGAAGGTCAGCCGGCCGGTGAGGTCGCGCCGTCGCCACGCGACCACCAGGCCCGTCGCCATGATCGCCGCCAGGATCAGCAGGCCAGGCACGCCGGTCTCCGCGCCCATCCACAGGAAGTCGTTGTGCGGCATGCTGTAGTCGTAGAGCAGCTTCGGGCCGCGCCGATGCCATTCGGGCGTCCAGCTGCCGAGCCCGCCGCCGGCCAGCGGATGGTCGAGCATCATGCGCGTGGTCTCGCGGTACATGTAGAAGCGCACCACCCAGCTGCCTTCGGACACGGCGCCGGCTTCGGCGGCCTCGAGCTCCTGCACGCCGAGCCTGAGCTTGTCCTGCATCGAAGGCGCATTCCAGACCAGCGTGCCGGCCACCACGGCGCCGACGCAGAGCGCGACGGCCAGCACGCGCAGACGGCCGCGCCATTGGTGCACGCAGGCCGCGAAGAGTGCCAGCAGCAGGCCCAGCAGCGAGGTGCGCGACGGCAGCGTGAAGGTCGCGATCGCACCGGCCGCGACCGTCACCGCGAAGGCCGGAACGGCCCAGTGCCAGCGATCGCGGGTGTCGTTCAGATGCGTCAGGCCGACGACCGCCGCCGACGCGCCGAGCAGCGCGAACAGCAGCGCGTCGTTGATGGACTTGTTGCCCTTCATCACCGTCACGTTGTGCCAGAGCGGCAGATCGGGCAGACCCGTGGTGTGCGCCAGCACGATCGCGATCAGCGCGAACAGCGCAGCGAGCAGGAACCCGCGCAACGCCCAGACGGCTTCTTCGACCGCCAGCAGCACCGGGATCGCGAGCGTGGCTGCGATGCGCAGGTCGTGCCAGAGGCTCAGCGCCGTCTCGGGATGGTGCGGCCGCAGCGCCAGCACCACCAGCGTCCAGGCCACCCAGGCGAGCAGCGGCCAGCGCAGCGGATCCGCGCGCAGCCGCATCGCACGCGCGCGCCAACGCGAAGGCGCGCAAAGCAGCGCGACGATCGTCAGTCCGAGCCCGAGGTAGTTGAGGCCGACGGGCATGAAGACCACGCAGCCCCACAGGAAGGCGGCGACCCGGACGAAACGGGAAGGCGAGGAAGGAAAGGCGCCGGCGTTGTCCGGCCTGCTCGCGGGTGTGTCCATCGTCGCCGGCACGGGCTCAACCCGCGACGATGGCGGCCATGCCGGTGGCGCACGCGATCAGCGTGACGACCGCGGCCGCCGCGACGGCATTGGCCGACGGCGCGGTCGGGCCGCGGCCGTCCAGCAGGCGCCGCCGGCGCCAGACGCCATAGAGCATGGCGGCCACCGAAGCCATCAGCAGTGCGAAGGCCAACGCAGTGATCGGCGTCTCCCGGTCGACCCAGCCCGAGCGCAGCGCGAGCAAGGCATTGACGAAGATCGACAGCGCGGTGCGGTTCCACGACAGCGCGGTGCGTTCGGCCTGCAGGCCTGCATCGCGGGCGCGCGGCGCCGCGGCGTCCGCAGGAGCGGCCGTCATTTCCGCAGCAGCAGGAAGGCGATGACCGCGGCGACCCCGAGGATGGACGCGGCGATCACCGGGATGGCCATCGTGCCCGGCAGCCGGCGCGCATGGCGCATCGCGATCTCGTTGGCACGCCAGCGTGCGTAGGCCATGGCGCAGAGCAGGGCGGCGATCGTGCTGAGCGCGATCGCGAGCAGCTCGACGACGAGGTGCGACGCGAGCCTGGTGGAGAACTGGTCGAGCAGCACCCCGCCGGCCAGCAGGGCGAGCGCGGTGCGGATCCACGCGAGGAAGGTGCGCTCGTTGGCCAGCGAGAACCTGTAGTCCGGTTCTGCGCCCTCCTGGCGCCATCGTGGTTCACGCATCACAGGATCTCCTCTTTCATGTTGTTCGATTCAGTTTGGCATTCCGGACCGCGTGCCGATCCGCGGCGACGAGTCTACGACGCGCAGGCCGCGCACTCCTGCAGTCGAAACGGGCGATCGACCTATAGGACCAGGGGAAAGTCCTGTATAGGACACCATTGAAGCTTGGTCCTATAGAGGACTACAGTTCATGCACCCACCCGAAACCGCAACGCGAACGACAGGAGAATGCATGAACGCCCCCAATAAGCGCCTTCCATCCGAGGCCCGCCGGCCTTCGCTGACCGTCCCGAATCGCGCAGGAGGCCGCCATGTCCCGCGTTGAGAACTCCCCGCTGCGGGGCTGGATCGTGACCATCATGCTGGCACTGTTCATGGTGATCAACTTCATGGACAAGGCGATCCTCGGCATCGTCGCCAAGCCGCTGATGGCGGAGCTGCACATCCAGCCGGCCGAGTTCGGCTTGGTCGCCAGCAGCTTCTTCCTGCTGTTCTCGATCTCGGCGATCTGCTTCGGCTTCATCGCCAACCGCATGTCGTCCAAGATGGTGCTGCTGATCCTGGCGGCCATCTGGGGCCTCTCGCAGTTTCCGCTGGCCTTCGCCGCCTCGGTGCCGCGGCTGTTCTTCTCGCGCATCCTGCTCGGCGTGGGTGAAGGCCCGGCGTATCCGCTGGCGCTGCATGCCTGCTACAAGTGGTTTCCGAACGACCGGCGCAACCTGCCGTCGGCGGTCATCTACCAGGGCGTGACCCTCGGCCTGCTGATTTCCGGCCCGATCCTGACCTTCATCCTGGTCCGCTACAGCTGGCATGCGGCCTTCCTGACGCTGGCCATCGCGAGCCTCGTCTGGATGGTGGTGTGGTTCATCCTCGGTGCCGAGGGCCGGGTGACCAGCGACAGCGAGACCCGCGTCCATCTGTCGCACACCGCGCATGTGTCCTACCGCACGCTGCTGACCGACAAGACCTTCCTCGGCAACATGGCGCTGTACTGGACCACCTACTGGATCTTCGCGCTGATGTTCACGTGGATCCCCTCGTACCTCGGCACGGTGCTGAACTACAGCCCCACCGAGACCGGCTGGATGTTCATGCTCTTCACCGGCATCAACGTGCCGATCGTGCTCGGCGGTTCCTGGCTGTCGCAGTTCCTGCTCAAGCGCGGCGTGGCTTCGGTGCGTGCGCGTGCAGGGCTGAGCTGCATCTTCGTGCTGGTCGGCGGGCTGTTCATTTGCCTGTCGCTGTTCGCCGTCCAGCAGCCCTTGCTGAAGGTGATCCTGCTGGCGATCGGCTGCAACTTGCCGCAGCTCACCTTCGTGCTGAGTTCGACCATCGTGGCCGAGATCATTCCTGACGCTCAGCGCTCGGGGATGATGTCCGTCAACAGTGCCCTCGCCACCACCGGCGGCCTGATCGCGCCAGCCCTGATGGGTCGTTTCATCCAGAGCGCCGCGACTCCAGCCGCGGGCTACGACACCGGTTTTCTCGTCGCTGCCGTCCTGGCCATCGCGGTGAGCGTGATCGGCTTTCTCATCATCAATCCGGAAGCGAGCAAGCGCCGCTTCGCCGCCCGGGCCCTGCCTGCGACGCCACGGGTGCGTCCCGTCGGTGCCGCGCTGGCGAAATAAACCGAGGATTCCATGAGCAACACCGCCTACCCGACCCAACTCGCCCTGTGCATCGCCGGCGAATGGCGCGGTGCCGAAGGCCGCGACGTCGCTGCGGTCGTCAACCCGGCCACCGGCCGACCGATCGGCCAGCTGCCGATGGCGACCGAGCGCGATATCGACGATGCGCTGCGCGCGGCACACGAAGCCTTCCCGGCCTGGTCGCAAACGAGCGCCTGGCAGCGCGAGACGGTGCTGCGGCGCGCCGCGGCGCTGATCGAGGAACGCCGCGCCACGCTGGCCGAGATCCTCACGCTCGAGAACGGCAAGCCGCTCGCCGATTCGAACGGCGAACTGGACCGCGTCGTCGAAGCCATCCTGTATTGCGCGGAGGAGGGCAAGCGCGCCTACGGCCGCATCCTGCCGCCGCGCTCGCGCCTGCTGTCGCAATCGACGCTGAAGCGTCCGGTCGGGCCGGTGGCGGCCTTCGTGCCCTGGAACTTTCCCGCCTTCCTGGCCGCCCGCAAGATCGCCGCCGCGCTGGCCGCCGGCTGCACCGTCGTGCTCAAGCCGGCGGAAGAGACGCCCGCCATCTGCATCGAACTGGTTCGCGCCTTCATCGATGCCGGCGTTCCCGGCGGCGCGCTCAACCTGCTGTTCGGCGTGCCGGCGCAGATCTCCGAGAAGCTGATCGCCTCGCCGGTGATCCGCAAGATCTCCTTCACCGGCTCGGTGCCCGTCGGCCGGCTGCTCGCCACGATGGCGTCGCAGCAGCTGAAGCCCGCCACGATGGAGCTGGGCGGCCACGCGCCGGTGGTGGTGTTCGACGATGTCGATGTCGACCGCGTTGCGCAGGCCTGCGTCGCCTTCAAGTTCCGCAATGCCGGCCAGGTCTGCCTGTCGCCCAGCCGCTTCTACGTGCATGCGCGCGTGGCGCCGGCCTTCACCGAGCGCTTCGTCGCGCTGGCGAAGGCGTTGCGCGTCGGCGACGGCATGACACCCGGCACGCAGATGGGCCCGCTGAACAACGAGCGCCGCCTGCGCGCGGCCGAGAGCCTGGTCGAGGACGCCCGCGAGCGCGGCGCTCGCATCGCCGCCGGCGGCGAACGCATCGGTCACCAAGGCTGGTTCTTCCCGCCGACCGTGCTCACCGACGTGGCCGAGTCCTCGCGCATCCTGAGCGAGGAGCCGTTCTGTCCGGTGGCGCCGATCATGAGCTTCGAGTCCTTCGACGAGGTGATCGCACGCGCCAACGGCGTCGATGTCGGCCTCGCCGCGTACGCCTTCACCAACCAGCTCGAACGCGCGGCCGAATTCGCCGAGCGCATCGAGGCCGGGTGGATCGGCATCAACAACTTCACGCCGTCGCTGGCGGACGCGCCGATCGGCGGTGCCAAGGACAGCGGACTCGGCTACGAAGGCGGTCCGGAAGGACTCGACGCCTATTTCCACACCCGCTTCGTCAGCCAGTCGAGCGTCGTCGTCTGATCAAACCGAACAGTCCAAGCAAAGGAGAACCCATGAGCACTTCAAACCCCAACGTCGTGGCCAAGCCCATCCGATTCAACGGCTATCTCAAACGCAACGTGCCGGCCCACGACGCCGAACTCACCAGCACCGATGCCGGCACGCCGATGGGCGAGCAGATGCGCCTGTACTGGCAGCCCGTGTGCCTGTCTTCGGAACTCGCCGATGTGCCCAAGGCCATCCGCATCATGGGCGAGGACCTGGTCGTGTTTCGCGACAAGAGCGGCGACGTCGGCGTGCTGCACCGCCATTGCTCGCACCGCGGCGCCTCGCTCGAATACGGCGTGATCGCCGAGCACGGCATCCGCTGCTGCTACCACGGCTGGCACTACGCCGTCGACGGCAGCCTGCTCGACGCGCCCTGCGAGGCCGACGCCACGCGGCTGAAGCAGACGGTGTGCCACGGCGCCTATCCTGCATTCGAGCGCGACGGCCTGGTCTTCGCCTACATGGGTCCGCCCGACAGGAAGCCGCCGTTCCCCGAGTACGACACGTACACCCGGCCCGGCGACACGAAGCTGGTGCCGTTCTCGAACGTCTATCCGTGCAACTGGCTGCAGGTGTACGAGAACATCATGGACCACATGCACACGGCCGTGCTGCACAACCACATGACGGTGGAGGGCGTCGACCAGGCAACCGCCGACGGCGTCTCGCTCGAAGGCTTCGGCGACATGCCGGTCATGCAGTGGGAAGCCACGCGCAACAACAACGGCATGGTCTTCATCGCCGGCCGCCGTCTGCCCGACAACAAGGTCTGGGTGCGCATGACCGAGATGATCTTCCCGAACTACCTGCAGATCGGCTCGCTGGTGCCGACCGCGGCGCGCGAACGCCACTCGACGTCCTCCTGCACGCGCTGGAGCGTGCCGGTCGACGACACGCACATGATCATCTTCGGCTTTCGCCACTTCAACAGCGAAGTGGATCCGGACGGCATCGGCTGCGAAGCCGACTGCGGCGTCGACAAGATCGACTTCCTGGTGGGCCAGACAGGCAACCGCAGCTACGACGAAGGTCAGCGCGCGCCCGGCGACTGGGAAGCGCTGGTGAGCCAGCGGCCGATCGCGGTCCACGCGCTCGAGCATCCCGGCTCGTCCGACGTCGGCGTGTACATGCTGCGCAAGCTGTTGCGCGACATGGTGCGCGGCAAGACGCCGGCCGACACGCTGCACGCGCAGCTGACCGCCGCCGGCGAACCCCTGCCGCTGTACTCGCAGGATTCGGTGCTCGACGTGCAGGAGCTGCCCTCGGCGGAAGACCGCAAGCTGATCCTGAGCCTGGGCAAGCGCGTGTTCGAGGCCATGCGTTCGGCCGATCCGCTGCCCGCCGACGAGCGCGATGCCCATGTGCGGCGGCAGCTCGACCTGATCGAGCGCAGCGCCGCGGCGCCCGCGGCCGCGCAGCAGGCCGAGCGCGCCACCACCTGAGGCCAGGGAGTCCGACATGCTGACACTGCGCGTTCGTTCCATCACCTACGAGGCCGAAGGCATCCTGTCCTTCGAACTCGTGGACCCCCGTGGCGCAGAACTGCCGGCATTCGACGCGGGCGCGCACATCGATGTCCACGTGCCGGGCGGATTGACGCGCCGCTACTCGCTGTGCGATCCCCCGTGGGAGCGCGATCACTACCGCATCGCGGTGCTCGACGTGCCGCACGGCCGCGGCGGGTCGCGCGCGATGCACGAGCGCGTGCATGCGGGCGACCTGATCGAGGTGTCGGAGCCGCACAACTTCTTTCCGGTCGCACCGGACGCGCGCCACGCCATCCTGCTGGCAGGCGGCATCGGCATCACGCCGATCATGGCAATGGTCGAGCAGATGCGCCGTGCCGGCCAGAGCTTCGAGCTGCACTACTGCGCGCAGACGCCGGCGCGCACCGCCTTCACGCGCCGCTTCGCGAACGAGATCGAAGCGGGCAGGGCGCGCCTGCACCACGACGGCGGCGACCCTCGCCGAGGCCTGGACATCGCCAGCGTGCTGGCCAGTCCGGGCGAGGGAACGCATCTCTACTTCTGCGGGCCCGGCGGCTTCATGTCGGCGGTGCGCGCGGCCTCCGGGCACTGGCCGCAGGGCACGGTGCACTTCGAATATTTCGGTGCCGACCCGAGTCCCTCCGCCGCGGCGACGACCACCGGCGGGGCCGAGGGCGCCGAGGTGGTGCTGGAGCGCTCGAAGCGGACCCTGCGCGTCGATCCCTCGCAGTCGATCCTGCAGGCGGTGCGCGATGCCGGCATCGAATGCGAGTCTTCGTGCGAGGCCGGCATGTGCGGCACCTGCCGCGTGCGCTATGTCGGCGGCACGCCGGAACACAACGACTACGTGTTGAGCGATGAGGAGCGGCGCGAGTTCGTCCTCATCTGCTGCGCGCGGGTCGCGCAGGGACCGCTGGTCCTGGACCTCTAGAAAGAACGGAAATCGTCATGCGTCAGTTTGATTACATCGTCGTCGGCGCCGGATCGGCCGGCTGTGCCGTCGCGGGCCGCCTGGCCGAAGATGGCCGCACCAGCGTGCTGCTGCTGGAAGCAGGGCCGGCCGACCGCAACATCTGGATCCATATTCCGATCGGCTACGGCAAGACCATGTTCGATCCGAAGAACAACTGGCGGTTCTATTCCGAGCCCGAGCCCTACCTGAACGGCCGCAAGATCTACCAGCCGCGCGGCCGCACGCTCGGCGGCTCGAGCTCGATCAACGGGCTGGTCTATATCCGCGGCCAGGCCGAGGACTTCGACGCCTGGGAAGCGCTGGGCAACAACGGCTGGGGCTGGTCCGACATCCTTCCGTACTTCAAGCGCTCGGAATCGAATGAGCGCGGCGAGAGCGAGTATCACGGCGGCAAGGGACCGCTGACCGTGTCCGACATCCGCGGCCGCAACGAACTGGTCGAAGCCTTCATCGGCGGTGCCGGCGAGCTCGGCATTCCGCGCACCGACGACTTCAACGGCGCGCGCCAGGAGGGTGCGGGCTACTTCCAGCTCACCACCCGAAACGGCCTGCGCTGCTCGGCGGCCAAGGCCTATCTGCCCGCACCGCGCGCGCGCGGCAACCTGGTCGTCGAGACCGACGCGCACGCCACCGGCGTGATCTTCGAGGGCAAGCGGGCCGTGGGCGTGCGCTACATGCGCAATGGCCAGCTGCAGGAGGCACGGGCGAACTGCGAAGTCGTCGTGAGCGCGGGCGCCTTCCAGTCGCCCCAGCTGCTGCAGGTTTCGGGCATCGGCGATGCCGACTACCTGCGCACGCTGGGCATCCGGCCGCTTCACAACGCGCCGCAGGTCGGCAAGAACCTGCAGGATCATCTGCAGTCGCGCCTCATCTACAAGTGCACCAAGCCGATCACCACCAACGACCAGCTGCGCACGCTCTGGGGACAGGCCCGGATCGGCATGCGCTGGATCTTCCGCAAGGAAGGCCCGGTGGCGGCGGGCATCCAGCTCGGCGGCATGTTCGCGCGCACCGGCCCACAGGCGAAGACGCCCGACGTGCAGTTCCACTTCGGCACCATCAGCGCCGACATGACCGCGGGCAAACCGCATGATTTCTCGGGCTTCACGGTGTCGGTGTGCAACCTGCGCCCGACGAGCCGCGGTGAAGTCAAGGCCGTATCGTCCGACGCGCGCGTCGCGCCGGCGGCGCTCTTCAACTACCTGGCCACCCAGGAAGACGAGAACACCATGCTGGCCGGCTTCCGGCTGGCCCGCAGCATTGCCGCATCGCGCTCGATGGCACCGTACGTCGCCGAGGAATACCGGCCCGGGCCCGGCGTGGGCTCGGACGCGGAGACGCTGGCCTTCATCCGCGACTACGCGACCACCATCTTCCACCCGGTCGGCACCTGCCGCATGGGCGAGGACACGGCTTCGGTGGTCGACACGCGGCTGCGCGTGCGCGGCGTGAGCGGCCTGCGCGTGGTGGACGCGTCGATCATGCCGCTGCTGCTGTCGGGCAACACGAATGCGGGCGCCATGGTCATCGGCGAGAAGGCGGCCGACATGATGAGGGAAGACAGAAGGGAACTGCAATGAATGCCAATGCACAGCGTCTCGAGTTGTTCGATGTCCTCAAGCAGCCCGACCGCACCGGACTGCCCAAATACCAGCGGCTCGCGAACACGCTGCTCGACGCGATCCGGCGCGGCCTCTGGCGGCCGGGCGACCGCCTGCCGGCCGAGGAAGAGCTGGCGCAGATGACGCCGTTCAGCCTCGGCACGGTGCAGCGCGCCTTGCGCGATCTGGCCGACCAGGGCCTGGTGATCCGGCAGCATGGCCTCGGCAGCTTCGTGGCCGAGAAGCCGCGCCAGCTCCAGGATCCGTGGCACTGCCGCTTCCTCGGCGATGACGGTGTGACGGTGCTGCCGATCTTCTCGCAGGCGGTGCAGCGCGCCACCATCCGCGGCGACGGGCCATGGACACCCTACCTCGGCCGCCAGGACGTGATGCGTCTGGACCGCATCATCGACATCAACGGCGAGTTCAAGATCTTCAGCCGCTTCTTTGCCGATCGGACCCTGCTCAACCGTCTGTGGGAAACGCCGATGGACAAGCTGCACGGCGCGAACTTCAAGAAGATGATCGCCAGGCAGTGCCAGCTGCCGATCACCGACATCACGCACCTGGTGAGCATCGCGCCCTTCGATGCCGAGTCCTGCGAACGGATCGCCGTCGCGCACGACACCACGGGGCTGTACATGCAGGCCGTCGCGCGCGCGGGCCGGGACCTGTGCGTGTACTACCAGCAATTCTTCATCGCTCCGAACCAGCGCGTGCTCGTGCTGCCGGAGCACACACCCGCATCGCAGCGCGCCTGATCTTCCCGGCGCACGCCATCGCACACACAGGAGTCCAGAAATGAAAACACAGCCCCAGAACCTCGTCATCATCATGTCGGACGAGCATTCGCCCAAAGCCCTGGGCTGCTACGGCCACGATATCGTCCAGACGCCCCACCTCGATGCGCTGGCCGCGCGCGGCACGCGCTTCTCGCATGCCTACTGCACGAGCCCGGTATGCATTCCCGCGCGGGCATCGTTCGCGACCGGCAAGTACATCCACCAGATCGGCTACTGGGACAACGCCGACGCCTACGACGGCCGCGTGCCCAGCTGGCACCACGTGCTGCGCGAAGGCAAGCACGACGTGGTCTCGATCGGCAAGCTGCACTTCCGCCTGCCGGACGAGGACCACGGCTTCAGCCAGGAGATCATCCCGATGCACATCGTCGAAGGCAAGGGCGACCTGATGGGCCTGGTGCGCAGCGAGTTGCCCGTACGCAAGGGCGCCTACAAGATGGCGGGCTTCGCCGGCCCCGGCGAAAGCCAGTACACCTTCTACGACCGCGAGATCGCCTCGCGCGCGCAGATCTGGCTGCGCGAAGCGGCGCAGCGCAAGAGCGACCGGCCGTGGGTGCTGTTCGTCTCCTTCGTCTGCCCGCACTTCCCGCTGACGGCACCGCCCGAGCACTACTACCGCTACTACAACCAGGACCTGCCGATGCCCAAGCTGTACGAGAAGTCCGAGCGGCCCACGCATCCCTACCTCGTCGACTACGCCAGCAGCTTCAACTACGACGACTACTTCGACCGGGCGACAGTGAAGAAGGCCATCGCCGGCTACTACGGCCTGTGCTCCTTCCTCGACGAGAACGTCGGCAAGGTGCTGGCGGCGCTGGACGATGCGGGCCTGGGCGACAACACCCGCATCGTCTACACCGCGGACCACGGCGACAACATGGGCACGCGCGGCCTGTGGGGCAAGTCGACGATGTTCGAGGAGACCGCGGGCGTGCCGCTGATCATCGCCGGCGGCGACATCCCGGCCGGCAAGGTGATCGACACGCCGGTCAGCCACGTCGACGTGTATCCCTTCATCCTCGATGCGGTGGGCGAGCAGGAAGCGCGAGCGCGCGAAGGCTTTCCGGGCACCTCGCTGTTCGAGCTGGCGAAGGGTGCGCAGCCGGACCGCAACGTGATGGTCGAGTACCACGGCATGGGGTCGACCACCGGCGCCTTCATGATCCGCCACGGCCGCTACAAGTACATCCACTACATCGGCTATCCGGCGCAATTGTTCGACCTCGATGCGGACCCCGAGGAACTCACGGATCTGGCGGCCAGGCCTGAGCACGAGGCCGCGCTCGGCGAATGCCGCCAGCGGCTGTACGCGATGTGCGATCCGGACGCGGTGGATCGCCAGGCGAAGGCGCGGCAGGCCGTACAGCTCGAGGACCATGGCGGTCGCGAGGCCGTGATCGCCCGCGGCGACCTCGGCTTCACGCCGGCACCCGGTGCCGTGATCGGCTTCGATTGAAGAAGCCGCAGCCTCCACGAGAACACCCTCCGATGAAAACCACGCTGCTCCTTCGTCTTCCTGTCCTGCTCATGGCGCTCGCGCTGACGCAACAGGCCAGTGCCGCCGACCCGTTCCCGAACAAGCCTTTGCGGCTGATCGTCGCCTACCCGGCAGGAGGCGGCCTCGACTTCGTCGCCCGCACGCTGGCCCAGCGCCTCGGGGAAGCGCTCAAGCAGCCCGTGGTGGTGGAAAACCGTCCGGGCGCCAGCGGCGCGCTGGGTGCCGACACGGTGGCCAAGTCCAGGCCGGACGGCTACACACTGCTGCTGGCATCGCCGGCAGAAGTGATCGTCGGGCCTGCGGCCGGGCAGAAGACGCCCTACGATCCGGTCGCGGATCTCGCACCGATCGCGCTGGCGGGCGAAACGCCGCTCGTGCTGGCCGTCAATCCCCTGGTGCCGGCGAAGAACCTGCCGGAGCTGATCGCGTACGCGAAAGGCCATCCCGGAACGCTGAGCTACGGCACGCCGGGCACCGGCAGCTCGATGCATTTTGCCGGCGAGTCGCTCAACAAGCTGGGCGGCATGGCCAGCGTGCACATTCCCTACCGCGGTGCGGCGCCGGCGGTCAACGACGTGCTCGGCAACCAGGTGCCGATGATCATCGTCGGCATGCCGCCGGTCATGCCGCACGTGGCCTCGGGAAAACTGAAGGTGCTGGCGGTGACGACGCAGAAGCGATCCTCCGCCATGCCCGACGTGCCTTCGGTGTCCGAGATGCCGGGCATGAAGGGCTACCGGTTCTCGAACTGGATGGGCGTGTTCGCGCCGGCGAAGACGCCGCAGGCCGTGGTGGACCAGATCGGCGCGCAGATCGCGAAGATCGTGCAGGAACCCGCGACCCGCCAGCGTCTTCTCAGTGCCGGCGTCGAGCCCTCGGGCCTGCATGGCAGCGAGTTCACGGCCTTTCTCGCGGACGAGCGGCAACGCTACCAGTCCATCGCCAGGGAGCGCGGCATCCGCTTCGAGGACTAGCCGCTCAGCGGAGCGCGCCGGCGTTCTGGTGTGCCGGTGCCGCCATGGCCTCGTCCAGCAACTCCACCCAATGCCGCACGGGCGTCTGGCCTGCGCTTTGCAGGTGCGTGATGCAGCCGATGTTGGCCGACACGATGGTGGTGGGCTGCAGCTGCGCCAGGTGCCCCAGCTTGCGGTCGCGCAAGGCATAGGCCAGCGCCGGCTGCAGCACCGAGTACGTGCCCGCCGAGCCGCAGCACAGGTGCGACTCGTTCCTGGCCAGCTGCACGTCGAAGCCCAGCGCGCGCAGGCTCGCCTCCACCCCGCCGCGCAGCTGCTGGCCGTGCTGCAGCGTGCACGGCGGGTGGTAGGCGATCACGCCCGGGGGCGCCTTCACCCGGTCCTTCAGCGCCGCGGCCAGCTCGGGCAGCAGCTCGCTCAGGTCCTTGGTGAGCGCACTGACACGCTGTGCCTTGGCCGCATAGGCCGCATCGTCCTTGAGCAGGTGGCCGTACTCGCGCACGGTCACGCCGCAGCCCGAGGCGTTCATCACGATCGCCTCCACCGCGTGGCCGCCGTCCCCCTCGATGTGCGGCCACCAGGCGTCGATGTTGGCGCGCATCTGCACGCGGGCGCCTTCGTGGTCGTCGAGGTGGAACTTCACCGCGCCGCAGCAGGCGGCCTTGGGCGCGATCACGCTCTGGATGCCGGCCGCGTCGAGCACGCGCGCGGTGGCCTTGTTGATGTTGGGGGCCATCGAGGGCTGCACGCAGCCGGCCAAGAGCAGCATCCTGCGCGCATGGATGCGCGCGGGCCAGTGGCCCGAGGGCTGCGGCGCGGGCACCTTGGCCTTCAGGGCGTCGGGCAGCAGGCCGCGCACGGACTGGCCCAGCTTCATCGCGGGGCCGAAGAGCGGCGAAGGCAGGCCTTCCTTGAGCAGCCAGCGGGTGGCCGATTCGAGGGCCGGGCGCGGGACCTTGTCGTCGACGATCTTGCGCCCGATGTCGACCAGGTGGCCGTATTGCACGCCACTCGGGCAGGTGCTCTCGCAGTTGCGGCAGGTCAGGCACCGGTCCAGGTGCAGCTGGGTGCTGCGCGTGGGCGCATGGCCTTCGAGCACCTGCTTGATCAGGTAGATGCGCCCGCGCGGGCCGTCGAGCTCGTCGCCCAGCAGCTGGTAGGTGGGACAGGTGGCGGTGCAGAAGCCGCAGTGCACGCATTTGCGCAGGATGGCTTCGGCTGCCAGGCCTTCGGGCGTGTTCTTGTATTCGGGCGCGAGTTCGGTTTGCATGAAGGAGGACGGGTGGATCAGTCGGCGCCGAGCAGCCGCGCGTGGTCGAAGACGGCGTGCGGGTCGAACTCGCGCAGGAGCGCGCGGTGGATGCGCGCGAGGGGGGCGCTGAGCGCGTCGAAGCGCGGCACGGAGCGCGCGGCCTGGCTGGCGCCGTCGGCGATGCGAAACAGGGTGGCATGGCCGCCGGCGGTGCGCGCGGCGGCGCGCAGGCGCGCGCCCTGGTTGGCCGAGGCGAGGTACCAGCGCTGGGCGCCGTGCCATTCGAGGAGGGGCGCGGTCTCGAAGTCGATGGCGGGCGCGGTCTGGGGCACCGAGAGGCGCCAGAGGCTGTGCGCGCCGGGGATGCCGAACCAGGGCAGGCGCTGGTCGCGTGCGGCCTGCCAGTCGGGCTGGGCCTGTGCATCGGGCTGACGCTCGCCGCCCAGGTGCCTGCAGGCGGCATCGACCGCGGCCACGGCGCCGCGCAGGCGCAGCCAGAGGGCGCCGGTGGCGTCCTGTTCGCTCCAGCGGCTGGCGTTCAGGGGCAGCGGCTGGGCGCCCCAGCCGTTGAGCAGGCGCAGGGCATCGGACTGGGTGCATTCGAAGCGCAGGGTGGCCTCGGCGGGGGCGATGGGCAGGACTTTGAGGCTGACTTCGGCGATGAGGCCGAGCGTGCCCAGGGAGCCGGCGAGCAGGCGCGAGATGTCGTAGCCGGCGACGTTCTTCATGACCTGGCCGCCGAAGGCGAGCACTTCGCCGCGGCCGTTGACGAGGGTGGCGCCCAGCACGTAGTCGCGCACGGCGCCCACGCTGGCGCGCGCGGGGCCGCAGAGGCCGGCGGCGATCATGCCGCCGACGGTGCCGGTGCCCGAGGGGCCGAAGCGCGGGGGCTCGAAGGGCAGGCACTGGCCGCAGGCAGCGAGGGCGGCTTCGAGTTCGGCCAGGGGCGTGCCGGCGCGCGCGGTGACGACGAGTTCGCTGGGTTCGTAGCTGGTGATGCCGGTGAGGGCACCGGTGGCAAGGAGCTCGCCTTGCGGGGATTCGCCGTAGAAGTCCTTGGTGCCGGCGCCGCGGATGCGAAGCCGATGTCCATCGGCGGCGGCGGCGCGGATGCGGTCGGTGAGCTGGGCAAGGGCAGGGTCCATGATCGAACTCGTGGATTCAGAACCGCGGCAGCTCCGCGAAGCGCTGCGTCTGCCCGCCGCGCACCACCTGCTTGCCATACTCCGCGCAGCGCTGCAGCGTCGGGATCACCTTGCCCGGATTGAGCAGCCCCGTCGCATCGAAGGCGCGCTTGACCCCTGCCATCTGCGCGTTCTCCTGGGCCGTGAACTGCACGCACATGCTGTTGAGCTTCTCCACCCCCACCCCGTGCTCGCCCGACACCGTGCCGCCCATCGCCACGCTGGTCTCCAGAATGTCGGCGCCGAACAGCTCGCAGCGGTGCAGCTCGTCCGCATCGTTGGCATCGAACAGCACCAGCGGGTGCAGGTTGCCGTCGCCCGCGTGGAACACGTTGCAGCAGCGCAAGCCGTACTTCTTCTCCATCTGCTGGATCGCCAGCAGGATATCGGCCAGCCGCTTGCGCGGAATGGTCGAATCCAGGCACATGTAGTCCGGGCTGATGCGCCCCGAGGCCGGGAACGCGTTCTTGCGCCCGCTCCAGAAGCGCAGCCGCTCGGCCTCGTTCTCGCTGCAGGCGATGGCCGTCGCGCCGCACTCGCGCAGCACCGCCGTCATGCGCGCGATCTCTTCCTCCACCTCCTCGGGCGTGCCATCGGATTCGCACAGCAGGATCGCTTGGGCATCGAGGTCGTAGCCCGCGTGCACGAAGTCTTCCACCGCCGCGGTCATGGGCTTGTCCATCATCTCCAGGCCCGCGGGGATGATGCCCGCGGCGATCACCGCGGCCACCGCGTCGCCGGCCTTTCGCACGTCGTCGAAGCTGGCCATGATGCAGCGCGCCAGGCGCGGCTTGGGGATCAGCCGCACCGTGACCTCGGTGGTCACGGCCAGCATGCCTTCGCTGCCGATCACCAGCGCCAGCAGATCGAGCCCGGGGCAGTCGAGCGCCTCGCTGCCGAACTCGATCGCCTCGCCTTCGGCGGTGAAGCCGCGCACGCGCAGCACGTTGTGCAAGGTCAGGCCGTATTTCAGGCAATGCACGCCGCCGGAGTTCTCGGCCACGTTGCCGCCGATGGTGCAGGCGATCTGGCTGGAAGGATCGGGCGCGTAGTAGAGGTTGTAGGGCGCGGCGGCCTCGCTGATGGCGAGGTTGCGCACGCCGCACTGCACGCGCGCGGTGCGCCCGACGGGGTCGAGGTGCACGATCTGGTTGAACCTGGCCAGCGAGAGCGTGACCCCGCCCGCATGGGGCATGGCGCCGCCGGACAGACCGGTGCCCGCGCCGCGCGCGACCACGGGCACGCCCATCGCGTGGCAGGCCTGGAGCACGGCCTGCACCTGGGCCTCGGTTTCGGGCAGGGCGACGGCCAGCGGGCGCTGGCGGTAGGCGGTCAGCCCGTCGCATTCGTAGGGGGTCACGTCCTCGGTGGTGGAGAGCACGGCGTGCGGCGCCAGCACGGCCTGCAGGGCGCGCACGACCTTGGCTTGCAGCGCGCTGCGCTCGCAGGCCGGGGGGGCGGAATCGGCTGGCACGGGGGTCATTCGGTGTCCATCGGAAAATGATCTCGGACCCGATCGCGAGTCGAAGTCCAACTCTAGTGAAAACCGCAGCCCGGCGCGTTGACGATTCTTCGCGCCGCCGTTGAGAAAACTTCGCGGTTCAGGCCAGCGCTTGCGTCAGCCAGTCCGCAAAGGCCGCGCATTCCCAGCGTTCGAGTGCGCCGGGCTGCCAGCAGATGTAGTGGCCATGCGGGGAGGGCACCGCGCGCGGCGAGAGCCGCACCAGCCGTCCGCTTTCCAGCCAGGCCGCGCCCATCTGCAGCCGCACCAGCGCGACGCCGAAGCCACTGGCCGCGGCGTCGTAGACCAGGCCCAGGTCGTTGAACTGCGCGCCCAGATGGGGCTCGGGCTGGGTGATGCCGCAACTCGAGAACCAACTGCTCCACGGTTCCAGCGGACTGCGGATCAGGCGCGCCTGCGCGATCTCGGCCTCGCTGTCGAAGCCGTTGTAGGGGCCGAACTCGTTCAGGTAGCTCGGGCTGCATGCCGGCGTCGCGTCCTCGGCAAGGATCAACCGGTGCTCGAGGTTGGTGTAGCCGCCGGTGCCGAAACGCACTTCGAGGTCGGCCTTCTCGGCAATGACGTCGAGCAGCGGGATCGACACCTGCAGGATCAGCTCGATGTCCGGGTACATGTTGCGGAACAATTCCAGCCGCGGCATCACGAACTGCCGGCAGAAGGTCGGCGTGATCGCCACGCGCAGCCGCGTCGCGCCCTGCGCCACGCCGCGCAATGGCACTTGCCGCAAGGCCGCCAGCCCGGTGCGAACGTTGGCGAGATAGGCCGCGCCGTCCGCGGTCAGCGTGAAGTCGCTGCGGCCGAAGAGTTCGACGCCCAGGTGCGATTCGAGCTGCCGGATGCGGTGGCTCACCGCGCTGGGCGTGACGCACAGCTCGTCCGCGGCACGGCCGGCGTGGCGCAGCCGCGCGAGCGCCTCGAAAGTCAGCAGACACTGGATCGGCGGGATGTGCTGGATCGCCATCGGTTCTCCTCAAGCCAGTGGCCGATCATGCGCGAAGTCCGAAGTGGCCGGCTGCTGCCGGATGCGTGGCACGCCGCGCATCCGTGCAAACCCGCTACCCAAGACGCTGAAGTTAAGTATTCTCTCCACATGAATGGAGTATTTACTTACCAAGCTGAACAACTGGAATCCGGGCCACCGCGATGAACATCCATGTGACCGATCAGCAGGGCGTCGAACGCAGCCTGCGCGCCGACGGCAACGGGACCCTGATGAGCCTCATCCGGGATGCCGGGATGTCGATCCGTGCCGAATGCGGCGGCTGCTGCGTCTGCGCGACCTGCCACGTGCGCGTCGACGAAGCCTGGGCCGATGCGCTGCCGCCGATGTCGGAAGAGGAGTCCTTCACGCTCGAGGGCGCCTGCGAGCCGGGCATCAGCTCGCGCCTGTCCTGCCAGATCCCGCTGGCGAGCGTGCCCGACGGGCTGCGCGTGACCCTCGCCCAGGACTGGTCATGAGCACCGCCGCAGCAACACCCTTCGAGAGAACTTCCATGAAGCAATACGTCTACAACACCTGGTATCCGCTGGCCTGGGCGCGCGATGTGCGCCACGAACTGACGAAGCGGCGCGTGCTGGAGGAAGACATCGTCGTCTTCCGCGGCGAGGATGGCCGCGTCGCCGCGCTGGAGGATGCCTGCCCGCACCGGCTGGCGCCGCTGTCGCTGGGCACGCTGCGAGGCAACGCCGTCGAGTGCGGCTACCACGGCCTGACCTTCGACTGCAGCGGACGCTGCGTGCGCGTGCCCGGGCAGGACACGGTGCCCGCAAGCATCCAGGTGCGCGCCTATCCCACGGCCGAGAGCATGGGCATGGTCTGGATCTGGATGGGCAAGCCGGAACTCGCCGACCGCAGCGCGGTGTTCCACCTGCCCCAGTACGACGACCCGAGTTTCAGCGTGGTGGAAGGCGATGCGCTGCATGTCGACGCCAGCTACCTGAGCCTGGCCGACAACCTCTGCGATCCTTCGCACGTCACCTACGTGCACCGCTCGACGCTGGCCAGCGAAGGGCGCATCGAGACGCCCGTGCAGGACAAGCGCGAGGGCAACAAGGTCGTGACCTGGCGCTGGGTGATCGACGGGCCGCTGATCCCGGTCTTCAACGGGCTCAAGGACTTCGGCGGCAACGTGGACCGCTGGCACTACTACCACTACCACGCGCCCAGCATCGCGGTGATCGACTTCGGCTCGGCGAAGACCGGCACCGGCGCGCCCGAAGGCGATCTGGGCGACTGCATCCAGATGTTCGCCTGCCACTTCATCACGCCGATCGACGAGCGCAGCTGCACGCAGCATTGGCTCTGCCTGAAGAACTCGCCGGCCGATCCCGCGATCGATGCACGCCTCATGAGCGACCTGCGCATGACCTTCGACGAGGACAAGCGCATCCTCGAAGCCATCCAGCGCAACGAGGACAAGCTCCAGGGCCGGCGCACCATCCGCCTGGGCATCGATTCCTCGTCCATCAAGATGCGCCGCATCGTCCAGGAGATGGCGGCCGACTGAACGGCCGCCGCGCCATCCCTCCATCCACGAATCCATTCCACGAGGTGCCACGATGAAGAACAGTTCTCGCCTGCGCTGTGCTGTCCTGATGGCCCTGGTCGTCGGTTGCGGATGCGCCGCGGCCCAGGACACCATCAAGATCGGCGAGATCAACAGCTACAAGGCACTGCCCCAGCTCATGGGCCCCTACAAGCAGGGCTGGCTGCTGGCGCAGGACGAGATCAACAGCGCGGGCGGCGTGCTCGGCAAAAAGCTCGAGACGGTCTTTCGCGACGACAACGCCAATGCGGGCGATGCGGTCCGCGTCGCGGAAGAACTGGTCGCGCGCGAGAAGGTGGACCTGATCGCGGGCACCACGTTGTCGCACGTCGGCCTGGCGATCACCGACTTCGCGAAGCAGCGCAAGATCTTCTTCCTGGCCTCCGGTCCGCTGAGCGACAAGGTGGTCTGGGACAACGGCAATCGCTACACCTGGCGTCTGCGTGCCGGCACCTACGCGCTGGCCGCGTCGGTGGTCGGCGAGGCCGCGAAGCTGAAGAAGAAGCGCTGGGCGCTCGTCTACCCCAACTACGAATACGGCCAGGCCGCGGCCGCGGCCTTCAAGGACGAACTGAAGAAGGCGCAGCCGGATGTCGAGTTCGTGACCGAACAGGCGCCGCCCTTCGGCAAGATCGATGCGGGCAGCCTGGTGCAGGCCATTGCCGATGCCAAGCCCGACGCCATCTTCAACGTGCTGTTCGGCACCGACCTGACGAAGTTCGCGCGCGAAGGCAAGACCCGCGGCCTGTTCGAGGGCAGGGAAGTGGTGAGCCTCTTGACCGGCGAGCCCGAATACCTCGATCCGCTGAAGGACGATGCGCCCGCGAACTGGATCGTGACCGGCTACCCGTACACCGCGATCGACACGCCCGAGCACCGCAGCTTCCTGCAGGCCTACCAGAAGCGCTACAACGACTATCCGCGCCTGAATTCGGTGGTGGCCTATGCGACCGTCAAGGCGCTGGCGGCCGGCATCCAGAAGGCCGGCTCGACCGATTCCGAAAAGCTGGTTGCCGCGTTCAAGGACCTCGGCTTCATGTCGCCTTTCGGGCCGGTCAGGTTCCGCGCGCAGGACAACCAGTCGACCCTGGGCATCTTCGTCGGCCGCACCGCGATCAAGGACGGCAAGGGCGCGATGCCGTCCGGCACGTACATCGACGGCGCGAAGCTGCAACCCCCGGACGAGACGGTGCGCAAGCTGCGGCACGTGCCGTAGCCCGCGTTGTCTTCTCGATGAAAGGAACGCGCATGTCGAACAACGAACACCGACGGCCCCTGATCGGATGCAACGGCCGCGGTGCGCAGCGCTCCGGCCTGGACCGGCCGGTGGGACTGGAGGAACTTCCGATCCGCGAGCAGTTCAGGCTGGTCGCCGAATCCGGCGTCTTCGATTACTTCGACCGCCTGCCGCTGCGCAGCAACCTCGACGACTACCTCGCCGCCATGCGCGAGTTCGACCTGCCCGTGCACACCGGCAGCTGGTTCTACCGGCTCGGCGCGGACGATGCGCTGCTGCGCGACAACCTCGCGATCTGCAAGGAGGTCGGCGCCGCATGCCACAACATCATGACCTTCACGCACCACGCGGACGGCCATCGGCTCGGCGATGAAGAGATCGTGGCGCACTACCTCGATGTCTACGACGCGGGCATGAAGCTCGGTGTCGCGCCGGCCTTCGAGCTGCACGTCAACATGTGGACCGAGGAATTCCTGCGCGTCGAAGAGATCGCCGATGCCGTGCAGCGGCGCGGCGTGCCCTTCAACTTCACGCTCGACTACAGCCACGTGAATTTCAAGATCGGCAATCCGGAGGAACTGGAGCGCTCGGGCGTGCGCGCGCAGGTCGAATCGGGCGCGCTCGTGCTCGATCCCTTCGAGAGGCATTCGCTGTGCGAGCGCTGGCTGGATCGCGACATCGTGGTCTGGGCCCAGCTGCGCTCGGCCGCGCCGAACCAGCCGCTGAACCTCTGGTGGAAGGACGAAGAGGGTGCATTCGGCCGCGGCATCCAGTACCCCTTCGTCAAGCCGGCGCCCGGGCAATGGCACTCCGCGTGGAGCGCTTACCTGCTCGAACCCTCGAAGGAGGCGATCCGCAAGGTGCTGAGGCACCACGTGCGCAACCCGGCCAGCCCGCTGAAATACCTCACCACCGAGATGATCAACCTGCCCGACTACGGACTGAACGCTCGCTACGACCTGTTCGAGCAGAACGTCGCGGCGGCACGCTTCATCCGCAGCGCATGGGACGAGGCCGTGGCGCTGGATGCAGCCGGCGTCCTCTGACGCGCACCGTCGTCAGGCTTCCTGCGGAAGGGTGAGCGTGTCGAGCTTGTCCTTCTTGTCCTTCCACGCCTCGGCCTCCGGGAGCGGCTCGTGCTTCTTCACGAGCACGGGCCAGATCTTCACGAACTTCGCATTCAGCGCGGTGAAGTGCTGCTGGTCGGCCGGCAGATCTTCTTCAGCGTAGATCGCGTTGACCGGGCACTCCGGAATGCAGACCGCGCAGTCGATGCATTCGTCGGGATCGATGATCAGGAAATCGGGACCTTCGTGAAAGCAGTCGACCGGACAGACGTCGACGCAGTCGGTGTATTTGCAGTGGATGCAGCTGTCCGAGACGACGTGGGTCATGGTTCATTCCTTGGTGTCCTTGCATTTGATGTAGCGATTGCTACATCAAAGTGAAGTGAATGCTACACAAAATCGACAAGGGTTGCAACGGCGTTCCCGGGTCGGTAAAAATACCTAGCGGCGCGGCAGGATGTCGACGAATAATCGTCACTGAAAATACAGTAAGTACTACATTCACGATGGAGATCGGAATCATGAACCAGGCAAGCGCATCGGTGGATGAGTTCTCGGCCAAGGGCATCTCGGAGCCGGCCATGATCGAGGCCCGCAGCACCGCGGTGCTGGTGGTGGACATGGAGAACGATTTCTGCGTCGAAGGCGGCGCCATGGTGCTGCCCGGCTACGAGAAGCTCGTCGGTCCGCAACTCGCGGTGATCGACGCCGCGCGCGCGGCCGGCGCGCCGGTGGTGTTCATCACCGACGCGCACCGTCCCGGCGTGCACCGCGACCGCGAATTCCTCAAGCGCGCGCGCCACTGCATCGAGGGCACCTGGGGTTCGCGCGTGGTCGATGCGCTGAAGGCCCGGCCCGACGACCACTACGTCATCAAGCGGCGCTATTCGGGCTTCTTCGGCACCGACCTCGACATGACGCTGAAGGACCTCGAGGTCGACAGCGTGGTCGTGATGGGCGTGGTCACCAACATCTGCGTGCGCTCGACGGTGCACGACGCTTTCTTCCTCGGCTACCGCGTCTTCGTGCCCGAGGACTGCGTGGCCGCGCCGTCGGCGCGCGAGCAGACCTCGTCGCTGTTCGACATCGCCACCAGCTTCGGCTGGGTCAGCGATTCGGCCGAGGTCGCGCGCGCCTATGCCGGCCAGGGGCCGATCCGCAACCGCTTCGAATTCGCCTGAAGCGGCCGCTGTCCGATCTTTCCGTTCCACTCGTTCTTCATCCGCTCTTCTTTCGCTTTCGAACACCCTGGAGGTTTCTCATGTCGGCTCCACGCATCGTTTCGCCGCAACGGCGCATCATTCTTCGCGCCGGCACGGCGGCCCTGGCGACGACCACGCTGGGCTTGCCCGGCCTGGTGCGCGCCGCAGCCGGCGGGCCGGTGAAGATCGGCATCCTGCAGCCCTTCTCGGGCGGCCTCGAGGCGCTGGGCGAGCAGGGCTTCCAGGGCGGCAAGCTGGCCATCGACGAGATCAACGATGCCGGCGGCCTGCTCGGCCACAAGGTCGAGTTCGTGCGCTCGGACACCCGCACCGACCCCAAGACCGCGGTCGAGCGCACGCAGGAGCTGATCCGCCGCGATGGCGTCGATGCGATCCTCGGCCCGCTCACCAGCGCCGAGCGCGATGCCGTGCGCCCGACCATCGAGCGCGCCAAGGTGCCGCTGCTCTACGCCACCGATTACGAAGGCGGCACCTGCAGCCGCTACATCACCTGCTTCTCGGCGCTGCCCGCCGCCTGGGTCGATCCGCTGATCGGCTACGCGAGCAAGAACGTCGGCAAGAAGCTCTACCTGATCGGCAGCGACTACATCTGGCCCAAGCGCATGAACGAGGCGGTGCGCGCCTCGGCGCAGAAGAACGGCGCCACGGTGCTGGGCGAGGAATACGTGCCCTTCGGCATCAAGGACTACGCCAGCACGCTGCGCAAGATCGAGGCCTCGGGCGCCGACACGCTGGTGGTGAGCGTCGTCGGCGCGGATGCGGTGACGCTGATCAAGCAGTTCACCGGCGCCGGCCTCAAGAAGAAGCTGCGCGTGCTGTTCTTCGGCTTCAGCGAGAACTACCTCGCCGGCCTGTCGACGCAGGAGTCCGACGACATCGTGACCGTCTCCAGCTTCACCTCGACGCTGAAGAAGCCCGAGGCGGTCGCCTTCGTGAAGAAGGTGCGCGACCATTTCGGTCCGCAGACCATCGTGTCGAACAACCTCTATGCGCACTACAACCTGATGCGCCTGTACTTCGGCGGCGTGCAGCGCGCCAAGACCGCCGACAAGGAGAAGGTCAGCGATGCGATGCTGGACCAGACGATCCCGACCGGCAACGGCGACGTCTATCTGCGCGCCAGCGACCGCCATGTCGACCTGAACACCGTGATCTCGGTGGCCAAGGCCGGCAGCCTCGACCTGCTGCAGGACGTCGGCCGCGTGGTCGCTCCGTCCCAGTGCACCAAGGCCTGAGCATGACGGCGCTGCTCGAAGTGCGGGGCGTGCAGAAGCACTTCGGCGGCGTGCGTGCGCTCGAAGGCGTCGACCTCGCGCTGGCGGCCGGGCAGATCTACTGCATCGTCGGGCCCAACGGCTGCGGCAAGTCGACGCTCCTGGCGGTCATCAGCGGCGACCTCGCGCCGACGGCCGGCACGGTCTGGTTCGATGGCCGCGACATCACCGGCCTGGCGCCGCAGCGCATCGCGCGCCTGGGCGTGCTGCGCAAGTTCCAGGCGCCGAGCATCTGCCCGACGCTCAGCGTGGCCGAGAATCTCGAGGCCGCGCTGATGGTGCGCGTCGCGCCCTGGCGCCGGCTCGGCACGCGCGCGCATCTGCAGCGTCTCGCGGAACTGCTCGAGGTGATCGGCCTGCGCCACCGGGCCGACCTGATCGCGGAAGAACTCGCGCATGGCGAGAAGCAATGGCTGGAGATCGGCATGCTGCTGGCCGGCGACAGCCAGGTGCTGCTGCTGGATGAGCCGACCGCGGGCATGACGATCCGCGAGACGCAGCAGACCGTGGCGCTGATCCGGCGCATCGCCACCGAACACAAGCGAACCATCCTCGCGATCGAGCACGACATGCATTTCGTCGCCGGCCTCGAATGCGAGGTCATCGCGCTGTTGCGCGGCAAGGTGCTGCGGCGCGGCAGCTATGCCGAGGTCAGCAACGACCCCGAAGTGCGCGAAGCCTACCTGGGAGCGGCCAGCCATGTTCCAGGCCACTGAGCTCAGCGGCGGCTACCTCAAGGGCAGCCAGGTGCTGCGCGGCATCTCGCTCGCGCTCGAGCGCGGCAGCGTGACCGCGCTGATGGGGCGCAACGGCATGGGCAAGACGACGCTGATGCGGGCCATCACCGGCCACCTGCCGCACCTCAGCGGCTCGATGCGATTGAACGATCAAGAGCTGACGAAGCGCGCCGCCTTCCAGGTGGCGCAGCTCGGCGTCGGCTACGTGCCGCAGGGGCGCGACATCTTTGCCGACTTCTCGGTCGAGGAGAATCTGATGATGGGTGTGCTCGGCAAGCCCGGCCTGTCGCGCACCTTGCCCGAGTGGGCCTGGACCACTTTTCCGGTGCTGGCCGAGCGGCGGCGCCAGCGCGCCGGCACCATGTCCGGCGGCCAGCAGCAGCAACTGGCGATCATGCGTGCGCTGGTCGGCCGGCCGCAGCTGCTGCTGCTCGACGAGCCCTCCGAAGGCATCCAGCCTTCGATCGTGATGGAGATCGGCGCCACCATCCGGCGCATCGCGGCCGAGCAGGGCCTGGCGGTGCTGCTGGTCGAACAGAACCTCGACCTGGTGCGCGCGATGGCCGGGCGCTGCCTCTTCATCGAGAGCGGCGCGATCGCCGATGCGGCCGAGGTCGACGCGCTGCATGCCGACGCGCCGCTGGTGCGCCGCTACCTGTCCGCCTGAACGGAACAAGATCCGATGACGACCGCGAACTTCCTGGCCCTGGTGCTCGACAGCACCAGCTTCTTCCTCGTGCTGCTGCTGGTGGCGCTCGGGCTGGTGATCATCTTCGGGCTGATGAACGTGATCAACATGGCGCACGGGGAGTTCTTCCTGCTCGGCGCCTACACCGCCGTGGCCGCGACGCGCGCCGGCTGGCCTTTCTGGTGGTCGCTGCTGCTCGCGCCGCTGGTGCTGGCCGCGGTCGGATGGATCGTCGAGCAGACGGTGGTGCGCTTCGTCTACCACCGCTTCATCGATTCGATCCTCGCGACCTGGGGCCTGTCGCTGATGCTCAAGCAACTGATCGTGGTGATCTTCGGCCCGACTTCGCAGAGCGTGCCCGATCCGCTGGGCGTCACGGTGAGCGTGCTGGGCATGGCCTATCCGGGCTACCGGCTGTTCGTGATGGGCGCCTCGGTGGTGCTCACGGCGCTGACCTTCGTGCTGCTCTACCGCACCCACGTGGGCCTGACCATCCGCGGCGTCATCGCCAACCGCGCGATGGCCGCCTCGCTGGGCGTCAACACGCGCCGGCTCGACGTCGGCACCTTTATGGCGGGCGCGGCGCTGGCCGGCTTCGCGGGCGCCGCGATGGCGCCGCTGATGAGCGTGGACCCGCAGATGGGTGCCGGCTTCCTGATTCCGTCCTTCCTCTCGATCCTGGTCGGCGGCGCCAGCAGCTTCATCGGCGTGGTGGTCGGCGCGGCGTTGATCTCCGGCGGCAGCACCGGCCTCGCGGCGCTGCGCGATCCGGTGTTCGCGCAGATCGTGGTGTTCTCGCTGGCCATCGTGATCATCCGGCTGTTCCCGAGCGGCCTGTTCGGAAGGCGCCGGCCATGAAGCGCTTCGCTCTCTCGCGCGGATGGGCGACGCCCGTCATCTGGCTCGCGCTCGGCCTGGTGCCGCTGGTGCTCGGCGAATGGGCGCAGTCGCAGCTCGCGCAGTTCATGACCTACGGCATCTTCGCGCTCGGCCTCGGCTTCCTGTGGGGCCACGTGGGCGTGCTGTCCTTCGGGCAGGCGATCTTCTTCGGGCTCGGCGCCTATGCGATGGGTCTGACTTCGCTCGGCATGCTGCCGGGCATCGCGCCCAGCACCTTCAACGGCCTGATGCTGGCCTTTGCCGTCAGCGGGCTGGCGGCGGCGGTGCTCGGCTCGATGCTGTTCTATGGCCGCGGCCTCGCCGGCGCCTACTTCGGCGTCGTCACGCTGTGCGCTGCCGTGATCGTCGAAACGGCCACCGGCCGCTGGGATTTCGTCGGCGGCAACAACGGCCTGTTCGGCATCGCGCCGCTCGACCTGCCGGCCTTCATCGCCGACCGCGTGCCGGACTCGACGGCCCAGTACCTGCTGGCCTTCGCGGTCGCGCTCGGCGTCTATGCGCTGCTGCGCTGGTTGACGCGCACGCCCTTCGGCACCGTGCTCGCGGCGGTGCGCGACAACGACCGCCGCGCCACCTTCCTCGGCTACAACGTCGCGCTGCACAAGACCATCGCCTTCGTGCTCTCGGCCATGGTGTCGGCACTGGCCGGCGCGATGTTCGCCAAGTTCTTCGGCTTCGTGTCGCCGACGCTGATCGGCTTCTCGCTGTCGACCGAGGTGCTGATCTGGGTCGCGGTCGGTGGCCGCGGCGTGCTGATGGGCGCCTTCCTCGGTGCGATCCTGGTGCGCAGCGTCGAGTCGGCGCTGTCCGAGCGCTTCGGCAACTACTGGCTGCTCTTGCTCGGCGGCGTGTTCGTGGTGGTGGTGGTGTTCTTTCCGGTCGGCGTGTTCGGACGCGTGCTGGCACTGGCGCCGCCGAAGCGCCTGCGCATCGGCGGCGCCGTGTCGAAGCCGGCCGGCGATGCCGCGCCGCGTCCGGATCCGGGCGTGGACGCGCGCATGCGGGCATAGGCCAGAATACGAAGCCAGCACAAGAAGAGAAGCGGCAATGCCCAGAAAAAAATCGTTGGACCCCAGCATCGAACCCGGCGCACCGGCCAAGGCCGCTGCGGCAGGGGCCACCGAAGAGGGCGGCCCGACGCGGCGCGGCGCACCGCAGCCGCGCTCCGAGCAGCTCGAGGCGCGCATCCTCGATGCGGCGGTGTTCGAGTTCTCGGAGCATGGCTTCGCGGGCGCGCGCATCGAGCGCATCAGCCAGCGCGCGAAGACCGTGGACCGCATGCTGTACTACTACTACGGCAACAAGGAGCGGCTCTACCAGGCGGTGCTCGAAAAGATCTACGCCGACATGATCGGCGCGCAGCGCGACTTCGTGATGCCCAGCGATCCCGTCGAGGGCATGCGCCAGCTGGTCGAGCATTCGTGGGACCACTACGTGACGCATCCCGATCTCGTGCGCCTGCTGATGAACGAGAACCTGCTGCGCGGCAAGCACATCCAGGCCTCGGCGCAGGTCGAGCGGACCTCGTTTCCATTGGTGGAGACGGTGTCGGCGCTGCTGGCCAGCGGCCAGGCGAAAGGCGTGTTCCGCACCGACGTGTCGTCGGAGCATGTGCTGATGACGATCATGTCGCTCGGCTTTTTCTACGTTTCCAACCAGTACACCTGCTCGCGCTGGATCGGCGCCGACCTGATGACGCGGCCGCGGCGCGCCAAATGGCGCGCGCACATCTGCGACGTGGTGCTGGAGTTTCTCGAGCCGCGCGACCGGGCGGCCGCGCGCAAGTCGGTGCCGGCGAAGAAGTCCGCGGCGAAGGCTGTGCTGGCCAGGTAGCGCCGGGGACGGCTCAGGCCTGCACGTTCAGTGCGTTCAACCCGCGATAGACCGGATTGCCATTCCACTGCGCGACGCCATCGGCCGCTCGCAAGCCCGGCCAGCGCCGCAGCAGCGCACCGAACACCGCCTGCGCCTCCATGCGCGTGAGCGCCGCGCCGATGCATGCATGCGGCCCCGAGCCGAAGGACAGCGAGCCCACGTCCTCGCGCGCGACATCGAGCGCATCCGGATGCGCATGGCGCGCCGGATCCCGGTTGGCCGCACCGATCAGCGCCACCACCAGATCGCCCCGGCGCAGCAGCTGCCCGTGCAGCACCAGATCGGTCGCCACCCGCCGGCCCGTGTACTGCACCGGGCTGTCATAGCGCAACAGCTCGCGCACCGCGCCGGGCAGCAAGGCCGGCTCGCGCTGAAGGCGCTGCCACTGCGCCGGATGGTCCAGCAAGGCCTTCAACCCGTTGCCCAGCAGATTGCGCGTGGTCTCATGGCCCGCGAACAGCAGCATCGCGCACTGCGCCAGCAACTCGGCGCCGCCCTCGATCCGGCCCGCCGCTTCGGCCTGCGCCAGCAGGCTCAGCAGGTCGTCGCCGGGATGGCGCCGCTTGTGCGGCAGCGCTTCCTCGAAATAGCGCGTCATCGCCAGCAGGCTCGTCTGCGCACGCCGCGCGAGTTCGCGCGTCGGTGCCGGTGCGCCGATGAAGGCCGACAGATCGTCGGACCAGGCCGCGAAAGCCTCGTGCGTCGCCGCCTCGATGCCCATCAGCCGGGTCATCACGCGCATCGGCAGCGGCCGCGCCACGGCCTGCATGAAATCGAAGCCGGACTGGCCTTCGACGGCATCCAGCAAATCGTCGATGGCCTGTTCCATGAACGGTGCCAGCCGCTGCAGCAGCTCGGGCCGGAAGCCCGCGTTCATCAGCTTGCGCAGCCGCGTGTGATCGGGCGCATCGACGAAGAGCATCGCGCGCGCGAAGACCTGCTGGAAGCGCGACAGCTCGCCCGGCACCGCCTCGGCGTTGCGGACCCAGCCGCCCGTGCGCTGCGCCGAGAAGCGCGCATCGCGCAGCACCTTCTCCACGTCCGCATGGCGCGTGAGCAGCCAGGCGCCGCCGAAGAACTCCTCGCTCCAGTGGACCGGCCCGGCCTCGCGCAGCGCGTGGTAGGCGGGATAGGGGGCGGCCAGGAAGGCGGCGTCGACGATCGGGTGCCTCAACGCCGCGAGCGGCGCATCGAGGACTGCGCTCATGAAGCCTGGGCGCTGCGCTCGGCCGGCCGCTCGCCCTGCACCTTCAGGCCCAGCCGCTCGAACAGCGCCCGGTCGCGCTCGGCCTGCGGGTTGCTGGTGGTCAGCAGCTTGTCGCCATAGAAGATCGAGTTGGCGCCGGCCGCGAAGCACAGCGCCTGCAAGGCCTCGTCCATCTGCTCGCGCCCGGCCGACAGGCGCACCATCGTGCCCGGCATGGTGATGCGCGCCACAGCAATCGTGCGCACGAATTCGAAGGGATCGAGCGCCGGCGTGTCCGCCAGCGGCGTGCCCGGCACCGCCACCAGGTTGTTGATGGGCACCGATTCCGGATAGGGATCGAGGTTGGCCAGCTGCGCGATCAGGCCGGCGCGCTGCACCCGGCTCTCGCCCATGCCGACGATGCCGCCGCAGCAGACGTTGATGCCGGCCTCGCGCACATGGCCCAGCGTATCGAGCCGGTCCTGGTAGGTGCGGGTGCTGATGATGCTGCCGTAGAAGTCGGGGGCGCTGTCGAGGTTGTGGTTGTAGTAGTCCAGGCCCGCATCCTTCAGGGCCTGCGCCTGTTCGGCTTCGAGCATGCCCAGCGTCATGCAGGTCTCCAGGCCGAGGGCGCGCACCTCGCGGACCATCTCGGTCACCTTCTCCATGTCGCGCTCCTTGGGGCTGCGCCAGGCCGCGCCCATGCAGAAGCGCGTGGCGCCCTGGGCCTTGGCGGCCTGGGCGGCTTCGAGCACCTCGGCCACCGGCATCAGCTTGCTGGCTTCGACACCGGTGTCGAAGTGGGAGGACTGGGGGCAGTAGCCGCAGTCCTCGGCGCAGCCGCCGGTCTTGATGGACAGCAGGGTCGAGAGCTGCACTTCGTTGGCGTCGAAGTGCGCGCGGTGCACCTGCTGGGCGCGGAACATCAGGTCCATGAAGGGCAGCGCATAGAGCGCTTCGACATCGGCGACCGACCAGCGCGGGGGCGCCGACGGCGCCACGGCGGCTCGGGGGATGGACTTGCGCAGCGTGTCGACGGGGATGGAGGCGAGCGTGGTCATGGGTTCCTTCAGGAAGAAAAGAGGCAAGAGCTTGAAGCAAGGACGCCGTGCAGGGCGGCGATATCCAGATGAGCGGCCACGGCCGCCGGCGACGGGTCGGCCAGCCAGGGCACGACGCCCAGGCAGGGCGCGCCATGCCGGCGTTCGAGTTCATGGCGCAGCGCGGCCACGTTGTCGTCGGCCCAGGGCATGTCGCGCACGACGCGGTTGCCGACCCAGCCGGCCAGCCTGAGGCCGCGCGAACGAATGGCCTCGGCCGTGAGCAGCGCATGGCTGATGCAGCCCAGGCGCAGGCCGACGACCAGCACCACAGGCAGACCGAGGTCGCGGGCGAGGTCGGCGGTGTCCCAGTCGGCACCGAGCGGCACGCAGAAGCCGCCGACGCCTTCGACCACCAGCACGTCGGCACGCGCGGCCAGGGCACAGGCCGCATCCAGCAGGGCGCGGCGGTCGATGGCGCGGCCTTCGAGCGCGGCCGCGATGTGCGGTGCGCAGGCGGCCTCGAACTGCATCGGGCCGACCTCGGCATCGGTCAGCGGCAGCGAGCCGGCATCGCGCAGCGCGCGCACGTCCTCGTTGACGCGCTGGCCGTCGATCAGGTCGATGCCGGCGGCCACCGGCTTGAGGCCGGCCGAGCGCCGGCCTGCCTCTGCGAACACATGCAGCAGCGCCGCGCTGATGCGGGTCTTGCCGATCTCGGTGTCGGTGCCGGTGACGAAGCAGCCGTGCAACGCAAGGGCCTGGTTCATGCCGTGGCCTCCGACAACAAGGCATCGGCTGCGTGCGACAGGCCATCGACCAGGCGCTGCACATCCTGCGGCGTGTGCGCGGCGCTGAGCGTGATGCGCAGCCGCGCGGTGCCGGCCGGCACGGTGGGCGGACGGATCGCGGGCACCCACAGGCCGCGTGCATCGAGCGCTGCCGCGAGCGCCAGCGCGGTGGCGTTGTCGCCGACGATCAGCGGCTGGATCGCGGTGTCGGATGCGGCCAGTTGCCAGCCGAGGCCGGGCCGCGATTCGATCAGCGCCGCGAGCTGCGTGCGCAGTTCGCCGATGCGTTGCCGCAGCTGCGCGCGCCGCCGTTCGCCTTCGTCGCCGCCGATGAGCCGCAGGCTTTCGCGCACCGCATGCGCGAGCGCCGGCGGCGTGGCCGTGGTGTAGATGTAGGGCCGCGCGGTCTGCACCAGCCAGTCGATCACGCTCGGGTGCGCGGCCACGAAGGCGCCGCCCAGGCCCGCGGCCTTGCCGAGCGTGCCCATATAGATCAGCCGTTCGCTGCAGAGGTCGAAATGCGAAAGACTGCCGCGGCCCTGCGCCCCGAGCACGCCGAAGCCATGCGCATCGTCGACGATCAGCCAGGCATCGAAGCGCTCGGCCAGCGCGAGCAGTTCGGGCAGGTCGGCCAGGTCGCCGTCCATGCTGAAGACCGCATCGGTCACGATCAGCTTGATCGGGGTCGTGCAGCGCGCCAGCTGGTCCGCGAGCACCGTGAGGTTGCGGTGGGCGTAGCGCTGCATCGGTGCCTTGGCAAGCAGCGCCCCGTCGATCAGCGAGGCGTGGTTGAGCTTGTCGGCGAAGACGGTGGCGCTGGCATCGCCCAGCGCGGTGAGCAGCGCCAGGTTGGCCATGTAGCCGGTGCAGAAGCTCAGCGCCTGCGCATCGGGGATGCAGGGCGCCATCCACGCGGCCAGCTCTTCTTCCAGCGCGGCATGCGCCTGCGAGTGGCCGCTGATCAGGTGCGAGGCGCCGCTGCCCGCGCCGTGGCGGCGTGCGCCTTCGGCCAGCGCTTCGATCAGCGTCGGGTGATTGGCCAGGCCCAGGTAGTCGTTGCTGCAGAACGCGAGCAGGTCGCGCGCCGCCTGGCCGGGCAGGGCGGCGCGCTGCTGCGGCGCGCAGGGCGACTCGGCCGTGCGGCGCTGCCGGCGCAGGCCCTGCGCTTCGCGCTCACGCAGTTGCTGGTTCAGGTGGTCGATCAGCATCTACGGGGTTGAAGTTCAGGGTGTCGTCCAGGGTCGCGAGCACGCGCCCGGCGAGCCAGGGCGACAAGGTGCTGTCCAGCACATAGGGCGGCAGCAGATAGACCGTGCGGCCGATCGGACGGATCAGCAACTCGTTGGCACGGCCCGCGAGATGGAAGCGTTCGGCGAAGCGCGCGCCGGCATGCGCTTCGCGCACGTCGAAGGCCCAGATCATGCCGCGCTGGCGCAGGTGCTCGATGCGCGGATCGCTCGCCAGCGGCGCGAGCGCTTCAGTGAGCATCGCAGCCTGTTCGCGATTGCGCCTCAGCACGTCGTCCTCGGCGAAGCGGTCGAGCACCGCCAGCGCCGCGCGGCAGGCCAGTGCATTGCCGGAGTACGAATGCGAATGCAGGAAACCGCGCGCCACGTCGTCGTCGAGGAAGGCCTCGTAGATGGCATCGCGCGAGAGCACCAGCGACAGCGGCAGGTAGCCGCCGCTGATGCCCTTGGACAGGCAGATCAGATCCGGCCAGATGCGCGGCTCGCCCGCCGGCACGGCCTGCTCGAACGCGAAGAAGGTGCCGGTGCGTCCGCAGCCGACGGCGATCTCGTCGGCGATCAGGTGCACCTCGTAGCGGTCGCAGAGGGCTCGCACCGCACGCAGGTACGACGGGTCGTGCATCGCCATGCCGGCCGCGCCCTGCACCAGCGGCTCGAGGATGAAGGCGGCGATGTGCGCGTGCCGCGCTTCGAACAAGGCTTCGAGTTCGGCCGCCGCGCGCCGCGCGACATCGGCCGCGGATTCGCCGTCCGCCGCCTGGCGCGCATCGGGCGACATCACCTGGTGCGCGCGCATCAGCAAGGGATCGTAGGCATCGCGGAACACCTGCACGTCGGTGACCGCCAGGGCGCCGAGCGTCTCGCCGTGGTAGCCGTGGCGCAGGCAGGCGAATTCGCGCTTGGTCTCGCGCCCGCGGTTGCGCCAGTGGTGAAAGCTCATCTTGAGCGCGATCTCGACCGCCGAGGCGCCGTCGCTGGCGAAGAAGCAATGGCCGAGCACGCCGTCGGTGAGCGCCGAGAGGCGCTCGGCCAGCTCGACCGCCGGCGCATGCGTGCAGCCGGCCAGCATGATGTGCGGCAGCGTGTCGAGCTGCGCCTTCACGGCCGCGTTGATGCGCGCATCGGCATGGCCGAACAGGTTGACCCACCAGGAGCTGGTGGCGTCGAAGTAACGCCGTCCCGCCTCGTCGAACAGCCACGGGCCGTCGCCGCGCACCATCGCCAGCGGCGGCACCGTGGCCGCGCGCTGCATCTGCGTGCAGGGGTGCCAGATCGCGGCGACGCTGCGGCGCGCCAGGTCCGGCCGGGGGTCGTCGGCCAGGGGCCGGGGGCTGTTCATCGTCGTGTGTTTGCCGGGTCAATGCCCCGCCTGGAAGCCGACGGGGTCCCGATGGACTTTAACCGCAGCATCGGCCATCCGGCTGAGAGCGGTTTCACAGGCCGCATCGGCGGCGCCGGCCCGGGAGGCTTCGACGGTCATGGCCCGCGTCCCGCTAGACGATCTTCACCTGGGGCTTGATCCAGGTGCGCAGCACCTTGGCGCCGGAGGCCTCGGTGTGCGCCCGGGCCGCGCTCCATTCCAGCGACTTGTAGGCGACCATCGCGGCCTCCCAGTCGTCGAAGCTCAGCGTGTCGGTGCCGCAGATGTCGGGCTCCTCGTTGCCTTCGCCGCGGTCGGCCAGGTTGATGGTGTAGCCGCGCAGGCCCGGCATGCGGCGTGCGATCGGCGCGTGGTCTTCGAGCCACCAGCGGTGCTGCTCCTCCAGCGTCATGTGGTTGCGGAACAGGATGATTTCGATCTGGACCATGGTGTGTTCTTTCTTCAAGCGACCGTGGCGGCCGGGCTGTCGTTGTGGTTGGCGGAGAAATAGAAGTCCTTCTTGCGGACCTCGCAGACCTCGATGTTCTTCTTGCCCAGCAGCTCACGGGCCAGGAGCGCGGCGGCGTTGGTGGCGTGCGTCCACTTGCCGACGTTGAGCCGCGCGACGCGGTTGTCCTCCACCGTCTTGGCCGAATAGAAGATCTTGAGTGCGAGCTCCTCGTCGGACGCGCAGGGACCGAGTTCGCGCCGGTAGCGCGCCATCGCCGGCTCGATGGTCTGGCCCGGCGGCACGTCGATTTCCTTCTCGTCGCCGGCGATCAGCTCGCGCACCTTCGGATCGATGGTGCCGACGACCTTGCCGTAGTAGCCCAGCACGTACTGCTTGATTTCCTGCGGCACCATCTGGTAGCGCTTGCCGCTCAGCACGTTGAGCACGCCCTGGGTGCCGACGTACTGCGCCATCGGGCTCACCAGGATCGGGTAGCCCAGGTCCTCGCGCACGCGCACGATCTCGTCGAGCACCTCGGGCAGCCGGTGCGCCTGGCCCTGGTCGGTGAGCTGCTGTACCAGGTTGCTCATCATGCCGCCCGGTACCTGATGGCCTTCGTCGACCGATTGCACCGGCAGCACCTCGCCCTCGGGCCGGCCGCTGCGGCGCGTGAGCATGGAGAAGTAGCTCTGCATCTCGTCGATGGCGGCGCGGTCGACCGGCGTGCCGTAGCCGTGCGCGGGCAGCGCATCCAGGATCGCATCGTGGCTCGGCAGCGAGTAGCCGTAGGCCAGCGGCCGGCTGGCCGTGTGCATGAGGTCGACGCCCTGCTCGCCGAGCTTCAGCGTTTCGAGGTAGGTGTCCAGGCCGTGGCCCAGCGTGCAGTGCGAATGCAGCTGCAACTCGAGGCCCGGCGTGACCTTGCGCAGGGCCGGGATCAGGTGCGCGACACGCTCCGGCGTGAGCAGCCCGCTCGGGTCCTTGATCTCCAGCGCATGCACGCCGAGGGCCACCAGGTCCTTGGTGCGCTGCACGAAATGCGCGTCGGTATGCACCGGGCTGACCGTGTAGGTGACGGCGCCGATGATGTGCATGTCCAGCCGCTTGGCGACCTTCACCGAGTATTCGAGGTTGCGCATGTCGTTGAGCGCGTCGAACACCATCACCGAACGGATGCCGTTGCGCCGCATCACCTCGAGCGTGAACTCGGTCACGTCGTCGGCGTACTGCATCCAGCGGAAGATGCTCTGGCCGCGGGTGTTGAAGTTGAGCGGCGTCTTCGTGATCAGGCCCGACAGCACGCGGATGCGCTCGAACGGATCCTCGGCGAGGTACATCATCGCGGAGTCGATGGCCGCGCCGCCGGTCAGGTCGATGACCGAGAAGCCGGCGTTGTCCATCGTCTCGGCGATCGGCGTCATCTCGCTGGTCGTCATGCGCGTGGCCCAGAGGCACTGCTGCGCATCGCGCAGCGTGATGTCCATGAATTTCATCTGCTTCATGCGGCGAGCTCCTGTTGCGCGGCCTTTTCGATCCAGCGCGTGTTGTAGGCGGACTTGGCGAACGCATCCGACCTGAGCAGGCGGATGTGGAAGGGGATCGTGGTGGTCAGTCCCTCGATCACGAACTCCTCGAGCGCGCGCAGCATCCGGCGGCGCGCATGCTCGCGGTCGACGTCCCAGACGATCAGCTTGGCGATCATCGAGTCGTAGTAGGGCGACACCAGGCTGCCGGCCTCGCAATGCGTGTCGACGCGCACGCCCGGGCCGCCCGGCAGCACCAGGCGCGTGATGCGGCCCGGCGAGGGCATGAAGCCATGGTCCGGGTCTTCGGCGTTGATGCGGCACTCGATGGACCAGCCCGCAGCCTTGGCATGGCGCACGCGCTCGTCGATCGGCAGGCCCATCGCGATGCGCAGCTGTTCGCGCACCAGGTCGATCCCGTGCACCGCCTCCGTCACCGGATGCTCCACCTGGATGCGCGTGTTCATCTCGATGAAGTGGAAGCTGCGGCGGTCGGCGTCGTAGAGGAACTCGATGGTGCCGGCGCCGCGGTAGTCGAGCGTGCGCACGATGCGCACCGCCGCGCCGCAGAGATCGTTGCGCAGGTCGCTGGTCAGCATCGGGCTCGGACTTTCCTCGAGCAGCTTCTGGTGCCGGCGCTGCAGCGAGCAGTCGCGTTCGCCCAGGTGCACGTGGTTGCCGTGCGCATCGCTGAGGACCTGCACCTCGATGTGCCGCGCGTTGCCGATGTAGGTTTCCCAGTACACGGTGCCGTCGCCGAAGGCCTCCTGCGCCTCGTTGCTGGCCTGCATGAGGGACGCCGCGAAATCGGCGGCCTGCTCGACCACGCGCATGCCGCGTCCGCCGCCGCCGGCCGCTGCCTTGAGCAGCACGGGGTAGGGCAGCGTGCGCGCGAGCTTGTCGAGGTCCGCGCCGGGTTCGATGTTGCCGCCCGGCACGAGCGGAACGCCGATCGACTCGGCGAGTTTCTTGGCCGCGATCTTGTCGCCCATCCGGCGGATCGCATCCGGCGCCGGGCCGACGAACACCAGGCCTTCGGCGGCGCAGCGCTCGGCGAAATCCGCATCCTCGGAGAGGAAGCCGTAGCCCGGGTGGATGGCATCCGCGCCGGTGGCCTTGGCGGCCTGGATGACGAGCGCCTTGTCGAGGTAGCTGTGCTTGGCCGCGGGCGGACCGAGGCGCAGCGACATGTCGCAGAGCTGCACATGGCGCGATTCGCTGTCGGCATCCGAATACACGGCCACGGTCTCGAGGCCGAGCTCCTTGCAGGCGCGCACGATGCGCAGCGCGATCTCGCCGCGGTTGGCGATCAGCACGCGCTTCATCGCACGCTCTCCCGAAGACGGAAGACCGGCAGCCGCACGCCTTCGCGGAAGTCCTGGAACAGCAGCTCGACCGCCTGGTCGCACTGCACTTTGTCGGGCTTCGCGTCGACGATGTGCGAGAGCAGCACCACGCCTTCTTCCAGCCGCACCAGCGCCACCACGTAGGGCGTCGGCAGGTCTTCGTAAGGACCGCGATGCACCGTCGTGAAGGACCACACGGTGCCCTTGCCGGATGCCGGCACCCAGGCCGGATCGCGTTCGCCGCAGGCCAGGCAGAAGGGCCTCGCGTAGTGCTGGTGCTTTCCGCAGGCGGCGCAGCGCTGGATCAGCAGTTGGCCCTTGGAGGCGGCCTTCCAGTAGGCCCCGGCGTAGCCGTCGGTTTCCGGCAGTGATCTTTGCAGGCCCATCAACGTACTCCCAATACGACGCTTGCATGCGCGCTGAAAATGCCACCCGTCGCGTGGCAGAGCGCTGTCTCGGCTTTCGGCACCTGGCGCTCGCCGCACTCGCCGCGCAGCTGGCGCACGGCCTCGATGAGCAGGAAGATGCCGAACATGCCCGGATGGCAGTACGACAGGCCGCCGCCCTGCGTGTTGACCGGCAGCGAGCCGCCCGGCCCGATGCATCCATCGGCCACCAGGGCCGCGGCCTCGCCGGGCTGGCAGAAGCCGAGGTTCTCCAGGCCGACCAGCACGTTGATGGTGAACGCGTCGTAGATCTGGATGACGTCGATCTCCTTCGTCGTGACGCCCGCCATGCCGAGCGCGCGCGCGCCGGTGACGGCGGAGCCGTGGTGCAGCAGATCGGGCACCTGCGACATCGCGTCGTGGGTGGTGGTCTCCGCGTAGCCGAGCACCTGCACCGGCCGCCTGGCCAGCGTCTTCGCGCGTTCCAGCGAGGTGACGATGACCGCGCCGCCGCCATCCGTGACGAGGCAGCAGTCCAGTGCGTGCAGCGGCGAGCTGACCATCGGCGAGGCGAGCACTTCCGCGACTGTCAGCGGCTCGCGCTTGAAGGCCTTCGGATTGAGCGCGGCCCACTGGCGCGCGGACACGGCGACGTTCGCCAGTTGCTCCGGTGTGGCGCCGTAGTCGTGCATGTAGCGCTGGGCCACCATGGCGTAGAAAGACAGCGGGTAGAGCGGCGCGTACACGGTCTCGTATTGCGCGGCCGAGGTGCCCGACTCGACGAAGCCTTCGAGCTTGCGCGCTCGCTTCGAACGCTGCACGCTGCCATAGGCGATCAGCGCGACCTCGCACAGTCCGGCCTGGATGGCGGCGCAGGCGTGGGCCAGATGCATCTCGAAGGACGCGCCGCCGACCAGCGTGCTGTCGAGGTAGCGCGGCTGGATGCCCAGATGCTCCGACAGCTGGATGGCCGAGAAGCGCGACAGGTTGCAGGTGAACACGGCGTCCACCTGCGAGACCTTCAATCCGGCATCGTCGAGCGCCGCGAGCGAGGCCTGGACCGCGAGGTCGGTGGCCGTGCGGTCCGGCACCGTGCCCAGGTCGGACTCGGCGACGCCCGCGATGGCGCAGGGCTTGAGGTTGACAACGGCCATGCTCAGCTCCGGGCCGCGTCGGGGCGGATCCACAGCATCGCGCTGCCTTGCTCCACCATCGCGGCGTTGGCGGCGACGATCTCGACCACGGTGCCGGCGCACGGCGCCTTGATCGTGTTCATGACCTTCATCACTTCGATGATGCAGAGGTCCGAGCTTTCCGACACCTTCTGGCCCACGGAGGCGAAGGGCGCGGCGTCCGGCGAGGGCGCCGCGTAGTAGACGCCCATCATCGGCGCGGTGACGGGCACCAGGCCTTCGCGCTGCTCCGGTGCCGACAGTCGTTTGGTCTTGGCCGGCGCTGCAGCGGCGGGCTTCGGCTGCGCCGGTGCGGCCGCAGCCGGTGCCGCAGCGGGTGCGAGCGCAGCAGCGGGCGATGCCATGCCCGCAGGCGCGGCGCTGCCCGCTTCGCGCGCGGTCTCGCGGCGCACATGCAGCTTGAGGTCGCCGTATTCGAAGCGGACTTCGGCGGCGGGGAATTCCTCGATGATGCGAAGAATCTGGTCGACTTCCTTGAACGTGAGATTCATGTCGTCTCCTTTCAGGCGTAGACCACTGGCCTGAAGCCGAACGCGAGGTAGCCGCCGTCGACCGCCATCGCATGGCCGGTCATGAAGGACGAATCGTCGGAGGCCAGGAAGGCCACCGCGCTGGCGATCTCGTGCGGCTTGCCGTAGCGGCCCATCGGAATGCGCTCCTCGCGCCGGCGGCGTTCCTCGCCGACCTGCTCCTTGATCATCGGCGTCTCGACCTGCGCCGGCAGGATGGCGTTGACGCGCACCTTCTGCGGCGCCACCTCGCACGCCAGGGTCTGGGTCAGCGCGATCACGCCGGCCTTGGACACGTTGTATGCGCCCATGCCGGTGCAGGCGCGCACGCCGTTGATCGAGGCGATGTTGATGATCGAGCCGCCGCCCTGCGCCACCATGTGGCGCGCCGCGATGCGGTTGCACAGGAAGACGCCGGTGAGGTTGATCTGCAGGCAGCGTTCCCATTCGGCGGTGGCCTGGTCGAGCAGCTGTGCCATGGGCCGCACGCCGGCCGCGCAGACCAGCACGTCGATGCGGCCGTATTGCTCGACGACGCGGGCGAATGCCTCTTCGACGCTGGCCTCGCTGGCCACGTCGACGACCACGCCGAGCGCCTGGCCCTCGACCGCGCGCACGCCGGCCTGCACGGCGGCCTCGCTGGCGTCCATGACGACGACGCTCGCGCCCTCGGACTGGAAGAGTCCGCAGAGCTCCACGCCCATGCCGCCGCCGCCGCCCGTGATGGCGACGATCTTCTTGTTGAACCTTGACACTGGATATCTCCTTGTGGGTCTGATGAAGGGAATGGATCCGTCGCGCGCTGCGCTACTGGAGCCTGATCTGGACCGGGCCGCTCACGGCGGCCCGCATGTCGGATTCGGTGACGCCGGGCGCGAGTTCGCGCACCACGAAGCCCTCGTGCGTGCAGTCGATGACACCGAGGTCGGTGAACACGGTGCTGACGCAGCGCGGCGCGGTCAGCGGGAAGGAGCATTCGGACACCAGCTTGGGTAGTCCGTCCTTGCCGGTCTGGCGCATCATCACCAGCACCTTCTTGGCACCGACGGCGAGGTCCATGGCGCCGCCGACGCCGCCCACGCCCTTGGCACCGGGCACGCGCCAGTTGGCGAGGTCGCCGCCGGCCGAGACCTGCAGGGCGCCGAGGATCGAATAGTCGAGCCGACCGCCGCGGATCAGCGAGAAGGAATCGGCCTGATGGACGATCGCGGCGCCGCGCACCAGCGTCACCGGCTTCTTGCCCGCGTTCACGACGTCGGGGTCGGCCTGGCCCGGCAGCGGGTCGGGGCCCATGCCGATGATGCCGTTCTCGCTGTGGAGCAGCACGTCCACGCCGGCCGGTATGTGGCCCGCGACCGCCGTCGGCAGGCCGATGCCCAGGTTGACGCAGGCGCCGTCCGGCAGCTCGGCCGCCACGCGGCGCGCGAGCTCGGTGTCGCTCCAGCCCCTGCTCATTGCAGCGTCTCCACGATCTGGTTGACGAACACGCCCGGCGTGTGCACGTCGTCCGGGTCGATGTCGCCCAGCGGCACGAGTTCCTGGATCTGCGCGATGGTGTGGCGCGCGGCCATCGCCATCAGCGGATTGAAGTTGCGGCTGGCCAGCCGATAGCGCAGGTTGCCGGAGCGGTCGGCACGGTGCGCGGCCACCAGCGCGAAGTCGCCGACGATCGCCTTCTCGTACACATAGCCGCGGTCGTCGATCACGCGTGTTTCTTTCCCCTGCGTCAGCTCGGTGCCGTAGCCTGTGGGCGTGAAGAAGCCGGCGAGGCCGGAGCCGCCGGCGCGCAGGCGTTCGGCCAGCGTGCCCTGCGGAACCAGCTCGACCTCGACGCCGCCTTCCGCATGGGCGGCGAAGAAGTGGTCGGCGCCCTGCTGCGAAGGGAAGGAGGCGATCAGGCGGCTGACGCGCCGGTGCTTGAAGAGCAGCGACAGGCCGCGGTCGCCGGTGCCGGCATTGTTGGACACCAGCGTCAGGTCATGGACGTCGCGGCTGGCCAGCGCGTCGACCAGTTCGAGCGGCACGCCGATGTCGCCGAAACCGCCGACGAGGATGACGCTGCCGCTCTGCACGGTCGCGACGGCGGCCGCCGCCGATTGCTTGAGTTTGTCGATCAATGGAATCTCCAGGCTCAGCGTCCGCGCCAGTGCACCAGGCGCGACTCGAGCAGGTTGAGGAACAGGTTCAGCAGCAGGCCGATCGCGCCGATCAGCACGATGCCGATGAACACGACGGGGATGCGGAAGGTCAGCGCGGCGTCGGCGATCATGTAGCCCAGGCCCGACTGGGCACCGGTCAGTTCGGCCGCCACGACGACCGCCCAGCTCAGCGCCATGGCCACCTTCAGGCCGGTGAAGATCTGCGGGATGGAGGCCGGGAAGACGATGCGCGTGAACAGCTGGAACCGCGTCAGGCCGAGCGACTTGGCGGCCCGCAGGTAGGCGATGGGCACGTTGGCCGCGCCGGCATGCGCGTTGACGTGCACGTAGTTGAAGGAGGTCCAGAAGATCAGGATCACCTTGCCGACTTCGCCCAGGCCGAAGTAGAGGACGACCATCGGAATGAACGCGATCGGCGGGATCGGGCGCACGAAGGCCATGATCGGCGACGCGATCGCGCCGCCGACGCGGCTGAAGCCCGTCAGCAGTCCGAGCGGCACGCCGAACAGCACGCCCAGGGCGAAGCCGGCCAGCGTCCGGTAGAGGCTGATCTCGATGTGCTGCCACAGCGAGGCGTCCTTGTAGCCTTCCCTGACCAGCACGACCGTCTCGCGGAACAGCTCCGCGGGACTCGGCAGATAGCCCTGCGGTATCCAGCCGGACGTGCTGACGATCTGCCACGCGAGCGCCAGCACGATGACCGCCAGCGTGGAGATGGTGAGGGACGGCACGAAAGGTAGCTTCATGGAGGCCTTCGATGGAGGTTGCGCCGCGTCGGTTGCCTGCAGCAAGGCCCTGGGCGCGACGGCGGAGGACGTGTTTCTCATGATCAGTGCACCTCCATGCGGCGATCGGCGCTGCGGGCGGCGCCGTGCACGGCGTCCGCGGCCTGCTGCACGGCCTCGAGCAGCTTGGCCTGCAAGGCGACGAACTCCGGGGAGCTGAGGAACTGGTAGCTGCGCGGCTTGGGCTCGGTGACTTCGATCTTGACCTTCACCTTGCCGGGCCGGCCCGTCATGACCACGACGTGATCGGAGATGTAGATCGCCTCGGCCACGTCGTGCGTGATGAAGAAGATGGTCGGCCGGAACACCTTCCACAGATCGAGCAGCAGGCGCTGCATCATCAGCCGCGTCTGGTAGTCCAGTGCGCCGAAGGGCTCGTCCATCAGGAGGACCCTGGGTTCGCTGATGAGCGCACGCGCGATCTGCACGCGCTGCTGCATGCCGCCGGACAGCTGGTAGGGATAGTGGCGCTCGAAGCCGCTGAGGCCGACCTCGCGCAGCAGGTGCGTGGCGCGGGCTTCGCGTTCGGCGGCGCAGACGCCGCGGCACTTCAGGCCCAGCGTCACGTTGTCCATCACGCTAAGCCACGGAAACAGGGAAGGGTGCTGGAACACCACCGCGCGGTCCATGCCCGGCTCGCTGACGGCGTGGTTGCCTGCGTAGACGCCGCCGGCGCTGACGGCTTCGAAGCCGGCCACCAGATTCAATGCGGTCGACTTGCCGCAGCCGGTGGGACCGACGATGGAGAAGATCTCGGAACTGGCGATCTCCAGGTTGAAGTCATCCAGCGCCAGCGTGGCGCCGGTGCTGCCTTTGGCGCCGGGATAGCGCTTGGTCACACCGCGAAAGGAAATGCTGGAACCGCCCGAAGGCGGGCGGCCGTCCGGGGCGCGGGCAAGGGTCTCGACTGTCTCCATCTTCATTGCTCCGTTCAGAGGGTTTGGGCTTGCGAACTTCTAAGTTGTCTGCTATTGTATGCACATCATAGCAAACATATTCGGCAATGCAAGCAGATTTGAGAAAGACAGACAGATGAATGCCCTGCTCGAAAACCTCGAACGCGAAAGCGACCGCTCTCTCTATGAGCAAGTCACCGACCGGCTGCGCGGCCACTTGGTGGCGAACATGGCGGTGGGCCAGCAACTGCCCACCGAGGCCGAACTGGTCGAGGTGTTCTCCGTCAGCCGCTCCACGGTGCGCAAGGCGGTCCAGCAACTCGTGGACGAAGGCGTGCTCACGCGCCGGCAGGGCAAAGGCACCTTCATGGCACGGCCGACGCCGAAGATCGTCCATTCGATCGACCGGCTCGCGCCTTTCATGGAGACCTTCCGCAACGCCGGGGAAGACCTTCACACCGAGCTCATTCATTTCGGCTGGGTCGATTCGCCCAGCCTTCCGGATGCGCTCCAGGCATGGGACAAGCCGGTGCTGTCCTATCAGCGGCTGTATGTGTCGGGCGGCATTCCGCACGCGGTCACCCGCATCGATCTGCCGCATCACCTCGGCCGCAAGCTCAGCCAGTCGGACGTCGAGGCGCAGCCGCTCTACAACGTGCTGTCCAAGAAGCTGCGCATCTCGCTGTCGCGCGCGGAGTTCCTGGTCAGCTGCCGCCAGCCCACGCCGGAGCTGAGCCAGAAGCTGGAGCTGTCGCAAAGCACCTTCCTGCTGGTGCTGGAGCGCATCACGCGCGACACCGACGGCAACCCGGTCGAGATGACGACCCACTTCCTGCGACCCGACGTCTATCAGCTGAGCGTCGCGCTCGACGACGTGCACGCCCGGAAGTCCTAGCCCCATTCATGCAAACGCCGCCAGAGGCATACACAAAGAAGGAGACAACCATGTTCAGCAGATTCGTTCGCCAATTGATGGCCGTCACGGCGCTGGCCGCCGCGTCGGTGATGCCACAGGTCCAGGCTCAGCCTGCCGCCGCGCCGCCGGTCGGCGCACTCACGCCGGTGAACATCGGCTTGCCGATCTCCAACTACTGGCCGGCCTACATCGCGCGCGACCTCAAGCTGTTCGAGAAGGTCGGGCTCGCACCCAAGTTCTTCATGTTCCAGTCCGGCGCACCGCTGATCGCGGGCATGAAGAGCGGCAGCCTCGACGTCGCCTGGACGGGCCTTGCGACACTGTTCATGCTGGGCCAGGGCATCCCGCTGAAGTTCGTGCTGGTGCCGCTGGATTCGTCGAGCCAGATGGCCTACGTGGTCAATCCAGCGAGCGGCATCGAGAGCTACAAGGACATCGCCAAGAGCAAGAACATCGGCGCGTCGACGGCCACCTGCTCGGAGGTGTCGATGGTTCTCGCGGCGCGTGCGGCCGGCACGCAGCGCTCGGCGCTGCACGCCTCGAACCTGGCGCCGAACCTGATGCAGACGGCGCTGCAGAACGGCCAGATCGACTCCGCCTTCATGTGGGGCCCGTGGAACCTGCTGTGGCGCGATGCCGGCTACAAGATCGTCAGCTGGGACAAGGACTTCATGAAGGACGGCGGCGTGTGCGCCACGACGGTGGCGATACGCCCTGATTTCCTGAAGACGAATCCGTCGGTGGGCTGCAAGCTGGTGAAGGTGCAGGCGCTGGCGATGGAGGCGGCGCGCAAGGATCCGGAGCATGCGATCCGAACCATGCAGGAAGCCTTCAACATTCCCTACAAGACGGCCAAGGAAACCTACGAGACGCTGCTGATCCCGTCCATCGAATCGCAGCTCAAGCCCGATTCGCCGTGGACCTTGTCCAACAAGTCGGCCGGCCTGACCGAGAAGCTGTTCGTCGCGGGCGAAGCGTTGCGCGAGGCGAAGGCGATCACGCAGCCGATCTCGCGCGCCACGATCGCCGAGGCGGTCGATGACAGGTACATCCGCGAATACCTCGACAAGGACTGCAAGTAAACCTCGACGCCATCGCTTCACCACCGCTATGAACACCGAAACACCGGACACCGGGTCCATGAAGTTGAACGCCGACGAACTCGCCATGCTGCGCGGCGAGCGCGGCAAGGCCGTGCAGAAGGCCATCCAGTTCCAGATCGAGGTCGGCAACTTCTTCGGCGCGCGGCACTTCGTTCCCATCACCAACGCGCACGTCATGGGCGACATCGAGGTGATGGGCGAGGGCGGCCTCGCGCACCTGCGCGAGATGTCCGAGCACCACGCGCGGTGCGCCGTGCCGACCTCGAGCAACGCGCGCTGCATGCACTTCGACACCGTCGACGAGCTGCGCCAGGATCCGGCCGACATGGTGAAGGAGCGCGAGATCATCGTGCGCCTGCGCGACATGCGCGTCGCCACCACCGACACCTGCATCAACTACCAGACCGTCTACCAGCCCAAGATCGGCGAGCACGTGGCCTGGGGCGATACGGGGACGGTGATCTACGCGAATTCGGTGTTCGGCGCCCGCACCAACTACGAGGCAGGCAACGCCAGCTTCGCGGCGGCCGTGACCGGGCGCACGCCGGCCTATGGATTCCACCTCGACGAGGTTCGCCGCGGCACGCTCTCGGTCGACCTGCAGGCGAAGATGACGGACCTGGCCGACTGGGGCGCGCTGGGCAAGATCATCGGGCATCCGAACCAGGACTATTTCGCCGTGCCGGTGATCCAGGGCGTCAGGGAAACGCCCTCGTCGGATGCGCTCAAGCACCTGGGTGCATCGCTGGCCAGCTACGGCTCGATGGCGATGTTCCACATGGTCGGCGTCACGCCCGAAGCGCCGAGCGCCGAGGCGGCCTTCGGCGGCAACGTGCCGAGCTCCGAGATCACGGTCACGCAGGCCGATCTGGATGCCGTGTACCAGGCCTGCAAGTATGTCGACGGCGCGCACAACATCGTGGTGTTCTCGGCGCCGCAGCTGTCGATCTTCGAGATGCAGGCGATGGCGCAGCTGTTCAGCGGCCGCAAGGTCGCGCCGGGCATGCATGCGTTCATCACGACCAACCATGCCGTGTACAGCGATGCCAAACGCCTGGGCTACATCGACACGCTCGAGGCGGCCGGGGTCAGGCTGCTCCAGGGCGTGTGCTTCTATATCCTGCAGCGGCTGTCCAGCATCCGGCAGGAGAACGACTGGACGAACCTGATCTCCAACTCGGGCAAGCTGGTCAACACCATCACGGCGCACCGGTTCAACACCGTGCTGCGCCGCACCGCCGACTGCGTGGACATCGCATGCACGGGAGAACTCAAGTGAACGCGCGCATCGAAGTCACGAAGGCCTGGGGGCCGGTGGTCGAGGGCGAGGCGCTGGTGATGCGGGAAGGCTTCAGCCCGCGCTACGACCTGGACCGCACGACGGGCGTCATCTCCCGCATCGGTCACAGCGCGGAAGGAGAGTCCGTGATCGACCGGATTCTGGTGATCCCGACCGTGAAGGGCGGGGTGGCCGGCGGATGGGCCTTCCTCGACATGCTGCACAAGGGCATCGCACCGAAGGCTCTGGTGTTCGGCCGGCTCAACCCGGTGATGGTGCAGGGCGCCGTGCTGGCCGGCATGGCGATCACCGAAGGCTGGTCGTCGGACGCGTTGACGCTGATCGGGACGGGCGACCGCATCCGCATCGATCCGGCGGCAAGGACCATTTCCGTCGTCGCGGTGCACCGGCAGCCGATGCTTCAGCGCGTCAGGTAGGTTCGAGGCCGGCCGCTCGCCGCTTGCCGGAAGGATCCCGCGCAGCCACGCTTCACAGGACTTCGCGCACCAGCTGCGGAAACACCTTCGATACCTTGTCCAGCAGATAGTCCCCATAGCGGCCGTTGAAGGCATGCACGTTGGCGCGATCCCAGCGCAGCGCGCTGTCGTCCTCGGCATGGCCGCCGGCCAGCCCTTCGATGCGCGCCACGCGGGCCTCGAAGTTCGGATCGAAGAAGAGCGGAAAGGACAGCCGGTCGCGGCCCGAGGTGTTGCGCACCACGCGGTGCGGCGTCGAGCGGTACAGGCCGCCGGTCATGCGGTCGAGCATGTCGCCGATGTTGATGACGAAGGCGCCCGGCACCGGCGCGGCATCGACCCAGCCCGCGGCGGTGCGTACCTGCAGGCCGCCGATGTCGTCCTGATGCAGGACGGTGAGCAGGCCGTAGTCGGTGTGCTCGCCGACGCCCCATGCCACATCGAGTCCGGCCGGTACCGGCTGCGTCGGATAGTTGAAGAGGCGAAAGAGGATCAGCGGGTCGGCCGTGTAGCGGTCGTGGAAATAGCCGGCCTCGAGCCCGAGGCTCAGCGCGATGCCTTCCATCAGGCGATGGCCCAGTTGCGTGACGGCATCCATGTAGTCGAGCAGGGTCTGCCTGAAGCCCTCGATGTCGGGAATGAGGTTGCGGCCATGCACGGGTGTCTGCGCGCGCACGAGGGGATGGTCGTCCGCAAGCTCGGTACCGAGGTAGAGGCCTTCCTTCCAGTCGGGCAGGCCCGAGGTGAGTTCGCCGCCGAGCGGAAAGTAGCCGCGCCAGGCCCGGCCGCCGAGCGCCATGCGCCAGCGCATCTTGGTCGCCTCGTCGAGCGCGAAGAAGCGGCGGCTCAGTGTTTCGAGCCGATGCGTCAGCGCCGGATCCACGCCGTGGCCGATGGCATAGAAGAAGCCGTGCGCGCGGCAGGCGGCGCCGATCTCGGCGGCCACCGCGGCGCGCGCCGGGGTGCCGGCGACCAGTGCGGCGATGTCGATCAACGGGAGCGCGTTCATGGGCTGTCGTCCGGCATGCGAGGGGCACAGTCTCGCACGGCGCGTGGCGTGTGGTGCTAGCGCTTCGGCAACGCGTACGCGATCACCGAGTCACCCGCCTTCGTGCCCGTCGAGCCGTGCCCGCCGGCGACCACCAGCAGGTACTGGCGGCCATCGGCGCCGGTGTAGGTCATCGGCGTGGCCTGGCCGCCCGCGGGCAGGCGGCTGCGCCACAGCTCGCGTCCGCTCGCGATCTCGTAGCCGCGCACGTAGTTGTCGAGCGTGCCCGAGAGAAAGGCCACGCCGCCGGCCGTCATCACCGGGCCGCCCAGGTTCGGCACGCCCATGCGAAACGGCAGCGGCACGGGCGACAGGTCGCGCACCGTGCCGTTGCGGTGCTTCCATGCGATGCGACCGGTGCGCAGGTCGACGCCCGCGACATAGCCCCACGGCGGCGCCTGGCACGGGATGCCGATCGGCGAGACGAAGGGACTGAGCTTCACCGCGAAGGGTGCGCCGAAGTTCTCGTTGAGCGCCGGCAGGCTGCCTTGCGGCGGCCCCTTGTCCTGGACCATCAGCGCCTTGTCGTCCGGCCGCGGCACCAGCTTCGACACGAAGGCCAGGTAGGTGGGTGTGGTGAAGGCGGCCTGGCGCGTCGGATCGACCGCGATGCCGCCCCAGTTGAAGGTGCCGAAGTTGCCCGGGTAGATCAGCGAGCCCTGCACCGAGGGCGGCGTGAAGCGGCCCTCGTAGCGCAGCCGCTGGAAGGCGATGCGGCAGGCGAGCTGGTCGAACATCGTGACGCCCCACATCTGGCGGCCGCTGAGCGGCGGCGGATCGAAGGACAGCGCCGAGCGCGGCTGCGTCGGCGCCGAATGGTCGCCCTGTGCCGCGCCCTGCGGTGCCGGCGTCTCGGTGACCGGCAGCAGCGGCGTGCCGGTGCGGCGGTCGAGCACGAAGAGTTCGCCCTGCTTGGTCGGCTGTACCAGCGCCGGCACGGTGGCGCCGTTGACGGTGAGGTCGAACAGCGTCGGCTGGGCCGGCACGTCGTAGTCCCAGAGGTCGTGGTGCACGGTCTGGAAGCGCCAGCGCACCTTGCCGGTCGCGAGGTCGAGCGCGACCACCGACGACGAATAGTTCTCCACCGCGGGGCTGCGCCGGCCGCCCCATTGATCGGGCGGCTGGTTGCCCATCGGCAGGTAGACCATGCCCAGCGCTTCGTCGACGCTCGCGATCGACCAGCTGTTGGGCGAGTTGACGGTGTAGGTCTGCCCCGGCGCGATCGGCTCGGTGCTGTCGGGGTTGCCGGAATCCCAGTTCCACACCAGCGCGCCGGTGTCGATGTCGAAGGCGCGGATCACGCCGGACTGTTCATGCGTCGACAGGTTGTCGAGCACGGTGCCGCCGACGATCAGCAGCTTGCGCGTGACCACCACCGGCGAGGTCGAATAGTAGGAGCCCGGGTCGAGATTGGGCATGTGCGCCCACAGGTTGATCTGGCCCTTGCCGCCGCCGAAGTCCTTGCAGACGGCGCCCGTGTCGGGGTCGAGCGCGATGAGGCGGCCGTCCGCGGTCGGCATGAAGAGCCGGGCCGGGCAGTGGTCGGTCGCATGGCCGCTGTCCGCGGCCACCGGCTGTGCGGCCTGGCCGGACGTGGCGAGCTCGGGCGGTGCGGGTGGCGAGGGGGGAGGCTCGGATGCGGGCGAGGACGCGGACGCGGATGCCGGTTCGGCAGCGGGCGCCGGCGCGGATGCCGGCTCGGCCGGTGCTGTCGCCGCGGCCTGCACTGTCGGCGTTGCCTCGCTGCGCGGTGGCTGGTACGACAGGCCGCGGCAGGTCAGGTGCTGCAGCGCCAGCTTGCCCTGGATCTTCGGGTCGTAGCGCCACAGCTGCGCCCCCGTGGTGGCGTCGAGCGCGATCACCGACTGGTGCGGCGTGCACAGGAACAGCCGCTCGCCCACCTTGAGCGGCGTCACCTCGTCGGTCGTCTCTTCGGGGTCGCCGCTGCGGCCGCGCAGGTCGCCGGTCTGGATCTGCCACGCGACCTGCAGCTGGTCCACGTTGGCTGGCGTGATCTCGCCGAGCGGCGAATAGCGCTGGCCATAGCCGGTGCGGCCATAGGCATGCCATTCGCCGGGCGGCACCACATCCTCGGGTCCGCCGAGCGCGGGCGTGGCGTTGCCCGCCGCGCCGGGCAGCTGCCCGATGATCTCGTGCGGATCGCGTGTCCAGGACAGCACCGCCACGACCACGAACAGCACCAGTGCCATGGCGAGCGCGAGGCCGCCGTCGCGGCGCAGCGAGACCGGCGCCGGATCGGCCTGCCCCGGCACGTCGTGGACCAGCCGCTGCGTCACCCACGGCGTCAGCAGCAGCAGGCCGAACACGAACAGCACGTCGAGCCGCGCGGCCATCGGCCACCAGTCGAGGCCCGCCTCCCACACGGACCACACCAGCGAGGCGCCGAAGAGCAGCGCATAGACCCACAGCGCTGCCGGCTGGCGCCGCATCAGCAGCCAGCCCGTGGCCAGCAGTCCGGCGCCTGCCGCCACGTAGTAGCCGCTGCCCTGCAGCACGGCCAGCCAGATGCCGCCGCCGGCCACGCCCAGGCCCATGAGCAGCAGAAGGAGCGCGACGATGTTGATCGCGGCTTCGCCGCGCGGAGGTATCGGGTTCGGGATGTCGTCGCCGACCATGGCGTCAACGCAGCAGCGCGAAGGCCGCCACCGCCGTGGCCAGCGCACCCAGCACGACCCAGCCCTTCGATAGCCGCGGCTGGGTGACGGCGCGGTAGGCCTCCAGGCGCGCGGGGAGCGTGCGGATGTCCTCGATCGGCCGGTGCGGCGCGAAGCGCTCGTCCTTGTCGATCGCCGACAGCGTCGAGGCCAGGGTGGCGGCGTTCTTCGGGTTGCGCTCGCCCTGGGCGTTCTGGACGTAGGCCGCGAAGGCCTTGCCCTGCGCGGTGAAGCCGATGTCCTCGCCGCTCATGACCAGCACACCATGCTCGATCAGCGCGTTGAGGCCGCGGCGTATGGAGGGCCGTTCGTCCACCGGCACCGTGGCCTGCAGGCCCGTGCGCGAGGTCCTGGCCGCGCCGCTGGTGGCGCAGCGATCCTGCACGAGCGTCGCGAGAACGCCTGCGAAAGTTTCCCGCTCGGTCAGTTCCAGTGCCATTGAAGATACCTCGTCATCTGCGCAGCCGCTGCCGACAGGATAGCTGCGGCGTCCTCGAAGGCCGTAGGCGGTCTTCATCAAGCACGCTAGGATTTTCCCGCACGACCGCCCGGCCCGCGGCGCTCATTCTGGGCTAAGTCTCCCCTCATCCCCGTCTCATTCTGGCTGCCTAGAGTGCCAACAGGTCCTCCGTACGGCGTTCGTGCCGTGCGGGGCAGAACCGAGATCCTCAAGGAGATCCTTATGCACACTTCACTCAAAGCCCTGGCCTTCGGCGGCTGTGTCGCCCTGGCCGCATTCGGCTCCATCACGGCCAGCGCGCAATCGTCGTCATACAGCGACGAGGTCTACAAGGGTGCCGTCTCGGCCGCCCATCCGAGCGGCACCGAAGCGATCGGCCAGTCGACCGGCGCGCCGATGATGAATTCGACGATCTCGAGCGACGAGGTGAGCCAGGGCGCTGCCGCGGCTGCGCATCCGGCCGGCACCGAGGCCATCGGCCAATCGACCGCCGCGCCGATGGCGACCTCGATGGTGTCGAGGGCGGACGTCTACGCAGGCGCGGTGGCGGCTGCGCATCCGGCCGGCACCGAGGCCATCGGCCAGTCGACCGGGATGGCCGGCATCACCGGCGGCACGCCGCACTAGGCCGCGGGCCCTCCGGGAATCGGCAGGCTCGCGCCTGCCTTCACCTCGCGCAGCACGATCGCCGAGCGCACGTGCGTGACACCCGACAGCTGGAACAGCGTCGTGTGCAGGAACTGCTCGTAGTGCTTGATGTCCGGCACCAGCACGGTGAGGATGTAGTCCGCCGGGCCGGTGGCCGAGACGCAGCGCACGATCTGCGGGCTGGCGGCCACCGCTTCCTCGAACGCGCGCACCTGCGTCTCGCCGTGCCGGTCGATGTTGACCTCGGTCACGGCCGACAGGTTGAGCCCGACCTTCTCCGGATCGATCACCACCGTGTAGCCGCGGATCACGCCGGCGGCTTCCATGTCCTTGATGCGGCGCCAGCACGGCGTCGCCGACAGCCCGACCGCCTCCGAGATCTGCTGAACCGTCTGGCGGGCATCGCGCTGCAATTCGAAAAGAATCTTCAGCGAGTACGAGTCGAGAAGGATGGATTCGTCTTTCATCGTGCGATCGGAGAATTTGATTCTCGAAGAAGGGGTTGTTGCCAGTGTATTGAAGAAGCTTTTACTCAGGGTGCGGGCCAAGAATCCTGCGTATGAACTCCCTCACCGAGGCGCCCGTGCGCCCGAACGAATTGCATCGTTCCGACTATCAGCTTTCCGACAGCCTCTGGGCCTCTTCGGGCGCCATCTTCCTCACCGGCACGCAGGCGCTGGTACGGCTGATGCTGATGCAGCGCCAGCATGACGCAGCCCTCGGCCTGAAGACGCAGGGCTTCGTGAGCGGCTACCGCGGCTCGCCGCTCGGCATGGTCGACCAGGCGATCTGGAAGGCGGGGCCGCGCTTCGGCGATGCCGGCATCCGCTTCGTGCCGGCGATCAACGAGGAGCTCGCGGCGACGCAGGTGCTGGGCACGCAGCGCGTCGAATCGGATCCGGAGCGCACCGTCGATGGCGTGTTCGCGATGTGGTACGGCAAGGGGCCTGGCGTCGATCGCGCCGGCGATGCGCTCAAGCACGGCAACGCCTATGGCTCGTCGCCGCATGGCGGCGTGCTGGTGGTGGCCGGCGACGACCATGGCTGCGTCTCCTCGTCGATGCCGCACCAGAGCGACCAGGCGCTGGCCGCATGGAGCATGCCGGTGCTGCAGCCGGCCTGTGTCGCCGAGTACCTGGAGTTCGGCCTGTACGGCTATGCGCTGTCGCGCTATGCCGGCGCCTGGGTCGGCATGGCCGCATTGTCGGAGGTGGTGGAGAGCGCGAGCACGGTCGACCTCGACCTCGTGCTCGCACGCGTCGCCGCATGGGCCGATGCCGACGCGGTGCGCGCCGCGACCGGCCACAGAGAACCCGTCGACGGCCTGCATTACCGCTGGCCGGACCTGCCTTCGCTGCGCATCGAATCGCGCCTGGCCGACAAGCTCGACGCGGTGGCCGCCTTCGCGCGCGTCAACAGCATCGACCGCCACGTGATCGAGAGCCCGGATGCGAAGGTCGGCATCGTCACCTGCGGCAAGGCCCACTACGACCTGATGGAAGTGCTGCGGCGCCTGGAGATCACGCCCGAGGCACTGGCGCGCGTCGGCGTGCGGCTCTACAAGGTGGGCCTGAGTTTTCCGATCGAGCAGAGCCGCATCAAGGCCTTCGCGGCCGGACTCGACGAGATCCTGATCGTCGAAGAGAAGGGCGCCGTCGTCGAGACGCAGATGCGCGAGCTGTTCTACAACCTGCCGGCCGATACGCGGCCCGTGCTGGTCGGCAAGCGCGACCGCGAGGGACGGCCGCTGGTGTCGGCGCTCGGCGAACTGCGGCCCTCGCGGCTGATCGAGCTGGTCGCGCACTGGCTGTCGGCGCATTTCCCGGCCAACCAGGATCTCGGCGACCACCTGCAGCACGTGCGCGACTTCACGCCGCCCGAATTGCTCGCCAACCCGAGCGACAGCGTCAAGCGCCTGCCTTACTTCTGCGCCGGCTGTCCGCACAACACGAGCACGAAGGTGCCCGAAGGCTCGACTGCGCGCGCCGGCATCGGCTGCCACTTCATGGCCAACTGGATGGACCGCAGCACCGCCGGGCTGATCCAGATGGGCGGCGAGGGTGTCGACTGGGTCTCGCATTCGCTCTTCACTCGCACGCCGCACGTGTTCCAGAACCTGGGCGACGGCACCTACTACCACTCGGGCTACCTCGCGATCCGGCAGGCGGTCGCGGCCAAGGCCACGATCACCTACAAGATCCTGTTCAACGACGCGGTCGCGATGACCGGCGGCCAGCCGGTCGACGGCGTGATCAGCGTCGATGCGATCGCGCGCCAGGTCGAATCCGAAGGCGTGAAACAGGTCGTGGTCGTCAGCGACAACATCTGCAAGTACGACGCCATCCAATCACGCTTCCCGGCCGGCACCGAGTTCCACGACCGTGCCGAGCTGGACGTAGTGCAGCGCCGCCTGCGCGAGATCGCCGGCGTCACCGTGCTGATCTACGAGCAGACCTGCGCGGCCGAGAAGCGGCGCCGCCGGAAGAAGGGTGAACTGCTCGATCCGCCGAAACGCCTCTTCATCAACGAGGCCGTCTGCGAAGGCTGCGGCGACTGCGGCGTGCAGAGCAATTGCGTCGCGGTGCTGCCGAGCGAGACGCCGCTCGGGCGCAAGCGCAAGATCGACCAGACCAGCTGCAACAAGGATTATTCCTGCGCCAAGGGCTTCTGTCCGAGCTTCGTCGGCGTGACGGGCGGCGCGCTGCGCAAGAAGAGCGGCGCGTTGGCGCGCGATCTCGATGCCTTCTTCCGCCAGGCCGCGGCCTTGCCGACACCCGCTGCGCACACCTGGACGGCGCCTTACGACCTGCTGGTCACGGGCGTCGGCGGCACCGGCGTGGTCACGGTCGGCAGCGTGATTGCGATGGCCGCGCACCTCGAAGGCAAGTCGGCCAGCGTGCTCGACTTCATGGGCTTCGCGCAGAAGGGCGGCGCGGTGCTGAGCTTCGTGCGCCTGGCCGACGTGCCCGAGCGCCTCAACCAGGTCCGCATCGACACCCAGCAGGCCGACGCGATCCTGGCCTGCGACATCGTGGTCGGCGCATCGCCCGATGCGCTGCAGACGGTGCGCCACGGCCGCACGCGCATCCTGGCGAACACGCACGAGATTCCGGTGGCCGAGTCGCTGCGCAATCCGGATGCCGAACTGCATGTCGACCTGCTGCTGGACAAGCTGCGCTTCGCGGCCGGCGACGAGCGGGTCGAGACCTTCGATGCACAAGGCCTGGCGGAGGAATTCCTCGGCGGCACGCTGGCCGCCAACATCCTCGCGATGGGCTATGCGTGGCAACGCGGCCTGCTGCCGCTCGGTCTCGCGGCGCTGACGCGCGCGATCGAACTCAATGGCGTCGCCGTGCCGGAGAACCTGCTCGCATTCGCGCTCGGCCGCGTCGCTGCGGCGAACGCGGATGCGCTGGAGCGCCTGCGCGCGACACCGGCCACTGCTGCGCAGGACGATTCGATCGATGCGCTGATTGCACGCGGCGTGGCCCATCTGACGGGCTACCAGAACGCGGCCTGGGCACGCCGCTTCGAAGCCCATGTCCGCGCGCTGCGCGAGCGCGAGGCCGCGCTGCCGGGCGGCGACCCCACGCTGCCCCTGACGCGCAATGCGGCGCGCAGCCTGCAGAAGCTGATGAGCTACAAGGACGAGTACGAAGTCGCGCGCCTCTACACGAACGGCGATTTCCGCCGCAAGCTGGCCGAGCAGTTCGAGGGCGACGTCCGGCTCGAATTCCACATGGCCCCGCCCTTCATCGCGCGCCCGAAGAATGGCCAACCACCAGTCAAGATCCGCCTCGGCGGCTGGATGCTGCCGGCGATGGGATGGCTGGCACGCGGCAAAGTCCTGCGCGGCACGGTGTTCGATGTGTTCGGACACACGCAGGAGCGCCGGCTGGAACGCGCCCTGATCACGCAATTCGAGCAACGCCTGGAGACGCTGATGGCCGGCCTCAGCGCGACCGGCCAGGCGCGAGCGGCGCAGATCGCGGCACTCCCGCTCGACATCCGCGGCTATGGCCACGTCAAGCTCGCGAACCTCGCGCTGACGCGGGCGCGCGAGGCGGAGCTGCTGCATCGGCTGGACCCGGAGCGCTATCCCAAGCCGGTGGCCGGTGCACCGACCGCCGGCCAGTTCCGCGGCATCGCGGTGGTGGCTGAATAATGCGGTCTGCATCGGAGGCATCCGCCGGCGCGCAGGAGCACATCATCACGAACCCATCGAACGAGGCCGGACTGGTCGAGCAAATCGGCGCCTCGGACTTCGCATCCACGCTCGAACGGCTGACCGCGGCCATCGAAGGCGCCGGGCTGCAGATCTTCGCGCGCATCGATCACGCGGCAGGTGCGCGCGCGATCGGCATGGACATGCTGCCGGCCGTGGTGCTGGTCTATGGCCACGCGCGCGGCGGCACGCCGATCATGCAGGCCTGTCCGCAGGCGGCGCTGGACCTGCCGCTGCGCGTGCTGGTGCGGCAGGACGAAGAGGGGCGCACGCGGGTTGCGTTCCGTCCGGTCGGGGCGATGCTTCGGCAGTTCGGCGTGACCGAAGAGCTGGCGGCTCGGCTCGAACCGGCGCAGCGGCTGCTGCTCGGTGCGCTGAGTCCCTGATGCCGGCGCCGGCTGCGACTTCAAACGTGGCTCAGTTGCGCGGCGGGCGAGCTGTGCCGAAGACCTGCTTGAGCATGGCTGTGAATGCAGCGCCATCCGCATGGAATGCGACATGGCAATTCGGCGCCTTGCCGCTTCGGCTGGAGACGTCGATGACCGTTCTGCCCAGGGTCAGCTCACCCTTGGTCTCGACAGCGACGTGCAGAAATCGCGTCGTCACGATCGACGGATTGGTAAGGAACGCGACGCACAGCGGATCGTGAACCGGCGTACTCTCCAGGACGCTCATCGGCTGTCCTGCGATGTGTCCGGCGATGCGGCGTTCGATCAGCTTCGATGCCGCAATGCCCGCAGGCGTGCCGAGCGCGGCCAACTCGCGGCAATCGTCTCGCGTGATCAAGGCCTGGTGCGTGGCATCGATCGGAATCATGGTCAGTTGCCTGAAACCTGCATCCAGCACCGACGCCGCGGCCTCGGGATCTGACCATGTGTTGAATCCGGTCGATGGCGTGGTGTTGCCGATGGCGTGCGCGCCACCCATCATCACGACTTCCGGCACGAGGTCGACGAAGTCCGGCGCCAGGGCCAGCGCGACCGCCACATTGCTCGACGGGCCGAGCGGCACCAGTGCGATTTCCTCGCGCGCCGTGCGATAGGTCTCGATCAGGAATTCGACCGCATGCCCGCGCTGCTTGGCGATGGTGGGCGGCGGCAGCGGCAATTCGAAGCCATGGATGTAGCTCGTCATGTCGCGCGCGCTGCGTGGAACCGGAAAGTCCTTTCGAGCGATGGGGCGGTGCAGTCCTTCGTAGACCGGCACGTCGGCCCGTCCGATGAATTCCAGCACGCGCAGTGTGTTGTCGGTGGCCTGCTGCACGTCGACATTTCCGTTGACCGTGGTGCATGCGATCAGGTCCAGGTCCGGATGTAGGGCCGCCAGCATGATGGCCACCGCATCATCCGTTCCGGTGTCCACGTCGAGGATCAGTTTGCGCCGCATGCATGTTCTCCTGGAAGAAATCGGGCCTTCATTCGTTCGGCGATCGCATCGGGGATCTCGCCCTTGACACCGCCGAAAGTGTCTCGCTACACTGCGAATGACATCGATACCATAGCACGGCTTTTCCGCGTTTCCAACCTGTTCAAGGAGCGAAGGCAATGTCTCTGAAACTCAAATTCGCGGCAGTCGTCGCACTCTTGATTTCTCTGGTTCTCGGGCAGGAGATCGCCAAGGCCGCGGACGCTGCGGCGCCCGTCACGCTGGTGGTCGGCGTGCAGCCCTCCATGAACGACATCTGGGCCGGCGTGGCGGCGGGCGCGTTCGAGCGCAACGGCGTCAAGCTCGAATTCCAGACCTTCAGCTCGGGGCCGGCGATGTTCGCCGCGTTGCAGGGAGGTGCGGTCCAGATGGGCATTGGCGGCATGACCACGTTCTACGTCGCGCGCGCCAACGGCCAGAAGATCTCGTGGATCGCCACCACTGGCAACCTGAACCAGTCCGACGCATGCATGGTCGGGCCGAACAGTTCGGTCAAATCGCCCAAGGATCTTGCCGGCAAGCGCATCGGCTTCGTCAACAACTCGGTCGTGAACGGTCCGGTGCTCGAAGTCCTCGAGGCCAATGGCATCGCCAAGTCCGATGTCACGCTGATGAACCTTCAACCGCCTGCCGCCACGGCGGCGCTGCTTGCCGGGGACCTGGATGTGGCGTGCCTGTGGGCGCCGTTCACGTTCCAGATCGAATCGCGGGGTGGCAAGCGGCTCTTCTACATGGGCGACACGCCGTCCGGGGGATGGGGCGTTTCCGGCTATGCCGTCAGCACAGCCTGGGCCGAGGCCCATCCCGACGCCGTGGTGGGCTTTCTCAGGGCACTGGCTGAAGGCCAGCAAGCGTATGCCAAGAACAAGCAGCCGGCCATCGATGCCGTGGCGAAAGCAACGGGCATCGCGCCCGATCTGGCGAAGAAGCAATCGGAAGAGCTTCCGTTCTTCGCTGTGAGCGACAGCGCCACGCCCGGCGCGAGGGTGTCGATGTGCGGTGCGGCGTCCGGCCAGGGGCTTGGCAAGATCCTGGATCGGGCGAGCAAGTTCTTCATCCAGGCGGGGACGCTCAAGGAGCGCCTTCCCTACGACCAGTTCCTCGCGCCCGCCTATGCCGTGAAGGCTTTCCGTGGACCGAAGTGCACGGTCGACTGACGAATCGGGCAGGAACTTCCAGATGAGCGATGCCGGGCCCCATCGGTTGCACTCGCACATGACGCCGGCGCAAAGGCCGGCGAAGCGCGCCGCGCGGCTTGCCGATCGGGTCCGCGCACGGCGGTTTCGCATCAATCCGCTGAGCGCGGCGGTCGTGGTCCTTGCGCTGGTGGTGTGGGCGCTGGTTTCCAATTTCGTGCTCGTCGATTCGCTGGCACTGCCGTCCCCGCAGGTTCTGGGGCGCACGTTCTGGGACCTGTTCCAGAACGGCTACGGACACCGGTCGATCTTCGAGCACATCGGGACGAGCATGGGCCGGGCGCTGACGGGCTTCCTGCTCGCCGTGGTCTGCAGCACCGTGATCGGACTGCTGGTGGGCTACAGCGCGACGGCGCGGGCCATCCTGATGCCTTTCATCGACTTCATCCGTCCGGTTCCGGCGCTGGCCCTTGTTCCGCTGTTCGTCTTCTTCTTCGGCATCGGCAGCCTGTCGAAGGTCGCGTTGATCTTCCTGGGCGCATTCGTCTACATGACGCTGCAGACCTCGGATGGCGTACGTTCGATCCCGGCCGATCTGTTCAGCGCCGGTCGAAGCATGGGCTTCACCACCGCGCAGATGTTCAGGCATGTGGTGCTGCCGGGCACGCTGCCTGCGGTGGTGACGGGGATGCGCACCGCACTGTCGCTTTCATGGGCGCTGGTGGTGGCCGCCGAACTCATCGCAGCGCCGAGCGGCCTGGGCTACATCGTGACCGATGCGACCCAGTTCTTCCAGATCCCCGTGGTCTATTGCGCGGTCATCCTGTTGGGCGTTCTGGGCTTCGCGATGGACCGCCTGATCGTCGCGTTCAGAGCCAGGGTCCTGCATTGGCAGGGAAAGTGACATGGCCAACGACATCCGCATCACCGATGTCTCGAAATCGTTCTCGAACGGAGACGAGGTGATCGACGTTCTCGACCACGTTTCCCTCGACGTCGAGGCCGGCGAATTCGTCTGCATCGTCGGTCCCAGCGGATGCGGCAAGACGACCCTGCTGAAGCTGATCGCCGGCTTCGACACCGCGTACGAGGGCGAATGCCTGGTGGGTGGACAGCGGCACAGCAGCCCGTCGCCGGATCGGGGCTTCGTGTTCCAGAAGCCGGCGCTCTTTCCCTGGTACAGCGTCTGGGACAACATCACGCTCGGGCCGCGGGCCGCCGGCAAGGCCACGGCGCAGTGGAAGGCGGAGGCGGCAAGACTCATGAGCGTCATGACGCTCGATGGCTTCGAGACCAGCTTCCCCTACCAGCTCTCCGGTGGCATGGCGCAACGCGTGCAGCTGGCCCGCGTGCTCATCAACCAGCCGAGTGCGTTGCTCATGGACGAACCCTTCGGCGCACTCGACTATCTGACGCGGCTGCGCATGCAGCAACTGGTGTCGAGCCTGCATGTCGACTATTCCATGACCACGGTATTCATCACGCACGACGTGGACGAGGCCGTGCTGATGGCCGACCGTGTCGTGGTCATGTCGACGAGGCCCGGCCGGGTGCTGGCAGACATCCGGATCGAGCTTCCCAAGCGCCGAAGCGTGGACGTGGTGAGATCCGCGCAGTATGGCGAATACAAGACGCAGATCCTGTCGCTGCTCGGCTTCGGCGAGCCGGAAATGGAGCACTGAGTTGAACCATCTGTCGATCACCGTCGGTGCGCGTGAGCTCGTCGTCGAACTCGATGCCGATCGCGCGCCGTCGCTGGCTGGCGCGCTGTCGCGCGCGAGTCCGCATTCGACCTTGGCGGTGCATTGCCCGACAGCCGGTGCGGAGTTCTGCGTGCCGGTGCCGTTCTTCCACTGGCACGAGAATCGGCGGCCGCCGATGCCCGGCGATGTGGGCTACGCATCTTTCGGAAACTACCTCTGCTTCTACTACGGCGAGATGAGCGCTGCTGATGGGCCGACGAACGTCATCGGGCAATTGATCTCGCCATCGAAGGCGCTCGAGGACCTGGGCCTGGATCTTCTTGCGCATGGCGCCCGGCGCGCGCGCCTGACAGGTGCAAGTACCGATCTCCCCTCCGACGACACGATGGCGCTGCCTGCGTTGCCAGCGGCGGCCGGGCCGTGGCGGTGCAGCGCGCGGCGACTGCTCGCGGCGTCCCTGGCTCAGCCGCCCGAGGACATCCGGAGTCTGTGTCGTGCGAGCTTGCCGGCAATGGGCAATCTTGCGGGCCGGATGCAGGCCGGCGTCCTGCTGCTCGCGGTCGCCGAGATCTTCATGAACGCGAGAAGCCTGGCGACCGCCTTCGATGCGTCGGTGCAGCCGATTCGCGCATCGCTCCGTGCACAGATGGGGCGCCATGCCCGCTGGCTCGAGATGGCGGGCATGCCGGCCACCGCGACATGGCTTGGCGAAGCGGCTGCGGCCATCGACCGGGAGGCGCCGGCCGCCGATGTCTTGATCGCAGGCCTCGAAGATGCGCTGATCGCCTGCGGGCGACTCAGATTCTGGGCCGAGGCCGTCAGTCCCTGGCACAGGCTTGCGGACATGGGTCCGGATTCGAACTGGACCCACCCGGGCCTGTTGCTCGACCATGGAGATCTGTCTTGAACCCCGACGACCCGTCCGAACCCCAAGCATTGGACAGCTTGACCAGCGAACGCCTCGTGAAGGACACGCTGGCCATTCCGCGCGGCGTCCGCGCGCTGTACCCGTCGCTGGTGCAGGCCGTCGAGCGGGCCCTGTCGGCGTGCGATGCGGGTGCGATCGAGTCGATCCATCTGAGCGGTTCCGGGGATCTGCTGCACTCGGCGATGGCCGTCGAGATCGCCTTTCAGCGCCTGACCGGCATTCGGACCTGGGCCATGCCTTCCATGCGCTTCGGCCTTTACGCGGCACGCGACCTGTCTGCGCGATCCGTCGTGATCCAGATGTCGTTTTCCGGCAAGACCGCCCGTGCCGTGGAGGCCGCAACGATGGCCGGCCTTGCTGGGGCACGGGTCTGGGCCCTGACGAGCGATGCGCAGAGCCCGCTCGCGCAGCTTGCCGAACGCTGCATCCTGAAGCCCGATACCGGCGGCAACGAGGCCGCGGGCTATCCGATCACCATGCTGTTGCTGTACCTGGTCGCCGTCCGGGTCGCCGAGCTGCGGGGCCGCCTCGGCGCGGCGCAGGCGGATGCGCTGCGTGGCCGGTTGGCCCGGTCCGCCGACAGCATGGAACAGACCCTGGCCCAGTGCATCGAACCCGCACGCGCTCTCGCTCATGAATTCATCGGTGCCGAGCATGCCCTGTTCCTCGGGACGGGTCCCACCTACGGCAGTGCGGTCAACGGCTCCGCGCGGATCCTGGAGGCCGTCGGCATCAACGCTTCGGCGCAGGACATCGAGGAATGGGCACACCTGGACCGTTGGGTCGAGGAATGTAGCTCGCCACGCCTGGTGATCGCGCCGGACGGGCCGGGCGTCGAACGCGCCGGGGAGATCCTCGCAGCGATGCAGACGCTGGGAAAACCGTCCGTGGCCATCGTCGCAGACCATGCCGTCGAACTGGGCAGTCAGGCGCGCGCGTGGCTCCCGGTGCATTGCGAGCTTCCCGAGGAATTCAGCCCGCTCGTCTACGGCCTTCCGGGCGAACTCTTCGCCCATCTGCTGGGCGCTGCCAGAAAGAGCAGGCCGTACCGTCACGGCCATCCCGCCTACGAGCGGCTCGGCGAGATTCGCTGGGGCGGATGCATTCGCCGCTCGCTGCCGGCCTGGGACCCCGAGGGTCCGTCGCGCGCGGCTGTTCCCTCCCAGCCCTGACCATCGGAGCACACCCATGGAGCGAGCGATTGCCATTGCCAACGACCACGCCGGCTACGACCTCAAGCTCGCACTGAAGGCCGAGCTCGAATCCGAGGGGTGGCGGGTGCTCGATCTCGGCTGCCACGACAAGACGCCGGTCGACTATCCGGCCTACGGCCGCCTGATGGGTGAAGCGATTCGCGAGGGCCGCACCCAGCTCGGCGTGCTGGTCTGCGGCAGCGGGATCGGCATCAGCATCGCGGCGAATCGCAACCCCCTGGTTCGCGCCGCGCTCGTGCACGACACGCTGACCGCACGGCTCGCACGCGAGCACAACGACGCCAATGTGCTGTGCCTCGGCGGACAGACCACGGGCCCCGCGGTGGCGATCGAGTGCCTGAAGGTCTTCCTGGCCACGCCGTTCGGCGAGGGACGCCACGCGCCTCGCGTGCGAATGCTGGGAGCGTAGTCGCGGCAATGGCGAATGTCCCACGCCCCCTCGACCTCATCGCGATGGGCCGCACCATCGTCGATGTGTACGGCGACCAGGTGGGCGCGCGCCTGGAAGACGTGTCCTCGTTTTCGCGCTATATCGGCGGATGTCCGGCGAACATTGCCATCGGCACCGCCCGACTTGGTCTGTGCGTCGGACTGATCACGCGTGTCGGCGACGATCAGAACGGGCGCTACCTTCGCGAAGGGCTGGCGCGCGAGGGCGTCGATACGCGCTGTGTGCGAACCGATCCCTCACGATGGACGGCGCTGGCCTTCCTTGCCATCCGCGACAAGAAGACCTTTCCTCTTCTGCACTATCGCGACGATTGCGCCGACATGGCGATCTCGCCGGAGGACTATTCCGACGACGACCTCGGATCCGCGCGCGCGCTGCTCGTTTCGGGCTCGCACCTGACCACGCCGCACGCCCGGCAGAACCTGCTGAGCGCCGTGGCACGTGCCAAGGCGAAGGGCACCCAGGTCATCTTCGACATCGACTACCGGCCCGTGTTCTGGGGGTTGGTCGCCCGGGACGGCGGCGAGAGCCGCTTCGTCGACTCCGCGGTGGCGACGCGTGCGAGCCAGCTGTTTCTCGCGCAATGCGACCTGGTTGTCGGCACGGAAGAAGAGATTCACGTTGCAGGCGGCACGACGAACACGATCGAGGCGCTGCGGCAACTGCGCTCGCTGACGCAGGCGCCCATCGTCCTTAAGCGCGGTGCGGCGGGTTGCGCGGTGTTTCCGGATGCCATTCCCGACGACATCGAACGCGGCATCGTGATACCCGGCTTCGCGGTCGAGGTGTTCAATGTGCTCGGCGCGGGCGATGGTTTTCTGTCCGGCTTCCTGTCCGGCTGGCTGCGCGGGCAGTCGTGGGAGGAATGCGGCCGGCGCGGCAACGCCACGGGAGCGCTGGTGGTCTCGCGGCATGGCTGTTCGCCGGCATCGCCGACGAAGGCCGAGCTCGACTGGTTCCTGGAGCGATCCGTTCGGGAACCCGGGCTGCACATGAATGCCGAGCTGGCGTACATCCACCGTGCGACGACACGCCGCCCCCGGATCTTGCCGGTCTGTGTCATTGCGGCCGATCACGTCGCGCCGCTCGAGGCGCTGGTGCGTGTTCCCGCAAGAACCCTCAGCGCCCTCAAGCAACTGGTCGCGAGTGCGGCGCTGGGCCTGGCCGCTCGCCACCCTCGGCTCGGCATCCTGCTCGACGACATCGAAGGCGAAGAGGCGCTCCAGCGCATCGGATCCGACATCGGCTGGATCGGGCGCAAGATCGAAGCCACCGGTGCGGCACCGCTGCGGTTTCGCGATGGGGCGTCGGCGGCGGTCCTGCTGTCGAGATGGCCGCGGCATCACATCATCAAATGCCTGGTGCCGATGGACGACGATGGCACCCGGGCACTGCAGAACGAACGTCTCGTCGAGCTGTACCAGGCGGCCGCGATGTACGAAATGGAATTGCTGCTCGAATTCGTCCATCCGGACACCCCGCAGGACGCGCAGCGGGTCGTCGAGAGAATACGTGCCACGCAGGCGCTCGGCGTCAAGCCCGACTGGTGGAAGCTGCCCGCGTTTTCGGATCCTCGCGCGTGGGATGCGATCGAGCGCGCGATCCATTCCGACAATCCGCTGTGCAGAGGCATCCTGGTTCTTGGCGGCGGACGCGATATGCTCGATCTGAAGGCCGCGTTCACCGCAATCCGCGGACGGGCGTCCATTCAGGGTTTCGCTGTCGGCCGCACCCTGTTCATGGCGCCGGCAGCCGCGTGGCTGGCCGGGGAAGTCGACGACGGCGACTTCATCCGGATGCTGGGCGAACGTTTTCTTGAGCTCGAAACATTGTGGACAGAGACGAATGCCGCTTGAGGTCAAGACATCCATTCATGCCGCGGTCTGGGGGCCGGACTGGTCCGCCGACGCGATCGGCCCGACGCTCGAGTCGGCGGCGCGGGCGGGCTACGACCACGTCGTGATTCCCTTGCGCCGCTTCGAAGACATCGTGCCACGCCGTCTCGCCCGTGCATTCGAGCAATGCGGGCTCGCGCCGCTCAATGCCTGCGGCCTCGCACCGGATCGCGACATCGGCGCCGCCGATCCGGCCATTCGCGAGCGCGGTGTCTCCCATTTGTGCCATGCCGTGGCCTTGGCCAGGGACATGGGGTCGACGCAGATTGGCGGGGTGCTCTACGGTCCGCTGGCCAAGGCCGGCGAGCCCGTGACGGACGATGCGTTCGCGCGTGCCGCCGACGCCATGCGCCGCGTCGCCGAGGTCGCGCAGGCGGCCGGCGTTCGCCTCGCGCTCGAAGTGGTGAACCGCTACGAGACGGCACTGCTGTACAACACGGCACGCGGCCTGGCTTTCCTGGATGCCGTCGCGCATGACAACGTCTACCTGCATCTCGACACCTTTCACATGAGCATCGACGAAGCCGCACCTTTCGCGGCGCTCCAGGCTGCGCTGCCCCGGCTGGCCTATTTCGAGCTCGACCAGAGCCATCGCGGCGCGCCCTTCGAAGGCAGTCTCGATCTCGCCGATTGGGCGCGTCGCGCGAGCGCGGCCGGCTACCGGGGCATCGTCGGCGTGGAAGCCTTCTCACGGTCGAAGCTCGCGCCGGACCATGCGAACGCACTGGCGGTCTGGGAGGACCATTTTTCCGATGGAGATCTCATGGCGGTCGAGTTCATGCGGATCATCCGGGCCGCATTCGAGGCATGACGGCACGTCGCGGTTCGTGGACGATGCGCGATGTCGGCGAGCGCGCGGGCGTCTCGCCGATCACCGTTTCGCGCGCCCTGGCCAACCATGCGTCGGTGAGCCCGCAGACGCGTGCGGCCGTGCACAAGGCTGCGTCCGAACTCGGGTACGTGCCCAACTTCACTGCGAGCGCACTGTCGAAGCGCGGCAGCAAGTTGATCGCGCTGCTCGTTCCGAACGTGTCGAACTCGGTGTTCTCCGAAACCATCAACGGCCTGAACGACGTCCTCGAAGCGGCCGGGTTCGCACTGACGATCGCGCACAGCGGCTATTCAGCCGAGCGCGAAGAACGCCTGATCAGGACCCTGCTCGGCTACAGGCCGGACGCGGTGGTGCTGACCGGCTTCACGCACACCCCCGGAACCCGGATGCTGCTGAAAAGCGCCGGCGTGCCGGTGGTGGAGACCTGGAACATCGGTCCGAAGCCGATCGATCTGGCCGTGGGCTTCTCGAACTTCGAGGCCGGCCTTGCGATGACGAGGTACCTGATCCGCAAGGGCCACAAGCGGCTGGCCTATCACGGCGGCACGCAGGCGGACAACGAGCGCACGCGAGCGCGCGAGGAAGGTTTTCGCAAGGCTTTGTCGGAGGCCGGTTTGCCCATGATGGAGCCCTGGATACGATCGGCGCCGATGGAGCTGGCCAGCGGCGCCGAACTGGCCCGCGAGGTCAAGGCTGCGCTCGCCGCAAGGAAGGCGCCGCAGGCCATCTTTATTGCGAGCGACGTGATCGCCGCGGGCTTCGTGCTGGAGGCGTCGCGCATCGGCTTGCGCATTCCCAAGGACGTGGCCATCACGGGTTTCGACGACACCGAACTGGGCCAGGCGGTCACGCCGCCCCTGACCAGCGTGCATGTGCCGCAGCGCGAGATCGGCCGTGTCGCGGCTTCGCTCGTGCTGCAGCGGCTGCGCAAGGAGCGCGTCGCGCTGACTGCGCACGATCTCGGGTTTTCGATCGTTCCGCGTGAGAGCGCTTGACCCGGGAAGCGACCCTGCCGGAGCTCGGCAGCTGCTGCCTCAGTGCGAACGCAGATCCGACAGGAACTTCCGCGCGCGCTCACTCTGCGGATGGGAAAAAAACACGTCGGGCCTGCCACGCTCCACCAGGGCGCCGCGATCCATGAACCACACCTGGTCGGCCACCTCGCGTGCGAAGTTCATCTCGTGGGTGACGCACATCATGGTCATGCCGTCGCGTGCCAGGCCCTTCATGACCTGAAGCACTTCGCCGACCATCTCGGGATCGAGCGCGCTGGTCGGTTCGTCGAACAGCATGGCCGGCGGATTCATTGCCAGCGCGCGAGCGATGGCGACGCGCTGCTGCTGGCCGCCCGACAGTTCCGCAGGAAAGGCATTGCACTTGTGCCCGAGTCCCACTTTGGCGAGCAATTCGCGTGCGCGCGCATCTGCTTCGGGCCGCGGCATGCCGCCGACCTTGCGCGGCCCGAGCGACACGTTCTGCAGCGCACTCAGGTGCGGGAACAGGTTGAACTGCTGGAACACGAAGCCGATGCCCTTGCGGATGCGGTTGATGTCACCACGGCGCGCATGCGTGTCGACGCCGTCGATCGTGATCCAGCCTTGCTGGATTTCCTCGAGGCGATTGATCGTGCGGATCAAGGTCGACTTGCCGGAACCCGATGGGCCGCAGACGACGACCACTTCGCCCTTGGCGACCGTGGCGTCGATGTCCACCAGGGCCTGGTAGGCACCGTACCACTTGCTGACGTTGCTGAAGGTGATCATGAGGCGCTCGGGGTGGTGGGTGCGGCGCGCCAGGCCGGCTGCCTGGCGTTCGACGTGCGGCTGCGATGGATCGAGCGCTCCACCAGACGGATGGCCGAGGTGAGCGCGAAGCAAAGCACGAAGTAGGTCAGCGCCAGCAGCGCATAGACCTCGAAGGGTTGGGTGAGCAGCATGTTGTTGACCTGCGTGGCCGCGAAGGTCAGTTCCTGCACGCTGATCACATAGCCGAGCGAGGTTTCCTTGATGGTCGAGATGAACTGGTTCAGCATGCTCGGCAGCATGTTGTAGAGCGCCTGCGGCAGCACGATCAGGCGCTGCGTCTGCAGGTGCGTCATGCCGATGGAGCGCGCGGCCTCGACCTGGCCCTTGGGCAATGCCTCGATGCCGGCGCGGATCACTTCGGCGAGATAAGCGCTTTCGTAGATCACCAGCGCGCATAGCATCGTGACGAAGCCCGACACGGTCCGCCCGAGCAGCAGCGGTATGCCGAAGTAGGCCCAGAAGATGAACATCAGCAGCGGCAGGCCGCGCACCACGTAGATCACCGCGATGGCCGGCGTGCGGAACACGAGCCATGGGCTGGTACGCATCAGCGCCAGCAGCACGCTGAAGGGAAACGCGAGACCCAGGCCGAGCACGGACAGGATCAGCGTCAGGACCAGGCCGCCGAGCGGGCCGCTCGGGTAGTTCCCGACGAGAAACAGCAGCCAGTAGTCGTGGACGATCGCCAGCATGGTCAGCGTCCCGCGATCCGCAAGCGTTGCTCGAGCAGGTGGCCCGCGCCCATGATGACCAGCGAGAGGCCCAGGTACAGGACCGTGGCCACCGTGAAGATCTCGAAGGTCCGGAAGGTCTGTCCATCGATCTGGCGCGTCGCATAGGTCAGATCGGCGACGCCGATGGCCATCAGCAGGCTCGTGTTCTTGAACAGCAGCAGCGTGCCGCTGACCAGGGCCGGCAGCGCGGCGCGCAATGCCTGCGGCAGCACGATGAAGCCCATGGTCTGCGCGAAGCTCAGGCCCATGGCGCGCGCGGCCTCGGTCTGGCCGTGCCCGACGGTCCGGATGCCGCTGCGCAGGTCTTCGCTCACGTAGGCGGCCATGCACAGGCCCAGCGCGATGGCGCCGGGGATCAGCCCGCCGCCATGATCATTCAGCCAATGCTGCAGCGCATCCGGTAGCACGGTGGTCACGCCGAAATACCAGAACAGGACCTGCACCAGCAGCGGCACGTTGCGGTGGTAGGCGACATACACCGCGACAACGCCGTCGCAGAACTTCGAAGGCAGGCTGCGCAAGGCCGCAAGAAGAACGCCGAGCGCAAAGGCGATCAACCACGAGATCAGGGTCAGCAGCAAGGTGATCCACAGGCCGCCGAGCAGCATCGACCCGTAGTCCCCCTGCAGCAGGTTCAGAGGATGGAAGCCGGACATGCCCGCCTCGTCATGCGATCGGGCCGGTCTTGAATTCGCGGTTCGTCTTGTAGGGCGTGTTCGGCCCCAGCCACTTGTCATAGATCTTCGCGGCTTCGCCCGAGCGCTCCATGCCATCGAGCGTGTCGTCGACCTGCTTCAGCAAGGCCGGTTCGCCCTTCTTCACGCCGAGTCCCCACGGCTCGGCCATCATCGATTCGGGCAACAGCGTCAGGGGTGTCTTGTCCGCCACCTGGTGAATGAAGCGGACTGAGGCGAGCTCGGACAGCGCAAGACCGTCGACCTTGCCCTGTACCAGCGCGACGAAGGCGCTCGGCGGATCCTGGAAGGTCACGACCTCCGCGCCCGGAATCTTGGCCTTCACCGCCAATTCCGACGAGGAGCCCTTGGGCGCGCTGATCTTCTTGCCCTTGAGCCCGGCGAAGGATTTGATGCCGTCGGCCACGCGCACCATGACCTTCTGCTGGCTGACGAAATACTGGTGGCTGAAGTCGATCTGCTCGGCACGCTGCGGCGAATAGCCGAGGTTCGCCGCGATCACGTCCACGCGGCCCTGGCTCAGTTCGGGAATCCGGGCTTCGACAGCGACCAGCTTCAGTTCGAGCTTGACGCCCAGCTTGTCGGCGACGGCCTTGCAGAAGTCGACGTCGTAGCCACGGATCTCGCGCGTCGCCGGGTCGGGAAAGCTGAAGGGCTCTGCGTTGCCCAGCGTGCCGCAGATCAGCGTGCCGCGCTGCTTGATGGCGGCGAGCTGGTCGGCCGACGCGGCGCTGGCGAGAGCGAGCAGGGCCAGGGCGGCGGCGATCGGTTTGAGAAGTTGGCGCATGGTGTCTCCTTGTGTGTGTGATTCGAATCAGCGCAGCGTCGCGCAGGCAGCGCGAATGCGGCGGCATCCTTGCTCGATCTGGTCGATCGAGGTGGCGAAGGACATTCGCAGGAAGGCAGGCATTCCGTAGGATGTTCCGTCGATGCTCGCCACACCGGCTTCTTCCAGCAGGAAGAGCATCACGTCCAGATCGGACGTCAATGGTTTGCGGTTCCTGCCTGTCTTGCCGAACAGGCCGCCGACGCTCGGGAAGCAGTAGAACGCGCCGTCCGGCGCGCTGCAATCGATGCCGGGGACTTCGTTCAGCATTTCGACCATGCGATCACGCCGTGCCGAGAACTCGGCGACCGCATCGGCAACGCATTGCTGCGCACCCTGCAGCGCGGCCACCGCGGCCGCCTGGCTCATCGCTGCCGCGCATGAAGTGCTTTGCGACAGCAGCATCTCGATCGCCACAACGAGCGACCGAGGCCCCGCACCGTAGCCGATGCGCCATCCTGTCATCGCGTAGCTCTTCGACATGCCGTTGACGATCAGTGTGCGTGTCGCCAGCGCCGGTTCCACCTGAAGAATGGACACATGGCTGGCCGATCCGTAGACATAGTGCTCGTAGATCTCGTCGGTCATCAGCCAGATGTCCGGATGCCGCATCAACACCTCGACCAGCGCGCGCAGTTCGGCTTCGCTGTAGACCGCGCCGCTGGGATTGTTGGGCGAGTTGAGGATCAGCCAGCGCGTCTTCGGCGTGATCGCCGCCTGCAGCGATTGCGGCGTGAGCTTGAAGCCGCTCGCGGGCCCGTTGGCCACGATCACCGGCACGCCGCCGTTGATGGCGACCATGTCCGGGTAGGAGACCCAGTAGGGCGCCGGCACGATGACCTCGTCGCCTTCGTTCAGCGACGCGCACAGCGCGTTGTAGATGACCTGCTTGGCGCCGCTGCCGACGACCACTTGATCGGGTGTGAAGCTCAGCTGGTTCTCTCGCGCGAGCTTGTCGCAGATGGCCCGGCGCAACGCCGGTGTTCCCGATGACGCCGTGTAGCGTGTCTGGCCGTTGCGCAAGGCATCGACGCCGGCAGCGACGATGTGACCCGGCGTCGGAAAATCCGGTTCTCCGATCGTGAAATCGGCGATCTCCTTGCCCGCGCTGCGCAGGGCGCTCACGCGGCTTCGTGCTGCCATGCTGGGTGAGGCTTTGACGCTGCTCAGACGGTCGGCGAGGATGGGGGTCAAGTCGGGTGCCTCCTGTGGCATCGAGTTCGGCTGCGTATCAAAGGCCATGGGGCTGCAGCGTGCGTGTGAGCCAGCTTTGTGCAACCTGACCGTTGGCGATCTCGGCCCGGATCTCTTCTTCGAAAGCCGCGCTGCGCCGTGCGGCGGCGATCAGTTCGGCAGCTTTGGCCGCAGGGAAGGTGACGATCCCGTCCTCGTCGCCGACGACCGCATCACCCGGCAATACCACCTGGCCGCAGATCGAGACCGGCACATTGATGGCGCCCGGCCCCGCCTTGTACGGCCCGCGGTGACTCGAGGCGCGTGCATAGCAGGGAAAGTCGGCGCGATGGAATGCCGCGGTATCGCGCGCGGCACCGTCGATCACCAGGCCGGCGCAGCCGCGCTGCTGCGCGTACAGCATGATGAGTTCACCGACGAGTGCGTTGGCGGTGTCGCCCGCGCCATCGACCACCAGCACGTGGCCCGGCGACAGCATCGTCAGGGCCTTGTAGATGAACAGGTTGTCGCCGGGCCGCGCCTTGACGGTGAGCGCGGTGCCGACGAGCCTGGCTGCGCGATGGAAGCGCTGCAGGCCGGCGATGCCCGACAGGCGCTGCAGGTTGTCGCTGAGATGGGAGACCGCGATGGTCTTCAGCGCTTCCACCTGGTGCGCGGGCAGCAGGGGAGCAGGGGCGTTGATCGGCTGGTCGTACATCGAGGGCTCGGGCGTTGGCGATGACGAATTGTTGGTGAGGCGCTTGACAAATAAAAGCGATATTTACTAATCTGAATGAATCGCCTAAAGCGATTTATTGCAACGGCTGCAACGCCATCCCGAAGGACTCGCCGTGTTCACCTTCAAGCAACTCGAGGCCGTCTACTGGATTGCCGATCTGGGCGGATTCGCCGCTGCCGCGCGCAAGCTCAACACCACGCAGTCGGCGGTGTCCAAGCGCATCCAGGAACTCGAATCGTCGTTGGGCGAAGTGCTCTTCGATCGCGAGAAGCGACAGGCGCGCCTGTCCGAGAAGGGCGAGCAAGTCCTGGTGCTGGCGCGGCGGTTGCTCGAACACCGCGATGCGGCCGTCGAACAACTGAGCAAGCCCGAAGTCGTTGCGCGACGCGTGCGCATCGGCGTGACCGAGTTGACGGCCATCACCTGGCTGCCGCGCCTCGTGCGGCTCATTCGGCAGACCTATCCCAGGGTGGTGATCGAACCCGATGTCGATTCCAGCCTCAGCCTGCGTGACAAGCTGCTGGCCGACGAGATGGACCTGATCATCGCGCCGGACGTCGTGGCGGATGCCCGCTTCGCGAGCCATCGCGTCGGCACGGCCAGGCTCGCGTGGATGTGCAAGCCCGGCCTGCTGCCGACCTCGCGGGCAGTGAGTCTGCAGGAACTGGCCTCGACGACGATCCTGACGCAGGGCGACAGGTCGGGAACGACCGCCATGTTCAAGCCCTGGCTGCAATCGCCGGAGTTCCTGCAGGCCAACACCATCAGCAGCAACAACACGCTCGTGCTGATCGGACTTACCGTGGCCGGCATCGGCGTCAGCTACCTGCCGCTGGCCTGCCTGAAACCGCTGATCGAGCGCCGGGCGCTGGCGGTGGTGAAGACTTCGCCCAGCCTGCCGGAGATCAACTACGTCGCGCTTTTCAGGAGCGGACGCAAGAGCACGCTGATCTCGTCGCTGGTGTCGCTGGCGCAGCAGGTGTGCGACTTCTCGAGCCTCTTCCAGACGGATGCGCTGGATGCGAAGGCATCGGAGGACTTGGGCAGGGCGCTGTTCAGCAAGATCGGGACGTCGTCTGCACGGACGGCTCGTGCACCTGCTCGGCCGAAGATGAAGAAGACGTAGGCCTTTGCGCCCCGATCGAAAACATCGGTGGCCTGCCCGGAGGGGATCGAACCCCCGACAACCTGCTTAGAAGGCAGGTGCTCTATCCAACTGAGCTACGGGCAGTGCAGGGAGGCGCGATTTTACGTTGAGCCGCTGGCGCGTCGGTCCCGGCTGACAAAGGGTGGTGGCATTGCCCGGGTGCGCAGATGCGCGCCACGGCGCAAGTTGGCCTGCCAAGGAGTCCGCCCATGACAGACCACACCCCCGCCGCAGCACCGCAAAAGCACAGCACGAACGAGGAGCCCGAGATCGGCTTCGAAGAATCGATTCCCTCCGACGGCAAGGATCCCGTGGGCGAGGCCATGATCGACAGCCTCGGCAAGGACAAGCCGGAGAACAGCGACAAAGCGGAGAAGGTTCCGCCAAGCCCACCGGCTGAACCGCTGCCTGAGCAACTGCCCGTGAGCTGAGGAAGAAACAAGAATTGATGGTCGGGGCGAAAGGATTCGAACCTTCGACCCTCTGGTCCCAAACCAGATGCGCTACCAGGCTGCGCTACGCCCCGACGAGCCTTCGATTCTAGCCTGAGCGCGGGGATCTCCCGCCCCATTCGTTCAGCGGCGTTGGTATTGCGTCTTGCCGAACAGGATCTCGCGCTCCTTTTCGTCGCGAATGGGCTTGCGGTGCTCGGCCAGCACCTGCACGCCGCGCTGCACGGCCGGGCGGGCGGCGATGCCGTCGAACCATTCCTTCAGGTGCGGGTAGTCGGTCAGCACGATGCCCTGGTTCTCCCAGCTGCGCAGCCACGGGAAGATCGCGATGTCGGCGATCGAATAGGTCCTGCCGGCGATGAACTTGTTGCGCGAGAGCTGCTTGTCGATCACGCCGTAGAGGCGCTTGGCCTCGTTGCTGTAGCGGTCGATCGCATAGGCGAGCTTCTCCGGCGCGTAGATGCGAAAGTGATGGGCCTGGCCGAGCATGGGGCCGACGCTGCCCATCTGGAACATGAGCCACTGCAGCATCTCGTAGCGCGCCCGGTCGCCCTCAGGGAGGAACTTGCCGGTCTTGCCCGCGAGGTAGACCAGGATCGCGCCGGACTCGAAGAGCGAAATCGGCTTGCCGTCCGGTCCTTGCGGATCGGTGATCGCGGGGATCTTGTTGTTGGGGCTGATGGCGAGGAAGCCGGGCTCGAACTGATCGCCCTTGCCGATGTTGACCGGGTGCGCGCGGTAGGGCAGGCCGCACTCCTCGAGCATGATGTGGACCTTGTGGCCATTGGGCGTGGGCCAGGAATAGGCGTCGATGGGTGCTTGCGGCATGTGGCTGGATTCCATGGGTGATGAAAAGGGGCCGGCCAGCATAGCGGCGGCCGGCTTTTCCTGCAGGCGGCGGCTCAGGCGGCCGCGGCGGCCGTCGGCGCGAGATGCCGGTGGATCAGCGCGACCACCGCCGCCCCTTCGCCGATCGCGCCGCCGACGCGCTTGACCGAGCCCGAGCGCACGTCGCCGACCGCGAACACGCCGGCGACGCTGGTCTCCAGCGCAGCGGCCGGCCGGGCCGGGAATCCGCCGCGCGCGGCTTCGCCGGTCAGCACGAAGCCGTGCTTGTCGACCGCGACACCGCAGCCCTCGAGCCAGGCCGTCTCGGGCACCGCGCCGATGAACAGGAAGATGTTGCGCGCCGGGCAATCCTCCAGCGTGCCGTTCAGGCGGTTGCGCCAGGTCGCGCCGTTCAGCCCGGTCGCGGGCTCGCCGTTCAGGTGCACGAGTTCGGTGTGCGGATGCAGCGCGATGTTGGACGTGGCCTCGATGCGGTCGATCAGGTAGCGCGACATGGTGGCGGCCAGCGAAGGGCCGCGCACCAGCACGTTGACCTTGGCCGCCTGCTGCGACAGGAACACCGCCGCCTGGCCGGCCGAGTTGCCGCCGCCGACCAGCGCGACTTCCTGTTGTGCGCACAGCTTGGCCTCGATCGCCGAGGCCCAGTACCAGATGCCGCGGCCTTCGAATTCCGCGAGACGCGGCACCTCGGGCCGGCGGTAGTGCGCGCCGCTCGCGATCACCACCGTGCGCGAGCGCAGGCGCCGGCCATCGGTCAACCGGACCGCGAGCTCGCCGCCGTGGTCGGCGGCGCTGCAGTCCAGCGAGGCGACCTCGGCGGGAATCAGCATCTCGACGCCGAACTTCTGCGCCTGCACATAGGCACGCCCGGCCAGTGCGCCGCCCGAGATGCCGGTCGGAAAGCCGAGGTAGTTCTCGATGCGCGCACTGGCGCCGGCCTGGCCGCCGAAGGAGCGGCAGTCGAGCACGATCACGCGCAGCCCTTCGGATGCGGCATACACCGCGGTCGCGAGGCCGGCCGGGCCGGCGCCGACCACCAGCACGTCGAACAGGTCGGCATGCTCGAGGGTGTCGACCATGCCGAGGCAGCGCGCGAGCGCGTTGTCGGTCGGGTTCGCCATCACGGAGCCATCGGGGCAGACCACCAGCAATTCGGCCTCTCCGTACTGTTCGAGCAGCGCGGCCGCGTCGCTGTCCTGCGTGGCATCGACCACGTGATGGGGATGGCCGTTGCGGCGCAGGAAGTTCTGCAGCCGCATCACGGCGGCCGATTGCGGCGGGCCGATCAGCACCGGGCCGCTCGCGCCCGATTCGATCAGGGCCACGCGGCGCAGGATCATCGCGCGCACCAGCCGCTCGCCGAGATTGGCTTCGGCAATGATCAGCGCGCGCAGCCGTTCGGGCGGCACCAGCAGGGTCTGGACGTCTTCCTCGGCATGGCCGTCGACCAGGGCAGGGCGGCCCGAGAGCTGCGCGACCTCGGCCAGGAACTGCCCGGGCCCCTGGCGTTCGATGGGCACCACATGGCCGAGCCCGTCGCGCTGGCTGATCGCCACCACGCCCTCGAGCACGACGAACATGCCGGGGCCGGGTTCGCCGGCGCGGAACAGGCAGTCGCCGCGCGCATAGCGGCGAAGCTCGCCGAATCGGCGGATGCGCGCGATGTCGGCGGCGCTCAGGACGGGAAACATCTGGTGGCGACGGGTCTCGACTTGGATCGGTGTGTCGGCGGCCATGAACAGGACTCCAGGGGACGAATGTGGGGCATTAGACGACGAAGCAGGATCGCACGGGTCATGCGCGTCATGCAATTGCCATGGCGCTGACATGCTTGTTTCACTGCGGATGCCCAGACTCCAGCGGCAGAAAGGGTCTCGCATGAAAGAACTGCCCACTCCGACGTTTCCGTTCTCGCAACTGGGACTGCGCGCGGCGCTCTGGCCCGCGCCAAGCCCCGCGACCCGCACTGCCGTGTCTGTCCCGGCGCCGCTGCCGCGCGTGGACCCGGTACCCGCCGAGCCGGCGTCGGGCATCAGCGTTACCTGGGCGCGCCACCAGGACGACGTGCGCGCGGCGCAGCGGCTGCGCTACCAGGTCTTCGCGGGCGAAATGGGCGCCCGCCTCACGACGCCGCTGGACGGCCACGACATCGACATCTTCGACGATTTCTGTGAACACCTGCTGGTGCGGGATGTCGCGACGCAGCAGGTGATCGGCACCTACCGCGTGCTGACGCCGGCCCAGGCACGCCGCGTCGGCAGCACCTACAGCGACACGGAATTCGACCTGACCCGGCTGCGCGACCTGCGCGAACGCATGGTCGAGCTCGGCCGCAGCTGCGTGCATGCGGACCATCGCCAGGGCGGCGTGATCCTGGCGCTCTGGAGCGCACTGGCCGGTTTCATGAACCGGAACCGGCTCGACACGATGATCGGCTGCGCCAGCATTCCGATGTGGCACAACGGCGTCACCAGCGGCGATGCGGCGGCCAGCATCTGGCGCCAGCTCTCGGCCACGCACATGGCGCCGATCCAGTACCAGGTCCAGCCGCGCCTGCCGCTGCCGGTGCATCGGCTCGACGACGCGCTGGAGGTCGAGGCGCCGGCGCTGATCCGCGGCTATCTGCGCCTGGGCGCCAAGGTGCTGGGGCCGCCGGCCTGGGATCCGGACTTCAATACCGCCGACCTGCCGATGCTGATGCGCATCGATGATCTGCCGTCGCGCTACCGGAAGCACTTCCTGGGCCATTGAATCGATTCGGGGATGGCGTCACATGCTTGTCATGGAACTGTCACAACGGCTGTCGACACTGTCATGTTTACGCCTACGAGCATTTCCGTGCCGCTTGTCCCAGAATCAGTGTCCATGTCGCCCGCCAAAGCAGACGCCGCGGCCGCTCCCGTCCAGCCCGCCCTGGTGCTGCTCGATCGCGACCACAGCATCCTCGCCTTCAATGAGCGGGTGCTCGATTGGGCGCGGCGTCCCGAGGTGCCGCTGATCGAGCGGCTGCGCTACCTCTGCATCGTGTCGTCCAATCTCGACGAGTTCTTCGAGGTCCGCGCGGCGCCGCACCTGGGCGCCGGCGTGGCCGGGGACCACAAGGGCACGTACACCGTGGCATCCTTCGAGCGGCTGGCCGCGGCGGCGCACGCGCTGGTCGCAGGTCAGTACGCGCTCTACAACGACGAGCTGATTCCCACCTTCGCGGCCCAGGGGATCCAGATCATCTCCCACGGCGAGCGCAATCCGGTGCAGCGCAAATGGGTGCATGACTATTACGAGCGCGAGGTCCGGCCGTTGCTGATCCCGGTCGGGCTGGATCCGGCCCATCCGTTTCCGCAGGTGGCCAACAAGTCGCTCAACTTCATCGTGCGGCTGAGTGGCAAGGATGCCTTCGGCCGCGAGAACCCGATCGCCATCGTCAAGGTGCCGCGCGTGCTCCCGCGGCTGATCCGCATGCCGTCGAAGGTGTCGGGCGGCAAGACGCTGTTCATCGCGCTGTCGAGCATCGTGCGCGCCCACCTGTCGAGCATGTTTCCGGGGCGCGAGGTGGGCGAGTTCTCGCAGTTCCGGGTGACGCGCCATTCCGACCTCGCGGTCGATGAGGAGGACGTCAAGAACCTGCGCACCGCGCTGCGCCAGGGCCTGCAGCATCGGCACTATGGACAGGCCGTGCGGCTCGAGGTGTCGGCCAGCTGCGCCGAATCGCTGGCGAGCTTTCTGCTTGCGCAGTTCAATCTGCCCGCGCAGGCGCTCTACCGTGTGCATGGGCCGGTCAACCTGGCGCGCCTGACGCAGCTGATCGACCTGCTCGAGGAACCGCAGCTGCGCTTTCCGCCCTACCAGGCGTCCTACCCGATCACGCTGTCGCCCGGCCAGTCCTTCTTCGATCGGCTGCAGCGCGGCGATGCGCTGATCCACCAGCCTTTCGAAAGCTTCGAGGGCGTGCTCGCGTTCCTGCGCGAGGCGGTGAAAGATCCGCAGGTGCTCGCCATCAAGCAGACCATCTACCGCACCGGCACCGACTCCGAGTTGATGGACCTGCTGCGCGAGGCCGTCCGCAACGGCAAGGAAGTGACGGTGGTGGTGGAGCTCAAGGCGCGCTTCGACGAGGAAGCCAACATCAACTGGGCCGAGATGCTCGAATCGATCGGCGCGCAGGTGGTGTATGGCGTGGTCGGCCTGAAGACCCACGCCAAGATGCTGCTGGTGACGCGCCGCGAGGGCAAGCAGATGCGGCGCTACGGTCATCTGTCGACCGGCAACTACAACCCGCGCACGGCGGCGCTCTACACCGACATCAGCCATCTGACCGCCGATCCGCTGCTGACCGCCGACATGGAAGCGGTGTTCGTGCACCTGGCCAGCCAGAGCCGGCTGCCGAAGCTCAACCGCATGTGGCTCGCGCCTTTCGACCTCCACCGCAACCTGCTCGCGCGCATCGACGCGCTCGGTGTTGCCGCGGCGCTGGGCGAGCCGACGCGCATCGTCGCCAAGATGAACGCGCTGACCGACGAGGACCTGATCGCCGCGCTGGTCAAGGCCGGGCAGAAGGGCGTGAAGATCGACCTGATCGTGCGCGGCGCCTGCACGCTGCCGGCGCAGGCGCCGGGCCTGACCGACAACATCCGCGTGCGCTCGGTGATCGGGCGCTTTCTCGAACATTCGCGCGTCTTCTATTTCCGCCAGGGCGACGACGAAGCGCTCTACCTGTCCAGCGCCGACTGGATGAATCGCAACATGCTGCGGCGCATCGAGCTGGCCTGGCCGGTGACCGATCCGGTGCTGCGCCAGCGGCTCATCGACGAATGCCTGGTCGCCTACCTGCACGACGGCCGCGACGCCTGGGACCTCGGCGCCGACGGCGCCTACCACCACGTGCGTCGCGACACGCACGCGGGCGAGGGCGGTGCCGCGGCCGCGGTCGAAGCCCACGGCGCGCAGAAGGCCCTGATGGACCGCTACGCATCGCGCGGCCTCAGCCGCGCCGCTTCAAGAGATTGACAACACCATGGACCTTATTTTCTGGCGCCATGCCGAGGCCGAGGACTGGACCGAGGGCTGCGACGACCTGCAGCGCTCGCTCACGCCGCGCGGCGAGAAGCAGGCCAAGCGCATGGGCGCCTGGCTCGATCGCCAACTGCCGGAAGGCACGCGCGTGGTCTGCAGCCCGGCGCGGCGCTGCGAGCAGACGGCGCTGGCGCTCGGGCGCAAATACAAGCTGCGCGCCGAGCTCGCGCCCGACACCACGCCCGATGCGCTACTGGGCGCGGCCGGCTGGCCCAACGGCAAGTCGGTGGTGCTGCTGATCGGGCATCAGCCTTCGCTCGGCCAGTCGATCTCGCTGTTGCTCGGGCTGCAGCAGGACAGCTGCCCGGTGCGCAAGGGCGCGGCCTGGTGGATCCGCTCGCGCGAGCGCGACCACGACGTGCAGACGATCGTGGTTGCGGTGCAGTCGCCCGAACTGCTGTAGCGCCAGGCGCCTTCAGCCGGCGAGCTCGACGCGCCAGTTGGTCTTCTGCCAGGCCAGCACCTCTTCGCGCAGCAGATGCGCCGACTGCGGATAGGCTTCCGCCCAGCCGCTGCGGCATGCGACCGAGAACACCCGTCCGCCCGCGTGAGTGAAGCGCAGCCCCTGCAGATCGGGATCGCGCCGTGCATGGCAGAGGATCACCGCCAGCCGCAAGGACAGCAGTTGCGCGGCGAAGCCTTCGTCCTCCAGCACCGGTTCGAGCTTGCGCAGCTTGCCGCGGTGGCCGAGCACCAGCTGGCCGAGCCAGTGCATCTCGTTCACCGCGAAGCCCGGCGCATCGGCGTTGTCGAGGATGTAGGCGCCGTGCTTGTGGTACTCGCTGTGGGAGATCTGCACGCCGATCTCGTGCAGCTGCGCCGCCCAGCCGAGCTTGCGCAGCGCGCGACCGGCTCGGCTCGTGGTGCTGGCGCCGCGCGCGGCCGGATCGATCTGCAGGAACAGCGCCGCGGCGGTCTCGCCGACGCGCCGGGCCTGCATCGCATCGACGGCGAAGCGGCCGGCGAGCCGGGCCACCGTGGAAGCGCGCAGATCGGCGACGCTGTCGTCGCGCTCCAGCAATTCATAGAGCACGCCATGGCGCAGCGCGCCCTGGGCGACCCGCATCTCCTCGATCTCGAGCAGGTCGAACACGGCGCGCAGCACGCTCACGCCGCCGCCGATCACGGCCTTGCGGTCCTCGCGCATGCCTTCGATGCGCAGCCGGTCGGCGCTGCCGGCCTTGAGCAGCCGGTCGAGCAGCCAGTCGAGTCCCTCACGCGTGATCAGGCCCGGCTCGCCGCCGGCAGCCGCCAGCACGTCGCCGACCGCTCCGATCGTGCCCGAGGCACCGTAGGCGACGTCCCAGCGGTCGGGCACGTAGCTGCCGAGCGCGTCGTCGAGCACCGCCTTGGCCGCGATCTCGGCCGCCCGGAAGGCCGCGGCCGTGAATTGGCCCTCGGCGAAATGCTTCATCGACCAGGCGACGCTGCCGACACGGTAGGACTCCATCACCTCGGCTTCGAGCGCCCGGCCGATGATCATCTCGGTGGAGCGTCCGCCGATGTCCACCACCAGCCGGCGTTCGCGGTCGCTGGCATCGGTGTGGGGCAGCGCGTGGGCGACGCCCTGGTAGATCAGACGCGCTTCCTCGCGGCCGGTGATGACGTCGATGCCGAAGCCGAGCACGGTGCGCGCGCGCAGCAGGAATTCGTCGCGGTTGCGGGCTTCGCGCAGCGTCTGCGTGGCGACCGCACGCACCTGCGAGCGCTTGAAGCCCGCCAATCGTTCGCCGAAGCGCGCGAGCGTGTCCCATCCGCGCTGCATGGCCTCGGGCGTGAGGTTGCGCGCGCTGTCCAGGCCGTTGCCTTGGCGCACGGTCTCTTTCAGGTATTCGGTGCGATGGATCTGGCCATGGTCGACCTGACCGATTTCGAGGCGAAAGCTGTTGGAGCCGAGATCGACCGCAGCGAGGCGGGTTCCGTTTTGCATATTGAAGTGGAGAGGCCGGGGCCTGATCGTAGCGCCGACGAGCACGCAGGCGAGCGCAAGGCTAGATCGGCCGTGTGACGGTTGCATGACACCGTCATGTGGGCCGGATCGCCGAAAGGGTCGTTTTCCCTCTGTGGAGGGGTGTCACACCGATGTCACACGAGCTCCCTAGAGTCCGTCTCAAGCCCCTTGCGGGGTCCTTCACTTCAAAGGAAGTTCCAATATGAAAACGACGTTCAAATTCGCTGCCGCCGGCCTCGTCGCCGCGGCCTTCGCCCAAGTTCCCGCCTTCGCACAGGAAGCCACCGGCGCCGGCGCGAGCTTCCCGGCGCCGCTTTATTCCAAGTGGGCCTCCGACTACAACAAGGCCACCGGCGTCAAGATCAACTACCAGTCGGTCGGTTCCGGCGCCGGCATCAAGCAGATCGATGCCAAGACGGTGGACTTCGGTGCCTCCGACATGCCGCTGGCCGACGAAGAGCTCAAGGCCAAGGGCCTGATGCAATTCCCCACCGTGATCGGCGGCGTGATCCCCGTGGTCAACATCCAGGGCATCAAGCCCGGTGCGCTCAAGCTCAGCGGCCAGGTGCTCGGCGACATCTACCTCGGCAAGATCACCAAGTGGAACGATCCGGCGATCAAGGCGCTCAACGCTTCGGTCGCGCTGCCCGATGCGGCCATCGCACCCGTGCGCCGCGCCGACGGTTCGGGCACGACCTTCCTGTTCACGAACTATCTGAGCAAGGTCAACGCCGACTGGAAGAGCAAGGTCGGCGACGGCACGGCCGTCAACTGGCCCACCGGCGCGGGCGGCAAGGGCAACGAGGGTGTCGCGGCCTTCGTGAACAAGCTGCCCAATTCGATCGGCTACGTCGAATACGCCTACGTCAAGCAGAACAAGATGACGTACACGCAGATGGAGAATTCGACCGGTGCCTTCGTCTCGCCCGACGACACCGCGTTCAAGGCCGCGGCCGCCGGCGCCGACTGGTCCAAGACTTTCTACCAGGTGCTGACCAACCAGCCGGGCAAGGACGCATGGCCGATCACCGGCGCGACCTTCATCCTGATGCACAAGGCGCAGGACAAGCCGGCGCAGGCGGCGACCACGCTCAAGTTCTTCGACTGGGCCTACAAGAACGGCGACAAGACCGCTGCCGATCTCGACTACGTGCCGATGCCCGACAAGGTCAAGGGTGCCATCGCGTCCGCCTGGGGTGAGATCAAGGACGCGTCGGGCAAGACCATCACCGTCCAGCAATAAGAAACGACGGCGCGCATGAGCATGGAGCTCGATCGCGCGCCGCTTTCGGAGCGACCTGTGTCATCCACCTTTCCCGCAAACGCCCGCGCGCTCGACCTCGCCACCGAGGACGCGCGTGCCGCGACCAGTCCGCCGCCGGCCAAGCGGCCGCGCACCGGGCCGCTCACCGACCGTCTGTTCGGCTGGGCCGCCATGGGGGCCGCGCTGCTGACGCTCGCGATGCTGATCGGCATCCTGCTGTCGCTTCTGGTCGGCGCCTGGCCGGCGATCGCCAAGTTCGGCTTCGGCTTCTTCACCAGCAGCGTGTGGGATCCGGTCAAGGACGAATACGGCGGTCTCGTGATGATCTACGGCACGCTCGCCACCTCGCTGATCGCGCTGCTGATCGCGGTGCCGGTGAGTTTCGGCATCGCGCTGTTCCTCACCGAGATGTCGCCCTCGTGGCTCAAGCGCCCGCTGGGCACGGCCATCGAGCTGCTTGCTGCAGTGCCTTCGATCGTCTACGGCATGTGGGGCCTGCTGGTGTTCGGGCCGATCCTGGCGGCCTATGTGCAGCAGCCGCTCCAGAAGCTTTTCGCCGGGGTGCCTTACCTCGGCGCGCTGGTGACCGGGCCGCCCGTGGGCATCGGCATCCTGTCGGCCGGCATCATCCTCGCGATCATGATCATTCCGTTCATCGCCTCGGTGATGCGCGATGTGTTCGAGGTGACGCCGCCGCTGCTCAAGGAATCGGCCTATGGCCTGGGTTCGACCACCTGGGAGGTCGTCTCCAAGGTCGTGCTGCCGTACACCAAGGCCGGCGTCGTCGGCGGCATCATGCTCGGCCTGGGCCGCGCGCTCGGCGAGACGATGGCCGTCACCTTCGTGATCGGCAATACCAACCAGCTCAGTTCGCTGTCGGTGTTCGAGGCGGCCAACAGCATCACCTCGGTGCTGGCCAACGAATTCGCCGAAGCCGGCGAAGGCCTGCACCAGGCCTCGCTGATGTACCTCGGGCTGGTGCTGTTCTTCATCACCTTCGTGGTGCTGTCGCTGTCCAAGCTGCTGCTGCAGCGGATGAAGAAGAGCGAAGGGACGCGAGCATGACCACCGCAGAACGTCTGCTGAGCGCCAAGGCGCTCGAGGAAACACGCGCTGCGCGCTTTGCCAGCCGCAAGCGCGTCAACATCATCGCGCTGAGCCTGTCGCTCGCCGCGATGGCTTTCGGCGTGTTCTGGCTGGTCTGGATCCTGTGGGAAACGCTGCGCCTCGGCGTGGGCGGCCTCGCGCTGGCCACCTTCACCGAGATGACGCCGCCGCCGAACGAGGCGGGCGGCATCGCCAACGCGATCTACGGCTCCTTCATGATGGTGGCGATGGCCACCTTCATCGGAACGCCGATCGGCATCATGGCCGGCATCTATCTGGCCGAGTACAACCCGAAGAGCTGGTTGTCGAACGTGATCCGCTTCGTCAACGACATCCTGCTGTCGGCGCCGTCGATCGTGATCGGCCTGTTCGTCTACGCGGTGGTGGTGGCCTATTTCAAGACCTTCTCGGGCCTGGCCGGTGCGCTGTCGCTGGCGCTGATCGTGATCCCGGTCGTGATCCGCACGACCGAGAACATGCTCCAGCTGGTGCCGCCCGGCCTGCGCGAAGCGGCCTATGCGCTGGGCACGCCGAAGTGGAAGGTGATCCTGAGCATTACGCTGCGCGCCGCGCGCGCGGGTGTCGTCACCGGCGTGCTGCTGGCCGTGGCGCGCATCGCCGGCGAAACCGCGCCGCTGCTCTTCACCGCACTCAGCAACCAGTTCTGGACCTCCGACCTGCGCCAGCCGATGGCCAGCCTGCCGGTGACCATCTTCAAGTTCGCGATGAGCCCCTATGAGAACTGGCAGCATCTGGCCTGGGCCGGCGTGTTCCTGATCACCGTCGCGGTGCTGGGCCTCAATATCCTCGCGCGGGTCCTGACCCGCACCAAACTCTGACCCCCATGCCAACCACACTCGCACAGCCCTCGCGTTCGAAGATCTCGGTCAAGGACCTGAACTTCTACTACGGCAAGTTCCACGCGCTCAAGGGCATCAACCTCGAGATCCCCGAGAACAAGGTGACGGCCTTCATCGGCCCGTCGGGTTGCGGCAAGTCGACGCTGCTGCGCACCTTCAACCGGATGTTCGAGCTCTATCCCGAGCAGCGCGCCGAGGGCACCATCGCGCTGGACGGCGAGAACCTGCTGACCTCCAAGCAGGACGTCGCACTGATCCGCGCCAAGGTCGGCATGGTGTTCCAGAAGCCGACGCCGTTCCCGATGTCGATCTACGACAACATCGCTTTCGGCGTGAAGCTGTTCGAGAGCCTGAGCGCCGCCGAGATGGACGATCGCGTCGAATGGGCGCTCAAGAAGGCCGCGCTCTGGACCGAGGTGCGCGACAAGCTGCAGCAGAGCGGCTCCGGCCTGTCGGGCGGGCAGCAGCAGCGCCTGTGCATCGCGCGCGGCATCGCGATCAAGCCCGAGGTGCTGCTGCTCGACGAGCCGTGCTCGGCGCTGGACCCGATCTCGACGGCGAAGATCGAGGAGTTGATCGCCGAGCTCAAGAGCGAGTACACCGTCGTCATCGTGACCCACAACATGCAGCAGGCCGCGCGCTGCAGCGATTACACCGCCTACATGTACCTCGGCGACCTGATCGAATTCGGTGCCACGGAAGAGCTGTTCTTCAAGCCGAAGCGCAAGGAGACCGAGGACTACATCACAGGCCGTTTCGGCTAAGGAGATCGCATGACCGAGAAACACCTCTCCAGTCAGTTCGACAGCGAACTCAACACCGTCTCGTCCCGCGTGATGGAGCTCGGCGGCATGGTCGAGTCGCAGATCTACCAGGCGGTGTATGCGCTGTCCGAATTCGATTCGGAAGCCGCGGACCGCGTGATGGAGACCGAGAACCGCGTCAACGCGATGGAGATCGAGATCGACCGCGAGCTGTCGTCGATCATCGCGCGGCGCCAGCCGACGGCGCGCGATCTGCGCCTCCTGATCGCGATCTCGAAGACCACCGCCAACCTCGAACGCGTCGGCGACGAGGCCAACAAGATCGCGCGCATGGTCAAGAAGATCATCGAGAGCGGGTCGGCGCGCGCGCTGCCCTCGATCGAGCTGCGTGTCGCCGCCGACCTGGCCTCGGGCCTGCTGCGCAAGGCGCTCGATGCCTTCGCGCGGCTGGACACCGCCGCTGCGCTCTCGATCCTGAAAGACGACGACCTGATCGACAAGGAATTCGACGGCTTCGTGCGCAAGCTGGTGACCTACATGATGGAAGATCCCCGCACCATCTCGGCCAGCCTCGACCTGCTGTTCCTGGCCAAGGCCATCGAGCGCATCGGCGACCATGCGAAGAACATCGCCGAGTTCATCATCTACATCGTCAAGGGCGCCGATGTGCGGCACACTTCGATGCAAGATATCGAGTCGGCACTGCAGTAACCCGAGAGCATGAAGAAACCCCGCATCCTGATCGTCGAAGACGAGTCCTCGATCGCCGAGCTGATCGCCGTCAACCTGCGCCACAACGGCTTCGAGCCGATCTGGGCCGAGGACGGCGATGCGGCGCAGCGCGAGATCGATGCCTTCCTGCCCGACCTGGTGCTGCTCGACTGGATGCTGCCGGGCCAGAGCGGCCTGCAGCTCGCGCGCCACTGGCGCAAGGACTCGCGCACCAAGGCGATTCCGATCCTCATGCTCACTGCGCGCGGCGACGAGTCCGACAAGGTGGCCGGGCTCGATGCCGGCGCCGACGACTACATCACCAAGCCGTTCTCGACGCAGGAGATGCTGGCCCGCATCCGGGCCGTGCTGCGCCGCCGGGCGCCCGAGATCGTGACCGAGCGCGTCGAGATCGGCGAGCTCGCGCTCGACACCGCGACGCACCGCGTGACCTGGCAGGGCGCGCCGCTCAAGGTAGGGCCGACCGAGTTCAAGTTGCTGGGCTATCTCATGCAGCATGCCGAGCGCGTGCACAGCCGTGCCCAGCTGCTGGACAAGGTGTGGGGCGACCACGTCTACATCGAGGAGCGCACGGTCGACGTGCACGTCAAGCGCCTGCGCGAATCGCTCGGCGCGGCCGCGCCGATGGTCGAGACCGTGCGCGGCGCGGGTTACCGGCTCACGGCGCAGGCCACCGTCTGATGCCGACGCCGGGCCGCCGCGCGGCGGTGCACGGCCCACGGGCGGGATAATCGTTTCGGCATGCCCTTCCGTATCGCAACTTTCCTGATCGCTTCGCTCGCGGGCGCCGCCTGTGCGGCAGCCCTCATCGGCTGGCGTTTCGCGGGGGCCGGCGCCTGGCTGGGCGCGCTGCTCTGGCTGGCGCTCGATGCATGGCGTGCGCAGCGCCTGCTGAAGGTCTTGCGCAACGATGCCTCGGGCCTGCCTTTGCGCGGTCCCGGCGTGTGGGGCGAACTGTCCGAACGCATTCGCAAGCTGCTGCGCGTGCGCGAACAGCAGACCCGTCAGGCCGAGGACCGGCTGCAGGAATTCCTCGCTGCCATTCAGGCTTCGCCCAATGGCGTGGTGCTGCTCGACGAGCAGGGGCGCATCGAATGGTGCAACCAGACGGCGGCCTCGCAGTTCGGCATCGATGCCGAGCGCGACCTGCTGCAGCACCTCGCGAACCTGGTGCGCGATCCGGCCTTCGTGGCCTACCTCGCATCGTGGAACTACAGCCGCGACGTGGTGATCGACGCGTCCTCGCAGGTGCATGCGCACCGTGGTCAGCCGATGCGGCTGTCGGTACAGGTCCATCCCTACGCGGGCAATCGCCGCATGCTGCTCACGCGCGACATCACCGCGGTCGAACAGGCCGAAGCGATGCGGCGCGATTTCGTCGCCAACGTTTCGCACGAGATCCGCACGCCGCTGACGGTGCTCGCAGGCTTCGTCGAGACGCTGCAGAACCTGCCGCTCGATGCCGAGGAGCGCGCGCGCTACCTCGCGCTCATGGGGCAGCAGTCGCATCGCATGGAAACGCTGGTCAACGACCTGCTGACGCTGTCGCGGCTCGAGGGCAGTGCGGCACCGCCGGCCAATCGCTGGACCCGCGTGCGGGCGCTGCTGGCGCAATGCGAAGACGAGGGGCGCGGCTTGTCGAGCCGGCTGGCGTCGCAGGGTCATCGGCTCTCGTTCGACATGGAGGCCGACACCGAGCTGGCCGGCGCGCCGACCGAACTGCAGAGCGCCATGTCGAACCTGCTGAGCAACGCCATCCGATACACGCCGGGCGGCGGCCAGGTGGCGGTGAGCTGGCGCCTCCTGCCCGACGGTCGCGGCGAGTATGCGGTGCGCGATAGCGGACCCGGCATCGCGGCCGAGCATATTCCGCGGCTGACCGAGCGCTTCTATCGCATCGATCGCAGCCGCTCGCGCGAGACCGGCGGCACCGGGCTCGGACTGGCGATCGTGAAGCACGTGGCGCAACGCCATGGCGCCGAGCTGCGCATCGAAAGCACGGTCGGCAAGGGCTCGCGTTTCGCATTGCTGTTCCCGGTCACGCGGCTGCGGCCGGCTGCGCCGGTCAGCGTCGCTGCCTGACGGTCACCAGCAGCAGGGCGAGGAAGAGCGTTGCGGTGAGCGCGAGCGCCAGCGCGCCCATGATCCAGAACGCCAGCGGCGACTCCATCGCCGGCCACGGACCGACGCCGCGGTAGGCCAGCAGGTAGCTGCCGCCGAGGCCCACGCCCCAGAGCAGCGTGCAATAGAGGATCAGCGGCATCACGGTGACCCGATAGCAGCGCAGCACGAACACGCACAAGGTCTGCACGGCGTCCGCGAAGTGGTAGATGCAGGTCGCCAGCAGCAGTGTCGCGCCGAGTGCCACGACCTCGGGATTGGCGGAATAGATGCGCGGCAGCTGCCATCGGAACAGCAGCATCGATCCCGCGATCAGCAGGGCGAAGAACAGCGCCAGCTCGAAGCCCTTGCGGCAGGCGCGGCGCGCCAGGGCCGCCTCGCCCGCGCCGAGCCAGAAGCTCACGCGCGCGCTGGTCGCGATGGCCAGCGACAGCGGCATCATGTAGGCGACCGCGGTGAGGTTCGAAGCGATCTGATGGGCTGCCGAAGCGGCGGTGCCCAGGCGCGCGATGAAAAGCGCCATCAGCGTGAACGAGGTCACCTCCACCAACACCGAGAGCCCGGCCGGCACGCCCAACCGCGCGAACTGGCCGAGCTGCGACCAGTCGGGCTTCTCGATACGCTGCCAGAAGCGGTACTCGCGGTAGAAGGCCTGCCTGCGCAGCAACAGCACGGCGAGCACCAACATGGTCCAGTTCACGATCAGCGTCGCGACGCCGCAGCCCACCAGGCCCATCGCGGGCAGGCCCGCGCCGCCGAAGGTGAGCCAGATGGACAGGGGCAGCTTCATGGCGAGCGAAGCCAGCTGCAGCCAGGTCACCAGCTGCGGCTTGCCCAGGCTCTGGTTCAGGGTGCTGAAAAGCCGGAACAGCAGGGCCGGCGCGAGCGCGAAGGCGAGCACCTGCAGATAGGCCTCGACGTCCGCGCGCATGGCCCGCGGCACTTCGGTCCAGCGCAGCATCGGGGCCGGGAACAGCAGCACGCTCATCCCGAGCACGATCGCGATGCCGCACAGGTAGAGCGACTGCCGCACCGACGCGCCGACTTCCCCGGTGCGCCGCGCGCCGTGCAGTTCGGCCCACACCGGCAGCAGCGCCTGCAGGCCGCCCATCAACGAGACGTAGACGCTGACGAAGATGGCCGAGCCGACCGACAGTGCGGCCAGGGCGCCCTCGGCATAGCGGCCGGCCACGATCGTGTCGGTCACGCCGAAGGCCATTACCGCCATCTGTCCGGCCAGCACCGTCGCGGCGTGGCGCACGATCACGCGCCGTTCGCTAGTCACCGGCCGGGGTGATCCGTTGGTAGAGCAGCAGATCGTCGCCCGCGCTGGTCGGACGGCGCAGCGTGCCGGTGAAGCGCCAACCATCGAGGTTCACGATTTCGTGCAGCCGCACGATCGCTTCCGGGGCCACCAGCAGCCAGGGGCAGTTCTGCGCAGTGGTCAGCGGTTGCAGCTTCAGCTGGCCATGAAAGCGCAACGCTGCGATATGCGGGCGGTCGAGCGCGAGTTCGGAAATGCATGCAGGCTGGCCCACGCGTTCGGAGACCGCCCGCACCTGCGGGATGTAGCTGCGCGCGTAGTCGAGCAGCGGCAGCCACAGCGTCATCAGCAGCATCCAGCACAGCGCCGCGCCGCCGGCCGGCAGCACCAGGGTCTTCCAGAGCGCCGCCCGGTGACGGCCGGTGCGCCATCGCACGAGCCACGCCCAGGCAAGTGTCGCCGCCAGCGCGAAGGCGAAGGCGACGACCGAGAAGTGCGGAACGAAGCCGGGTGCCAGTCTCGCGACATTGGCGGCCGGCTTGGCCGGCACGCCGGTCTGCATCGCGATCCAGATGACCCAGATGATGATCGCCGAACCGCTGAAGAAGAGCAGCGTGAACCAGTCGATCAACGCCGACACGCTGCGCCGGAAGGTCGGCAGGGCGAAGGCCGCCAGCGTCGCGAAGGCAGGCAGGGCGAGCAGCAGCGAGCGTTCGGAATAGTTGGTGGTCCAGGTCGCGGCCAGGGGCACCAGTGCGAACCACAGCGGCAACGCGACGTGGCGGGCCATGAGCTGGCGGCGCCAGCGCCACAGGGTCCACACGGCAAGCGGCCACGCGGGCCAGGTGAACCACAGCAGCAGCTTGGCCTGATTCCTGACATCGACGGCGATGCTCGCCGCACGACTGCCGGGAAGCTCGATCTTCCAGTCGAACAGGCCGAGCGAAGCGGCCAGCACGCCTGCCAGCACCGTGGCACCCAGCACCGCGATGACCGCGCCGGTGGAGTAGCTGGGTTCCTCGGTGGTATCGACGCCGCGACGGCGTTCGGCGATCAGCACCAGCACGCAGCCGATGCCCAATGCCAGCCCGACCGTCGGGCCGCCGCTCAGCGTCATGCCGACGGCCCCGATCGCCAGGGCAATGAAAGCCCCGACACGCCGGTACGGCAGTGCAGCGACGCCATAGAACAGGTGGGAGGCAAAGAAAAGCTGCGCCAGCGCGGGGGTGGTTTCGTGTCCCAGCTGCGCGAGCCCGAGGCACGCGATCATCGCCAGCAGTGCGCCGTCCGCCATCGCGCGCGCATAGTCGGTCGGCCGGGCCTCGCCGCCGAAGGCGAACGCCACCGGTTGCGCGCGGGGCGTGCGGGCGAGGTAGTACACCGCGTACCAGGTGGCCGTGAAGGCGCCCCACAGCAGCAGGGCGAAGACGATGCGAACCGCCAGATCGGGGTTGAGCCACGCGGGCGCTGCCTTGATTGCCCAGGCACCGATCCAGTAGGGGAGCAGGGCGGGGCTTTCGGGCCGCATGCCGAGCAGCATCGGGTCGAACCAGCGCGCGAGGCCTTCGGTGGTGTGCGCGAGTTCGGACATGTAGCCGAAGGCGACGATATCGGCGCTCTTCCACGGTCCGCGCCCCAGCAGGCCCGGCATCAGGTAGGCGGCGCACAGCAACAGCAGCGCGATGCGCGGCAGGCGGCGTACGGCGCTTTGGGCAACGATCGCTGGCGTCGGCTGATTCAACGGTGGAGGATGGGTGAAACGCGGGTAAAGAAAAAGGGCAGCGCGGTAAACCGGGCTGCCCTCGACGTGGAAGCGCCTTCCTTACTTGGAAGCGGCGCCGGTGGTCTTGCCGAAGCGGTTGCGGAACTTCTCGACGCGGCCGCCCATGTTGTCGACCGACTTTTGCGTGCCGGTATAGAAGGGGTGCGATTCGCTCGACGTGTCGAGCTTGAAGAGAGGCAGTTCACGACCGTCGTCGGTCTTGCCCATTTCCTTGGTGTTCGCGCACGAACGGGTCACGAACTTGAAGCCGTTCGACAGATCGACGAACAGAACTTCGCGGTAGTTCGGGTGAATGCCTTCTTTCATGGTCTTTCCTTTGGTCGATGCGAGAGCCACAGGCCCCCTTGATCAAAGAAATCTTGGAGGAGCGACACGGCACGGCGCCGCGCTGCACTTTTCGCTGAGCCGAAGATTATCGCATACTGGCCGTTTCCCAAACCAGAGCCACCCCTCCGATGACCTTTTTCCCTCTGCGCGCAGGCCTTGTCGGCTATGGTTTTGCGGGCCAGACCTTCCATGCGCCCGTGCTTTCGGCCGTGCCCGGCCTCGTGCTGGGCGCCGTGGCCAGCTCCCAGCCGCACAAGGTCCATGCCGACTGGCCCGGCGTCGACGTGGTCCCGGATGCCGCGGCCTTGCTGCGCCGGGCCGACATCGACCTGGTCGTGATCGCGGCGCCCAATGCCCAGCATCACCCGCTGGCCCGCGAGGCCCTGGCCGCCGGCAAGCATGTGGTGGTCGACAAGCCCTTCACGCTCGATGCGGCGCAAGCGCGCGAACTGGCGGCGCTGGCGCTGCGCCACGATCGCCTGCTGTCGGTCTACCAGAACCGCCGCTTCGACGCGGACTTTCTGACGTTGCGCGACGTGCTCGCGGGCGGCGAGCTCGGGCGTCCGGTGTATCTCGAGTCGCATTTCGATCGCTTCCGGCCGCAGGTGCGCGACCGTTGGCGGGAGCAGGCCGTGCCGGGCGCGGGACTGTGGGTCGACCTGGGTGCGCACCTGGTCGATCAAGCCATCCAGCTGTTCGGCCGGCCCGACACCTTGCAGCTCGACACCGCCGTGCTGCGCGACGGGGCGCTGGTCGACGACTACTTCCACGCGGTCTTGCGCTACGAGGTCGGCCCGCACGCGCCGCTGCGTGTCGTGCTGCATTCGACCACGCTGGCTGCACACGCGGCCCCGCGCTACATCCTGCACGGCACGCGCGGCAGCTATGTCAAGCATGGTGTCGATCCGCAGGAAGACGCACTGCGCGCCGGACGACGCCCTGGTGGCGAGGGATGGGGCGTCGATGGCCTCGACGGTGAACTCACCCTGCACGCGGACGACGGCAGTGCGCAGCAACGGGCGCTGCCGACGCGGCCCGGCAACTACGCGAGCTACTACGCCGCGGTGCGCGACGCCATTCTCGGCAAGGCCCCGAACCCCGTACCCCCGGAGCAGGCCGTCGAACTCATGGAACTGCTAGACCTCGGCCGCCAAAGCGCCGCCGAAGGCAAGGCTCTCGCGACGCACTGAGCGCGCGGCGTCCAAGGCAAGCAAAGCGCGAAGCCCCTTCGTGAAACGCCGCGGATCCGGCTCTGCCGGTCCGCCGGCGTTGCCCCCTGAAAGGGGGTGGGCGGCCACACGAAGTGGGCAAGCCTGGGGGTCAGCCTCCTCGTCTCATCATGTCGAAGAACTCGACATTGGTCTTGGTCGCCTTCATGTTCTTGAGCATGAGTTCCATCGACTCGATCTCGTCCATGTTGTACATGAGCTGGCGCAGGATGCGGGTCTTCTGCAGGATCTCGGGCGCCAGCAGCAGCTCTTCGCGGCGCGTGCCGCTGCGGTTGAGCTGGATCGAGGGGAACACGCGCTTCTCGTAGAGACGGCGGTCGAGGTGGATTTCGGAGTTGCCGGTGCCCTTGAACTCTTCGAAGATCACTTCGTCCATGCGGCTGCCGGTGTCGATCAGCGCGGTGCCGATGATGGTGAGCGAGCCGCCTTCTTCGACGTTGCGCGCGGCACCGAGGAAGCGCTTGGGGCGTTGCAGCGCATTCGAATCCACACCGCCCGTGAGCACCTTGCCCGACGAGGGCACGACGTTGTTGTAGGCGCGGGCGAGGCGGGTGATCGAGTCGAGCAGGATCACCACGTCCTTCTTGAGTTCGACCAGGCGCTTGGCGCGCTCGATCACCATCTCGGCCACATGCACGTGGCGCGCGGCGGGTTCGTCGAAGGTCGAGGCAATGACCTCGCCCTTCACGGTGCGCTGCATCTCGGTCACTTCCTCGGGCCGCTCGTCCACGAGCAGCACCATCATGTGCACCTCGGGATAGTTGGCGCTGATCGCATGTGCGATGTGCTGCATCATGACCGTCTTGCCGCTCTTGGGCGGCGCCACCAGCAGCGCGCGCTGGCCTCTGCCGATCGGCGCGATGATGTCGATGATGCGGCCGGTGATGTTCTCTTCGCCCTTGAAGCCGTCGCGCTCGAGCTTCATCTGCTCCTTCGGGAACAGCGGCGTGAGGTTCTCGAACATCACCTTGTGCTTGTTGTTCTCCGGCAGGCCGTCGTTGACCTTGTCGAGCTTGGTCAGCGCGAAGTAGCGCTCGCCGTCCTTCGGGATGCGCACCTCGCCCTCGATCATGTCGCCGGTGTGCAGATTGAAGCGGCGCACCTGGCTGGGGCTGATGTAGATGTCGTCGGTGCTGGCGGTGAAGCTGGTGTCGGGGCTGCGCAGGAAGCCGAAGCCGTCGGGCAGGATCTCCAGCACACCGTCGGCAAAGACCTGCTCGCCGGCCTTGGCGCGCTTCTTGATGATCGCGAACATCAGCTCTTGCTTGCGCATGCGGCCGGTGTTTTCGATCTCGAGTGCTTCAGCCTGTTTGAAGACTTCAGACACGTGCAGTGCCTTGAGTTCGTTTAAGTGCATGGAATGACCCCGTGCGGGGAAATCTAGAAAACCAGGAGGGGGAGGCTTGGAATGAGGCGAGAAATGCCTCACAAACCGGGGAACTCGAACCGGGTCCCAGAAAGAGCCGGTGATCTGCGCAGGATTATGACAGGAAAAAAGAGAATGCTGCCGGCGCGTTGCGCGCCGGCAGCAGGCGTCCTGGCCTCAGGCGAGTTGCTGATCGATGAAGGCGGTGAGCTGGGCCTTGCTCATGGCACCGACCTTGGTGGCCGCCAGTTGACCGTCCTTGAACAGCATCAGCGTCGGAATGCCGCGGATGCCGAACTTGGCGGGGATGTCGCGGTTTTCATCCACGTTCATCTTCGCGATCTGCAGCTTGCCTTCATACGTGTTCGATACCTCGTCGAGGATCGGCGCGATCATCTTGCAGGGGCCGCACCATTCGGCCCAGTAGTCCACGAGCACAGGCTTGCCCGACTTGAGGACGTCGGCTTCGAAAGAGGAATCGGAGATGTGTTTGATGAGTTCGCTGGCCATTGGATGAATCCTTCTGCGCTGAGTGGTGGTGCAGCTAAAGTGCAGGTCATTGTGACAGAAACCAAGTGCCGGCGTGGTCGGCGCGGACGCTATCGCCGCGATAGCCAAAGCCCTGCGAGAACACCCGATGAATCCTTCTGAGCGCCATCCCGCGCACGCGCTGTGGTGCGATCCGGCCGAGGGTCTCGTCGCGCGGATTTCGCGCCTCCTGGCCGAGCGCCGGCTGCACGCGGCACGCACCGTGGTGGTCGTGCCCTACGGTCAATTGATACAGACGGCAAGGGCGCTGTGGGCCGCGCACGGCGCGCCGGGGTTCGCGCCGCGCTTCGAGACCACGCGCAACTGGGCGCGCAGTGCGGGCGGCTTCGCGCCGGGCGCCGACGACATCGCCTTCGACACAGCGCGCGATCTGCTCACCGCACAGTCGCTGCTGGGCCGCGCGGGTTTCGCAGCCTCGCGCATCGCATTGGCGGGCCGGCTGGTCGAGATCGCCCTGCAGCTCGCGCCACTGGCCGCGGCCGAACGCCCGCACGAACGTGCGGATTGGGCCTTGCAGGCGCGCGGTGTCATCGAAGCGGGCAAGGGCTCGGAATGGTTCGACATCGAGAGCGCGCTGAACGGCATCGCGCTCGCATGGGCCACCAACTCGGGCTACGCGACGGACGTGCTGCTCACCGACCCCGTGCTGGCGCAGGTCGACCAGCTGATCGTGCTCGATGGCCTGCAGAGCGATCCGCTGACCCGCAAGCTCTGCGCGTTGCTCGACGATCGCGTCGTCCATTTGCAGCTCGCGACGCTGCAAGCCCCGGGCTGCACCGTGGCCCTGCATCCCGCGGCCGACCCCGAGGACGAGGCCGAGCGCGCCGCGGCCTGCGTGCTGCGGCATCTGGCCGAGGGCCGCGCGCCGGTGGCGCTGGTGGCCACGGACCGCGCGCTGACGCGTCGTATCAGCGCGCAACTGGTGGCACAAGGCGTGTCGCTGCATGACGAGACCGGCTGGAAGCTTTCCACCACCCGCGCCGCTGCGACGCTGATGAGCGCGTTGCGCGCCTGCGCGCATGACGCCAGCAGCGACCAGGTGCTCGACTGGCTCAAGAGCGCGAGCGCGCTCGATGGCCTCGCCATCCGGATGCTCGAGGCGCGCCTGCGCGATCGCGGCATGCGCGACTGGCACGGCTGGTGCGCGTTCGTTGCCGCCAGCGGCAAGCAGCAGGACCTGGATGTCCTGCCTTTCACCAACGACGTCGAGACGCTGCGTGCGACCCTGCTGCGTGCGCGCCCTCTCGGCGACTGGCTGCAGGCAACGCGCGCACTGCTCGAGGCCGGTGGCCAATGGGCCGCGCTGGCCGGCGACGTGGTCGGCATCGAGGTCATCGCCGCGCTTTATCTGGATGCCGAGGATGGCGAGCTGCGGGGCACGCGCTGCACCCTGGCCGAGTTCACCGCCTGGGCGCGCGATGTGCTCGAGGCTGCGAGCTTCGTGCTGGCGCCGGGCCCCGACGAGGCCGCGCAGGTCGTCGTTCTGCCGCTGCACCAACTGCTGGGCCGCGCCTTCGCCGCGGTCGTGATGCCGGGCTGCGACGACCAGCGCCTGCCGGCCTCGCCCGAGCCGCCCGGCGAGTGGAGCCCGGCGCAGCGCGCCGCGCTGTCGCTGCCTTCGCGCGAGGCGCTGGAAGCGGCGCAGCGCGCTGCATGGGCCACCGCCCTGCAGGCACCATGCTGCGATGTGCTGTGGCGCGAGGCCGATGCCAGTGGCGAGCCGGTGCGGCCCAGCCCGCTGGTGCAATTGCTGCATCTCGACCATGCGGCGGCCGAGGCCATCGATCCGCGCCTGCCCGTGCAGATCGCTGCGCGGCCCACGCCGCGGCCGCAGCCGCGCGGCAACGCGCTCGTGCCGGCCACGCTCTCGTCGACTGCCTACGAGGATTTGCGCCGCTGTCCGTATCGCTTCTTCGCCCTGCGGCAACTTGGCCTGCGCAGCAGCGACGAGCTCGATACCGAGGTCGACAAGCGCGACTTCGGCAACTGGCTGCATGCCGTGCTCGGCCATTTCCACGTGGCCTTGAAGGAGGCGCCGACCACCGACCTGCACGCGCGACGCGCGATGATGGCCGCTGCACAGGAGCGCGCGACCCGGGAGTTCGGCCTGTCGGAGGCCGAGTTCCTTCCCTTCGCGGCGGCCTGGCCCGCGGTGCGCGACAGCTATCTCGACTGGCTCGCCGGGCACGAGGTCGGCGAAGGCGCGGTGTTCGTCGAATCCGAGCCGTGGAAAGAGGTGGCGCTGGGCCGTGTGAAGCTGGTCGGGCGCCTCGACCGCGTCGACGCGACGCCCGACGGCCGGGCCTTCGTGATCGACTACAAGACCGAGTCGGCCGACAAGACGCGCGAGCGCGTCAAGGACCCGACCGAGGACACGCAGCTGGCTTTCTACGCGGCCCTGTTCCCCGACGACAGCCTGCGCGCAGCCTATGTCAACGTCGGGGAAAAGGCATCGGGCACGCGCACGGTCGAACAGCCCGACGTCGTGGCCGCGCGCGACGCGCTGGTGGCCGGCGTGATGGACGACCTGGCGCGCATCGCCGACGGCGCCGCCCTGCCGGCGCTCGGCGAAGGCTCGGTCTGTGAGCACTGCACGGCCCGCGGCCTGTGCCGCAAGGACTTCTGGGAACTGGGCGAATGACCGACGCAGCCTACGAACACAACGGCGCGCACGTCTCGCGCGAGCGCTTCTACGCGATCGCCTGCGACCCGCGGCGCTCGGTGGCGGTCGAGGCCTGCGCCGGCGCCGGCAAGACCTGGATGCTGGTGTCGCGCATCCTCCGCGCGCTGCTCGAGGAAGGCGAGGGCGCCTGCGCGCCGCACGAGATCCTCGCGATCACCTTCACCAAGAAGGCGGCCGGCGAGATGCGCGAGCGCCTCGACCAATGGCTCGAGGCCTTCGCGCAGCGCCCGGTGCAGGAACTGGTGCCGGAACTCGTGATGCGCGGCATGGATCGCGCGCAGGCCGAGGCCAGGGCGCCGCGGCTGCAGGGGCTCTATCGGACCTTGCTCGCCGGCGGCCGGCCGGTGCAGTTCCGTACCTTCCACGCCTGGTTCGCGAGCCTGTTGCGAAGCGCGCCGGTCGCGGTGCTCGAACGGCTGCGCCTGCCGGCCAACTACCAACTGCTCGAAGACGATACCGAGGCGCGCGCGCGCGTCTGGCGGCCCTTCCTGGCGGCCGTCGCCGGCCATCCCGAGGCATCGGCCGACTACCACGCGCTGGTCGCGGTGCACGGCCGGTCGCAGACCGCGAAGGCGCTCGACGATGCGCTCACGCGGCGCGTCGAATTCGCGCTCGCCGATGCGCACGATGCGGTCGACGAGGCCGTGACGCCGATGGGCCTGATGTACCCCGCATATGCCGGCGCGGCGTCGCCGGACGATGTGCTGCTCGGTGAGCCTGCATCGCGCGCCGCGCTGCTGGCGGCCGCGCGTGCGCTGGGACGCGCGAGCGCGCCGACCTTCTCGCAGAAGGGCATCGAACTCGAGCAGGCGTTGACCGAAGGCCGCGCGGCCGGCGTGCTCGATGCACTGCTCACGCAGAAGGGCGAGCCGCGCAAGTTCAGCGAGAAACTCGCCGGCCTGGCCGACGTGCGCGCCGCGCAGGAGTGCGCGCGGCTGTACTGTGCGGCACGCGCACAGCACGAAGCCTGGCTGCACCAGCAGCGCATGGCCCGCCTCACGCGGCTTCTGCTCGCCTGCTTCGCCGAGGTCAAGGCCCTGCACGGCTGGGTCGACATGAACGACGTCGAGCAGGCCGCGCATCTTTTGCTCGGCAACGCGGAACTGTGGGGCTGGGTGCAGGAGCGGCTGGATGTGCGCGTGCGGCATCTGCTGATCGACGAATTCCAGGACACCAATCCGCTGCAATGGCAGGCGCTGCACGGCTGGCTCGGCAGCTATGCGGGTGCGGTCGGGCGCAGGCCAGGCGTGTTCATCGTCGGCGACCCGAAACAGAGCATTTACCGTTTTCGCCGTGCCGAGCCGCAGGTCTTTCTTGCGGCGCAGGCCTTCGTGCAGCAGGGGCTCGAGGGCGATATCCTTCATTGCGACCACACGCACCGCAATGCGCCGGCCGTGATGGCGTTGGTCAACGAGGCGATGCAGGAGGCCCAGCAAGCCGGCGAGTTCAGCGGCTTTCGCGTGCACACGACCGAATCCCGCGCCGCGGGCAGGGTGCGCAAGCTGCCCTTGATACCGCGCGACGCGATCGCGTCCACTGATGCGGATGGCGACGACGCCGATGATGACCAAGGTGCGCTCCGGTGGCGCGACAGCCTCACGATGCCGCGCGTGCTGCCCGAGGAACGGCTGCTGCAGAAGGAATGCGAACAGGCCGCGCGCTGGATCGCGCATCGCATCGCGGGCGGCCTCGCGCCGAGCCGGATCATGGTGCTGGCGCGCCGCCGCAGCCGGCTGACGGTGCTGCAGGACGAACTGCGCAAGCTGCACATCGCGGTCCAGCAGCCCGAGAAGAACGAGCTCAACGACGCGCCCGAAGTGCAGGACCTGGTGGCGCTGCTCGATGCGCTGGTGTCGCCCGATCACGATCTGTCGCTCGCGCGCGCGCTGCGCTCGCCGCTGTGGAATCTCGACGACGATGCGCTGGTGGAACTGGCCTTGCGCCGCCGTGCACGGCCCGCGAGCTGGTTCGATCTGCTGCAGGGCGAGGATCTGCCCGCGCCGCTGGCCGGCATCGGTCCGCGCCTTCGGCTGTGGCAGCAGTGGCTGGCCGCGCTGCCGCCGCACGATGCGCTGAGCGCCATCTACCACGATGCCGACGTGCTCGGGAAATTCGCCGCCGCCGCGCCCGTGGCGCTGCGTGCCGGCGTGCTGGCCAATCTGCGCGGCTTGATGGCCGCTTCGCTGGACATCGATGGCGCGCGCTTCGCAACGCCTTATTCGCTGGTGCGTGCGCTGCGTGCCGGCGGTGTCCGCGCGCCGTCGATTGCGGCCGCCGACGCGGTGCAGCTGCTCACGGTCCACGGCGCCAAGGGGCTCGAAGCCGACCTGGTGCTGCTGCTCGACACCGATGCCTCGGCGCAGCGCGCCCAGACCATGGGCGTGCTCGTGAAGTGGCCCGGCGAAGCGGCGGCGCCGGAGCGCTTCGTCTTCATGGCGAGCGAGAAGAACCCGCCGGCCTGCACGGTCGATGACCTCGCGCAGGAACAGGCCGCGCGGCATCGCGAGGAAATCAATGCGCTCTACGTGGCGACCACGCGTGCCCGGGCCGAACTGGTCGTGTCGGGCGTCAGCGCCGCGCGGCCCAATGCGCAGAGCTGGTGGGCGCGCCTGTCACCCCGGTGCGAACCAGTGGACGATGCGCCGGATGCTGCGCCCGGTGCCGTTGCGTCTGAAGTTGCCGCGTTCGAGATGCTGACCCTGCCCGCGGCGCCGCCGGCTGTGGCCGCGCAAACCGGGGAGCGCACGGTGTCGCCGGCAGGCACGCGCGCTTCGGCGCTGGGCCAGGCCATGCACCGGCTGCTCGAATGGGCCCAGCCCGGCGCGCCGCTGCCCGCGGTCCACGTGCGCGCCGCGGCGCGCGAATTCGCGCTCGACATGGGCGCCGTGCGTGCCGCCGCGCTGATGGCGCAACGCATCCGTTCGGGCGAAGGCGCATGGGCCTGGAACCCCGATGCGCTCGACTGGCATGGCAACGAGGTCACGCTGGTCCATGAGGGACAGACATTGCGCATCGATCGCCTCGTGCACCATCGCGAAAGCGCTGCGTGGTGGGTGCTCGACTACAAATCCGCCGGCCGTCCGGAGCGCGATGCGGAACTGATCGCGCAGCTGCAGCGTTACCGTGATGCGGTACAAGGCGCCTACCCCGGCGAGACGGTGCGCGCCGCGTTCCTCACGGGACAAGGCGAACTGGTGACACTCGAATGAACAACGACAAGAAGGTCGCCGTCGTCGGCGGCGGGCCGGCCGGATTGATGGCGGCCGAAGTGCTGAGCGCGCAGGGCGTGCGTGTGGACCTGCACGACGCCATGCCCTCGGTCGGACGCAAGTTCCTGCTGGCCGGGCGCGGCGGCCTCAACCTCACACACTCCGAGCCCTTCGACATCTTCATGGGCCGTTTCGGCGAGCGCCGCGAGGCGCTCGAACCGTTGCTGCGCGCATTCGGCCCCGAGGCGCTGCGCGAATGGGCGCAGGGGCTCGGCACCGAGACCTTCGTCGGCACCTCGGGCCGCGTGTTCCCGAAGGACATGAAGGCCGCGCCGCTGTTGCGTGCCTGGCTGCACCGGCTGCGGCAGGCGGGCGTGCAGTTCCACATGCGCCATCGCTGGACGGGCTGGCCCGATGCAACCGGGCCCGCGACGGCCCTGCGATTCGCGACACCGACCGGCGAGGCCGTGGTGCAGGCCGATGCCGTCGTGCTCGCGCTCGGTGGCGCGAGCTGGTCGCGGCTCGGCTCCGATGGCGCCTGGGCACCGTGGATGGCCGAGCGCGGCATCGCGGTCGCCGCGCTGGCGCCTGCCAATTGCGGCTTCGACATCGGCTGGAGCGCGCATTTCGCCGAACGCTTCGCGGGCCTGCCGTTCAAGTTGGTGGCGATCTCGTTCAGCGATGCCCGTGGCCGCCGCTTTGCGCGCAAGGGCGAATTCATCGCGACCGCCGGCGGCATCGAGGGCAGCCTGGTCTATGCCGCCTCGGCCTTGCTGCGCGACGAGATCGCCGCGAACGGACGCGCCACGCTGAGGCTCGACCTGCTGCCCGATCGCAGCGCCGAGCAGGTGCGCGCGGCCGTGCTGCATCCGCGTGGTTCGCGCTCGCTGGCCAGCCATCTGAAGAGTCGCCTCGGGCTCGAGGGCATCAAGACCGGCGTGCTGCACGAAGTGCTCTCGCGCGAGGAGATGCATGCGCCGGAGCGCCTGGCCGAAGCGATCAAGTCGCTCCCGCTCAAGCTTGTCGCACCGCGGCCGATCGACGAAGCGATCAGCACCGCGGGCGGCGTGCGCTTCGATGCGCTCGACGGCCACCTGATGAGCATCGCGCAGCCAGGACTGTTCTGCGCGGGTGAAATGCTCGATTGGGAAGCGCCGACCGGCGGCTACCTGCTGACGGCGTCGATGGCCAGCGGCGCGGCGGCGGCGCGAGGCGTCCTATCGCATTGGAAATAGGACATTGCATACTTCTGGCTAACGTGCATTTGTTCACGGAGTTGGGGACAATGCGCAGCCCGTCGAGGGCAGCCAACAAGAAAAACATGCATGCATCCCCAAGTCGACATCAAGAAAGTCCGCGAGAGGTACTTCAACTACGGCGTGAGCATCGGCAATGCGGACGAGCGCTACGCCGGGCAGGGCCTGCGCTCGATCGCCGAATGCCTGCACGATGCCGCCACCGCGCTCGGCCACCACTTCAAGATCGCGGCCATCAGCTATGAAGGTCGTTTGCTCGGTCACTACCACGTGGCCAGCATGGAGCATCGGACGCTGGCACTGGCCGAGACGCTGTTGGCCAAGCTGGCCATGAACCCGTCTGCGGAAGAGTCGGCGGCCTGAATGTGCGCAGAAGGCCGGCGCGTGAGCGCGGCTTCTGCATGATGTGAGGTTGACGAGCCTCACGGTTGCGCCGGGTTCCCCTAGGGAAACTCGCACTGTGTCAGGGGCGTCGGAAGCTCCGGGTTGACACAGAGTTGACAGTATACGGTGACCTACCTGTCCGGGCGTCCTGAGCGCAGGAATGAGGGATGCTGAACGTCGAACGGCTTCTTTGCCTTCTTCAGCCTGCCCTCGCTAACGAGCGCCAGTGCAAGGTGCGCAAGCTCCATGTTCCAGAATGTTCTCATTGGATGCGCGATATGGACGAACGCTTCGGCAAATCTCGTGCATATCGGCCCCAGATGATCCTTCCAACTCAGCGCGACACCTTTTGAGTCTATGGCTGTCTGTCCAGTTGCCTCCAGAGCCTGAAGCAGGCCAATTTCCATGGTGCACTGTCGCCACTCGACCGCATCGTGAGCGAGGACATTGCGGATGCGGAAAGCATCTTCGAAGGCCGCATAGAAGCCATCTCGGGATTGCTTTCGCTCCACCTTGGTTAGCAAGCCTTGCTCTTGCTGCCACTTGGTGAAGTAGCCGAATAAGTCCTCGAAACGCGCGTACTCATAGAAGAACATCCGAAACAGGAACTGAAACCGATTGAACGGGTTTTGATCGTGCAGGTGTCTCGGGTCCTCCGAAAGGCCCTCCAGATCACCCATCACAATGTTCAAGTTGTCGATCAACTCGTCAACCTCCGAGGTCAGCAAGAAGACGGAATGGGCAAGCGACTGTTCCGGCGATAGGCCCTTCAGGGTGATCCCGTTGCTGCCCGGTTCCATTTCTGCATGCTCTGCGAAATTCTCGGACACGGAGCGAAGTGCATAGCGGAATTCGTCGGGGATACGTATTCTGTCGATTCGGTATTTCGCCATGCTTCCTCGCTGCTCCACGATAGTTCGCAAACCGTACCGCAAAACTAGTGAGGCGTGCTTGAGTTAGCCAGCCACAGTGCGCACTTGAGCAAAAACATGCTGACCGTAAGTACCAACGACACGCAGAGCGTCTCTGAGGTCGCGGGCCGGTGGCGGTCATTCGCCTCTCGGCTCCTTTGCCTCTCGGCGGTGCTGGTCACGAATCGCCTCAAGCAGACGAAGGTAGTCCGGGTCGACCTGGGAGGTCTCGGCGATCTCGGGCGGCGCGGACACCATAGGACCAGCCCGGAGGCGTCGCGCCTTGTAGTGGTCTTGGCGTGCACGGATCATTTGCTTAATCGGGTCCGTTGCCGGGTCATAGGGGCGGCCATTGCGCAGGATTCGCCGAGTCTCGGCCTTTAGTGCGGCGCGTCGCAGCCGCTCGGCCTCCTTGCTGGCCCTCGCGGCTTGGGCCTGTCGTATGCCGGCCTCGATGGACTTGGCAAGGGCAACCGCCCCCACGTTGCGCACGTTCTCAGGGAAGTACCGCGGGTCCGCCTTGATTGCGGCGCGGGCGATGCGCTGTCGCTCGGCCTCCTTGACATACCGGGCTGCCTTGGTCGCCGCCCGAAGAGCCTTCAAGTGCGCCGGCTGGCACAGCTTGCACCGGGGAGCGTAGGCGGAGGGTTGCCAGGGGTAGCGGCCGGGACCCTTGCGGAGGGCGAAATTCTCGGATGAGAGGCGCAAGGAGCGGCCACAGTCTGGGCACGTTCGATATTGCGGCAGGGCTTCGGGATGTCTGAGGGGCATAGGAGGTCATGAGGCCCGGGCGGGCTCGTTGAGGTCGATGGCGCCCCGGGGGTCCGGGGACGATGGTGGCGCTTGCGGGGGCCGGGACGGCGGCGAGCGCCGGGAGTCTTGGGACGTGTCAGGACCCATGGGTGCGCAGGTGATCGCAGGTGTGCTCAGGCGCCCGCATTCGGCCTATGCGGCTCCAAGCCGTCCCAGTGACCCCTGGGCCTTCCCGGCGCCCTCGACGCCTCCTAGCGCGAATGCGGGCTTCGGGGTCGCCCTGGGGCTCCGCCTACTCGCAACCACGTCGGCCGGGAGGCGGCCGGGATGGCCTGAGGCCGATGCGTAGTGACGGGGGTCGGGTGCTCCACCTCCGGCCCCGAGTGGGCGAATCCTAGGCAGGACAAGCACTTAGGAGCGCCAGGGCGCCCAGGCAGCCCCGGGCGGCACAGCGCGAGGGCGGGCGTGTGTCAATCGGCACCGACACACAAACGGATTTGCAATCCGATGGTGCCTAACGGTTCGTCAGAGGGAGCAGGGGAGCCAGTGCGGCGGCCTGTGGGTGGCTGCTGGGGGTGGGTGTGGGTGGAATAGGCCCGGCCTGGGCCGCTTGCGGCTCGGCTGGGTGCCCCGGCAGGGCCTCGGCGGACCGGGGAGGGCAGGAGGTCCCGGGCGGGCCGGGAGGGCCTTGGTCTGCCAGGAATCGAGAGGCGGCACGGGGGCGCCTGCGCCGGGCCGGGGGGCACCAGCACTGGTCACGGATTCCTGGGAAAAATTTAAGCCGGCGGCGTGCTCTTGGCCGGACCTATGGCGCTCAGGAGTTCGTCGAGTTGCTCGGTGCGGCTCGCGACGGTTGAGCCCATCAATTCCGCCCAACCCAGTTGACGCATCACGATATCTTGCCAACTGAGCGGCAAGGGACGGGGCGCGAAGACCTGCCCATCGGGCGTTTGAAGCGCGACGACTCCAAGGTCCCACAGTTGCTCGAACGTGTGGAGATCGCCCGAGGCGGCGCACTGGACGCCCCTTCGCGTGACGACGACCTGCAGCCAACCGATCCAGAGGAGGATCGCGGCGTCGACAAGCAACGCCTGCCACCAGTGGAGCGGGAACCACACGGCGATCCCCGCAGCCAAGAGTGCCGCCTTCAGGTACAGGTAGCGCCGCATCATCGCGTGTGCCCCTGGGGATGCCAGGGCAATCTTTTGGGCCGTAGGCCAATCGACTGCGCTCCCGGCGGTCGCCGAGGACATCGAGATTCCGCTTGCACTGAGGGCGTACCACAGGGCATCGTCACGGTGAGCCGCGCTGATCGTCGACCACGTCCTGCGCGTCTCCTCCAGGCGCTTCTTTTGTTCTTCGGTCATGCGCGGAATGTAGATGGATTCGGCGACGGACGCGTGAAGCGCCGTCACTCCGCCTGACAAGACAAGACGCGCTGCCTTCGCCATTGCGATAGCAGTTTGTCATGCATCTGCCCCGGCGGTCCGGCCGGTGGTCAGAGGCGACCAAGGAAATCCAGGCCGCATGAGGCAACTTGGCGACCCCGACGAAGTTCCGGTCTTGATCCTGCACGGTGATCGCGACGGTTTCCCCTGTGATGGAGCACCAGCACTGGTCACGGATTTCTGGGAAGTTCTTGAGGCGCAGTCCTTAGTGCCTCGGGCTTCGCTTCGCTCCCGCCCTCCGCCCGCCCAGGTCGAGCGGGGTCTATTCGATCAGCCGGCCCTGCTCAGGTAGTCGTGAATCCACAGTCGCGCCTTGTCGGCCAATGCGGAACGCGCAGCAGCCTCGTCCTCGTCTGGTCGGGCAACCGACAGGCGGCACAAAATGGCGCCGCCGCGCTTAACTTCGGCGGTGAACTGGATGCCGTCTTTGAGCATATCCATGGACCACTCAGGCGGCGCCAGGGGCGCGTCCGTGGTAGCTGCGCTGCTTCGATCGAGGTTCACGATTCTGGGTAGGAAAGGGGCAATCGTAACGTCCATGGTTGACGTGGCAATCTCCGGTACCCCTAGATCGGCTCAGCCCTCACGGCGCACCAGAACCAATGCGAGGCCCTGCCCCGGTGGCGGCCCTGGGTCGCCCGGTAGCTCAGGCAGACCCGGCCAAACACTGGAACCTCCAGAACGACCCGGCGCGGCTCGGTGTCCGCTGGCCCGGGTGTCGGGAGCCCCTTGGCGCCTCGCGAGACCCAGTCGCCCGGTATGTGCCCCAGGATTCCCCGCACAGGATCGGCAGGGGGCGGCGGCGTCACGGGCTCAAGCCAGTCCCGGGCCGCCACAAGGGGCGGGAGGATGCGCATGGATTCCATGGCCCACAGGTCCGCCGCGACATCCTCCAGGACCTCAGGGTCGACCGTGCGCCATCTGCATTGCAGGGCGTGAGCACATGCGGCGATCCAGTCGGGGCGGTCCATGGGAATACTGTACGAATATCCAGTGTTCTTGTCCATGGTCACCAGGGCGTCGCGGTGACTCCTGAGGTCCACAAGTCCATCTTTGCACCATGTTTGGCCCTCGGCGCGTGCAGGAACCTGAGCCGCGGCGAGCCGCGAAGGTGTGACGCTCGGTGCCTACCCGGCTACCCTGCCTGCCAATTCCTTCTTGAGGGCGGCTACCTCACGGCGGCGACTGGGCGGCGCGGCCACTTCGATGAAGTGCAGACGCTCGGCAAATCTTACGAGGACTGCCTGATGGAACGAGCGCTTTTCACCATCGCTCGCATCGCGGTCTTGGCAAATATCATGCATTTGCTCTCGCGCGTCGGCCATCTGTGCATCGAAGTCCCCGCTAAAGCCCGCAATGAGGTGCGTGCCGGTAATAGGAACTCGGGTCTTTTTCTCCTCAATTTGGTGCGCAACAGCACGGACCTCGATTAGGAGCGTGGACATTGAAGACTGCACCTTTTCACGGAGAGTCTCAGGAAACTTGGTGCCTAGTCGGCTGTGGTTCATGGCCTTGACCAAGGCGGCAATCTTGGGGTCAGTGAGGGAAATTGGCCGCCACGTGTGGGCGAACTCATTTCGAATCTTCCGCAGGCGCTCCAGGTCTTCGAATTGGTTCTTTGTGAGTAGACCAAATGCATAGGCGGCTTTAGCCCGAGCAGAGAACGTCCCAAGGGGCGCATTGAACCCTTCCAGCAGTTGTTTGGACGCGTCTGAAGGAACCATGAATGCGCCAATCAGCGTGCCCAGAACGTCCTCAGAAAACGCAGAAAGCGAGAGGACTAGTCCTCGTTCGTCAAGATCGTGCAGCATCCCGTTCAACATATTTAGGCCGCCGTAGACGTCATCGCCTTCTGGGGATTTATCGGAATGATGTGGAGTCGGGTTAGCCATCGTGTCCTAGATCCAATAGCTCTGTCAGGGGTGCCATGGGTTGGCTGACTTGACGTTGAATGTGCACACCTTGGCGTGGAATTTTTTCTCAATGCGCTCGATGTGGTTTTTTCCCCCTTCTGAGAAAACTCCGATATATATGCTCCATAGTTTAGGAGGTGTTTTATGCTCGGCGTGGGCCGCCTTATTTAGTGCATCGATAATATGCTCATCGTACTGCCCGAATCCGAATCCATATGTGATCACGGAGCCGTCTACCTTGCACAAATGATCGTAGCAATTTGAGAGATAACTGTTGTGTCGGATTAGCTCCAACTTCTCATTCCCGCTACCGGCAGTGACAAAAATTGGATATTCCCCCTTGTCCAGCCGACTCCCAATATTTTCCAATAAGAGTCCTTCTTCATTATATTGCTCCTTGACGATATCGGTTCGGACGTCAAAAAAAGGCAGTGCCCCATGAATATAGTGAATATTTTGATTGCTTCGATTTGGCCCCCAGCGTAGTTCGGACCAATCCTTTTCCTCATCACCTTTCGCCGACTCCATCGGATTAAGCAATTCCCGGCCGAAGCCATCAACAGCTTTGTCAAAGTTTCCTCTCATTAGGACCCAGTACAGAAGCAAATCATAATTCGTGCTGAATATTTCTCCACCGTGATCGAGAAAAAGATGCAAAAATTTGGCGCAATTGTCGATACTCTCTTGCGGTATCTTGAATACATGCTCGGGGTGCAACTGCTTAACGGCATCCAATAAACTTACTTTAAGCTTGGCGTGTGCGTCTGAGACCTTTTTCTGTAAGCTGGCATCGGCGCCGAGAGCCTCTAGAAGATTGGAGAAGCTGTTTAGCTGGTCCATGATAAGTTCAAAGTTTTTTGTCTTTAAAACATTGAACAAAGTGGCTAACGTTGGGTCACTGATTTTTTGGACAAAATCGGCCAGTGCGTTGTAGGAAAATATTTTGGGGTCATAAGCCATGCTAAATCCATTTCCGATTAGCAGGCTTATGCGCCTCTTGCCATTTAATCTGTCGATTACGTCGGTGAAGTTTTCGTAGTGGTCCATTGTTCCTCCGGTGCCCGGCCAAACGCGTGCGACGGAATCGTTGCACGCTTAAGGCGCGTCTGTCGAGGAACTGAGACACAGGCGCTTCTCATCTGTTCAGCGAGGGGGCTGCTCTCGCGTCCATCGCGGACGCTCGCGAAGATCGCTACAGGTCCCAGGACGCGCCAGGACGGCCTCGCAGTCGGCAGGTGTCGCAGGCGATCGGCGGCGTCTTATGGTCTTATGATGTTCATCTAGAATCGTGTTGTTACAATAGATGAACATCTTTATTGTTCGAAAAGATAAAGATAGGCGTACAGTGCACCCCCATGGACCCCGTAACCAAAGTTGACCTCAAGCAGTTCGCCCGCTACTGCCTCGACAAAGGGCTGATGAACCGGAACACCGGCCTCGCGTCGATCACTGCGGTCGACAAGCTGCTGGACGGCCGAGGCGATCTGGACGACATCTCGGAACTTGACATTGCCGTGGAGGCCGTGCAGTTCAACAACCGCAACCCAGGCCGAATGTCGCCGGGATCGCTTATGACGTATCAGCAACGCGTGTCGAAGCTGGTTACGGAGTACGTGCGCTATCGAGACAACCCAGCGGGTTACAAGGTGCAGGGGCGGGGGTCTTCCAACGGCAGTGCGCGGAAGATGGCTGTGAAGGCGAAGGCCCAGGGAGAGGCGCCTTCAACGCAGGTGGCGTTCGCATCTTCCCCGCCGCCACCGCCTCCAATGCAGCAGATGGCGACGCTGGCGACGGAGCACGCACTCGCGCTGCCGTTTCCGCTCCGGCCCTCGTTTCTGGCTCAGGTCGTGATCCCGCGCGATCTCACCAAGGAAGAGGCAAATCGGCTGTGTGCATTCATCCAGGCCCTGGGCCACACGGCACCAGCGGAGGTGCCGCAATGAACAACCCCAAAGGCGAAGGGCCAGACGTGCGACCGTCCAGCCCTTCTTTTCCAACGTCGTGTGTGGCGAGAACTCAGCTTGTGAGTTTGATCAAGCGGAAGGGACCGGTGATGAAACGAACCATCTTGTTGGTCAATTCCGCAAGTAGCTAGTGTTGGGGTCTAGCTATGCGGATTGTAAGGGCGGGCTTCGGTCCGCCCTTTTACTTTTTTGGGGTGGCGCAAGAGCCACTGGCGAAGGTGGAGTGGTCGCCGCGTTCGCCGTAGGCCTCGGGCGTCAGTATCGAAGACCCCGCAAGCTCACGGCTGCTTCGATCCCCAGTTCGCCAAGGACATCCTGCACACGCCGGGTATACGTGTCGATTTGCGAGCGATGAATGCGGGTCGTGATCTGGCCTTCGTCGTCCAGCTTCCACATCAGACGGTCAGGGCGTAGATCGCTCTCGACCATCTGCCGGTAGGCGGCATCAGGAACCTCAGCGAAGCCGAGGAGAGTCCGTCCCTCGTCGACCACGGGAACATGCGTGAGCGGGCCAAGCTTGATCAGCTTGTGCGCCGCTTCCCTCCGACCATCGGGAAGGTAGATCATGGGCGGCCCGCCAGTCACGCCACGCACAAACTTATCCAGCGCGGACCCCGGCGCAGGGTTGCCAGTCTTGGGGAGCGGCCTGCCCTCGACCTTCTGCACGGCTGGGCGTTTCGGCTTCTCAGCGTAGGCCGGGAAGGCCAGGGCAACCATGTCGACCAGGGGGAAGCGGCATAGGGCTTCAGGGTTAGCCTTGGAGAAGGCAAACAGTCGACCATCGGGCTCCACTGCCAGCCGGTTCATGTTCGCATCGGTCTTGTCTAGGTAGGCAAGGACTCTCGGGTCGTCAAGAAAAGCAGGTGCCTCTATGGTCGCAAGCTCGGTTTCGGTGTCGTCGTTCATGTTCTCTTTTTGGTGGTTCAAATGGTCAATCTGAATAGTGGTCTTCCGATGGTGCGGAAGCTCACGGTGTTCGCTGCGACCTCCAATATCCCAATGGACACAAGGCGTCGCAGCGGCTCCCGTTGGAAGGCAGAAGGCGGCAATCGGGAGGAAGATGGTCTAACCGCAGGAACCTTGCCCAGGCCCTGCCGCGACACCTTGGGCTTCCCGTCCTCTCGATGTCGTCGCGGCGCGGTCTTGGCCGGTCTCAGGAAAGCCCGAAAAGACCGCTCTGTCCGGTGCCAGGGCTCGGCTTCGCCATTGCAAATCTCTTGTATATAGGCAGCGTTTTCGAAACCCGCATGGGAGTAGGGCTCCGGGCCGGTAACACAGAATAGAGTGCCTGTTTTTTAGTCAACTCTCGCGGCGGTCGCGGTAACACAAAATGCTCGTTGCAGGCCGCGCGATCAGGAGATCATCCCCGCCCCCGCGGGCGGGAAGACGGTCACCCAGTCCAGCGGGCTCGATGCGGTTCCTTCGGCCCAGGCGCTCCAGTCGGCCGGCCAGTTCTCCGGGCGCTGGCCCCACGGCACGCCATTGGCGTACCTTGGCTCTGCCGGCTTGTCGGGCTCAGCCCCGCAGTCTGTCCTGCCGTCTATCAGGTCTCGCCAATTCTGGGCGGCGGCTTCGCTGCCCGCCATCTGGGGCCTCTCGGCGAGCCGGCCTGTGGTTGCGAACGTCAATCCCTCCGTCCCAGCGATCACGGCCACCAGTTCGGCGGGCCACTCCAGCAAGTTGGCCCGCCCGATCACTTCGCCGAGGACGGCGTCAGTACGCTGCGGCAACAGGTCCCGGCGCTTCCAGTGGGCACGGATTCCCACGGACCCGATGACCGTGTGCCGGCGTCGCGCCCGTGCCGACACGATGACCGTGTTGTCGCGCGTGAAGCCCAGGTCCGGGACCAGCATGGCGAGGGTTGGTCGCTGCGCGTCGTCTCCGGTCAACAGGTCGTCCAGGGTCAGCGGACACACGGGCGGGAACGGTAAAAGGTCGTCGGGCGTGAGGTTGACCAGCGGTCCCCAATGCGCCACGTCGGCGTGGGCTTCTTTGGCCAGCCGAGCGGCCAGCGCTTCCTGAGATTCCACAGGAGGACGCGCACGCTTGGCGATGCTCTTGGCCTTCGCCTTGGCGCCAGCGACACGGCACCGACCTTGCAGGAACAGGGGCGGTCGGGAGCGGTCGGGGCCGAAGTCCTCGACCGGGTGGAAGGATTGGCACGCGCTGCACCAGTGCTGCCCCGGAGGCGCGGAACGGGCCGCTCGGCTCACAGCGGCCTCCAGCGGTCGGCAGGGTCTTCGGTGTAGCTGGTTCCCCCGATGCGGTACAGGATTGACAGGTCACCCCAGACGCTCGGAATCGGCGCGAGCTTCGGCTTCGCCCGTCGGCGTGTCGCCTTCGGTTTGGTGGTCTTGCTCATGAGTCTCTCCCGCGAAGGGTCGATAAAAATGGAAAGCCCGCCGAGACCTTGCGGTCAGGGCGGGCGATTCGTGGTGCTCCCCGTGGTCACGGGAAGCTCTGGGGTCACTGCGGGGGCGTGGTGGCCTGGGTCGTCTCGGCCAGCCTTGCGGCTTTCTTCGCTGCTCGGGCCTTAGCCTCACGCGCATAGCGCTCCGCATCCCGTTGGCGGTTCTCCGCCCTTCGGACTGCTGCGAAGCGTGCAATGGCGGTCTTGCTCTCCGCGCCCGACTCGGCCAACTTCCGGTCGTCTTCCGGGTCCCGTGACGCGCCGTGGCCGGCGCAGTCCGCGGAGTAGCTCAGGCACTTCGGACAGCAGGACCGGCCGTCCGCGAGGAACGCGACCTGTCCGGGGTTGTCCGGGTCGAATCCCCGCGCGATGTTCTGCTCGCGCCGTGTCTGCAGTAGCGCCAGCAGTTCCGACAGGTCGCAGGGAGTCATGCGGTCCCGGTCAGGCTGTGGTCTTCGGCTCGACCGCTTCGACGGGCACTCGCCCCATGACGCTGACAGCAAGCGTCAGCGGGACTTCGAAGACAGAGCCAAGTTCGCGGTCATGTCGAGCGGGGTCATCGAACAGGACAGAGGTCACTTGCCCGTTGCGGACCGTTATGAACTTCCTCGTTGGTGGCACAGGGGGCACGTAGCCCGGGCGGTCCTCGGGGCGAACTGCGATGGAATTGATCATTGGGTTTCTTTCAAGGTTTGGTGTTGCCCGGCCCCGAAGGGCGGGCGAAGAATTGGCCGCGGTGACTGCTGATGTGGGTCAGCCGTTGCCGCTCAGGTAGGGCAAGCCACTGGCGGTGACGGTCGGGACGGCTTGGCCCTTCGCGTTGATCTCGAAGCGGTCCCCGGCACTCCCAAGCTCGGTTGCCTTGGCTTCGCGCTGCGCCTGGGTTGCGCCGGCCGGCAGGTAGGCGTCAACGAGCATTTCGGGACCCTGCCGCGTGTGCAGGGTGAAGCTATGCACGTCCTCGTTCGGTTCACGAAAGCTGCGCCCTGCGGCGTTGGGCATTCGGAACGGTTCCGAGACCTGCTTGCCTCCGCTGAAGTGCGCGACCATGCCGGTGTCTTCGGTCACAGGCTGGCCGGTCACGGGGTGCAGGCCGATGGTTCGTTTGATGGGAAGGATGACAGTCGATCCAGATTTCATGTTGGTCTCTTTCGTTTGTTGCGGATCAGCGATACACGCCGTTGGCGGGGCCGTAGCCCCGGCGTTGCTCGCCCTGAACAATCGTGTATTTCGTCGGCGCTTGCTCGCATTGCGTCGACCCGTTGCCCCGATAGCTGAAGGTCTCATTTGCACGGTGGTGGAAGTGCCGCAGCAGGTCCCCGTAGCCCTCGGCCACCAGCGGGCGTCCGTCTTCAAGGGCGGAGAGCAAGAGCGCGGGAATGATCATTTCCTCCGACTGCGGCGGCGTGCTCAGTTCGGCGTGGAACTTGCCCAGGCCGCGCAGGCCGGTCAGCGCTGCCTCGCGGTCCATGCGCTTCAGGGATGCCGAGATTTCCATGAGAGCCTCGGCGAAGGCGATGCGTGTCAGGAGGCGCCGGGTGGCCGGCGAGTCATAGAAAGTCCCGAACGGCGTCGCGACGATCTTGCGTTCGGCGATGGGGTCAGATGCGCTGCCGGACGCTACGGCGGAGACGGCTCGGGACACTGCGGCCGTGGCTCCCTTCTTCATCGCTGCGATCTTCTCGCGCACGCTGGAAGGCGCCGGCTCGGCGGGCTTCTCGTTGGCGCCGAAGGGCAGAGCCTTGGGGGTGGCCGCGGTCTCGGATTGATTGGCGAGTTGTTTCTTGGTGGTCATTGTTGGTCGTCTCTCAGTTGGTGGTCGGGTAGTCGGCCCGGACTTCTTCAGCCTGCGCTTGGGCTTCCGCGAAGGTGTTCTGTCCGCTCACGCTGCTGCCGATGACAGCCGCTTGGAACTGGGTCAGCACGGCCTTGTCGGCTTCGGTGCCTGCGAACTGGGGCAGCAGTCTCGGCCAGCCCTCCAGCGTGCGCACATTGCCGAAGGTCATGATTGCGTCGGTCCAGTCGGACCCGCCCGTGCGGCAGTTCGCCCAGGTCGAACGACTCGCGCGAATACCTGCCAGCTTGGAGTAACGCAGATTGCAAGCGTCGAAGACCGCGCCCTCGGCCAGCGTGCCCGAGAGGTCACAGCCCTGCATGTCGCAGAGCGCGAACTGTGCGCCGCTCAGGTCGGTCTCGGCATCGAAGGTCGCAGGCGTGCCAGCGGTCAGATTGCAATCGGCGAACTTCGTGCCGCGCAGGTTGGTCCCAATGAACTCGGCGCTGCCGAAGGTGCAGTCATTGAAGACACCGCCCGACAGGTCGGCATAGGCGAACTCGATGTTGCCAAGTTGCAGGCGGGTGATGGGATTCCCGGCCTTCACCATGGCCTCCAGAGCTACGGCGCGGGCAACGCGCTCGTCCTCGACTCCTTCGACTTCGACGATCAAAGGCGGGACATGAGGAAACGTTGATTGAAATTGAACTGTGGTCTTCATTGGTGGTTCTCGGTGGTCTGGGTGGTCGTCGGCAAGTTGCCTGCCGGCGTGGCGTTGGTGCTCCCCGTGGTCATGGAAGCTCAAGGGAGTCGACGCTCTCCGCGTCCAGACTCGTGGCACTAGCCCTCAGCAAGGCGTGCTCGGCGGTCTGCTCGACCATCTCGGCGATGTAGCGGGGCGGAGTCACGTCGAAGTCGATGACGCTCTCGGCTTTCACGACTCCCGTGATGCGCAAGGTCTCTCCGGTGTCCAGGGTCACCAGAAGGGCGCAGGGGAACGCGAGGGGTGCGCGGGTGTCCGGGCCTGGGCGGCCGTCGTACATGGCGCCTGCGGCGTCCTGAGTGCCTTCGTGGGCCTCGGTGTTATCGGTGGTTGCGATGTTCATCATTTGCTCTCGGAGGTGGTGGTGGTCGGGATTGCAGGTTCGTCCAGGCGCACGGTGACGCGCAGGAACTCATTTCGTCGCTTCGCGGTCGCGGTGTCGTGCTTCTCGGTGAAGGGCGTGCTTGGCTTCTCAAGCGCCAACAGGAACGCAACAGCACGCGGACAAGTCGGGTCGACCTGCTCGATTGCCGCGATGCGCCGGGCGGTGGTGTCGTAGCTGCGGTTCGCTTCGCGACACAGGGCCGTCAGCGGCTCGGGTCCGTCCCCGAGGTCTACGGGGAACTGCATGGCCTTGTTCAGGGCGTTCTCGGTCGGCGTGGCCCAGCGGGTGTTCCCCGGGCGATACCACGACTTCCCGCCTTTGATGCGGTCGATGTGGGCGCCCGGGAAGTGCCCGGGGTTGTCCGCGATGAAGCGGGCATAGTCCAGCCAGGGCGCGATGACGCGAATCCCTCGCTTGCCGTACTGAGGCCAGCCGGTCGCGCCGGGCTTCGTGCAGCGGCGGACCATGTTGAACCAAGACCCGTAGCCGGGCTTGCTGAATTGCTTGTCGTTGCGAATCTGCGTGCAGCTTCGGCAGTAGAAGCCCAGGCCATCCGATGCAACCCGGTTGCTTCCCCAGAATCTCGGCGTCGGCGGGTAGCACTCGCCGCAGCCTGGGCAGCACTTCGTGGCATAGGCCAGTTCGATCACGGGCACGCTTGCGCCCGACTTGTTCTCAGTCGTCATTGAAGTCCTTGAGATGGCGGGGGGCTCGATGCCTGCCCGGCGTGGGGGGAAAAACGGAAGCAGTACCGGCCGGCGTGGCCGAGCAAAAAAGCTATATCGCAGCGTTTGGCGCTGTGGTCGTCATTACGGGCGTGTTCACTGGGAAAACTATCGACGGCTCAGAGCGATAGCTAGGCACAGCGTCACAGACCCATCGGTTCCGTCGTCGGCTATTGGCATTGCGCCGCCAAGACGTTTCGGGTGGGGGTAGTTCCAGCGTTTGCTGGCGTTATGGTCCTCTGATGGGCTACTACACTTCCCGATCGGCCCGCAGGCCGCGCCCACTCTATGTTCCTAGCTATATCGGATGTAGCAGCGAATTTATTGGTTGCAAAACGGGGCGTTGGCGTTGTGGTCGTCGTGTTACGGAAGAACACTCGTCTGCATTCGGGAAGCGATTGGAGTTAGGGTCTTCATCATGGGGGCTAACACTCAGGCTCGGCGATGCCGGCGCGGCTCTTAGCGTTCGGGTCGTCGATGGCCTGCTGCGCGACTTCGGGGGTCATGTACCCGCCGTTGCGCCGGATGGAAGGCAGGACTTCCTTGGTGACCCAGCGTTGGAAGTCGCGCGCGTCGGACTTGTTGGACCGCATCACGAGCGCGTAGATACCGGACTCGTTCACGAGCCACGGTGCTTGTCCGCGCAAACCCAAACTTTTTTGGACTTTGTCGTCGTCGTGCAGCTTGCGAATTGCCATGCCTGTGTCCTTCAGGCCGAGCGCCTTGCCGGCGTCGGCCGCGACGAACCAGGGCTCGCCGTCGATCTCGATGGCGCGGAGGTTGAGGGATGGGGTGAAAGCCGGGACCTTCCGACCGCCGCGCTCTGAGTCTGGATGACTGCCCGATAAAAAGCGCAGCGCAGTGGCCGGGCAAAATGGGGCAAAAGGAGAACGCTATGGAGTCGGCCGTCTGGGGGCTTTTGGGCACGCTTGTGGGTGCGTCCGCAAGCATCGTTGCTTCGCTCATCACTTCTCGGAGTTCGGTCCGACTGCAAGCAAATGCGGCAAGTCGCGAGTTGCTCGACAAGCACCGGGCAATGCAAATGCAGACTCTTCTAGAGCTACAAGAGGCCGTCAACAAGGAGATGCGGGCGGCGGCCAAGGCCAACATAGCTGACGAAATGGAATTCCGCCGATCCGGCGAGTGGACTCGTCCTTTGTTGGGTGAGGCGCTGAATCAAGAGAATTTCGAGGCCGGCCGTCGCACCGCATTTCTCGTTGAACGCGTGGCTGATGACGCGCTCAGAGCACAAGTGAATGCGACCCGAGAATCCTGCACGGCTGTGCTGCTGGCGCGTAGCCGCTCGGCGGCCGATGTCGCCCTAAAGCAGATGACCGAGCGCGGCATGAAGGCACAGCAAGACCTCGGCGTCGTGCTTCGCAGGCTCTACGCCTCTCCGCCTTCTGAGTGAGGCGCAAGCATCAAGCGGTCGCCAATGCGCCCTCGCACATCGCCCGATACTCGCGAACCCCGGCGAACCGGGCGGCCTTCAGCGCTTCCTCAAACGCGATGTTGTCGACGACGGCAACGCCGTCAGCGCCCATGACCGTGAAGCCATCGCGTGCTACGTGCGGGCCAGCCAGAAGCGTCACCAGCGGTCCGGGCTTGCCCCAGGCGCCGGCCGGCAATGAGTCAATGCACAGAGCGACATCCCGGTAATCGCCGTCGTCAGTCTCGCCGTATTCCGGTGTGACCTTGCGGCCGATGCGTTGGGTCATGTCGGCGCAGAGCGCTTCAAGTTTTGCGGTCTGGCGGTCGTTGAAGGGGTGCGGTACTTGCATAGCGACTCTCCGAAGCAGTTCATGGAGTCGCCAATGTGCCCGGCTCGCGTTCGTTTGCCGTAGCACGACTTGCCTACTTTGGGGTCATTCATCCGATGGCTGCAAACGTGCTGCGAGAGTGCCGAACGCCTCATTGCCCCTGTCAAATGGGGGCGATTTGTGTGGCGAAGGAACGACGCAGACCAAGGCCTCGCCAGTTCAATTTCGCGACGGCCTCTGCGAGCGCCTGAGTTGCGGCGTGCGTGTACCGCCCCTGCACCGTTCCGCTTTCATGGCCGACGAGCTTGTCAATGATTTGGTCGTTCACTCCGGCCGCCGCCAAGGCTGACCGAACGTTGTGACGCAAGCTGTGTGCGGTGAAGCGCTCGTCACGCTCGACCTTTGCGTCCTCGCGGAGCTTCATGAAGTCTTGGCCCGCAAGATCACTTGGCAGGCGCTTGCCGTTCTGGATAAACCTGGGGAACAAGAAGCGCTCCCCGGCCTCCTTGTGCTCCTCGACGTATGCAAGGAAGCCCAGGTCGATCAGAGACTGATGCACAGGCACGACCCGCAAGCCGGCCTTGGTCTTCACGCTGCGCTTCTCGTGCCCTTCAGTGGCTCGGTCGTGGATTTCGACGGCCGGCACGCCGTCGATCTCGCGGATGTCGGCAAGCTCAAGCTGTGCGATCTCGCCGAGTCGAGCGCCGGTGTGCAGCAGGAGCGGAAACAGCCAGCGACTCGCATCAGTTCGCTCGTTGTTCGCGATGGCGAGCTTCTTCAGGTCCTCCAAGCGCCACGGAAGGCGCTGGATCGAATCGGAGGTGTCGATCCGAAGTCCAGCCCACGGGTTGGCCGGCAGCTTGCCCGCGTCCACTGCGACATTCAACAGAGCTTGAATCGGGGCGACGAGGTTCTTGACGGACTGGCCTCGGATGCCGGTCTTGACCAAGTAGGCCCGATAGGTGGCGCCGTGCGTGCGAGTGAGGTCCGACACGGCCACGTCGATACCGGCTTCCGCGATCAAGCGCAGTGCTCTGTCGGTGATCTTCACCGCGGCCGTGGAGCGAGCCTTGATTGCCAGCCAATCGGCCTTGAGGTCGCGAAGGTGAAGCGCCGCGGTCTTCGGCTTGCTTGCGTCGGAACTTTCGGCAGGCGCAGGGGACACGGGGGCCACCGGACGCGCGGGTGTGTCATGGGGCTCGCCGCGGCTTCGCTCGACCGTAATCTGAAAGGCACGCACCTGGGCACGCGCGATACGTGCCAGCGCAAGCCGGGCCTGAGGTAACGCCCAATCAATGCGAATGCCAAGGCCGAGGAGCGTTGCGTCCGCTGCTTGTTGCACGCGCTCAAGGCGCCCGGCAGCAAGGTCGGATTTCGCGTAGCTCAGGGCCGCCTCTTGAACCTTGTTCCAGCGCTCGGGGTTGTCGTCGAGCAGCAATGGCGCAGGGTCGCCCGCGGTCAGATACCGAACGCCCGGGGTCACTGCCGCCGCCATGCCCGGAGTGAAGCGGACGACATCGTCGACCAGCAGAGCCAGCCAGCCGGCATTCGCCGCCAAGTACGTTTCGAGTTCTGGGGTCAGCGCGACGAACGGAGGCGCTCGCCGCACGGCTTCGTTGGATCGCTGTTGATCGAAGGTCGCCCGGTACTGCGCGATGAGCGCGTGAGCCTTCGTGATGGCATCGGTTCGGTCCCGGGTCTTGAGGCTACCTCGGTAAGCGTCGACGCCCTCGTAGAGATGCGTGAGGTCGGCAGGCACGCCGATGCGAAGTTGCCAAACACCGTTGCGTTGGCTGAGGCCAGTAGGGAGGGACAAGTCAGGCTCCAAGGTTTTGGAGCGCCGACGAATTGACACAGTGCTTTGACCCATTCGCCGACTGTAAGTCCGCGTCACGCCTAGGAATCACACGTTTCACTCGGGAGAACGTGTGTCAAGAACAAGTTGACGAGCCTTACCGCTGCCATGCACCTCTAGAAATTCAATTAAATCAATAACTTAGAGGCGCTGCGCGATCTTTAGGTTCTACAGTTTGGTTGCACAGCCGACGCCATCGTAGCACCGCGCTGCGCGTATTTTGTGCAGTAAGGTCCGGGCTATGGCAACACTGATCCTCCGTCGAAAGCTGCTACACGAAAGCCCGGAGATCATCGAGGCCAGGGAGAGCCTTGCGCTTGCGGTGCAAGCTATCAAGATTTGTGAGATGGCATGTCTACTGACCGGCCGCCGACTTTGGACTGATCCGGCGATGCCAGGCCTGATGCGCAGGCAGTACGAATGCCGAGATGAGCTTTTGCGGTTAGGCGCCGAAATTCCATCCGTGTGCCTCCCCGGGGTTCGTCGATAGGCCCCTTATCTCGACAACGAGAAGATCAACCCGTCAAGACCATCAACAAAGCGAGACAATTATATTGCGTGCAATCAAATTGAACGATACCACACCGCATTTCTAGGCGTAGTTCCTCGCATGGTCACCTCGAAAAATCAGGTCGATGATTCGCCCATCGCACCGATTCGAGCGCGATATCTGACCAAGGACACCAGTGGCATTCGATCCTCAAACCTACGCCCCGTTCTACGACGCAACCGACTTCGCCACTATCGAAGCAAACTACCTCAGGTCCTCTCTCCTCGCGGGTTCCGCCGCCTGCATCGCTAACGACATCTCGGAATGGGAGGACCACGGCGCCATGCCAAGCGATGAAGTGTTCCGTGAGGTTGAACCGTTTTACAACGATGAGGAGCCCACCGATCCCGAAACGGCCGCTACCTTCCTGTTGCTCGTGCGTGAAGCGGTGCGCTACTGAGGCATGCGGGATACGCGCATGGCCGATCTGCCCGCGCCTGATGCCGCGATCTGCCCGCCCGCGCCTAACATCGGCCTGATGGGCTATGAGCGCGTGACCACCGAGATGGGTAAGGCGGTTCCGGGCATTACCGCCGAGCAAATCCAAACGTTCATCGCGGTCGTTCGCAGCGGCCGTTGTTCGCAGACCGAGATATGCAAGATCACCGGGTTCACAAGACAAGCCACGTCCAGACATGTCGCAAAGTTGGTGCTGGCTGGTCTTCTCGTCCAGCGCAGAGATCCTGAGAGCGGCAGGCGCCGGGTGGTTCGCCTTACGGCGCTCGGAAGACTCATTCCGGCAACTCTTGCCAAGTTTGCTGGAACGGCGGCAATGAGCGGTTGACAAGTCCTCCAACCTTTCCCCGCATGGTGCTTGGAATATGTTACGTTCCGTTAAGCTAACGGCAGCTTCATGCCCCGGGCAAACCATATGGACACTCTTAATTCGCAAACGCGCTCGCCACGAGAAGGCGCTCGGCAGCCATCGGTGGTTGAACATTTCTCAATTGATGGTCTTTTTAAGTATCGATCGATTGGTTTTGATTCTGACTACGCGGCTACTGTGCTGATTGCAAGAAACGGCACTGGCAAGACAACATTGCTCGCGGCTCTCGATGCGTTTTTAAAAAACCAATTCTCCAGATTAATAAATCTGGAGTTTTCGACTATCGATTGCAAGCTTCGTAGCCTCGATCATGTATTGCGTATTGAAAAAAACCAAATCGATGGTTTGATCGCCGCAATAAACGATCCTGTTTTCGTCGCCTCCGCGAAAGCTTGGGAAGTAGAGCCGGCAGCTCTTCTAGAGGTGATCGAATTAGATCTTTCAATAATAAAGCATAGTGAGGTTATGGATTATCCAAACCTATACAGCATCTACACAAGGTCCGGTTACAACCTCGGGCAGTTGAAGGGAAGCTTAGACAAGCTTGCAAAAAAAATATTTGATGATACTGGTTTAACGGAAATTCGCTCGGAGATTCGGCAGGCGCTCGTTGGGTACGACATCGTTTATTTGCCCACTTACCGACGCATTGAGCTCTCTTTGCCACAGGTGGAGAAGAGAGGGGAACGCAAGCGCAATCTGTTTGCACAGTTGGGAATTTCGCGCCGAGGATTGCACAACGCTGACATTCAATTTGGCCTAGGGGATATCCGAGATCGTCTACGCGCACTATATTCAGATATGCTTTTTCGCGCCAATCAGGGTTATGGAAAAATTAGCGCAAACGTCATCAATGATTTGATAACCGGAGCATTCAGAAATGTCAGTGGCATATCGAGGCAATTGCCGACAAAAGAATCCCTAGAGCTTTTTTTTAGCAGAATTAAAGATATGGAGAGGGAATATCGAAGGGTTCCCTACACGAACATTATTGCCGCGCCGGATTTGGATCGACTTTTTAGAGGAGAGGTCGATTTTGACGCTCGCCCTTTCTTGGAATACTACCTTGATCAGCTAAATGTGGTTATACAAGACACTCGCGGGACAGAGGAAGTGGTGGAGACTTTTATTGATAGTTGCAATGCGTATCTTTCGGGAAAAACCGACTCCGATGAAACTTCTCTTGACGAAATAGCGGATTTTGATTGGAAGCAAATCAAGTTTCACAAGCGGAGTTTCCAAGTCTCAATTGAGAGTTTGGCGACGAAGGCAAAAGTTCCTTTAGAGTCACTCTCTTCAGGCGAAAAGCAGATGATTTCTTTGTTCGCCAGGCTGTATCTCTATCCCGGCAAAAAGCTAATTCTGATCGACGAACCAGAGCTGTCGCTCTCGATCGGCTGGCAAAGGAAGATTTTGCCTGACATTTTGCGCGCACCATCTTGTGAGCAAATTGTAGCGATTACGCATTCGCCGTTCACGTTCGACAATGAATTGGATCCATACGCCGGGGCTCTAAGTTTTCGGTGGACTAAATTCGTGCCAGATCTTTTTCCGGATTCTCATCTTGCGGATCCTTTTGAAGACTCGTGAAGATCGCATGCCTACATATATTGAGAATTTACGGAAACGAAGGGAAGTTCCTGCCGTTACTAAAACTGAATTTGCCACCTTTGCATCGGGTGTGCCGGCAGATCACCGAATTTTAGTGTTTGAGGGCCGCGACGACAAAATTGCGTACGCGCATTGGCTCAGGCGAATCGCAAATGACTTTAGGTACGAGGCACTGATTAGGCACAACAAGGCTGCAGTGCTTAAGTTGCATGAGTCTTTATCTGGGGACCTTACAGGGCTCTCCCGGCGGGCATTGTATTTTGTTGATCGGGATTTTGACGATTTGCAAGGCCACGCAACCTCTACGGCGATCTTCATGACAGATTGCTATTCAATAGAAAATTATTGTGTGACTACCGAGGTGTTTGAGGATGTACTGCGCGATGAGTTTCACTGCAACGGAATAAATGAGGCCCGCGCTGAATTGCTTCAGTTGTTTCGCGATGTCTACGGCGATTTTTTAATGAAAACGAAGCCCCTCAATTTACGAATCTATATTGCGCGTAAGCTGGCAATTTCGCAGGACGACAAGCTTCCGAGTCGACTAAATCAAATTGCAGCGGTCGGTCTCCATAGGGTCGATGCAGTGGAGGGGCGGCTGAGCGAGACCGTTCTATTGGAGCGAGAGCCGACCGAGGTCGAAGCTCAGGCGCTGACGGTAGAGTTTGAAAAGCTAGAGCCAGGTGCTCGTTATCGGGGTAAGTTCGCGTTGATGTTTTTTGTGAGGTGGCTTGAATTGCTGCGAATCGAGAGGCTGGGAAATTTGTCAGGGATTTTTGCTGCGTATGGCCAGCCGCAATTCAAGGTTCGAGGAGACTTTTCATTCGACGTACTGGTTTCCAGGGTCTCGCCGCCACCCGGCTTAAAGGAGTTCTTGGAGCACGCAACGTTCGGCGATTCCCAGAGGACCCACGCGTGACTCTCTTGAGACAACGAGCGCCGATGGACGGAGCACCGCAACTCTCCGTCATTCTCATCCGTTAGATCGGAGGAGCGCTGTAGTGCATGATTTGCCATCAGCCGCCGTCGCCCCAGACCGTGTGAGGCCCACAGCACGAGTTCAGCTCAGCTCTGACATACCTACTCGGGCAATGCTTCCAGGGCTGCCAAAGTGGCACGCAGAACCTGCAACGCCTGCACCGCGCACGCGAACTCATCGTGGCTTACGTGTTCCGCTTCGAGCGTATCGAGAATGAAGGCTTCAAACTTGTTGCCGAGGCTGCCCTCAAGGGCATCGTGAGATTCAAGCAAGACGTTCCCCATAAGGAGCAACTCGGCCAGTGCCCGCGCCGGCTTGCGATGCTCTTGCTCGAATGCTCGCCTGAGTGCTGCGATTTCTTCAGGGGTTGCGGCCACTAACGGCTCCCGTTCTCGAATGCCTAAGGTTCGCTTAAGGTCAGCGAGCCATCATCCTCGCACAGTCCCGGCGCTGGTAGAGGTGCTTCGGCAACCAGCCCTTCACGGGCGGTCCTCGATGCCGGTGGCTGTCCAATTCTCTCGGGCTGGCTTCCGCCGCCGAAAAGGCGCACCATCTTCCTCCCTACCCGTTGGGAGCGCGAGATGGTCAGATCACTCAAGCCCCAACTCGATCCGTTGAGGGTCATTCGGGCTGCCGAGTACGTCCGCATGTCCACGGACCACCAGAAATACTCGATCCTTAACCAGTCCGCGCTCATCCACGTTTTCGCTGAGACAAACGGAATGGAGATCGTGGCGACCTATGCCGATCCCGGCAAGAGCGGCCTCACGCTGCGTAGCCGGCCCGGGCTGTCGCAACTCCTTACCGACATCGTGGCTGCAAAGATCGACTTTGAAGTGGTGCTCGTCTACGACGTGAGTCGATGGGGCCGATTTCAAGACGCCGACGAAAGCGCCCACTACGAATTCATCTGTCGGAGAGCCGGCATCCGAGTGATCTACTGCGCGGAGCAATTCGGGTCGGACGATCATCCGCTGGCGAGCGTCTTGAAGGCTCTCAAGCGAGCGATGGCGGGCGAGTTCAGCCGCGAACTGTCGGTGAAGGTTGCGGCAGGCAAAGCGCGCATCGCCAGCCTCGGGTATCGGGTTGGCGGAATCGCCGGCTACGGCCTTCGACGGCAAGTGCTGGAAGACGGTCACGCCCGAGGAATGCTCTTGCGAAAGGGACAACTCAAATACCTTCAGACCGATCGGGTGACGCTGGTCCCCGGGCCAGCCGAAGAGATCGCCATCGTGGGCAGGATCTATCGCGACTACATCTATCTCCGCAAAGGCGAACTTCAGATTGCAAGAGCCTTGAATGCGGAGGGGCATAGCTTTTTCGGGAAAGCTTGGTCTCGCCATCTCGTGCGAACCATCCTCACCAACGAAAAATACATCGGAGTCAACGTCCTCGGGCGCACGATCCAAAGGCTTGCTACACCCAACGTCAACAACCCGCCCGAGAACTGGACTCGGTTTGAGGGAGCGTTCGTCCCTCTCGTAGGTCGAGACCTTTTCGAGGCTGCCGCTCGCGTGCGCCTGTTCAATGTTAAGAACTACACCGAGGCTGAGCTTCTACAGGCGCTCGCCGTAGCTCTGAAAAGGGAAGGCAAGCTCAGCGTGGAAATCATCGAAGCTGATCCCGACTTGCCCTCCGCAAGCACCTTCGGGCATCGGTTTGGTGGGGTCACTGGCGCCTACGAGCGATTGGGCTTTGTCGTCGCTCCGCGGTATAGGTTCTACGACATCGAAAGAACCTTGACCAAGATGAAGAGGGAAATCTTGAATTCGCTCATCGGGCTTCTGCGCATGCGCGGGACCGAGTGCTCCCTTGCGCCTCACAGCGTCGTCAACCTTAAGGGCCAGCTTGGATTCGAGGTACGCATCTGCCGCCACCAAGACCCAAGGGCGTACGCGCACACGGGCTGGAAGATCGCGTATCGGTGGAACCATCGAAGCTCGCACGTGCTGACTGTGAGGATGGCACTCGGAAATGAAGTGATTAAGGATTTCCTGCTGATGCCCAGGAGCGAGATCGCAGAATTACCGCGATTTCTTGAGGCGACCTGCGACGAACAGGTAGCGCGATTCAGGTGCCGCGATCTGCCTGCCGTCGCCTTGGAAATCGCCGGTATCAAGCAAGTCACCTGACTGCACCTCAGAGTCGATGCGGTACATCCCCTGAACGGCCCGCACCACGGTTGCCGCGATTGCGGGCTTTGCCCCGGTTGCCCCGGCTGCGCAGTGCCCTATGCCGAATGACCCCCGTATATAGTTCGCGCCGTGCCCGACTCCTGCGGGCTTGGAGTTCCCTTTGTTCGATTACTACTCACGACACGAGCGGGAAGTCAGAAAGGCGTTGAAGATCATTGCGGGCCAGCGGGTTGCAATGATCCTTCAACCGGGCAACGTCTTGGTAATTGAGAGGAGCCCGACCTCGACTGAATGGTTTGAAGAGGCAGTACAGACGTGTCGCATCCGTGGTTGGGTCGAAGTTCTCCATGAGGGGCTTCCTTCGGCGGACCTGGACTTTCATGATCAGACACCCATCCTCGGGTCGGCACGTCCGAAGACGCACTACAAACTCACTGAAGGCGGATGGAACGCGATTCGCGGGACCCATGCCCTTGTAATCGTTGCCATCATCCTGAGCGCCCTAAGCCTTGCTGCTGGCGTCGCATCAGTGGCACTCACGTGGGAGCAGATGAAAGGTCCGGCGAGCACCAAGGCCCCCTAGTGGGCTTCCATGCGCCACGTACGACCCACATGAGTGGAAAGGGTTTTGGCGAAAAATTGTCTGAGGCCCTCCAAGCAAGTCCGGCCGCGAAGTTCCCCCCTGGGGGCACCCCTCGCGCCACGCATCGGCACCCGTACCACGGCCGTTGACGCCAGCGTTATGGGATCGAAAGCGAGCCGCGTCAGTCAGTCATCCAGGCACGCCGGGTACTGTGCCTCCAAGCCACACGCAAGACACCGGCAGTACACCGAGGGGTTGATGTGGACGCGGGGCATATGGCGGTCTCGCTCGGACGCGGCATGGTGCGCCGTGTCGTCCGACTCGACGAGCCCTAAGATGCCGCAGCGGGGGCACTTCACGGCGGCGAGCGCGGTGGCAGGGTTGAAGTCTGTTGCGAACATGATGGCGGAACTCTACGAGCGGGTGATTCCTTGCATTGGCGCCTTGACGAGCGTTCGGCGGGGCTGGCGCGAACCTCCTTCGACCTTATTGCTTGTCTTGGCTTTTGGGGTCTTCTCGCCTCAACCAAGACCAGAAGTCCTTGCCCATCCACCCTTGACGGGCGTTAACGTCGAGTTTGCAAATAAACAAGCTGCCTTCGTCTTTCACAAGCGGCGAAAGCCTTGCATACAATTTTTCTGCATCGCTCGTTGAGTACACGATCCAAAGTGTTTCTTGTACTCGATACCAGTCGAGCGCTTGATTCATCTTCTCTTTGACATCCTCTAGAGTTGCGGACGTGTTGCGCTTGATGAAAACCATGAAGTAGTTCGCGGTCGTTGCCATCACTTGTTCTCCTTCGCTGGCGTTGCACCGCCGTTCGGCAACGCAAGGGGCGGAGGTGCATCCGGTGCTTCAATGTCTTCCTGTCGAAGCGCAGGTGGCTCATGATCGAATGTGGGCGGGAGCGAAGGGAGCGAGTCCTGGCCCTTCATCGCGTGTGCAATTCGTTCGTGTATCAGCAGTTCGGCCCCATCCATGATTGCTGCTTGAGGGTTCTTTTCCGCAAAATCGAGACAGCGCTTGAAGGCGTAAGCGACGAGCGCCATAAGCGGAAGCATGAGCGCTAGAGGAACCCACCAAACATCGACCTTGAGCGCCACCGCCGCCACACAGATACAAAGAACGATGAGAACCAAGCTCGTCTTACCAAAAATGCCTCCGGTGAGTTTGATGGTCTTGATGCTGTCGAGTACTTTCTCGAAGTTCACTTCGGCCCCTTAAGCGTCTAAATGGAAACTCAGCGAAGTCTCGCACGAGATTGAGCGCACACATGTTATGTACGAAATCGACCGGTTCCGTACAGTCTCAGTCACACTGTCCATAAAATAGCTTGACGATGTTTCGTACATGGGTCACGATTCGGACTTCATTTTCGTACACCCAGGAGCTTGTCCCCATGTCCCGAGTCTTCGCCTACTGCCGTGTTTCCACCGCTGATCAGACCACCGACAACCAAGTGCAGGAGATCGCTGCGGCCGGCTTCAGCGTGACCCCTCAGCGCACCATCACGGAGACCGTCTCGGGGTCCGTAGCGGCATCGGAGCGGGTCGGCTTTGGAAAGCTCATGGAGAAGTTGGAGGAGGGCGACGTGCTCGTGGTCACGAAGCTCGACCGCCTCGGGCGCAACGCGATGGACGTAAGGGCTACCGTGGAGGCGCTTGCGGGGCTCGGCGTCCGGGTTCACTGCCTCGCCCTCGGTGGCGTTGACCTCACCAGCCCGGCCGGCAAGATGACCATGGGCGTGATTGCTGCGGTGGCCGAGTTCGAGCGGGACCTTTTGATCGAACGTACGCAGGCGGGGCTCGCTCGGGCGAAGTCGGAGGGGAAGACTCTCGGGCGCCCTCAGGCTTTGCAGGGTCGGGTGATCGAAGACGTTCGGGAGCGCCTTCAAAAGGGCGAGGCCGTTGCGGCGATTGCCCGTGCTCACAACACCAGCCGCCAAACCATCATGCGCATTCGGGACGCGATGGCTCCAGCCTGAGTTCCGGCACGGCACCCGAACGAGCTCCGCAAGGGGCTTTTCTCATTCGGGATGTCCATGAAGCGAGGGGCCTGAACCTCCGCGCCCTCGTCCGTGACGGGGAGCCCTGGTTCCTTGCCAAGGACGTTTGCGATGCCTTGGGGCTGACCGACACGAACAAGGCCCTGAAGGGGCTCGACCCCGAGGAGAGGGATTACATCAACATTGCTGAGGTAATCAAAAAGGCCGGAACGAACAAGCGCCTGATCGGCACCGAGCCCTAGTTCGTAGTGACCGACCTGTGCAGGCCGCTCGGGTTCACGCACGCCGCCAACGCCGCCCGAGGTTGCGACCCCGAAGACCGGGGTACTCACATTGTGCCCACCCCTGGCCTGAACCTCCGCACCATCCTGATCGGCGCCGAGCCGTGGTTCGTGGCTGTAGACGTATGCAAGGCGCTCGGTATGAACACCGACAAGCAGGGGACCGGGCACTACCTCGCTCACCTCGATGCGGACGAAGTGAATACCGTGCGCAGTACCGAGGGTAAACGGGGCAACCCGAATCTCAAGGTCATCTCCGAGTCGGGCCTGTACTCGCTGATCCTTCGCTCCCGCAAGCCAGAAGCCAAGGCATTCAAGAAGTGGGTCACCTCGGTGGTCCTGCCGGCCATCCGCAAGGACGGCGCCTATGTCATGGGCGAGGAGAAGGTGGTCACGGGCGAGATGTCCGCAGGGTCAATCGATTGACCCCCCCTCTCTTGGTATAGCTACGGCCTGTCCCATTGGGTTCCTCACTCGGGAGCCCCGCGGCTTGGTCGATTAATACGTTGATTAGGTAGAGCCCCCGCACGACCACCAGCCGGAGACACTTCCGGCCACCACACAGCCACCTTACCGCCGCCGCACATCGCTGCGCTGGCACCCCATCCAACTTCCCCGGACATGCGTTCGCCCCGCGGGATAAGACCTCAGCCTCAGGGCTGTGGAAGGATTTCATGGGGGTAAGGGGGCAGAGACGAAGTCTCCCTATAGGGTTCCTGATAGTGCATCTCAGAGATGCCTTCGGCATGAGGAGACCAAGGAAGACCATCCTCCCCCTGATGCCCCTCAGAGATGCCCATGAAGATGTCCCTGTTGATGCTCTCTGAGGTCATCGCTACGGGAAACAACAGCATGCCTTCATCCCGTCCCTGAGCATGGGAAGCATCCATGGTCTCACCTCATCACCGATGCCCTCCGGTGTTCTATCGCCAGCGACTTGATGCCCGTTCCGGCCATCTCTCCGTGACTCCAAGTCGCTGCCGATAGGTCGCCCCTCGCGTCCTTGTCCTGAGCCCCTACGCCCCTGCGGTGTCGGGGCTTTTTTCTTTTCCAACTTCACATGAGCTTGTAATGGCACAACATCCCCTGCGCGTGATCCGCGCCTACTCCCTTCCCGTCCCCCTGTTCGACCACCTCAAGGTGTTCCAGCGGAGTCTCCAACTTGCGGCTGATCTCGAAGCCGGTACGCCCGCTCGCGAAGGTGACGACCATTGGATCGACAACAGCCGAGCCCTCGCGCATCTCGTGCAGCAACACAGCCTATTCTCCGTGGCAGCGGGGCAAGCTGGCATGCAGTCGGCAGACTTTGCCGTTGCCCTTTACCAAGGCGACCTAAAGGCGGTCAAACCTACCGAGGTGCAGGGATGAGCCGCGTCCAGGTCAGCGACCAATTCGGAGGGCAACAACTCCAAACGCATGCCCGCCCGGTGGCAACTGCGGTCCAGGCCGCGGCACCTGACCAGGAGACCCGATGGAAGGGCCTCGCGGATGCCTTCGCGCAGGGCGCAGGGTTGGCCGACACGGTGCGCCAGCAGGCCGAGATCGATGACCGCAACGCCGCCAAGCGGTGGGCTCAGTCGATGACCGTAGGGGAACTCGGCAAGGCCATCCAGGACGGCAAGATGCTGCCCTCGCAGAGCCCGGTGTTCGTCGGTACGGTGCAGCACATATGGGGCGTGAACTCCCACGAGGCCGGAATGCGCGACCTCACCTCGAAGCTCACGACCGGCGAACTGAAGTTCAACTCTCCAGCGGAGGCGGACAACTATCTGACCGAGTGGCGCAACACCACGTTGGCGGGGCAGAGCGACTACGCGAAGGCCGGCTTCGACAAGGCATACGCGCAGACCCGCGATAAGGTGATGGATCACGTCTCCAAGATCAACGATGCCACATGGGTCGATAACGCGAAGGCACAGGCATCGGACTTCCTGGCGAACTCGCTGAACGAGGTCTCCGGGCCGGACTTCAAGGGCACCCCTCAGGAAGCCGCTTCGGCGCTCATGCAGCAGTACCAACTGATGCGCCACACGAAGACCCTGCCTGACGATGCCGCGAAGGGTGCCCTCGGGGAGATGGTCACGCGCATGGCGGGCGCTGGCAAGCCGGACCTCCTCGCCGCTTTCCTCGATTCCGAGATGGACGGCATCGGCTCAGTCCGGGGCTTTCTCGGGGAGACCCGCGCCGCCACGCTCACTCATCAAGCGGCCGCTGCGTACGACCAGGGGCAGCGGGAGCGCATCGACGGCGAGATGTTGCCTTGGTACAAGCAGGCCGATGCGGGCTCGCTCAACGTCTCGAAGCTCGAAGCGTGGGCCGCATCTCCCGAGAATGCCAAATTCGTTTCCTCGGCCACAGTTCATAGTCTCACCCGGGCGAATGCTGCGGCCATCGAGCGGCAACAGCGGGAACTCCAACAGGCGCAGATCGTGGGGGCCATGCAGGCTTCCGAGTACGAGGCACAGCGCAGGGTCGATGCTGCTGCATCCGCGGGGCGGCTTTGGGAAGTGCAGGGCACTCGCACCCCGAAGGTGCTGACCAAGACCGGCGAGGTGAAAGACTTCGACGTGAAAGGCTATGCAGAACAGTCGCTCGGCCAGATGACGAACGCGATGCCGTTCGGTCAGCAGGTGTCGGCGTGGGCTATGAATGGTCTCGACAACCCGAACTGGCGCAACGAGATCAATGCCGGCTTCCTCAATCTCGCGAGCATCGGCGTGGACTCCCAGGGGAAGCCTAAGGGGACCCTGAACGAGGCCGGCAAGCGGAGCATCGAACTGTTCAAGCAGATCGACGGCACCAATCCCGACTATGCCCGCCAGCTTGTGGGCGAGAAGACCTATCAACGGTTCTACGACATCGGCTTCCTGATGCACCTCGGGCGTTCCGCAGACGATGCCGCAGGGCTCGCAGGAGGCGCCGCATCAGGGGCAGTAGTCGGCAGCGACGTAGACAAGCTCACGAAGAAGATCCACGCTGAAGTGAACAAGCTCACCGATAGCCCTTGGTACAAACCGAACTGGGTCACTCGCATCACGGGCGACAACACCACGGCGAACACCGCTCAAGTCACCGGTGCGCTCCGCAGATACTCCACCTTGCTTGCCCATAGCGGCCAGTATGGGGATGCAGAGGCGGCCGTCTCAGAGGCTTTCGGCTACCTCGCTAGACCTGAGGTGTCGGCGAAGATCAATGGCACCCTGTACCTACGTTCCGAGCTTCCCACGGCGCCGGCCACACGCACCCCCGACGAGTGGTTCTCCCGTTACCTCGATGCCGTGCCGAAGGCTCGTGCCCGGGAACTCGGACAGCGCGATAGCGATGTGCGCTTGGAATTCGATCCAACCATCAAGGCGTACCGTGCGTTCGTCCTCGGGATTCCGCTCTCGAATCCTGATGGCACCCTGATGGTTTCCACGAAGGGCGACATCGCGGCTTGGTACGCGCAGCAGCTTGATCGCGATGTGGCTGAGGCAACGGCCAAGGGCGCAGCCAAGGTCCAGGCCATCAAGGACACCCGAGCGGCCGGCGCCCAAATCAGCGAGTGGGCCAAGACGGAGTTCGGTAAGGGCATCCCGAAGGTGGCCGCAAAGCCCGCCGCACCGGAGGAGCCGTTCCGGGCACAGCCGCTCATCGACATGAACGGCATTACGAACCCGAACCCGAATGCACGTCCGGGCCAGCGGCAACTGTAAGCAGACCATCCCACACGAAGCCCCGCTCGGCGTCTCTATGGCGTCCTGCGGGGCTTTTTCTTTTCTCCAATCCATTCAACTTCCAATGCAAGAACATATTCCACCGACCACCCCGAACCTCAGCGAGGAAGTCCTCATCGTTCGTTCGACCACCTTCCGCAATTCGACCTTCGGCGGACTGAAGACCTACATCCGCGAGCACGAGCAGAAGACCGGCGAGCGCCTCACCAACGCCGCCGCCGTGGACCGCATCCTGAGGTCGCATCTCGTCTATCAAATCAACCGCCGAGCGGCGCACGAGATGATGACCATGGCGAGGCCCTCTGGTGCGCAGGCGCTGCGCTTCATCGACAAGGAAGGCAGGGCAGCATGAGCGGCCCGTCCCTTCAAGTCTTCACATTTGCACCCGGCATGAAGTTGCGTTCCCTCGGGCGAGGTGGCGAGGCATGGTTGCTTGCCATGGATGTATCGAAGGCGCTGGATTATTCCGACGCATTCGAGATGACCAAGCGCCTGGACGACGACGAAAAGCAAAACCTGCAGATCGCCGGTTTTGGTTCGCGAGGCGTCACGCTCATCAACGAATCGGGGCTGTACTCGGCAATCCTCGGGTCCCACAAGCCTGAAGCGAAGGCATTCAAGAAGTGGGTCACCTCGGTGGTCCTGCCAACCATCCGCCAGCATGGAGCGTATGGGAACGGTGCGGAGCACCTCTCGGCCTCTGCCCAAGCGAACCTCTACGCCATCGTTCGGAGTGCAACGCAGGAGGCCCTCAGGCGATACGACCGCGAGACGGAGCATGACCATTGGGCTTCCGACAAGAAGCGCCGGGCGGGTGCCAATGCGGCCGTCGCGAAGGTCGCCAAAGAAATGGGTCTCCCGGTTTCGGTGGTTGCTTCAGCGGCTTCGTCAGGGCTGGATGGAGCGTTGTCGTCTTTGCGGTGAGCAAAGCGGGTGCCACACCCCCGTGCGGTGAAGGCTACGGTAAGCATAGGCTTGCGGGAAGCCTCTCTCCTGCCCCTTGGTGCGTCTATTCGGCGCATCGAAGGGGTTGGGTGCTGCGGCTCCTGATGGAGCCTTGGCGGGGCTCTGAGGGCTTCGGTAGGGTTTGCTATCAAAATGATAGCGTCTCTGAGAGTATCTGTCCGCCGTGGGGCAAAGCCCCCCCCCCGGTGCTCGGTTGCATACTGAGCGCATGGCCGACGACATCACCTATTCGCACGTCATCCTCGAATGGCACTTCACACCCGCTGACTTCTTCGGGGGACCCGTCACGGCAACGCGTGAAGGCTACACGTGGTCCCTCGAAGATGGGAAGGCGGAGGCGCGTATCGACGGGCTGCAATACGCGGCCGATGAAGTGGTACGGGAAAAAATTCACCAAGAACTTGAGAGCAGGTTTCGGGCGGCGCAAGTGCTGCGGCACCAGCCCTTCGAGCTTTCCGGTTCGACCGTGATCAAGGTTCGCCCTGATGGAACTCGCGCCATCTCCATGGAGCTTCGAGCGGGCGCCATCACGATCACCGGCCACAGGCCCAGTGTCCGCATCACTGATCCTGCGGGCAACGTGGTGTATGACTCAGAGCAAGCCAGCCGTGAGGAGACGCGAGCCTTTGAGAACCGGGTCGTCGGGCATTCGACGGACCCTCTACTTGGCGTATTGCTGCGCAGCTTTCAAGCGGCAGTTAGAGACCCTGACAACGAACTCGTTCATCTGTACGAGCTTCGCGATGCCCTGGCAACCCGCTTTGGCGGGGACCGCGAAGCAAAAGCCGCGCTTGGGGTAAGCGCCAAGAATTGGGGCCGGTTCGGCTTGCTGTGCAACGGGGAGCCGCTACGACAGGGACGACATCGCGGTGAGAACGCCGGCTCACTGCGGGACGCTACGGAAGCCGAACTGGTAGAGGCCAGAACGTTCGGCAAGAAGTTGCTAGATAGCTATCTCGACGTGCTCGACAGCGAAAGCCCCTGACGACTGTCCATCTTGGGAATGAACCTCCGAGCATCCTTCGGGGCTCCATTGTCTTCATTCATCTTCTTCTCTTGTCACTCGTATGCAGCCTTGCAAGACTGAGCGAACAATGAGAACGGATTGAGCCGGAGGAGGGCTCCACAACAGATGGCGCTCGTCGCAGTCTCGATAGAAACGAGCATCAAGCTTAGCCAACGCTCGGCCATCTACTGTCAACGTGCATTCAAAGTCTCGTGCGTTTTTCGTGATTGGCTTGGCAACTGATACGAATCCTGCGGTGACTAAGTCCTTAAGCATGGCAGCCGTGGGCTCTTGTGCGAAGGCGTCATCGCCCCAAAAGCCAACGTCGTCAGCCGGCGTAGTGATACTGTTGATTCGCCGAGCCACGCGGTGCTCGTCGTTACTGTATTGGTCCGCTTGCATGTTCGGAAGGTGAACGTTTTCGGTGCCAAACGACGGCAGAGATCGAAGCAATTCAAGCTGTCTTCCCCGCACCCCAATCGTCTCGACCAACTCGCGCCATCCATATTGAGTCTTCAGAAGATCTATTGCGCCCTCGACATCTGGAAGCAGCCGGGACGCTTGCTCAGCGAGTTCCACTTGGGCCTCGATAGCTTTCGCCGCAGTCTCCCGTGCATCTGACTTTTTCTTGGTTTCGGCGATCTTCAGGGCCTTGTCCATCTTGGAAGAAGTAATGCCGACGAAGACTAAGAATCCGACTACCAATGCTCCGAGCAGAAGGCTGAAAATCTGTCGCACATCTTCCATGGTCAACTTCCGGGCGCGGCGGTGCGCCTCTGTTCGGGCGAGTTTACGACCCCCACAACGGCCAACTTCAGGGCTGGATATCGGATCGCCTCCACGGCCTCCTGAACCTCGCTCAGCGTGCGATGGTCATAGACCACAGTACCGATGCTGCCGACCGTCTTGTGCCCGGTCACCTTGTCCATCGTCCCCTCGCTATGCCCCGCCTTGCGCATCAGCGGGCGCACCGTGTGGCGGAAGCAATGGAAGTCGGGCCGTGTGCCAGTGAGGCCCAAGGCGTTGCGATGGTCCTTGAACCAGCGCCCGAAGAAGTCGCTTGGTTTCCCCTCGCGCAGCGGTAGAGACGGCCATAGGGAGTCGCTACGGGCCTTCTTGACGGTCTCCACGTACTTGAGAAAGCCGAGCCTGATGAGTTCGCTGTGAATCGGCACGCTTCGGTGCCCCGCATCGCTCTTGATGCTCTGGCCTTCGCCTTCGTTCGTCAGCACCAAGACGTTGATGCCCTCGACCTTCTGCACATCAGCAGTTCGCAGTTGGCAGAGTTCACCCAAGCGAGTACCCGTGAACAGCCCCAGGAGGGGAATCCAATACGCCGCCTCTCGGCCACCATAGCGGGCATCAGGAAGGGAATACGCAGTGTGCAAGGGCGAGGTGAATAGGGCCTTCAGTTCTTCATCCGACCACGGCCTCCGTTTGTTTGTCGTCGGCGCTTTGATGTCCAGGCCCCGCCATGGTTGTCGAGGAAGCCATTCAAGGGTTTCGTGCGCGAACTTCAGAAGCGACTTGATCGCGGTGAGGCGGTCTCGTGCGGTCTTTGGTGTAGCGCAGTTTTCACGGAGCCACGTCCGGTAGGTATCGCCGATCTCCCGCGTGATGTCGGCCAGCGCGAGGCCCTTATGTTGTCCCTCGAATTGCTTCAGGGCGCGGTCATAGGCCGCGATGGAGTCGGCGGAGCGGGGGGAGTCACCTGAGGTTTTCCATTTGCCGAACACATCGCGTAGGGTGCGTGCCTTTGCGGTCTTCAGTGCCTTCGGCGTCGTGAGGACTACGGGCGTGTCGATGACTTCCCCGGCGTCCCTCAGGCTCACCTCCTTGTGCGCCGTGCGGTACGCCTTCAAACATGCGAGAAGGGCATCGCGAGCCCCCGGCGTCTTCACATCGAACGAGACCCCGAGTTTTGCAGCCTCCGCTTGCACATGCGGCAACACCCGAGCGAGGTTCCGGCTTGCAAGTGATACAGCGGCCTTGCCATCCAGGTAGGCGTTCAAGTCAACCAGTTCCCCGCGTTCATCCTCCGTGGCCCCGCTCAGGTCATCGACACGGCGCTCGGTAGGGGTGGCCTGTGGAATGCTCAAGCGCACGCGGCTGCGCCGCACGCGGGCCATCTCAGCGAGCATCGGCAGATCGGAACGAAGAAAGTCATCGCGACCGAGCACAACGGCGCGGATGCGTGCGGCCAGGAGCGCAGCCATGTCAGGCGTTATCGCGTCCACCGGCGAGGGGTTGAGTTCGCTGCGCGTGGCCTCGAAGTCGGCGAGCCACTCGGCACGCTTCACGGTGCCCTGTAGGGTGGCCTCTCGGCGGTCGCTGGTGCCAAGCGCAATGTTCATCGCACGCTTGCCGTAGACCTCGCGAAGGTCAGGTGGAACGACGATGTTGATGTACCAACGGGAGCCGCGCTGATTCAAACCCGTGAGGGTGCTTGCCATGTCTTTCTCCAAGGTCATGGCTGTGCGAGGTTCTACAGTTAGGTTCTACAGTCAGGGGCTCGTAACCCCTTGTCAGCGCTTAAGTTCTTGAGAACAAAAGGCTTTTTGGAATGAGGTTGACGAGCCTTACCCCCGGCACTGACTACGCAGTTAGGGCTGCTTGGTTCCCCACCTGACCCGGTTGGCCACTTCACCATGCGGGGAGGCCCGTCAGCCTGCATTGTAGGCGAGCGGATTCACCGAGGTGCCAGCGGGGTTTGCGGCGCGCGAGGAATCGTCGGCCGCGTGCGGGCGCGCAGGAATGTTCGCCCGGCGCGCGACCTAAAATGCGCCGATGGCTTATCTCGTGCTCGCTCGCAAACACCGTCCGAAGACCTTCAGCGAGATGGTGGGCCAGGAGCATGTGGTCCAGGCGCTCGAGAACGCGCTGACCTCGCAGCGCCTGCATCACGCCTATCTTTTTACCGGCACGCGCGGCGTCGGCAAGACCACGGTGTCGCGCATCCTGGCCAAGTCGCTCAACTGCCAGGGGCCGGACGGGCAGGGCGGCATCACCGCCACGCCCTGCGGCGTGTGCCAGGCCTGCAAGGACATCGACAGCGGCCGCTTCGTCGACTACACCGAACTCGATGCCGCCTCGAACCGCGGCGTCGACGAGGTGCAGGCGCTGCTGGAGCAGGCGGTCTACAAGCCGGTGCAGGGCCGCTTCAAGGTCTTCATGATCGACGAAGTGCACATGCTCACCGGCCATGCCTTCAACGCGATGCTGAAGACGCTGGAGGAGCCGCCCGAGTACCTCAAGTTCGTGCTCGCCACGACCGATCCGCAGAAGGTGCCGGTCACCGTGCTGTCGCGCTGCCTGCAGTTCAACCTGCGGCCGATGGCGCCCGAAACCGTGCTCGAACATCTCACGCAGGTGTTGCAGACCGAAGCGGTCCCGGCCGAGCCGCATGCGCTGCGCTTGATCGCGCGGGCCGCGCGCGGCTCGATGCGCGATGCGCTGTCGCTCACCGATCAGGCGATCGCGTTCGGCAACGGCGAGCTGCTCGAAGTCGGTGTGCGCCAGATGCTCGGCAGCGTCGACCGCGGCCATGTGTTCCATCTGATCGAGGCGCTGGCGCAGGGCGACGGCAAGACGGTGGTCGAGACCTCCGAGGCCTTGCGCCGCGATGGCTTTTCCGCCGCTTCCATGCTCGAGGAGATGACCGCCGTGCTGCAGGGCATGGCGGTGTTGCAGGCCGTGCCGTCGCGTGCCGAGACCGACAATGCGACCGACCCGGATGCGGCAGAGACCGCGCGTCTCGCCGCCCTGATGCCGGCCGACGAAACGCAATTGCTCTACAGCCTCTGCCTGCATGGCCGCGGCGAACTGGGTCTGGCGCCCGACGAGTACGCGGCGCTCACGATGGTGCTGCTGCGGCTGCTGGCCTTCAAGCCGGCCGACACGGCCAGCGCGGAAAAAAAAACTCTGAATGAAGCGCCGCGCGCCGTGGTGCCCGCCCCGACTGCCGGCGCAGTGAGCGCCGAGGCCGTCGATGCGGTGCGTTCGCGCAGTGATGCGCCTTCGCCTTCACCGGCAGCACCCGCACCCTCGGAACCGGCACCAGCACGCACGGCGGCGCCTGCCGCATCGACTGCGCCGCCCGGCCAGCGCTTGCCTGTCCTCCACGCGCCCGCACTCGCTGCCTCGGCACCCCCGAGACCGGCCGCGGCTGCGGATGCCGGCCCCGCGGCCGCGAAGGTCATGGCGATGCAGGTGCGCGTGCAGCCGCCGCCCGGCGCGCGCGAGGCGCCGCGCGAGAGCATGCCGGGCGCCGTCTCGGCACCCATCGTCCCCACCGAGGAGGGCGACTTCTGGCATGCGATCGTCACGCGCATGGTCGCGGCCGAGGCCATCACGGCGCTGGCGCGCGAACTCGCGCTGCAGTCGCAGCTGGTGGCGCGCGATGTCGACCAGTGGCTGTTGCGCGTCGAGCGCGAATCGCTCAACCAGACGGCCAGCCGCGAGAAACTGCAGGCTGCGCTCGCGGCGCTGGGGCACGAGATCCGGATCGCGATCGAGATCGGCAGCGTCGCCGACAGCCCGGCGCGCCGCAACAGGCAGGCGGCCGAGGAGCGCCAGCGCGTGGCCGAGGAAGCGATACGCAGCGATCCCGAGGTGCAGTCGATGATGCGCGACTGGGATGCGAAGATCGTCCCGGGTACGCTGCGGCCCGCTTGAGCTTTTTCTTTTCTTCCAATCAACGACACAGGATCAACGATGTTCAACAAAGGACAACTGGCCGGCCTCATGAAGCAGGCGCAGGCGATGCAGGACAACCTCAAGAAGGCGCAGGAAGAGCTGGCCACCATCGAGGTCGAGGGCGAATCCGGTGCCGGCCTGGTGAAGGTGGTGATGACGTGCAAGCACGACGTCAAGCGCATCACCATCGACCCGAGCCTCTTGGCCGACGACAAGGACATGCTGGAAGACCTCGTGGCTGCAGCCTTCAACGCCGCGGTGCGCAAGGCCGAGGAGACCAGCGAGCAGAAGATGGGCAAGCTCACCGCCGGCATGCCGGGCCTGCCTCCCGGCATGAAGCTGCCGTTCTGATGCCCGCCCTCTGATGGCGGCCGATTCGAGCTCGCTCGACGCGCTGGTCGACGCGCTGCGGCGGCTGCCCGGCGTCGGCGTCAAGTCGGCTTCGCGCATGGCCTTCCATCTGCTGCAGCATGACCGCCAGGGTGCGCAGTTGCTTGCGCGCGCCTTGCAGCAGGCGGCCACGCAAGTGCGGCATTGCGAGCGCTGCAACACCTTCACCGAGGCACCGGTGTGCAGTGTGTGCCTCGACCCGCGCCGCGATGCCACCAAGCTGTGCGTGGTCGAGACGCCGGCCGACCAGGCGGCGCTCGAGCGCACGGGCGTGTTTCGCGGCTATTACTTCGTGCTGATGGGCAAGCTCAGTCCGCTCGACGGCATCGGGCCGAAGGACATCGGCCTGGCACGGCTGTTCGAGCGCGCGCTCGACGGCACGGTGAGCGAAGTGATCCTCGCCACCAATTTCACTGCCGAGGGCGAAGCGACGGCGCACGTCATCGGCGAGGCGTTGAAGCAGCGCGGCCTCACGGTGACGCGGCTCGCGCGTGGCGTGCCGGCCGGCAGCGAACTCGAATACGTCGACCTCGGCACCATCGCCCATGCGCTGGTCGATCGCCGCTGATTGCATTCCTGGAGACGAGCATGAGCTTTTCGCTGCCGCTGGCTTACTGGTGCGTTCTGGCCGCTGCGTTGCTGCCCTACGCATCGGCCTACATCGCGAAGGCGGGCAATTTCGGGCCGCGCGACAACCAGGCACCGCGCGAATGGGGTGCGCGCCAGAGCGGCTGGCGTGCGCGGGCCAACGGTGCGCAGGCCAACAGCTTCGAAGGGCTGGCGTTCTTCATCGGCGCGGTGATCATCGCCCGCCAGCTCGGCGCTGCGCAGGCACGGCTGGACATGCTGGCCGCGGCCTACGTGCTGCTGCGCATCGTCTACATCGCGCTCTACGTGAAGGGCGCGGGCGCGGCGCGCAGCGCGGTCTGGGCGCTCGCATTCGCGGTCAATATCGCGATCCTTTTCGTCGGCCGCTAGCGGTCTTCATGCTTACGTGGAAACCCGCACGGGATGTTCCCGATGCAGGCATGGTGGGCCGCCCCTAAGCTCGATTCGAACTCAGGAAATCCAAAGCCCTCAAGGCAAAAACTACATGCTCAATCGCCGTACTTTCACTGCCGCCGCAGCGCTCGGTGCCGCTTCCGTCGCGGTGCCGCTGGTCCATGCGCAAGCCAAGCTCGAGAAGACCAAGATCGCCATTTCGGTCGGTGGCAAGGCCGCGTTCTACTACCTCCCGCTCACCATCTCCGAGCAGCTCGGCTACTTCAAGGCCGAAGGGCTCGACGTCGAGATCTCCGACTTCGCGGGCGGCTCGCGCGCGCTGCAGGCGGTGGTCGGCGGCTCGGCCGACGTCTGCTCGGGCGCCTTCGAGCACACGATCAATCTGCAGGCCAAGAACCAGTTCTTCCAGTGCTTCGTACTGCAAGGCCGTGCGCCGCAGATCGCGATCGGCGTCTCGACCAAGAACATGCCCGGCTACAAGAGCATTGCCGATCTCAGGGGCAAGAAGATCGGCGTCTCGGCACCGGGTTCGTCGACCAACATGGTGTCCAACCTCGTGCTGTCGCGCGCGGGCCTGAAGGCCAACGACGTGAGCTACATCGGCGTGGGCGTCGCTGCTGGCGCGCTGACGGCGCTGCGTTCGGGCCAGATCGACGCCATCAGCAACACCGATCCGGTGATGACCATGCTCGAGCAGAAGGGCGACGTGAAGATCATCAGCGACACCCGCACGCTCAAGGGCACGCAGGAGGTGTTCGGCGGCCCGATGCCGGCCGCCTGCCTGTATGCGTCGGCCGAGTTCATCCAGAAGAATCCCAACACCTGCCAGGCCCTGGCCAATGCCATCGTGCACGGCCTCAAGTGGCTGCAGAGCGCGGGCCCCGGCGACATCATCAAGACCGTGCCGGAAACCTATCTGCTCGGCGACCGCGCCTTGTATCTGGCCTCCTTCGACAAGGTGCGCGAAGCCATCGCCATCGACGGGCTGGTCCCGTCCGAAGGCCCGCAGACCGCGCTCAACGCGATCGCGAGCTTCGACCCCACGGTGAAGGCCGACAAGATCGACCTCTCGAAGATCTATACCAACGATTTTGCGCGGCGCGCCAAGGACAGATTCAAAGCCTGACCGGAACGTCTGCAACCCGGCTTCGGCCGGGTTTTTTCTTGCCACCCCATGTCCGACTACGCACTCGAACTCCTCGACATCAGCTGCACCTTTCGCTCGAAGGACGATCACAGCCAGCGCTACACCGCCGTCGCCGACACCACGCTGCGCATTCGCGAGGGCGAGTTCGTCTCGGTGGTCGGACCCACGGGTTGCGGCAAGTCGACCCTGCTCAACGTCGGCGCCGGCCTGCTGGAGCCCTCGTCGGGCACGATCAAGGTCTTCGGCCAGCCGCTCGCCGGCGTCAACGCACGCGCCGGCTATATGTTCCAGAGCGAAGCGCTGATGCCCTGGCGCAGCACGCTGGACAACGTGATGGTCGGCCTGCAGTACCGCGGCGTTCCCGATGCCGAAGCGAGGGCGCATGCGCAGCAGTGGCTCTCGCGCGTCGGGCTCACGGGCTTCGGCGACCGCTACCCGCACCAGCTCTCGGGCGGCATGCGCAAACGCACCGCGCTCGCGCAGGTGCTGGCGCTGGACCCGGACATCATCCTGATGGACGAGCCCTTCAGCGCGCTCGACATCCAGACCCGGCAGCTGATGGAAAACGAAGTGCTCGAACTCTGGGCCGCGAAGAAGAAAGCGGTGTTGTTCATCACGCATGACCTCGACGAGGCGATCGCGATGAGCGACCGCGTGGTGGTGCTGTCGGCCGGACCGGCGACGCATCCGATCGGCGAGTTCGCCATCGACCTCGACCGTCCGCGCGACGTGGCCGAGGTGCGCACCCATCCGCGCTTCGTCGAACTGCACACGCAGATCTGGAACGTGCTGCGCGACGAGGTGCTCAAGGGCTATGCGCAGCAACTGAAGAAGGTGGCCTGACATGCGCCTGGCTCCTCATGAAAGCAATGCGCGCTACTGGCAGGTCGGGCTGCTCGTCGTGCTGCTGGTCGCCTGGCATCTGGCTTCGCGCAACCAGCAGTTCGCTTTCTTCCTTGGCGAGCCGATCGAGGTCGCGGGACGGATCTGGAGCTGGTTCCTGCCCTTCGACGTGGCGCCGAATGCGCTGTTTCCGGAAGGGCTGCCGGGCCATGCCGACATCTACCTGCACCTGGGCACCACGCTGATCGAGACCGTGCTGGCCTTCGGCATCGGCACGCTGCTGGGCCTCGCCTGCGGCCTCTGGCTGGCGCTGGCGCCGACTGCGAGCCTGATCCTGGAGCCCTACATCAAGGCCGCGAACTCGATGCCGCGCGTGATCCTGGCGCCGATCTTCGCGCTCTGGTTCGGCCTGGGCATCTGGAGCAAGGTGGCGCTGGCGATCACGCTGGTGTTCTTCATCGTCTTCTTCAACGTCTTCCAGGGCGTGCGCGAAGTGAGTCCGGTGGTGCTGGCGAATGCGCGCATGCTGGGCGCCAACCAGCGTCAGCTGCTGCGCACGGTGTATCTGCCGAGCGCGACGAGCTGGGTGTTCTCGAGCCTGCATACCTCCGTGGGCCTGGCCTTCGTCGGCGCGGTGGTGGGCGAGTACCTGGGCTCGGCGCGCGGCGTCGGCTACCTGATCCTGCAGGCCGAAGGCACCTTCGATGTCAACACGGTGTTCGCCGGCATCGTGGTGCTGACGGCCTTCGCGCTCGCGCTCGACGGCTTCGTGAGCGTGATCGAGAAGCGGCTGATGAAATGGCAGCCGCGCAGCGGCGAGACCGAAAAGCTCTGAACGCGGCGCTGGTTCAGCGCTTCTTCTTCGACGGCGTGCCGCCGCGCTTTTCGCGCACCACCTCTTTGCTGCTCGATCGGGGCACCTTGGTCACGGTGGCCTTGGCGGAGACCGAGGCGTGCGCCTTGACACGCGACGCACCCTTCCCGGATGCGGCGGAGGCCTTGGCGTGCACCTCTGCCTTCGACGAAGCTCTCATCTTCGATGCACTGGTGCGCTGGAGGATGCTGGCGCCCACGTGGCCGTGCGGCGTGCCGGTGCCCACGCTGGCCGCGCGCGCGGCACGAACCGGCAGGTACACCACCACTTCGAAGCCGCGCTGGAACACGTGATTGGGCTTGACGTCGTTCCATTCGGCCACGCGGGCCGGGCTCAGGCGCAGGCGCTGCGCGATGCTGGCCACGCTGTCCTTGCGGCCGGCGCGGATGACGGTGCGCCGTGTCACGATCTCGGGCTCGAAGTTCAGATGGCCGGTGTCGGCGATCACCGCGGCGACGTCTTCCTGCACGCGCGCGCCGCGCGGCACGATCAGCGTCGATCCGGCCTTGATCAGCATCCGCGGCGGCACGTTGTTGACGCTGCGCAGATCGGCCTCGCTCATGCCGGAACGCTGGGCCGCATCGGCCACGGTCATGGTGGCCGGGACCGTCCACGCGGTCCAACTGGCGTATTGCCCTTGCGAATAGGCCTCGAAGTTGCGCTGGAACAGCGCGGCGTTGTCCCACGGCAGCAGGATCTCGGGCGTGCCGGCCGCGAGCAGCACCGGCTTGTGCGCGGAAGGATTGAGCGCGCGGAAATCCTCGATGTTGACGTCGGCCAGCTTCGCGGCCAGCGAGACGTCGAGGTCGCGCTTGAGCGTGACGGTCTGGAAGTAGGGGTGGTTGGCGATCAGCGGCAGCTCGGTGTTGAAGCGCTCGGGGTTGGCCACGATGTTCTTCACCGCCTGCAGCTTCGGCACGTAGAGGCGCGTCTCGGCCGGCATGCTGATGTCTTCGTAGCCGGCCGGAAGGCCTGCGCGCTGGTTCTTGGCGACCGCGCGTGCCACGTTGCCTTCACCCCAGTTGTAGGCGGCCAGCGCGAGCTGCCAGTCGCCGAACTGGGCATAGAGCCTCTGCAGATAGTCGAGCGCGGCGCGGGTGGACGCGATCACGTCGCGCCGGTCGTCGCGGAAGATGTTCTGCTTGAGGGCGAAGTCGGTACCGGTGGCGGGCATGAACTGCCACATGCCGGCCGCGCGCGCGCTGGACACGGCCTGCGGGTTGAAGGCGCTCTCGATGTAGGGCAGCAGCGCGAGTTCGGTCGGCATGTCGCGGCGTTCGAGTTCCTCGACGATGTGGAAGATGTAGCGGCTCGAGCGCTCCGTCATGCGCTGCATGTAGTCGGGCCGGCTCGCATACCACTGCTCGCGCTCGTGCACGAGGTCGTTGTCGAGATCGGGCATCTTGAAGCCGCGGCGGATGCGGTCCCACATGTCGGCAGGCGGCGCCAGCGTGACGATGGTGCGCGATTTCGTCTCGCTGGTGGTGATGGGCTTGAGCGCGCCGCCGGCATAGGCGGGCGCGCCGGTGGCCGAGGTGCCGGAAGAAGAGGAGCCCGTGCCGGTGGTGCTCGCGCAGCCCGCCAGGAACAGCGAGCCTGCGAGGCAGGCAGCAAGGATAAATTTCATCGAAAGTCGTTTTTCCATTGGCGCGGGGCCGCGAACACGTTGGCGTGGACGCGGGCCGCGCGAAGGATGGAGGCTTCGCGGCTGCGAAGGGGGATGTGAGGGGGCGTGACTAGAATCGCGCCCAGTTGCTGAAGGCCGTTGTCGGCAAAGGTGGGCGGCGGAACGAGGGTCATGAGCGGTCAAATTATAGGTTTGCATGAATGGTTAGCGACCCCCCCGGGTCGCTACCTGCTGGCGTGGGAACAGGCCCAGTACGACCAGGCCGTGGCGGACGTGTTCGGCTACCACGCGCTGCAGCTCGGGCTGGGCGAGGTCGAAGGGCTGCGCGCCAACCGCATGCCGTATCGCTGGCTGGCGCTTTCCGATCCGGCCCTGGCGGCGCGCAGCGCGCTGGTCACCGATTTCGCGGCGCTGCCTTTCGGCGCCAACAGCCTCGACCTGGTCGTGCTGCCGCACACGCTCGAACTCAGTCCCGATCCGCATGCGACGCTGCGCGAGGTCGAGCGCGTGCTGGTGCCGGAGGGTCGGGTCGTGATCTGCGGCTTCAATCCTGCCAGCCTGTGGGGCCTGCGCCAGCAGCGCGCGCAGCTCTATCGGCAGCTCGGCTTCGGCGAGCTCTTTTTGCCCGATGCCGGCGACTTCATCGGCTACCGGCGCATGCGCGACTGGCTGCGGCTCCTGAGCTTCGAGGTCGAGTCGGGGCGTTTCGGCATCTACCGGCCGGCGGTGCGCAGCGACGCCTGGCTGGAACGCTGCCGCTGGTTCGACACCGCGGGCGAGCGCTGGTGGCCGATCTTCGGCGCAGTCTATTTTCTGGTGGCGGTCAAGCGGGTGCGCGGCATGCGGCTTCTGAGCACCGACTGGCGCCGCGCGGCCTCGCGCGCCAGCGCACCGGTCCCGATCGCGGGCAAGCTGCACCACGACCACAGCCATCGACAACGACAACAGGAAGGAAACGGGTTTTGAACGAAGTGCAGATCTACACCGACGGCGCCTGCAAGGGCAACCCCGGCCCCGGCGGCTGGGGCGCATGGCTCAAGTCGGGCGAGACGGAGAAGGACCTGTTCGGCGGGGAGCTCAACACAACCAACAACCGCATGGAACTCAAGGCGGTGATCGAGGGCCTGGGTGCGCTCAAGCGGCCGTGCAAGGTCGTCCTGTATCTGGACAGCCAGTACGTGCGCATGGGCATCACCGAATGGATTCGCGGCTGGAAGGCCAAGGGCTGGCGAACCTCCACCAAGCAGCCGGTCAAGAATGTCGAGCTCTGGCAGGAACTCGACAAACTGGTGGCCGAAGGCGGACATCAGATCGAATGGCGCTGGGTCAAGGGGCACTCCGGCGACCCCGGCAACGAACGTGCCGATGCACTGGCCAACAAGGGCGTGCAGCGGGCGCTGGGGCGGCTCTGAGGGGCGCGTCCCGGCCGATTGCCTAGGACGCCCGCGCGATGCGCTGCGGCGCCTCCAGCGTCTCGCCCATGCGCGCGCGAAACAGCAGCTCGTCGGTCGCGCGCAGGCGGCGGCTCATCTCGCGCCCGATGTTCATCTGGATCAGCGCGAACTGCTCGGCATCGCGCTCGAAGAGGCGATAGAGGTTCTCGGGCGTGAGCTCGATCGCGTCGCAGTCCTCGTCCGCGCGCACCGACGCGCTGCGCGGAAACAGGTCCAGCAGCGCCATCTCGCCGAAGCAATCGCCGGGCGCGAAGCGCCGCAGCAGAAGCTCGTGGCCCTGCCAGCTCTTCGACACCGTCACGTGCCCTGTTTCGAGGACGAACATGCTGGCCGCCGGATCGCCTTCGCGGAAGAAGAAGTCGCCGCCCCGGACCGTGACCAGCGGCGCCGGCGCCAGCAGGAATTCGATCGCCTCCGCACCGATGGCGCCGAAGATCGGCATCTGCTGCATCATCTCGATCCGCGCCGCGAGCATGGGTGTTTCCTGTAAGGGCTACACCATGCCGTCGAACATCATCACGTCGACCGGCTCGCCCGCCGCCACGCTGCCCTGGTCATGGTGCAGCACGACCAGGCCGTTGGCTTCGACCATGGAGCTCAGCACGCCCGAGCCCTGGTTGCCGGCAATGCGCACCTCGGGCAGCGCGCCGGGCACCGTCTGCACCCAGCCGCGCTGGTACTCGGTGCGGCCGGGCTTCTTGCGGATCGCGCCGACGCTGGTTGCGCGCAGCAGCGGCGGCGGCGCAGCGCAGGCCTCGTTGCAGCCCATCATCTGCAGCAGCGCCGGCCGCACGAAGGCCAGGAAAGTCACCATCACCGCGACCGGGTTGCCGGGCAGGCCGAACAGCACGGCAGCGCCTTCGCCGTCGCCGCGCCGCGGGATCCGCCCGACCGCCATCGGCCGGCCGGGCCGCATGGCGACGCGCCAGAAGGCCATGTCGCCGAGCTGCTGCATCACGGCGCGCGTATGGTCCGCTTCGCCGACGCTGACGCCGCCGCTGGTGATGATGGCGTCGGCCTCCGTGGCGGCGCGGCGCAGCGCGGATTCGAGCGAGCCCGGGTCGTCGCGCACCAGGCCGAGGTCGATCACTTCGCAGCCGAGCCGCGTGAGCAGGCCGAACACGGTGTAGCGGTTGCTGTCGTAGACCGCGCCCTCGCGCGGCACCTCGCCCAGACTCAGGATCTCGTCGCCGGTGGAGAAATAGGCGACGCGCAGCCGGCGCAGCACCGGCACCATCGGCAGCCCGAGGCTGGCGACCATGCCCAGCGCGGCTGGCGAGAGGCGCTCGCCGCGCTGCAGCGCGGGCTGGCCCTGCATCAGGTCCTCGCCGGCGAAGCGGCGGTTGTCGCCGCGTCGCAGCACCTTGGCGGGGAAGCGGACCGCATCGCCTTCGATGTTGCAGAACTCCTGCGGGATCACGGTGTCGAGACCGGCGGGCATCATCGCACCGGTCATGATCTTCACCGCCTCGCCTGTGCCGACCGTGCCGCGCCATGCCGCGCCGGCCAACGCCGTGCCGACCACGCGCAGACTCACCGAGGTGTCGATGGACGCGTCGCCTTGGAGGAGGGCGCCGTCGAACGCGAAGCCGTCCATCGCCGAGTTGTCGTGCGGCGGCACGCTGACCGGCGACACGATGGCCTCGGCCAGCACGCGGCCGAGCGCGTCGCGCAGTGCAATGCGCTCGCTCTGCGTCACGACCGCGGGCGCCGCCAGCCGGGCCAGGAACGCGCGCACGTCATCGACGCCGAGGGCCTGGGGGTCGTAGCCGGCCAGGGCGCCGGCGATCTCCGCGACGCTCGTCATCTCGAAGCTTCCAGCGCGTGCAGTTCCGCGAGCGTGTTGGCGTTGAAGAAGGCGTCGGGCGCATCGCCGGCGCGACCGAAGGGAACGAGCACCGTGCGGTGCTGCGCCGTCCAGGCGTCGATCTTGCGGCCACCGTCCTGCGTGAAGCGCAGCAGGCTGTCGAGCAGGGTCTTGCGCAGCAGGCAGAACACGGGCTGCGGCCGCCGCACCGGCGCGGCATCCGCTGCGGCGATGGCTTCGGGCGCATCGACCATCGCGATCTCGGCATCGGCGGCCGCCAGCGCGCCGGCCAGCCGGCTCGCCAGGTCGAGCGGGAACAGCGGCGTGTCGCAGGGCACCGTGAGCAGGTAGGGCGTTTCGCAATGCTCCAACCCGATCAGGAAGCCGGCGAGCGGGCCGGCATAGTCGGCCAGTCCATCCGGCCACACCGGGGCGCCGAAGGATGCGTAGGTGGGGAGATTGCGGTTGGCATTGACCATGATCCGGCCGACCTGCTGGCCGAGCCGCGTGACCGCATTCATGGCGAGCGGCACGCCGTTGAAGTTCTGCAGGCCCTTGTCGATGCCGCCCATGCGCGAGCCACGGCCGCCGGCGAGCACGAGCCCGGTGATCTCGGCGGCAGCGATGGCGCCTGCCATGCTCATCCGCCGATGTAGCTCATCTCGACGCGGCGTGGCGCGGACGCGTCGCCGTCGTCGGGGCCGCGCAGCGCCCGCAGTTCGGAGTAGCGGTCGGTGCGGCCCTGCCAGATGCGGCCGACGGCCGACGCGATCTGCGTGTCGTCGGCATCGCCACGCAACAGCGGGCGCAGGTCGTGGCCGGCACTGGCGAACAGGCACAGGTAGAGCCTGCCCTCGGTCGACAGGCGTGCCCGGCTGCAATCGTGGCAGAAGGCCTGCGTCACGCTGCTGATCACGCCGATCTCGCCGCCGCCATCGCGGTAGGCCCAGCGCTGCGCGGTCTCGCCCGGCGCGCTGGCCTCGAGCGGCGCGAGCGGAAATTCCTCGGCGATGCGGCGCACCACCTCGGCCGAAGGCAGCACCTCGTCCATGCGCCAGCCGTTGGTGGCGCCGACGTCCATGTACTCGATGAAGCGCAGCACCACGCCCGTGCCGCGGAAGTGCCGCGCCATCGGCAGCACTTCCTGCTCGTTGGTGCCGCGCTTGACGACCATGTTGACCTTGACCGTTCCGAGCCCCGCGGCCTGGGCCGCATCGATGCCTGCGAGGACTTCGGCCACCGGAAAGTCGACGTCGTTCATGCTGCGGAACACGGCGTCGTCGAGGCCGTCGAGGCTCACGGTCACGCGCTGGAGACCTGCGGCCTTCAGCGCCGCGGCCTTGCGCGCGAGCAGAGAGCCATTGGTGGTCAGCGTGAGGTCCAGCGCCTGGCCCTCGGGCGTGCGCAGCGCGGCCAGTTGCTCGACCAGCCGTTCCAGGTTCTTGCGCAACAGCGGCTCGCCGCCGGTGAGCCGGATCTTGCGCACGCCGTGCGTCGCGAAGATGCGTGCGAGCCGGGTGATTTCCTCGAAGCTCAGCAGCGCGCTGTGCGGAAGGTAGTGGTAGTCCTTGTCGAACACTTCTTTCGGCATGCAGTAGCTGCAGCGGAAGTTGCAGCGGTCGGTCACGCTGATGCGCAGATCGGTCAGCGGCCGGGCCAGCCGGTCGAGCAGCACGCCGGTGGCCGGCACCGCACGCTCCGGCAACGCCGCAACGCGGCGGGGGCGGCCGATCTCGGAGACGGGGACGACGTGCTGGCTCATGGGAAAGGCCAATTTAACGCATCGCCTGCGCCGCGCGGCCTCCAAGGGTACTTATTTAGACGCAGCGCGCGCCATCGACCTCGATGCAGACGCCGCTGATGAAGGACGCCTCGTCGCTCGCCAGGTAGAGCGCCGCGTTGGCGACGTCGAGCGCGGTGGAGAAGCGCCCGAGCGGGATGGTGGCGCGGAACTTGGCCTTGCGTTCTTCGGTGAGCGGGCCGCCGGCGAATTCGGCCGCGAGGCCGGTGTCGGGGTTGAACACCGGGTTCAGGCAATTGACGCGGATGTTGTCCGGGCCGAGCTCGGCGGCGAGCGACTTGCTGGTGGTGATGACCGCGCCCTTGGAGCCGTTGTACCAGGTGAGGCCGGGGCGCGGGCGCACGCCGGCCGTGGAGGCGATGTTGATGAACGAGCCGCCGCCATTGGCGCGGAAGGCCGGGACCGCATGCACCGTCGAGAGGTAGATGCTCTTGACGTTGACGGCATAGCAGCGGTCGAACTCCTCCTCGCTCACTTCCAGCGCCGGACGGTTGCGGTGCGTCCAGCCGGCGTTGTTGACCATGACGTCGAGCTTGCCGTGGCGCTGGACCGCGGCCTCGACCAGCGCCTTGACTTCGGCCGACTTCGTGACGTCGGCCGCGAAGAAAGAAGCGCGGCCGCCTGCGCGCAGGATGGCCTCGACCACCTGTTCGCCCAGCGCGGAATTGATGTCGTTGACGATGACTTGCGCACCTTCGGCCGCGAGCCGCTTGGCGATGCCTTCGCCGATGCCGCCGCCGGCACCGGTGACGATGATGGATTTGTCCTTGACGCGCACGCTGTGTCTCCTGGAAAAATGCAGCGGGGCAGTGTATCGCCCGCGACCGTGTGGCGTCTTCGTTCAGGCCGGGCCGTCCAGCAGCGCCCCGCCGGGTTGGTTGCAGCAGACCACGAGAATCTGCGCGCCTTCATCGCCGCCGTTCACGTACAGGTGGCCGAGGCCGCTGTCGAAGTAGATGCTGTCGTGCTTGCCCAACTGCTCGACGCGTCCGTCGGCGAAATGCATTTCCAGCATGCCGTCGAGCACGAAGATGAATTCCTCGCCCGGATGCTTGCTGAACTGGCCGGGGCGCAGCAGCGAATGAGCCTCGACGCGGCCGAGCATCGGCGTCATCTTCTTCGAGCTCACCTTCGTCGCCAGCATGCCGTAGAGGTAGCGCTCGGAGTGGTATTCGACGACGTCCTCGCTGCGCGTCACCACCACGCTGCCGGGGATGAAGCCGGCCGGCTGGCTGCCGAACAGGGTCGACAGGTCCAGTTGCAGGGCGCCTGCCAGGGCGGCGAATTTCTCGTAGCTGAGCGCGAGCAGGCCGCGCTCGGCCTTGGAAATGGAGGCCAACGACACCTGTGATTTCTGCGCCAACGCGGCCAGGGTCAGCCGCTGCGCCTGGCGGGCGTTGCGCAGGCGTGCGCCGAGTTCGGTCTTGTCCAGCACGATGCTGTGGCTCGGCACGGAGGGAGCAGGCGACGTGGGCGAAGAGGGCGTGGCTGTCCGCATGAAATTTTCTTATCTGAAAAATTTTGTATAAGATGAATCCGTGGACGCCCGCAACGCTTCTCCTTCAACGCCGATTTCGCTCCCCTGGATCGAGAAGCTGATTCAGTTCGACACCACCAGTTTCGAGTCTAACCTCGGCCTTATCGAGACCGTCCGGGACTACCTCGGACAACAGGGCCTCACGTCGATGCTCAGCCACGAGGCGACGGGCAAGAAGGCGAACCTCTTCGCCACGCTGCCGGCGGCGGACGGTTCGACCCAGGGCGGCATCGTCCTCTCGGGCCATACCGACACGGTGCCGGTCACCGGCCAGGCCTGGGACAGCGGCCCCTTCGAACCCGTGGTGCGCGACGGCAAGCTGTTCGGCCGCGGCGCCTGCGACATGAAGGGCTTCGTCGGCGTGGCGCTTTCCATGCTGCCCGAGATGAAGGCAGCGCGGCTTCGGGAGCCGATCCACTTTGCGTTCTCCTGCGACGAGGAACTGGGCTGCACCGGCGCGCCCTACATGCTGGCGGACCTGAAGGCGCGCGGCATCCGGGCCAATGGCTGCATCGTGGGCGAGCCGACCGACATGCGCGTCATCGTGGCGCACAAGGGCATCAATGCCTACCGCTGCCGCGTGCATGGCCATGCGGCGCATTCATCGCTGACGCCGCAAGGCCTCAATGCGATCGAGTACGCGGCCCGGCTGATCTGCTTCATCCGCGACCAGGCGGACACGTTCCGCCAGAGCGGCCCTTTCGACGATGCCTTCGACGTGCCCTTCACCACGCTGCAGACCGGCCTGATCGAGGGCGGCATCGCGCTCAACACCATTCCGGCGGATTGCGAGTTCAGCTTCGAATACCGCAATCTTCCGGGCGTGGACCATGGCGCCATCATCGAACGCATCAAGGACTACGCGGCGAACACGCTGCTGCCGCGGATGAAGGGCGAGCATCCGGCCGCCGCCATCGAGTTCGAGCTGCTCGCCATCGCGCCCACGCTGGACGCCTCCGAGCAGGCCGCCATCACGCAGCTGGTGCGCGCGTTGACCCAGGACCGCGGCGTGCGCAAGGTGGCCTACGGCACCGAGGCCGGCCTGTTCGCGCAGATGGGCGTGCCGTCCGTGATCTGCGGGCCGGGCAACATCGAACAGGCCCACAAGGCCAACGAATACGTCACGCTGGCGCAGCTCGGGCAGTGCGAATCCTTTCTGCGCAAGCTGATCCGCAGCATGTCCGTCGCGGCCTGAACGCACGGGCATCGAAGAACTATTCCAACAGCGACAAGAGAGACAAGACCATGGCCCACGTGCACGCTCCATCCGGCTTCCAGAGCCTTTCTCCCGTGGCCGTGACGCCGCCCTGGCGGGCCGTCGTCTCGGCATCCATCGGCAATGCGCTCGAGTGGTTCGACCTCGTGGTCTACGGCTTCTTCGCGGCGACGATCTCGAAGCTGTTCTTTCCCACCGGCGACGACACGGTCTCGCTGCTGCTGACCCTCGGCACCTTCGGCGTGTCCTTCTTCATGCGGCCGCTGGGCGCGGTGCTGATCGGCGCCTATGCCGACCGCTCCGGCCGCAAGGCGGCGCTGACGCTGTCGATCGTGCTGATGTTCACCGGCACGCTGTTGATCGCCATCGTGCCGACCTACGGCAGCATCGGCCTGCTCGCGCCGGCCGTGCTGGTGGTGGCGCGGATGATCCAGGGCCTGTCCGCCGGCGGCGAGTTCGGCAGCGCCACCGCCTTCCTGGCGGAGCACGCGCCGCATCGACGCGGCTTCTTCTCGAGTTGGCAGGTCGCCAGTCAGGGCCTGACCACCTTGTTGGCCGCGGGTTTCGGCGCGGTGCTCACCAGCACGCTCTCGGCCGAGCAGATGGCCGCGTGGGGCTGGCGGATTCCCTTCATCTTCGGCCTCGTGATCGGACCGGTCGCCTACTACATCCGCCGCAACGTCGACGAAAGCCCCGAGTTCGCGCAGATCCAAGCCACGACCACGCCGTTGCGCGACACCTTTCGCGACCAGAAGGAGCGCCTGCTGCTGGCGATCGGCATCGTGATCCTGGGCACGGTGGCCACCTACCTGGTGCTCTTCATGCCGACCTACGGCGTCAAGCAGCTCGGTGTGCCGGCTTCGGTGGTGTTCACCGCCACCCTGATGGTCGGCTTGATCCAGATGCTGCTCGCGCCCTTCATCGGCCACCTCTCGGACACCGTGGGCCGCGTGCGCATCATGCTGACCGCCGCGGTCTTGCTGCTGGTGCTGATCTATCCGATGTTCGCGCTCCTGGTCGCGCGGCCCAGCTTCGGCACGCTGCTGCTGGTGGAGATCGTCTTCGGCTTCCTGATGACCGCGTACTTCGCGCCGGTGCCGGCCCTCTTGTCTGAACTGTTTCCGACCCAGACCCGCACGACCGGGCTGTCCTTGAGCTACAACACGGCCGTGACGATCTTCGGCGGCTTCGCGCCCTTCATCCTGACCTGGCTGATCAGCGTGACCCACGACAAGCTGTCGCCCAGCTATTACCTGATCTTCGCCGCCATCGTCAGCATCGTCGCGCTGTTGTTCACGCGCAGCCGGCTCGGCTTCAAGTAGCAAGAACATTCAACGCATTCGACATTCATCAATGACCCAGACTCCCGATCTCATAGACGGCCAACCGGTGCCGACGCTGGACGCCATCCGCGAACTGGCGAACGCGCTGAAGCCCTATGTGTACGCGACGCCGACGCTGGACAAGGACGCGCTCTCCACGCTGCCCGACGCCCGCATCAACTTCAAGTTCGAGCTGCTGCAGGCCAGCGGCACCTTCAAGGCGCGCGGGGCCTTCTCCAACCTGCTGGCGCTCAGCCCCGAACAGCGCAAGGCAGGCGTGACCTGCGTGAGCGCGGGCAATCATGCGGTCGCGGTCGCCTATGCGGCGATGAAGCTGGGCATCAGCGCCAAGGTGGTGATGATCAAGACCGCGAGCCCGTTCCGCGTCGGCCTGTGCCATCAATACGGCGCCGAGGTCGTGATGGCCGACAACGGCGCGGCGGCGTTCGAGCGCGTGCATCAGATCGAGAAGGAAGAAGGGCGCTTCTTCGTGCATCCCTTCAGCACTTACCGCACGGTGCTGGGCACGGCCACGCTCGGTTACGAGTGGGCGATGCAGGCGCCGAAGCTCGATGCGGTGATCGTGCCGATCGGCGGCGGCGGGCTCATGGCGGGCGTTGCCACTGCGTTCAAGCTGGTGCAGCCTGCATGCAAGGTCTATGGCGTGGAACCCGAGTGCGCGGACGCCATGGCGCAGAGCTTCGAGACCGGCGGCCCGATCAAGATGGGCCCGATGCAGGGCATTGCCGACAGCCTGATGGCGCCGCACACCGAGGCCTACAGCTACACGCTGTGCCGCAGGAATGTCGACCAGCTGGTGACGGTCTCGGACGACCAGATCCGCCGCGCGATGGTGAATCTGTTCGAGGAGCTCAAGCTCTCGCCCGAACCGGCCTGCGCGGCTGCGACGGCGGGCTTGCTCGGACCCTTGCGCGAAGAGTTGAAAGGCCAGCGCGTGGGTGTACTGCTGTGCGGTACCAACACCGACCTGGGCACGCTCACGAAGCATCTGGACGCTGCGCGCGCACTGCCATGAGTGCAGACGGGCCCGCTCCTGTTCTCTTTCTCGGGCAAGAGGATGTGGCGCGGCTGCTGAGCGTCGCGGCTTGCATCGACGTGATGTCCGATGCCATGGCGGCGCTGGCGCGTGGCGAGGTGCACCAGCCGCTGCGGCAGATCGTGCGTCCGCCCGATGCCAAAGGACTGCTGGGCCTGATGCCTGCGTACATCGGCGGCGCACAGCCGGTCTACGGCGCCAAGACGGCCGGGTTCTTTCCGGGCAACAGCGCGCTCGGGCTGGATCCGCATCAAGGCTGCGTGCTGCTGTTCAGCGGCGAGACCGGCGCGCTGATGGCCGTGATGTCGGCCTCCGAAATCACCGGCATCCGGACCGCCGCGATGACGGGCCTGGCGACGCGCCTGCTGGCGAGGCCCGAGGCCTCACGGCTCGCGCTGATCGGAAGCGGGCATCAGGCGCACTGGCAGCTGCAGGCCGCGGCGGCGGTTCGACCGCTGGCGTCGGTGAGGGTGGCAGCGCGTACGCTGGCGAGTGCCCGCGCGTTCGTGGCGGCGGAGCAGCCGAACTACGGCTTCGCGATGGAGGCCGCCGAATCCGTCGATGCGGCGGTGTGCGATGCAGACATCGTGATCACCGTCACGAACGCCTCCGAGCCCATCCTGCGGCGTGATTGGATCGCACCGGGCGCGCACATCAACGCCGTCGGCTCCAGCACGCCTTCGCATTGCGAGATCGAGCCGGCGTTGATGGGGCGTGCCTCGCTGTTCGTCGACCGGCGTGAATCGACGCTCAATGAATCGGGTGATTACCTGAATGCCTTTCGCGGCGGCCTGGTGTCGCCCGCGAGTCTGCTGGCGGAGATCGGCGAGCTGGTCATCGGACGGCATCCGGGGCGCACCGGAGGCGATGAGGTGACGCTGTTCAAGTCGCTGGGCATGGCGCTGGAAGACGTCGCCGCGGCGCGCTGGCTGTATGAGCGGGCCGGTGCAACCGGCGTCGGCACCCGGCTGCAGCAATGACTAGCCGTGGCGCACGGCCACCGTCTTCAGCGTCGTGAAGCCGTACAGCGCTTCGAAGCCCTTCTCGCGCCCATATCCCGAGGATTTCACGCCGCCGAAGGGCAGCTCGACGCCGCCGCCCGCGCCGTAGTTGTTGATGAAGACCTGGCCGCTCTTCACGCGCCTGGCCATGCGGAACTGGCGTGCGCCGTCGTTCGTCCAGATGCCGGCGACCAGGCCGAACTGCGTTGCGTTGGCCAGCGCCACGGCCTCGTCCTCGTCGCGAAAGGCCATCGCGGCGAGCACCGGGCCGAAGACTTCCTCTTGCGCCAGGCGATGGTTCACCGGCACGTCGCGCAGCAGCGTGGGCGCCTGGTAGAAGCCGGTCTCGGGCGCCTCGTCGACCACGCGGCCCTGCGCCACCATCGGAATGCCGGCATGCTGCGCATCGGAGAGGAAGTCCCACACGCGCTGTTGCTGCGTCTGGCGGATCAGCGGGCCGACATCGAGGTCCATCGCGGCCGGCCCGACCCGCAATGCCTCGAAGGCGCGCCCGAGGCGGTCGAGCAGGGCCTCATAGATGTCGCGCTGGACCAGCACGCGCGAGCCCGCCGAGCAGGTCTGGCCGGCATTCTGCACGATCGCGTTGATCAGCACCGGAATGGCCGCGCCGAGGTCGGCATCGGCAAAGACGATCTGCGGGCTCTTGCCGCCGAGTTCGAGCGTGACCGGGCAATGGCGTTCCGCCGCGACCTGCTGGATCAGCGTGCCCACCTTCGGGCTGCCGGTGAAGCTGATGTGGTCGATGCCCTCGTGCCGCGCCAGCGCATCGCCGACTTCATGGCCGTAGCCGGTCACGATGTTGAGCGCGCCGGGCGGAAAGCCGACCTCGGCCGCCAGTTGCGCGACCCGGATCAGCGACAGGCATGCATCTTCGGAAGGCTTGACCACGCACACGTTGCCGGCCGCCAGCGCGCCGCCCACGCTGCGGCCGAAGATCTGCATCGGGTAGTTCCACGGAATGATGTGGCCCGTGACGCCGTGCGGTTCGCGCCAGGTGAAGACGCTGTAGCCTTCCTGGTAGGGGATCGTTTCGCCGTGCAGCTTGTCGCAGGCGCCGGCGTAGAACTCGAAGTAGCGCACCAGGGCCAATGCGTCCGCGCGCGCCTGCTTGACGGGCTTTCCGCAGTCGCGTTGCTCGATCAATGCGAGTTCGTCGACGTGCTCGGCGATCTTCTGCGACAGCTTGTAGAGCAGCCGCCCGCGGTCGGCCGCGCTGACCTTGTGCCACGTGGTCTCGAAGCAGTCGCGCGCGGTGCGCACGGCGGCATCGATGTCGGCGGCGTCGCCGCGCTGGAGCTGGTCGAAGACCTGCCCATCGGAAGGATCGATCACGGGCAGCGTGCGGCCGGACGCGGAAGCAACGCTTTCGTTGCCGATGTAGTGGAGTTGCATGGCCGAAATTGTGCGCGAAACCAGCCGACAGTCGCGCGCAGCGGGTCTTTCAGCGGGATGCGGTGGTCTTTGGCAGGGCCTTGATCGCGTTGAGCATGCGCTCGACGTGCTTGTCCGGATTCAGGTTCTGGTAGTAGTAGGCGACCTTGCCATTGGGCGTGACCACGTAGGAGAGCCGGTTGGCGAAATCGGGCCGCGTCTGCATCAGCGCGTCGAAGCCTTCGATCACGGTCTTCGATTGATCCGAGGCGACCGGAAAGCGGCTCTGGCAGGAGCGCACCGAGAACTTCTGCAGCGTGTCGATGTCGTCGGCCGAGACGCCGATCACGGTGGCGCCGAGCGCGGCGAACTGATCGATCGCTTCGGCGAAGGCGTGCGCCTCGATCGAGCAGTCGTTGGTGTCCGCCGCCGGGAAAAAATACACCACCACCGGTCCCTTGGCCAGCGCATCGGCCAGCGAGTAGCGGAAGGTCTTGCCGCCCAACGCCGCGTTGGCGGTGAACTTGGGCACGGGATCGCCGATGTCCAGCGCGGCGAAAGCCGAAGGGACGGCCGCGGCGGCGAAGGCAAACAAGGCGAAGCGCGCAAGAATCTGGGGGATCATGGTGTAACTCCCGGGTGAGGGAAAGCGAATTCTAGGACTGCAGGATATGTTGCGACAGCCTGAAACCGGCGCGCGATCCGTGGCGTATTCTGAGCAATCAATAGGAGAGGAATCCATATGACGTCCGCACTGACTCGCCTGTTTCGGATGGTCCTGCTGTGCGCAGGGACGGCAGCCCTGGTCGCGTGCGGGTCGCTGCCACCTGCGCACGAGCGCGCTGCCCAGACCGCGGCCCAACCCGACCCTTCGACCCGGCTGGCGAAGATCGCCGCCGACTCGACGCCGCCGGGCGAGCATTCCGGCTTTCGCCTGATGCCGCTGGGCGTGTACTCGCTGGATGCGCGCGTGCAGCTCGCGCAGCGTGCGCAGCAGTCGCTGGTCGTCCAGTACTACCAATTCGAGAACGATGCCACCGGCCGGCTGCTGATGCGCGCGCTGCGCGAGGCGGCCGGGCGCGGCGTGAAGGTGCGGGTGCTGGTGGACGACCTGTACACCACGAAGAGCCAGCAGCCGCTGCTGGCGCTGTCGCAGGTGCCGAACGTGCAGGTGCGCCTGTTCAATCCTTTCTGCTGCGGCCGGGACGGTTTCCTGTCGCGCTTCATCGCTTCGCCGCAGGAGATCTCGCGGCTCAACCACCGCATGCACAACAAGCTCTTCATCGCCGACGGCGTGATGGCGGTCGTCGGCGGGCGCAACATCGCCGACGAGTATTTCGTCCTCAGCCAGGCGCAGAACTTCATCGACATGGATGCGCTGGTGGTGGGCGAGGTCGTGCCGCAGCTCGAGACGATCTTCGACGCCTACTGGAACGCCGAGCAGGTCTGGCCGATCGGCGAGATCGTGCACGGGGAGGGTGGCCGCCAGCCGACGATGGAAGACTTCGACAACTGGATAGGCATGGCCGCGCCGCCGCCGAAGATCGAACTGCCGCCAGCCGACGTCCTCGGCTACGGCCCGATCGCGGAAGAGCTGGACGCCGGCCGCATGGGCCTGCTGTGGGGCGAGGCGCGCGCCATCGCGGACCCGCCGAACAAGCCCACGTACATGACCGACGACGAGGCACTCGCCACCAGCGTGACCATGAAAGTCTGGGGCCTGCTGCTCGATGCGAAGACCGAGGTGGACCTGACCTCGCCCTACCTGGTGCCGGGCGAGAAGGGCATGGCGGCGTTCGACGACCTTTCCAGGCGCCACGTCAAGCTGACGTTGCTGACCAACTCGCTGGCGGCCAACGACGAGCCGCTGGTGCACACCGGCTACGCGCGCTACCGGCAGCGGCTGCTCGCCGGCGGTGCCGATCTCTACGAGCTGAGCCCGGAGCGCACCACGGCCAGCAAGCGTTTCGGCATGTTCGGCCATTCGCTCGGCCGGCTGCATGCCAAGACGGCGGCCATCGATCGGCGGCGGATCTTCGTCGGCTCGATGAACCTCGACCCGCGCTCGGCGACGCAGAACACCGAGATGGGCGTGGTGGTCGACAGCCCGCAGCTGGCACGCGAGATGCTGCGCGTGATCAACATCAGCAAGCTGCAGAACTCATACCGCCTGCGGCTGGCCAAGGATTCGGGCACGCTCCAGTGGCTGACGAACGATGGCGAGAAGGAGATGATCCTCACCTCCGAGCCGGAGTCGAGCTTTTTCCAGCGTTTCTACAACTCGCTGATTGCGCCGATCGTGCCGGAGATGTTGCTGTAGCCTCGCGGGATGACGCAAACCTTCCGCAGCCGGGCCGCCCCTTGCATTCGGCGCCCACCTCCCCACATGCTGTGCATGAACGCTACCAACACCCCGGCGCCCAAGACCGATCTGGCGGTGACGCATGTGCTTGCGCAGCTCCTCGAGCGGCTCGATCACAGCGCCGTGCCAGTGGGCCCCGAGCAATACCGTTCGGTCGTGATGCACCTGGTGGACGAGTTCCGCGATGTGGAGCCCGGCACCCGGCTCGGTGAACTGCTGGACGCCTATCCGGCTGCCGCCGAGGTGTATGAAAACCTCAACTACCAGCACGCGGGGCTGTGCCGCTCCGCGCTGGACAGCTCTCTGGCCGCAGAACTCGGCGCCCGCGAGGCGATTGCCCGTGCCATGCGCCGCCCCGATACGGACAGCGCCGCTTCATGAGCAAGGCCGAAGTCAAGACGACCGTGGTGGCCGACGGCCTGCGCTACAAGGCGAAGGCCTCGGGTTCGCCCTTTCGGGCGTCGGCATCGTTCAGCGGCGCGACGATGTCCTGCTTCATGTGCGGCAAGCATCGCGTGCGCTCCCAGATGAAAACCCGCCAGTTGCTTGGCAAGTCGCAGACGGTCTGCGCGCCTTCGTGCAAGGCGCTGGACGAGATCGTCGATTCTTGACATTTGCGAAGCCCGATTACTACTTCAGGCTTCTATCAAACCGGCCAATTTCGATCTACAGTTAGAAACAATTGATGCAAATCATTGCATCAATGCCAAAGTTCTAACCAGTGATCGATGCCAATGAGCCCGTCCAAAGCCATCGACTTGCCTGATCCGGGGATGCGTCCGTCACGCGGAAGGGATCGGGTCCAATGAGTTCCATTCGCCACGTCATCATGCAGGTCGTCAAGCGCTCGGGTGGCGCGACGCATCATGTGGAGTTCTGCATGGACGACAACTTCGCGGAGCGCCTGCGGCAATTGCGTTCGCTCGTGCCGCCACTCAACAGCCTCAACAAGCAGCGTGATCTTGTCATCGACAAGGTCCGCGTTCGCCTGCCCACCGCGGTCTGGCGATGCGGTGGCGACGTCGACAGCAGCGTGGACGGCTCCTGCATCGTGATCGCCGCTGAAGGTTTCTTCAATTGCGGCGGCAAGGACAGGAAGACCAAGGAAAAGCTGGTCACCTACACCTTCCCCATCGCGCGCCTGATCGAGCTGCACGTGGAACGACCTCAGGGCGAGACCTTCTATATCCGCGATGGCATCTTCACCAACGACGAACCGGCGGATTCCTCCGCCGGCCGCTGGGTTGCATCGCTGCATGAACTGGAGGTGATGCGCGTGCCGGAAGGGCCGTCAGATTTCGACACGCTCCAGGGCGTTCCGCTGCGAACAGACCAGGGCACGCTGCCCACGGCGCACGGCCTCAGCCTGAACTGAGCGTCGCCTCGGGCTCTGGCGCAGGTGTCTTCACGGGCACGAACCGGGCACTGTTGTCGGCCAGCCAGCGTTGCGACAGCGCGTCGTCCTGTTGGCAGGGATGGAAATCCCTGCGCAGGTAGCACCACCAGCCGTTCCAGCTTTGTCGCAGCAGTCCTTCGCGACCCCACAGCAGGCGCATGCCGCTGCGCCAGGTGGAGAACTTCCAGAACTGGCCTTCACGGCGCAGATTGGAGGCCGTTTGCCGCAGCAGGTCGCAAAGGAAAATCGTCGTGATCCGGCGGAACCAGCGCACCCGCCACTCGTGTGAACCGTCGACGGCTCGATAGAGATCGAAGGCCGTGCTGCGATGCTCGAGTTCTTCGGCCGAGTGCCAAAGCCACATCGTGCGCAGCCTTGTCTCGGCGCCGTCGAGCAGTTGCGGATGGGCGAGCAGCCAGCCGGCGAACATCGCGGTGAAATGCTCCGTCGCCGCAGTGATGGCCAGTGCATGGCGCGGATCGGCATCGGCGAGCGGCTGCAGGCGCTTGCTGGCTCGCGGTGTCCAGCCGTCGCGAAGTCCTTGCGCTTCCAGGTGCGCGTTGAAGAGCGCGTGAACGCGCCGGTGCGCGGCCTCTTGTCCGATGAAGGCCTGCATCTCGGCATGGTGCGCCTGTTGCAATGCCTCCGGGGAACTGCCGAGCGCGCGACGCACGGCGTCGATGAAGAACTGCTCGCCGAATGGAAAGCTCATCGACAGTGCATTGAAGAATGCGGTCGCGAAAGCGTCATCGCCGCACCAGTCGTGCGCAAAGGGCGGCTGCAGGTCGATCAACAGGCGGCGGACAACGAGATGGGTCATGGACGACGCAAACCACTCGATTGTCCGCCGCGCCCGCAGCGAAAGGCGATTGGCCTACTGGAGTTTCACCTCGACTCGGCGTGCTTCGGCGGGCGACCCGTCGGCCTGGGCCTGTGCCGGCTTGGCGAGTTCGATCTTGTCTTCCGGCGCCCCGGCCGTCTTGAGCGCGGTGCTCACTGCCACCGCGCGCTGCTTGGCAAGTTCGGCGTTTTTCTCCGGATCGCCGCTGGCGTCGTGATAGCCGCTGACCAGCACGCGTGTGCCGCCTTGCGCGGCCTTCGCGATGTCGGCCAATGCTTCGGCGGAGCCCGCGGGCACTTCGGCGCTGCCGCTGGCGAAATAGAACTTGACCACGCCGTTCTCGGTCTTGATCGAGCCGCCCGCATCGGCGGCCGGCGCAACAGCCGCGGCGGGTGCGACGGCAGGCACCGGCGCCGCGGGCGGGGGCGCCATGGCGGCGGCCTCGCCGCCGTGGAACTTGACCACCAGCGGCACGATCAGCAGCGCGACGATGTTGATGATCTTGATCAGCGGATTCACCGCCGGGCCGGCCGTGTCCTTGTAGGGATCGCCCACGGTATCGCCGGTGACGGCGGCCTTGTGCGCTTCGGAGCCTTTGCCGCCGTGATGGCCGTCCTCGATGTACTTCTTGGCGTTGTCCCACGCGCCGCCGCCGGTGCACATCGAGATTGCGACGAACAGGCCGGTGACGATGGTGCCCATCAGCAGGCCGCCGAGCGCCTTCGGGCCGAGCAGCAGTCCGACCAGGATCGGAACCACCACGGGCAGCAGGCTGGGGATCATCATTTCCTTGATCGCCGCGCCGGTCAGCATGCTCACGGCCTTGCCGTACTCGGGCTTGCCGGTGCCTTCCATGATGCCCGGGATGTCGCGGAACTGACGGCGCACTTCCTCGACCACTGCGCCGGCCGCGCGGCCCACGGCCTCCATCGCCATGGCGCCGAACAGGTAGGGGATGAGGCCACCGATGAAGAGGCCCACGATCACCAGCGGGTCGCTCAGGTTGAAGCTGATGGCCTGCCCGAAGCTTTCGAGCTTGTGCGTGTAGTCGGCGAAGAGGACCAGCGAAGCCAGCCCGGCCGAGCCGATGGCGTAGCCCTTGGTGACGGCCTTGGTGGTGTTGCCTACCGCGTCCAGCGGATCGGTGACGGCGCGCACGCTGGCCGGCAGGTCCGACATCTCGGCGATGCCGCCAGCGTTGTCGGTGATGGGGCCGTAGGCATCGAGCGCCACCACGATGCCGGCCATGCTGAGCATGGCTGTCGCGGCCACCGCGATGCCGTAGAGACCGGCAAGCGTGTACGAGCACAGGATCGCGATGCAGACGAAGATCACCGGCCAGGCAGTGGAGCGCATCGACACACCGAGGCCCGCGATGATGTTGGTGCCATGGCCGGTGGTGGAGGCCTGCGCGATGTGCTGCACCGGCGAATACTGCGTGCCGGTATAGAACTCGGTGATCCACACCAGCGCCGCCGTCAGCGCCAGGCCGACGAAACAGGCGCCGAACAGCTTGAACTGGCTGCCCGTGGGGGCGATCGCGTTGTCGGGAATCAGCCAGCTCGTGACGAACCAGAAGGCGATCAGCGACAGGAAGCCCGCGACCGCCAGGCCCTTGTAGAGTGCGGGCATCACGTTGGTCATGCCCGGCGAGGCCTTGACGAAGAAGCAGCCGATGATCGACGCGATGATCGACACGCCACCCAGCGCCAGCGGGTACAGCACCGCGTTGACAGGCGCCGCAGCGACCATCAACGAGCCCAGCACCATGGTCGCGATCAGCGTCACGGCGTAGGTCTCGAACAGGTCGGCTGCCATGCCGGCACAGTCGCCGACGTTGTCGCCCACGTTGTCGGCGATCACGGCCGGATTGCGCGGATCGTCTTCCGGAATGCCGGCTTCGACCTTGCCCACCAGGTCGGCGCCGACGTCGGCGCCCTTGGTGAAGATGCCGCCGCCGAGCCGCGCGAAGATCGAGATCAGCGAGGAGCCGAAGGCGAAGCCGATCAGCGGGTTGAGCACGGTCGCAAGGTGGCTTGCGTCCGAGGGGGCGCTGCCGTTGCTCGCGAGGAACCAGTAGAAGCCCGAGACGCCCAGCAGGCCGAGGCCAACGACCAGCATGCCTGTGATGGCGCCGCCGCGGAACGCGACATCGAGCGCCGGGCCGATGCCCTTGGTCGCGGCCTGTGCGGTGCGCACGTTGGCCCGGACGGACACGTTCATGCCGATGAAGCCGCAAGCGCCCGAGAGCACGGCGCCGATCACGAAGCCGACCGCGGTCGTCGCATCGAGAAAGATCCCGATCAGGATCGCCAGCACGATGCCGACGATGGCGATGGTGCGGTATTGCTTCGCGAGATAAGCCGCCGCTCCGGTCTGGATCGCTGCAGCGATTTCCTGCATGCGGGCATTGCCCGCGTCCTTCGAAAGAATCCAGCTGCGCGCCCAGAAACCATAGGCTACGGCCACGAGGCCGCAGACCATGGCGAGGACGAGTGGGATGTTGCCAGTCATGCCTTGCTTCTCCAGTAGTTCGTTGTGACTCTGTGGAAACGAAAGCACGGGCCCCTGCGCGCAACGCGTACGGGTCAGTGCTTCCGCCGCGTTGCTTCCTCGAAGCCCCGGTGCTTTCGAACACCGAGGCCGATTGGCCAACGGGCGCAATTTACAGGGAAAACTGCTTTTTCGTGCGACGGGCCCGTGACACGGAAAGTAAACTTCGGGTTTGTCCGCATCCCGCTACAACTTTCAACTACTCGAAGACAAACATGTCCCTCGGCCAAGTCTCCCCCGGCAAAGACGCTCCTGAAGCTTTCAACGTCGTCATCGAAATCCCGATGAACGCCGACCCGATCAAGTACGAAGTCGACAAGGAGTCGGGCGCGATCTTCGTCGACCGCTTCATGACCACCGCGATGCACTATCCGACCAACTACGGCTACGTGCCGCAGACGCTGTCGGGCGACGGCGATCCGGTCGACGTGCTGGTCATCACGCCCTGGGCGCTGGTGCCGGGCGTGGTGGTGCCGTGCCGACCGATCGGCATCCTGATGATGGAAGACGAAGCCGGCGTCGACGGCAAGGTGCTCGCCGTGCCGACCGACAAGGTGCTGCCGATCTACAGCCACTGGAAGAAGGTGGAGGACGTCAATCCGATGCGCCTGAAGGCCATCACCCATTTCTTCGAGCACTACAAGGACCTGGAAGCGGGCAAGTGGGTCAAGGTGCTGGGCTGGGAAGGGATCGATGCCGCCAAGAAGGAAATCCTGGACGGCATCGCCAACTTCAAGAAGTAGGGCGCGGCGCCCCGGCATGCCAGGGGGCGTTCGAGGCGGCATCGCCCAGGTCCCAGTAGAGGCCGGCCATGATCTGCAGGCCTTCGCGGGCCAGTGGCGCCAGCAGGTGCTCGTTGGGCGCGTGCTGCGCGCAAGCCGGATAGGAATGCGGCACCCACAGGGTGGGCAGGCCCAGCAGATCGGCAAACACATCGTTCGGAAGCGACCCTGCCAGGTTCGGCAGCACGTCGGGACGCTGGCCCGTGCTCTCCTCGATGGAGCGTTGCGCCCAGACGACCCAGGGGTTGTCGACATCGAGCCGGGTGGCGGCACCTTCCAGCGTGACCTGCACTTCGACCTGCCCGAACCCGCGCGCATCGAGATGGGCGCGGACGATGGAGGCCAGATCCTGCCAGGGCGTGCCGACCACGAAGCGCAGCTGGCAATGTGCCACCGCCTCGGCCGGAATCGCGTTGACCGGCCTCTGCGGTGAACCGGCGCCGAGCGCGAGGACCTCGATCGTGTTCCACGCCATCAGCCGCTCGGCCGGGCTCAGGCCGGGTTCGCCCCAGTCGTCGTCGATGGCGGGATCGTCGGGGCCGCCGCCGATCTCGATGGTTGCGAGCGCCTCGCGCACCGAGGCAGGAATGTCGCGCGGCCGCAGCGCATCGACCAGGATCCGGCCGTTCGCATCCGCCAGCGTCGCCACGGCATGGCTCAGCTGCGTCGCCGGATTGGCGAGCACGCCGCCCCAGTTGCCCGAGTGGTGGGCGCGCTGACGGGCGCGCAGGCGAAGGCTGAAGTTGACGGCCCCTCGCGAGCCGAGGAACAGGGTTGGCCGTTGGGCGCTGACCCGCGGGCCGTCGCAGGCGATCAGCAGGTCGGCGCGAAGCCGATCGGCCTCTTGCCTGCAGACTTCGTGCAGTCCGGGCGAGGCGGCTTCCTCGCCCATCTCGAGCAGCAGCGTCAGGTTGTAGCCGAGCTGGCCGCCGCGTGCATGCAGGACCTGCGCGAGCGCACCGAGGTTGATGGTGTGCTGGCCCTTGTTGTCTGCGGTGCCGCGGCCGTACCAGCGCTCGCCCTCGATCGTGAGCGCCCAGGGCTGCAGGCCTTCGCGCCACTGTGCGTCCTGGCCGCTGACCACGTCGCCATGGCCATAGGTCAGCACCGTTGGCAGGTCGGCATCTTCGATGCGGCGCGCGATCAGAAACGGGCCGCCGTTCGGCGCCGGATTGGCGATCAGTTCGCAGACGAAGCCGATTTGCTCCAGCGTCGGAGTGATTTCCGAGCGCAGGTAGGCATCGAGCGAGGGTGGGACCGTGCCGGTGTCGCCCTCGGTCCTGAAGGCGATGCGTCGCTGGAGGTCCGTGAAGAATCCGCCCCCATCGAAATAGGCGGCTGCGGCGCGGAGGCAGTCATTGCGGGTCATGGTCGTTCGCTTGCTGGCCCACCGACCTGAACGGGCTGCGTTCGCCGAGGTGGTCCATGTAGTTGTCGATGCCCGCGCCTTCGCGTTCGAGAAAGCGTTCCACCGCGTCGGCGAACGCCGGGTGCGCAAGCCAATGCGCGCTGGCGGTTTTCACGGGCATCAGTGCGCGCGCCATCTTGTGCTCGCCTTGCGCACCGCCTTCGAAGCGCTGCACGCCGTGCTCGATGCACCACTGAAGCGGCTGGTAGTAGCAGGCCTCGAAGTGCAGGCAGTCCACGCGCTCCAGCGCACCCCAGTAGCGTCCGTAGGCAACGAACGGATCTGCCGGGGCACCAGCGCCTGTCGAAGCTGCGGACAACGCGATGAGGCTCGTCGCGATCGGCTTGCCGTGGCGCTCGGCGACGAAGAGGAGCCAGGCCTCCGGCATGGTCACGGCCATGCGCCGGAAGAAGTCGCGGCTCAGGTAGGGCGGATTGCCGTGCTCGCGGTAGGTGCGGGCATAGCAGCGGTAGAAGAAATCCCAGTCGGCCTCGTCGATGTCGGCACCGAGCGACCAGCGAAAGCTCACGCCGGCATCGTGGACCTTGCGGCGTTCCTGGCGGATCTTCTTGCGCTTGTCGTGCGACAGGCTGGCGAGGAAGGCATCGAAGCTGGTCCAGCCCGATGTGTCGCCGCTGGCCGCCGCGGGCTGATTCTCCCAATGGAATTGGACAGTATGTCGCAGCATCAGGCCTGCATCCGCGCAGGCGGCGATGTCCGGATCGTCGCCGAACAGCAGGTGCAGGGACGAAAGCGCTTCTTCCTTGCACCACGCAATCAGTGCCTGCACAAGCAGCGCCCGGCTTTGCGCGTCGCGTGCGAGCAAGCGCGCGCCCGACACCGGCGTGAACGGCACAGCGACGACGGCCTTGGGATAGTAGGCGAGCCCATGCTGCTCATAGGCGTTGGCCCAGGCCCAGTCGAAGACGTATTCGCCATAGGAGTGGCCCTTGACATAGAGCGGACAGCCGGCGAGCAACTGCTTGCCACGCCACAACGTGACGAAGCGCGGCGTCCAGCCGCTTGCGGGGGATGCGCTGCCGCTTTCGTGCAGCGCCGCCAGGTAGGCATGGCGCATGAACGGGGAGGGTGCGGCCTGTTGTGCCAGCAATCCATCCCAGGCTGCTGCATCGATCTCGCACGGCGAGCGGTGAATGCGAATGATCGGATCGGTCAATGGAGTCTTGTCGGCCTGGTCACCCGTCGAGGGTAACAGCCGAAGCGGCCGAAGGTGCAATGCACACCGGGGCCAGGGTCTCCGGGGGCGAATGACATAATCGATCAAGCCCTTTGCTTGCTCTGTATGACACTGAAACTCGCCATCGCGCAGCTCAATTTCGTGGTGGGCGACCTCCCCGGCAACGCGCAGAAGATCATCGGCGCGGCGCGTGCTGCCTACGAACAAGGCGCGCGGCTGCTGCTGACGCCCGAGCTCTCGATCTGCGGCTACGCGGCCGAGGATCTTTTCCTGCGTCCGGCCTTCATCTCCGCCTGCGATGATGCCGTCAGAACAGTCGCCCGCGAACTCGCAGACTTGGCCGGCATGGTGGTCGTCGTCGGGCATCCCACCGGCAGCAGCCTGCGCAGCAGGTCTGTCGCCGTGCAGCTGCGCTCCAACGCGGCCAGCGTCCTGAGCGAAGGCCGCGTTCTCGAAACCTATGCGAAGCGCGAACTGCCGAACTACCAAGTGTTCGACGAGCGCCGCTACTTCACGCCGGGCCAGGGCGTGTGCGTGTTCGAGGCGGGTGGCGTGGCGGTCGGGCTGCTGATCTGCGAGGACGCCTGGTTCGAAGCACCCGCGCAACTCGCGAAGCAGGCTGGCGCCGAAATTCTGGCCGTGATCAATGCGTCGCCCTTCCATGTCGGCAAGGAAGGCGAGCGGGTCGCGCGAATGGCGGAACGCGCGAAGGCGGTGAATCTGCCGCTGGTCTATGCGCATCTGGTGGGTGGCCAGGACGAGGTGGTGTTCGACGGCGCCTCTTTCGCGCTGCAGGCGGATGGCAGCATCGCGCTGCAGGCGGAAAGCTTCAAGGAACAACTGGTCTTTGCAGAAACGGAGCGCGGCGCCGGCGGCGTCGAGTTCGCGCGCAACGAGGCCGCGGTGGTGGCGGCGCGTGACGCCGAAGCCCAGCTCTGGGATGCGCTGGTCATGGGGGTTCGCGACTACATCGGCAAGAACGGTTTTCCGGGCGCGATCCTCGGCTTGTCGGGCGGCATCGATTCGGCGCTGGTGCTTGCCATCGCAGTCGACGCCCTGGGCAAGGACAAGGTGCGGGCCGTGATGATGCCCTCGCCCTATACCGCCGACATCAGCTGGATCGACGCCCGGGCGATGGCCGAGCGGCTCGGCGTGCGCTACGACGAGATCTCGATCAAGCACACGTTCGAGTCGTTCCGGGGCGCGCTGGCCGAGGAGTTCAAGGGTCTGGCCGAGGACACGGCCGAGGAGAACCTGCAGGCCCGCATTCGCGGCACCCTGCTGATGGCCCTGTCTAACAAGTTCGGCTCGATCGTCCTGACCACCGGCAACAAGAGCGAAATGGCGACCGGCTACTGCACGCTGTACGGTGACATGGCGGGCGGCTTTGCGGTCATCAAGGACCTGCTGAAGACCACCGTGTTCGCGCTGGCGCGCTGGCGCAATGCGCACGATCCGTATGGCACCGGCTTCGAGCCGATCCCCGAGCGCATCATCACGCGGCCGCCGAGCGCGGAGCTTCGACCCGACCAGACCGATCAGGACAGTTTGCCGCCTTACGACATACTCGACGGCATCCTGTCGCGCTACATGGAAGACGACGAAGGCATCGACGAGATCATTGCCGCCGGCTACGACCGTGCGGTGGTGGAGCGGGTGGCGCGGCTGATCAAGATCAACGAATACAAAAGGCGCCAGGCGCCTGTGGGCATCCGGGTTAGCCACCGAAGCTTCGGCAAGGATTGGCGATACCCTATCACCAGCAGATTCAACGAAACCGCCGGAAGAAAGACCGCATGAAGCAGATCACCGCCATCGTCAAACCGTTCAAGCTCGACGACGTGCGCGAGGCCTTGGCCGAGGTTGGCGTCACCGGGCTCACCGTGACCGAAGTCAAGGGCTTTGGGCGCCAGAAAGGCCATACCGAGCTCTATCGAGGCGCGGAATATGTGGTGGACTTCCTGCCGAAGATGAAAGTCGAGGTCGTGGTCAACGAGGCCGACGTCGACCGGTGCGTCGATGCGATCGTGGGTGCCGCCCGGACCGGAAAGATCGGCGACGGCAAGATCTTCGTCACGAACGTCGAGCGCGTGGTGCGCATCCGCACCGGCGAGGAAGACGAAGCAGCGGTGTAGGTTGCTCGCCCCCAGGCTGCACGCACTTCGTGTCGCTTCGCCGACCTCCTGCCCGGGGGCGGGCCGGCCGCTTCGGGCGGCCGGGCGCGGCGCCCCTCCCGAAAAACCCCGTTCTGAGCGCCGTTAGAGGATCTCGGCGAGCTTGTCGCCGCGGGGGTGGCGGTGAGCCTCTTCGACCAGCGCTTCGAGCAAGGCCGGGGCTTCGTTGCCGGTGCGCACCAATCCCATCTGCCATTCGCCCATGAAGCCTTCGCGCACGCTGTGTGCGAGGAACGCGAACAGCGCGTCGTAGTAGCTGGCCGCATTCAGGATCCCGATTGGCTTGTCGTGGTAGCCGAGCTGGCGCCAGGTCCAGATCTCGAACAACTCCTCGAAGGTTCCGATGCCGCCCGGCATCGCAAGGAAGGCATCAGCGCGCTCGCCCATCATGGCCTTGCGCTCGTGCATCGTGTCGACGACGTGCAGCTCGTCGCTGAGGCGGTTCGCGAGTTCCTTGTCCACCAGGGCCTGGGGAATGATGCCGACCACGCGCCCGCCGGATGTGCGGGTAGCGTTCGCTAATGTACCCATCAGGCCGGTACGACCGCCGCCGTAGACCAGCTGGCCCCGATGCTCGCCGATCCAACGGCCAACCGCCTCGGCGATGCCGGTGAACTCGGGGCGTTCGCCGGCACGCGAACCGCAATACACACAAATCGAAAAAGCTGGAGTCATCCCCCGATCATGCCGCGCTCTGATGGAACCTAAGTGGCAAAGCGTTGCCACAATGCTGCCAGCCAGACACCGCCGCACAGGAGGATGGACAAAAGTACTGCGGCACTCCCCATGTCCTTGGCACTCTTGGAGAACGAATGCCACTCCGGACCGATCCGGTCGACCGCGGCTTCGATGCCGCTGTTGAGCAACTCGACGATCAGCACCAGCACGATGGTGGCGGCGAGCAACGCAGTTTCCACCCAGTTGCTGCCGACCCAGAACGCCGCAGGCAGCATGAAGACCGCAAACAGCACTTCCTGTCGGAAGGCAGGCTCTTTCCAGCCGGCGCGGAAGCCGTCCAGCGAGATGAGCACCGCGTGCCAGATTCGGATCAGACCGCGGCGTGACTTTTGCGGATTGGCCGGGGTGTCGGGGCTCATCGTCGGCTGAGCGGTGCGGACGGAATGAGGCGGGTTCCCGCCCAGGCGTCGTGCCAGAACTGGTGCTCGGGATGGAATCGGGACAACATCGCCCAGACTGCGACCCAGCCGAAGATCAGCACCGTCGATTCGCCGCCCCCCAGCTTGAAGGGCGCAATCGCCGCGAGCGACGGTAGGAACCACACCCAGCTCAGCAAGTAGCGCAACAACGCGCGGCCCTGGGTCAGCGGACGGCCGAACCGGTCGACAATGCGCAGGCCCCAGGTCTTCATGGCCAAGGTCTGGCCGTGTATCCAGAACCAGACGAAATAGACGCCGAAAACCACGAACAGGAACGCCTGGAGCAAATGCCTGCGCGAATCCATGGCGTCTCGCATCTGGCCGAGCGTGCTGAACAGCCATCCAGCGACGAACACTACTGCGAAGAGCAGCATCCCTTCATAGATCCAGCAGGCCATCCGGCGCCAGAGTCCGGGTGCGGTCAACACGGCTGCACCAAGCGCCTGAGCATCAGGTGAAGAAGCGTCGTCGGAGGTGGAAATTTCGGGGGAACTGGATGCCATCACTATCTTGATCAGGAAGCAGACGACGGCTGCTCGGTGACTCGCACCGGCGGAACTTTCGGGCTTGCCGGAACTTCCCCGCTCGGAACCGACGAAGGGTCGGGCACCTGCAATTCGGCCGGTACGGGAGGCGCTGTGGCATTCGTCGCGCGAAGCCGAGTGGGCGGTGGTACTGGAACCGGAGGGGCCAGCTGGATGCGAGGGGTGCGCTGGCCGTCCGGGGCGATCGCGGGAATCGGCGCGAGCTTTTGAATAGGCACGGGCCTGATTGTCACTGCGGCGCCAGGCGCCCGAGGGGTTGCGCGTGCAGCCAGCTTTTCCTTTTCCTTTTCGCTGAGCGCCTGATAGGCCTCCCACTTGGCCTTGCGCTCCTCGGTGGGAAGCTGCTTGACTTCTGCAAAGTTGAATCTGGCCTGGATGCGCTGCTGATTGGTGAGCGCAGCCCACTCGGTCATTCGGCTATGCAGAATCTCTTGGTCTTCAGTGGATAAACGGGCGTAATTCCGCGATATCGCGAGCCACCTGCGCTTATGTGGTGCACTCAGGCCGTCCCAGAGGGGGGCCAACGGTTGCAAGGCCCGCTGCTGGCGGGCGCTGAGTTCGCGCCATAGTGGCTTGGACAAGGTCGATTTGCCCACGGGCGTCGATGCCGGTGCGTGCGGCGGCGTTGTTTCTTTTGCTTGGGCCAAGGCCGAAATTGCTGCCAGTCCCAAGGAGCAGGCAAGCAATAGGCCGAGCCCCAGCCTGCCGAGCGCGCCCGACTCAAACGGGCTCAGCGCAGCGGATGTCTTCGCGCGTGAGAAGAGACGTGGTGGCATTCGGCAACGGACGCTCAGTGCTCCGACGACTCGGACGTAGCGTCGGTAGCCTTCAGGAATTGAGCAAAACCGGGGTCGGTGTAAGCCGCCGGCGGCAGATCGTCCGTCAGCAACGCCGAGTCGATTTCAGCCAGCTCGTTCGTGCGACTGTCATCTTGCATGACGCTGATCGCAACGAGCCCTGCCGCAAGCGCCACCAACGGAATGACCGAACCGATGCGCGTCCACCAGCCCGCGCCCAGCGTCGCCGCGCGCCCACCCGACACGGCCACTGGCGTCATCCCAAGCTGCCGTACGACCTTGCGGCGCGCGACAGCCTGAGCGCGCGCGACCCGCAGGCGCTCGCCGACCTCGTGTGACAGTTCGAGGTTGCCGGCTGAAAGTCGAGCTGCAAGCCGATGGCCAAACTGGTCCTCGGTCACGACCGAAGAGGGCGAAAGCGTGGTGTTCATAACGAAATTCCCTTGGCTTTGAGTGCTTTGCTCAGAGCATGCACGGCGCGCGAACAATGAGTCTTGACGCTGCCTTCGGAACAGCCCATGGCGGCGGCCGTTTCGGCGACGTCCATTTCTTCCCAGTAACGCATCAGAAAGGCCTCGCGTTGACGACCCGGCAAAGCGGCAATTTGTTCCTCGATTTCGTGAAAGACCTGGGCGCGCCTCGTGGTGTCCTCGGCGCTCTCGGTTTCCCGTGCATCGGTGGGCGAGACGACGTGCTCTAGAAGATCGAAATCACCGTCGTCGTCCAGAGATTCGAAGTCGCTGAGGTTGGAAAACAACGCCCGCCGGGTCTTCTGACGACGAAACCAATCGAGCGTGCAATTGGAAAGGATGCGCTGGAACAGCAGCGGCAACTCGTTGGCCGGCTTGTCGCCGTAATGCTCGGCCAGCTTCATCATGCTGTCCTGCACGATGTCGAGTGCGGCCTCCTCGTCCCGCACGTGGTAGACCGAACGCTTGAAAGCGCGGCGCTCAACGCTTTTCAGGAAATCGGAAAGTTCTTGTTCGGTGGCCAAGCGAGCTCCGGCGCGGGAAAGCGCCGTATGGGATGTTGTCTCGGGGACGGTTGCGTTTTTGCAGCCGCGGATTATGCATCCGCGCCCGTCGCCTGCCTTGCCGCGGGAGCACTCAAGGCGAATGGCATAATCCGCATTCCAAGACAAACGGCAAACGGGTCACGGTCCGGCGGTGCGACAAGTCCGCCCATGGCTTTGGCCTCAAGTTCCGACGCGGCTTCAAAAGAGCTGATGAAGGAGCACCCAAGGTTTTTCGTTCCCGAAAAAACACAAAGGTTCATCATGGAAATTTCGAAGGCGGAACTCGCTTCCGCAGCTGCCGCGACAGGCAGTCAAACGCAGGAACTCATGGGCGCCGAGGTGCTGGTCAAGGCACTGCAAGCCGAAGGCGTGAAGTATGTCTGGGGCTACCCAGGCGGCGCGGTTCTCTACATCTACGACGCTTTCTACAAGCAGGACACCATCCAGCACGTGCTGGTGCGTCACGAGCAGGCGGCGGTCCATGCTGCGGACGGCTATGCGCGCGCAACCGGGGAGGTCGGTGTGGCCCTGGTGACCTCGGGGCCGGGTCTGACCAATGCGGTGACCGGCATCGCGACGGCCTACATGGACAGCATCCCGATGGTGATCATCTCGGGCCAGGTGCCGACCGCGGCGATCGGGCTCGATGCGTTCCAGGAATGCGACACCGTCGGCATCACGCGGCCGGTCGTCAAGCACAACTTCCTCGTCAAGGATGCCAAGGATCTGGCCATGACGATGAAGAAGGCCTTCCACATCGCACGCACTGGCCGTCCCGGTCCTGTGGTGGTGGATGTGCCGAAGGACGTTTCCTTCAAGAAAACCACGTTCACCGGCTATCCGGAGAAGGTGGAAATGCGCTCGTACAACCCGGTGCGCAAGGGGCATGGCGGGCAGATCCGCAAGGCACTTCAGCTGTTGCTGGCCGCCAAGCGTCCGTACATCTACACGGGTGGCGGGGTGTTGCTCGGCAATGCGACGAACGAATTGCGCACTCTCGTCGACATGCTCGGCTATCCGGTCACCAACACCTTGATGGGTCTGGGTGCCTATCCGGCCAGCGATCGCAAGTTCCTTGGCATGCTGGGGATGCATGGCACCATCGAGGCCAACAACGCGATGCAGAACTGCGACGTGCTGCTCGCGGTAGGCGCTCGTTTCGATGATCGCGTGATCGGCAACCCGAAGCACTTCGCGCAGAACGAACGCAAGATCATTCATATCGACATCGATCCTTCCAGCATCTCGAAGCGGGTGCGGGTGGATATCCCGATCGTGGGCGACGTGAAGGACGTGCTGACCGAACTCATTTCGATGATCAAGGAGAGCAGCACGAAGCCCGATGCCGGCGCGCTCGCCGGTTGGTGGGACACCATCGAAGGCTGGCGCAGCAAGGATTGCCTCAAGTACGACCGCGGCAACAAGGACGTCATCAAGCCGCAGTACGTGGTCGAGACGCTCTGGAACATGACCAAGGACGCCGATACCTACATCACGTCCGACGTCGGCCAGCACCAGATGTGGGCGGCTCAGTACTACCGCTTCGACGAACCGCGCCGCTGGATCAATTCCGGCGGCCTGGGAACGATGGGCGTGGGCATTCCCTACGCAATGGGCATCAAGCTGGCCAAGCCGGAGTCCGAGGTGTTCTGCATCACGGGCGAGGGGTCGGTTCAGATGTGCATCCAGGAACTGTCGACCTGTCTGCAGTACAACACGCCCATCAAGATCTGCTCGCTCAACAACCGCTATCTCGGCATGGTCCGGCAGTGGCAGGAGATCGAGTACTCGGGACGCTACAGCCACAGCTACATGGATGCGCTGCCCAATTTCGTGAAGTTGGCTGAGGCCTACGGTCATGTCGGCATGCTGATCGAAAGACCGCAGGACGTCGAACCGGCGTTGCGCGAGGCGCGCAAGCTCAAGGACCGCACCGTGTTCATGGATTTCCGCACCGATCCAACCGAGAACGTCTTCCCGATGGTCAAGGCCGGGATGGGCATCACCGAAATGCTGCTGGGGTCCGAGGACCTCTAGAGAAACCTGAAGTCCCCGGTTCGCCAGGATCGGGTTTTTCGTCCAATCCTTTTCGACGAATCTATTGTCCGCCGAGCCCGCGCATTACCGTGCGTGGGGGAGGGCGGCGAAAAGAGGAAGTCTTCGCTCATGAAACACATCATTGCCGTGCTGCTCGAGAACGAGCCCGGTGCACTCTCGCGCGTCGTGGGCCTGTTTTCGGCCCGTGGCTACAACATCGAATCGCTGACCGTCGCTCCCACCGAGGACCCGAGCCTGTCCCGCATGACGATCGTCACGGCGGGCTCCGACGACGTGATCGAGCAGATCACGAAGCATCTCAACCGCCTGATCGAGGTCGTGAAGGTCGTGGATCTCACCGAAGGCGCCTATACCGAGCGTGAGCTCATGATGGTGAAGGTGCGTGCCGTCGGCAAGGAGCGCGAGGAGATGATGCGCATGGCCGAGATCTTTCGCGGCCGCATCATCGACGTGACCGACAAGAGCTACACGATCGAACTCACCGGCGACCACGGCAAGAACGATGCGTTCCTGGAAGCCATCGATCGCGGCGCGATTCTCGAAACCGTCCGCACCGGCGCCAGCGGCATTGGCCGCGGCGAGCGCATCCTGCGCGTCTGAGCAACCCATCCATATCCACCGAATCTACGAAGGAGAAATCATGAAGGTCTACTACGACAAGGACGCTGATCTGAGCCTCATCAAGGGCAAGACGGTTGCAATCATCGGCTATGGCAGCCAGGGCCATGCGCATGCTCAGAATCTGAACGACAGTGGCGTGAAGGTCGTGGTCGGGCTGCGCAAGGGCGGTGCTTCCTGGCCGAAGGTCGAGAAGGCCGGCCTGAAGGTCGCCGAGGTCGCCGACGCGGTGAAGTCGGCCGACGTCGTGATGATCCTGCTGCCCGACGAGCAGATCGCCAGCGTCTACAAGAACGACGTGGCGCCGCATATCAAGGAAGGCGCGTCGCTGGTGTTCGCGCATGGCTTCAATGTCCACTACGGCTTCGTGCAGCCGCGCGCGGATCTCGACGTCTGGATGGTCGCGCCCAAGGCGCCGGGCCACACGGTGCGCAGTACTTACACCCAAGGCGGCGGTGTGCCGCACCTGATCGCCGTGCATGCCGACAAGAGCGGCAAGGCGCGCGACCTCGCCCTCTCGTACGCCACAGCCAACGGCGGCGGCAAGGCCGGCATCATCGAAACCAATTTCCGCGAAGAGACCGAGACCGATCTGTTCGGCGAACAGGCTGTCCTGTGCGGCGGCACCGTCGAATTGATCAAGGCCGGCTTCGAAACGCTGGTCGAGGCGGGCTACGCTCCTGAAATGGCGTATTTCGAATGCCTGCACGAGTTGAAGCTCATCGTCGATCTGATCTATGAAGGCGGTATCGCCAACATGAACTACTCGATCTCGAACAACGCCGAGTACGGCGAGTACGTGACTGGGCCGCGCATCGTGACGGAAGACACCAAGAAGGTCATGAAGCAGGTCCTGAAGGACATCCAGACCGGCGAATACGCCAAGAGCTTCGTCCTGGAAAACGCAGGTGGTGCTCCGACGCTGATCAGCCGCCGGCGCCTCAATGCCGAGCATCAGATCGAAGTGGTCGGCGAGAAGCTGCGCGCGATGATGCCCTGGATCAAGAAGAACAAGCTGGTCGACCAGACCCGCAACTGATCGGACAATTTCCGACGCGAAAAGGGCCACCCTGCGCGGTGGCCCTTTTCTTTCCAGGCAAGCCGATGCCTGAACTACACTGCCCTCGATGCGATCTACTCACCCTCTTGTTGTTGTAAATCCGGTAGCTGCCCGCCGAGCAGCCACGGGCGCGGGAGATGCTTCCCGTGCATGACGACACCGTTCCCGAAGGCGTGTTGCTTCGCAAGCGGCGCAAGGGCATCTACATCCTGCCGAATCTGTTCACGCTGGCAGCACTGTTCGGGGGCTTCTATTCGGTCGTGATGGCCATGAACGCGCGCTTCGACCTGGCCGCGCTCGGCGTCTTTGCAGCGATGGTGCTCGATAGCCTGGACGGCCGTGTCGCGCGCATGACCAACACGCAAAGTGCGTTCGGCGAGCAGATGGATTCCCTGTCCGACATGGTGTCCTTCGGTGCGGCGCCCGCGCTCATCGCCTACGAATGGTCGCTCAAGGGCCTGGGGCGCTGGGGCTGGATTGCGGCTTTCGTCTATTGCGCCTGTGCGGCATTGCGCCTTGCGCGTTTCAACGTCAACACCGGGGTGGTCGACAAGCGCTGGTTTCAGGGGCTACCTTCCCCGGCGGCTGCGGCGCTGGTGGCGGGCTTCATCTGGCTCGTGACGGAGTGGGGCAAGCGCGGCGGTGAAGTCCTCTATCTTTCCTGGAACCAGATCACCTGGATCACCTTCGGCTTCACGCTGTATGCGGGTCTGACGATGGTGACCAACGTGCCGTTCTACAGCTTCAAGGACATCCAGATGAAGCGGAGCGTGCCATTCGCCGTGATCGTGCTGATCGCCTTGGGCATCGCCGTCATCAACATCAATCCGCCGACCGTCCTGTTCGGCCTGTTCGTCGCCTACGGCCTCAGTGGCTATGTGGTCTATGCGTGGCGCAAGTCGAAAGGGCAACCCGTGAGCGTCATCAGCGTGTCGACCGATGAACCGGACGAACGCGGGCTGCACAACTAGGGTCGCCGCGAGCGGCCGGCGGTCTGTGCTACATTCCCAACCCTCATGACCAAGATTTCGCTGGCCCTACTAATCGTCCCTCACGGGCGAAGACGGTAGCGCACGCGCAATTCCCTCCTCACGGCCCGTATGCACCAGCAACGGGCCGTTCTGTTTGGGGTTGCTGGCTGACCCACCACAGCGAGAAATACCAGATGTTGAAGCAACCCAACCGCAAGTACCGCGCCACCGCGCCCATCGGTCTCAAGGATCGCACCTGGCCCGACACCGTGCTGACCCGGGCCCCCATCTGGCTGTCGACCGATCTGCGCGATGGCAATCAGGCGCTGGTGGAGCCCATGGACATCGCACGCAAGATGCGCATGTTCGAGATGCTGGTCGCGATCGGCTTCAAGGAAATCGAGGTCGGCTTTCCCTCGGCTTCGCAGATCGAGTTCGACTTCATCCGCAAGCTGATCGAGGAAGACCGCATCCCGGATGACGTGACGATCCAGGTGCTCACGCAGGCGCGCGACCATCTGATCGAGCGCACCTTCGAGGCGCTGCAAGGCGTGCCGCGTGCGATCGTGCATCTGTACAACGCCGTGGCACCGGTGATGCGCCGCGTTGTCCTCGGGATGGATGAAGACGAGATCGTCGAACTCGCGGCCAACCATGCGCGCATGTTCAACGAACTCGCCGCCAAACAGCCCGCAACCCGATGGACGTTCCAGTATTCGCCCGAGATGTTCTCGGGTACCGACCTCGGCTTTTCCAAGCGCGTGGTCGACGCGGTCACCGCGGTCTGGGCGCCGACGCCGGAGCGCAAGTGCATCGTCAACCTGCCTTCGACCGTCGAGCACTCGACGCCCAACATCTTCGCCGACATGATCGAGTGGATGCATCGTCATCTCGCACGCCGCGACGCGATCGTGCTGTCGGTCCACCCGCACAACGACCGCGGCACGGGCACGGCGGCCGGCGAATTCGCACTGATGGCGGGCGCCGATCGCATCGAGGGCTGCCTGTTCGGCAACGGCGAGCGCACCGGCAACCTCGATCTGGTGAATGTCGCGCTCAATCTCTACACGCAAGGCGTGTCGCCCGAACTCGACTTCTCGAACATCGACGAGATCCGCACCGCTGTCGAGCATTGCAATCAGTTGCCAGTGCATCCGCGGCATCCCTATGTGGGCGATCTGGTCTACACGTCCTTCTCCGGCTCGCATCAGGATGCGATCAAGAAGGCCTTCGCCGCGCGCAAGGAGGGCGACATCTGGGACATGCCCTACCTCCCCGTCGATCCGAAGGATCTGGGCCGCAGCTACGAGGCCGTGATCCGCGTCAACAGCCAGTCCGGCAAAGGCGGCATCGCCTATCTGCTCGAGAGCGAATACGGGCTCGAGCTGCCGCGGCGCCTGCAGATGGAGTTCAGCCAGACGGTTCAGCGCGTGATGGATGTCGCCGGCAAGGAACTCACCGCGGCGGACCTGTGGCAATTGTTCGAGCGCGAATATCGGGTCAAGGACGAACCCGGACCGCAACACCGCGTGCTCGAAGAGCAGGGCGAGGGGGCTTCTGCCTCGGTCGTGTTGCATGCGGACCTGGCGTGGGAGGGCGAAATCAGACGGATCGAAGGTCGCGGCAACGGACCGATCGATGCCTTCATCCACGCCCTGGCCAGCGCCACCGGGCATTCGATTCGCGTGATCGACTATCACCAGCACGCGATTGGCGCGGGCGCGGACGCGCAGGCTGTCGCCTACCTCGAACTGCGCGTGGACGAGAGGACGACGCTGTTCGGCGTCGGCATGGACGCCAACATCATTTCAGCGTCGCTCAAAGCCATCGTCTCGGGATTGCAGCGGGCGCGGGCGCAGGGTGCGCGCAGCGCACAATCCTTGGCTGAGCCCGCATAAAGATTCTGGAGATCCACGATGGCCGACAAACTCATCATTTTCGACACCACCTTGCGCGATGGCGAGCAGTCCCCGGGCGCCTCCATGACCAAGGATGAGAAGCTGCGCATCGCGCGCTTGCTGGAGCGCCTGCGGGTCGACGTCATCGAGGCGGGCTTTCCTGCCAGCTCGAACGGCGATTTCGACGCTGTGGTGGCGATTGCCAACGCCATCAAGGATTCGACCGTGTGCGGTCTTTCGCGCGCCAACGATCGCGACATCTCGCGCGCGGCAGCGGCGCTCAAGGGCGCAGCCAACGGCCGCATCCATACCTTCATCGCGACCTCGCCGCTGCACATGGAAAAGAAACTGCGAATGACGCCGGACGAAGTGTTCGAGCAAGCGCGGCTCTCGGTGCGCTTCGCGCGCAACCTGATCGCTGATGTCGAGTTCAGTCCCGAGGACGGCTATCGCAGCGATCCGGACTTCCTGTGTCGCGTCCTCGAGGCCGTCATCCAGGAAGGTGCGACGACCATCAATGTCCCCGACACGGTGGGCTACGCCATCCCGGAGCTCTACGGCAACTTCATTCGAGACCTGCGCGAGCGCATTCCGAACAGCGACAAGGCGGTCTGGTCGGTGCATTGTCACAACGACCTGGGCATGGCCGTCGCGAACTCCCTGGCGGGCGTGAAGATCGGCGGCGCCCGGCAGGTCGAATGCACGATCAACGGGCTCGGCGAGCGCGCGGGCAACTGCTCGCTCGAGGAGATCGTTATGGCGGTGAAGACCCGCAAGGACTACTTCGGCCTGGACCTGGCCATCGATACCCGGCACATCGTGGCGGCGAGCCGCATGGTCAGCCAGACGACCGGCTTCGTGGTCCAGCCCAACAAGGCCGTGGTGGGGGCCAACGCCTTCGCGCATGCCTCGGGGATCCACCAGGATGGCGTGCTCAAGGCCCGCGACACCTACGAAATCATGCGCGCCGAAGATGTAGGCTGGAGCGCCAACAAGATCGTGCTGGGCAAGCTCAGTGGGCGCAACGCGTTCAAGCAGCGCCTGCTCGAACTTGGCGTGACAATGGAGAGCGAGGGTGACATCAATGCGGCGTTCGCGCGCTTCAAGGAACTCGCCGACCGGAAAAGTGAAATATTTGACGAAGACATCCTCGCGCTCGTCAGCGACGAGGAGTTGTCGCACGTTGCTGAGCAGTTCGGTTTTGTGTCTCTGTCGCAACACAGTGAAACCGGCGAGCGGCCTCAGGCCCGCGTCGTCTTCACCGTGCGAGGCAAGGAAGTCACGGGCGAGTCGGATGGCAACGGTCCGGTCGACGCGTCATTGAAGGCCATCGAGGCGCACGTCAAGAGCGGTGCCGAGATGGTGCTCTATTCGGTGAATGCGATCAGCGGGTCGACGGAGAGTCAGGGCGAGGTCACCGTGCGATTGCAGAATGCCGGACGGGTGGTCAATGGGGTGGGCGCCGATCCTGACATCGTGGTGGCGTCGGCCAAGGCTTACTTGAGTGCACTCAATAAGTTACAGAGCCAAGCTGAGAGAGTAGCGGCACAAGGTTAGGTTTTTGCGTGATCCTTGCTTTCGAATGAAGAAGAGGATGCAAGTAACTGATATTGCGTGTCTTTTTCGATTTCGATACACTGCGGTTTTCTTTCGTCGCCGCTGGAGAGTTTTTAATGCCTGAAGCCCGCTTCCATCGAGTTTCCAGCCAGCGGTTTCTGCCTGCTCTTCGCCTCGTCGCCGTCGCGCTTTGCGCCACGGCGTTTTTTCTGCCTGCCGCCAATGCCGCCAAGAAGGCGCCGGCTACCAAGAAAGTCCAGGTCAGCGTGGACAGCAAGCGAAAGGTGCACACCGCCGCTGCGGTCTCGCATACCGTCGCTTCCAGGCGCAAGGGCGGCAGCGAGCGCGCCGCGCGGGAGCGGGTCGTGAGCGGTGGCCGCAACGTGGTGGCCACCATTCGCAAGAGGGGCGGCAAGACCGTAGTCGCGGTGCAGCGGCGGTCGGTGGTTCGGGTGCCTGAGGCGCCTCATCTGTCCTATGGCCAACTGGCCGGCCTGCACAGCACGGAGGACGCCCTCGATCTGAAATCCAGCGCGGCACTGGTGATCGACCAGGACACGCGCGAGGTGCTCTTCAGCAAGAATGACCATGCCGTGCTGCCGATCGCTTCGCTGACCAAGCTCATGACCGGCCTGATCGTGAGCGAGGCGCGCCTGCCCTCCGATGAACTGATCACCATTACGCAGGACGATGTTGATACGGAAAAGCGAAGCAGCTCGCGGCTGACCGTCGGCACGACCCTGCCGCGCGGTGAACTCCTGCACCTTGCACTGATGTCGAGCGAAAACCGTGCGGCGCATGCACTCGGGCGCACCTATCCGGGTGGGCTGGCCACTTTCGTGAGCGTCATGAACGCCAAGGCCAGGATGCTCGGCATGAAAGACACCCGCTACGTCGAGCCGACCGGGTTGTCGAGCCGCAACCAGTCGAGCGCCCAGGATCTGGCGTTGCTGGTCAACGCAGCCTACGCCGATGCCACCGTGCGTGAGCTGACCACGTCGCCGGAATACCAGGTGGAAGTCGGCAATCGCGTGCTCCAGTTCAACACGACGAACCGTCTCGTCAAGAACCCGGACTGGGACATCGGTGTCCAGAAGACCGGCTTCATCAACGAGGCAGGACAATGCCTCGTGATGCAGGCTCGGATCGCCGGTCGCAAGCTGATCATGGTATTCCTCGACTCTGCCGGCAAGCTGAGCCGCATTGCCGACGCCGAGCGCGTTCGGCGCTGGGTCGAAGCCAATCACACGATGGGCACGTCGGCCGCGCAGCAGAACATCGCAGCGCACATTGCGGGTTGAGGCCCTCCTGCGCTTGCGCTTGCGCTTCCAGGCGCAAAGCGCGAGGGCGGGTCAGGCCGCTGCCGGCGTGTTCACCTTGTAGCCCAGCGCACTCGAGATTTCGTTGGCCGTGGCCTGCAGTTTGGGCAGCCAGCCATCGTCCAGCCGATCCGCCGGCGCCGAAATCGACAGGCCTGCAATCAGCTTGCCCTGGTCGTCGTAGATGCCTGCCGCCATGCAGCGCACGCCGAGTTCGAGCTCCTCGTTGTCCCGTGCAATGCCGTACTGGCGCGCCTTGGACAGCTCCCGCTCCAGCGCCGGCAATTGCGTGATGCTGTTGCGTGTGTGGCCCGCTAGGCCGGTTCGTGTGGCGTAGCTGCGCACGCGCTGCGGGTCGTCGAGCGCGAGAAACAGCTTGCCGGTGGACGTGAGATGCAGCGGTGCCCGACCGCCGATGGCGCGAACCACCTGCATGCCGGAGCGTTCGCTGTAGGCGCGCTCGACGTAGATGATCTCATCGCCTTGCCGCATGCTGAGATTGACGGGCTGCTGGGTCAGCTTGTGGAGTTCGCGCATCGGCGTCATGGCGGCATCGCGCACATTGAGCCGCCCCTTGACCAGGTTGCCGAGTTCCAGCAGGCGCATGCCCAGCCGATAGCTGCCCGCTTCGGGACGGTCGACAAAACGACCGATCGCAAGATCGTTCAGGATGCGGTGGGTGGTGGAGGGGTGAAGTCCGGTCTTTTCGCTGATTTCCTTCAGCGAGATGGCCTCTTCACGCGACGCCAGCACGTCGATCAGCGAGAACATGCGCTCGATCACCTGGATGACGGGCACGGCTGGAACGTCGGATTGTGGTTTTCTCATGGGCAACGCGGGTGGACCGGTCGCGATTTTACTTCGTGAAATGCTCGGATGCCTGCCAGCGGTTGTCGATCAGCACTTCGTGCGGGCCGAACCGCGCCTTGTAGTTCATCTTGGCGCTGCCCTCGATCCAGTAGCCGAGGTAGACGTGCGCGAGATCGAGCTTGCGCGCCTGTTCGATCTGCCAGAGAACGCTGTAGGTGCCGTAGCCCGCACCTGCATCGGGCTCATAGAAGGTGTAGACGGCGGAGAGCCCGTCGTTCAGCACATCGAGGATGGAGACCATCTTCAGGTCGCCCACGCTGCCGTCCGGCCCTGTTTCGCGGAACTCCACCAGCCGTGAGTTGACACGGCTTTGGAGCAGGAACTGGGTGTACTGGTCGATGCTGTCGTGATCCATGCCACCGCCCGCATGCCGTCCATTCTGGTAGCGAAGATACAACTGGTAGTGCTCGGGCACGAAGCAGAGCTTCAGCACGCGGGCCTGCAGGTTCGCATGGCGCTTCTGGGCGCGGCGCTGGCTGCGATTGGGCTGAAATTCCTTGGCCAGCACGCGCAGCGGGACGCAGGCGCTGCAACCGTCGCAATACGGCCGGTAGGTGAACATCCCGCTGCGTCGGAAGCCGCTCAGCACCAGGTCCGAGTAGGCGTCGTTGTGGATCAGATGGCTGGGCGTGGCGACTTGCGAGCGCGCCTGCCGGTCCGGCAGGTAGCTGCACGGATAGGGTGCTGTCGCGTAGAACTGCAGCGTATGGAGCGGAAGATCCTTGAGGTGCGTCACGTCGTGAAGGAGGGTCGCGCGGACAGGAGTTCTGCCCAGTATACGGGGTCGAATCGCCAGTCGGGGCCTGTCTGCTGGCGGCTGTCGGCCACGTGCGACAGGAAGTCGGCTCGCGGCACCTCGCGCGCGCCGAGCCCGGCAAGATGGGCCGTGTTCTGCTGGCAATCGATCATCGGAATGTCGTACCGGCGGCACAGGCACACCAGCGCCGCAAGCGCGATCTTGGAGGCGTCGGCCCGGTGCGCGAACATCGACTCGCCGAACACCGCGCGCCCGATCGCCACGCAATACAGCCCGCCGGCGAGTTCCCCGTCGATCCAGGTTTCGATGCTGTGCGCGTGCCCCGCGCGATGCAATGCGATGTACGCATCCACCATCTCGGGCAGGATCCAAGTGCCGGTCTGGCCGGCTCGCGGCGCCTGCGAGCAGGCTTCGATCACGGTCTCGAAATCGTGGTCGATGCGAATCTCGCAGCCTTCGGCAGATGCGAAGCGCGCCAGCGTCTTGCGCAGCGAGCGATGGAGCCTGAACCGGGCGGCTTCCAGGACCATCCGCGGATCGGGGCTCCACCACAGGATGGGCTGGCCTTCGCTGAACCACGGAAAGATCCCGTTGCCGTAGGCCTGCAGAAGGGTCGCGACGTCGAGCCCTCCGCCGGCGGCCAGAAGACCTGGAACAGGGTCGGCTGCGCCCCAGGCCGATGCGGCGCAGGGCAGGGGTTCACCAGGAACGAGCCAGGGCAGTTGCATGATTGAAGGTATACACGGCTTCGGCGGCATGAGCGCTTTGAAAGCAGGATGTGCCCGATGCCCATATAGTTCCCCTCGTATTTTCAGCTGCTCGCAAGATCCAAAGGACCACGGTGACATCCGAAACTAATCCCATGCGCTTCGGCAGCGGCCAGGCCGTTCGGCGCGTCGAAGACGAAAACCTGCTTGCCGGCGCCGGACGCTACACCGACGACGTCAGGCTGCCGGGGCAGACCTTTCTGTGCTTCGTCCGTTCTCCCTATCCGCATGCCCGGCTGGTGTCCGTCGACACCGCGACGGCCGTCGCCATGCCCGGTGTGCTGCGCGTCCTGACCGGTGCGGATCTGGCCGCGGCGGGCGTCAAGTCCATGCCGGGCGCCGCGGGGTTCAAGCGCGCGGACGGTGCCGATTGCGCCACGCCGCCACGGCATGCGCTGGCCCGCGATAGGGTGCGCTTCGTCGGCGAGCCGGTCGCTGCCGTGATCGCCGAGACGGCGCGCGAGGCACGCGATGCCGCCGAGGCGGTGGTGGCCGACTACGAAGAGCTGCCGATGGTCGTCGATCTCGCCGGCGCGACCGCCGAAGGCGCGCCGCTCGTCTGCGACACGGCCACCGGCAACGTCGCGGCCGAAATGCGCCATGGAAGCAGCGATGCGACGGCCGCTGCCTTCGCCCGGGCCAGCCACGTGATCGCGCTCGATGTCGTCAATCAGCGCGTCGTGGCCTTGACGATCGAGCCGCGCTCGGTGCTCGCCGATTTCGACCCGGCATCGGAGCGCGTGACGCTGCGCATGAGCACCCAGATGCCGTCCGGTGTGCGCGATTCAGTGTGCGACGCGATCGGCCTGCCCAAGGACAAGCTGCGCGTGGTGGTGGGCGATGTCGGCGGTGGCTTCGGCATGAAGACGGGCGCCTACCCGGAGGACATCGTCGTCGTCTTCGCTGCGCGTGCGATACGGCGGCCGGTGAAATGGGTGGCCGACCGCAGCGAGGAATTCGTCTCGAGCGCACACGGCCGCGACGTCGAAGCCCAGGCCGAGCTCGCACTCGACGCGCAAGGCCGGATCCTGGCGCTTCGCATCAGGACGCTCGCCAATGTCGGCGCCTACGCGACCGGCACCGGCGTCGCGATCCAGCTGCTCATCGGGCCCTGGGTCCAGACCAGCGTCTACGACATCCAGACCATCGATTTCCATTTCAAGGCGGTGTTGACCAACACCGCGCCCACCGGCGCCTACCGCGGCGCAGGGCGGCCCGAGGCCATCTACACCATCGAGCGCCTGATGGACGAAGCGGCGCGCCAGACCGGCATCGACCGCATCGAACTGCGGCGGCGAAACTTCATCCAGCCTTCGCAGATGCCCTACACCAACCCGATGAAGCAGACCTACGACACGGGCCAGTTCGAATCCGTCATGGACCAGGCGCTCGCGCTGGCGGACTGGCAGGGCTTTGAGGCCCGCGCGGCCGAGTCGAAGCGCCGGGGCAAGATGCGCGGCCTCGGCATCGCCACCTTCCTGGAATGGACCGGCGGCAACGTCTTCGAGGAGCGCGTGACCGTCTCGGTCCAGGCCGACGGCATCATCGAGGTGTTCTCGGCCGTCAACGCGATGGGGCAGGGCATCGCGACCAGCCTGGCCCAACTGGCGGTCGACACCTTCGGCGTGCCGATCGAGAAAGTCCGCATCGTGCTGGGCGACACCGACCGCGGCGACGGCTTCGGCAGCGCCGGGTCGCGTTCGCTCTTCACGGGCGGCTCCGCCGTGCGCGTGGGCGCGGAGCGGACCATCGACAAGGCGAAGCAGCTGGCGGCGGCAGAGTTCGAAGTCGCGGCCGAAGACGTTCGCTACGCGGCCGGCGCCTTCACGGTTGCCGGCACCGACCTGGAACTGGACCTGTTCGCGCTGGCAGGCAAGCAGCCGGAGCGCGAGATCTTCGTCGACTCCACCAGCGCTGTCTCGGGCCCCACCTGGCCCAACGGCTGCCACATCACCGAGGTCGAGATCGATCCGCCGACCGGCGACGCGAGCGTGGTTGCCTATGCCTCGGTCAATGACGTGGGCCGCGTCGTCAACCCGTTGATCGTGCGCGGCCAGCTCGAAGGCGGTGCCGTCCAGGGCATCGGGCAGGCCTTGTGCGAGCGCGTGGTGTACGACACCGAAACCGGTCAGCCGCTGACCGGCAGCCTGATGGACTACGCCGCACCGCGCGCGGACATCATCGCGTCGATGTTCCGCATGGAAATGGACGAGAGCACGCCCTGTCTCAACAATCCCCTGGGCGTGAAGGGCGTCGGCGAACTCGGCACCATCGGCGCCACGCCGGCGGTCGTCAACGCGGTGGCGGATGCGCTGGCCCGCAACCATCTGGCCGACCGCGCACCCCATCTGGACATGCCGCTGAGTTCCGCGCGCCTGTGGCAGCTCATGCAGGCCGCGAACTGAGCCAGCCGGGCGAGCGCGGGCCTCAGAAATCCTCGAGCGGCAATCCCACGTAGTTTTCCGCGAGGGAGGTCGATGCGGCGCGCGAGTGCACCAGGTAGTCGAGCTCGGCCTCCTGGATCTTCTGGCCGAACTCGCCGGTCTCGGGAAAGCGGTGCATCAGCGAGGTGAACCACCACGAGAAGCGCTCGGCCTTCCAGACCCGGCGCAGGCAGAGGTCGGAGTAGCGGTCGAGCGCCGACGCCGATTTCCCGGTGTAGAAGATCTCGAAGGCGCGCGACAGGAAGCCGACGTCCGCAGTCGCCAGGTTCAATCCCTTGGCGCCGGTCGGCGGCACGATGTGCGCGGCGTCGCCGGCCAGGAACAGGCTGCCGAAGCGCATCGGCTCGGCGACGAAGCTGCGCAGAGGCGCGATGCTTTTTTCCAGCGAAGGACCGGTCACGAGGTGTTCCCGCGCTTCCGGATCGAGCCGCAGGCGCAATTCGTTCCAGAAGGCTTCGTCGCTCCAGTTCTCGACGCGTTCGTCGGTGGGCACCTGCACGTAGTAGCGGCTGCGCGCGGCACTGCGCATGCTGCACAGCGCGAAGCCGCGCGGGGTGTTGGCATAGATGAGTTCGTGCGACACGGGCGGCACATCGGCCAGCACGCCGAGCCAGCCGAAGGGGTAGACCTTTTCGCAGGTATGGAGCGATTGCGCCGGCACGCTGGCGCGGCTGACGCCGTGGTAGCCGTCGCAACCGGCGATGAAGTCGCATTCGATCTCGTGGGTGGCGCCGTCCTTCAGGTAGCGCACGCGCGGCCTGCCCGTGTCGAAGTCGTGCAGGCTCACCGACGACGCGCTGTAGAGGGTCGTCAGGCCCTCCGCCGCGCGCGCTGCCATCAGGTCTCGCGTGACCTCGGTCTGGCCATACACCGTGACCTGCTTGCCGTCGGTAAGGCCATGCATGTCGATGCGATGTCGCGCGCCCTTGAACAGCAATTCGATGCCTCCATGCGGCAGGCCCTCGGCCTTGGCGCGCGCGTCGACGCCGGCGCGTTCGAGCAGGTCCATCGTGATCTGTTCCAGCACGCCGGCGCGGATGCGGCCCAGCACGTAGTCGCCGGTTTGCCGCTCCACGATGATGTTGTCGATGCCGGCCTTGTACAGCAGCTGGCCGAGCAGAAGGCCGGCGGGGCCGGCGCCGATGATGGCGACTTGTGTGCGCATGCGTTGTCTCTCGATCTCGTGATTCAGGCAAGCGTAGGCCGCCGCGGCCGATTCGGCACGGCGCGATCCCATCCTCTGTGCGATCATGAGACAGTCTGCGCGATGATCGCGCAACACTTCATTCCATGACCATCGCCAAGCCCGACTTCATCGAAGGCATCGCCAAGGGCATGGCCGTGCTCGAGAGCTTCGACACCGAGCGCCAGCGCCTCAATGCGACGCTCGCGGCCGAACGCGCCGGCCTGACGCGGGCCGCGGCGCGGCGCCATCTGCTGACGCTGGCGCACCTCGGCTACCTCGAGACGGACGGCAGCTATTTCTGGATGGCGCCGAAGGTGCTGCGCTTTTCCGGCAGCTATCTCGCGTCGTCGCGCCTGCCGCGCGCGTTGCAGCCCACCTTGAACCGCCTCGCCGCGCAGACGCAGGAATCCTTTTCCGCGGTGGTGCTCGATGGCGAGGAGGTCGTCATCATCGCGCGCAGCGGCAGCTATGGTGCGCCGACGCGGGTGCTGGCCTATGGCCTCCATCTGGGCGCGCGCCTGCCGGCGCACGCGACGTCGACCGGCCGCGTGCTGCTCGCGGCGATGAGCACTGCGCAGTTCGCGCACTGGTTGAAGGGCCGCAGCCTGCCGCGCCTCACGCCGCAGACCGTCACGCAGGCGCGTGTGCTGCGCCAGCTCGTCGCGCGGGCGCGCAAGGACGATTTCTGCTTTGCCAGCGAGGAACATGAACTCGGCGTGCAGGCGCTCGCCGTGCCGCTGCGCGACATGCAGGGGCATACGGTGGCGGCGCTCAACGTGGTGTTCTCCGGCACGCGCCATCAGGAAGACACGCTGCGCCACGAGATGCTCCCGCTCCTGTTCGAAGCAGCGCGCGAGGTCAGGGCACTCCTGTGAGGCGGATGAACTTCGCCGCCGTTACGATCTCGAACCGTCCCATGCGAGTGAATGAACGATGCGATTGCTGCTGCTCGAAGACGATCTGATGATCGGTGAAGCCGTGCTCGATCTGCTGCGCGCCGAGCAGTATGCGGTCGACTGGGTCAAGGACGGCGAGACCGCCGACACCGCGCTGCGCACGCAGCACTACGACCTCGTGCTGCTGGACCTCGGCGTGCCGCGCCGCGACGGGCTCGACGTGCTGCGCGCGCTGCGCACCCGCAAGCAGCGCATGCCGGTGCTGATCGCGACCGCGCGCGATTCGGTGCAGCAACGCATCGAGGGGCTGGATGCCGGTGCCGACGACTATGTGCTCAAACCCTACGACCTCGACGAGCTGCTCGCGCGCATCCGCGCCTTGCTGCGCCGCGCTTCCGGGCGGGCGGAGCCGGTCTATGAGCACATGGGCGTGAGCGTCAATCCGCTGACGCGCGAGGTCATGGTGGCCGGCCAGCCGGTGGTGCTGTCCGCGCGCGAATGGGCCGTGCTCGAGCCCTTGCTCGCGCGGCCCGGCATGGTGCTGTCGCGTGCGCAGCTCGAGGAAAAGCTCTACAGCTGGAAGGACGAGATCAGCAGCAATGCCGTCGAGGTCTACGTCCACGGCCTGCGCAAGAAACTGGGCGCCGACCTGATCCGCAACGTGCGCGGCGTGGGCTACATGGTGCCCAAGGAATGACGAACGGCGCGCTGCGCCGGGTGCGGCGACCATGAAGTCCCTGCGCGCACGCCTCTTGTGGTTCCTGCTGGCGGCCATCGTGCTGGCCGCGGCCACCCAGGCCTTCGTCGCCTATCGCACCGTGCTCAAGGAAGCCGACGACATCTTCGACTACCACATGCAGCAGATGGCACTCTCGCTGCGCGCGGGGCTGCCGGCGAGCTCGACGGTCGGCGGGCTGGGCGGGGACGACGAGAACTTCGAATTCATCGTCCAGGTGTGGACGGCCGACGGCTCGCGCATCTTCGAGTCGGCACCGCAGGCTGCGCTGCCGCAGCGCGCGGTGCTGGGCTTTTCGAACGTGCAGGCCCACCGCACGACCTACCGCGTGTTCTCGCTTCAGACAGGCGCGCTGGTGATCCAGGTGGCGCAGGACATGGCCGCGCGGCGCCACATGGCGGGCGCACTCGCATTGCGAACCGTGGGACCGATCGCGCTCGCCGCGCCGCTGCTGATGCTCGTCGTGTGGTGGGTCGTGAGCCGATCGCTCGCGCCGGTCGCGCGCGTGAGGCGCCAGGTCGCTGCGCGCCAGGCCGACGACCTCTCGCCGGTCAGCGAAGCCGAACTGCCGGAGGAGGTTCGCCCGCTGGTGCATGAACTCAACCTTCTTTTCGATCGCGTGCGTCGCGCCTTCGACGCGCAGAAGCACTTCGTGGCCGATGCCGCGCATGAGCTGCGATCGCCCCTCGCGGCGCTCAAGCTCCAGGTGCAGGGCCTGAAGCGCGCCACGGATCCCGACGCGCGCGAACTCGCCGTCAACCGATTGGCCGCGGGCATCGATCGCGCGACACGGCTGGTCGAACAGATGCTGGCGCTGGCACGCCACGAAGCCAGCGCCGCAGCCGGCGCAAGGCCCGAGCCCGTGAGCCTGTCGGAGGTCGCACGGCTTGCGATCTCCGATGCCATCGCCGCGGCGCAAGCCCAGGACATCGACATCGGCATCGCACGGGACGATGCCGTGTCGGTGGGCGGCCACGCAGAGGCGCTGCGCATGCTGCTGCGTAACCTGCTCGACAACGCGGTCAAGTACGTGCCGGCGGGTGGCCGGGTCGATGTGGGCATCATCCAGGCGGATGCCGGCGCGGGCCTCGTCGTGGAAGACAGCGGGCCGGGACTTCCCGAGGGCGAACGCGAGCGCGTGCTCGACCGCTTCTATCGCTCGGGCGAGCCGCAGGCGTCGGGCAGCGGCCTCGGCCTGGCCATCGTGAAATCGATCGCCGACCTGCATGGCGCGACCGTGTCGCTCGACCGGTCCGAGCGCCTGGGCGGGCTGCGCGTCACGGTGCGTTTTCCAACCTCCGCCTGAGCCCGGCGCGGGCCGCCTGCTGCTTAAGGCGGGCTTAAGTCAGCGGATCGACATTCCTTTCATCGCATGACTGTTTCATGCATCGAAAGGACTTCAAATGAATACCCGTTTGAGCTCGCCCCGCACCCTCGTCATCGCCATGGCGGCCGCCGGCGTGATCGGTGCCGTCGGCGCCGGCGCCTATACGAGTGCCCATGCGCTGGCTTCGCCCGCGCCGGCAGTCGCTGCCGCGACGACCGGGCCCCTCGTCACCATGCCCGACTTCTCGACCATCACGGAGCGGGAAGGCCCTGCGGTGGTCAACATCACCGTCACCGGCACCATGAAGACATCGATGGAGGGCATTCCGGGCATGGACCCCGATGACCCGATGTTCCAGTTCTTCCGCCAGTTCCGAGGCCAGATGGGTCCGCGCGGCCAGCAGCGCGAGACGCCGACGCGCGGCGAGGGCTCGGGCTTCATCGTCAGCCCCGACGGCATCATCATGACCAATGCCCACGTCGTGAAGGACGCGAAGGAAGTCACGGTCAAGCTGACCGACCGCCGCGAGTTCCGCGCCAAGGTGCTGGGCTCCGACGCCAAGACCGACATCGCCGTGCTCAGGATCGACGCCAGGAACCTGCCGACGGTGGCGCTGGGCAGCGTCAAGAACCTGAAGGTCGGCGAATGGGTGCTCGCGATCGGTTCGCCCTTCGGCTTCGAGAACACCGTGACGGCCGGCGTCGTGAGCGCCAAGGGCCGCTCGCTGCCGGACGACAGCTACGTGCCCTTCATCCAGACCGACGTGGCGGTGAACCCCGGCAACTCGGGCGGTCCGCTGATCAACACGCGTGGCGAAGTGGTCGGCATCAATTCGCAGATCTATACCCGCAGCGGCGGCTACCAGGGCGTGTCCTTCGCGATTCCGATCGATGTGGCGGTGCAGGTGAAGGATCAGATCGTCGCCACCGGCAAGGCCAGCCATGCGCGGCTCGGCGTGGCGGTGCAGGAAGTCAATCAGGCCTTCGCCGATTCCTTCAAGCTCGACAAGCCGGAAGGCGCGCTGGTGTCGAACGTCGAGAAGGGCGGCCCGGCCGATCAGGCCGGCCTGCGCACCGGCGACGTGATCCGCAAGGTCGATGGCCAGCCGATCGTCTCGTCGGGCGATCTGCCAGCCGTGATCGGCCAGCAGAAGCCCGGCACCAAGGTCACGATGGAGATCTGGCGCCAGGGCGCGCGGCAGGAGATCACGGCCAAGCTCGGCAATGCCAACGACAAGACCACCACCGTGGCCAGCAACGACGACAGCGGCGGCCCCGGCGGCAAGCTGGGTCTCGCATTGCGGCCGCTGCAGCCGCAGGAAAAGCGCGAGGCCCAGGTCGATGGCGGCCTGCTGATCGAGGATGCCGGCGGACCGGCAGCGCGGGCCGGCGTGCAGGCGGGTGACGTGCTGCTGGCCATCAACGGCACCCCGGCGAAGAGCGTCGAGCAGATTCGCGAGGTGGTTGCCAAGGCCGACAAGTCGGTCGCGTTGCTCATCCAGCGCGACGGGGACAAGATCTTCGTGCCGGTGCGTATCGGCTGATCACCGGCGCGCAAGCGACACGGCAACTCAGGCATTAGTGCCGCTTCGCGCCGACACGAAGAGTCCATCGTGCAAAAGTACCTTTGTGGAAGATTAACTGCGGGCAACAATCTTTCAAGTGATTGAATGAGAGGTTTCCCTATGGCGCTGCGCGATGTTGCTTTGACTGTTCTCGAACTCGAGCCCAACGAATTCCATTGGGTTCTGATGGAAGCAGTGCAGGCGGATTCCGAGGAGTGCCTGGGCTATAGGCCCATCGACTCGTCGACGCAAGGCTTGCCCGACTATTCGGAGGCGCTCATCCAGGGTGCTTCTGCGTTGCGCGTGCTGCAGGGCCTGGCGCCGTTCGGCAGGCCGAAAGCACCGGTCGGCCTGGGAGAGACGACCTTGACGGGGCCTGTCGCCGCGCTGCGGGCGCCGGCACCGCCGGAGGATGAGGATTCATGTCTGTTCACCACGGATCGGTCCTCGCTGTAGGAACGAAGCCGGGCGCCATCGAGGCTGCTCTCGGACTTCTGCGAACAAGCCTGAAAGAAGCCCCTTCTGTTTGTGCTTTGGAGGCTGAATCTGCGCGCTTGAGCTATTCCTCAGTCAAATAGCTAAAGGAGCAGGGCATGCCGAGACTCATCATCCTGGCCAAGAACAGCAGCGTCAGGCAGATCAACATCGCGGGCACGGTCACCATGATCGGCCGTGCCGCATCCAACAAGGGTGCGCCGCTCTTTCGTGCCAGTCGGGAGCCGCAAAAAAGCACGCTATAATTTGAGGCTTGTTCCTCGATAGCTCAGTCGGTAGAGCGCCGGACTGTTAATCCGTAGGTCCCTGGTTCGAGCCCAGGTCGAGGAGCCATGGATTCTTGTTGTAGAAGACAAGCACTTGGCCCATCCCTCACCGGATGGGCCATTTTTTTGGGCTGTGACCGTGCAGCCAGAACGCAGGCCCGCGTCGCTTCGAGCAGGCGCGCCCTACCGACCGCCCAACGGGCGGGTTATCCCCAGCCATCCCGCCGAAGATGGCTCATCGCAAGATTCAAACGAAGCGCGGCGCCACGGCGGGTCGGATGTCGACCGGTGACAGCACGCGAAAGATCCCGCGCGCCGCATTGTGCGGATGCGCGGCAGCTTCCTCGATCGTCAGCACGGGCGCAAAGCACACATCGGTGCCTTCGAGCAATTCGCTCCATTGATCGCGGGTCCGGCTGCGGAAGCAGTCGGCGAAGCGCGTCTTCAGCGCCGGCCATTCCGCACGGTCGTCCTGCTTGCCGGGATCGACGTCGTGCATGCCCAGCTTGTCCAGCAGAAGGGCATAGAACTGCGGTTCCATGGCGGCAATCGTGATGAACTTGCCGTCCGCACAGAGGTAGGTGTCGTAGTAGGGCGAATCGTGAAAAGGGCTTGGCTGTGCGCCGTCGATGTTGCCCCTGGCGCGTACCCACTGCGCGAGCGTGCCGAGCATGGACACCACATCGACGATGGCGGCGTCGATGACCCGCCCGCGGCCGGTGGCTCGCACGTCGACCAGGGCACAGGCGATGCCGAAGGCCAGGCCCAGCGCGCCGCCGGCATCGCCGACCACCGTGGGCGGAACAATGGGTGCCTCGCCCTTGCGCGCCGAAAGCGACAGAAGCCCGGTCAGGGCGACGTAGTTCAGATCGTGGCCGGCTGCCTGCGCCAGCGGGCCGTCCTGTCCCCATCCGGTCATGCGGCCGTAGATCAGCCGCGGATTGCGCGCCATGCAGACTTCCGGCCCCAGCCCCAGGCGCTCCATCACGCCGGGTCGATTGCCTTCGATCAGCACGTCGGCGCCGGCCACGCAGTCCAGCGCGCGTGTCACGCCCTCGGGCGTCTTGAGATCGAGCGTGACGACCTGCTTGCCCTCGCGCAGCGGATTGTCCTGGTCGGCGCCGAGGTTGAGCGCCAGCCGCTCCCGCGGGCGCGCCAGCACGGTCACTTCGGCACCCATGGCGGCGAGCATGCGTCCGGCCACGGGACCCGGCCCGATGCCCTCGAACTCGACAACGCGCACGCCTTGCAATGGCAGATGGCTCACATTCAGCTCCTGATCAATCGAGTCGCGGGTCCGAGAATTCCGGTGTTCTTTTTTCGACGAAGGCTTTCACGCCCTCGCGGCCGTCCGCCGACAGCGCGCAGCGCAGCAGCGCCTCGCGTTCGAGTTGAAGGTGCGTGCGCAGGTCGTGTTCGTGCGCGCCGTCGCACAGGCGCTTGATGCCGCCGAGCGACGCGGTGGCGCCGCGCGCCAGCTGTTGCGCGAGCGCGCGCGCCGCGGGCAGCAGGCTGTCCTGCGCATGGATCTCGTCGACGAGGCCCCAGGCCAGGCATTGCTCGGCCGAAAGCGGCCGATTGGTCATGAGGATGTTCTTGGCCCGGGCAGCCCCGGCGCGACGCGCCAGGTAGTAGGACGCGCCCAGGTCCGGGCTCAGGCCGATCGCCGAATAGCCGCCGCGAAGCTTCATGGCCGGCGAAGCCAGTACCAGGTCGGCACACAAGGCCACCGAGATACCGGCCCCACCGACCGGTCCCTGGACCGCGCTGATCACGGGCACCGGCAGGGTTGCCAGCGTGTGGATGGCAGGGTGCAGCGCATCGAGCATGGCCTTGATGAGCGCATCGATGTCGTCGCGCCGCTCGGCGAATTCATGGATGTCGCCGCCGGCGCAGAACTGCTTGCCGTTGGCCGAGAGCAGGATGGCGCCCACGTCGGCGCGCGCCGCCTGCGCGATGGCCTCGCAGAGCGCGTCGCCGTACGCCGAGTTCAACGCATTGGCGGCCTCCGGCCGGTTGAGAACGATGTGGCCGACGCTGTCTTCGACGTGCCACAGTGCAAGCGATTGCGGATTCATGAGTGTCCTTTTCTCCGTGCGTTGCGATGGATTCAATCCAGCTTCAGATCGTGGCGCCGTATCACCTCGCCCCATTTGTCCGACTCCGCGCGCAACCATGCGGCCACTGCAGCCGGATCGCCGCCGTCAGCCACTTCGAAGTACAAGCTTGCCAGTCTGGCACGCACCTCGGGCGACTGCAGTGCGCGCCGGGCATTGTCGTTGAGGCGCGCGACGATGGCCTTGGGCGTCGCGGCCGGCGCCATCAGGGTCATGAACGGTACCGCATCGATCGACGGATAGCCGAGTTCCGCGACGCTGGGGACGTCCGGCATCAGCGGGCTGCGGCGGCCCGCCACCACCGCCAGCGCGCGGACCTTGCCGGCCTTGAGCTGCGGCGCCACGGGCTGCGCGACTTCGAAGTAGATCGGGAATACGCCCGCAAGGAAGTCGTTCATCGCCTGCGCCGAGCCCTTGTAGCCCAGATGCACCAGCTGGGCGCCTGCGCGTTCGAAGAACACCAGGCTGCCGAGGTGCGCCAGCGTCGCCGGGGCCGAGGACGAATGGTTGTACTGCCCCGGCTTCGCCTTCACCAGGGCGAGCATGTCCGCGCGCTTCTGTGCCGGAAAGCCGCTGCCGACCCAGATGAACACCGGCGTGCCAGCGGTGCAGGTCCAGGATGCGCCGCCGCGCCACTGCGGGCGCGGTCTGCCGTCCATGCTCGAGCCGCTCGCGCATGTCCTTGACATCGCCGCCGGCGCAGAAGCTGCCGCCGCTGCCCGCGATCACGAGGGCGCGCACCGCCGGGTCAGCCTCCACGTGATCGAGCATCTCGGCGTAGTCGGCGCGCAAGTCCATCGACAGCGGATTGCGCGCCCCGCCGCGCAGGTGCTCGAACAGCGCGATGCCGTCGCCGTCGACCGACAGGCGCGATGCACGCAAGGTCCGCGCAGGCATCAGATCGCCCCTTGCGTGCGCAATGCGGCTCGGTCCTCCGGCGTCAGGCCCAGCCATTCGCCATAGATCTCGTCGTTGTGTTCGCCGACGGCGCCGCCGCTGCTGTAGACGGCGCCCGGGTCGTGGTGAAAGCGCGGCACCACGTCCTGGATCGGCACCGTGCCGAAGTCGCGGTCCGGCACGTCGCGCAGGAAGCCGCGCGCCTTGACCTGCGCATCCTCGACGATCTGGCGCGCCGAATAGATCGGTGCGAGCGTCCCCTCGTGGCGCTCGAAGCGTTCGAGCACGTCGGCCAGATCGTGCTCGGCGAACCACTGCCGATAGAGCGCGTTGAGCTCGACCGTGCGGGCGCAGCGTTCGCGATTGCCTGCATAGCGCGGGTCGCCGATCAGGTCCTCGCGGCCGATCGCGCGGCAGTTGGCGGCAAACAGGGCATCGGTGCTGCCCGACAGCGAGACCCACTGTCCGTCGCGGGTAGGGTAGACGCCGGTCGGCGCCGAATACTGGCTGGTGTTGCCCGAGCGTCCGTGCGACTCTCCGAGCAGCGCCTGCTTGATGGGCAGGAACTCCATGAGCTTGAGCATCGCCTCGGTCAGCGACAGGTCGATCTCTTCGCCCGGCGCCTGCGGATCGCGCGCGCGCTTCCAGAGCGCGGTCATCACGCCGAGTGCGCCGAAGAGGCCGCCGATCGAATCGCCGATCGGGTAGCCCGCATGCATGGGCTCGCCATCGGCTTCGCCGGTGATGTAGGTCAACCCGCCCATCGCCTCGAAGATGCGGGTGAAGCCCGCGCGGTCGCGATAAGGCCCCGTCTGGCCGAAGGCGGTGGCGCGCAGGATCACCAGCCGCGGCTGCAGCGCCCACAGCGTGTCGCGGTCCAGGCCCCAGCGGTCCAGCGTGCCCGGACGGAAGTTCTCGATCAGCACGTCGAAGCGCGGCAGCAGCTGCTTGAACAGGGCCATGCCCTGCGGCTTGCGCAGGTCCAGCGAGATCAGCTTCTTGTTGCGGTTGGTGACCTTCCACCACAGCGGCTTGCCGTCCTTGAACGGCGGAAAATTGCGGCAGCCGTCGCCGGCGCCGGGCAACTCGATCTTGAGCACCTCGGCGCCGTAGTCGGCCAGGAGCGCGGCGGCCGAAGGCGCCGCCACGACGGTGGCGATGTCGAGGACGCGCAGGCCCGAGAGCGGTCCCTGGCGCTTGGCTGGCTCGGGTGAAGGGGTCGAGGTCAAGGGATGGGTCTCCTGCCGCATCAGGACGCCTGCCGGCCGGCCGCGATGAAGCGCGCCAGCTGATGGGTCGTATCGCCGAGCAGCACGTCGTTGGCCGCAAGCCGCTTGGCGTAATGGCTGATGGCGGTCTCGTCCTGCAGGCCGACGGCGCCATGCAGTTGCAGCGCATCGAGCGCCAGTTCGCGGCCTGCGCGCCCGGTCAACCATTTGGCCGCGCTGATGCGCTGGCTGCGTTCGACCGGCGATGCGCAGAGCCAGCCGGCCGCGGCCTCGCGCACCAGCGCGCGGGCATTCACCCAGCGGCGGTAGTGCTCGACCACGCGGTGCTGCAGCGCCTGGTAGTCCGAGAGCGTGCGGCCGAATTGCTTGCGCGTGCGCATGTACTCGACCGTGAGCGCCAGCGCGCGGCGCATCGCGCCCACGCTTTCCGCGCACAGCGCGACGGTGGCGAGTGCCAGGGCTTCCTCGACGATGGCGCCGGCGCGCTCGGGGCCGGCCAGGCGAGCCTCGGCGGACAGCCGCACGCCGTCGAAGCGCAGGTCCGCCGCGCCGCGTCCATCGTGCAGCCGATAGGCATGCCGTTCGATGCCCGCCGTCTCCGACGCGCATTCGAACAAGGCCATGCCGCCATCGCCGAGCCGGGCGCCGACGATCAGCCGCCCGGCACTGTCGCCGCCCATCACGAGGCGGGCCTGGCCTTCGAGGCGCCAGCCGTCGGCGTCGCGGTGCGCCGTGACGCCGGCCGCGCCGACGGCACCCTCCGAGAAGCCGGTGCCGTGAACGAAGGCCACGCGTGCGCCTTCGCTCATCAGCGCCTGCAGCGCGCGGTCGCGGCCTGCGAACCCGGTCGCATCCAGCAGCAGCTGGGTCGGCAGCACGGCATTCCAGAGCACGGGCTCGACCACCAGCGATTCGCCGAGCGCTTCCATGGCCGGCATCAGGTCGGCGAGCGTGCCGCCGAAGCCGCCATCGCGTTCGGACACCAGCAGGCCGGTCAGGCCCAGTTCTGCCAGTGCTCGCCAGAAGCCGTCATCGAAGCTGAGCTTGTCGTTGACGATCGTGCGGCGCGTGTCGAAGTCGTAGCGGTCCGCGAGCAGGCGGCGCAACGTGGTGTCGAGCATGGCTTGCTGCTCGTCGAGTCCGGCCGCGAGCGGCGTATCGAGTTCGGTCTGGCCGCCGAAGACGGCCTTCGCGACGATGCCGCGCTGCACTTCCGAAGTCCCGCCGCCGAGCGTGATGCCGCGGTAGCGCCAGACGTGCAGCGGCAGGTTGTTGACGTGCCCCGCCGACAGCGGCGCGTCTGCCGGGATGCCCGCGATCGCCTGCGGATCGAAGGGCAGCTGGTCGAGTCCCACCAGGTCGAGCTGCAGCTGATGCAGATCCTGCAGCAGCTCGTTGCCCTGCAGCTTCAGCAGCGAGGCCTCCAGGGCCGGTTCGCGGCCTCGCTGCACCGCGTGGAGGGCCGGCCACCAGGCGGCCTCCAGTGCGCGCGAGCGGATGTCGAGTTCGGCATGGCGGCGCGCATGGACGTCCTCGTTCAGCAGCGAAGCGCCGCCCGCGCCGCGCCCGGCGGCGAGCTGTGCCGTGTGCGCGAGCTCGGCCTTGCATTCCGCGACGCGGGCCACGAACAGGCGCTCGATCACCAGCAGTCCCTTGGCCACCGACCAGCCGCCGTCCCGGGCACCGACGAGGTTCTCGGCCGGCACGCGCACTTCGTCGAAGAACATCTGCACGTGGAAGGTCGCGCCGTTCATGAAGCGGATCGGCCGGATCGTCACACCCGGCGACTTCAGGTCGATCAGAAGCACGGAGATGCCGTCCTGCTTGCGCGCGGCAGACGGATCGCTGCGCACCAGCACCAGGGCCCAGTCGGCCCAGTGGCCATAGCTCTGCCAGATCTTGGTGCCGCTGACGACGAAATGCTCGCCGTCGCGCCGCGCCACGGTCCGCAGCGAGGCCAGGTCCGAGCCGGCGTCGGGTTCGGAATAGCCCTGGGCCCAGTAGTCCTCGAAGGACAGCATGCGCGGCAGGAAGCGTGCGCACTGGGCCGGCGTGCCGTGCCGGATGATCGTCGGTCCGATGGTGTCGATGCCGAGGTTCTCGTAGCGCGGCGCATCGCAGGCCGCGATCTCCTCGCGGAACACGGCCTGCTGCGTGAGCGACCAGCCGGTGCCGCCGTGCTCGGCCGGCCAGCCGGGCGCGGCCCAGCCGCGCGCATGCAGGATGCGCTGCCAGCGCGAGGCCTGCGCGCGCGTCACGAGGGTGCGCGCGCGCACGGCGGCGCGGATGTCGTCGGGCACGGCCTGCTGCAGGAAAGCGCGCACCTCGGCACGGAAGGCTTCGAGATCGGCAAAGGAGGATGAATGCGACATGGTGGAGGCGGTGAGGGTGGATGCGCGTCAGCGCGCGGCGGCCGGACGATCCCAGTCGTAGAGGCTCGGTTCGCCGCGCGAGAAGCGCGCTGCCGCTTCGGCGTGGTAGGGGGTGTGCATGGCGACGCCCTGCGCACAGGCCTCCAGCGAGCACATCGTGGCGTAGTCGGTCTCGAAGCTCTTGTTGAGCAAGTCCTTGGTCATGGCGGCGGCCTCGCGCGGGCCGTCGCACAGCCGGCGCGCGAAGGCATGCGCCTCGCGCAGCAGCACCTCGGGCTCATGCACCGCGTGCACGAAGCCCAGCGCGTGGGCTTCGGCGGCATCGATCCGCCGGGCGGTGATCATCACGTCCTTGGCCGCGGCGAGCCCGATGATCCGCGGCAGCGTGTAGAGCGCCCCGTAGTCGGGCACCGCACCCATGCGCGCGAAGGACATGCAGAATGCCGCGCGCGTGGAAGCGAGCACGAAGTCGGCCTGCAGCGCGAGGCCGAAGCCCGCGCCGTAGGCCGCGCCGTCGACGGCCGCGATCACCGGCACGTCGAGCTCGCGCAGCGGCGTGAGCCAGCGATGCGAATCCTGCAGCCGGCGGCGCGTGGCGTCGGGCGAATTGAATTCGGGGTCGGGGTTGTGCAGCCGCTCGTTCATGCCCTTCACGTCGCCGCCGGCACAGAAGCTGCCGCCGGAGCCGGTGATGATCAGCACGCGGATGTCGCGCTCGGCCGTCACGCGGGCGAGCATCGCCTCGTAGTCCTTGCGCAGGGCCATCGACATCGCGTTGCGCGCAGCGGGCCGCTGATGGGAAAACTCGGCAACGCCTTCGTCGATGCGAAGCACGGATTCGCCCAGTTCGATCGTTTGTGGGGTCATGGTCCGTCCTGCCTTCTTCAGTTCTTGAACGACACGTTCATCTCGCGCGCAAGGCGGGCGATCTTCTCGCGCTGCTGTTGGAAATAGCTCAGCGCCTCGGCGCTGGTTCCGGTCTCGGGCTCGATGCCGGCCGTGAGCAGGGTCTTGCGCACGTCGGGGAGCTTCAGCACTTCTTCGACCTGGCGGTTCAGCAGCGCGACCACGGCGGCCGGCGTGCCGGGCGGCGCCACGAGCATGAACCACGGCGACATGCCGTCGATCTCGCGCGTCAGGCCCTGCTCGCCGCTGGTGGGCACGTCGGGCGTCATCGACGAGCGATGCGCCTCGGTCACCGCGAGCAACCGGATGTTGCCGTGCTCGACCAGCGGCCGGACGGACTGGTAGTCCAGGATCGCGAAGTCCACCTCGCCGCCGGCCAGCGCGACGGCCGTGGGCGCGTTGCCCTTGTATGGCACGCCGACCGCCTCGACGCCCATCGACCGCGCGAGCTTCAATGCGGCCAGATGCGGATTGCTGCCGTTGCCGCCCTGTCCGAAACTCAGCTTGCCGCTGTGCGCCTTGGCGTAGGCGACGAACTCCTGAGCGTTCTTGACAGGCAGGCTGGCGCGCACCGCGAGGTAGGAGGGCGCGCGCGCCAGCATCGCCACCGGCACGAAATCCTTGCCCGGGACAAAGGCAAAGTCATCGAACATCAGCGGGAAACTCGTCGTCACCGCGTTGGCCACGCCGAGCGTGTAGCCGTCCGCCGGCGCCTTGACCACCATCTCCGTGCCGATGCGCGTTGCCGCACCCGGCTTGTTGTCGACGATGAAGTGCGCACCGAGTCGCTCATGGAGCTTCTGCGCGATCACACGCGCCAGCGTGTCGGTGCTGGCGCCGGCCTGCACGCCGACCAGGAGCCGGACCGTGCGCTCGGGATAGGCGGCGTGCGCGGCCAGCGCGAACGCGCACGCGGTCAGCGCCAGTCCGGCGGCTCTCAGAATGGAACTCAGCCGGGCGAGCGCCGGCACGGATCGAATGGGCACGATGTCGTCTCCTGGTGGACCGCTGCCTTGCCTGCGGGCTGCGGCCGGTGTGCGATGAGACGGATCATCTGCATTCGCGCGTGTGCGCGCCCCACCCCAGATGAGGAGGGGTGGGTAAACCCGAGCGCCGCGAACCGGCGCTGCGGCGGCTTATGTCCTGCCGAGGTCGCGCATGCGCTCGACCACCTCGTCGCGCCCGCTCACGCCCAGCTTGCCGTAGCAGTTCTTGAGATGCCACTTCACCGTGTCGAGCGACACATCGAGCACGCGCGCGATCTTCTTGTTCGGCATCGCCTGCAGCAGCAGTTGCACGATCTCGGCCTCGCGCGGGCTCAGCACGGCGAGCGCCTTTTCCTGCGCGGCCCGGCCTTCGCGGGCCGGCTCCGGCTTCGTCGCATGCGGTTGCTCGCGCGCTGCGGCTTCCAGGCGCTCGGCGTAGAAGCCCAGCACCGGATCGCGGCGCACTTCGTCGCCGGCGTCGCGTATCAACGGGATCACGTCCTCGTGCGCATCCAGCAGCGTGCGCACCAGCCCGAGCCGGTGCCCGAGCTGCAAGGCCTCGCGCACATGCGCGCGCGCCTTGCCGGCATTGCCGAGCATCCGCTCGATGGCCGCCGACTGCATGTGCAGATAGGGAATGCGCCGCACCCGGCCGCGTTGCCGGCACAAGGCCGACAGCGCATCGAGCTGCGCGAGCGCTTGTCGCAGGTCGCCGCCATGCATCGCGAGCTGGATCCGCGCGCGCTCGGCCACGACGCGGATTTCGCTGAGCGTGCCGGCCGCGGCCTGCGCATGGCGCGCATCGAGCGCGTCGAGCGCGACCATCAGGCTGCGCGCGAGATCGGGCATGCCGCGCCGCAGCTGGATCTTCACTTGTTCCAGCAGGCTGTAGGCGCGCAGGCGATCGAGGCCCATGCGTTCGGCATAGTCCTCGATCTGCTCCGCGTAGGCGAGCGCATCGAGGGGCCGTCCCTCGCGCCAGCGCGAGCGGACCATCACGAGCATCACGCGGACCACGGTGTCGGGGATCGAGACCCGTTCGAGCACTTCGAGCCGTTCTTCCAGCAGGCGCATCGCGCCCGGCGCATCGTTGAGCTCGTAGAGGATCTCGGCGAGCAGGCCGGCCGCCAGGCAGCTGGCATCGATGCAGCTCGCGCCGCGGCGATCGGCTTCGAACAGCACGTCGCGATAGATGCGCTCGGCCTGGATCACCTGGCCTTCGACCGCATGGGTCAGGCCGGCCAGGCACCGTCCGGCCAGCACGCCGAAGGGCGTTCCCTGCAGCATCTGGCCTCGCAGGAGCGGCGGGGCCTCGCCGATCTGAACGCGCCGGGCCTGCTCGTAGTCGCCGTGGTAGAGATGGATCCAGGTCAGCAGATTGCGGCGGCCGGTCAGCGCGATCGCGTCGGCATCGGCCGGCGCGTCGAGCAGCTCGGGCAGGATGGCCATGGCCGCGGCGGAGTCGTCGCACTGCACCGCATGGAGGCCACGCAGCAGCGTGAGGCGGTAGCGCTCGGCGGGTGTTGCCGCCGCCATCTCGTTGTGCAGCTGCGCGATGCTGAGCGCGCAGTCCTGCAGCCGGCGTTCGTAGACTTCCACCCAGGCCATCCACAGCCGCAGGCCGGTGCGTTCGCGAACCAGGGCCTCCGGCAACTGGCGCACCAGGCCGACGAGACGGCGCAGCTCGCCGGCGACGAACAGCTCGTCCGCACAGCGCTCGACCAGATCCGCGGCCGCGGCGGCATCGCCGGCCAGCAGCGCATGGCGCACCGCGTCGTGCGCCATGCCGCCGGCAGCGAACCAGTGCCAGGCCTTCGTGTGCAGTCCCCGCCGCTCGCTCTCGGGCAGCGCCTCGAGGCGCGTGAGCAGCACGTCGCGAAGCAGGGGATGGAGCCGCCACCAGCCTTCGGGGTAGCGCGGACCGGCCGCCACCAGGAAGAGTCCCTGGCCCTCGAGCCGTCCGAGCAGCTCGGCGGCCGCCGGCACCTCGCCGAGCAGCGCGTCGCACAGCCCGAGGTTGAAGTGCTCGGGCAGCGCACACAGCACGAAGAAGCGCAGCTCGGGCGCCGACAGCCGCGACAGCACTGCGCTTTCGAAGTAGCGCGCAAAGGTCTGTGCGTCGCGCACGCGCTCGCCGGTTTGCAGGGCGGTGCCGCCACGCTTGCGCCGAAGATCGAGGCACAGCATCTTGAGACCGGCCGCCCAGCCGTCGGTCAACTCGTGCAGCACCCGCGCCTGCGATTCGTCGGCCTTGCCCAGCAGGCTCGCCACCAGGTGCGCCGACTCCTGCGGCGTGAAGCGCAGGGCGTCGAATCCGATCTCGAGCAATTCACCCTGCGCGCGCAGACGGCCCAGCGACAGCGGCAGGGCGTTGCGCGAGGCGAACACGCACAACAGGTTCGCAGGCCCGTAGTCGAGCAGCAGCTGCAGCGCGTTCACGATGCGCGGGTCGCGCAGGTGGTGCGCGTCGTCGAGGATCAGCGCGACGTCGCGCCGCTGCGCCGCGATGCCGCGGACCAGCGCGATCACCAGGGCCTCGATGGCGTCCTCGCCGTGGCCATGGCCCGCCAGCGCAGAGGCTTCGGCCGTCATCGACGGATCGATGTGCGACAGCGTGGCGAGGAGGGCGTCGACGAAGGGCGCCAGATCGTCGTCGCCTTCGCCGAGCGCGATCCAGGCCACCTCGACGCCGATCCCCAGCAGTTCGCGCCGCCACGCATCGAATGCCGTGGTCTTGCCGCTGCCGGCCGGCCCCTGCAACACGACGCAGCGGCGATGCCGGGCCTGCCTCAATTGCTCGACGAGGCGCGGTCGCGCGATGGCGGCCGCGTCCGCGCGCGCGGGGCGCGGCTTGCGTTCTGCCGCCACGCGTTGCCGAGGCTTCGCGCACGGGTCTTTCATGTCGATCTGCTTTCGGATGTCGTCTCGCACGGGCGCCATTGTGCGGCAGGGCACCTACTCCTCAGGGGTGGGGCCGGCGCGCGCCTGTCCTGCTCTACTGGCGGTATGCGAGCGCGTGGCTCGCGCCATGCTTGCGCGGTTCGCCGCATGAAAGGCTTCTCATGGACAAGACCGCCCTGTTGCGGCGACTGCGCCTGCCCGTCGTCGCTTCCCCGATGTTCATCGCGAGCGGCATCGATCTCGTCGTCGCGCAATGCAAGGCGGGCATCGTCGGCTCGTTCCCGGCGCTCAATGCGCGCCCGGCCGATCAGCTCGACCGCTGGATCGGCCGCATCGAAGAGGCGCTGGCGCAGCACGACAGCGAACATCCGCAGGCCCCTGCAGCGCCCCATGCGGTGAACCTGATCCTGCACAAGACCAACGATCGGCTCGAGAGCGACCTCGCGACCTGCGTGCGCCGCAAGGTGCCGATCGTCATCACCTCGGTGGGCAACCCGGCCGCCGTGGTCGATGCGGTGCACGGCTATGGCGGGCTCGTGTTCCACGACGTCATCCACCAGCGCCATGCACGCAAGGCCGCACAGGCCGGCGTGGACGGGCTGATCCTGGTCTGCGCCGGCGCCGGCGGCCATGCGGGCCGGCTGTCGCCCTTCGCACTGGTCGGCGAGGTGCGCGACTGGTTCCAGGGCCTGATCCTGCTCGGTGGTGCCATCACCACCGGTGATCATGTTCTCGCGGCCCAGGCACTGGGTGCCGACCTGGCCTACATGGGCACGCGCTTCCTCGCAACGCCCGAGGCGCAGGTGCAGCCCGCCTACAAGGAGGCAGTGCTCGCCGCGTCGGCCGAGGGCATCGTCTATTCCGACCTGTTCTCGGGCGTCCATGCGAACTACCTGCGCAGCAGCATCGCGACGGCCGGCTACGACCCCGACAAGCTGCCTGCCAAGGGCGGGCACGCGGAGAACTTCGGCTCCGAGAGCATGGCCACGAGCAAGGTGTGGCGCGACATCTGGTCCGCGGGCCAGGGCGTGGGACGCATTCGGGAAGTGCTGCCTGCGGCCGATGTGGTGACGGAACTGCGCCGCGACTACGCTGCGGCCAGGCAGCGCCTCGCGCCAGGCCATTCTTGAAACTCAGCGCGCACAGGCGACGCGGGATGCAGAGGATGGCCTGAGGTGCGCCACGCACAGCCGGTGTCCGCGGCATACTTTCCCGGAGTCTCCAAGGTCGGGCGGCACGGCACGCCCGATCTCGGGCGGGACGGCCCGGCGACCGAGCTGCAAGGTGGATGACATGGTGATGACACGCGGCCGAGGCGTCGCCTCGAGATCGAAGGGGCACCATCCGCTGGCCCGCACTGTGGCGCCTCGAACGCGAGAACTCGATCAAGGGCACCGTGACGGAAGGCGTGATCCGCTGGTTCAGGACCGCGCAGTCGAACATCAAGATGGTGTCGCCGTACTTCGCGCCCTTCGATGCGGCCGTGGCGAGCCTGGCGCAGGCGCAGGCCGCGGGCATCCAGGTCGCGCTGCTCACGAACTCGCTCGCATCGACCGACGAGCCCTGGGTCTACGTCGGCTACTGGCCCCATATCCATGACCTGCTGCAGGCTGGCTGGGGCCGTTCATTCCGCAGGACGAGTTGTAGCCCCTCGAATTGCGCGTCGGAACCTTCAGACCGGCTTCGTCCCCTTCAGCGTGATCCGTTGCATCACCCGCTGGAACCCGTGGTAGTCGTTCACCGGGTTGTGTTGTGCGCAGCGGTTGTCCCAGAACGCGATGGTGTTGGATTCCCAGGCCCAGCGGCAGGTGAATTCGGGCCTGACCTGGTGCTCGAACAGGAAGTGCAGCAGCGGCGCGCTTTCTTCGTCGGTCATGCCCTTGATGCCCGCGGTGTGCGCGGTGTTCACGTACAGCGCCTTGCGGCCCGTCTCGGGATGCGTGCGCACGACCGGATGCTCCGCACGGTATTCGCGCAGGTTCTCGGTCTTGCCGTCCGACTTGATGCGGTCTTCGCGGGTGCGCGAGATGTCTGCCTTGCTCGATGTGCTGATGCCGATCATCGGATCGATGACGCGCTTCATCTCCGCCGACAGCGTGTCGTAGGCAAGGTACTGGTTGGCGAACAGCGTGTCGCCGCCATAGGGTGGCACTTCGCGCGACAGCAGCATCGAGCCCATCGGCGGCTCGTCCAGGTACGTTGTGTCCGAATGCCAGATGCCGCCGAAATTCGATGTCTCGCACTTGAGCTTCTTCACTTCGATGATGAAGGGAAAACCTTCCACGCCCTTCACGAACGGGTACTCGATCGGCTCGCCCATGGACCTGGCGAAATCCAGGAACTGCTGCGGCGTCAGGTCCTGGTTGCGCATGAAGATCACCTGGTGGTCGAGCAGGGCCTGGCGCACCTCGGCGGCCCGCGTGGCGTCCATGCCTTGCCGCAGGTCGATGCCCGAGAGTTCTGCGCCGAGGGCGCCCGCGATTTTTCTGATTTGCACGCTCAGGCCTTCTTCGTGTCTTGCGTCGACGCATCGGGCGCATAGGGAATCGACTCGTCCACCGTCTCCCAGATGTACGCGCCCGACGGGTTGCGGCTTTCTTCCAGGATGTGGCCGACCAGGCCGGCGGAGCGGCTCACCACGGCCACGCCGCGCATGACCTTCTGCGGAATGCCGATCTCGCCCAGCAGGGCCGCGGTGGCGCCGGTGGCGTTGATCGTCAGGTGCCTGCCGTAGACCGCGTCGACCTGCACCGAGAGCATGCGCAATGCGGCGATGTGGCGCCCGGGCACGCCTTCGCGTTCGGCCACGGCCAGCATCTTGGGCGAGCGCGGATCGTCGGGCTTGTGATGCGGATGGCCGAATCCGTGCACCGGCCTGCGTGCCGCATGCTGGCGCTCGGCGATGGCGCGCGCGCGGGCTTCCATGCCCTCGGGTGCGGCGAGGATTTCTTCCAGCAGCGCGGCGCATCCTTCCATGGTGCCGATGAAGGTCGTGCCCACGCCGAGCAGGCCGGCCGCGACCGCCGCCTGCAGCGCATCGGGCGCCGAGTGGTAGATCAGCCGCGTGGCGATGACGCTCGGCGTGATGCCGTGTTCCATCAGGGTGACCAGCACGGTGTCGAGGATGCGCACCTGTGCTGGTGTCGGTCGCGTGCCGATCAGCTGCAGCAGGAACATCTCGGTGAAGCTCATCTCGCCGATGATGTCTTCCACGAGGTTGACTTCGCGCACGAAGATGCTCTGGGCATCCGAGCGCGCGATCGCGGTGCTCGGCTTGGCTTTGGTTCTCAAGAGGATCCTTTCGGGATGTTCAGCGCGTCACCTGGATGCCGGCGCGTTCGCGGTCCCAGAATGCGCCAAGATTGGCTTCGGCCTTCTGGCGCAGCTTGTACTTCTCGATCTTCTGGCTCAGCGTGGCGGGCATGTCCTCGGCCACCTCGATGTAGCGCGGCACCATGAAGTACGCGAGGTTGCGGTTGCAATGCATGAGCAGGGACTCGTGGCTGAAGTCGCCTTCCATGCCGGCGCGCAGCGTGATGGTGGCGGCGACCTCGTCCTCGCTCGACTCCGCGCACACCGGATACACGGCCACGTCGGCGACGGCGGGATGGGTGCGGATCACTTCTTCCACCTCGAAGGCCGAGATGTTCTCGCCGCGCCGGCGGATCGCGTCCTTGATGCGGTCGGTGTACCAGACGTAGCCGTCTTCGTCGCGGAAGCCTCGGTCGCCGGTGTGGAACCACAGATTGCGCCGGCTCGCGACGGTGGCTTCGGCTTGCCTGTAGTAGCCGAGCGAGGCGCCCCACGGATTGTTGTTGCGCAGGAGGATCTCGCCCGGCGTTCCGGGCGGCACGTCGAAGTCGTCGGCGTCGACGATGCGCACCTCGACGCCCGCGCGCGGCAGGCCGCAGGAGCCGAGCTTGTCGCGCCGGCTTCGCGTGTTGTAGGCCGATCCCAGGCAGTAGTCGGTGAGGCCGAAGGCGCTCATGATCTGCATGCCGAAGCGTTCTTCGAAGCCCTTGGCGAAGCCGGGCACGGGCGCCAGATGGCAGCGCCGCACCGTGTGGCTGCGGTCCTGCGGCGAGGGCGGATGCTTCCACAGGAAGTTGGTCACCGCACCGACACCGTTGAAGACGGTCGCGCCGCTCTCGCGGATGTGCTGCCAGAACCTGCTGACCGAAAAGCGCGGCGCCAATGCGATCGCCGAGCCGGCCATGAGCGAGCCCATGGTGCTGCCCAGCAGCGCATTGCCATGGAACAGCGGCAGGAACACATAGGCGATGTCCTGCGGCGTGTACTCGTGATGGAAGGCGACGTCGGTCCCCCAGTAGATGAGCTGGGCGTGGCTGAACATGATGGCCTTCGAGGGCCCGGTCGTGCCGGAGGTGAACATCAGCATCGCGAGGTCGCTGAAGCGCGGCGGCTGCGCCACCTCGGGCTCGGCGGCCAGCAAGTGCGCGAAGTCATGCACGGCGGCGCCGGACGCGAGCGTGCTGCCGGGTGTCCAGGCGGGGACAGGGGCATCGCTGTCCGGCCGCTCCACGCGCACCACGAACACCTGCTTCACGCCGGGCACGGTCTCGCAGATGTCGATGAAGCGCTGCAGCAGCCGCTCCTCGACGATCAGCGCAGCGCTGTCCGAGTGGTTCAGGAAGTAGGCGAGCAGTTGTCCCTTGGCCGCAGCATTCACCGGCACGGTCACGTAGCCCGAGCGGCAGGGGCCCCAGATGGCGAGGAGTTGCTCGGGGCAGTTCTCCATGAGCACCGCGACGTGGCTGCGGGCCGCGATGCCATGCGCCGCCAGGCCGCCGCCGATGCGAGAGGTCCTTTCGTCGATCTGCGCATAGCTGGTGGCGGCGCCCGTGGGCAGCCAGGTCATGAAGGTCTTGTCGCCCCATGTCCGCGCTTTGGCCGCGAGGACCTGGTGGAGGTCGGCGGTGCGCGCATCAAAGTCGAGCCGGTCGGGAAAGGCCGTCATTCCAGCTTCGCCCCGCTGACACGGATCAGGTCCTGCCATTTCTTGCGCTCGCTGGCCTGCGCGGCGCTCCATGCCCTGACGTCCGCGAAGTCGTTCTCGAAGCCCTGCGCACGTGCCAGGTCGGCCATGGCCGGCGAGCGCATCTGCGCGGACAGCCCGTCGGAAATCCTGCGCACGACCTCGTCGGGCGTTGCCGTCGGCACGAAGACGGCGTTGAAGGAGAAGTACTCCCAGCCCGGATAGCCGAGTTCGGCCACGGTCGGCAGATCGGGCAGCGCCTGCGAGCGGCGCGGGCCGGTGACCGCCAGTGCCCGCAGCTTGCCGCCCTTGAGCTGCGCCGCGGCCGTGGTGAGCGCGGCGAAGCCGAAGTTGACCTCGCCGCTGATGATGTCGATGACCGCGGCGCTCTGCGTCTTGTAGGGCACGTGCATCAGCTCAATGCCCGCCACCTGCTGGAACGAGGCCGCGGCGAGATGCTGCGAACTGCCGCTGCCGCCGCTCGAGTAGGTGAGCTTGCCCGGGTTCTTCTTCGCATGGTCGACCAGTTCCTTCACCGAATGAAAGGGCGAGTTGGTCGGCACGACCAGCACCAGCATCACGCTGGCCAGGCGGGCGACCGGCTTGAAGTCGCGGCCCACGTCGTAGGGCACCTTGCCCATCAGCACCTCGTTGGTGTAGTGGCCGGGTCCGGTGAACAGGACCGTGTAGCCGTCCGCTGCCGCGCGGGCCACGTAGTCGGTGCCGATGACGCCGTTGGCACCTGGCTTGTGATCGACAATCACCGGCACCTTCCATTGCGTGCCGAGCCGTTCGGCGAGGACGCGGGTAATGGCGTCGAGCGTCGTGCCCGGGCCGTAGGGTTCGAGAAAGGTGACGGGCCGCGCAGGCCAATCGGTCTGCGCGTGGGCGATGGGCAGCGCCGCCAATGCGCCGGCGGACAGGGCCGCCAGCGTGATCGAGCGCCGGAGTGGGGATTTCATGCACAGGTCCTCGTGTGGAGTGCCGGATAATTTATTCGCTCATGCGAAATAATGTTCGCGATTTCGAACAATTGCGCCATTTGCGTGCGGCTGCGGGTTTGTCCGTACGGGATGTTCGGTATCTCGAACATCCCGCCGAGCGGCGGCTGGCGCGGAGAGACCGGCGAGTGCCTCAATCGCGACCGCGCCGGCCTTTTGCCGCATGCGGCGGCACGACATGATCGGCCGGGGCACTGTCCGCGAGTCGCTCCATCAGCGGGCTCGCCATGCCGAGCACCTTGCGCTCGGTCTCGTTCAATTGCTTGAGGGCCGCGGACAGCCAGCTGTCGCATCGGACCATGTCCTGGTCGAGCGTCGCGCGCCCGGCCTCGGTGATCGAGATGAAGAAGCGGCGTCGATCGTCCTGGCTTCGCTTGCGCACGATCATGCCGGCCTCGCGCAGTTCCGCCAGTGCGCGCGTCAGCGACTGAGGCTGCTGGCATTCCGCGGCAGCAAGCTCGCTGAGCGTCTTGGGCCCATGTCGCTGCAGATAGCTCATCATGCCGATCTTGTTGGCGCTCAGGGCGTCTGCCGCGAGTTCGGCGCGCAAGCGGCGTGCCAGGCGGAAAACTCCGCGCCGAACGTCCGCCACGCTGTCGGGAGAACCCTTTGAGCTTGTCATGATAATGCGCAGTTGCGCAGTATATTCTGGGCAGAATATCGCTGCCCCGAAGGGGCCGATTGCCGCTTTATCAAGTCAATGCGATGTTCCGGTGAAGGCAATCAGTGCCCCGCATCAGCCAGCCATCGGTCCCGGCGGCATCTTGCGTTCGCTGGATGCATTTCGTCGCATTGCGCTCGCCACGGGGCGCACAGGGCAGCACAGTCGCGCCATCGCTCCCATACGGAGAAGGTCATGAGCAACGCAAACACGGCGCCCGCAAGGTGGCGGCATTCGCAAAGAGTCACCGCATTGGCTGCGGCGCTGGCCCTGGCCGGCTGCGCGGTCGGGCCCGATTTCAAGACGCCCGAGCTTCCACCGGCGGCCCAGGGGCCTGACTACACCCCCGGCCCGCTGCCGGCCAGGACGGCCGAAGCGCCCGGCAGCGCAGGCCCGGCGCAGGAATGGGCCAAAGGCATGGACATCCCGGCGCAATGGTGGACGGTGTTTCACTCCGAGCCGCTGGACCAGCTGATCCGCAGCGCACTCGCGCACAGCCCGACCCTCGCATCGGCCCAGGCCGCGCTGCGCCAGGCACAGGAAAACTACAACGCGCAATCGGGCAAGCTGAGTCTGCCGTCCGTCGATGCACAGCTCGGCGTCGAGCGCGAACGCGCCTCCGCCATCCAGACCCAGGTGGCGGGCGGCCAGCTGCTGACGCTGTACAACGCCTCGGTCAATGTCTCGTACACCGTCGATGTGTTCGGCGGCGTGCGCCGCCAACTGGAAGGCGCGCAGGCCGCGGTGGATGCGCAGCGCTACCAGGTCGAGGCGGTGTATCTCACGCTCACCGGCAACCTGGTCACGACGGCGATCAAGGACGCGTCGCTGCGCGCCCAATTGCAGGCCACGCGCGAGGTGTTGGCTGCGCAACAGCAGCAACTGGATGTGATCGAAAAGCAGTTCGCCACCGGCGCGACGCCCAAGTCGATCGTGCTGGCGCAGCGCACGCAGGTCGCGCAGACCCTGGCAACGCTGCCGGCGATCGAAAAGAGCCTCGCGCAGACCCGCCATCAGCTCGCCGTCTATGCAGGACGCCTGCCCAGCGAGGCCGGGCTGCCCGAGTTCGATCTCGCCAGCCTGAACCTGCCGGCCACGCTGCCGCTCTCGCTGCCCTCCGAGCTGGCACGCCAGCGGCCGGACGTGCGCGCCAGCGAGGCGCTGCTGCACGAGGCCAGCGCGCAGATCGGCGTGGCCACCGCCAACCTCTATCCACAGCTCCAGCTCACCGCGAGCTACGGCAGCACGGCGACCCGGGCACGCAACCTGTTCGGCAGCGGCTGGGACTTCTGGAGCCTGGCCGGTGGCCTGACGCAGCCCATCTTCCACGGCGGCGCGCTCAATGCGCAGCGCCGCGCCGCGATCGCCGCCTTCGATTCCGCCGCGGCGCAATACCAGGGCACCGTGCTGACGGCATTCCAGAACGTCGCCGATGCGCTGCGCGCGCTCGAGTTCGATGCCGCCACGCTCAAGTCGCAGTCCGACGCCGAAGCCATCGCGAAGCAGTCGCTCGACCTGACGACGCAGCAATTCCGCGCCGGCGCGGTGAGCTATGTGCAGCTGTTGACCGCGCAGCAGGCCTACCTGCAGACCCACACGGCACTGGTGCAGGCGCAGGCCGCGCGCTACGCCGACACGGCCGCGCTGTTCCAGGCGCTGGGCGGCGGCTGGTGGAACCGCAGCGAACTCGCCGACGCCTCGGCCGCCCCCAAGAATTGACGACCCCGACCCCCAGGAGAACCCCCTCATGACGAAGCGCATGATCATCATGATCGGCTGCGTGTTGCTGCTGATTGCCGTGCTGGCATTCGGCAAGTTCCTGCAGATCAGGCAGCTTATCGCGTCGGCCCCCAAGCCGAGCGCGCAGACCGTGACGGTCATCGAGGTGAAGAGTCAGCAATGGCGTCCGCAGCTGGCCGCCGTCGGCACGCTCACCCCGGTGCGCGGCGCCGACCTCAGCACCGAAGTCGCGGGCCTGGTGCGCAGCGTGCACTTCAAGTCGGGACAGGACATCCAGGCCGGCGCGCTGCTGGTCCAGCTCAATGCCGATTCCGACATCGCGCAGCTGCATGCGCTGGAAGCCGCCGCTGCGCAGGCCGCCATCGTGCTCAAGCGCGACCAGGCGCAGCTTGCGGTGCAGGCCGTCAGCCAGGCGCAGATCGATGCCGACCTCAATGACCTGAAGGCCAAGCGCGCACAGGTCGCCCAGCAGGCGGCCACGGTCGACAAGAAGGCCATCCGCGCGCCCTTCGCCGGCCGGCTCGGCATCACCACGCTGAACCCGGGACAGTACGTGAACGCCGGCGACAAGCTGGTCACCCTGCAGACGCTGGACCCGATCTACGTCGACTTCTCGCTGCCCCAGCAGCAACTGGCCGGACTCGCGGTCGGGCAGGTCGTCAACGTCAGCGTCGACACCTTCCCCGGCCAGACCTACAGCGGCAAGATCAACGCGATCAATCCGAAGGTCGATCCGGCCACGCGCAACGTGCAGGTCGAAGCCACGCTCGCCAATCCCAAGCGCGAGCTGTTGGCGGGCATGTTCGCGAACGTGAAGATCGACGTCGGCGACACGCAGCAGTGGCTCACGGTGCCGCAGACCGCCATCACCTACAACCCCTACGGCTCCACCGCGTTCATCGTCAGCAAGGCCGGAGCCGCCAGGCCGGGCCAGCCGGCGAGCGCAGCGAGTGCGCCCAGTGCAGCCGGTGCGGCAAGCGCACCGGCCGGTGCCGGCGGCGACCAACTGGTCGTGCACCAGGTTTTCGTCGAAGCCGGGCCGACCCGCGGCGATCAGGTCGCGATCACCAAGGGCCTGGAGGCCGGTCAGCGGATCGTGACCAGCGGCCAGATCAAGCTGAAGAACGACACGCCGGTGGTCATCGACAACAGCGTGCAGCCCGCCAACAGCCCGAACCCGACGCCGCAGGAAAAGTGAAGAAGGCCATCGCATGAACTTCACCGACATCTTCATCCGCCGGCCGGTGCTGGCGACGGTGGTCAGCCTGCTGATCGTCGTGCTCGGGCTGCGTGCGCTGTTCGGCCTGCCGATCAACCAGTACCCGCGCACGCAGAACGCGGTGGTCACCATCACCACCGCCTACTACGGCGCCGACGCCGCGACCGTGGCCGGCTTCATCACGCAGCCGCTCGAGGCCGCGGTCTCGCAGGCGCAGGGCATCGACTACCTGTCGTCGTCGAGCATCAGCGGCGTGTCGACCATCACCGCGACGCTGCGCCTGAACTATGACGCCAACCGCGCGCTGACCGAGATCAACACGCAGGTCGCCTCGGTCAAGAACCAGCTGCCGCCGCAGGCCCAGCAGCCGGTGCTGACGGTGCAGACCGGCCAGACCACCGATGCCATGTACATCGGCTTCTACAGCGACACGCTGGCCAACAACAACGTCACCGACTACCTGGTGCGCGTGGTGCAGCCCAAGCTCAATGCCATCGATGGCGTGCAGACGGCGGAAATCCTCGGCGCCCGCACCTTCGCGCTGCGCGCCTGGCTCGATGCCTCGCGCATGGCGGCCTACGGCGTGACCGCGGCCGACGTGAGCGCCGCACTCGCGGCCAACAACTTCCTGGCAGCGGTCGGCTCGAGCAAGGGGCAAGCCGTCACCGTGCCGCTGACCGCGGGCACCTCGCTGCACTCGGTCGACGAGTTCAAGCAGCTCGCCATCAAGAGCAGCGGCAGCGCGATCGTGCGACTGCAGGACGTGGCCACGGTCACGCTGGGCTCCGAGAACTACGACTTCAACGTCGCCTTCAACGGCGTGCGTTCGGTGTTCGTCGGCATCAAGGTCGCGCCCGAGGCCAACATCCTCGACGTGGCCGAGCGCGTGCGCAAGGTGTTCCCCGACGTGCAGAGCCAGCTGCCCAGCGGCCTGACCGGCGAGATCGTCTACGACTCGACCGACTTCATCAACACCTCGATCACCGAGGTCGTGAAGACGCTGGTCGAGGCGCTCTTGATCGTGACGGTGGTGATCTTCCTGTTCCTCGGCAGTTTCCGGGCGGTGCTGGTGCCGGTGATCGCGATGCCGCTGTCGCTCATCGGCACCTTCTTCGTCATGCTGATGCTGGGCTACTCGATCAACCTGTTGACGCTGCTCGCGCTGGTGCTGGCCATCGGCCTGGTGGTGGACGACGCCATCATCGTGGTCGAGAACGTCGACCGCCACATGCGGGAGGGAAAGTCGGCGATGGAGGCGGCCTTCATCGCGGCACGCGAACTCAGCGGGCCGATCCTGGCGATGACGGTGGTGCTGGTCGCGGTGTACGTGCCGATCGGCTTCCAGGGCGGCCTCACGGGTGCGCTGTTCACCGAGTTCGCCTTCACGCTGGCCGGCGCAGTGGCGGTGTCAGGTGTGATCGCGCTGACGCTGTCGCCGATGATGTGCTCGCGCTTCTTCAAGCCCGAGCAGGACAGCGGCAAGTTCGCGATGGCGATCGAGCGCACCTTCGAGCGCGTGCACCACGGCTACCAGTCCGTGTTGCGCAGCCTGCTGCGGACCTGGCCGGTGCTGATCGTGATGGGCGTGATCCTCATCCTGTGCCTCGGCCTGATGTTCAAGATGTCGAAGTTCGAGCTTGCGCCGGAAGAAGACCAGGGCATCGTGCTGTCGCAGATCCAGGGCCCGCCGACCGCGACCATCGATCAGATGCAGACCTACGCCGACCAGATCTTCAAGATCGCGAAGGCCATTCCCGAGTACGCGCAGATGTTCCAGCTGACCGGCGTGCCCAGCACCAACACCGGCATCGCCGGCGTGCTGCTCAAGCCCTGGGACCAGCGCTCGCGCAGCGCGCACGACATCCAGTCCGAACTGCAGCAGCGCTGGAATGGCATCGCCGGCGCGCGCGTGGCGGCCTTCCAGTTCCCGGCGCTGCCGGGCGCCTCCGGGCTGCCGGTGCAGTTCGTGATCAACACCACCGAGCCCTTCGAGAACCTCAACACCATCGCGCAACAGGTGATGGACCGCGCGCGCGCCGACAAGAAGTTCTACTACATCGATGCCGACCTGAAACTCGACAAGCCGCAGGCCACCGTGGTCGTCGACCGCGACAAGACCGCCTCGCTCGGCATCACGCAGCAGGACGTGGGCAATGCGCTCGGCGCTGCGCTGGGCGGCGGCTTCGTCAACTACTTCTCGATCGCGGGCCGCTCGTACAAGGTGATCCCGCAGGTGCTGCAGGTCGACCGGCTCAACCCCTCCGACACGCTGAACTTCTACATCAAGACGCCGAACGGCGTGGTGCCGGCCAGCACGGTCGCGAGCCTGCAATACACGGTGCAGCCGGAGTCGGTGAACCACTTCCAGCAGCTCAACTCGGTGACCATCTCGGGCGTGCCCAGCGGTGCGCAGGGCGAGACGCTGGAGTACCTGCGGGGCCTGGTGAAGCAGATCGCGCCGACCGGCTACACGGTCGACTACTCGGGCCAGTCGCGCCAGTTCCAGCAGGAGTCGGGCAACTTCGCCGTGACCTTCGCGTTCGCGCTGATCATCGTCTTCCTGGCGCTGGCCGCGCAGTTCGAGAGCTTCCGCGATCCGATCGTGATCCTGGTGTCGGTGCCGCTGGCGCTGTTCGGCGCGATGATCTTCATCTTCCTCGGCTTCGCGTCGATGAACATCTACACCGAGGTCGGGCTGGTCACGCTGATGGGGCTGATCAGCAAGCACGGGATCCTGATCGTGGAGGTCGCCAACCGGCTGCAGCGCACCGGCAAGAGCAAGCTCGATGCGGTGATCGAAGCCGCCGGCACGCGGCTGCGCCCGATCCTGATGACCACGGCGGCGATGGTGTTCGGCGTGCTGCCGCTGGTCATCGCCTCGGGTGCCGGCGCGGCCGGGCGGCAGGCGATGGGCATCGTGATTTTCAGCGGCCTGTCGATCGGCACGCTGTTCACGCTGTTCGTGGTGCCCGCGATGTACCTGGCGCTGGCGGCCCAGCACCAGCACGACAACGAGGCCGCTGCCGGCCCCGCGCCGCAAGCGTTGGCCGAGGCCTGAAGAAGAGGGCGCGCCGGCCCGGGTGAGATCCGGGTCAAAGGCCCAGGTAGGCGTTGCGCACCGCCGGGTCGTCGATCAATTCCCTGGCCGGCCCGCTGCGCACGATGCGCCCGGTCTCGAGCACGTAGCCGCGGTCGGCGCCCGACAGCGCGAGATGGATGTCCTGCTCCACCAGCAGCACCGTCACGCCCTCGGCGCGGATCGATGCCAGCACCTCCATCAGCTGCTGCACGACGACCGGCGCAAGGCCGAGGCTCATCTCGTCGACCATCATCAGCATCGGTGCGGCCATCAGTGCGCGCGCCATCGCGCACATCTGCTGCTCGCCGCCCGACATGCTGCCCGCCAATTGGCGGCGGCGTTCCGAAAGGCGCGGAAAGAGCGCGTACATCCGGTCGAGATCGCGTGTGACGGCTGCCTTGTCGCGACGCAGGTAGGCGCCCATCAGCAGGTTGTCCTGCACCGTCATGCGGTCGAACAGCTGCCGGCCCTCGGGCACCTGCACCAGGCCATGCGCGAAGGCCTGGTCGGGCGTCAATCCGGTCAGCTCCTCGCCCTTGAGCACGATGCTGCCGCCGGCCGCGGGCAGCACGCGCGACAGGGCGCGCAGCAGCGTCGTCTTGCCGGCGCCGTTGCTGCCGACCAGGGCAACGATCTCGGCCGCGTGGATTTCGAGGTCGACCTCGTGCAGCGCGAGCATCTCGCCATAGCCCGCGCTCAGGCCCTTGACCTGCAGCAGCGGCGCGGCTGTGGCAATGGCGTTCATGTGCGCTTCTTCCCGAGATAGGCCTGCACCACCGCAGGATCGGCCAGCACATCGTCGGGCGCGCCGTCGGCGATCTTCTCGCCATGGTGCAGCACCAGCAGGCGGTCGGACAGGGTCTTGATCGCGCGGATCACATGCTCGATCACGAGCACGCTGATCCCCTGCGCGCGCACCTTGCGGATGATGTCGATCACCTCGTCGATCTCGACATTGTTGAGCCCTGCCATCACCTCGTCGCACAGCAGCACCTTGGGCTGCATGGCCAGCGCCTTCGCCAGTTCGAGGCGCTTGCGGCCGGGGCCGCCGAGTTCCTCGGCGCGCTGGTCCACGGCCTTTCCCATACCGACGAAGTCGAGGCAGGCACGCGCCTGTTCGCGCGCCAGCGCCAGCCTGGACTGTCCGCCGCCGCGTCCGAACAGCGCGCCGACGGCCACGTTGTCGAGCACCGACAGGCCCGGGAACGGCCGCATGATCTGGAAGGTGCGGCCGATGCCCAGGCGCGCGCGGCGGAAGGCCGGCATGGCGTCGATGCGTTCGCCCTGGAACAGGATCTCGCCGTCGCCCATGTCCAGCGTGCCGCTGATCAGGCTGATGAGCGTGGTCTTGCCGGCGCCGTTCGGGCCGATCAGGCCGAGGATCTCGCCCGGCTGCAGCGAGAAGCTGACGTCGTTGACGGCCACCAGCCCCGCAAAGCGCCGCGTCGTGCGGCGGACTTCGAGTTGCGCGGTCATAACCGATGGGCCCTGATGTTCTCGATGAAATAGCGCCAGCCGCTGACCTTGGCGCGCCGCAGCATGTCGGCCAGGCCGCGCGGCATCAGCACCACCGCCGCGACGATGACCACGCCGAAGAAGAGGCCCGCGATGCTGGTCACCTTGCTCGACAGGATCTCCGAGATGGCAGACAGCGAGAAGGCGCCGACGATCGGTCCGAACACGGTGCCCGGTCCGCCGAAGACGGCCATGATGATCATCTGCACGTTGAGCGTGATGTCGAAGGCGCTCGCCGGATCGAGGAAGGTGATCCAGTAGGCATGGATGCCGCCGGCCAGCGCGCTGAACAGGCCCGAGAGCGCGAAGGCGAGCACCTTGTAGAGGGTCGTGTTGACGCCCATCACCGCGGCACCTTCCTCGTTCTCGCGGATCGCGATCAGGCCGAAGCCGAAGCGGCTGCGCGTGATCCAGAAGATGGTCAGCGTCGCCGCCACCAGCAGGGCCAGCGCGGATTCGTAGAAGAGGGCGTCGTTGTTGAGCGGCGGCAGCACCAGCCCGACGTTCTGGCCGGCGAGCGGGATGTTGGAGACGATCGCCGTCATCACCTGCGCCAGCGCCAGCGTCGCGATCGCGAAGTAGTGGCCCTTGAGCCGCAGCACCGGCAGTCCGAGCGCGAACGCGAACACCACCGCCAGCAGCGCGCCGAAGGCCAGCCCGACGCCGAAAGACAGGTTCCACTGCACCATCGCGATGGCGACGCCGTAGCTGCCCAGCCCGTAGAAGACCGAGTTGCCGAAGGACGCATAGCCGGTATAGCCGCCGATGATGTTCCAGCCCTGCGCCAGCACAGCCAAGAGCAGCGTGCTGATGCCGAACTGGATCACCACGTCGGAGCCGTACCAGGGCACGCCCGCCAGCGCGACCAACGCGGCGAGGATGAGCGCGATGCGCAACGTCTTCATGCCGTCTTCCCCAGGAGGCCGCTCGGCCTGACGACCAGCACCAGCAGCAGCACGCCGAAGCTCGCGACATCGGCGAAGGTCGGTCCGATGTAGAGCGTGGCGAGCGCCTCGATGAGGCCGAGGAAGAGGCCGCCGACGATCACGCCGAGCGGATTGTCGAGCCCGCCGATGATCGCGATCGCGAAGGATTTGGCGGTCAGGGATGCGCCGATGTAGGGATTGACCTGCGACACCGTGCCATAGAGGCCGCCGGCCGCGCCGGCCAGCGCGATGCCGAGGCCGAAGGTCACCGCGTAGAGATGCCGCGGCTCGACGCCGTAGAGCCGCGCCGCGACCAGGTTCTGCGCCGTCGCGCGGATCGCGCGGCCGAGGCGCGTGTGCAGCAGGAACAGCCACATGCCGACGGTCAGCACGATCGCGATCGCGAAGGCGATCAGCCGCACCACCGGCAGCACGATGCCGAACCACGCGACGCTGTTGCCCGCATAGGGCGGATTGATGGTGCGGAAGTCGGCCGAGAAGGCGAGCTGCGCGAGGTAGGTCAGCACGACCTCGAGGCCGAAGGTGATCAACAGCGTGTTGAACATCGGCGCGCGCACCACCAGGTTGAGCACGCTGCGCTGCATCAGATAGCCCAGGCAGAACATCGCGACCGCGGTGATCGGCAGCCCCACGAAGGGATCGATGTGGGCGTCGGTGTAGAGATACCACGACAGGTACCCGCCCAGCATGATGAAGGCGCCGTGCGCCAGGTTGACGATGTTGAGCACGCCCCACACCAGCGCCAGCCCGAGCGCCATCACCGCATAGAGGCCGCCTTGCAGAATGCCGTTGACGACGATCTGCGCGAAGAGATCCATGACCTGCTGTCCGGAACGCGGCCGCTCAGCGCGCGTTCCAGGCCGGCATCGGGTACTTGGGTGCGTTGACGCCGCCCTTGGCGCCGTAGATCTCGACCAGCTTGTCGCCCTGTACCTGGATCACGACCTGAGGCAGGTCGATCTGGCCCTCGGGGCTGAAGGCGATCGGGCCGTAGAGGCTGTCGAACTTGCTCTTGGCCAGCGCGTCGCGCACCTTCGCCGGATCGATGCTGCCGGCGGTTTCGATCGCCTGCACGATGGCCTCGACGTCCGCGGCGCCCGAGGCCGCGTGGTAGTCGGGGTCGTAGCCGAACTTGGCCTTGTATTCGTCGGCGAACTTCTGCGCGTCGCCGAACCAGCGGTCCTTGAGCGTCGTGCTGGGCAGCCAGGCGGTCATGCCGAAGGCGTAGTCGGCGTCCTTGCCAAGCGCCTTGCGGAAGTCCTCGCTCGGCACGCCGACGGTGAACGAATAGAGCTTCGGCGCGACCGCGAGGCTCTTGGCCTGGCGCACGAAGTTCAGGATCTCGGTCTCGTGGCCGGCCACCAGCACGACGTCCACGTTCTTGCTCTTGACCTGCGAGAGCAGCGAATTGAAGTCGGTCGCGTTGGTGCTGTAGCGCTCGTCCATCACGGTGTCGAAGCCGGCCTTCTTGAGCATCGGCCGCGTGCCCCCGGCGACCGAGACGTCGAAGGCATCATCGGCATACAGCAGTGCCACGCTCCTGGGCACCGGCTTGAGCGACTTGAGCATGTCGATCGTGCTGCCGAAATAGTTGCTGGCCGGTGCCAGCGTGCCGAAGATGTACTTGAACTTGCGCGAGAAGATCTGGTCCGATGCGCCGCCGCCTTGCACCATCGGCACCTTGTATTTTTCCGACACGGCCGAATCGGCGAGTGCGAAGTTGCTCGCGAAGGGCCCGAGCAGCAGGTTGACCTTGTCCTGCGAGACCAGCTGCGTGTATTGGCGCACGCTCAGGTTCACGTCGGACTGGTTGTCGTAGAGCTTGAGCGCCAGCTTGTGCGCCGTGCCGCCGATCTTCACGCCGCCGGCCGCATTGATCTTGTCGATCGCGAGCTGGTAGGCGTCGCGGTAGTAGCGGCCGGTGTTGGCGACCGGCCCGGTGAGCTGGACCGATGCGCCGAGCACCACGTCCTGTGCGAACGCCGCGGCTGCGGGCAGGGTGGTCATGGCGACCGTCAGAAGTGCAGGAAAGAGGGGCGAACGATGGATGCGCATGGGTGGATGTCTCCTGGCTTATTGGTTGTTTTGCAACCTGATGTGCTTCACCCTTGTTACGGGTCGGCCAGCGCGCAATAGGTTCCCCGCTTATCTGGAATTCTTCAGCGCGACATCGATCTCGGTCCCGAAGCGCCGCGTGTAGTCCGAGCGCAGGTGGTCGCCGTCCTTGTAGATCGGCGTGCCGTCGGGCGTGGTCCGGATGCACTGGTCGTCCTTGCACAGCGCCGGCACGGGATCGATGACGATCGCGCCGGTCTTTTGCGCGAGTTGGCGCAGGCGCAGGTAGAGCTGCTTCTGCGCCGGCGGCCAGGGTGTCGTCGGCGTCGAACGGGTGACGTCCATGCGCCCCAGCCGGCTGCCGCCGAGCAGGAGCCGCTTCGGATCGAACTCGTCGCCGATCGGGTTGTCGAGCATCAGGTACACGGTCTTGCGTGTCGCGAGTTCCTTCAGCAGCGATTCGAGCGAGGCGAAGGCCAGCTCGGCACCGTCGCCGCCATTGCGAAAGCCGTGGCGCTTCCGGCCGTCGAAGAAGTAGTAGCCCTCGTTGTCGGCCAGCGTGGCACTGGGCAGCGTCTGCTTGACGAAGTAGCAGTTCCAGCAGGCGCCGATCACGACCGCGTCGACGCGGCTGTCGAGCGCCAAGCGGATCATCGCGCTGCGCCGCTTGTCGCAGTCGACGTTCTTGTCCTCGAACACGCCGGGCATCGGCGCGCAGCCGCCCCAGGTCGCGAAGTAGGTGGTGGCCAGTGCGTCGGGCGCCGTGCGAGCGAGCTCGACGGCCCGCGGTCCGTACTGTTCCAGGTGGCTGTCGCCGAACAGCAGCACCGTGCGCGCGCCGTGGCCGATGCGGTAGACCTTCTCGCCATCGACCTCGGCCGGCGCGAGGCCTTCGGGGTAGGTCCAGTCCTTGACGGCAGCCATCACCTGGCCGATGTACGGATCGCCATGCCGCGCCGCGAGCCGCTGCGTGGCAGCCAGCGCGCCGAGCGCCGCGATGACGACCATCGCGATCACCAGCACCCGCAGCACGGCCGCGCGCGCGCTGCGGCGCGCGGCGCGTTCGACGAAGCGATAGCTCAGCCACGCCAGCGCGATGCTCGCCAGCACCGCCAGCAAGCGGACCCTGCGATTGGGCGTGCCGTCCTCGAGGATGCGCGCATACACCAGCAGCGGCCAATGCCACAGATAGAGCGGATAGCTGATCAGGCCGAACCCCACCAGCACGCGCGAGGAGAGCAGGCTGCGATTCAGCCATGCCGATGGACCGGCCGCGATGCAGAAGAACGCGCCCAGCGTCGGCAGCAGCGCCCACCAGCCGGGGAATGCGCTGCCGCTGCGGATCAGCACCAGCCCCGATGCGATGAGCAACAGGCCCAGGATCGATTGCAGCCCGCGGCCGCGCGACAGCCACTGCGGCCGGTGCAGCACGATGTACGCGAGCATGCCGCCGACCATCAGCTCCCAGAAGCGCGAGGCCGGCAGGTAGAAGGCCGCGGTCGGATGGCTGTGGATGGTGAGGACGTTGATGCCGAAGGACAGTGCCGCCACCGCGAGGATCACCGCCGGTGGATTCCACTTGCGCCGCCAGGCCAGGCCCAGCAGCAGCGGCCACAGGATGTAGAACTGCTCTTCGACCGCGAGCGACCACAGGTGCAGGAGCGGCTTGGTCTCGGCCGCGTTGTCGAAGTAGCCGGCCTCGCTCCAGAACGCGAAGTTGGAGACGAAGGCCGCGCCCGCTGCCACGTGCTTGCCGAGCTGTTCCCATTCGTCCGCCAGCAGCACGAACCAGCCGAAGGCCAGGCTCGCCGCCAGCACCAGCACCAGCGCCGGGAAGATCCGCTTGATGCGCCGCGCATAGAACGCGCGGTAGCTGAAGCCTTCGCCTTCCAGGCTGCCGATGATGATCGTGCTGATCAGGAAGCCGGAGATGACGAAGAAGATGTCGACGCCGATGAAGCCGCCGCGCAGCCAGTCCGGAAAGGCATGCACGCCGACCACCGACAGCACGGCGATCGCGCGCAGGCCGTCGATGTCGGCGCGGTACTTGGGATGGACCAGGTGGGGAAGGGGCGCCATCCTTTGCGGCTACGCGAGCGTGCCGGCCTCGACGGCGGCGATCAGGCGCGCCGCGGCGGCTTCGGGGTCCGGGTCGGCGACCAGCGCGCGCACCACGGCGACCGAGCCGACGCCGGTGGCCAGCACTTCGGGCAGGCGCGCGGCGTCGATGCCGCCGATGCCCACTTGCGGATAGCCGCGCAGCAGCCGTGCATAGGCCGCGAGTCGCGCCACGCCCTGCGGCGCGGTTGCCATCTGCTTGAGCGTGGTCGGATAGACCGCGCCCATCGCGATGTAGCTCGGGCTGACCGCATCGGCGCGCACCATCTCCGCATAACCGTGCGTGCTGAGGCCCAGGCGCAGGCCCGAGGCACGAAGCGCTTGCAAATCGCCGGGCGCCAGCGCGTCGAGGTCTTCCTGCCCGAGGTGCAGGCCATAGGCGCCAGCCTCGATGGCGGCGCGCCAGTGGTCGTTGATGAAGAGCAGCGCGTCGGTGCCGCGCACGGCGTCGACGGCGGCACGCACCTCGCGCGACACGGCTTGCGCATCGCCCGACTTGAATCGCAATTGCACGGTGGGCACGCCCGCGCGCGCCATGCGGCCGACCCATGCCGCATCGGGCAGCACGGCATAGAGGCCGAGCCTTGGCGGGCAGGGCGGGAAGGCATCGTCGCGTGACGCGGGCGGGAAGGCGCGCAGGCCGAAGTCGACCGGTGATTCGGGCCATGCGTGAGCGTCGAAGTGGCCGGTGCGCTGCGTCTGTGCATGCCAGGCTTGCGCGAGGCACTCGGCATCGACTTCGATGAAGCCGAGCCGTGCGCACCCTTGCTTCGCGCCGCGATAGACAGTGTCTTCCGACGAAAACACAAGTTCGGCGGATGTGGATGCGGGCGCGGTCTCGCCGAAGCGCGATGCGTGCGCGGCCACGATGGCCTGCGCGAGAGCTTGAGGGTCGTTGGTCATGTTCGTGGCTCGTGGCTCATTGCGATGCGGCGTGATGCCAGAACGGCGTGCCCAGCACCGGCGTGCTCGGCTGCGCCGACTCCTGTGCGGCCATGGCGCCCGCGCGGTGCGCATCGCGGCCGGCCTGCACCGCATCGGCGAAGGCGCCCGCCATCGCGACGGGATCCTGCGCCAGCGCGACCGCGCTGTTGAGCAGCACGCCGTCATAGCCCCACTCCATCACCTGGCACGCATGCGAGGGCAGGCCGAGGCCGGCATCGACCAGCAGCGGCACATCGAGCCGTTCGCGCAGCACCTGCAATGCATAGGGATTGACCGGACCGCGGCCGGTGCCGATCGGCGCGGCCCAGGGCATCACGGCCTGGCAGCCGACATCGACCAATCGCTGGCAGAGCACGAGATCCTCGGTGCAATAGGGCAGCACCTGGAAGCCGTCGCGGATCAGCTGCGAGGCCGCATCGACCAGGTTCAGCGTGTCGGGCTGCAGCGTGTAGTCGTCGCCGATCAGTTCGAGCTTGATCCATGGCGTGTCGAACAGCTCGCGCGCCATCTGCGCGGTGGCGATCACTTCCTGCACGCTGTGGCAGCCGGCGGTGTTGGGCAGCACCGGCACGTCGAGCCGGCGCAGCAGATCCCAGAAGCCGTTGTCGCCGCCGGCCGCGCCGGGCGTGGCCATCTGCCGGCGCAGGGATGCGGTCAGCATCGCGGGTTTTGCGCGGCGCACCGCGGCTTCGAGCACGTCGGGCGAGGGATAGCGCGCGGTGCCGAGCAGCAGGCGGCTCTGGAAGCTGTGGCCGTAGAGGACGAGCGGGTCGTTGGCGGTGGTGTGGGTGGAGGTCATGGCGCTTCTTCTCTCAGCCGCCCGTGACGGGGCGGATCACTTCGATGCGGTCATCGGGTTGCAGGGCATGCGCGGCGTAGTTCGAGCGCGGCACGAACTGGCGATTCACCGCGGCCGCGAAGGGCGGCTTGGCCTCGATGAGGGCCAGCGCGTCGGCCAGCATCGCGCCGGGCGGCAGCGTGTGGGGCGTGTCGTTGATCAGGACGTTCATGGTGAAGCGGTCGCGAGTTCGGATGGCAGATCGAAACTGCTCGCCAGCTGCGAATGGCCGGTGGCCAGCAGCTCCATCGCGACATCGAGCATCGCCGGCGCGATCATGAAGCCGTGCCGGTACAGGCCGTTGATCTGCAGCACGCCGGGGCGCGGCTGGCGGAAGGCCGGCAGGTTGTCCGGCAGCGTGGGCCGGCATTGGGTCGCGATCTCGAGAATGCGCGCCTCGGCGAAACCGCTGTGCACCGCATAGGCCGCGCTCAGCAGTTCGAGCGTCGAGCGCACGCTGGCCGGCGACATGTCCTCCGACTCGATCTCGGTGGCGCCGATCACGAACACCTTGTCGGGTTTGGGCGCGATGTAGAGCGGATAGCGCGGATGCACGAGGCGCGTCGGCCGCACGAGGCCGACCTCGGGTGCGTGCACGCGGATGACCTCGCCGCGCACGCCGCGCACCGCGCTCCATTGCGGGCGCGCGCCGAGGCCGCGGCAATCGATCACGCGCTCGGGCTGGCCTGCGGCACCGGGCTCGAAGTCGGCGATGGCGCGTGGCGAGTGCCAATGCAGGCGCACGCGCGGCGAGGCCTGCAGCGTTGCGAGCAGGGCCGCGAGCAGGCCGCGGTTGTCGAGCTGGCCTTCGTCCGGCAGCAGCAGCCCTTGCGCGAAGCGCCGGCCGATCGACGGCTCCAGCGCGGCGATGCCGGCCGCGTCGAGCGTCTGCATGGCGGGCAGCTCGGGCACGATCTCGGTCGTGTGCGCGAGCAAGCGCGCGAGGCGCGCGGCCTCGGCGGCGTCCTGCCGATGCCACAGCACCAGCGTGCCTTCGCGCTGGAAAAACACCGGCGCGGCCAAGGGTGCGAGCAGCGTCGGCCAGCGTTGCAGTGCGTGGTGTCCCATGCGCACGACCGAGGGCGGCGCGATGGCGGATTCGGCCAGCGGCGCCAGCATCGCGGCGGCCACGCGGGCGGCCGCGCCTTCGGCATCGGGACCGCCAGCCTCGAACAGATCGATCGTGCAACCGGCCTGTGCGAGCGTGACTGCGAGCAGCCGGCCCATCAGGCCCGCGCCGAGGATCGCGGCCGAGTCGAAGGGGAGGGTGGGCGTGGCCCCGGGGTGTACGCTATCCATATGACTTCTGCATTTTCACGCTACGCCCGCGTGCTCTCGATCGCCGGCTCCGACAGCGGCGGCGGCGCCGGCATCCAGGCCGACCTGAAGACCTTCGCGGCGCTCGGCTGCTACGGCATGACGGCGATCACCGCGCTCACCGCACAGAACACGCTCGGCGTGACGGGCATCCACGGCGTGCCGCCGGCTTTTCTCAAGGCGCAGATCCAGGCGGTGGTCGAGGACATCGGCGTCGATGCCGTCAAGCTCGGCATGCTGCACGCGCCCGAGATCGTCGAGGTGGTGGCCTGGGCCATCGACCACTACCAGCTGCCCAACGTCGTGCTCGACCCGGTGATGGTCGCCACCAGCGGCGACCGGCTGATCGCCGCCGAGACGGTGCAGGTGCTGGTGCGCGAGCTGTTCCCGCGCGCGGCGGTCGTCACGCCCAACCTGGACGAGGCGGCGCTGCTGATCGGTCATGGCATCGACGGCGTCGATGCGCTCGACGATGCGGCCAGCGAATTGCTGGCGCTCGGCGCGCACGCGGTGCTGCTCAAGGGTGGCCATCTGCCGGGCAACGACGTGGTCGATCTGCTGGCGCAGGTCGATGGCGAGCGCTTCCGCTTCGCGTCCGAACGCATCGTGAGCCGCAACCTGCATGGCACCGGATGCACGCTGTCCTCGGCCATCGCGGCGCACCTGGCGCTCGGCCATGCCTTGCCCGAGGCGGTCGAACGCGCGCGAGGCTACGTGGTCGCGGCCATGGCGGCCGGCGCGGACGTGAAGACCGGTGCCGGCCACGGTCCGCTCAACCACGGCTTTGCGCCAGTGCCGACGGTCCGCCTGCCGGCGTCGGGCGCGTGATCCACGCCAGCACGAAGGTGATCGCGAGCGTCGGCAGCGCCGAGCCCCACTGAGGCGCCCACGCCGCCGAGGCGTGGTACACCGCGATGCCGACGATCCAGATCGCGGCGGCCGTGACATCGACACGCCGCGTACCCGTCGACACGACGGCGCTGCCCATGCCGAGCCGTCCGAGGATCACGCCATAGAGCGGCACGAACACCGAGCTCAGCAGCAGCAGGAAGGGTTCGAGCGAATGCATCGGCAGCACCAGCGCGAAGGCGATGCAGGCCACCGCCAGCACCAGTCCCCAGCGCCGCACGCTCCAGCGCGGCTGCAGGCTGTGCGCCGACACCGAGCCCGAATAGACATCGCCATAGGCGTTGTCGAGTTCGTCGACCAGGATCAGGCCCAGCGCCATCAGGCCGCCCTGCGCCAGCAGCAATGCCGCCACGAGATCGGTGCCGGGCTCGGCCACGCTGACCACCATCACGCCGAGCGCATAACACCAGATATTGGCCACCACGTAACCGACCCAGGTGCCGCCGAACGCGCCGCCGAGCCCGCCCGTGCCGCGCTGGCCGTGCCGCGCATAGTCGGCCACCAGCGGCAGCCAGGACACCGGCATCGCGATCACCAGATCGAGCGCGCTGAACATGCCCATGCTGCCGTCGCCGGGCCGCGACCAGAACGCATCGAGACCCTTGGCATGCAGCCGGGCCGCGAACTGCCAGCTCAGCCACAGCAGCGACAGCACCACCAGCGGCAGACCGAAGCGGCTCACGAAACGGCGCACCAGCTTCACCATCGAGCCGGCCAGGAGCGCCAGCAGCACCGCGCCCCACAGCAGCGTGGTGAGCAGCGTCCCGAGCGTGCCGCCGAGCGACAGCCAGCCGAAGGCCTGCTTGCCGATGGCTTGCGTGCCCTCACGCATGATCACGATCTCGAAGGTGGTCCAGCCGATCAGCTGCACGATGTTCAGCACCACCGGCAGGCGCGCGAAGGCGCTGCCGTAGGTCGCATGCATCAGGCCGGCGCTCGCGAGGCCGCTCTCGCAGCCGATGCGCGCCGTCCAGGCCAGGAGGCCCGCACCGATGCACGAGCCCAGCACGATCGCGAGCATCGCATCGCGCGTGCCGACCGCCGGCACCAGGTAGGCGCCGATCTGCATCACGAGCAGGCCGACGCCGAGGCTGAACCACAGCGCCATGTGGTCGTGCCAGCGGAAGACGCGGCTCGTTTCGCCGAGCGGCGTCAGCGCTTCGTTCGCGCCGGCGGGTGTCGGGTCGGGTGTGTGTGCCATCCGTTTGCTCCATTGCAAAGAGTTGGCAGGTGGGCGAGGCCATGGCGGTGGGACTGCCACGCGAGACAACGTGACAGCCGCCGGGCCGGCTTCCCTGCGCGAGGATTACCTCAGTCAGGTTCAAAGGGACTCTCTCAGCCGGCCCGCGTTTCGATCCGCGCGCCGGCACCCCTAGCGTTGCTTCGACGGGCGAAGCAGGATGGATTGTAGAACGATGCGCCGACCCGGCTTCAGCGAGGGCTCGTCGATGACCCTGTCTGCCGATCGTCCCGCGCGACGATCGGCACGCCGAAGCGTCGGGCCAGCCGTCCGAGCGCCCAGATCGCTGCCGTCATCACGCCGGCCAGCGCCAGCCCGGCGATGATGTCGAGCGGGAAATGCACGCCCACGTAGATGCGGGCCCAGCCCGTGAGCACGGCGATCGCCGTGATCGCCAGGCCGAGGTCGCGCAGGGCCGGCCGCATCAGGAAGGCCAGCGCGACGGTGAACATCACGCACGCATGCGCGCTCGGCAGCGAGCCGCGTGCGCCGTGCGCGATGTACCTGGGACTCAGGCCGAGGACGAAGGGGCGCGCCAGGTCGATCGCATCGGCCAGCGCGTGGGCCAGCATCGCGGCCAGGACGGCAGCCACCAGGATCGCCATCACGTAGGCGCGCTGCGTCGGGCGGCGCCAGGCGGCCCATCCCATGAGGGCAACGCAGAGCCATGCGGCATGGCTGGCCACCGCCGACGCGAACCACAGCGCCCACGGGTCGGGCGCATGGCCGGCGCCGATCCATTCGAAGAGCGCGAGGTTCAGCGGCTCCACACGGCCCCGCGGAAAGACGGAAACGGGGCGTTGCGACGACGGCTGGACATCGGCCGATCATAAGGAACGCCGCATGTCGGCAACATGAATGCGGGGTTCACCGCGCGTTCAGGTGCGTGCGCGCCTTGCCGCGCGTCGGGCGCAGTCGCCTAGTGACTCACGCCGAGCAGCGTGTGCAGCCGCGTGCTGGTGGTGGTGTATTGCAGCGGCACGGAACGGCCGGGGAACACGATCTCGGTGGCGCCCCAGGCCGCCAGCGTGGCCTCGTGGAAGCCGCAGACGATGAGCTTCTTCTTGCCCGGGTAGGTGTTGATGTCGCCGACCGCGAAGACGCCGCGCTCGCGCGTCTGGAACTGCTGCGTGTCCACCGGCACCTGCTTGCGTTCGAGTTCGAGGCCCCAGTTCGCGATCGGGCCGAGGCGCGGCGAGATGCCGAGACAGCCGATCAGCGCATCGAGCGCCAGCGTCACGGTCTGCGCGTCGGGCGTCGTGACCTGCAGCGCGCTGCCGTCGAAGGCCGTGGGCTGGCCGACCACGAGGCGGATCGCGCCGGCCGCGATGCGCGCACGCAGTGCCGCCACGGTCGCCTCTTCGGCCTGGAAGGCATCGCGCCGATGCAGCAGCGTGACCTCTGCAGCGCGGCCCGCGAGCGCCAGCGCGGTGTCGAGCGCCGCATCGTCGCCGCCCTGGACCACCACCGCCTGTCCCGCGAAGCGTTCGAGCGCCTCGGGATGGTAGAAAAGCCGCGAGCCCTCGAAGCGCTCGATGCCTTCGAGGGCGATGCGCTTGGGCACGAAGGCGCCCACGCCGGCAGCAATGAAGACGGTCCTGGCGAGGAAGGCGCTGCCCGCCGAAGTGCTCAGCAGCAGGCGCTCGTCACCCTGGCGCTCGAGCGTCGCGACCTGTTCGCCGAAATGGAAGCCGGGCTTGAAGGGCGCGATCTGCTGCAGCAGCGATTCCGCGAGGCCACGGCCCGTGGTGACCGGCGTTCCGGGAATGTCGTAGATCGGCTTGTCGCCATAGAGCTCGACGCACTGTCCGCCGGCGCGGGGCAGCGCATCGACGATGTGGCAGGCGATTTCGAGCAGGCCGAGCTGGAAGGCCTGGAACAGGCCGACCGGACCGGCGCCGATGATCAGTGCGTCGGTCTCGATCGGCGTGGCGGTTGGATTCAGCGCACCAGCTCCCCGAGCTTGTCGGTCTTGTCTTTCCACTCGTCGGCGTCGGGCAGCGCGGGCTTGCGCTTGGTGATGCTCTTCCAGCCGTCGGCCAGCGCGAGCTCGGCGTTGATCTTGATGAACGCCATCTGGTTGGCCGGCAGGTCTTCCTCGGCGTAGATCGCGTTGACGGGGCACTCGGGGATGCAGACCGCGCAATCGATGCATTCGTCGGGATCGATCACCAGCATGTTCGGCCCCTCGCGGAAGCAATCCACGGGGCACACGTCGACGCAGTCGGTGTATTTGCAGCGGATGCAGGATTCGGAGACGACGTGGGTCATGGTCTTGGCAAGCGAGAGAGAAGAGGCGGGAAGCCCGCGATTTTAGGCGTTTGCGGCGGCGGGCCTTACCAGCACCGCCGCCGAGGTCTTGTGCGACGCGGTGTCGACCAGCACCAGCGAACCGAGCGCGCGCGATTGGGTGAAGGGCAGCACCGCGAGCGGCTGCTGCAGCGACAGCACGACATCGCCGATTGCATTGGCTTCGAGCTGGGTCGCCGGTTCGGATTCGAGCGTCGTGATGTTCACGCGATCGACGATGCGCGCCACCTTGGCCTTGACCCAGCGGTGGCCCTGCAGCGCCCAGTAGACACGGCCTGCCGTCAGCGGCTCGTCGTCCAGCCAGGCGATGGTGGCGGTGATCTCGCGCGTCGCCTCGAACGCATCGGGCGCCAGCAGCCAGTCGCCGCGCGACACATCGACCTCGCGATCGAGCACGATGCCGGCGCTGTGGCCCGCATGCACGGTCTTCGGCTTGCGCGTGTGGCTCAGCACCTGCGCGACGGTCGCGGTCTGCCGGCTCGGCAGCACGGTGATGCGCTGGCCCGGCTCGACATGGCCGCTGGCCACGCGGCCCCAGAACACGCGCCGGCCTTGCGAGGTGTCGGCCGACGACGAGAACTTCTCGACCCATTGCACCGGGAAGGCGAAAGGCACCGCTTCGTCCTGCGCGGTGACGGGCAACTGCTCGAGCAGTTCGAGCAGGCTCGGCCCTTCGTAGCCGCACCAGTCGGCATGGCGCGTGGCCACGTTCCAGCCCTTGAGCGCGGAGATCGGCACCGTGGCGGCGACCTGCACGCCCGCGGCATCGGCAAAGGCGGCCAGCGCCGCACCGATGCGTTCGAACGCGAGTTCGGCATTGTCGATCGCGTCGAGCTTGTTGACCGCGAAGACGATCGACTGCACGCGCAGCAGATGGCACAGCAGCGTGTGGCGGCGCGTCTGCGGCAGCAACTCGCGCTTCACCACCTCGCCGTCCTCGACCTCCGCGGCCCAGGCCAGCTTGGTCGCGTCGACCAGCACCACGGCGGCATCGGCACTCGACGCGGCCGTGACCATGTTGCGCGTGTACTGCTCATGGCCCGGTGCATCGCCGATCACGAACTTGCGCTTTGCCGTCGAGAAATAGCGGTACGCCACATCGATCGTGATGCCCTGTTCGCGCTCCGCCGATAACCCGTCCGTCAGCAGCGCCAGATCCGTCTCGCCGCTGCGCTGCACACCGGCCAGCTGGTCCTGCAGAACGGCCTTGCTATCGACGAGGAGCCGCCCGATCAACGTGCTCTTGCCATCGTCCACGCTGCCGCAGGTGATGAAGCGCAGCGCCGCCCCCGTGTCAGCCGGGACCTGAATGGGCGTGTGGGTCGGAGAAGTAGTCAAGTTCATATCCACTCTGCGCAATGCTGCGCTCTTCAGTTCGTGAAACACCGCGGAACCGGCTCCGCCGGGCCGCAGGTGTTGCCCCCGGTAGGGGGTGGGCGGCTACGCGAAGCGAGCAAGCCTGGGGGCGAGCTAGAAATACCCGTCTTTCTTGCGCTTTTCCATCGAAGCGTCGGACGTCTTGTCATCCATGCGCGTCGCGCCGCGCTCGCTCACGTCGGCCGCCAGCGTTTCGATCACCACCTCGGCCGCATCGGACGCCAGGCTCTCAACGGGGCAGGTGCAAGTAATGTCGCCCACGGTGCGAAAGCGCACGTCGCGCAGCTCGACCTTCTCATCGTCGCGCGGCGGCGTGAGCTCGGTGACCGGCACCAGGAGCCCGCGGCGCTCGACCACCTGGCGCTGATGGGTGTAGTAGATCGAGGGCAGCGCGATGTGCTCGCGCTCGATGTACTGCCACACATCCAGCTCGGTCCAGTTCGAGATCGGGAACACGCGGAAATGCTCGCCCGGTGCCAGGCGCGTATTGAACAGCGTCCACAGTTCGGGCCGCTGGTCCTTGGGCTGCCATTGACCAAAACTGTCGCGGTGCGAAAAGATGCGCTCCTTGGCGCGTGCCTTCTCTTCATCGCGGCGCGCGCCGCCGATCAGCGCATCGAAATGAAATTCCTCGATGGCTTCGAGCAGCGTGACCGACTGGTGCACGTTGCGCGATTCGCCCGGATGCGCGAGCCGCACGGTGCCGCGCTTCATCGAATCCTCGACGCTGCGAACGATCAGCTTCGCATCCAGCTCCACCGCGCGCGCATCGCGAAAGGCCGTCACTTCGGGGAAGTTGTGGCCGGTGTCGATCATCAGCAGCGGGTACGGAATGCGGCCGGTGCCGAAGGCCTTCTCGGCGCACTTGAGCAGCACCAGCGAATCCTTGCCGCCCGAGAAGAGCAGGGTCGGCCGCTCGAACGACGCCGCGACTTCGCGCAGGATGAAGATCGTCTCTTCCTCGAGCGCGTCGAGTTGCGTGTTGGACAGGCGCGCCAGCGAAGGCGTCGTTTGCAGCAGCAGGTCGTGTTCGGTGCGGGCGTTCATGAAAAAGCGGTGGTCAGTTCGGGATGGCACGGATGGGAATGGCACGGTTCGACAGCGGCGAGACGGCAGAAACGGCAGACGGGGATTCGAACGCGGCCGGCTCCTCGCCTTCGTGGCTGCCGTCGGCGGCGACATGCAGGCCGCATTCCTTGGCGCTTTCCTGTTCCCACCACCAGCGGCCCGAGCGGAAGTCCTCGCCGAGGGTCACGGCGCGCGTGCAGGGCGCGCAGCCGATGCTCGGATAGAACTGGTCGTGCAGCGGGTTGTAGGGCACCTCGTGCAACGCGATGTAGTGCCACACGTCGCCCCAGGTCCAGCGCGCCAGCGGGTTGACCTTGACGCGCTCGGGCTGCTGCTCGATGAACTCGACCTCGGCGCGCGCGCCCGATTGCTCCCGGCGCAGGCCCGTGATCCAGCCGCGCCGGCCCGCGAGGGCGCGTTCCAGCGGCTCCATCTTGCGGATGTGGCAGCAGGCCTTGCGCAGGTCGAGGCTGCGGTACATGGCTTCCTCGCCGTTGGCCGCGACGAAGGCGGCCGCGGCCGCCTCGACCGGGCGATAGATGTCGACCTGGCGGCCGTAGTGCGTCTGCAGCGCGTCGAGCAGGCCCAGCGTCTCGGCGTGCAGCTTGCCGGTTTCGAGCACGAAGATGCCGGACGCGATGCCGTGGCGCTGCAACAGGTCGGTCACCACCATGTCCTCGGCGCCGAGGCTGGAGGCTTGCGTGATCGGTGCGAACTCGTCCGCTGCGCGGCGCAGCAGCGCGACGCTTTCGGCGAGCTTGGCATCGAAATCGGCAGAGGCCTTCGCGTAGAGCGAGATGGCGTTCATCGAGGGCAGGCTCAAGCGGCGGCTCCGGCGTCCTGGCGATGGCGGAACAGCGGCGTGGAGGCCACGTCGCCCTGGTAGAAATCACCGAAGCGGTCGAACTGGCGCTGGGCATCGGAGGCGTCCACGCCTTCCTTGAGCACCGCGCTCGAGAAGCCGCTGCGCTGCATCTGCACCAGCTGGTCAATCAGCACGTCGCCGGTGGCGCGGATGTCGCCCTTGAAGCCGAGCCGGCGGCGCAGCAGGTAGGCCTGGCTGAAGGCGCGGCCATCGGTGAACTTCGGGAAGTTCAGGTCGATGCGCTGCACGTCGTTCAGGCACACCTCGATGGCCAGCGGGTCGGCATCGTTGGCGATCTGCAGCACGCTCGGGTCGCCGTCGTCCACGTGGTCTTCGGCCGCGATCAGTTGAAGCGTCCTGTTCATGCGGCCTCCTCGACCTTGAAGCGCGCGCCGTTGGCGGCCGCCTTGAAGGGGTCCATGCCGACGCGGCGCAGCGTGTCGATGAAGCTTTCGCCCGCGTTGCGCGTGTCGCGGTAGGTGTTGAGCACGGCTTCCACCACGTCCGGCACCTCGGCCGCCGAGAACGACGGGCCGACCACCTTGCCGGGCAGGGCCGGACCATTGCGCGCGGCGCCGTCGGAGCCGCCGAGCGTGACCTGGTACCACTCCTTGCCGTCCTTGTCGACGCCGAGGATGCCGATGTGGCCGCTGTGATGGTGGCCGCAGGAGTTGATGCAGCCGCTGATGTGCAGGTCGATCTCGCCCAGGTCGTCGAGTTCGTCGAGGTCCTGGTAGCGCTCGGTGATGGCGGCCGCGATCGGGATCGAGCGCGCATTGGCCAGCGAGCAGAAGTCGCCGCCCGGGCAGGAGATCATGTCGGTCAGCAGATGGATGTTGGGGCTGGCGAAGCCGGCCTCGCGGGCGGCGAGCCACAACGCGTGCAGGTCTTCGGCATGGACCCACGCAAGCAGCAGGTTCTGTTCGTGCGTGACGCGGGCCTCGCCGGCGCTGAAGCGGTCGGCGAGCTGGGCCGCGGCCTCGAGCTGGCTGGCCGATGCGTCGCCCGGCGCCTGGCCGAGGCGCTTGAACGACAGCGTGACGGCGCGCAGCGCCGGGTTCTTGTGCGGCGCCACGTTGCGATGCAGCCAGCGCGCGAACTGCGGGTCTTCATCGGCCTGTGCGCGCAGCGCAGCATGGGTTTCCTCGGCGCTGCGGAACACGCGCGCGGCGAGCGTCGGCGTCACGAAGCTCGCGCTCACGCGGTCGAGTTCGGCCTGCGTGATGGTGTGCGGCGCGCCGTCGCGCTCGACCACCTGCTTGTACTCGGCCTCGACGTCGTCGATGTAGCGCTGGCCTTCGGCCTTGACGAGGATCTTGATGCGCGCCTTCCAGACGTTGTCGCGCCGGCCGTAGCGGTTGTAGACCCGGATCACGGCTTCCAGGTAGTTCATGAGCTGGTCCCAGGGCAGGAACTCGCGCACCACGGTGCCGATGATCGGCGTGCGGCCCATGCCGCCGCCGACCTTGACGCGGAAGCCGAGCTCGCCGGCCTCGTTCTTGTAGAGCTGCAGGCCGACGTCATACCAGCCGGTGGCAACGCGGTCTTCCACGGCGCCGGTGACGGCGATCTTGAACTTGCGCGGCAGGAAGGCGAACTCGGGGTGCAGCGTGCTCCACTGCCGCATGATCTCGGCGAAGGGACGCGGGTCGGCGATCTCGTCGACGGCGATGCCGGCGAGCTCGTCGCTGGTGATGTTGCGGATGCAGTTGCCGCTGGTCTGGATGCCGTGCATGTCGACAGTGGCCAGCAGATCCATCACGTCGGCCGACTTGGCGAGCGGGATCCAGTTGTACTGTACGTTGGTGCGCGTGGTGAAGTGCGCATAGTGCGTCGGCAGCTTCACGCTGCCCAGCTTGCCCTGGATCTCGTTCGCGTTGCGGTAGAGCTCGGCTTCGGGCGCGTCGTACTCGCGGGCGATCTTCGCCAGCACGCGCAGGCGTGCGCTGGACAGTTCGCCATAGGGCACGGCCACGCGCAGCATCGGCGCGTAGCGCTGGACGTACCAGCCGTTCTGCAGGCGCAGCGGCCGGAACTGTTCTTCGGCGAGCTTGCCGCTCTGCCAGCGTTCGAGCTGGTCACGGAACTGCGCGGCCCGCTGGCGCACGAACTGGCGGTCGAAATCTGTGTATTGGTACATGTGTTCAATCTGGCTGGAAGACCATGCGTCCATGGCCCGTCAACGTGAGGCAGGACTGTAGATGCGAGCCTTATGGAACCAAACTATTTTTTGGTTCGCGCTTTATGCGGATAAGCTTATTCGCCAGCATCCATGCGGGTTGCGGGGCGATGGAGGGCCTTTTCCGGATAAGGCCGCTCGCCGGGCTTCCATGCTGCGCGGCGCGGCCTGAGCGCGCAGGCGGCCGGCGGCTCTAAAGGCTGCCGCGCGGCGCGGCGAAGGTGTCCTGGATGTCTTCCAGGCCTCGTCCGCGGGTCTCGATGCCGCTGCGCACCAGCATCACCGCCGCAGCGGCCATCGGCACCGCGATCAGCAGGGCCGACATGGCGAAATGCCCGAACACACCGAGCACGCCGAAGCCCGCGCCCAGGATGCCGCCGAACTTGGAGCTGGCTGCGATCACGCCCGACCCCGTGCCGCGCAGGTGCACCGGATAGATCTCGGCCGCGTAGGGGATCAGCATCGCGATCACGCCGCTCGAACTCACGAGCAGCAGGGCGGTCGTCAGCACCATCGCGAGGCTGGACTGCACCTGTGCCAGGCCGAGCCCGAAGAACACCAGGAGCGTCGCCGCGGTGAGCACGATGAACAGCACCAGCGCCTTGATGCTGCTCCAGCGGTGGTAGAGCCAGATCACCACGCCGATGCCCGGCAGCGCCAGCAGCGCGGAGCGCGCGAGCAGGGCGCTGGCCGCGGTCGGGTCCATGCCCATGCTGCCCAGGTTGGTCGGCAGCCACAGCACGAAGCCGAAGTTCACCAGGCCCCAGGCCACGCCGCAGACCACCAGGCCCCAGGTGATGCGGCCATGGCTGCCGCGCAGCAGTTGCATCAGGCCGCCCGGTGGTTCTTCCGGCTCGGCCACGACCGGCGCGGGGCCGGCCGCGCCCGCACCGGCCGCCTGGCCGCCGGCAAAGCGCGCGAGCACGGCGCGGGCTTCGTTGGCCAGCCCGGCGTTCGAGAGGAAGCGCGGCGACTCGGGGATGTAGCGGCCGAGAAAGACGATCAGCAGGCCCGTCGGCAGCCCGAGCAGCCACAGCGCGCGCCAGCTGAACTCGGGCACCAGCAAGGCTGCCGACCAGGCCGCCAGCAGGTAGCCGGCCGAGGTGCCGACGCCGCCGAGCGCCACCAGCATCCAGCCGCGGTGCGCTGCGGGCACCGTCTCCGCCATCAGCGTGAAGGTGATCGGCAGCAGCCCGCCGGCCGACGCCCCCATCAGGAAGCACATCGCGAGGTTCCAGCCGAAGGCCGGCATCGCGCCGCAGATCGCGGTGCCGATGAACATCAGCGCCGACAGCAGGATCGCCGAACGCCGGCCGAAGATGTCGGCCAGCCGTCCCCACACGACGGAACCCACCGTGGTGCCGATGAGCGCGACCAGCGCGAGCACGCCCGCCGTTTCCTTGCTGATCGCGTACTCGTGCGTCATGCCCGGCATCACGAAGCCCAGCGTGGCCGGCTTGAGCACGTCGACGGCCAGCGCGACGACCAGCACGCCCACCAGCTTCCAGTGCTCGCCGTTGAGCGGCACGCCGTCGGCCAGATGGAACTGCAGGTGGCTGTCGCCGTGCAGGCTCTTCTGCATCTGCGCGATGCGCGGCATCAGGCCGTAGGCCGACAGCAGCACGCCGAGCGGGATCATCGCCATGCCGGTCAGCATGGTGGTGTCCATCTCCATGCCGACCATCTGGTAGCCGGTGTAGCGGCCCATCAGGAACATCGGCACATGCGCGAGCACGCCGCCGATGATGGCGATGCAGCCGATCCAGAAGGCGAGGGGATGGTGGAAGTTGAAGTTCTGCGGTTTCACGTGCGCTGGATGTTAGCCGGCCCCGAGAGACTTGAAGGCTTGGTCCAGCTCGATCACGGTGCCCGACTCGTGGGTCTGGTAGCCCGGCAGCTGGTTGACGGCCGTCCGGTATTCCTCGCTGCGCAGGATCTCGAGCATCTTCTGGACCGCGGGCGTAGCCAGCGCCTTCTCGTTGCACATCAGGCAGTAGCGCTCGGTCTGGCTCGGGATGAAGTCGAGCTTGAACTGGCGTGCCGGCGTCTCCACGCCGTAGCCCGCATCGGCCATCCCGCTGGCGACGAAGGCGGCGACCGCGGCATGCGTGTATTCGCACTGCTCGTAGCCCTTGATCTGCGCCGGCTCGATGCCTTCCCTGCGCAGCAGCAGGTCGAACAGCAGGCGCGTGCCGGAGTCGGCCTGGCGATTGATGAAATGCACGTCGGGCCGGGCGAGGTCCCTGATCTGGTAGATCTCCTTCGGATTGCCGGGCGCCACCATCAGCCCCTGCCGCCGCGTCACGATGTTGATGATCTTCTGCGTGCCGAGCGTGAGCCAGTCGCCGTAGTGCTCGAGCACCGGCGCCTCGAATTCGCCCAGCGGCACGTGGAAGCCGGCCACGTCGCAATCACCGTTGTGCAGCGACACGACAGCCTCGAGGCTGTTGCGGTACTTGAGCTCGTTCGGCACGTGGGCCGCGCCCAGGAAGTTGTGCAGCATCTGGACCGAGAAGCCATGGCTCGCGTGGATGCGCAGCAGCGCGGGCGCGGCCGAGAGCACCTTCTCGATCTCCGCGCCCAACTCGGAGGCGAGCGAATCGAGCATCGGCGACAGGCGCGCGGCGATGCGGCGATCGGCCCACACCAGCTTCTCGCCGAGCAAGGTCAGGCTCGAGCCCTTGCCGCGCTCCATGAGCACCAGCGTCTCGCCGAACAGGAGCTCGCCTTCGTGCAGCAGGTCCCAGGCATGGCGATAGGACATGCCGGACGCCTTGCAGGCGCTGGCCAGGCTGCCGTGCTCATGCACCTTGACCAGCAGGTCGACCACCCGCCGCGGCAACGCGACGCCACCCGGACGGCGAATGATCCATTCGGGCTTGATCGTGACTTCATGCATACGTACGTGTGTTTTCGCTGGCGGCGCGCTCCGATTATGAATGCCCTCCGACGGCGGCATGGGTCCGCGGATGGGTCATAGGCACTCGAGCGCATATGGCTTCGATGGAACGTCGCATATTGCGCTGCGAATACTCCTGCCATCCAATCCACGCCGCAGCTTCCTCAGCGCGCGGGCGCTGTTCCAGCGAACTTGCATCGAGATTCCGAGCCTTCGAGACCTTCCATTGATGACTGACCAACCTCCCTCCGTCACTGCACTGGCCATCGTGCGCGAGGTACTCGAACGGCGCGCTGCGATGCCGGGTGCGCTGCTGCCGATCCTGCACGACGTGCAGGATGCGCTCGGCCATATCCCGGCCGAGCTGGTGCCCGAGATCGCCGGTGCGCTCAACCTCTCGCGTGCCGAGGTGCATGGCGTGGTGAGCTACTACCACCACTTCCGCTCGCAACCGGCGGGCCGGCGGGTGGTGCGGATCTGCCGCGCCGAATCGTGCCAGGCCATGGGCGCCGAGGCGCTGCTGGCGCACGCGCAGCAGCGCCTCGGCTGCGGGCTGCACGGCACCACGAAGGACGGCGAGTTCTCGCTGGAGCCGGTCTATTGCCTCGGCCTGTGTGCTTCGTCGCCGGCCATGATGCTGGGCGACGAACCGCACGTGCGCGTCACGCCGCAGGTCTTCGACGCGTTGCTGCAGGAAGCCGGGGCGCACGCATGAGACATCCGGTGTCAACCCTCTTGAGAGATTTCGATGCGACAAGCGCTGGAATGGATGGCCGGGTCGTAGAGAGTGCCGTTGGTCCAGATGCGCCAGAGCACACGGGTCCAGGCGCGAGCCAATATGCGCACTGCGTGCGGATGATCGCAACCGCGCTTGCGCGCGGCGTTGTAGACGCTGGCAGCCCATGGGCTGGCATGACGAGAGTTGTCTGCAAGGCAGGTAATGGCTCGACGCAGGCGATGGTTGCAAGCCCATCGGAAGGTGACGGCGCGACTCTTGCCGGACTCGTAGGTGACCGGTACGACGCCTGCCTCGGAGCACAGCTGCTGGGCGCTGGCAAAGCGCTCAGGTACGTCACCCAATTCGGCCAGGATCTGGGCGGCGCAGATGCAACCGGCGCGCGGCAGCGACATCACCGAGATGGCCTGCGGCAGCGCGGTCATGGCTTGGGCAATGTGTGCATCCAGGGCCTTGATCTGGACGCTCAGGGGCTTGAGCACGGCCACCAAGGCCAAGGCGGCCGTAGCGTGGGCCTGGGCGAGCGTGGGTTCGCACAGGCTTGGCGCGGCAGCCTGAAGGCGCTCGAGCAAGACACCGGCCGAACGCCGGCCGCTGTAGCCATGGCGCTTGCAAAAGGCGGCGATCTGGCGGGCGGTGAGTTTGCGCGCGGTAGGCCACTGCTCGATGAAGGCCAGTGCAATGGGCGAATCGACGGCGGCAAAGATGCAGGCGGCGCCAGGCCAATAGGCATCAAGCAGTGCGGTGAGCGGGTTGGCCAGGCGAACGCGCGTGGTCACCAAATCGTCGCGTGTGCGCACCCGGGCGCGCAAGCCGCGGATAGCCGCCGACTGGGGCTGCAAAGCGTGCCAGCGATGACCGTCGGTACGCAGCAAGTCAGCCAGCATGAAGGCATCTCCCGCATCGCTCTTGGCGTTGGTGCTGCGGTAGCGTGGGCGGCTGGCCTTGACGGCGTTGGGGTGGATTGCAAAGACCTGATGGCCGGCTTCAACCAGGGCATCGACGATCAGGCCCGAAGGCCGTTCAATGGCGATGGGCAAGGCCTTGCCGAAGGCAGCGAGCGCGTGCCGCAGCTCGCCCAGTCCTTGGGCGTCGTGGCTGATGGTCAAGTGCTTGAGCACGCTGCCCTGAGCATCGATCACGCACACCGCGTGCGAGCGGTAGGCCCAATCCAGGCCGACAAAGACACTACGAGTCATGGACAACCTCCATCGGTTTGGGTTAAGACTGTCCGTGTCGGAAGGCATGGCGGGACGCTCATAAATTGGCGCTCTGGCTGGGTAGGCGTAGCGCTACATCCGGTGGCCCGTCGTGGCCTTCCGGCACCTCGGGTGCTGCAGGTCTCATGCGGGCTGTCGAACAGCCAGCGCCGCGGGCAGTCACCACGAGGGCACGGAAGTCGGATCGCCACCTCAGCACCTGTCCAAGGCAGCGTCAAGCAGGAGGTTGCCTTGTGAGCGCCGCGCCGGGCCGCCCCAAGCAGGCTCGCGCCCCCTTGGGGGGCAGCGAGGACACGAAATGCCGAGCGTGGGGGCACGCATGACCGTCACCGTCTACGTGCCGCGCGACTCGGCCGCGCTGGCCGCCGGCGCCGAACGCGTGGCGCGCCGCATCGCCGAGGAGGCCGCGGCGCGCGGTGTCGCGGTGACGCTGGTGCGCAATGGCTCGAGAGGCCTGTTCTGGCTCGAACCGCTGGTGGAGGTCGCGACGCCCGCAGGGCGCATGGCCTATGGGCCCGTCACGTCCCGCGATGTGGCGGGCCTGTTCGATGCCGGCTTTCTCGACGGCGGCGCGCATGCGCTCGGCCTCGGTTTGACCGACGAGATCCCCTTCCTGAAGAAGCAGGAGCGCCTGACCTTCGCCCGCATGGGCATCACCGATCCGCTGTCGCTGGCCGACTACGAGGCCCACGAAGGCTTCGCCGGCCTGCGCCGCGCGCTCGCGATGGCGCCGGCGGACATCGTGCAGCAGGTGCTCGACGCCGGTCTGCGCGGCCGCGGCGGCGCCGCATTCCCGGCCGGCATCAAGTGGAAGACGGTGCTGGCCACGCCGGCGCCGCAGAAGTACGTGGTCTGCAATGCGGACGAGGGCGACTCCGGCACCTACTCCGATCGCATGACGATGGAGGGCGATCCGTTCATGCTGATCGAGGGCATGGCCATCGCCGGCATCGCCACCGGCGCGACGATGGGCTACATCTACGTGCGCTCCGAATACCCGCATGCCATCGCGACGCTGAACGAAGCCATCCGCCTCGCCGAGGCCGCGGGCTTTCTCGGCGCCGACGTGCTGGGCTCCGGCCATCGCTTCGCGCTCGAAGTGCGCAAGGCCGCCGGCTCCTACGTGTGCGGCGAAGAGACCGCGCTGCTCGAAAGCCTCGAGGGCAAGCGCGGCGTGGTGCGCGCCAAGCCGCCGCTGCCGGCCATCGTCGGGCTGTTCGGCCGGCCCACCGTGGTCAACAACGTGATCACCCTGGCCACCGTGCCGCTGATCCTGGCGCGCGGCGCCGAGTTCTACCGCGACTTCGGGCAGGGCCGCTCGCGCGGCACGCTGCCGTTCCAGCTGGCCGGCAACATCCGGCAGGGCGGGCTGGTCGAGAAGGCCTTCGGCGTCACCCTGCGCGAACTGCTCTACGACTTCGGCGGCGGCTCGGCCTCGGGCCGGCCGATCAAGGCGGTGCAGGTGGGCGGGCCGCTCGGCACCTACCTGCCGTCTTCGCAATGGGACATCCCGCTCGACTACGAAGCCTATGCCGCGGTCGGTGCCGTGGTCGGGCACGGCGGCCTGGTGGTGCATGACGACACGGCCGACATGGCAGCGCTCGCGCGCTACGCGATGGAATTCTGCGTCGTCGAATCGTGCGGCAAGTGCACGCCCTGCCGCATCGGTTCGACGCGCGGCGTCGAGGTGATCGACCGCATCCGTGCCGGCACCGATGCGCCGCGCCAGATCCGCCTCCTGCGCGACCTCTGCGACACGATGGTGCACGGCTCTCTGTGCGCAATGGGCAGCATGACCCCGTACCCGGTGCTCTCGGCGCTCGATCACTTTCCGCAGGATTTCGACAGCGCCGCGGCCCACGACGCGGTCGTGCTGGCCGACACGAGGAGATGAAGAAGATGCACGATTCCCTGAACGAGATCGACTACGGCACGCCCCAACGCACGGCGGCGCGCGAGGTCACGCTCGACATCGACGGCACCGCGGTCACCGTGCCCGAAGGCACGTCGCTGATGCGCGCCGCCGCGCAGGCCGGCGTGCAGGTGCCCAAGCTCTGCGCCACCGACAGCCTCGAGCCCTTCGGCTCGTGCCGCCTGTGCCTGGTCGAGATCGAAGGCCGCAAGGGCTATCCCGCATCCTGCACCACGCCGGCCGAGGCCGGCATGCAGGTGCGCACGCAGACGCCGAAGCTGCTGGCACTGCGCAAGGGTGTGATGGAGCTCTACCTGTCGGACCTGCCGCCCGATGCCGCCGGCGCGCAGGCGCCGAGCAACGAACTGCAGCACATGGTGGCCGCGGCAGGCGTGGAGGGCGTGCGCTACGGCTTCGGCGGTGCGAGCCATGCGAGCGACGCGAAGGACGAATCCAATCCGTACTTCACCTACGACCCCGCGCAGTGCATCGTCTGCAACCGCTGCGTGCGGGCCTGCGAGGAGACGCAGGGCACCTTCGCGCTGACCATCAGCGGCCGCGGCTTCGCGTCGCGCGTGTCGGCGGGGCAGAACGAATCGTTCATGGACTCCGAATGCGTGAGCTGCGGCGCCTGCGTCGCGGCCTGTCCGACCGACGCGCTGAAGGAGAAGACGCTGATCGCCATCGGCCAGCCCGAGCGCAGCGTCGTCACCACCTGCGGCTACTGCGGCGTCGGCTGCGGCTTCAAGGCCGAGATCAAGGGCGACGAGGTGGTGCGCATGGTGCCGTGGAAGGACGGCAAGGCCAACGAGGGCCACGCCTGCGTGAAGGGCCGCTTCGCCTGGGGCTATGCCTCGCACAAGGACCGCATCACCAGGCCGATGATCCGCGAGAAGATCACCGACCCGTGGCGCGAGGTGAGCTGGGACGAGGCCATCGGCCATGCGGCCAGAGAATTCAAGCGCATCCAGGCCACGTACGGCCGCGATGCCATCGGCGGCCTGAGCTCGTCGCGCTGCACCAACGAAGAGGCCTACCTGGTGCAGAAGCTGGTGCGTGCGGCCTTCGGCAACAACAACGTCGACACCTGCGCGCGCGTGTGCCACTCGCCCACGGGCTACGGGCTCGGCGTGACGCTGGGGACCTCGGCCGGCACGCAGACCTTCAAGTCGGTGGAGCAGGCCGACGTGATCCTGGTCATCGGCGCCAACCCGACCGATGCGCATCCGGTGTTCGGGTCACGCATGAAGAAGCGATTGCGCGAAGGCGCGCAGCTGATCGTGGTGGATCCGCGGCGCATCGACCTCGTCAGGTCGCCGCACGTGCGCGCGGCGCACCATCTGCAGCTGCGGCCGGGCACCAACGTGGCGGTCGTCACCGCGCTCGCGCACATCATCGTCGGCGAAGGGCTGGTCGACCAGGCCTACGTTGCCGAGCGCTGCGAGCAGAAGTCGTTCAACGAGTGGCAGGCCTTCGTCGCGCGACCCGAGAACTCGCCCGAGGCGACCGAGGCCGAGACCGGCGTGCCCGCCGCCGAGCTGCGCGCCGCGGCGCGCCTCTATGCCACGGCCGGCAACGCAGCGATCTACTACGGCCTCGGCGTCACCGAGCACAGCCAGGGATCGACCGCGGTGATCGCGATCGCGAACCTCGCGATGGCGACCGGCAACGTCGGCCGCGAAGGCGTCGGCCTCAATCCGCTGCGCGGCCAGAACAACGTCCAGGGTTCGTGCGACATGGGCTCCTTCCCGCACGAGCTGACCGGCTATCGCCACGTCTCGGACAGCACCGTGCGCGCCTCCTTCGAGGAGGCCTGGGGCGTCGACATCAACCCCGAGCCGGGCCTGCGCATTCCGAACATGTTCGATGCCGCGCTGGCCGGCACCTTCATGGGCCTGTACTGCCAGGGCGAGGACATCGTGCAGTCGGACCCGGACACCCAGCACGTCGCCGCGGCGATGATGGCGATGGAGTGCATCGTGGTGCAGGACATCTTCCTCAACGAGACCGCCAAATACGCGCACGTGCTGCTGCCGGGCTCCTCCTTCCTGGAGAAGGACGGCACCTTCACCAACGCCGAGCGCCGCATCTCGCGCGTGCGCAAGATCGTCCCGCCGCTCGGCGGCTGGGGTGACTGGGAGGTGACGATGAAGCTGTCCAACGCGCTCGGCTATCCGATGAACTACACGCACCCGAGCGAGATCATGGACGAGATCGCCGCGCTCACGCCCACCTTCAGCGGCGTGAGCTTCGACAAGATCGAGCGCATGGGCGGCAGCGTGCAGTGGCCCTGCAACGAATCATCGCCCGACGGCACGCCGACGATGCACGTCGGCCGCTTCGTGCGCGGCAAGGGCCGCTTCCTCATCACCCAGTACGTGGCCTCGGACGAGAAGGTCACGCGCAAATTCCCGCTGCTCTTGACCACCGGGCGCATCCTGTCGCAGTACAACGTCGGCGCGCAGACCCGGCGCACCGAGAACAACCAGTGGCATGCCGAGGACGTGCTGGAGATCCATCCGCACGACGCCGAGGAGCGCGGCATCCGGCACGGCGACTGGGTCGGCATCCAGAGCCGGGTCGGCGACACCGTGCTGCATGCCGACGCCACCGAGCGCGTGCGGCCGGGCGTGGTCTACACCACCTTCCATTTCCCCGAATCGGGCGCCAACGTGATCACCACCGACAACTCCGACTGGGCCACCAACTGCCCCGAGTACAAAGTGACCGCGGTGCAGGTGACGCGCGTGATGCAGCCTTCGAAGTGGCAGAAGGAATACAGCCGCTTCAACCGCATCCAGGAAGCGCTGCTGAAGGAACGCGAGGAGGCCGGCCATGCCGTCGCGGCGAAATGATGAGGCGGGTGCCGCGTGAAGCCGGATGACGCCATGTTCCTGCGCGGCGGCGCCACGCAGCATGCGGTGCGCGGGGTTCGCAAGGGGCGCGAACTCACGGGCCGCGACTGGGTGGCCGACGAGGTGCCGGTGGCGCTCGAGTTCAACGGCGTGTCGCATGCCGTGATGCTGGCCACGCCGCTGGATCTGGAAGACTTCGCGCTCGGCTTTGCGTTGAGCGAAGGCGTGCTGGCGAGCCGTGACGAGCTCTACGCCGTCGAGCAGCACGAGGACGCGCTCGGCATCACGATGCGGCTGCGCATCGCCGGTGCCGCATTCGCGCGCCTCAAGGACCGGCGCCGGTCGCTGGCCGGACGCACCGGCTGCGGCCTGTGCGGCACCGAAAGCCTGGCCCTTGTGGCGCGCGAGTTGCCCGTGCTGCCCGACGGCCCCCGATTCGAGCGGCAGGCGGTCGCGCGCGCGATGGCCGAACTGGGCGGCCTGCAGACCCTGCAACGCGCGACCGGCGCGGTGCACGCCGCGGCCTGGTGCTCGGCGCACGGCGGGATCCATCTGTTGCGCGAGGACGTGGGCCGCCACAACGCGCTCGACAAGCTGATCGGCGGCCTCGTCGCTGCACGGCATCCCGGGCCCGACACCGGCTTCATCGTGGTCACCAGCCGCGCCAGCTTCGAGATGGTGCAGAAGACCGTGATCGCGGGCGTGCCGCTGCTGGCCGCCGTCTCGGCACCCACCTCGCTCGCGATCCGCACGGCCGCTGCCGCGCGCATGGCGCTGGTCGGCTTCGCGCGCGGCGACGACCTGGTCGCCTACACCCATCCGGAGCGACTCTCGCTCGAACCTCTCTAACGAATAGCCCGATGCAAGTCGACAACCTGATCCGCATGGCCAACCAGATCGGCAGCTTCTTCGAGGCGATGCCCGATCGGCCTCAGGCATTGAAGGACATCGCGCTGCACATCCGCAAGTTCTGGGATCCCCGCATGCGGCGGGCCTTCCTGGAGCACGTCGACCAGACCGGCGGCGCAGCGTTGAGCGAGGTGCTGGGCGAAACCCTTCGCCTGCATCGCGACATCCTGGATTGGCGAAGGCAGCCCGCTACAGCACGAAGCGCGTCACCGTGACGTAGTGGCTCACCGTGCCGGCCAGCACGAACAGATGCCAGGTGCCATGCGCATGGCACCAGCCGCGGCGATTGCGATAGAACACCGTGCCGATCGAATACAGCGCGGCGCCCGCCAGCAGCCACGCGAGGCCGGCACCGTCGAGCCGCTCGACGATCGGCGCGGCGGCCAGCACGCCGATCCAGCCCATGCCCACATAGAGCAGCAGCGAGGGCCTGGGCGGCTCGCCCGGCCGCAGCTCGCGGCCGATGCCGAACAGCGCGGCGCCCCAGGTCGCGACCAGGAGCGCCCAGCCCCACGCGCCTTGCAGCGTGACCAGGGCGAACGGCGTATAGCTCCCGGCGATCAGCAGGTAGATCGCGCAGTGGTCGACGCGCTGCCAGAACAGGCGCGTGCGGCCGCGCGTGCTGTGAAAGAGCGTCGACGCGGCGTAGAGCGTCACCATCGACAGCGCGAAGACGAGCGCGCTCGCCGTCCTCGCCGGGTCGCCGCCGGGCACGGTGCGCGCGAGCAGCAGGGCGGAGCCTGCCGTGGCCAGCATCAGCCCGAGCAGGTGGCTGTATCCGTTGAAGCGTTCGCCGGGGTACATGAAGGATCGCGATAGTGAGGATGTCGGTGAGGATGTCGAGTGGGCCGCCGCAATGCGGCAGCGTCATGACATCAGACGCCGATCGGCGGCGGCGCGCATCCACCATCGGGTCTGGGCGTTCGCGCTACGCCCTGGCCGCGGCGCCTATGACTCGATGCGCCTCACCTGCACCGTGGCCTCGAGCCCTTCGTAGGCTTCGGCCGGGCCGTACCAGCTGCCGCTGATCGGCGCGGCCTGCGAGGGATCGCGCGCGACGCCGACGCGGATCAGCTGGCCGCTGCCGGCCAGGTTGTTGGTCGGGTCGTAGGCCACCCAGCCGGCGCCCGGCAGATAGGCATGCAGCCAGGCATGCGTGGCGCCGGCACCGGTCACCGTTTCGCCGGGCGCGGCGCTGCCGCTGTCGAGCGCGGCATCGTAGAGATAGCCCGAGACGAAGCGTGTGGCGACGCCGAGGCGGCGCGCGGCTTCCATCATCAGCAGCGTGTAGTCGCGGCAGCTGCCGGTGCCCAGCGCCAGCGTCGCGAGCGGTGTCTGCGTGCCTTCCTCGTCGCGCGCGGCATAGGTGAGGCTCTGGCCGATGTGGGCATTCATGCGCGCGAGCACTTCGCGCGTGCTGTTGGGCTTGTCGCTGTGCAGGAACTGATGCGCCCAGCGGATCAGCACGCCCTCGGGATCGTCATGGTGCGGACGCAGGTAGTGCTCCAGGTCCAGCCGCTCCTGCACCGAGTAGGCGAAGGGCAGGAACTCGGCCGCCGGCTCGAGTTCGAGCGTGTGATGCGGCGCGCTCACCTGCTGGATCGAGAAGGAACACACGATGCGCAGCTCGGTCGCCTCGCCCATCGGCTGCACCAGCGCCACCGAGTTGGAATGCGGATCCTGGATCATCCGCACGTAGGCCTGGGGGCTGACCTGCAGGTCGGTCGCCAGCACGCGCAGGTCATGGCTGTCGCGCGGCCTGAACATCACGCGGTGCAGGCCGAAGCTCACCGGCTCGTTGTAGCGGTAGACGGTGGTGTGGACGATGTCGTACTGGGTGGCCATGCGCGATTGTGGCGCCGTCGACGGCCGGTGGGCCGCATTCGCATCAACGCCCTTGCACGCGCCGCGTGTCGAGGGCACGCGCCAGCGTTGCCGGCAGCGCCAGCGGCTCGCCGTGCCAGCGCGCGGCCAGCAGCTCGGCGCACAGGGCCGCGAAGCTCAGGCCGCGCGAACCCATCGCCGTGCAGAGCCAGACGCCCGGCATGCCTTCGGCATCGAGCGGCCCGACCAGCGGCCGGCGGTCGCCGGAGGCGCAGCGCACGCCGACCCAGGGCTCGGTGGCGCCGCGTTCGAAGGCCGGCGCGAGCGCCGCGGCAGCCGTCGGGTGAAGCCGCTCCAAGCGGGCACGATTGACTTCGGTGTCGACGGCATTCGGCGCGAGCGCTTCGCTGTCGCGGTCGAAGGTGGCGCCCGCCAGCCACAGCGCACCGCCGGCATCGGGCACGTGTGCGATCAGGTGGCCGTCGCCATTGAGGGGCGCCGCGGGCAGCATCAGGCCGCCGTGCATGCGCCCGGTCTCGAGCTGGCCGCGCACCGGTTGCAAAGGCATCGAGGCGGCGAATGCGCGGCTCTCGTGGCCGGCCGCAATCACCACGCGGTCGGCGTCGGCGATGGCGGCGTGTTGCGTGTCGAAGAGCGTCCAGCCCGTGCCGCGCGCGCTCAGGCGGGCGATGCGCCGATGGGGTTCGAAGCGGATCCCGGGCTGCGCGAGCCAGGCGGCAATCAGCCGCGACGGGCGCACCCAGCCGCCGCGCTGGTGCCACAGCGCAGTGGTGTCGGCAGGCAGCCCTGCTGCGTCCAGCTGCGTCGGCGATGCGTGCCATGACTCGTTGGCTCCGTCGGCCGACCAGCCGGGCGGCAGGCGGGCATTGCCGGTCTCGCGCCGCTCGAGCACGCCGCTCGCGCACCAGTCGATGCCTTCCTCCAGCAGCGCTTCGAGCTGTTGCCAGATGATGCGAATGCCTGCGCGCGTGAGGCGCGAGAGCAGCGCGTCGTCGGGCGACACATGGGGCGCGAGCACGCCGGCCGGCAGTCCGGAAGCGCCGGCTGCGGGGTGGCCGGCCGCGTCGAAGACCGTGACACGCCAGCCGCGACGCGCGAGGCTGGACGCCACCGCCGCGCCCGCCAGCCCGGCACCGATGACCGCGCAATGTCCGGGCGCCGACGCGCGCTCGTCGATGATCGGAACGCCGCGCCGCCGCACCTGCCAGGCCGGTTCGAACACGCCTTGCAGGCAATCGCGTTTCGGCGGCAGGCCCGGCGCCTTGTGGATCCGGAAGCCGCATTGCGTCAGTGCGTCGCGCACCGGCCGCGCGATGCTCCAGGTCGCGATGCGCGTGCCTCGCCGCGTGAAGCGTGACACGCCCTTGAGCGTGTCCGGGGACCACATCTGCGGATTGCGCGCCGGGCTGAAGCCATCCAGAAAGATGCTGTCGGCCTCGAAGTGCTGCGCGCGCAGCATCGGCTGCACGTCGCCGATGCAAAGGGTGAGCAGCACGCGGCCCTGGTCGAAGGTCAGCCGATGGAATCCGGGCAGGAGGCCCCACCATTGCGCACCCAGCTCGCCGGCGAGCGCCGCAAGTTCGGGACAGGTCGCCGCGGCGCGCACGAGGTCATCGCGCGAAACCGGGAACGCTTCGATGGAAACGAAGTGCAGGCGCTGCGGACGCTGCGGATCCGCGCGCCATGCCTGCCAGGTTGTCAGAAAGTTGAGGCCCAGGCCGAAGCCGGTTTCGAGAATCAGCCATTGCGGGCGACCGCCCCATGCCGCGGGCAGGCCGCAGCCGGCCAGGAAGACATGCCGCGCCTGCGCGGGCGCGCCGCTTTCGGTGTGGTAGATGTCGTCGAAGCGTGCGCTGCGCGGGACGCCGTCGGCACGCCAGTCGACGGGCTCGGCCATGCGGGCCTCGGGAACTCAGGATGCGGAAGGCGGCACGTAGCCCTGCGCGACGTCGGCGCCGCCGCCGAAGAAGTGGTTCTCCATCTGGCGCGCGAGGTATTGCCTTGCCCGCGCATCGGCAAGGTTCAAGCGGTTCTCGTTGACCAGCATCGTCTGCTGCTTGAGCCAGGCGGCCCAGGCTTCCTTGCTGACGTTTTCCCACAGGCGCTTGCCGAGTTCGCCGGGGTAGGGTGGGAAGTCGAGCCCTTCGGCCTCTTTGCCGAGCTTGATGCACTGAACCATGCGAGCCATTTGGGTTGCCTTTGGGTGTCTTAGTTGATTTGGCTATTAGAAACTGAGAACTCGGTCGTTCGCGTTTCCATATGCGATATCCAGAATACGCGGCTTCAACGTTATGCCATCGAGCAGCACAAGACCATGAGCCTTCGCCGCGACTTTATCAAGCTTTCCCTCGGTACCGCCGCTGCAGCCGGCATCGCCCTGACGGCATTGCCGTCGTTTGCCCAGGGCGTGACCTTGCTCAACGTGTCATACGATCCGACGCGCGAACTCTACGTCGACTACAACCAGGCCTTCGTCAAGTACTGGAAAGCCAAGACCGGGCAGGACGTGACGATCAAGCAATCGCACGGCGGCTCGGGCAAGCAGGCGCGCTCGATCATCGACGGCCTCGATGCCGACGTCGCCACACTCGCGCTGGCCGGCGACACCGACGCGCTCGTGACGCACGGCGGCCTCGTCAAGCCCGATTGGCAAAAGCGCCTGCCGCACAACTCGGCGCCCTACACCTCGACCATCGTCTTCCTCGTGAAGAAGGGCAATCCCAAGGGTCTCAAAGACTGGGACGACCTGGTGAAGCCGGGCGTGCAGGTGATCACGCCCAACCCCAAGACCTCGGGCGGCGCGCGCTGGAACTACCTCGCAGCCTGGGAGTTCGCCAAGCGCAAGTACGGCGGCGATGCGAAGGCCAAGGAATTCGTCGCCAACCTCTACAAGAACGTGCCCGTGCTCGACACCGGTGCGCGCGGCTCGACCATCACCTTCGTGCAGCGCGGCGTCGGCGACGTGTTGCTCGCATGGGAGAACGAGGCCTTCCTGGCGCTGAAGGAATTCGGCCCCGAGAAGTTCGAGATCGTGGTGCCGTCGATCAGCATCCTGGCCGAGCCCACGGTCGCGGTGGTCGACAAGGTGGTCGACAAGAAGGGCACGCGCGCCGTGGCCGAGGAGTATCTGAAGTACCTGTATTCCGATGAAGGCCAGGACATCGCCGGCCGCAACTACTACCGGCCGACCTCGGACAAGGCCAAGGCGAAGTACGAGAAGCAGTTTCCCAAGCTCACGCTGTTCACCATCGACCAGGCCTTCGGCGGCTGGACCCAGGCTGACAAGGTGCACTTTGCAGATGGCGGCTCCTTCGACCAGATCTACGTGAATAAATAACTCGTGTCCGTTCTTCTCATTGCCGGCAGCCCCTCTGCGCCTTCACGCTCCGCCGTTCTTCTCGATGCCGTGGCCGCGCGTCTGTCGCTGCGCGAGGTGCGGGTCGAACGGCTTGCGATCCGCGAGCTTGCGGCGCATGCCCTCCTGCTCGGCGAGGCCTCGCATCCTTCGGTGCAGCACGCGGCCGAGCAGGTGCGGCGTGCCGATGCGATCGTGATTGCGACGCCAGTCTACAAGGCGGCCTACAGCGGGGTGCTCAAGGTGTTCCTCGATCTGCTGCCGCAGTCCGCGCTCAAGGGCAAGACGGTGCTGCCGCTGGCCACCGGTGGCAGCCCGCATCACATGCTGGCGCTGGACTATGCGCTCAGGCCGGTGCTGCAATCGCTGGCCGCGCGGCACATCCTGCCGGGCGTGTACGCGACCGACGGCCAGGTCACGCTGCAGCCCGAGGGCGCCTACCAGCTGCAGGCCGAACTCGCGCAGCGGCTCGACGATGCGGTCGACACGCTGGCGAGCGAAGGGCTCCGGCTGCCGGCCGCCACGGGCTTCGAGTCGGTGGCGTTCTCGCGCGTGCGATGTAGCGTCTGACGACCGCCCACCGGACCTCCGCCCGTTTTCTTTCAGGCCCTGGCGCTGTCGGCGCGCAGCGCGGGGCAGCGCACGCACATCCCATCCGTCGAAAGTCCATTCCATGACATCTCCCTCATCGACACGTCGCCGCCTGGTCCAGGGCGTGGCCGCCGCGGTTGCACTGCCCTCGCTCGCGGCCTTCGCACAGGCGCCGGCGCGCCAGCTGCGCATCGGCCATCAGAAAGGCAACCTGAGCCTGCTCAAGGGTCGCGGCACGCTGGAGAAGCGCCTGGCCCCGCTGGGCGTCTCGCTCAAGTGGACCGAGTTCACCGCCGGGCCGGTGCAGCTGGAAGCGCTCAACGTCGGCTCGATCGATTTCGGCGATGTCGGCGAGGCGCCGCCGATCTTCGCCCAGGCCGCCGGCGCGCCGCTGGCCTACGTGGCCGCGACGGTGCCGCGTCCGCGGTCCGAGGCCGTGCTGGTGCCGAAGGGCTCGGCCATCCGTTCGGTGGCCGAGCTCAAGGGCCGCAAGGTCGCGCTCAACAAGGGCAGCAATGTCCACTATTTCCTGGTCAAGCTGCTTGAGAAGAACGGCCTCGGCTATGGCGACGTGAACGTCGTCTTCCTGCCGCCCGCCGATGCGCGCGCCGCGTTCGAGAAAGGCTCGATCGACGCCTGGGTGATCTGGGATCCGTTCTTCGCCGCGGCGCAGACCTCGCTCGACGCACGCGTGCTCGCCGATGCGACGGGCGTGGTCGGCAATCGCGCCTACTACTTCTCCTCGCTCGGCTACGCGGACAAGAACCCGGACGTGATCAGGATTCTGATCGAGGAACTCGACCGGGTCGAGAAATGGGGCGAGGGCCACCCGAGCGAATTCGCGGCCGAGCTCGCGCAACTGTGGGGCATTCCGAAGTCGACGGTCGATGTAGTGGTCGCACGCACGCAGTACGGCACCGGCCCGATCACCCGGGCCATCCTTGCCGAGCAGCAGAAGATCGCCGATACCTTCTTCGATCTCAAGCTGCTGCCCCGGCGTATCGACGTGCTCGAAGCCGCGGCCCGCGGCATTGCCTGAGGCGGCGCGATGCAGCCCGACAAAGAAGGACCATGACCGAACAAGCGCAGCCCTTGCCGGGCATGGCCCCTCCGTCGCCCCTGGGCACCGCCAGGCTCTTCGTTCTCGGCGTGGGCCAACGCCTGCTGCCGTGGATCGTCCCGGTGGGCCTGATCGTGGCCTGGCAGATCGCGGCCTCGTCGGGCTGGCTGTCCAGCCGCGTGCTGCCGGCACCGGTGGACGTGTTCAAGGCCGCGTGGACGCTGACGCTGTCGGGCGAACTGTGGACGCATGTGAAGATCAGCGCGGGACGCGCGCTGTCGGGACTGGCCCTCGGCGGCGGCGTCGGGCTGGTGCTGGGTCTTCTCACGGGCTCGGTGCGCGTCTTCGAGACGCTGCTCGATTCCACCATCCAGATGGTGCGCAACATTCCGGCGCTGGCGCTGATACCGCTGGTGATCCTGTGGTTCGGCATCGACGAGTCGGCCAAGGTGTTCCTGATCGCGGTGTCGGTGTTCTTTCCGATCTACCTCAACACCTTCCATGGCATCCGCAACGTCGACCCGCAGCTGATCGAGATGGGCCGCACCTATGGCCTCACGCGCTGGCAGCTCTACCGCGAAGTGATCCTGCCGGGCGCGCTGTCGTCGATCCTGGTCGGCCTGCGCTTCTCGCTCGGGCTCATGTGGGTGATCCTGATCGTGGCCGAGACCATCTCGGCGCAATCCGGCATCGGCTACCTCACGATGAATGCGCGCGAGTTCCTGCAGACCGACATCGTGCTGGTCGGCATCCTGCTCTATGCGTTGCTTGGCAAGCTGGCCGATCTGTTCGCCCGCGCGCTCGAGCACTGGTGGCTGCGCTGGCATCCGGGCTACCGCTCGGGCCGATGAAAGAAAGAGATCCGCGATGAGCGCTGTATTGAATCCGCCCCGCCTTGCATCCGAAGGCATCCGTCTCGAGGCGCGCGCGGTGCACAAGCGCTACGGCGCACGCGAGGTGCTGCGCAACGTGCAGCTCGCGATCGAGCCGGGCCAGTTCATCGCCATCGTCGGCCGCAGCGGCTGCGGCAAGAGCACGCTGCTGCGGCTGGTTGCGGGGCTGGAGGCGGCGTCCGAAGGCACGCTGTCCAGCGACGGAAAGCGCATCGACGGCCTGCACGACGACACCCGCATCATGTTCCAGGAGGCGCGCCTCCTGCCATGGCGGCGCGTGCTGGACAACGTGATGCTGGGCCTGCCGCCCGCAGCGCGCGAGCGCGGCGAGGCGGTGCTCGCGCAGGTCGGGCTCGCCGATCGCCAGAACGAGTGGCCGGCGCGCTTGTCGGGCGGGCAGCGGCAGCGCGTCTCGCTCGCGCGGGCGCTGGTCCATCGGCCGCGCCTGCTGCTGCTCGACGAGCCGCTGGGTGCGCTCGATGCGCTGACGCGCATCGAGATGCACCGTCTCATCGAAGGCCTGTGGCAGCGCCACCGCTTCACCGCGCTGCTGGTGACGCACGACGTGCAGGAGGCCGTCGCGCTGGCGGACCGCGTGATCCTGATCGAGGACGGCCACATCGCGCTCGACGAGCCCATCGCGCTGGCGCGGCCGCGCTCGCAGGGCGACCCGGCCTTCGCCGCGATCGAGAAACGCATCCTCGACCGCGTCCTGCAAAAACCGGCCGACCCCGACCCCGAACCCGTGGCCGCGAACGACGTGCGCTGGCCTGGCGCTCCGGCCCATGCGCTGCACTGGGCCGTCTGATCCTTTTCTTCGTTTTCCTTCAGGAGTTCTTCATGTCCATTCAAGCCATCAACGTCCGCAATCAATTCAAGGGCAAGATCCGCGAGATCGTGCGCGGCGACGTCGTCTCCGAGATCGATGTCGAGACGCCGTGGGGCATCGTGACCTCGGTCATCACCACGCGCTCGGTCGACGAGCTGCAGCTCAGGGTCGGCTCCGATGTCGTGGCGCTGGTGAAGTCGACCGAGGTGTCGATCGCGAAGCTCTAGGCTGGCAGAAACCCCGCCGGGGCGGGGTTTTGTGCGATGGTGCAAGGTCGGACCCCCGCACCACCGGAGAAAACCCATGTCCCTTTTCGATGTCAACGACATCGTGCTCGCGCTGCACCAGGCGCGCGACGAATGGCGCGATTCGCAAAGGCGCTCGCGCGAACCCGGCAGCAGGGAGTTCCCGTCGCGCGATGCGCTGGCCGGCATCGTCGAATCGCTCAAGGGGGCGCTGTTCCCGATGCGTCTCGGGCCGCCCGATCTGCGGCACGAGAGCGAGGATTTCTACGTCGGCCACACGCTGCACTCCGCACTGCAGTCCCTGCTGGTGCAGTCGAGGCTGGAGCTGCGCTACAACGCGCGCCACAACCCGCGCGACGCAGAGGCAATCGATGCCGAAGGCGACGCCGCCGTGCGCGCATTCGCCGCGGCGCTGCCGGGCATCCGGCGCTTGCTGGACGGCGATGTGCTCGCGGCCTTCCAGGGCGATCCGGCGGCGCGCAGCGTCGACGAGGTGCTGCTGTGCTATCCGGGCATCCTCGCGATGGTTCACCATCGGCTCGCACACCAGCTCTACGGCCTCGGGCTGCCGCTGCTCGCGCGCATCGTGGCCGAGATCGCGCACGGGCAGACCGGCATCGACATCCATCCGGGCGCGAAGATCGATGCCGGCTTCTTCATCGACCATGGAACGGGCGTCGTGATCGGCGAGACCGCGGTGATCGGCAAGCGCGTTCGCATCTACCAGGCCGTGACGCTGGGCGCCAAGCGTTTTCCGACCGACGGCGAAGGCAAGCTGCAAAAGGGCCTGCCGCGCCATCCGGTGGTGGAGGACGACGTGGTGATCTATGCCGGTGCGACGATCCTCGGCCGCGTGACGCTGGGCAAGGGCGCGACCATCGGCGGCAACGTGTGGATCACCGACGACGTGCCGCCGGGCGCCAGCGTGACGCAGGCGAGCCTGCAGAACGCGCCGCAGCACAGGGCGGCCTGAGTGAAGCTTTCAGAAGTCAGAAAAAAGCCTCGATGGCTCCGCATAATCCATCTTGCTTCCCGTCCACCCGTTCCAAGGAGCTTTCATGAGCCAGACCAAAATCGCCGTCGTCATCGGCAGCCTGCGCAAGGATTCGTTCAATCGCAAGCTGGCACTTGCCATTGCGCATCTCGCGCCCGCGAACTTCACGTTCGAGCACGTGCGCATCGACGACCTGCCGGCCTACAACCAGGACGATGACGGCAACCAGGCGCCGGCCGTCAAGCGGCTCAAGTCGGAGATCGCCGCGGCGCAGGGGCTGCTGTTCGTGACGCCGGAATACAACCGCTCGATCCCAGGCGTGCTCAAGAACGCGATCGACAACGCCTCGCGACCCTACGGGCAGAGCGCATGGGCGGGCAAGCCGGCGGGTGTCATTGGCGTGTCGGTCGGCGCCATCGGCACCGCGCTCGCGCAGCAGCACCTGCGCAACATCCTGGCCTACCTCGACGTGCCGACCATGGGCCAGCCCGAAGTCTTCCTGCAGAACAAGGAAGGGCTGTTCGACGACAAGGGGCATGTCGCGGAAGCCAGCAAGCAGTTTCTGCAGGCATGGATCGACAAGTACGTGGCCTGGGTCAAGACCCACTCGGCTTGAGCTGATCTCGGTCGCGCCTAGAGCGCGACGGCAACGAGCCATCGGCGAACGATCTGCTCTTCGTCGGGTGTGAGCGAGGCGGCCAGTTGCTGCTCGAGCGCACGCACGCGCTGGCGGGATGCGCCCAGCAGCCGTTCGCCTTCGGCCGTGACATCGAGATGCTGGATGCGTCCGTGCACCGCATGGGCGCGCCGCTCGAGCGCGCCCGAGCGCTCGAGGTTCGAGACGATCACGCTCACGGTTTGCGGTGTCAGCATGGCCAGGCGGGCGATCTCGGCATTCGAGATGCCCGGATAGGCCACCAGCATCGTCAGCACCACGAACTGCGGCGGCGTCACGCCGAGGTCGGACAGGGCGCGCTCCATGCGCCGTGCGTGCGCCGCACCGGCCTGCCGCAGCAGATAGCCCAGATAGCCTTTGGGACCGCGTTTGCCTTCGCCGATCTTCGGGATCGAAGGCCCATCCGGAATCGTGGTCTTGCGCATGATGTCAGGGCTCGAATAACATGTTCGTACTCTGATATTTAACCATGAAGGACTCGCATTCCATGAGCACGTTGCGGCCCCGGATCGACTATCCGGACTTCGCCAGGCAAGCGCCCGCCGTGCATTCGGCACTGCGCGCAATGAGCAAGGCCGTCGACGATTCCGGGCTGGAAAAGTCGCTGACCGAGCTGGTCAAGCTGCGTGCATCGCAGATCAACGGCTGTGCCTTCTGCCTGCAATTCCATCTCAATGTGCTGCGCAAGCTGGGCGTGGAGGCGCCGAGGCTCGATCTGGTCGCGGCCTGGCGCGACGCCGGCGTGTTCTCGGCGCGCGAAGCCGCCGCGCTCGAATGGACCGAGACGCTGACGTTGATGGCGCAGCGCCATGCCGACGACGCGGCCTGGCAGGCGCTGCGGCTTCACTTCAGTGAATCGGAGGCAATGAACCTCACCGTGGCGATCGGCACCATCAACCAATGGAACCGGATCGCCGTGGCCCTGCGCTTCGCACCGCCGATTGCAGAGGGAAGCGCTGCATAACCCGCGAAGCGGGCGGGCGTTCAGGCCGCCAGCGAGGCGACGTCCTGATTGGCTGCGTGGCCGGTCGCAGTCGCGATGTCGGCCCGCGCGACGCTGAGTGCGGCTGCCTTCGCCGCTTCGCCCATCGCCACGCCCTCGGCGCGCACGAAGCGCACGTCGGTGATGCCGAAGAAGCCGAAGATGACTTTCAGGTAGCTTTCCTGATGCTCCATCGCCTGGCCGCCTTCGCTGGTCGAGTAGATGCCGCCGCGCGCCAGTGCGACGATCACGGTCTTGCCGGTGGCGAGGCCGACCGCGCCCTTGTCGGTGTACTTGAAAGTGCGGCCTGCCTGCGCGAGCCGGTCGATCCATGCCTTGAGCTGGGTCGGCACGGTGAAGTTATAGAGCGGCGCGCCGATCACGATCACGTCGGCGGCGAGAAACTGGCTCACCAGCTTTTCCGACACTTCGTTCTCGCGGCGCTGGGCGTCGGTGGGTTCGGCCTGGATGCCGACCTTGATGCCGAGCGCGTCGGCGCTGAAATGGTTCGGGGTTTCGACCGCGAGATCGAGGTAGTCGACGGTCGTGTGGGGATGGGCCCGGCGCCAGTCGGCCACCACTTCGGCGGTGAGTTGGCGGGATACCGAGCTGGTGCCCAGGATGCTGGAATCGATGTGGAGCAACTTCATGATCAATGCTTTCCTTGAAAGGGCCGGCACGGAAATCGGTCGGCATGGGTGAATTCTATTTTTGATGTGATTGCTTGATAAGTCGGTAAAATTAGGCCATATCGTCCCAATAACAGGACAATCGATCGATGCAAGACCTGAATGACATGGTTTTCTTTGCCGAGGTCGCGGAACACGGCGGGTTTGCTGCCGCAAGCCGCGCGCTCGGCATTCCCAAGTCGCGGCTGTCCAGGCGCGTGGCCGACCTGGAGGCGCAGCTGGGCGTGCAGCTGATGCAGCGCAGCACCCGGCGCCTGTCGCTCACGCCGGCTGGCGAGCTCTACCTGCGCCATTGCGCGGCCATGCGCGACGCGGCGCAGGCGGCCGCCGAGGCGGTCGCGCAGGTGCAGACCGAGCCGCGCGGCACCGTGCGCCTGAGCTGTCCGGTGACGCTGGCGCAGAGCGCGCTGGGTCCGCTGCTGCCGATCTTCATGCAGCGCTATCCGGCCGTGCGGATCGAGATGCGGGTGCTGAACCGGCCGGTCGATCCGGTCGAGGAGGGCGTGGATCTGGCGCTGCGCGTGCGGCCGCAGATCGAGGACAGCGCCACGCTCGTGGCCAAGACCTTCGGCGTCAGCCGCGGCATCCTGGTCGCGAACCCGGAGCAGCTCCGAAAGCAGGGGCCCGTGCGCACGCCGGCCGATCTGTCGAAGCTCGACACCGTCTCGATGTCGAGCGGCGAGGGACGCACTCACTGGCGCCTCGAAGGGCCCGATGGCGCCGTGGAGACGCATTCGCACACGCCTCGCTATGTGGCCGACGATCTGTTGACGCTCAAGTTCGCCGTGGTGCAGGGGACCGGCGCGTCGGTGCTGCCGGACTACATGTGCCGCGGCGAACTGAAGGCCGGCCAACTGGTGGAGGTCTTGCCGGGATGGGGGCCGGCGCCGGGCATTACGCACGCCATGTTCCCGGCGCGCCGGGCGCTCGTCCCCGCCATTCGGCGTCTGATCGATTTCCTGGCCGAAAACCTGAACGGCGACGAACCTCACGCGCTGGCCGGCTGAGCTCGTTATGCGCAAAACGCCATATTCAAACAAGTAGATATTCGTTTACGGATGAAGAGCGGATTCCGACAATCCTCAGTTCACCTTCTCCGGAGCAACCATGGCCACCCTGCGACTCGGCGACATCGCCCCCGATTTCACCCAAGACTCCAACGAGGGTCCGATCGATTTCTACAGGTGGGCCGGGGATGCCTGGGTGGTGCTGTTCTCCCATCCCGCCGATTTCACGCCCGTGTGCACCACGGAACTGGGCAAGACCGCCGCGCTGTCGGGCGAGTTCGCCAGGCGCGGCGTCAAGCCGATCGCGATCAGCGTCGATCCGGCGGACAAGCACAAGGAATGGATCGGCGACATCAACGACACGCAGAACACCACCGTCGACTTTCCGATCCTGGCCGACGCCGACCGCAAGGTGGCCGACCTCTACGACCTGATCCATCCGAACGCTTCGACCACGGCGACCGTGCGCAGCGTGTTCATCATCGATCCGAAAAAGGCAATCCGCGCCACCATCACCTATCCCGCGAGCACGGGCCGCAACTTCGACGAGATCCTGCGCGTGATCGATTCGCTGCAGCTGACCGACAGCCACAAGGTCGCGACGCCGGTGAACTGGCAGGACGGCGACGATGTCGTGATCAGCCCGAGCATCCAGGACCCGGCGGAGCTCGCGCAACGCTTCCCGAAGGGCTTCAAGGCCATCCGGCCCTATCTGCGATTGACACCGCAGCCCAACAAATAAGCCCGCGTGACGAAACCGACCATCGTCATCGTGCCGGGCTGGCGCGATTCCGGGCCGGGACACTGGCAGAGCCTGTGGGCGGAGCGCATGCAGGGCGCGGTGCGCGTGGTGCAGGACGACTGGCTCACGCCGGGCCGCGCGGCGTGGGTATCCATGCTCGAGACCCGCGTGCTCGAATGCCCCGGTCCGGTGGTGATCGTCGCGCACAGTCTCGGCTGCATCGCGACCGCGCATCTGCCCGAGGCCGCTGCCGCACGCATCAGCGGCGCGCTGCTGGTGGCGCCGGCCGACCCCGAGCGCCGCGCGGTGCTGTCGGATTTCGCGCCCGTTCCCCATGCGAAGCTGCCGTACCGCAGCATCGTGGTGGCGAGCAGCAACGACCCCTATTGCCCGGTCCGGCTGGCCGGCGCCTATGCCCGTGCCTGGGGCAGCGAATTCGTTCGCATGCAAAATGCCGGCCACATCAACCTCGAATCGGGGCATGGTGACTGGCCGCTCGGTCTCGCATTGCTCCAATCCCTGACGGACGAGCCCGCGAGCCTCCCGGCCGGCCGCAGCAATATCGAACCTTTGGCAACCCTATGACTTCCAGAATCAAGATGATCCTCGGCGCCCTCGTGCTCGCCGCAAGCGGCGCCGCATCCGCCCAGACCACCTTGCTCAATGTCTCCTACGATGTGGCGCGCGAGTTCTACAAGGACTACAACACCGCCTTCGTCGCGCATTACAAAGCGACCACCGGCAAGGACGTCAAGATCGACCAGTCGCATGCCGGCTCCAGCGCGCAGGCGCGCGCGGTGGCCGACGGCCTCGATGCCGATGTGGTGACCATGAACACCACCACCGACATCGAGTTCCTCGCCAATGCAGGCGTGGTGGCCAAGGACTGGGCCAAGCGCTTCCCGAACAACGCGGCGCCGACCACCTCGACCATGCTGTTCCTCACGCGCAAGGGCAACCCCAAGGGCATCAAGGACTGGGACGACCTGATCAAGCCCGGCGTGCAGGTCGTGGTCGTCAATCCCAAGACCGGCGGCAACGGCCGCTACGCCTACCTGGCTGCGTGGGGCTACGTGAAGAAGAAGGGCGGCACCGACGCCCAGGCCGCCGAGTTCGTCGGCAAGCTGTTCAAGAACGTGCCGGTGCTCGCGCGCGGTGGCCGCGATGCGACGACCGCCTTCCTGCAGCGCAATATCGGCGACGTGCTGATCACCTTCGAATCGGAGGTCGTGTCGATCGACCGCGAGTTCGGCGCCGGCAAGGTCGATGCGGTGTATCCGTCGATCAGCATCCTGGCCGAGAACCCGGTCGCGGTGGTCGAACGCACGGTGGCGAAGAAGGGCACCGGCGAACTCGCGAAGGCCTACCTCGACTACCTCTATTCGGACGAGGCGCAGGAGATCGCGGCCAAGCACGCGCTGCGCCCGCGCTCGGAAGCGGTGCTCAAGAAATACGCCGCGACCTTCAAGCCGCTGCAGCTTTTCACGGTGCAGGAACTGTTCGGTAGCCTCAGCGAAGCGCAGAAGGTGCACTTCAACGACGGCGGTCAGTTCGACAAGCTGTACACGCCTGGCGCCAAGTAAATGGCTGGGGTTGTATCGTCGGCGCTGCCGTCCGCCACGGCGGCGCCGCTTGCGCGTGCGGGCAATACCGGCGTGTCGCGGCGCGTGCTGCCCGGCTTTCACATCACGCTCGGCTTCTCGCTGCTGTACCTGTGCCTGATCGTCCTGATCCCGCTGTCCGCGCTGGTCTTCAAGACCTTCACGATGAGCTGGGACCAGTTCTGGGTCGCGGTGACCGCGCCGCGCGTGATGGCGTCCTACCGCCTGACCTTCGGCGCGTCGCTGATCGCCGCGCTGGTCAACCTCGTCTTCGGCCTGCTCGTGGCCTGGGTGCTGGTGCGCTACAAGTTCCCGGGCAAGCGCATCGTCGATGCGCTGGTCGACCTGCCGTTCGCGCTGCCCACCGCGGTCGCCGGCATCTCGCTGACCGCGCTCCTGGCGGGCAACGGCTGGATCGGCCAGTACCTCGAACCGCTCGGCATCAAGCTGGCCTTCACGCCGGCGGGTATCGTGATCGCGCTGATCTTCATCGGCCTGCCGTTCGTGGTGCGCACGGTGCAGCCGGTGCTCGAAGACACCGAGAAGGAACTCGAGGAGGCCGCGACCAGCCTGGGTGCGACCCGGCTGCAGACCTTCACGCGGGTGATCCTGCCCTCGATCATGCCGGCGCTGCTGACCGGCTTTGCGATGGCCTTCGCGCGCGCGATCGGTGAGTACGGCTCGGTGATCTTCATTGCCGGCAACATGCCGATGATCTCGGAGATCACGCCGCTGATCATCATCGGCAAGCTCGAGCAGTACGACTATGCAGGCGCCACCGCGGTGGCCTTGGTGATGCTGGTGCTGTCCTTCGTGCTGCTGCTGGTCATCAACGGCCTGCAAGCCTGGCAGCGGCGCCGCTCGGGGGCTTCGTCATGAGCGCGCCAGCCAGGGTGGTCCGGCGTGCCGCGGCCGGCACCACCGAATCGGCCTGGGTGCGCTGGACGTTGATCGGCATCGCGCTGGCCTTCATGCTGCTGTTCCTCGTGCTGCCGCTGGCCGCCGTCGCGGCCGAAGCGCTGCGCAAGGGATTCGGCGCCTACTTCCAGGCGCTCGAGGAGCCCGATGCCTGGAGTGCGATCCGCCTGACCCTGCTCACGGCCGCGATCGCCGTGCCGGCCAACCTGGTCTTCGGCGTGGCAGCGGCCTGGGCGATCGCCAAGTTCGAATTTCGGGGCAAGGCTTTTCTCACGACGCTGGTCGATCTGCCCTTCGCCGTGTCGCCGGTGGTCGCGGGGCTGATCTACGTGCTGGTGTTCGGCGCGCAGGGCTGGTTCGGTCCCTGGCTGGCCGCACACGACATCAAGATCATCTTCGCTGTGCCCGGTATCGTGCTGGCCACAGTGTTCGTGACCTTTCCCTTCATCGCGCGCGAGCTGGTGCCGCTGATGCAGGCGCAGGGCACCGAGGAGGAGCAGGCCGCCATCGTGCTCGGTGCCACGGGCTGGCAGACCTTCTGGCACGTGACCCTGCCGAACATCAAATGGGGGCTGCTGTACGGCGTCATTCTGTGCAATGCGCGCGCCATGGGCGAGTTCGGCGCGGTGTCGGTCGTGTCGGGCCACATCCGCGGCCAGACCAACACCATGCCGCTGCATGTCGAGGTGCTCTACAACGAGTACCAGTCGGTGGCCGCGTTCGCGGTGGCCTCGCTGCTGGCCATCCTGGCACTGGTCACGCTGGTGATCAAGTCCTTCATCGAGTGGCGGCACGAGCGCGAGATGAAGGCCATCGCAGAACTGCCGCCGGAGCGGCCGCAACCCGCCGTCGCGGCCCTGGGAGGAACATCATGAGCATTGAAATCCGCAACGTCAGCAAGCGCTTCGGCGAGTTTCACGCGCTGCGCGATGTCAGCCTCGACGTGGCGTCAGGCGAGCTCGTCGCGCTGCTCGGCCCCTCGGGTTGCGGCAAGACCACGCTGCTGCGCATCATCGCGGGGCTGGAGACCGCCGACACCGGCAGCATCCTGTTCGCCGGCGAGGACACGACCGACGTCCATGTGCGCGAGCGCCAGGTCGGCTTCGTGTTCCAGCACTACGCGCTGTTCCGGCACATGACGGTGTTCGAGAACGTCGCCTTCGGCCTGCGCGTGAAGCCGCGCGGCGTGCGCCCGGCCGAGGCGCAGATCAAGGCCAAGGTGCACGACCTGCTCAAGCTGGTGCAGCTCGACTGGCTGGCCGACCGCTATCCGGCACAGCTGTCGGGCGGCCAGCGCCAGCGCATCGCGCTGGCCCGTGCGCTCGCGGTCGAGCCCAAGGTGCTGCTGCTCGACGAGCCTTTCGGCGCGCTCGACGCCAAGGTGCGCAAGGAACTGCGCCGCTGGCTGCGCCGCCTGCACGACGAGCTGCACGTGACCAGCATCTTCGTCACCCATGACCAGGAGGAAGCGCTCGAAGTGGCCGACCGCGTGGTGCTGATGAACAGCGGCCGCGTCGAGCAGGTCGGCTCGCCGCAGGATGTGTGGGACCGGCCGGCCAGTCCCTTCGTCTATGGCTTTCTCGGCGACGTCAACCTGTTCCATGGCCGCGCCCACGAAGGCGAGGTGCATGTGGAAGGCATTCGCATCGATACGCCGGAAAGCCGCGGGTTGCGTGACGGCAAGGCGCTGGCCTATGTGCGGCCGCATGACCTCGACATCGCGCGCTATGTGCCGGCCACGACAGCGAACGGCTCCGCACGGACCCAGGGCATCGTCGCGACGCTGAGCCGTGCCATTGTGGTCGGTCCGATCGCAAGGCTGGAACTCGAACCGGTCGAATCGAATCCTGATAATCCGGGGTCCGGAACCATCATCGAGGCGCAACTTCCTGCGCAACAGTTCCGGGATCTCGGCTTGCGGGAAGGCGAAACAGTGGTCGCCACGCCGCGCCGGGCCCGTGTGTTCGTGGAGGGACCATAGCTTGATCGACTGGTATTTCGGTGCGCCGCGGCGCGCGTTGGCGCTGATCTGCGCCGCCTGCGTGGCGATGCTCGCCTTCGGGCTGTATCTGCAACATGTGGTGGGCCTGGAGCCGTGCCCGATGTGCGTCGTGCAGCGTTATGCGCTGGTGCTGCTGGCGGTCTTCGCCGGGCTGGCGTCCACGAGCCGCCGTCGCGGCTTGCAGTGGACGGGCGCCATGCTCGCACTGGTCATGGCCGTCGGCGGCGCCTACACCGCTGCGCGCCAGAGCTGGCTGCAATGGCATCCGCCGGAAGTGGTGAGCTGCGGCCGCGACATCTACGGAATGATCGAGACCTTTCCGCTGCAGCGCGCCTTGCCGATGATCTTCCGCGGCAGCGGCGACTGCTCCAAGATCGACTGGACCCTGTTCGGCCTGTCGATCGCGAACTGGTCCTTCATCGCCTTCACGGTGCTGGGCCTGCTGCTCCTCGTGCTGCTGCTGCGCCGCGCGGGTCAGAGCGGCAGGGTGTCGAAGGCGGCATAGGCCGTCGCCAGCCAGCCCTTCACGCGCTGGCGCTCCAGCAGCCCGAGTGCGTGCGGGCCTTCGCGGTCGTTCACCGCCTTCCAGAAGCTGGTGTTGCGCCCGTCGATCTTGCGCATGCTGGCGTCGTGCAGGCGCGGCAGTGCAATGACGCGGGCGCCGTTCGTGATCGCCTTGCTGAGCGACTGCGAGCCGAGCAGCAGCGCGAAGTCGTTGCCGCGGCCGTAGTTCTGCACCACGATGTAGTTGGGCCGGTTGCCGAAGGTGTCGACCAGCGTGCCGAGCAGGTCGCTCGAATCCTTGCCGTCGTCGAGCACGTGCCAGAAGTTGACCGCCACGCCGAGTTCGGCGAACACGTCGAACAGGTCCGACTCCTTGATCCATCGCGACAGCGGTGCCAGCGTCTGTGCCGCGAGGTCGACGATCACGCTTTGATGGGGATTGGCCTCGAAGCCGTTCACCACCGTGTCGAGGCCCTCGAAACTGTCGACCACCACCTGCGAGGCGAAGCCTTCGTAGAAGCGGGTGAACGAGTTGTGCGAGCGGTCGGTGTCGAAGCCGACGAAGGGCCGGCTGTGGTCGATGAAGTACTGCGCCAGAACCCGTGCCGTGACCGACTTGCCGACACCGCCCTTTTCGCCGCCGATGAAATTGATCGAACTCATGGAATTCCTCGGAGAGAGTGGGATGGAAAAGTGCGAAGCATTCTAGGTGCGGCGCCGCGCGCGGCCTACCTCGGCACCATCGAGAAGAAGGGTCCGAGGCTGCCGAGAAACCAGTTCTGGCCGAAATCGAGCGCCGCACGGCGGTACTTCTCGTCGGCCTGCGCGGCCAGCAGATCGAGGCGCGCCACCACCTTGGAGAGCTCGCGGTCGACCACCAGATTGCGGCCGCGCTCGCTGATCTCGGTGGCCAGCAGCAGGGGCTGGCCGTCCGGGCCGGTCTTGGAGCCGATGAGCCAGAGCGAGATCTCGACATTGCGTGCGGCCCGGTAGCTGTTCTCGGCATTCACGCCGTCGAGCATGCTCTGCTCCCAGGTGCCGCCATTGGCCTGCTTGAGCAGCGACGCCCAGCCGACCACCAGCGCCGCGACGCGGTCGCCCGCATAGGGCTTCGGATGGGTCTCGAAGGCCATGCGGATTGCGTCGATGCCGGTCGCACCCTGCAGGTCGGGCAGGGAGCTCTGTTGCGAGATGGCGTCCCAGGTGCGTTGAATGGCGTCTTCCGCGCTCGTGGCCCATTTGTGCCATTCGCGCGGGTTGCGGCGATAGAGCGACAGCTGCACCCGGCGGATCGATTGCAGGTTGTCGCGCAGCGCGAGGTTGGCGATGCGGTTGGCGCTGGTCTGGATCCATTCGTTGCCGGCGTAGGGTTGCGCGCGCTCCGTCGTCGTGCAGGCCGCAAGGCCCAGCAGCATCGCGGCCACGCCGAACAGCAGCGCGCGATGCCATACGCAAGGGGAAACGGGGAAATCGCTCATGGGCCGCACGTTATCATCGTCGCCTCGGGTGTCGGCCGGTCTTCGGACTACGGGCCGCTGAATTTTTCTTACAAATCAACACCTTGGCAAAAGCCAGGCTCAAGGCCGACCCGTCGTGCGTCTCAATTCCATCAAGCTTTCCGGCTTCAAGTCCTTCGCCGAACCCACCAACTTCCTGCTGCCAGGTCAACTCGTCGGCGTCGTCGGGCCCAACGGCTGCGGCAAGTCGAACATCATGGATGCGGTGCGCTGGGTGCTCGGCGAATCGCGTGCTTCGGAGCTGCGCGGCGAGTCGATGCAGGACGTCATCTTCAACGGCACCACCACGCGCAAGCAGGCCAGCCGTTCGAGCGTCGAGCTGGTGTTCGACAACGCCGACCACCGGGCCGGCGGCCAGTGGTCGCAGTTCGCTGAGATCGCGGTGCGGCGCGTGCTCACGCGCGACGGCAATTCGAGCTACTACATCAACAACCAGCCGGTGCGCCGGCGCGACGTGCAGGACGTGTTCCTCGGCACCGGCCTCGGCCCGCGTGCCTACGCGATCATCGGCCAGGGCACGATCAGCCGGATCATCGAATCCAAGCCCGAGGAGCTGCGCCTCTTCCTCGAAGAAGCCGCCGGCGTGTCGAAGTACAAGGAGCGCCGCCGCGAGACCGAGAACCGCCTGGGCGACACGCGCGAGAACCTCACGCGCGTCGAGGACATCCTGCGCGAGCTCAACAGCAACCTCGAGAAGCTCGAGAAGCAGGCCGAGGTCGCCGCGCGCTACAACACGCTGCAGGGCGATGCCACGCGCAAGCAGCACCAGCTCTGGTTCCTGAAGCGCAGCGAAAGCGAAGCCGACCAGGGCAAGATCAAGGCCGACGCCGAGAAGGCGATCAACGACCTCGAATCGCGCACCGCCGACCTGCGCCACATCGAAGCCGAACTCGAGACCGTGCGCCAGGCACACTACGCCGCCGGCGACCAGGTCAACCAGGCGCAGGGCAAGCTCTACGAGGCCAGTGCCGAGGTCGGGCGGCTCGAAGGCGAGATCCGTTTCGTGGTCGAGGGCCGCCAGCGCGTCGAGCAGCGCCTCGGCCAGCTGCGTGAGCAGATCGCGCAATGGAGCACGCGCCGCGAGGATGCCGAGGCCGAGATCGAAACCCTGGCTGGCCAGGGCGTCAATGCCGAGGAGCAGGCCGAGCTGCTGGCCGCGCAGCTCGAAGAGCACGACGCCCGCATGCCCGAGCTCGAAGAGGCGCAGCAGCGCGCGCAGGACGAGGCCAATGCGCAGCGCGCCACGGTCGTCCAAGTGCAGCAGCAGATCCAGGTGCTGGCCGCCGATCAACGCAATATCGAAGATCAGAGCCGCCAGCTCACGCTGCGCGCCGAACGCTTGCGCAGCGACCAGAGCGCGCTTGCCGCCCCCGACGAAACCCGCCTGCGCGATCTGCAGGCGCAACTGGCCGCGGCGCAGGAGGCCTCCACCGAAGCCGATGCCCGCCTGCACGAGCTGCAGGAAGCCGTGCCGCAGCTCGACGACGACCGCCGCAACCGCCAGCAGGCCGTCAACACCGAAGGCGCGCGCCATGCCGAACTCTCGGCACGACTGGAAGCGCTGCGCGCGCTGCAGGAAAAGGTCAAAACCGACGGCAAGCTCGCGCCCTGGCTGGCCAAGCACGGCCTCGAAAGCCTGCAAGGCCTGTGGAGCCGCATCCACATCGAGCAGGGCTGGGAGAACGCACTCGAATCCGCATTGCGCGAGCGCCTGGGTGCGCTCGAGGTCAGCCGGCTCGACATGGTCCGTGCCTTCGGCGGCGATGCACCGCCGGCCAAGCTGGCCTTCTACACGCCGCCAGTGGCGGGCCTGCCGCAAGCGCCCAGCGCCTTGCCGCGCCTGTCGGATCTGCTGCGCCTCGGCGATGCCGGACAACAGGCCTTGCTGGCCGAATGGCTGCATGGCTGCCACACCGCCGCGACGCTCGAAGAGGCGCTGGCCCAGCGCGACAAGCTGCAGCCCGGCGAGGTGATCTACGTCCAGAGCGGCCATGCCGTCACCGCGCACAGCGTGAGCTTCTACGCGCAGGATTCCGAGCAGGCCGGCCTCCTGGCGCGCCAGCAGGAAATGGAGAACCTCGAGCGCCAGCTGCGCGCCCAGACGCTGATCAGCGAGGAGTCGCGCACTGCCCTGGCACGCGCCGAGGCCGCGTACGGCGATGCCGCTCAGCGGCTCGTCACGGCGCGCCGCGAAGCGGCCGAGACACAGTCGCGCGCGCATGAACTCCAGGTCGAGACGCTGCGCCTGTCGCAATTGGCCGAGCAGACCCGCGCGCGCAGCGAGCAGCTGTCATCGGACCTCGGCGAAGTCGACGCCCAGCTCGAAGAGCTGCAGGAAAAGCGCGTCGCCGCCGAAGGCCGCTTCGACGAACTCGACATGCAGCTGGCCGACAGCCAGGAGCGTCATGCGCAGCTCGACGAGCGCGTGATCGAGGCCGCCCGCGTGCTGGCCGCCAGCCGCGAGCAGCATCGCAGCCTGGAGCGCCAGGCCCAGGAGGCCACCTTCGCCCAGCGCACGCTCGAAGCGCGGCGCGGCGAACTCGGCCGCGCCATCGAGACCGCCGTGCAGCAGACCACCTCGCTCACCGAAGAGGACGAACGCGCGCGTGCCGAACTCGGCCGCCTGTCCGACGCAGCCGCACAGGCCGGCCTGCAGGATGCGCTGGCGCTCAAGCTCGAACGCGAAACTGCGCTCGGCGGCTCGCGCAGCCAGTACGACGACCTCACGCTCAAGCTGCGCGCCAGCGACGAACGGCGCCTGCAGCTCGAGCGCGAACTCGATCCGCTGCGCCAGCGCATCACCGATTTCCAGCTCAAGGAACAGGCTGCGCGCCTGGGCTTCGAGCAGTACCAGCAGTTGCTGGCCGATGCGCAGGCCGATCTCGAAGCGGTCGCGCTGTCGATCGAGACCGACAAGGTGCGGCTCGGCGGCCTGCAAAGCGAGATCGACCGCCTGAACCGCGAGGTCGCTTCGCTCGGTGCGGTCAACCTCGCCGCGCTCGACGAACTCGCCGTGGCCAGCGAGCGCAAGACCTTCCTCGATGCCCAGTCGGCCGACCTGAACGAGGCGATCACCACGCTCGAGGACGCGATCCGCAAGATCGACGCCGAAACCCGCGACCTGCTGGGCGGCACCTTCAAGATCGTCAACGAGCACTTCAGCCGCATGTTCCCCGAGCTCTTCGGCGGCGGCAATGCGCGGCTCATGATGACCGGCGACGAGATCCTCGATTCGGGCGTGCAGGTCATGGCGCAGCCGCCGGGCAAGAAGAACCAGACCATCCACCTGCTCTCGGGCGGCGAGAAGGCGCTGACGGCCATCGCGCTCGTGTTCGCGATCTTCCAGCTCAATCCGGCACCTTTCTGCCTGTTGGACGAGGTGGATGCGCCGCTGGACGATGCCAACACCGAGCGCTATGCCAAACTCGTGACCGCCATGAGTCGTGAAACCCAGTTCCTCTTCATCAGCCACAACAAGATCGCGATGGAGATGGCCGAACAGCTGATCGGCGTGACCATGCAGGAACAGGGTGTGTCACGCATCGTGGCGGTCGACATGGAAGCTGCGGTGTCCATGGTCGAAGCCGCTTGAACAGGGACATGGACCGCGCATGAGCAGCCTCACCGTCGCGCTGGCGATCCTCGGCGGCCTCGTGCTGGCCGCAGTCGTCGGCTTCAACACGTGGATGTCGCGCCGCAACGAGCCGCGCCAGCCCGATGCGCGAGACAGAGAAGCGCCCGACACTGTTCGGGCGGAGTCGACGCAGGACCAGGAACCGGTGCTGCATGTCGAGCCGCAATTGATGCACGGCACCGAGCGGCACGAGCCGCTGTTCGACCCCGACCTGCCGGCGCCCAGCGCGTTGCCCATGCCGACGGCCGAGCGGCGCGGCGGGCTCGATCCGTTGATCGACGTGATCGCGCCGGTGTCGCTCGATGGCCTCGCCTCGGGCGATGCGGCCATTGCGGCCATGCCGGCCACGCGGCGCGCCGGCAGCAAGCCGGTCGCGATCGAGGGCCTCAACGAACACACGGGCGAATGGGAACTGCCGGCGCCGGGTCAGCGCTACGGTGCCTTCCAGGTCGGCGTGCAGCTGGCCAATCGCACCGGCGCGCTCAACGAGATCGAGTACTCCGAATTCGTCGTCAAGGCTCAGGCCTTTGCCGATGCGCTCAACGGCGCGCCCGAGTTTCCCGAGATGCTGGACGAGGTGGCGCGCGCCCGCGAGCTCGATCAGTTCGCGAGTTCGCACGATGCGCAGCTGAGTTTCGTGCTGCGCGCGCTGCATGCGGCATGGAGTCCCGGCTACGTGCAGCAGAACGCGGCGCGCCTGGGCTTCGTGGCGGGCATCATTCCGGGCCGCATGGTGCTGCCCGCGGGCGAGGTCGGCCTGCCGCCGATCCTGGGCCTGTCCTTCGACACGCAGGCCGCGCTGGCCGACGATCCTGCGCAGTCGGCGATCCGCGAACTCGCGCTGAGCCTCGACGTGCCGCAGGTCGATCGCGGCGAACGGCCCTTCGAGCGCATGCGCGAGGCCGCGGCCACGCTGGCGCGCGAGATGGACGGCGTCGTGACCGACAGCGATGGCCAGCTGCTGCGCGACGACACGATGGACGTGATCGGTGCGGATCTCGAACAGCTTTATGACACGCTGGATACGCGCGATCTCTCGGCCGGCTCACCGCTGGCGCGGCGCTTGTTCAGCTAAGCTGTCCGGCTTGTTCAGGAGACTTTCATGACAACGCGAGAGAAGGCGGCTCGCGAAGCGGCCGCATTGGCTGAACAGCTGCACCGCCACGCGCATCTCTACTACGTGCTCGATGCGCCCGAATTGCCCGATGCCGAGTACGACAAGCTGTTCCAACGCCTGCAGGCCATCGAAGCGGAATACCCCGAGCTGCGCACGCCCGATTCACCCACGCAGCGCGTCGGCGGCAAGCCGCTCGACGGCTTCGTCAAGGTGCGCCACAAGGTGCCGATGCTGTCGATCCGCACCGAGACCGACATCACGCCCGCGGGCGCGAGCGCCTTCGATGCGCGGGTACGCAAGGAGCTCGGCCTGGCGGAGGACGCGCCGCAGGTCGAGTACGTGTGCGAGCTCAAGTTCGACGGCCTGGCCATCAACCTGCGCTACGAGCACGGCGTGCTGGTCCAGGCCGCGACGCGCGGCGACGGCGAGATCGGCGAAGAGGTGACACAGAACATTCGCACGATGCAGCAGATCCCCCTGCGCCTGCATGGCGAGGCTTCGGCGCTGCCGCCGGTGGTCGAGGTGCGCGGCGAGGTCTACATGCGGCGCGACGACTTCGAGAAGCTCAACGAGCGGCAGCGCGAGAAGATCGCTGCCGGCCAGAAGAACGAGAAGGTCTTCGTGAACCCGCGCAATGCCGCGGCCGGCGCCGTGCGCCAGCTGGATCCGGCGATCGCGGCCGACCGGCCCCTGAGCTTCTTCGCCTACGGCCTCGGCGAGGTCACGCCGCCGGAGCAGGGCGGGCCGGACTGCGCGACGCAATTCGACTGGCTGACCCAGTTCGATACCTGGGGCTTTCCGGTTTCGACGAAGAGAACGCGCGCCCGTGGTGCGAGCGACCTGATCGAGTTCCACGAGACGATGGGACGTGAGCGCGATACCTTGCCCTACGACATCGATGGAGTCGTCTACAAGGTCGACAGCCTCGAGCTGCAGCGGCAACTCGGCTTCGTCTCGCGCGAGCCGCGATGGGCCGTCGCGCACAAATACCCGGCGCAGGAGGCGATGACGCGCGTGCTGGGCATCGACGTGCAGGTCGGGCGGACCGGCAAGCTGACGCCGGTCGCGCGGCTGGACCCGGTATTCGTGGGCGGCACCACGGTGGCGAACGTGACGCTTCACAACCTGTTCGACATCCGGCGCAAGAAGGTGCGCGTGGGTGACATGGTCATCGTGCGGCGAGCGGGCGACGTCATTCCCGAAGTGGTGGGCATCGTGGGCGATTCGCGTCGGTCCTATGTTCCGAACTTTCGCATGCCGCGTCACTGTCCGATCTGCGAAAGCGACGTCGTGCGCGAGCGGGGCGAAGTCAATCACCGCTGCACGGGCGGCCTCTTCTGCGCGGCCCAGCGCAAGGAAGCCATCCTTCATTTCGCCGCGCGGCGCGCACTCGACATCGAAGGCCTCGGCGACAAGCTGGTCGAGCAGCTTGTCGATGCCGACCTGATCCGGACCTTGCCCGATCTCTACAAGCTCGGCTTCACCACGCTGGCAGGCCTGGACCGCATGGCCGACAAGTCGGCCAAGAACATCGTCGATGCGCTCGAGGCGTCGAAGAAGACCACGTTGCCGCGCTTCCTGTTCGGCCTCGGCATCCGCCATGTCGGCGAGAGCACCGCGAAAGACCTGGCCAAGCACTTCGGCACGCTGGACGCGATCATGGATGCCAGCGAGGAGCATCTGCTGGAGGTCAACGACGTCGGGCCGGCGGTCGCGACCAGCCTGCGCACCTTCTTCGATCAGCCGCACAACCGCGAAGTGGTCGAGCAGCTGCGCGCCTGCGGCGTGCACTGGGAAGAGGGCGAGCCGGCCGCGCGCATCCCGAAGCCGCTGGCGGGCAAGACCTTCGTCATCACCGGTACTCTTCCTACGCTCAGCCGCGACGAAGCGAAGGACAAACTGGAATCGGCCGGCGCCAAGGTGGCGGGCTCGGTGAGCAAGAAGACCGACTATGTGGTGGCGGGAGAGGAAGCCGGCAGCAAGCTCGACAAGGCGCGCGATCTTGGCGTGGCCGTGATCGACGAGGAGCGCATGCTGGAGATTCTTCGGAGCGGACTCTGAGCGTCGCACCTGTCTTTACCGGACGTTACGCAGGCTTCACACGTGCGCGGTCAACAGCGCCTACAACCGTCCGTTGAAAGAACCAGGAGTCCATCATGAACAGAATTCGTCTACTCGGTACTTGCATTGCGCTCGGCGGTGTCGCCGTCCTGAGCGGCTGCGTCGCGGTCCCCGCGGGGCCGGCTTACGGCGGGGCGGTCTATTCGGGCGGACCCGTGTATTCGGAACCCTACTACGACCCGGCGCCCGTCGTGGTGGCGCCGCCCTCGGTGTACATCGAAGGCGGTGGCGGCTATTACGGACGGCCCGGCTACTACGGGCGACCGGGCTATTACGGCAGGCCGGGTTACTACGGCCCGCGTCCCGGCTTCGTGCCGCGACCGGGCGTCGGGCCGCGTCCGGGCATGGGGCCGAGGCCGGGCTTCCCGCGCGGCGGCGTGGCACCCGGTGCAGGCGTGGGCGGCCTGCGGCTGCCGCCCACGGGCATGCCGCGTGGCGGCGGTCAGCACGGCGACGGACCCTGACCCCACGGCCGACCGCGTGATGGGGCCATCGCGATAATCCCGCCATGGCCATTCGCGAAATTCTCAAGATGGGCGACCCGCGCTTGCTGCGCATCGCGCAGCCCGTCGCCGCCTTCGACACCGACGAGCTTCATCTGCTGGTGCGCGACATGTTCGAGACCATGCACGCCGTCCACGGCGCGGGGCTCGCGGCGCCGCAGATCGGCGTCGACCAGCAGCTCGTGATCTTCGGCACCGACGCCGTCAATCCGCGCTATCCGGACGCGCCACTGGTGCCGCGCACCGTGCTGCTCAATCCCGTCATCACGCCGCTGGGCGACGAGGAGGAAGAGGGCTGGGAAGGCTGCCTGTCGGTGCCCGGCCTGCGCGGCGTCGTGCCGCGCTTCGCGCACATCCGCTACACCGGCTTCGATCCTTATGGCGATCCCATCGACCGCACCGTCGAGGGTTTCCATGCCCGCGTGGTGCAGCACGAGGTCGATCACCTGCTGGGCAAGCTCTACCCGATGCGGGTGCGCGACTTCTCACGCTTCGGCTACACCGAGATCCTGTTTCCGGGCCTCGATGCGAGCGAGGACGATTGAGAGCAGTTGGCCGGCGCAGCCGGGCCCCTTCGGGAAACACCGCGGGTCCGGCTCTGCCGGTCCGCAGGTGTTGCCCCCTGCAAGGGGGTGGGCGGCCACACGAAGTGGGCAAGCCTGGGGGTTAGTTCAGTCTTCCGCTGCTGCCGCCGATGCTGAAGCGGCCCGCGCCGAGGAAGGTGATTGCCAAGGCGGCGAACAGGTAGAGGCCTTCCAGTTCCAGCACCCAGCCGCCGCTCTTGCCGAGCGACCACAGGTTGTTGCCATGGACGAGCCAGAAGGTGAACAGCATGTTGATCACGACGATCCATGCCGCCGGCCGCGTGTAGAGGCCGATGATCAGCAGCACCGGCGCGACGATCTCGCCGACATAGACAAGATAGGCGACCGCACCCGGAAGGCCCTGCCCGGCCAGCATGCCGGAGATGCCGGCGACGCCGGCATGGAGCTTGGCAATGCCGTGCAGCAGAAGCAGGACGCCCAGCGTGACGCGCAGAACGAGTTTGCCTGTGTCGTCGGAACGGATCATGTCGAATCGCCTTTCTTGTTTGAAGGCGCGATTGTGGTCGAAGCCGGCGGCGTTTGCCGGAATGAGCTTCCAACTGCTGGTTCTTTGGCAGAGTCCGGGGCGCCACCGTAAACTGCCCGCTGCCGTCAATTCCCAGAGGAACCCGAGAATGAACAACCAACGCATCCGACCCGCACTGGCCGCCGCAGCCGCCGCCCTGGCCTTCGTCGCCGCCCCCGCCTTCGCCGGCAAGACGCTCGACGCGGTCAAGCAGCGCGGCACCGTCAAGTGCGGCGTGACCAACGGCGTCGCCGGTTTCTCGGCGCCTGACACGCAGGGCAACTGGTCGGGTCTGGACGTCGACACCTGCCGTGCCGTCGCGGCCGCGGTGCTGGGCGATGCGAAGAAGGTCGATTTCGTGCCGCTCAATTCGCAGCAGCGCTTCTCGGCCCTGCAGGCCGGCGAGGTCGACATCCTCGCGCGCAACACCACCTGGAACCTGACGCGCGATGCCTCGCTCGGCTTCAACTTCACCACCATCACCTACTACGACGGCCAGGGCTTCCTGGTGCCGAAGAAGCTCAAGGTGACCAGCGCCAAACAGCTCAAGAACGCCACCATCTGCACGCAGTCCGGCACCACCAACGAGAAGAACGTCGCCGACTACTTCAAGGCGCAGAACATCCCCGTCAAGACGGTGGTGTTCGAAAGCTTCGAAGCCTCGTTCAAGGCCTTCTTCGCGGGCCGCTGCCAGGCCTTCACGACCGACTCCTCGGCGCTCGCAGGCCTGCGCAACAAGGAAGCGCCGAATCCGGATGACTACGTGATCCTGCCCGAGCTGATCTCCAAGGAGCCGCTCGCGCCGCTGGTGCGCCGCGGCGACGATGAGTGGTTCGCCATCGTCAAGTGGGTGCCCAACGCGCTGATCGAGGCCGAAGAGGCCGGCATCACGCAGGCCAACATCGACGATCTCAGGGCCAACAGCAAGGACCCGGCGCAGCAGCGCCTGGTCGGCAGCGGCGACGACCTGGGCAAGCTGCTCGGCCTCGACAAGGACTGGTCGTACCGCGCGATCAAGGCAGTGGGCAACTACGGCGAGATCTTCGAGCGCAACGTCGGTCCGAAGTCGGTGCTCAAGCTGCCGCGCGGCGCGAACAATCTCTGGAGCAAGGGCGGCCTGATGTACGGATTGCCCGTCAGATGAGTCGGCCGGCGCCGGGCGGGCGTCGTGCCGTCTGGCTCGCGTGGGCGGTGCAGGCCCTGTTGCTGGCGGCCGTGCTCGGCGGCGTGCTCTGGCTGGGCCACCACGCGCTGGAGGTGCTGCGCGCACGCGGCGTGCGCTCGGGCTTCGACTTTCTGCTGCAGTCGGCCGGCTTCGAGATCTCCGAAGGCTGGCTCGACTTCGACGCCGGCCAGCCTTTCTGGCGCGCGTTCCTCGCCGGGCTGATCAACACCATTCGCGCCTCCATTCCCGCGGCGGTGATCGCCGTCGTGTTCGGCACGTTGCTGGGCATCGGCCGGCTGGCGCCGCACGTGCTGGTGCGCGGCATCTGCGCGGCCTACGTGGAGACGGTGCGCAACGTGCCGTTGCTGGTGCAGCTGCTGATGCTGTACTTCGCACTCACGCAGCTGCTGCCCGATTCGACCGAACCGCTCGAACTCGCGCCCGGCTTCTGGCTGAGCAAGGGCGGCCTGTCGATGCCCTGGCCCGTGGCCGGCGAGGGCGGCTTCTGGCCCACGCATTTCGACTGGCCCGAACGTGGCAGTTTCAACGTCAGCGGCGGTGCGGCACTGAGCCCGGAATACCTGGCCGTGGTGATCGCGCTCGCGCTCTACACGGCCGCTTTCGTGGCTGAGATCGTGCGCGCCGGCATCGCGTCGGTCTCGCAAGGCCAGAAACTGGCAGCGCAGGCGCTCGGGCTTTCGCCGCACCAGCAGCTGCGCATCGTGGTGATGCCGCAGGCCCTGCGCGTGATCGTGCCGGCACTGACCAACCAGTTGCTGAGCCTGACCAAGAATTCCTCGCTCGCGGTCGCGGTGGGCTACCCCGAGCTGGTCTCCATTGCCAACACCTCGCTCAACTCGACCGGCCGTGCCTTCGAATGCATCGCGGTGATCATGGCGGTGTATCTGCTGATGTCGTTGCTGATTTCTGGGGTGATGAACCGCTACAACGCGCGTGTCGCGCTGCGAGGGTGGCAATGAACCGTACGGTGCGGCCGGCCATCGAGTGGCGCAGGGACCTCTGGGGTTCGCCGCTGCGGGCGCTCGCGACGCTGGTGCTGGCACTGCTCATCGTATGGGTGGCCCTGCACGCGCTCGACTGGGGCGTGGTGCACGCCGTGTTCCGCCCCGATGCCGAAGCCTGCCGCGCGTTGCGGCATGGCGCCTGCTGGGGTGTGATCGCGGAGAAGTGGCGACCCTTCCTGTTCGGCCGCTATCCCTATGAAGACCAATGGCGCCCGGCGATTGCGGTCGGCGTGCTGTCGGCGACCACCATGCTGAGCGCCTGGCCGCGCAGCTGGCGCGTCTGGCTGCTGCCGCTGTGGGTCGTCGTGCTCGCGCTGTTCGTGGTGCTGATGCGCGGCGGCGTGCTCGGCCTGGCCATGGTGCCGACCAGCCGCTGGGGCGGCCTGCCGCTTACGATCGGGCTCGCGGTGGTTGGGCTGGCGCTCGCGTTTCCGCTGTCGCTGCTGCTGGCGCTGGGCCGGCGTTCGCAATGGCCGGTGGCGCGCACGCTCAGCGCCACCTACATCGAGCTGGTGCGGGGCGTGCCGCTGATCTCGGTGCTGTTCATGGCCTCGTTCCTGCTGCCGCTGCTGTGGCCCGCGAGCTGGCAGCCGGACGTGCTGGTGCGCGTGCTGGCCGGCCTTGCGCTGTTCGTCGCGGCCTACCTGGCGGAGATCATCCGCGGCGGCCTGCAGGCCGTGCCGCGCGGCCAGATCGATGCCGCGATGGCGCTCGGCTTCGGCCGCTGGGCGGTGCAGCGCGACATCGTGCTGCCGCAGGCGCTGCGACTGGTCGTGCCGGCAATTACCAACACCGTCGTCGGAACCCTGAAGGACACCTCGCTGGTGACCGTGGTTGGCCTCTTCGAACTGACCGGCGCGCTGGGGCTGGCCCTCGGCGGCGATCCGACATGGCGGCCGTTCTACCTCGAGGGCTACCTGTTCCTGGCGCTGGTGTATTGGGTGATGTGCTTCGGGTTGGCGAGGTACGCCGGGTGGCTGGAGCGGCGACTCGCTGCCGGCCGGGACTAGCGACGCTCAGGCCGCCAGCGCCTCGAGCAGTTCGGTCTCGATCGCCAGCTGCGCGCGCTGCCCCTGCAATTCCGGTCCGCTGATCAGGAAGGTGTCCTCGACCCGTTCGCCGAGCGTCGTCACCTTCGCGAGCTGAAGATTCAGATGATGCCGCGCCAGCACGCGTGCGACCGAATACAAGAGGCCGGTGCGATCGCTGGCCGAGATGTTGAGCAGCCAGCGCTGCGCCTTCTCGTCGGGCAGGAGGCTGATGCGCGGCTTGATCGGAAAACTCCGCACCCGGCGCGAGACGCGGCCCTTGCTCGGCGGCGGCAGCGGCCCGGCTTCGCCGAGCGTTTTCGCCAGCCCGGTCTCGACCATGCTGATCAGGTCGCGGTAATGCTCGGGAATGAAGGTCGCGACGACCTGGAAGGTGTCCAGCGCATAGCCGTTGCTCGCCGTGTGGACCTTGGCATCCAGGATGCTGAACGAGGCCTGATCGAAGTAGCCGCAGATGCGTGCGAACAAGTCGGGCTGATCGGGCGTGTACACGACCACCTGCAGGCCTTCGCCCACCGGCGACAGCCGGGCGCGCACCAGGGCCGGCGCATGCGGATCGACCGGTATGCCGCGCGGCGGCACGTGGCGCGACAGCTGCTTGGTGTGCCACGCGATCTCCGACGCATCGTGGCGCATGAAGTAGCCGACGTCGAGCGTCTCCCACAGCGCCTTGTGCGCCTCGAAGGGTTGCGCATACAGCGCCAGCTGGATCAGCGCGTCGCGCTTGCGCGCCTCGACCTCGGCGCCCGGATCCGGCATGCGTCCGCCCAGCGCGCGCAGCGTCGATCGGTAGAGGTCTTCGAGCAGCTTGCCTTTCCAGGCATTCCACACGCGCGGCGAGGTGCCCCGGATGTCGGCGATGGTCAGCAGGTACAGCGCCGTCAGATAGCGCTCGTTGCCCACGCGTTTGGCGAAGGCGCCGATCACCTCCGGGTCGCTCAGGTCCTGCTTCTGCGCGACCTGGCTCATCACCAGGTGCTCAGCCACCAGGAACTCGATCAGCCGGCTGTCCTCGCGCTCGATCTCGTGCTGGCGGCAGAAGCGCCGCACGTCGCGCGCACCGAGCTCGGAGTGGTCGCCGCCGCGGCCCTTGGCGATGTCGTGGAACAGCGCGGCGACGTACAGGATCCACGGCTTGTCCCAGCCCGCGGCGAGCTGCGAGCAGAACGGATACTCGTGCGCATGCTCGGCGATGAAGAAGCGCCGCACGTTGCGCAGCACCATCAGGATGTGCTGGTCGACCGTGTAGACGTGGAACAGGTCGTGCTGCATCTGCCCGACGATGCTGCGGAACACGCGCAGGTAGCGCCCCAGCACCGAGGTCTGGTTCATGAGCCTGAGCGCGTGCGTGATGCCGCGCGGCTCCAGCAGCATGCGCATGAAGGTCATGTGGTTCACGCGGTCGTTGCGGAACTTGCTGTCCATCACATGGCGCGCGTTGTAGAGCGCGCGCAGCGTGCGCGGCGCGAGGCCGTTGACGCCGATCGTCTTCTGGTAGAGCAGGAAGGTCTCGAGGATCGCGTGCGGATCCTTCAGGTAGAGATCGTCGCTCGCCACCTCGATCAGCCCGGCCTTCTCGAAGAAGCGGTCGTTGATGCGCGTCGCTTCCTCGGCCTGCGGCTGCAGGCGTTCGGCGATGTTGAGCAGCAGGATCTGCGTGAGCTGCGACACCGCCTTGGCGGCCCAGTAGTAGCGGCGCATCAGCGCTTCGCTCGCCCTGCGCTGGGACTCGCCGGCATAGCCGAAGCTGGCGGCGACGGCGGTCTGCAGGTCGAACACCAGCCGGTCCTCGCGGCGGTTGGCGATCACGTGCAGGCGCGCGCGGATCAGGCTCAGCAGCGCCTCGTTGCGCTTGATCTGCTGCACCTCGAAGGGCGTGGCCAGGCCGGACTTCGCGAGGTCGTCCCAGCGGTTGCCGAAGCCCGCCGCCTTGCTCATCCACAGGATGGTCTGCAGGTCGCGCAGGCCGCCGGGCGATTCCTTGCAGTTGGGTTCGAGCGCATAGGGCGTGCTGTCGAACTTCTGGTGGCGGTGCCGCATCTCCTGCGACTTGGCGGCGTAGAAGGCTTGCGGGTCGATGGCAGCGAGGAAGCGCTTGCGAAATCCCGCATAGAGCCGCTTGTCTCCGACCACGAGCCGCGATTCGAGCAGCGAGGTCTGGACCGTGACGTCCTTCGAGGCCTCGGCCAGGCATTCATCGACCGTGCGCACGCTGGAGCCGATCTCGAGGCCCGCATCCCAGCACTGGCCGATGAAGGCTTCGAGCCGCTCGGGCGCGATGTCGGCCGCATGATCGTCGGGCAGCAGCAGCAGCACGTCGACATCCGAATAGGGGAACAGCTCGCCGCGCCCGAAGCCGCCGACCGCGACCAGCGCGAACGCATGCGCGAATCCGGCCTCGGCCCACAGTGCGCCCAGCGTTTCATCGGCCAGCGCCGACAGCTGCCGCAATGCGGTGTGGACGCTGCGCGTCGGCGCGCGCGCGCTGCGCAACTGGTCGAACAGCGCGAGCTTGCGCGCGCGATAGGCGTCACGCAGCGACGGGATGTCGACCATGATGGCAGCCACGGGCGGCCGATACGGCGTCAGGCCGCGGCGCTGACGAAAGCGGGCGGCGGGGGGCTGCCGGCGGACAGCGTGAGCACCTCGTAGCCGGTCTCGGTGACCAGGACCGTGTGCTCCCATTGCGCCGACAGCGAATGGTCGCGCGTGACGATGGTCCAGCCGTCGTACTGGCCGCCCTTGGCGTCTTCCTTGATGTCGCGCTTGCCGGCGTTGATCATCGGCTCGATGGTGAAGGTCATGCCGGGCTTGAGTTCTTCCAGCGTGCCGGGCTTGCCGTAGTGCAGCACCTGCGGCTCCTCGTGGAAGCCGCGGCCGATGCCGTGGCCGCAGAACTCGCGCACCACCGAGAAGCCGTTGCTCTCGGCAAAGCGCTGGATCGCGAAGCCGATGTCGCCCAGGTGGATGCCGGGCCTGACCTTGACGATGCCGTGCCACATGGCTTCGTAGGTGAAGGCGCACAGGCGCTTGGCTGCGATCGAGGCGTCGCCGACCACGAACATGCGGCTGGTGTCGCCGTGCCAGCCGTCCTTGATGACGGTGATGTCGCAGTTGACGATGTCGCCCTTCTTGAGCGGCTTGTCGTTCGGGATGCCGTGGCACACCACGTGGTTGACGGAGGTGCAGATCGACTTGGGGTAGGGCGTGCTGCTGGCGCCCATGTAGTTGAGCGGCGCCGGGATCGCGCCCTGGACCCCGGTGATGTAGTCGTGCGCAAGCTTGTCGATCTGGTTGGTGGTCACGCCGGGCTGGATGTGCGGGGTCAGGTAATCCAGCACCTCGGACGCGAGGCGGCACGCGACGCGCATGCCGGCCACGCCTTCGGCGTCTTTGTAGGTAATGCTCATGCCCCGAATTATCCCATCGAGCCCGTTAAACTTCAGGGTTATCGCGGATGGCCCCAGTCAGCGGCCGCCGCCTCATTGCTTGACTCCCAACGCGGCCTGCCGGCCGATCCGAACGTGACGTTGCCCGTGAACCCGTCTGCCCATCCCGTCGTCCCCGTGGTGACCTTCTTCGAGGGCGGCAGCGCACTCAGCGATTTCCGGGCGCGCCAGCTGCTGCCGCGCCTGCAGGCTATCGAACCGCGCATCGAGGGCATCGGCGCCCGCCACGTCCACCTGGTGGTGACCGACGCGGCGCTCGCGGATGCGGACCGCGCGCGCTTCGAGGCGCTGCTGAGTTACGGCGAACCCTTCGCCGCGCCCGGAAAGGCCGGCCCGACGGTCGTGGTCACCCCGCGCCTGGGCACGGTGTCGCCCTGGGCCTCGAAGGCGACCGACATCGCCCACAACTGCGGCCTCGCGCTGCGCCGCGTCGAACGCGTGACGCAGTACCACCTGGTGCTCAAGGCGCCCCTGCTGGACAAGGCCTTCGGCAAGTCGCCGACGCTCGAAGGAGACCAACTGGCCGCCGTCGCAGCGCTGCTGCACGACCGCATGACCGAGTCCGTGCTGGCCACGCTCGACCAGGCCGCCAGCCTGTTCGCCGAGCTGCCGGCGCAGCCGATGGCGCAGGTCGACGTGCAGGGCGGCGGCCGCGCGGCGCTGGTGGCGGCCAACACCACCTTCGGCCTGGCGCTGGCCGAGGACGAGATCGACTACCTGGTCGACGCCTTCACCCGCATCGGCCGCAATCCGAGCGACGTCGAGCTGATGATGTTCGCTCAGGCCAACAGCGAACACTGCCGGCACAAGATCTTCAACGCCGATTTCATCGTCGACGGCGTGGCGCAGCCGCAGAGCCTGTTCTCGATGATCCGCCACACCGAGCGCCAGAACCCGCAGCACACGGTGATCGCTTATTCCGACAACGCCTCCGTCATGGAGGGCACGCAGATCGAGCGCTTCGTCGCTGCCTCCGGATCGGGCCGCTACGGCAAGGCGCAGGCCCGCAGCCACGTGCTGATGAAGGTCGAGACCCACAACCATCCGACCGCCATCTCGCCCTTTCCGGGCGCCTCGACCGGCGCCGGTGGCGAGATCCGCGACGAGGGCGCGACCGGCCGCGGCTCGAAACCCAAGGCCGGCCTGACCGGCTTCACCGTGTCGACGCTGTGGCCGGCCGAGAACGGCTTCGGCAAGCCCGCGCACATCGCGAGCCCGCTGCAGATCATGACCGAGGGGCCGCTCGGCGGCGCCGCCTTCAACAACGAATTCGGCCGACCGAACCTGCTGGGTTATTTCCGCGAGTACGAGCAGTCGATCGTGAGCGACATCGATACCTTGCAGCGCGGCTATCACAAGCCCATCATGATCGCCGGCGGCCTGGGCAGCATCGATGCGACGCAGACAAAGAAGATCCGCTTTCCGGCCGGCGCCTTGCTGATCCAGCTCGGCGGCCCTGGCATGCGCATCGGCATGGGCGGCAGCGCCGCCAGCTCGATGGCCACGGGCGCCAATGCGGCCGAACTCGATTTCGATTCGGTGCAGCGCGGCAACCCGGAGATCGAGCGGCGCGCGCAGGAGGTCATCAACCACTGCTGGCAGCAGGGCGACGCGAACCCGATCCTGGCGATCCACGACGTCGGCGCGGGCGGCCTGTCGAATGCATTTCCCGAACTCACCAACGACGCCGGCCGCGGCGCACGCTTCGATCTGCGCGCGGTGCCGCTCGAGGAGTCGGGCATGGCGCCCAAGGAGGTCTGGTGCAACGAGAGCCAGGAGCGCTACGTGCTGGCGATCGCGCCGGAATCGCTCGCGCAGTTCCGCACGTTCTGCGAGCGCGAGCGCTGCCCGTTCGCAGTGGTCGGCGTCGCGACCGAGGAGCGGCAACTGGTGGTGGCGCAGGGCGTGCCCCTCACCCCGACCCTCTCCCCAGAGGGGAAAGGGAGCCGAGCGGACTTGCCCCCTCTCCCTCTGGGAGAGGGTTGGGGTGAGGGCCACCCGGCCGTCGACATGCCCATGGACGTTCTCCTCGGCAAACCCCCGAAGATGCTGCGCGACGTTACGACCCTCGCGCGCCGCTTCAAGCCGCTGGACCTGACCGGCGTCGACTTGCAGAAGGCTGCGATCGACGTGCTGTCTCATCCCACGGTCGCTTCCAAGCGCTTCCTCATCACCATCGGCGACCGCACGGTCGGCGGCCTCAGCCACCGCGACCAGATGGTCGGCCCGTGGCAGGTGCCGGTGGCGGACTGCGCCGTGACGCTGGCCGATTACGCGGGCTTCGCGGGCGAGGCCATGAGCATGGGCGAACGCACGCCGCTGGCCGCCATCGACGCGCCGGCCTCGGGCCGCATGGCGGTGGGCGAGGCCATCACCAATTTGCTGGCAGCGCCGATCGAACTCTCGCGCGTCAAGCTCTCGGCCAACTGGATGGCCGCCTGCGGCGAACCGGGCGAGGACGCGGCGCTCTACGAAACCGTCAAGGCCGTCGGCCTCGAACTGTGCCCGGCGCTCGGCGTGTCGATCCCGGTCGGCAAGGACTCGTTGTCGATGCGCACCCAGTGGCAGGACGATGGCGTGCAGAAGAAAGTCACCTCGCCCGTGAGCCTGATCGTGAGTGCCTTCGCCACGCTGGCCGACGTGCGGGGCACGCTCACGCCGCAGCTCGATGCCGTCGAGCCCGACACCACGCTGGTGCTGGTCGACCTCGGCCGCGGCCGGCAGCGCATGGCGGCCAGCATCCTGGCGCAGACCCTGGGCCAGAGCGGCGACGTGGTGCCCGACCTCGACCGTCCCGAAGACCTGGTGAATCTCGTGGCCGCGGTGAACGCGCTGCGCGCCGAGGGCAAGCTCCTCGCGCTGCACGACCGCAGCGACGGTGGCCTGTTCGCCGCCGCCTGCGAGATGGCCTTTGCCGGCCACGTGGGCGTGGCCCTCAACGTCGACATGCTCGTGACCGAAGGCGACGGCATCAGCGACAGCCGCGCCGAATACGGCGACGCCAAGAACTGGGCCGGGCAAGTCAGCGCGCGGCGCGAGGAACTCACGCTCAAGGCGCTTTTCAACGAAGAATTGGGCATGTTGCTGCAGGTGCGCACCGCCGAGCGCAACGAGGTCATGCAGACCTTGCGCGCGCACGGCCTGAGCACCCACAGCCATTTCGTCGGCAAGACCCGGCCGGCCAGTTCCGCGATGGATGCGGGCAAGGGCAAGCTCGAGGTCTGGCGCGATGCCAAGGCGGTCTTCAGCGCCAGCCTGCACGACCTGCACCAGGTGTGGGACGCGGTGAGCTGGAAGATCTGCCGCGAGCGCGACAATCCCGCCTGCGCCGATGCCGAGCACGCGGCCGCCGGCGATCCGGCCGATCCCGGCGCGCACGTGCTGCTGGCGCCGGGCGCCGCCGACGACGTCGGCGCGCCCTTCCTGAACCTGGCCAGACCGAGGGTCGCGATCCTGCGCGAGCAGGGCGTCAACTCGCATGTCGAGATGGCCTATGCGTTTGCCGAGGCGGGCTTCGAATCCTTCGACGTTCACATGACCGACCTGCAGACGGGCAGGGCGGACCTGGCCGACTTCAAGGGCGTGGTCGCCTGTGGCGGCTTCAGCTACGGCGACACGCTGGGCGCCGGCATCGGCTGGGCGCGCAGCATCACCTTCAATCCGAGGCTGGCCGATCAGTTCGCGCGCTTCTTCGGCCGCGGCGACACCTTCGGGCTCGGCGTCTGCAACGGCTGCCAGATGTTTGCCGAACTGGCCGACATCATCCCGGGCGCCGAGGCCTGGCCGCGCTTCACCACCAACCAGAGCGAGCGTTTCGAGGCGCGGCTGGCGATGGTCGAGGTGCTCGACTCACCAAGCCTCTTCTTCGCCGGCATGGCCGGCAGCCGCCTGCCGATCGCGGTGGCGCATGGCGAGGGTTATGCCGACTTCCGGCATCGCGGCGATCCGGCCCGGGCCACTGCCGCGATGCGCTTCGTCGACAACCACGGCCAGCCGACCGAGGCCTATCCCTTCAACCCGAACGGCAGCGCCGGCGGCCTCACTGCGGTGACCACGTCCGACGGCCGCTTCACCGCGACCATGCCGCATCCCGAACGCGTGTTCCGCAACGTCCAGATGAGCTGGACTTCGGGCGACAAGAGCGAGTTCAGCCCGTGGATGCGGATCTGGCGCAACGCCAGAAAGTGGGTGGGTTGAAGACTGTAGCTCCGACACCAACAAGAAAGCGGCCCATGGGCCGCTTTCTTGTTCCAGAAACACCGCGGATCCGGCTCCGCCGGTCCGCCGGTGTTGCCCCCTGAAAGGGGGTGGGCGGCCACACGAAGTGGGCAAGCCTGGGGGTTATTCAACCTTTGCTTTGGCGCGCAGTTCTTCCTGGTATTTCTGCAACTGCTGCTGCTGCAACTGCTGCACGATCTGCGGCTTGACTTCCTCGAGCTTGGGCATCTGCGCCTGGCGGATGTCGTCGACGCGGATGATGTGGTAGCCGAACTGCGACTTGACCGGCACGGTCGTGGTCTCGCCCTTCTTGAGCTTGATCATCGCTTCCGAGAACTCGGGCACGAAGCTGCCCGGTGCGGCCCAGTCGAGGTCGCCGCCGTTGGCGCCCGAACCCGGGTCCTTGCTCTGCTTCTTGGCGATGTCCTCGAACTTCGCGCCCTTCTTGAGGTCGGCCAGGATCTTCTTGGCCTGGTCCTCGGTCTCGACCAGGATGTGGCGTGCCTTGTATTCCTTGCCGCTGTTGGCGGCGGCGAACTTGTCGTACTCGGCCTTCACGTCGGCGTCCGAGATCGGGTTCTGCTTGCGGTAGTTGTCGAACAGCGTGCGGATCAGGATGGCCTGGCGCGCCAGCTCGAGCTGGTTCTTGTAGTCGTCGGTGGCGTCGAGGCCCTGCTTCTGCGCTTCCTGCATGAAGACTTCACGCGCGATCACTTCTTCTTTCAGCTGCGGCTGCATCTCGGGCGTGACCGGCCGGCCGGCGCTGGCCAGCTGCTGGGCCAGCACGTCCATGCGCGCCTTGGGCACCGGCTTGCCGTTGACGACGGCGACGTTCTGCGCCAGCGCAGCGACCGGCAGTGCGCCGAAGAAAACGGCTGCGGCAATGCCTTGCAAGAGTTGTTTTTTCATGAGGAAGACTCCGGGGGGGATGCGCGCCATGGAAAAGCGCTGGAATGAAAAAGAGGGGGGTGGATGCGCCGCCCGCAATGGCGGCGGTGAGTCAAAAGAAGCGCTTCAAAGCGTCTCGATGGCAATCGCGTGAAGGCCCTGTGCGATGAAAACTTGCAGCGCATCATACACAAGCCGATGCCGCGCCACGCGGGCCTTTCCGGCGAACAGCGGCGAGGCGACGCGCACCCGGAAATGGGTGCCGTAGCCTTGCGGGCCGGCGCCCGCATGGCCGGCGTGTGCGGCGCTTTCGTCGATCACTTCGAGCAGCGTGGGTGCGAGCGCATCGCGCAGGCGTCCCTCGAGCTGGGTGGCGGTGGGCGGCATCATGCGGCCGGCTCGTCCGACTTGAGGTGGGGCGAGATGTAGAGGCCCTGCGCGACCAGGAAGACGATCGGGAACGCATAGCCCCAGAGCTTGAAATTGACCCAGGCCTCGGTGCTGAAATACGCCGCCACATAGCCGTTGACGACGGCCATGAAGAGGCAATACCCGATCCAGGCGACGTTGAGCCGACCCCAGATCTGCGCCGGCAATTCGAGTTGCGCGCCCAGCAGCATCTTGAGGAAATTCTTCCTGAATCCCCACAGCGCGACCGCCAGTGCCACGGCCATCGCGCCGTACAGCACCGTCGGCTTCCACTTGATGAAGCGGTCGTCGTGCAGCGCCAGCGTGAGCGCGCCGAAGAGCAGGATCAGCACCAGCGTCGCCTTCTGCATCGGCTCCAGTCGCCGGTGCATGAACCAGATGATCGCCATCTGCACGACCGTCGCGGCCATCAGCACGCCGGTCGCCATGTAGATGTCGTAGAGCTTGAACGCGCCGAAGAACAGCAGGATCGGAAAGAAGTCGAGGATCAGTTTCATGTGCCGTCCGAACCGCTTTTCTTCTGGAAATCGAGCGAGGCCGAGTTCATGCAGTAGCGCAGGCCGGTCTCGGTCGGGCCGTCGGGAAACACGTGGCCCAGATGGGCGCCGCAGTTGGCGCAGACGTTCTCGGTGCGCGTCATGCCGAGCGAACGGTCGACGATGTTCCTGATCGCGCCGGGCACGGCCTCCTGCGAGAAGCTGGGCCAGCCGCAGCCGGCATCGAACTTGGTGGCCGACTCGAACAGCTTGGCGCCGCAGCAGATGCAGTGGTAGGTGCCGTCTTCCCAGTGGGCTTCGTACTTGCCGGTGAAGGGACGTTCGGTGGCCGCATGGCGCGTGACCTCGAAGGCGCCGCGCTCGGCGCCTTTCTCGGCCAGCAGCGCCTTCCATTCGGCATCGGTTCGGGGCAGGGGTGCGGTCATGATGAGCAGCTGATCTCGATGGTGGAAGCCCAGTCGGGCGGGAAGCCGGCGAAAGCCTCGTGGCCGGCATGTTCTTCAAATGGGGATTCGAGCAGCCTGAGCAAGGTGGCGACGCCCGAGAAGTCTTTTTGCAGCGCCGATTCGATCGCCTGCTGGCCCAGGTGGTTCCGCAGCACGAACTTCGGATTGGTCCGGCGCATGAGCCCGGCGGCCAGCTCCGATGGCGTCTGGGCTCGCCGCTCTGAAAAGGATAGCAGCCAGGCGTCGAGCCCGGCCCGGTCGAGGAACAGGTCGCGCACCGGCTCCGGGTTGCCGTCCGCCACGCAGGCCGACAGCCGGCGCCAGAAGATCGTGTAGTCGACCTTTTCCTTGGCCAGCAGCTTGAGCGCGTCCTCGATCAGCACGCGGTCAGCAGGGGCCGAATCCGCGAGCCCGAGCTTGGCCCGCATGCGGGCCTCGAAGGCGTCCGGGAACACGGTCCGGTACGACGCCAGCGCAGCGAGCGCGATCTCCTGGTCGCCGATCAGCGGCAGCAGCGCCTGGGCCAGGCAATGCAAGTTCCAGTAGGCCACGTTGGGCTGCTGGTTGAAGGCATAGCGGCCGGCGGTGTCGCTGTGGTTGCAGATGTGGCGCGGATCGAAGCCGTCGAGGAACTGGAACGGCCCGTAGTCGATGGTGAGGCCGAGGATGCTCATGTTGTCGGTGTTCATCACGCCATGGCAGAAGCCGATCGCCTGCCATTGCGCGAGCAGGGCGGCGGTGCGCTCGCTCACCGCTTCGAGCAGCGCGGCATAGGCGTTGCCGTCGAAGCGGGACGTGGTGCGGCAGGCCGGATAGAAGTGGTCGATGACGTGATCGGCCAGGGTCCGCAATTCGGCGTCGCGCCCGTTGGCCGCGAAATGCTCGAAGTGGCCGAAGCGGATGAAGCTGGGCGCGGCGCGCGTGACGACGGCCGCGGTCTCGATCTCCTCGCGCCGCACGCGCGCATCCGAACCCGTCACGCACAGCGCGCGCGTGGTCGGGATGCCGAGTGCATGCATGGCCTCGCTGCACAGGAACTCGCGAATGCTGGAGCGCAGCACCGCGCGGCCGTCGCCCATGCGCGAATAGGGCGTCAGGCCCGCGCCCTTCAACTGCAGCTCCCAGCCGCTGCGCGTCTCGCCCAGCAGGATGGCGCGGCCGTCGCCCAGCTGGCCGGCCCAGACGCCGAACTGGTGCCCGCTGTAGACGCTGGCCAGCGGATCGCTGCCGGCCAGCAGTTCGTTGCCGGTGAAGACCTCGAGCGCCTCGGCCGAGGCGAACCAGCCGGCATCCAGACCGAGCTCGCGCGCCAGGCCTTCGCTGCGGCCGACCCAGTAAGGCTCCGGCAATGGCGTCGGCTGCAGCCGCGTGTAGAACGCCGGACCCAGGGTCGCGAAGCGGTGGTTCCACTGCAGGCCGGTGTCGGCCGCCAGCGCAGCCTCTGAAATCAGGGTCATGCCTGCGATTGTCCGGCACTTCGAAAGGCCGCACCGCGGGCATTCCCGCATCGCCTGTCTGCTGCGCTGCGCAATACTGATGGCAACGCTTTTTTACCAATTCGAGGAGTTTGCGCGATGCTGGGTTTGATGCAGGACCAACCGCTCTTGATCTCGTCGCTGATCGAGTTCGCGGAGCGCCATCACGGCGACGCCGAGATCGTCTCGCGGCGTGTCGAAGGAGACATTCACCGTACCACCTGGCGCCAGATCGCCGCGCGCTCGCGGCAGGTCGCCAACGCACTGGACGACGAGCAGCTGCTGTTCAGCGACCGGGTCGCGACACTGGCGTGGAACGGCTACCGCCACGTCGAGATCTACTACGGCGTGAGCGGCACCGGCCGCGTGTTGCACACCATCAACCCACGGCTGCATCCCGACCAGATCGCCTGGATCGCCAACCATGCCGAAGACCAGATCCTCTGCTTCGACCTGAGCTTCCTGCCGATCGTCCAGGCCATGCATGCCAAGTGCACCACCATCCGCAAGTGGATCGCGCTGTGCGATGCCGACAAGCTGCCGGCCGACAGCGGCGTGCCCAATCTGGTCAGTTACGAGGCCTGGATGGGCCAGCGTTCCACCACCTACGCCTGGCCGAGCTTCGACGAGAATTCCGCCTCCAGCATGTGCTATACGAGCGGCACCACCGGCAATCCCAAGGCCGCGCTCTACAGCCATCGCTCGACGCTGCTGCATGCCTATGCCGCCGCCCTGCCCGACGTGATGTGCCTGTCGGCGCGCGATTCGGTGCTGCCGGTGGTGCCGATGTTCCACGTCAACGCCTGGGGCATTCCGTACTCGGCCGCGCTGGTCGGCGCCAAGCTCGTGTTTCCGGGTCCGGCGCTCGACGGCAAATCGGTGTTCGACCTGATCGAGTCCGAGAAGGTCACCTTTGCCGCCGGCGTGCCGACGGTCTGGCAAATGATGCTCGGCCACATGCAGGCCAACGAGCTGAAGTTCTCGACCTTGAAGCGCACGGTGATCGGCGGCTCGGCCTGTCCGCCGGCCATGATCAACACCTTCCAGCAGGTCTATGGCGTCGAGGTGCTGCATGCCTGGGGCATGACCGAGATGTCGCCGCTCGGCACGCTGTGCACGCTCAAGAACAAGCACCTCGGCCTGCCGCAGGCGCAGCAGACCGCGATCCGCATGAAGCAGGGCCGGGCGATCTTCGGTGTCGACATGAAGATCGTCGACGGCGAGGGCGGGGAGCTGCCCTGGGACGGCAAGGCTTACGGCGACCTGCTGGTCAAGGGCCCGTGGATCGTCAAGGAATACTTCAAGGGCGAGGGCGGCGATCCGCTGATCCCCGACGACCAGGGCCGAGGCTGGTTCCCCACCGGCGACGTCGCCACCATCGATGCCGACGGCTACCTGCAGATCACCGACCGCAGCAAGGACGTGATCAAGTCCGGCGGCGAATGGATCAGCTCGATCGACATCGAGAACATCGCCGTCGCCCATCCGGCGGTCGCGATGGCGGCGTGCATCGGCGTGGCGCATCCGAAGTGGGACGAGCGCCCGATCGTCGTCGTGGTGAAGAAGCCCGGCGCGCAAGTCACGCGCGACGAGTTGCTGGCTTTCTACCAGGGCAAGACCGCCAAGTGGCAGATCCCGGACGACGTGGTGTTCGTCGAATCGATCCCGCTCGGCGCGACCGGCAAGATCCTCAAGACCCGGCTGCGCGAGCAGTTGCGCGACTACAAGCTGCCGGGCGTCTGAGAACGGCGGCGGCGCGCGTCAGAGGCGCTCGGCCCGCGGCTTGGCAATGCACGCCAGGGCATCGTCGGCCCAGCGCGCGAGCTTCGCGAGTTCGGGTTCCCTGGCGCTGCGCTCGGCCGCTGCCAGGACCTGCTTCATGAGCTGGAAGCGATGCTCCAGGCTTTCGCGCTCGGCGGGAGAAGGCCAGCGCTCCATCGCGCCTTGCAGCAGCCGGCGCGCGCGGTCCAGTTCATCGGTCTTCGTCGCACCGCCGTCGACCGCCGTGCGCAGGTTGCTGGCCGTCAGCAGTTCGAGCGTGTTGGTGTAGTGCCAGAAGCGCGTCGACAGGCTTTCGGCGTCGATCTCTGCGATGAGATCGGACACCGCCTCCTGCAGCGCCCGATGCAGCTGCGCATCCGGTGCCGCGTCGCCGCGCGACAGATCGGCGAGCGCGCCCGCCAGCAAGGCATTGGACAGCGCGAAGGCACGCCGGTCGGCACTGTCGCGCGGCTTGCCGCACTTGTTCTCGTAGCCGCGCCGGAAGCAATCCGCAGCCTGGTCCAGCAGCGCGGTGCGCTGCGCACCGTCCTTCGCAGCCTGGCGCAGCTTGTCGCCGCCGAGCAGGCACAGATGCTCGGAGGCGGCACTCTCGTTCACCGCCTGCTCGTCGGGAACGTCGGCCGGCAGCGGCCATCGCGTGCTGTCGTCGGCCAGGCCGTCGAGCCATTTCAGCAGCGCCGCCGAGGCGTTGTGCGGATCGGGCGCGCCATCGCCCTGCTCGATGCGGGACAGTGAATTCGCCATCAGCTCGATCTGGCGCAATTGGAGCTTCGAGTAGGCGATGCGGGCAGCGCTCTGGAACCAGCGCAGCGCATCGCGGTGCGCGCCGAGCTCGCGATAGGCCTCGCCGAAAGCCGTGTGGACCACCGAGGCATTGAGCCAGCTCTTGCGGTCCGGATCGTCGGCCAGGCTGCGCTCCAGCTCCGACAGCTGCCATTTCAGCTCCGCCTGCGGCTTGTCTCCGGCCAGCGCGACCGCCTGCATCACGCGCTGGGCCAGCTCGCGCGGACTCATGCAGCTTTCGATGCCGCGCAGCCGCGAGCTTCCTTCGCGCCGGACGGCGGCGCCGGCGCGCGCCTCGCTCTTGGCCAGCTGCCATTCGGCGTCGCCATAGCATTGGTACGCACCCCAGGTGTTGCCGCGCTGCGAACTGCTGTCCCACACATGGCTGCGCGCGCGATGGACCGCTTCGCCGAAGGTGCTGCCGTCGAGCAGGCTCTGATAGAGCGAGGTGGCGAAGGCCTGCCCGGCATCGTCCTCGATCTGCCAGCCCGCGGCGACCACCGCCTTGGAGCCCATGCGGATGAACTGCAGCGCCAGGCTGGCGGCCAGCACGGGGTAGTTGCGCCGGCCCTCCGCCGATGCCGCATCGGCCGCCGAATCGCGCGCCGAGTAGCAGCAGTTGATGAAGACGAACTCGGGGGCCGGGTCCATCTGGTCCACGTCGGCCGCGGTCAGGATCTGCTGATGGCTCAGCACCATGCCGGTCTTCGTCACCGGACGGCGCTCTCCGCCCCGGACGGTCTCGTTCGCCACCCACTGGTCGACCACGCCGTGGCCGCACAGATGGAGCAGGCGGCAAGGCCGCGCCAGCAATTCGGTGCGCACCTGCTCGAAGGTCACGAGCGGGCCGATCAGCGGCTTGATGCGCCAGGGCCGATCGTCACCGGTCAGCGCGTCGACCGCGAGTTCGGCTTCGCGCAGCGCGCCCGCCAGCGGCGCATAGGCGAGCGGCTGGCCCTGCGCGTTCTTCCAGCCCTCGGTGCTCGTCGCGCCGACGACCAGCGCATCCCAGCCGTCGGAAATGTTGGGCAGGCGGCGGAAATCCTCGGTGCTGCGCTGCCGGATCAGGCCGGCCTGCACGCCCAGCGGAAAGGCTTCCTCGACCCGGCCGGCATCGCGCGCGGGCGGCCTGAGCAGTTCCCAGGGCAGGCTGGCCGCCTCGTCGTCGAGCACCAGGATCGTGTTCTCGAAGTTGGCGATGCGGCTCTTCAGATCCTGCGGCAGCAGCAGCTGGAACAGCACGCGGCCCAGGTCGGTGCCGCTGCCTTCGCTGGCGCTGCGCAGCGCCTCTTCGTTGCTGACGCGCGCGATGTACGGCGCGAGACTGCCGATGTCGGAGAAGGTGCGCGTCGATTCGACCCGTGCGCGCTCGGCGATCAGCGAGTAGTGCAGCCCGGCCAGCCCTTCCTGCTTCTGCACGACCAGCCGCTGCCATACGGTGTTCGAGTAGCGCGGGCGGTAGCCGCTGAGCCCGCCGTCGCGGATCTCGAGCACCTGCTTGCGCCAGGTCAGCCGCTGGCGCCACTCGGGGCGGCGCAGCAGGTCGCGCAGTTCGTAGGCCGCATCGAGCGCGACCGATTCGATGATCTCGACGATCTCGACTTCGGCCAGGCACACGGGCCGCCCGATCGGTGCGTCGCGCGCCAGCAGCTGGGCGGCGCGCCAGATGCCGTTCAGCACGCCGGTCAGGCTGTCGCGCGCCGAGATCGCATGCACGTGGGTGCCGATCAGCAGCGTCGACAGGCGCAGCTGCACCGGGTCGTGCCGGTCGACGAAGGGATCGACATGCACATGCTCGAAGGCGAAGCGCAGCAGGCCGCGCGTGACGGTGTCGGCCAGCGAAGCCGGCGTCAGTTCGCCCACCGTGCCGAGGCCGAGCACCAGGGTGCCGGGATAGGAGGGCGGTTTGCCGTCCTCGGTCCTCGGACGCAGGTAGATGCCGGTGCGCGAGGCGCCCTCGAACAGGTGCAGGTCGAGCATCCGCTGCAGCATCCCGCCGAGCTTCTCGTCGACGCGCTTGCCGGCGCCGATCAGCCGCTCGTTCAGGTAGTGGCCGACGATCAGCGGGAAGCGTGCGTAGTCGAGGCTGCCGTGCACCACCCGGACCTCGATCGGCTGCGGCGCCGTGGCAGCCGGCGCCTGCGAGCGCATGCCGAGCAGGAAGGCCATCGGATCGGCGGGCAGGCTCGGCAGCGTTTCCTCGGCGGGGCGAAGCATCGGCGCCTGCGGCGCATCGGAGGCCGCATCGGGCGCTGCGCGCGACACCGGCCGCTGCTGCGGCAGCGCCGCGGTGCGGCCGGTGTGGAGCAGCTCGAAGTACGCCTCGAAGGCCGAGACATGGTCGGCCAGGTCGCCATGTCCGCACGCGGCGTACCAGGTGCGCTGGCCGTCGAGCGTCGAGTTCCAGCCGACAGTGCCGTCGCCCTCGCGCCGATAGCCGAAGGCGATGCCGGCGGTGTCGGTCTGCGCGATCTCGCCGAAGCCCGCCCAGGCTTGCGGCTCGACCTTCACCAGCGCCACCGGGGTGTCGCCCTGGCCGGCGACGTAGAGGACGTTCGGATCTTTCTTCAGGTCGGCAAAGCTCGCCTGCATGGCCGCTCGGAAGCGGCCGGCGCGCTCCAGCGTGCCCGGGTCGGGCGCGTGCGCGCGGCGGTCCTCGCGCAGCAGCCGGTCCCAGGTCGCGGGGACGAACCAGTCGCCGAAGGTGGGATCGGCGTCGTGCGGCAGCATGTCCATCAGGCCTTCGAAGCGGCCGCCCCAGCCGGCCAGGTCCTCCGGCGTGACCTTGCGGGCCGCCATGGCGAGCCACTGGCCGAGCCGATGCTGCTGCATCAGCAGCATGACTGGCGCATAGGAGCCCGCATTGGGCGTGCCGAGCATCAGGAGGCGGCTGCCGCGCTGCTTGAGCTCGGTCCAGAGCGCGGGCGAATCCTGGAGCAGCGCGGCGCGTGCGACCAGCCCGCCCATGGAATGCGCGATCAGGTGGATGGGGTTCGCGGGCGCCAACTGCCGGATGTCGCGCAGCAGGCCGGCCAGCGCGCGGCCGCTGTCCATGATCGGCGCGCGCCAGTCGTAGGGGAAGGTCACGACGTTGAACTGCGCGCTCGCGCGCTCCAGCAGGCGTTCATAGGCGATCGCCACCAGGCCGGAGGCGCCCAGCGCCTGCGCGGATTGCGTCAGCCACTCGAGCTTCGCGAGTTCGCCCTTCAGCGCGGCCGAGGGAGACAGCCAGACGCGTTCCCCGGGCTGGCCATCCAGACAGCTCAGCTCGCTGCCCATGATGCCCGGCAGCACCACCAGCACGGGCCGCGCCGGCATCTGGCCGATCGCTGCGAGCCAGCGCTGCCGCGGCCAGCGCGAACGCGGATCGGCGGTCAGCGCCTGCAGCAGGCCGCGCGTGCGCCGCTCGTCCTCGGCCAGCGACAGCCAGCCGTCGTCCTGCCCGGCCAGCACGCCCATCAAGGGCCGCCGCGACAGTGCGTCGGCCTTGAAATAGCCGAAGTGGGTGACCGACTTGTCGGCCACGCGCAGGCTTCTGGCATCGGCGCGCTCGAAGCCGCCGAACATGGAATGGGTGTGCACGACGAAGTCGTGATCGTGCAGGCCGTAGAAGAGGTCGCCCAACATCGTCGTGAGGCCGCCCCAGCCGAGGCCGTCGCTGTCGCCCGCGATCACGCGCAGGCGTTCGGGCAGCACCACCGTGCAGCCGTTCAGCGCCAGGGTCAGCGGCGAGCCCGGGATCATCGCTTCCAGCCCGGGGATGCTGCGCGCATCGCCGCGCGCCGCCACCAGCGAACGCACGAAGCCGTTGAAGCGCTCGTACATCGTTACGCCGTTGGTGCCGAAGGCCAGCCCGATGGCGCGCAGCATCAGCGACAGGTACAGGTCGGTGCGGCGGTCGGCCAGCAAGGTGCCGCGCGCCGGGCAGGCGACCCGCACGAAGGTGCCGATCCTGAAGCGCGCGCCTTTGGCGAGCAGCGCGAAGAGGCGCTCGATCCGGGATCCGTCGGCCGGCGTGCCGTCCGGGTGGCCGCCTTCGTAAGCCCTTTTGAACAGCGCCTCGAGCTGCGTCCATTGCGTCGTCGTGATGCTGCCGGCACCGGCGAGGCACAGCAGTTCACCGATCATGCCGCCGCGGGAGTGCGACACCAGATCGATGGTGCCCGCCTCGGGCATGGCATCGAGCGCCTCGAGCAGTTCGATGGCGTTGTCGATCGGGCTGCGGGTCAGGCTGCGGTGCTCCCAGGCGAGCAGGCTGTCGTAGCGGCTGCAGAGCGCCAGGAAATCCGGCGCGGCCGTCTTTCGCTCCGCGCTGTCCGCCTTGGCATCCGGCATCCAGAGCCGGCTGAAGCTGCCGCGCGTGCTCGACGCGGTGCCGTGGAGGAACAGCAGGATCCTGTCGCGCGGCGCCGCCTGCGACAGCTCGCACGGCCGCCAGTCGCATTCGGCCGCCGCCCATTCGAGCAGGCAGCCGCCGGCGCGGCCCACGCCGGCGTCGAGCACCGCGTCTTCGTAGGTCGCGCAGAGCCCGGCCGCGACCCATGCGCCTGCGTGCATCGGCCTGGCACCGAGCCAGCGGTCGATGACATCGGTCGCGATCGCGCCGGTGTCGTAGAGACGGTCGAGCAGCGTCGGCGGCGTCAGCCGCGCGATCCTGTACATCTCGACGGGTGTAGCTGCCGGGCCGGCGCCGCCGCTGCGGGTCGCCTCGGCCGGGCGCTGGAGTTCGAACGGAAGGACCACGCGGGGCCGGTGCTCGGGACGCGCCGGCGCCGGCCCGTCGGCGCCTCGTCCGCGCGCTTCCACCACCGCGGCGAGGGATGCTGCGGACGCATGGCGCGCGGCGAATTCGGCGGGCGAGGTGTGCAGCACGGAGCCATCCGAGAAATGGACGCTCAGCACGTCGGCCGCGGCGTACTGGTCCGGGTCGAAGCCGTCGCCCGCGCCGGCGCCGCGGGCGCCCTGCTGCACGGTGGCGATCTCGTCCAGGTGGCTGCGGATCAGCAGGTCGAACGCGTTCATCTCTGCGGGCCGTGTCTCGGGTGGCATGGCGTTCCCTCCTCGTGCCGCGATGTAGCGCCGGCGGTCGGGCTTCGTCAATACGCCAAACGAGGTGGGAGCGCGCCGGCGCGCCCATGGCATCGGCCGCGATGGCTCGTCCTACCGCCCGGTAGAACGGCGCGGGCGGCGCTGTCGCATGGGTGATAGAAACCGCTCCGGCGGCAGGGCGCTTACGGGCATTCCCTGACGGGCGAGGTGCCAAAGGCTTGTAACCTCATCTCGCCTTGACAGCAGACCAGGAGACATACATCGTGAACTTTCACCTGAGACTCGTAACCGCCGCCGTTCTGGCCGCCAGCGCCACCGGCGCCTTTGCCCAGAAGGGCGAAACCGTGAAGATCGCCTGGATCGATCCGCTGTCGGGCCTGATGGCCTCGGTCGGCACCAACCAGCTCAAGACCTTCCAGTTCTTCGCCGAGGAATTCAGCAAGAAGAACGCGGCCGGCGTGAAGTTCGAGATCATCGGCATCGACAACAAGCTCAGCCCGCAGGAAACCACCAGCGCCTTGCGCTCGGCCATGGACCAGGGCGCGCGCTACGTCGCGCAGGGCAATGGCTCGGGTGCGGCGCTCGCGATCATCGACGCGCTCGAAAAGAACAACGCGCGCAACCCGGGCAAGGAAGCGCTCTACCTGAACTACGCGGCCGTCGACCCCGACCTGACCAACAGCAAGTGCAGCTACTGGCAATACCGCTTCGACGCCGACACCTCCATGAAGATGGAAGCGCTGACCACCTACATGAAGGACCAGCCGGACATCAAGAAGGTCTACATCATCGGCCAGAACTACTCGCACGGGCAGCAGGTGTCGAAGTTCGCCAAGGAAGACCTGAAGGCCAAGCGCCCGGACATCCAGATCGTCGGCGACGACCTCCATCCGCTCGCACAGGTGCGCGACTTCTCGCCCTACATCGCCAAGATCAAGGCCTCGGGTGCCGACACCGTGATCACCGGCAACTGGGGTTCCGACCTGGCGCTGCTGATCAAGGCCGCCAACGACGCCGGCCTCAACGTCAAGTTCTATACCTACTACGCCGTGACCACCGGCACGCCGACCGCCATGGGTGCGGCTTCCGACGGCAAGGTCTACCAGGTCGGCTATGCCCACTACAACATGGGCGGCGACATGCAGCGCTATGCCAACGAGTTCAAGAAGAAGTTCAACGACGATCTCTACACCTCCGACGTCTACACCGTGTTCCAGGCCCTGGTGGAAGGCTTCGTCAAGGCCAAGTCGACCGATCCGGTCAAGGTCGCCGCCGCCATGGAAGGCATGAAGTTCAAGAGCTTCAACGGCGACGTCGAACTGCGCAAGAGCGATCACCAGATGCAGCAGGGCCTGTACATCGCCCGCTGGGAGAAGGCCAGCGCCAAGTACCCGTACAGCCCCGAGAACACCGGCTACACGCTGGCACCGGTGAAGTACTACGACGCCTACGTGGCCAGCACGCCCACCTCGTGCCAGATGAAGCGGCCGGGCAGCCCCTGATGGCGGCTTGACCGGTCGAGGCCCGACTTCAACACTCGGGCCTTTTTCATTTCCATTTGATCCCGAGGACCGATGAACGTTGAATTCTTCGTCATCTCGCTGCTCAACGGCGTGAGTTACGGGCTGCTGCTGTTCATGCTGAGTTCCGGCCTCACGCTGATCTTCAGCATGATGGGCGTGCTGAACTTCGCCCACACCAGCTTCTACATGCTCGGCGCCTACCTGGCGTACACGATCTCGGGCGTGGTCGGCTTCTGGCCGGCGCTGGTGCTGGCGCCGCTGATCGTGTTCGCGCTCGGCGCGGCCTTCGAGCGCTACAGCCTGCGGCGTGTGCACAAGTTCGGCCATGTGCCCGAGCTGCTCGTGACCTTCGGACTGTCCTACCTGATCCTCGAACTGGTGCAGCTGATCTGGGGCCGCTCCACCGTGCCCTACGGCTTGCCGACGCAATTGCAGGGGCCGCTCTTCACGCTGTTCGGCACCCAGTTCCCGAAATCGCGCTCCTTCATCATGCTGGTCGCCGTGCTGATGCTGATCTCGGTCTGGCTGCTGCTCACGCGCACCCGCGTCGGGCTGGTGATCCAGGCTGCGCTCACGCACCCGGAGATGGCCGAGGCGCTCGGCCACAACGTGCCGCGCGTCTTCATGCTGGTGTTCGGCGGCGGCGCCGCGCTGGCGGGACTGGCCGGCGTGATCGGCGGCAACACCTATATCACCGAGCCGGCCATGGCCAACTCGGTCGGCTCGATCATCTTCGTCGTCGTCGTGGTCGGTGGCATGGGCTCGCTGGCGGGCGCCTTCCTGGCTTCGCTGCTGATCGGCATCATCCAGACCTTCGCGGTGGCGATGGACCAGTCGCTGGCGACCGGGCTGCAAGCGCTCGGCGTCGCCGTGACGGAGCAGACACCGGGCTACGAACTGCTCAAGCTCACGATCTCGCAGGTGGCGCCGATCCTGCCCTACCTGTTCCTGGTGCTGATCCTGATCTTCAGGCCCAAGGGCCTGCTCGGTACGCGGGAAGACTGACGCATGGCCACGCAGTACTACCGCTTCAAGCCCTGGAACATCGGGCGCATCGGGATCTGGTCGCTGTTCGCGATCGCGCTGATCGTCGCGCCGCTGCTGTTCAGGAGCAGCCTCGCGCTGACCATGCTGTCGCAGATCGGCTACCTCATCATCATCTGCCTGAGCTACAACATGCTGCTGGGGCAGGGCGGCATGCTGAGCTTCGGCCATGCCGTCTACGTCGGGCTGGGCTCCTTCATCGCCATCCACACCATGAACCTGGCCACTGCCGGCCACCTCCCGCTGCCGCTGGTGCTGATCCCGCTGGCCGGCGGGCTGGGCGGCATGTTCTTCGCGGTGCTGTTCGGCTTCGTGACGACCAAGAAGTCCGGCACCACCTTCGCGATGATCACGCTCGGCATCGGCGAGCTCGTGGCTTCGATGGCGCTGATGTTCCCGAGCTTCTTCGGCGGCGAGGGCGGCATCACGACCAACCGGGTCTACGGCGCGCCCTTCCTCGGCCTGACTTTCGGCCCGCAGATCCAGGTCTATTACCTGATCGCCGTGTATTGCTTTGTCTGCACGGCACTGATGTACGCCTTCACGGGCACGCCGCTCGGCCGCATCCTGAACGCGGTGCGCGACAACCCCGAGCGCGTGGCCTTCATCGGCTACAACACCCAGCGCGTGCGCTACTTCGCCTTCATCATCGCGGGCTTCTTCGCCGGCATCGGCGGCGGGCTCAACGCCATCAACTTCGAGATCGTCAACGCATCGGACAGCCTGAACGGGTTGCGCTCGGGCAGCTACCTGCTGTTCACCTTCCTGGGCGGCGCGACCTTCTTCTTCGGGCCGATCATCGGCGCGGCGCTCCTGGTGTTCGCGCTGGTGCTGCTGTCGGAACTCAGCAAGGCCTGGCTGCTGTACGTCGGCCTGGTGTTTCTCTTCATGGTCATGTTCGCACCCGGCGGCGTCGCGAGCCTGATCATGATGAACCTGCGAGTCGCGAAATTCGGCAAGTTCAAGCGCTTCTGGGTGCTCTACGCGGGCCTGATCGCGACCGGCGCGCTCGTCATCGCGGGCGCTGCGGCCATCGTCGAGATGATCTATCACATGCAACTCGATGCGGCCCTCGGGCCGGAACTCGCCTTCGCCGGCATGACGCTCGATACCTCGGCGCCCACGAGCTGGTTGGTTTGCACCGCCATGCTGGTGGTCGGGCTGATCCTCCTGGAGATCGTGCGTCGGCGTTTCGTGCGGACCTGGGGGCATGCGCAGGAAGAGATCGAGCTGGAACTCAAGCGCAGGGAGGTGGCATGACCCTTGCACTTGAACTCAAGAGCCTGCGCAAGACCTTCGGCAAGACCGAGATCATCCGCGGCGTCGATCTCGCCATCGAGGCCGGCGACCGCATCGCGATCATCGGACCCAACGGCGCCGGCAAGTCCACGCTCTTCAACCTGATCAGCGGCCGGCTCGCGCCCACCAGCGGCGAGGTGCTGCTCAACGGCCAGCGCATCAATGGCAAGCAGCCCTTCGAGATCAACCGGCTCGGCCTGTCGCGCAGCTTCCAGATCACCAACATCTTCCCCAAGCTCAGCGTGTTCGAGAACCTGCGCTGCGGCGTGCTGTGGAGCCTGGGCTACCGCTACACCTTCCTGCGCTTCCTGTCGCGCCTGGACGATGCCAACGAGCGCACCGAGGCGCTGATCCGCCAGGTCGGCCTGGAGAAGAAGCGCGACGTGCTGGCGGTGAACCTCACCTATGCCGAGCAGCGCGCGCTGGAGATCGGCGTCACCATCGCCGGCGGCGCCAGCGTGATCCTGCTCGACGAGCCGACCGCCGGCATGAGCAAGACCGAGACCGCGCACTTCATCGCGCTGATCAAGCAGGTCACGGTCGGCAAGACGCTGCTGACGGTGGAACACGACATGGGCGTGGTGTTCGGCCTGGCCGACAAGATCGCGGTGGTGGTCTACGGCGAGGTGATCGCCTTCGACACGCCGGCCGCGGTGCGCGCGAATGCGCGCGTGCAGGAGGCCTACCTCGGCTCCTCCGTGGCCGATGCGCAAGGGCAGGGACACTGACGACATGCTCAAGCTGCAAGACATCCACGCCTACTATGGCAAGAGCCATGTGCTGCATGGCGTTTCCTTCGACGTCGGTCCGGGCGAGATCGTCGCGCTGCTGGGCCGCAACGGCTCCGGCCGCTCGACCACCGCCAAGGCCATCATGGGCCTGGTGCATGCCGAAGGCACGCTGCGCTGGAAGGAGCAGGACATCCTGCGCCGCAAGGCCTACGAGATCGCGCACCTGGGCATCGGCTATGTGCCCGAGAACCGCGACATTTTCCCCAAGCTCACCGTGCACCAGAACCTGCTCTTGGGACAGAAGGGCAAGGGCACCGGCAGCCGCTGGCAGTTCGAGGACATGTACGGCATGTTCCCACGCCTGAAGGAACGCCAGCACACCGAGGCCGGTGTGCTCTCCGGCGGCGAGCAGCAGATGCTGACCTTGTGCCGCACGCTGATGGGCGACCCCGACCTGATCATCATCGACGAGCCGACCGAAGGCCTCGCGCCCAAGATCGTCGAACTGGTCGGCGAGTATCTGCGCACGCTCAAGGACAAGGGTATCTCGGTGCTGCTGATCGAGCAGAAGCTGACGATCGCGATGCAGATCTCCGACCGCGCCCTGGTGATGGGCCATGGGAGCATCGTGTTCGACGGCACGCCGGACAGCCTGCGCGCCGATGCGGCCACCCGCAAGGAGTGGCTCGAAGTCTGAACGCTTCGGGCCGTTTGTCTCGGCAGCGACTGCGAGGTCGTTGCGGGGTCATGCGAAACGCCTAGAATTCAATAAAAAAGAACACTCGTGCTTTTTGGCGCGAAGCTGGATTTTTCCGATCCCCTCCCATCCCAAAGGAACGCAGCATGACGGCTGAATACAAAGTGATCGGCGATGTCGCCGTGATCACCCTGACCAATCCCCCGGTCAACGGTCTCGGTTACGCGACGCGCGTCGGCATCACCGACGGACTGTCCAAGGCCGCGGCCGATCCGGCCGTCAAGGCCATCGTCGTCACCGGCGCCGGCAAGGCCTTCTCGGGCGGCGCCGACATCAAGGAATTCGGCACGCCCAAGGCGATCCAGGAGCCCAACCTGCTGAGCGTGATCCGCGCGCTCGAAGCCTCGGACAAGCCGATCGTCGCCGCGATCCACTCGGTCTGCATGGGCGGCGGGCTCGAACTCGCCATGGGCTGCCACTACCGCGTGGCCGCGCCCGGCACCAGCGTCGCGCTGCCCGAGGTCAAGCTGGGCCTTCTGCCCGGCGCCGGCGGCACCCAGCGCCTGCCGCGCCTCCTGGGCGTGGAAACCGCGCTCAACATGATCGTCAGCGGCGAAGCCGTCAAAAGCGAACTGCTGGCCTCGCTGCCGGGCCAGAAACTGTTCGACAAGCTGGCCACCTCGCCCGAATCCCTGTTCGACGACGCGCTCGCGTTCGCCAAGTCCGTCATGGGCAAGACCGGCGACGCGCTGCCGCTGGTGCGCAACCTGCCGTGCAAGCATCCGCAGGGCGATGCCTACTTCCAGTTTGCGCGCAACATGGTCGCGGGCATGTCGAAGAACTACCCGGCGCCGCTCAAGTGCGTGGACGCGGTCGAGGCGGCGACGAAGATGAAGTTCGAGGACGGCATGGTCGAAGAGCGCAAGACCTTCATGGCGCTGATGTTCACGCCCGAGTCGATCGCGCTGCGCCACCTGTTCGTGGCCGAGCGCGCCGCATCCCGCATCCCCGACGTGCCCGAGGACACGCCCAAGCGCACGATCCAGTCGGTCGGCGTGATCGGCGCCGGCACCATGGGCGGCGGCATCTCGATGAACTTCCTGAACGCCGGCATCCCGGTGAAGATCCTCGAGATGAAGCAGGAAGCGCTCGACCGCGGCGTCGCCACCATCAAGAAGAACTACGAGGCCCAGGTCAAGAAGGGCAAGCTCAAGCAGGCCAAGTACGACGAGCGCATGGCGCTCCTGAGCACCACGCTGAGCTACGACGAACTGAAGGACGCCGACCTGATCATCGAGGCCGTGTTCGAGGAGCTCGGCGTCAAGGAGAAAGTGTTCAAGGAACTCGACCGCATCGCCAAGCCCGGCGCCATTCTGGCGTCCAACACCTCGACGCTCGACGTCGACAAGATCGCGGCCTTCACGAAGCGCCCTCAGGACGTGGTCGGCATGCATTTCTTCAGCCCGGCCAACGTGATGAAGCTGCTCGAAGTGGTGCGCGGCAAGCAGACCGGCAAGGACGTGCTGGCCACCGTGATGGCAGTGGCCAAGAAGATCAAGAAGACGGCCGTGGTTTCCGGCGTCTGCGACGGCTTCATCGGCAACCGCATGATCGAGCAGTACTCGCGCCAGGCCGGCTTCCTGCTCGACGAAGGCGCGACGCCGCAGCAGGTCGACCGCGCCGTCGAGAAGTTCGGCTTCGCGATGGGTCCGTTCCGCATGGGCGACCTCGCGGGCAACGACATCGGCTGGGCGATCCGCAAGCGCCGCGCGACCGAGCGCGCCGACATGAAGTACAGCAAGACCGCCGACAAGCTCTGCGAACTGGGCCGCTTCGGCCAGAAGACCGGGGCAGGGTGGTACGACTACCTGCCCGGCAAGCGCGACGCGATCCCGAGCCCGGTGGTGGCCGAGCTGATCGAGAAGCACCGCAAGGACGAGGGCATCACGCCGCGCAAGATCTCCGACGAGGAAATCGTGCAGCGCCTGGTCTATTCGCTGGTCAACGAAGGCGCCCACATCCTCGAGGACGGCATCGCCAGCAAGTCCGGCGACATCGACATGGTCTACCTCACGGGCTACGGCTTTCCGCTCTGGCGCGGCGGCCCGATGCACTATGCCAACCAGGTCGGCCTCTACAACGTGGCCGAGGCGATGAAGCGCTTCGCGAAGAACCCGCGCGACGACGCGAGCTTCTGGCAGCCGGCACCGCTGATCCAGACGCTGGTGGCCGAAGGCAAGCAGTTCAGCTGAGCACACGGCGGTGCCGACAGTGATCAAACGGGTCCTGCTCGTCGTCCTGCTGGCGCTGCTCGCGCTGGCGGCGGTGGTCGCGGTCAACACCTGGCGCATGCCCTCGCGGCAGCTGCGCGTGGATGCGATCGAGAAGATCGCGGTCGACCCGGACGCCGCGGCCCGCCGCCTCTCGGGCGCGATCCCGTTCCGCACAGTGTCGAGCTTCGACGGCATGGAGCGCAACGGCCAGGAGTTCAGGAAGCTGCAGGCCTACCTGGCCGAGCAGTTTCCCCGGCTGCATGCGACGCTCAAGAAGGAAGTCATCGGCGACAACGCCTTGCTCTACACCTGGACCGGCAGCGATCCGTCGGCCAGGCCGGTCGCGCTGATGGCGCACCAGGACGTGGTGCCGATCGCGCCCGGCACGGAGAAAGCCTGGTCCGCCGATCCCTTCAGCGGCGCGATCAAGGACGGCTTCGTCTGGGGTCGCGGCACCTGGGACGACAAGGGCAACCTGCTGGCGCAGATGGAGGCGATCGAGATGCTGGTCGCCAGCGGCTTCCAGCCGCGGCAGACGGTCTACCTGATCTCCGGCGACGATGAGGAAGTCAACGGGTTGCGCGGCGCGCTGCCGATCGCGCAGCTCCTGAAGTCGCGCGGCGTGCGGCTCGACTGGGTGCTCGACGAAGGCCTGCTGGTCACCGAAGGCGTGCTTGCAGGCCTGGACAAGCCGGCCGCGCTGATCGGCATGGCCGAGAAGGGCTACGGCACCTTCTTCCTCACGGTCGACACGCAACCTGGCCACGCCTCGATGCCGCCGAGCCGCAGCGCCATCGGCATCCTCAGCGCGGGACTCGCGAAGCTCGAAGCGAACCCGATGCCGGCGTCGATCGGCGGCGTCGCGGCCGACATGTTCAACGCGCTGGCACCCGAGATGCATGGCGCCAACCGGGTCTTCATGTCGAACCTCTGGCTGTTCGGCCCGCTGGTGCGCCACGAGCTCGAGAAGTCCGCGAGTACCAGCGCGGTGCTGCGCACGACCACGGCGCTGACCATCGTGCGCGCCGGCAACAAGGACAACGTGCTGCCGGGCCGGGCCGAGGCCGCGGTCAATTTCCGCGTCCTGCCGGGCGATACGCTGGCCTCGGTGCAGGAACACATCCGCAAGACCGTCGATGACCCGGCGATCACGATCAAGGCCTATCCGGGCAACGCGGAGCCGACGCCGGTGGCATCGTCGACGAGCGACAGCTACCGAATGCTTCAGACGACGGTGCAGCAGACCTTCCCCGATGCAATCGTGGTGCCGGGCCTGTACATCGCCGCTTCGGACTCGCGCCATTTCGTCGACATCGCCGACAGCGTCTACCGCTTCGAGCCGGTGCGTGCGCGGCCCGAGGACCTGGGACGCTTCCATGGCACCAACGAGCGCGTCTCGATCGCCAACTACGTCGAGATGATCCAGTTCTATCACCAGCTGCTGCGCAACACGGCACAGCCCCGGTAACCTCATTCATTCTTCTTTCCAAAAGGACTCCATCATGACCCGCGCCGTCATCGTCTCCACCGCCCGCACGCCGCTCGCCAAGAGCTGGAAGGGCGCCTTCAACATGACGCACGGCGCCACGCTCGGCGGCCATGCGGTGCAGCATGCGGTCGCGCGCGCGGGCATCGATCCCGCGACCGTCGACGACGTGATCATGGGCTGTGCCAACCCCGAAGGCGCGACCGGCGCCAACATCGCGCGCCAGATCGCGCTGCGCGCCGGCCTGCCGATCACCACCTCGGGCATGACCATCAACCGCTTCTGCTCCTCGGGCCTGCAGACCATCGCCACCGCGGCGCAGCGCATCGTCGCGGGCGAGGGCGAGGTCTACGTGGCCGGCGGCGTCGAGAGCATCTCGTGCGTGCAGAACGAGATGAACAAGCACATGCTGGCCGATCCCTGGCTGGTCAAGCACAAGCCCGAGATCTACTGGAACATGCTGCAGACGGCCGAGCAGGTTGCCAAGCGCTACAACATCGGCCGCGATGCGATGGACGAATACGGCGCCGCCAGCCAGCAGAAGGCCACTGCCGCGCTCGAGGCCGGCCGCTTCAAGGAAGAGATCGCGCCGATCACCGTGACGGCCGGCGTGGCCGATGCGGTGATGGGCCTGCGCACCAAGGAAGTCACCGTCGAGAACGACGAAGGCATCCGCGCCGGCACCACCAAGGAAGGCATCAGCGGCATTCGCTCGGCCGTGCCTGGCGGCCTGATCTCGGCCGGCAACGCGAGCCAGTTCTCCGACGGCGGCGGCGCCTGCGTGGTGGTCGAGGAGAAGTATGCCGAGCAGAGGGGCCTGAAGCCCCTCGGGCGCTTCCTCGGCTTCGCGGTCGCGGGCTGCGAGCCCGACGAAATGGGCATCGGCCCGGTGTTCGCGATCCCCAAGGTGCTCAAGCGCCTCGGCCTCAAGATCAGCGACATCGATCTGTGGGAACTCAACGAGGCCTTCGCGGTGCAGGTGATCTACTGCCGCGACAAGCTCGGCATCCCGGGCGAGCTGCTCAACGTCGATGGCGGCGCGATCGCGGTCGGTCATCCTTACGGCGTGAGCGGGCAGCGGCTGACGGGCCACGCGCTGATCGAGGGCAAGCGGCGCGGCGCGAAGAAGGTCGTGGTCACGATGTGCATCGGCGGCGGGATGGGTGCTGCCGGCGTTTTTGAAGTTCTTTGACTTCAGGGGTACCGTTGCGCGTCCTTCGATCGCGGCCGAAGCGATGTCATAGGCTGCGCACCGGTACCATCCAGCGATGAAAACGATCCCCGATATTCTTCGCGCCTTGGGCGATGCCGAGGTCCGATTCGTTCTCGTGGGTGGTTTTGCAGTTCAACTGCACGGCTTTGTCCGCACCACGCTCGACCTCGATCTCGTACTCGCGATGGATGACGACAACCTCGGCCGTTTCATCTCGGTTGCCCGGAAGTTCGGCCTTGAGCCGGTGATTCCGGTGCCGCTGGAATCCTTGGCAGACAGCTCAAAGATCGAGCAGTGGCACCGCGAAAAGGGCATGCTTGCTTTCGCATTGCGTGAGCCGCAGGTCGGTGGCAGCGTTGTCGATGTCCTTGTCCGCCCCGACGTTCCATTCGACCAACTGCTGGCGCGAAGCGTGGACGTCCAATTGTTCGATCGAAGCATGAAGATCGCATCCATCGATGACCTCTTGACCATGAAGCGCGTTGCGAATCGCCCGAAGGACCGCATCGACATCGAAGCACTCGAGAAGATTCAGCGCGGGGAGGATCCTCATGCCTGAGCACAGCCAACGCAGGTCCATACCGCGCGAAACCGCGCAGGCGCGGGTGCAACAGTCCCTCGCTCTGACAGATTTTTTTGTTTCCGTGTGGGCTTCCAATCCGAAGCTCGCGCGCCAGGCTGGCCGCAAGGTGGAGGAATTCATGATGACGCGCGAGGAGGTCCGGCGCCGTCATCTACACGATCTGGACGGCAACCCATGAGCCTTCGCCCGACCCTCGACTTCCTGCTCTACGACTGGCTGCACGCCGAGTCGCTCAACGCGCGCGCGCGCTTTGCCGACCACTCGCGCGAGACCTTCGATGCGGTGCTCGACACCTGCGAGCGCATCGCGCGCGAGAAGTACGCGCCGCACAACCGCACCGTCGACACGCAGGAGCCGCAGTTCGACGGCGAGCGCGTGATCCTGCCGCAGGCCACGCACGATGCGCACAAGGCCTTCGCCGAGTCCGGCATGCTGAGTGCCGCGCAGGATTACGAGATCGGCGGCATGCAGCTGCCTTACACGGTGCAGGCCGCCGCAGGCAGCTTCTTCGCGATGGCCTCGGTGAGCATCGGCGCCAACATGCTGACCAGCGGCAACGCCAACCTGCTGATGGTGCACGGCACGCCGATGCAGCAGGCAGTCTTCGCGAAGAACGAATTCTCCGGCCGCTGGGCGGGCACCATGTGCCTGTCGGAGCCGCAGGCCGGCTCCAGCCTGAGCGACGTCGCGACACGCGCCGTGCCCGACGGCGACGGCTTCCAGGACGATCCGCTCGGCCCGCGCTATCGGCTCACGGGCCACAAGATGTGGATCTCGGCCGGCGACCACGAGCTGACCGAGAACATCGTTCACATCGTGCTGGCCAAGATTCCCGACGCGCACGGCAAGCTGGTGCCGGGCACGCGCGGCATCTCGCTGTTCATCGTGCCGAAGAAGATGGTGGACACCGAGGGGCGATTGACCGGCGAACGCAACGACGTCGCCCTGGCCGGCCTCAACCACAAGCTCGGCTGGCGCGGCACCACCAACACGCTGCTCAATTTCGGCGAAGGCCGGTTTCCGGTGGACGGCAAGGCGGGTGCGGTCGGCTACCTGGTGGGGCAGCCCGGCAAGGGCCTGCACTGCATGTTCCACATGATGAACGAGGCGCGCATCGGCGTCGGCACCGCGGCCACCATGCTCGGCATGGCCGGCTACTACGCCTCGCTCGACTACGCGAAGAGCCGGCCGCAGGGCCGGCCTCAGGGGCCGGCCGGCAAGGACGCCGCCAGCCCGCAGGTGCGCATCATCGAACACGCGGACGTGCGCCGCATGCTGCTGGCGCAGAAGTCGTATTGCGAGGGCGCGCTGGCGCTGGAGCTCTATTGCGCACGCCTGGTCGATGAGCAGAAGACCGGCGATGCCGAGGCCGCGGACGACGCGCGGCTGCTGCTCGAAGTGCTGACGCCGATCGCCAAGAGCTGGCCGAGCGAATGGTGCCTGGAAGCCAATTCGCTCGCCATCCAGATCCATGGCGGCTATGGCTACACGCGCGACTTCCCGGTGGAGCAGTACTGGCGCGACAACCGCCTCAACATGATCCACGAAGGCACGCACGGCATCCAGGCGGCCGACCTGCTCGGCCGCAAGGTGCTGATGGAGGAGGGCCGCGGCCTCACGCTGCTGGCCGCGCGCATCGCCGAGACGATGCGGCGCGCGGCGGGCGTGCCCGCGCTGGCGGCGCATTCGAAGTCGCTCGGCGAGGCGCTGGAGCGCGTCGGCGCTGCGACCCGCGAGGCCTGGGCGACCGGCCATCCGCAGGAGGCGCTGGCCAATGCGGTGCCGTACATGCAGGCCTTCGGCCACATGGTGCTCGCATGGATCTGGCTCGATGTCGCGCAGCGCGCGCTCGAACGGGATGCCGCCAAGGCGTTGCCGGCCACCGTGGGCCGCCTCGGCGCGGCCGACTATTTCTTCCACTATGAACTGCCCCGCATCGGCGCCTGGCTGAACGTGGTCGAACGCCGCGACCCGACCTGCGCCGCGCTGCCCGAGGAGGCCTTCTGATGGCCGCGCCCCGCGCACACGCCACGCTGGAGGCATGGATCTGGGTGCTGATCTATGGTGGCCTCTTCATGCTCATCCTCGGCATCGCGACCGGCCGCACGAGCCCGGGTCTGGGCTGGTCCATGGCCGTGCCGGGCGTGGCGCTGGCCGCGGTCGGCGTCGTGCTGATCTATGTCCGTTCCCGCCTGAAAGAGAAACAACCATGACCGCAAGAAGCATCCAGAAACTGTTCGACCTCGGCGGCAAGACCGCGCTGATCACCGGCGGCTCGCGCGGCCTCGGCCTGCAGATGGCCCATGCGCTCGGCGAGGCCGGCGCGAAGATCATGCTGAGCTCGCGCAAGGCCGCCGATCTCGAAGAGGCCGCGGCCGAGCTGCAGGCGGCCGGCATCGACACGCGCTGGATCGCGGCCGACTGTTCCAGGGAAGAGGACACGCGCCGCCTGGCCGACGAGACGCTGGAACGCATGGGCAGCGTCGACATCCTGGTCAACAACGCCGGCGCCAGCTGGGGTGCGCCGGCCGAGGACCATCCGGTCGAAGCCTGGGACAAGGTGATGAACCTCAACGTGCGCGGCTATTTCATCCTGTCGCAGCAGATCGCCAAGCGCTGCATGATCCCGAAGAAGTCTGGGCGCATCATCAACATCGCGTCCATCGCCGGCCTCAACGGCAACCCGCCCGAGATGCAGACCCTGGCCTACAACACTTCCAAGAGCGCGGTGATCGGCTTCACCCACACGCTGGCGGCCGAATGGGGCAAGTACAACATCAACGTCAATGCGATCTGCCCGGGCTTCTTCATGACCAAGCTGGCGGCTGGGCTGATCAAGTCGATGGGCGAGGAGAAGATGGCCTCGCATGCGCCGCTCGGCCGGCTGGGCGACGACGAGGACCTGAAGGGCATCGCGCTGCTCTACGCGAGCGACGCCGGCAAGCACATCACCGGGCAATGGCTGGCCGTCGACGGCGGCGTGAGCGTCGTGCTGGGCGCCTGACGTGGACGACATCAACGTCCGTTCCTACACCAGCCAGATCCCGTTCGCGGTCCACCTGGGCTTCGAGCTCACGAAGTTCGAAGGCGGCGAATCGGAGATCCGCTACACCGCGAAGCCCGAGCACCTCAACACCTTCGACGTCACGCACGGCGGCGCCTGCATGACGCTGCTGGACATCACCATGGCCGCGGCAGCGCGCAGCCAGACGCCCGAGACCGGCGTGGTCACGATCGAGATGAAGACCACCTTCATGCAGCCTTCCGTGGGGCCGCTGCATGCGCGCGGCCGGCTCATGCACCGCACCGCCACGCTGGCCTTCACCGAGGCCACGATCTACGACGCGCAGGAGCGTGCCTGCGCCCATGCGACCGGCACCTTCAAGTACGTGAAGCGCCGCCTGCCCACGGGTCCGGGTAGCGCCAACGCGATGCGTCCGCCATCCACCGACTGACCCGATTCCATCGAGGAGACACAACCATGCCCACCAATCGCCAGCAGCTGCTCGACAACCGGCCGGAGGGCGAAGCCGTCGCCGGCAATTTCAGGCTCGTGAGCGTCCAGACGCCTGCGCTCAAGGACAACCAGGTGCTGGTGCGCCACCACTACATGAGCCTGGACCCGTACATGCGCGGCCGCATGAACGATGCCAAGAGCTACGCACAGCCGCAGCCGCTCGGCCAGGTGATGCAGGGCGGCACGGCCGGCGAGGTGGTCGAGAGCAGGCATCCCAAGTACGCGGTGGGCGACAAGGTCGTCGGCTTCGGCGGCTGGCAGGAATACAGCGTGGTCGATGCCTCGCAGCCCGGCGCGCTCAAGAAGGTCGACACCACGCACGTGCCGCTGTCGCACTACCTGGGCGCGGTCGGCATGCCGGGCGTGACGGCCTGGTACGGGCTGGTGAAGATCATCGCGCCGAAGGCCGGCGAGACGGTCGTCGTCACCGCTGCCAGCGGCGCGGTCGGCAGTGCCTTCGGCGCGCTGGCCAGGGCGCGCGGCTGCCGCGTGGTCGGCATCGCGGGCGGTCCGGACAAATGCAAGTACGTGACCGACGAACTCGGCTTCGATGCCTGCATCGACTACCGGCAGCATCCGGACGTGAAGCGCATGAGCGCGGCACTCAAGGAAGCCTGCCCACAGGGCATCGACGGCTATTTCGAGAACGTCGGCGGCTACATCTTCGACGCGGTGCTGCTGCGTGCCAATGCCTTTGCGCGCGTCGCGTTGTGCGGCATGATCGCGGGCTACGACGGGCAGCCGCTGCCGCTCGCGAATCCCGCGCTGATCCTGATCAACCGCATGAAGATCGAAGGCTTCATCGTCAGCGAGCACATGGAAGTGTGGCCCGAGGCATTGGCCGAACTGGGCCAGCTCGTGGGCAGCGGCAAGCTGCGGCCGCGCGAGTCGGTCGCGCAGGGTATCGAGTCGGCGCCCGAGGCCTTTCTCGGGCTGCTCAAGGGCAGAAACTTCGGCAAGCAGCTCGTCAAATTGATCTGAGCTCGCCCCCAGGCTGCGCGCACTGCGTGTCGCTTCGCCAACCCCCTGCCGGGGGCAACACCAGCGGCCCGGCAAAGCCGGTTCCGCGGTGTTTCTGGAAATGAATCGCTGGAGCCGTATATGAACGATGCAACGCACGAGGTCTTCAACCAGCCAGCGCCGCTGGTCGGCTACAACCTGTTCGAAACCAACCGGCCGTTGCGCGACGCGCTGAAGTTCAACGCGCCGGCACTGCAATTGGCGCCGCTCGAGCACCTGGGCGCGCTGGCGGGCACGGCCGAGATGCAGATGCATGCGCGGCTCGCCAACACGAACACGCCGGTGCTGCATACGCACGACCGCTTCGGGCGGCGCATCGACGAGGTGGAGTTTCATCCGAGCTATCACGCGCTGATGGCGGAAGCTGTTGGAGCTGGGTTGCATGGGACGCCGTGGGGGAGCCCTCACCCCAACCCTCTCCCGGAGGGAGAGGGGGCCATGCCTTCGCCCCACGTCCAGCGCGGCGCCGGCTTCATGCTCTTCACCGAGCTCGAGCCCTCGATCCTGTGCCCGATCTCGATGAGCTACGCCGTCACGCCCGCGCTGCGCGGCAATGCGGCGATCCATGCCGACTGGGGACCGAAGCTCGCGAGCCGCTGGTACGACCCGGCGCTCAAGCCCTGGCGCGACAAGCCCGGCGTGACCATGGGCATGGGCATGACCGAGAAGCAGGGCGGCTCCGACGTGCGCGCCAACACGACGCGTGCCGTGCGCGCCGGCAGCGACGCCTGGGGCGAGCGCTACGAGATCACCGGCCACAAGTGGTTCTTCTCGGCGCCGATGTGCGATGCCTTCCTGGTGCTCGCGCAGGCGCCCGCCGGGCTCTCGTGCTTCTTCATGCCACGCGTGCTGCCCGACGGCAGTCGCAACGCGATCCGCATCCAGCGCCTGAAGGACAAGCTCGGCAACAAGGCCAATGCCAGTTCCGAGGTCGAGTTCCAGGGCGCGAGCGCATGGCTGGTCGGTGACGAGGGCCGCGGCATTCCGCAGATCCTCGAGATGGGCACGATGACACGCCTGGACTGCGCGCTCGGCACCAGCGGGCTGATGCGGCAGGCCCTGAGCCTCGCGCTGCACCACACCGCCGAGCGCCAGGCCTTCGGCAAGCCGCTGATCGGGCAACCCTTGATGAAGAACGTGCTGGCGGATCTCGCGCTCGAAAGCGAGGCCGCGACCGCGCTCGCGATCCGGCTCGCGCGCACCTTCGATCACCCGGACGACGAGCATGAACGCCTGATGGCGCGCCTCCTGACGCCGGTCGCCAAGTTCTGGATCTGCAAGCGCGGCAGCCACTTCGCGCAGGAGGCGATGGAATGCCTCGGCGGCAACGGCTATGTGGAAGAGGGCGGCGAAGGCGTGATGGCGCGCATCTACCGCGAGATGCCGCTCAACTCGATCTGGGAAGGCGCCGGCAACATCATGGCGCTCGACCTGCTGCGCGGCCTGCGCAAGGGCGATGCGGTCGCTGCGCTGGCGCATGAACTGGCCCCGGCGCGCGGTGTCGACCAGGCACTCGACCGGCTGGCCGATGCGCTGCCCGCACGCGTCGAGGCCATGGCCACCGAGATCGAGGCACGCCGCCTCGCCCAGGATGTCGCGCTCGCGGTGCAGGCCGCACTGCTGGTGCAGACCGCGCCGGCCGCCGTCGCCGGCGCGTTCTGCGCCTCCCGCCTCGGTGGCGACTGGGGCCAGGCTTTCGGCACGCTCGGCGCCGGCACCGATGTCGATGCGATCATCACGCGCGCCCGGCTGCACTGAGCAGCAACACCCCGCAAGGAAACACGATGGCAGACCTGATCCTCCACCACTACGCGACCTCCCCCTTCTCGGAGAAGCTGCGCCTCATCCTCGGCTACAAGAAGCTGGCCTGGAAGTCGGTGATCATCCCGGCGATCATGCCCAAGGCCGACGTGATCGCGCTCACCGGCGGCTACCGCCGGACGCCGGTGCTGCAGATCGGCGCCGACATCTACTGCGACACGGCGCTGATCTGCGACGTGCTCGAGCATCTCGCGCCGGTGCCCTCGCTCTATCCCGAACCGGGCAAGGGCCTCGCGCGCGTGATCGCGCAATGGGCCGACAGCAGCCTGTTCTGGGCCGCGATGGGCTACAGCTTCAGCCCCAAGGGCGCGGCCGACATGTTCGCCAATGCGCCGCCCGAAGCGGCCAAGGCCTTTGCCGACGACCGCCGCGCGATGAGCGTCAATATGGTGCGGCATCGCCCGGCCGATGCCGCGGCGGCCTACAAGTCCTATCTGCGCCGCATGTCGGACATGCTGGACGATGGCGACTTCCTCATGGGTGCGTATCCGACGGTGGCCGACTTCGCCTGCTACCACCCGCTGTGGTTCACGCGCAAGCGCACGCCGTCGATGGCCGGCATCCTGCAGCTCACGCCGGCCGTGCAGGACTGGATGGACCGCATGTCGGCGATCGGCCACGGCACGATGGAAAGCTTCGATGCCGCGCAGGCCATCGCCGTCGCGAAGGCGTCGACGCCGCACACGCTGCTGTCCGACAGCACCTTCCAGGACGAGCACGGCATTCCGCTCGGCGCGCGCGTCACGGTTGCGGCCGAGAGCTTCGGCCCCGAGCCGACCGAGGGCGAGCTGATGGCCGCCACGCGCACCCACTACACGCTGCGCCGCACGGACGAGCGAGCCGGCACCGTCCACGTGCACTTCCCGCGCATCGGTTTCACGCTGCGCAAGGTCGAAGGCTGAAGGTCGCGCGAGCACCTTTGCGACTGCGTCGGCGAGTTTTTCGTATTTCAATGGCGTCTCCTGCAACGAGACCCAAGGACACGCGCAAATGATTCAGGATTTCAAGGGCACCACGGCCGTTCTCACCGGTGCCGGCTCCGGCTTCGGCCTCGAATGCGCGCGCATCGGCGCGGCGCGCGGCATGAACGTGGTGCTGGTGGACGTGCAGCAGGATGCGCTCGACCGCGCGCAGGCCGAGATGGAGGCCGCGGGCGCGCAGGTGCTGGCGCGCAAGGTCGACGTGTCGGACGCCGCGCAGATGGAGGCACTCGCCCAGGCCGTGCAGCAGCGCTTCGGCGCGCCGCATTTCGTCTTCAACAACGCCGGCGTGGGCGCGGGCGGTCTGGTCTGGGAGAACACGGTCGCCGACTGGGAATGGGTGCTGGGCGTCGACCTCTGGGGCGTGATCCACGGCGTGCGCCTGTTCACGCCGATGATGCTCGAGGCCGCGGCCAAAGACCCCGCCTGGCGCGGCCACATCGTCAACACGGCCAGCATGGCGGGCCTGCTCACACCACCCAACATGGGCATCTACAACGCCGCCAAGGCCGCGGTGGTGAGCCTGACCGAGACGCTCTACCAGGACCTGAAGCTGATCACCGACCAGGTCGGCGCCAGCCTGCTGTGTCCGTACTTCGTGCCGACCGGCATCACCAGCAGCGAGCGCAACCGGCCCGGCGCGCTTGCGGCCGGCGAGCTGACGAAGAGCCAGCTGATCGGCCAGGCAATGACCAACAAGGCCGTCAGCAGCGGCAAGGTGACCGCGGCCGAGGTCGCGCACAAGGTGTTCGAGGCCATCAGCGCAAACCAGTTCTACGTGTTCAGCCATCCGAAGGCGCTGGGCAACGTGAAGAGCCGCATGGAGAACATCGTGTCGCTGACGAACCCGGCCGATCCGTTCCTGGAGCGGCCCGAGATCGGCGCGACCCTGCGCGCGCAACTGCGCGCCGGCTGACCCGGCCCCGCCGCCGTGCGGGCTTGCAGGCGAACGAGGCGCTGCCTATATTGAGGCGTCGGCATCCGCATCTGCAACCCGCCCGAAGGAGATCGTCGCATGGCCTACGTCGATGGATTCGTCATTCCCGTCCCGAAAGACAAGGTGGAGGCCTATCGCGAGTTGGCGATCCGCGCAGGCACCGTCTGGCGCGAGCACGGCGCGCTCGAATACCGCGAATGGATCGCCGACGATGTCCCCTCCGGCAAGCTCACCTCGTTCCCGCAGAGCGTGCAGCTGAAGGACGACGAGATCGTGGTGTTCACCTACATCCTCTACGAATCACGCGAGCAGCGCGACGAGGTGAATGCCAAGGTGATGAGCGATCCGCGGCTGGCCGACATGATGGACCTGACGAAGTTGCCCTTCGACGGCAAGCGCATGTTCTGGGGCGGCTTCAACCCGCTGGTCGCGCTCTAGGCTTCGGACGGCGATCGGCTTCCCGTCAAATACTGGGACTGAAGAGTCACCACGTTCCCTCCTGTTCATCTACAGTCGGACTCCCAGACCAAAAAGGAGCTGCCGTGAAGCAAGCTGTCGCATGTTCGCTTTTGGCTGCGGGCGCTTTGCTTGCGGGATGCGCCTCCAGTCCACCGGGTTCCGCATCGGCGCGAACCGAGGTCTGCAAGGCAACCAGCGAGCCGGAAGTTGCCGCGCTGTTCGATCGCTGGAACCAGTCTTTGCAGACTGGCGACGCACACAAGGTGGTCGCGAATTACGCGGATAAATCCATTCTGCTTCCCACCGTTTCCAACACGCCGCGTCTCAATGCGGCGCAGAAGCTGGACTATTTCGAACACTTTCTTGAAAACAAGCCGTTCGGCCGCATTGATTTCAGGACCATCGAGATAGGTTGCAACACGGCCGTAGATGCCGGCCTGTATACCTTCAAATTCGCCAAGACCGGCGCTGTCGTCGAGGCGCGGTACACGTACACCTACCATTGGGATGGCAACCAATGGCTGATCACCAGCCACCATTCATCGGCCATGCCGGAGAAGTAGGTCGCCGGTGCCTCGGCGCCGCACAACGCTGCCTGGCGCGCCGAACGGACAAGCCTCGATGCGTTCCGTCGCCGTGGCCGAAGTGCTGGCCGGGCTCGACATCGTGCTCCGTCCCTGACGATGGCCGGTGCCGGGCCGGCTGTCGCTCTACCCTCTACCATAGCCAGGTCGACATCGACGCGGGACGCCTGCCGGCCCGGGTGCGTACGCCGCCGGATTTTCCGGTCACGCAGCTCGCCGGCCATCGACATGGAGGTTTATGAAGGAAGTTCCAGAGGCCATCGTGTGCCAGGGTTGCGACGCCGTCTGGCGCCGCACGCCGCTGCGTCCGCGCGAGGTCTCGCACTGCGCGCGCTGCGGCACCGAACTCGACCGCCATCCGGGCGACCAGAGCACGCGCGTGCTGCCGCTCACGGTCGCCAGCCTGATCCTGTTCGCCATCGCCAACCTGTTCCCGATCGTCGAGATCGAACTGCAGGGCCTGAGCAGCCAGACCACGCTGCTCGGCGCCGTGATGGCACTCGGCAGCGAAGGCATGTCGCTGGTGGCGCTGCTGGTGCTGGCCACCACCATCCTCTTTCCGCTGCTGCAGCTGTGCATCCTGTTCTACCTGCTGGTGCCGCTGGCGCGGGAACGCCGGCCGGCCGGCTTCGGCCTGCTGGTGAAGGGGCTGCAGGCCCTGCGTCCGTGGGGAATGATCGAGGTCTTCCTGCTCGGCGTGCTGGTGGCAATCGTCAAGCTGGGCAGCATGGCCAAGGTCCTGCCGGGTCCGGCGCTCTGGGCCTTCATGGGCCTCACGGTGCTGCTGACCGCGATCCTGTCCTTCGATCCGCGCACGTTCTGGGAAATGGCCTTCGGGCCGAAGACGGAGCGGCGCGAATGAGCGATGGCCCCACGCATGTCACGACGGCGGTGCAGCTCGGGCTGATGAGCTGCCGCCACTGCGGCACCGTGTGGCAGGGCGCCGCCGAAGGCGCAGCCTGCGGGCGCTGCGGCACGCGTCTGCACATCCGCAAGCCGCACAGCATCCAGTTCACCTGGGCATTGCTGATCGCGGCCGCCGTCATGTACCTGCCGGCCAACCTGCTGCCGGTGATGATCACCCGCAGCCTGTTCGGCGCGCAGTACGACACCATCCTGAGCGGCGTGATCTACTTCTGGGTCTCGGGCGCTTACGGGCTGGCCGCCATCGTCTTCGTCGCGAGCTTCCTGGTGCCGCTGTTCAAGCTGAGCGCGCTGACGCTGATGACCATCATGGCCCAGCAGCGAAGCGACTGGCGCCAGCAGGAGCGCGCGACCCTCTACCGCATCCTCGAGGTCATCGGCCGCTGGTCGATGCTCGACGTGTTCGTGGTGTCGCTGCTGGCGGGGCTGGTGCGCATCCAGGGCTTCGCCGAGGTCACGGCGGGCGTCGGCATCGCGGCCTTCGGCGCGGTGGTGGTGCTGACCATGCTGGCCTCGCTGAGCTTCGATCCGCGGCTCAGCTGGGACAGCGAGCCCGTGGCGCAGGATGCCATGAACGCGGCCGGAATCAACGAAACCGAAAGAACCGCATGAGCGACGAAGACAAGACGACACAGGCCGAGCCGCCGCTGCTCGGGCCGGTCATCGCGCGGCGGCGCGACTGGGTGCCCTCGTTGATCTGGCTGATTCCCATCGTGGCAGCCATCGTCGGCGTGTCGCTGATCGCGCGCATCCTGATCGACCGCGGGCCCGAGATTCAGCTGAGTTTCAAGACCGCCGAAGGCCTCGAAGCCGGCAAGACGGCGGTCAAATACAAGGACGTGCAGATCGGCACGGTGCAGTCGATCCGGCTGGCCGACGATCGTTCCGAGGTGCACGTGCAGGTGCAGCTCAAGAAGGAGGCGAAGAGCTTCACGGCGCAGGACACGCGCTACTGGGTGGTGCGGCCTCGGCTCGACACCTCGGGCATCTCCGGCCTCAACACGCTGCTGTCGGGCGCCTACATCGGTGCCGACGCCGGCAGCTCCGACGAGACCGCCGACGAGTTCCAGGGACTCGAGGTGCCACCGATCGTGACGCGCGATGCGTCGGGCCGGCAGTTCCTTCTGCATGCGCGCGACGTCGGCTCGCTCGACATCGGCTCGCCGGTGTATTTCCGGCGCGTCAAGGTCGGCCAGCTCGCGGCCTACGAGCTCGACGGCGACGGCCGCGGCGTGACGCTGCGCGTGTTCATCAACGCGCCCTACGACAAGTTCATCGGCGCCAACACGCGCTTCTGGCATGCGAGCGGCGTGGACGTCGAGCTGAACGCGGGCGGCCTCAGGCTGCGCACCCAGTCGCTCGTGAGCATCCTGCTGGGCGGCATCGCCTTCCAGTCGCCCGACGACGAGATGGGGCCGGTCGCGCCCGAGAACACCGCCTTCGCGCTGGCCGATGACGAGACCACCGCGATGAAGGAGCCCGACGGGCCCGCGCAGAACCTGCTGCTGTATTTCAACCAGTCGCTGCGCGGTCTGTCGCCGGGCGCGGCGGTCGACTTCCGCGGCGTGGTGCTGGGCGAGGTCAAGTCGATCGGCGTCGAGTTCGATCGCAACGAGCGCGAGTTCAAGATGCCGGTGCTGGTGCAGGTCTACCCGGACCGCTTGCGGCGCCAGGCGCACAACATGCCGGCCGACCTGAAATTCACGGCGGCGGAACGCTTGCAGTTCCTGGTCGGCAAGGGCCTGCGCGCGCAGCTGCGCACCGGCAACCTGCTGACCGGGCAGGTCTACGTCGCGCTGGACTTCTTTCCGAAGGCCAAGCCGGCCAAGGTGGACATCGCGCAGAACCCGATCGAACTGCCGACCGAGCCCAACAACGGACTGGACGAGATCCAGTCGCAAGTGGCCGAGATCGCGGCCAAGATCAACAAGGTGCCCTTCGAGCAGATCAGCGCCGACTTACGCCGTGCGCTGGGCACGCTCAACACCACGCTGGTCAGCGCCGAGCAGTTGACGAAGAGCCTCAACAACGACGTCGCGCCTGAGATGACCGCCGCGATGAAGGACGTGCGCAAGACGCTCGACTCGGCCCAGAAGACGCTGGACTCGGCGGGCAGGGCGGTCGCCGAGGACGCGCCGCTGCAGCAGGACCTGCGCCAGACGCTGCAGGAACTCACGCGCGCGGCCGGCTCGCTGCGCGTGCTCACCGACTACCTGGAACGGCATCCCGAATCGCTGCTGCGCGGCAAGCCGGAGGACAAGCAGAAATGAAAGCCATGCTCTCTCGCGCCGCGGCGCTGATCGCCGTGCTGGTCCTGGCGGCGGGCTGCGCCAGCCCGCCGCCGCAGTACTACAGCCTGGCCGACGACACACTGCGGTCCGCACCCGCCGCGGCCGGTGCCGCGCCGCTCTTCATCGAACTTGCGCCCGTGGCGATGCCGGAGCGCTTCGCGCGCCCGCAGATGGTGGTGCGGCAGAAGGGCGCGGCGGACAGCCCGCAGGTCGACATCCTCGAGGAACATCGCTGGTCGTCCTCGTTCGAGAACGAGCTGCGCGACGCGCTGGCCAGCGGCATCGCCGGGCGGCTCGGCGCGGTCGATGCCACCAGGTCCGGGCTGGCGCGCGGCCGGCCGGTGGTCCGCATCGCGGTGCAGCTGCGCCAGTTCGACGCGGTCGAGAACAGCCGCGTCGATGCCGGCTTCAGCTGGACCGTACGCCGTGCGGACGAGGGTCCGTCGAGCGCCTGCCAGCTGTCGCTGTCGGAGCCGGTCGATCGCGGCCTCGATGCGCTGGCGGCGGGCGCGCAGCGCGTGACGGCGAAGCTGGCCGATGCCATTGCGCGCAGCGTGTCGGCGATGTCTTCGCAGCCGGCGGCGGCATGTCCCGCCTGATCAACGAACCGGGTGCCGTGAACGGCATCGGCTTCGCGCTGTTCGACACGGCCATCGGGCCGTGCGGCATCGCATGGGGCGCGCGCGGGCTGGTCGGCGTGCAGCTGCCCGAGGCCGACGAAGCCGCCACGCGGCGCCGCATGAAGGGGCGCTTTCCCTTGCTGCCCGAACTGCCGCCGCCGGCCGAGGTGCAGCAGGCGATGGCCGCGATCCGCGCGCTGCTCGACGGCGAGCCGCGCGACCTGATGGAGATCGTGCTCGACGTCGAGCACGTCAGCGAATTCCACCGGCAGGTCTACGCGATCGCGCGCCGCATCCCGCCCGGGCAGGTCCGCACCTATGGCGAGATCGCGCTCGAACTCGGCGACAAGGGCCTGTCGCGCGCGGTCGGCCAGGCACTCGGGCTCAATCCTTTCGCGCCGGTCGTGCCCTGCCATCGCGTGCTGGCGGCCGGCAGCAAGTTCGGCGGCTTCTCGGCCCATGGCGGCGCGGCGTCGAAGATCAGGATGCTGGCGATCGAGGGAGCGCGGCGGGACAGCGAGAGCGGGTCGTTGTTCTAGGGGTGGTCACAAACCGTGACCACCTTGCCGACCCGCACCTAATCCGAGAACCAGTCACCCGCCGAGCGCCCCTGGTCCGGCCCCAGCATCGAGAACCCGCCATCGACCGGAATGTCCGCACCGGTGACGAAACGCGCGGCGTCGGAGCACAGGAACAGCACGACCTTCGCCACGTCCTGCGCATCGCCGGCCCGCCCCAGCGGATGAAAACGCGCGGCGACGGCGTCCGCGTGCGCGCGATCGCCGCCCGCCATGCGCGACAACGCGTCCGACCAGGTCCAGCCGGGCGACACCGAGTTCACGCGCACGCGCCGCGGCGCGAGGCTTGCGGCCTGGTTGCGCGTCAGTTGCAGGATCGCGGCCTTGGCGGCCGGGTAGAGCGCGCGGCCGACCGTGCCGAACTTGCCGCCGACGCTGCCGAAGTTGACCACCGCGCCGGCCTGCCGCGCCAATTCATCGGCCGCCTTCTGCACCAGCATCGCACCCGAGACGAGGTTGACATCGAGCGCGCGCAGCCACTCGGCGCGCGTGGCTTGCATGCCGCGGTCGCCGTACAGCACCGCGTTGTTGACCACGAAGTCGATGCGGCCGCCGACGTGCAGCGCCTCGGCGATCAGCGCATCCAGCGCCGCATCGGACGCGATGTCGCAAGCGACGAAGCGGCAGCGCGGCCCGAGCGATGCGTGCAGCGCGCGGCCGCGATCGACGTCGATGTCAGCGGCGATCACCTGCGCGCCGGCCTCGACCAGGGTGCGCGCGATCGCACTGCCGAGCATGGCGGCGGCGCCGGTCACGATGGCGAGCTTGCCGTCCAGCCTCATGCGTGCGCCGCCATCTGCTTCAGGGCCTCATCGACGTTCACGATGCTCGCCAGCATCGAAAGGGTTTCGAGGCTGGCCTCGTGCAGATGCCGCTTGGCGGTGCTGCACGCGTCGGCCACCACCGCGACGTCGTAGCCGAGGTCGCTCGCATGGCGCGCGCCGTGCTCGACCACGTAGTTGGTCGCGATGCCGGCGACATAGAGCCGCGTGGCGCCGGTGCGCCGCACCACCTCGTCGAGATCGGTGGCCCAGAATGGGTTGTCGCGCTTGTGCGTGACCACGGCCTCGCCGGGCAACGGCGCGAGCGCATCGAAGAAGGCCGAGCCCCAGCGGCCTTCCTGCACCGCGCCGCCTTGCGCCGTGCGGCGGAACAGCTCGCAGTTGGCGAGGCAATCCGAATAGTCCGGCGCGAAGGCGATGCGCACCGAGATCACGGGCACGCCGTGCTCGCGCGCACCCTGCATCAGCCGCAGCGCCGCGTCGATGAGCTCGCTGCGCTTCGGATCGTCGGCCGCGACGCCGACCCGCACCTTGCCCTCGGGATGCAGCACGTCGTTCTGGTAATGCATGGCCAGCAGCGCGGCTTTCACAGGAACACCTGCAGTGCCTCGTGCGGCGCATCGCAGTTGATGAGGTCGACGCGCTTCATGCGGATGCGAAAGTCGTCGCCCTCGCGCTGCAGCGTGTGCAGCACCGTGCCGCCGAACATGCGCTGCTCGAACTTGCGCCATTCGAGCAGATGGAAGGTCGAATACACCACCAGCGCCGCATCCTCCTGCGATTCAAGCGTGATGTTGCCGATCACGTGGGCCGTGCGCGTGGCGGGCTGCTGCGAATAGGCGCGCGCCTGTTCGAGCCGGCGTGCGCGCACCGAGCGCTGCATGCGGTCCTCGCAGAACAGCGAGGCATGGTTGACATGGTCGGTCTGGCCCTTGACCAGCGGCACCCAGTAGAGCCCGTCGGGTGTGAACAGGTCCTGCCACTCGGCCCAGCGGTGCTCGTCGAGCAGGCGCGCCTCGTGGTGCAGGAACTGCGTGATCTGCTGCTGCTCCTGCCAGCTCGCGAAGTTCATGACGCTTCTCCCGCATCGCGCATATAGCCGGCCCAGGCCTGGAACATGTTGCGCATCGGCATCTCGCTGTTGCCGTTGGAGGCGCGGCCGCCTTCGATCGGCTGCTCGCGGCCGGCGGCGCGGTGCAGGCTGACCCAGTCGCCGCCGTCGGAGCCCAGGCCTTCCTGCACGCGGTTGTAGGCCTCGAGGTCGTCCGGCATCACGTTGGAGGAGGGCGAGTTGACCACGTTGGTGTACTTGAGCGCGCGCTGGAAGGTCGCGTCGGGCGCGCCCTTGAGCCGGAAGGTGAAGATCTCGACCAGCGTGCGGTCCACCGCCAGCGGGCGGATCACGCGGATCTGCTGGAAGGAGGTGTGCGGCGAGCAGCTCGGGTAGACGATGGTGTTGTGGCGGTTCACGCGCAGGATCTGATCGGCACGCGCCTCGCCCTGCTTGTCCTTGAGCGCCGCGACGTAAGCCAGGCTGACCGGGTCGGTCGGCGGCGTGAAGATGCCTTCCATGTAGCCATGGCCGCGGTCGTAGCCCTTGAGTTCGAGCTTCTCCCAGAACTCCAGCGGCTCGCCGTTGCCGTCGACGATCACGATCTCGAAGGGCTTGGGCGTGCCGGGCGGCATGGATTCGTACTCTTCCTTGGCCGCGCGCCAAGACGATTCGTGCGTGGCGACGGCATGCAGGGTGTCGTGCAGGTTCTCGAAGAAGATCTTCCAGTTGTTGCGCTGGATCACGCGCTGCACGCCGCCGGCCACTTCGACCTCGCCGTCGGGCGCGCGGTCGCAGAAGTTGTCCAGCGAGGTGGCGACGCCGCCGAGGAAGGTCTCCAGGTCCGGGCCGTCGGCCGCGAGACTGGCGAACACGAAGCCGCGATAGCTCGCCACGCGCGCGGCCTTGCGCACCGAGAACCGCGGGTCCTGGAGGTCGAGCGCGGTGTCCTCGTAGCCGCTGCGCAGCGGCACCGACAGCAGGGTGCCGTCGCAGTGGTAGGCCCAGCCGTGGTAGAGGCAGCGCATGAACTTGCCGACGCTGCCGCTGCCTTCGGGCACGATCCGCGCGCCCTTGTGCGCGCAGCGGTTGTAGAGCACCTGCACCGAGCCGTCGGTGTGGCGCAGC